>JAVKFT010000007.1:0-223653 GCA_040223655.1 Thalassobaculaceae bacterium | reverse complement strand
CCATCACTCCCGCGCGGACGGACTGCAGCGAACTTTTGCGGGAGGAGTCGGTTGGGTTCTGGGTCGCTCCAGGGCCTGCCTGCTCGTTGGGTCACCTTGCGACGAGCGATCAATAGGGGCCACGACAGCAGGAGAAACCCGCTTCGATCTGTCCCGACAGGGCAAATCTCTCCGGTGGAGAGATTTGAAGTGAGAAGGCCATGAGAGCTACGCTTGAATGGCGAGAGGTGGCGACGTCTCTATTACTTAGTTTTACTGAGACGCACGCGCCTCGGAACACGTCCAATGCACAACCGGAGGCCACTAGGGCCAGCCGGCGTACATTCACGGCCTGAGCAATGGAAACGCCGTGACAAACGCCCTACCCCACCAGCGATTTCGGTGGCCGCATCTTGAGCGACCACAGCACGCAGCCAATCGCAAGCGACGAGGTCACCGTCGAATAGAAGAACGCATAGGCGCCGAAGAACTCCACCAGCACGCCAAACACGGTCAGCGCCAGCATTGCCATGGCCATGTTGAGCATGTTGAAAAAGCCCTGCGCCTCTGCCGCATTGGCCTCATTGGTCCAGTTGGCAATGAAGTGCACCACCCCGAAATAGCCCATGCCAAAGCTGAAGGCATGCAGCGACTGGGTGAGGAACAGCACCTCCACCGGCGGATTGAACGCCATGATGGTGAAGCGGATCAGCCCGGCAACGGCCCCGGCAAGGATCATGTTACGTGCTGTCACCCGACCGCCGAAGCGCCGCCAGACAAACATCAGCACCGCCTCGCCGACGGCCGCGAAGCCCAGCAAGGGGCCCAGGAAATAGCTTGGAATGCCGTTCTCGTGCCAGAGCAACGCCCCGAACCCGCCAATCACGGCATTGGACGAGTTGACCAGCGCAAAGGCCAGCAGCGGCAGCACGAACCAGGGCTGCAGCGCATCCTTGAGCCGGCTGGGTGGCGCCACGGCTTCTGGTGCTGCATCGGCCAGGGTCACCTGCGGTTTCGGGGCCCGGAACCGCGGCAGCAGGAACGCCAGCCCGGCCCGTGCGACGACCATGGCCACATAGAGCGTGATGAATGCACCCGAGCCGAGGACGTTGAGAAACAGCCCGATACCGCCCGCGCCCACGACATAGCCCACCGTCGCCCAGGCGCGGATGACACCGAAATCAGTGCCGTTGCGGCGTGTCATGCGCACTGTCGCGGCATCGATCACCGGCGCAACCAGGCCATTGCTGGAGGCGCACAGTCCCCAGACCAGCAAAATTCCCCAGAACTCGGAGACGAAATACATCGGTATCGCCGTCAACGCCGAAACAATGGAAATGCCGATCAGCGCCGTCCGCCAGTCATCGGCCCGGTCGGCAACGCGGCCAACGATCATGTTGAGGCCCAGCAGAAGCAGTGTCGGCAGCGCATTGATCAGGCCGATCTGGTCGGCCGGAATGCCATGTTCGCTCAGCCAGATGCCCAGGAACACCGACGCGACGCCCCCCGGCAGATAGACGGTAAACTGATAAATGGAAGCGCGCAGCTCGGGCGAATCCCAGCGCGAAAAGGCCGATGGCATGGAAATGGACTCCCGGCGCAGAGGCGCGCCGCGTTCCCTCAACTGACTCGGATGCGCGCGCGACGCAAGGGCATTTCCACCCAAATCGTCTGCAAAACCGGTCTCTGGAACGTTCTAGATGGCCCTTGCCAGCTTTGCGGGCGCATTGGCCGGCGTCAGCGCCGACAGGAATTGGTTGCCGCTCGCCGCCCAGGTGAACTGCTCGCCCAGCGCGCGCGCATCTGCGCGCCGGAGGGTCAGGCAACGGCGCACCGCGGCGCCCAGATCTTCCGAGAGCGTGCCCGCTCTGGGGTCAGTGACCACGTCGCGCGGCCCGGTGACCGGATAGGCGGCCACCGGCGTGCCCGAGGCCAGGGCTTCGGTCACCACATTGCCAAACGTATCCGTGCGGCTGGGAAACACGAACACATCAGCGCTGCGATAGGCGGCAGCCAATGCCTCGCCATGCAGATAGCCGACAAAATGCGCGTCCGGATAAAGCCGCTCCAGATGCACCCGGTCCGGCCCGTCCCCCACAACGATCTTGGTGCCCGGCACGTCGAGATCGAGAAAAGCCGTCACGTTCTTTTCCGCCGAGACACGTCCCACATAAAGCAGATGTGGACCGGGCAGATCGGTAAACAGGGTCTTCTCGCCTGGATGGAAGCGCACCCCATCCACGCCCCGGCCCCACAGCGTCAAATGCGAGAAGCCGCGGCCACTCAGTTCGGTCCGCAGCGACGGCGTGGGCACCATGGTGGCCACCGCCGGATCGTGGAACCAGCGCAGATAGCCATAGCTCCACTCCTCAGGCAGCGGCAGCCGCGCCGCCGCATATTCGGGAAAGCGGGTGTGAAAGCTGGTGGTGAAGGCCTTCCCGCGCTTCAGGCAATAGCGCCGCGCCAACAGGCCGAGCGGGCCTTCGGTGGCGATATGGATGTGGTGCGCCCGCGACCGCGCCATGGTCAGGAACACCGCCCGCCGCGAGGCCAGCGACAGCCTGATCTCGGGATAGGTGGGCACTGGCACGGTCCAGAATGGCTCCGGGGTGAGGAAACTGACCTCGTGCCCCCAGGCTCTCAATTGCTTGGCTAGGCTCTCGAGCGTGCGCACCACGCCATTGATTTGCGGGCGCCACGCATCAGTGACGATCAGAATACGGCGGCGGGAAAGCTTGGGATCGATATACATGGCGACACCACGATTGCTCGCAATGTCAGCATGGTGCGCGCGCCCCGCGTCGCTTGCGTGACGGCCATGTGACGTTCACTTGACGGGTTTACTGCCCGGAACTCTGGCGCAATTTCGGCTTGCGGGTATCGCCGGTGACCATTTCGGTCCACTTGATCAGCTCGAACGCCCCATCGTCATTCTCAACGATGGCCGTGCAGCTCTCCACCCAGTCGCCGGTATTGATATACTGGATGCCCAGCCGGTCGTGGATGTCGGCAAAATGGATATGACCGCAGATCACCCCATCGACGCCGCTCTCCTTGGCTTCGTGCACCAGGGCTTCCTCGAACCGGCCGATCACCGAAACCGCGTTCTTCACCTTCTGCTTGGCCCAGGCACTGAGCGACCAATATTGCAGCCCCAGCCGCCGCCGCACCCAGTTGATGGCAATGTTGACGCGCAGCGCCGCATTATAGGCCCAGTCCCCCACATGAGCGAGCCACTTGGCATTCATCACCACGACGTCGAACTGGTCGCCATGGATCACCAGATAGGTCTTGCCCGTCGCCGAAGTGTGGATGGTGCGATCCACCAGCTCGATCTCGCCGAAATAGGTGCCGAGATATTCGCGCAGGAACTCGTCGTGATTGCCCGGCAGATAGACGATCCGCGTACCGGCAGTCGCCTTGTCGAGCATGATCTGGATCACCTCGTTATACTGGGCCGGCCAGTGCCACTGCTTGGCCAGCCGCCAGCCATCGAGAATGTCCCCGACCAGATAAATCGTCTCGGCATCATGCGCGCGCAGGAAATCGGCCAGTTGTGCACTGCGGATCGGCTTCATGCCCAGATGCACATCCGACAGGAAAAGCGCCCGAACACGCCTGATCTCGCGCTCTTCCGACATCAGTCTCGGGCCTCCTCACTAGGGGAGAGCATCTTATCGGCTGCGCCCGGCGCTGCAAACACGCCTGCCAAGAAAGCCGGGGAAAGCCTCTTCACTGCAACCGCGCCTTGAGCGCCACGATTCGGCGATAGCTGTCCTCGATCCTATCGGCAAAGGCCTGGTCGGATGCAGCCTCGCTCATCAGGATGCCGAGCACGTCCTGGGCCAGCCCCGGGCGATAATCGGCCGTGTTGGAGAACAACAGGATGTCCATGCCCGCGCGCACCGCTTTGACGACCGTGTCCTCAAGCGAAAAATGCTCGCGAATCGCGCCCATTTCCAGATCGTCACTGATTACCACGCCGTCAAAACCGAGCTCGTCCCGCAACACGCCATCAATCCAGCGGGGTGACAAAGATGACGGAGTCTCCCCGTCCCCATTGGCATAATCGGCGTGGTAGAGATGCCCCACCATGACCATGTCGGCCATGTCTTTGGCGATCAATACCCGGTAGGGTTCCAACTCATCTGGCGACCAGCTCCGCGTGACATCCACGAAACCTTCATGACTGTCGGCGGTGGAAGAGCCATGCCCCGGAAAGTGCTTGAGCGCCGTCACGAGACCCGCGGCGCGATGTGCGCGCACAAAGGCCGCGTCATAGTCGATCACCACCACGGGGTCAGCCGAAAAGGCTCGCCCGAAACGCGCGATGATCTGGTTTTCCGGATTTGTGTTAAGGTCCGCCACCGGACCGAAATTGACCGAGAAACCTTGCTCAGCAATGCTTTCGGCCATGCGAGCGTAGATCGCCTCCGCCTGCTCCGGCGTGTTGTTGGCGGCAACCGTTTCGGCATTGGGAATTTCGGTGAACCCCACATCGCGGGTCAACCGCTCCACCGCCCCGCCTTCCTGATCAAGCGTGATGAAGGGTGGCAAGTCCGGTGACGCAGCACGGAAAATGCCATTCATCTCCCGCACGGTCTGCAGGCTCGACACATTTTTCTTGAGATACATCACCCCGCCCAAGCGTCCGGCCTCAAGGTCGCTGACGACGGCTTGGACGCCGGCATCGGCAGGTGCGTCGCCCTCAAAACCGACAAGAATCATCTGCCCTGCCATTTCTTCCAGCGTCGCGGCGACGGCCGGCTGCGACAGGAATGGCAGGACAATAAGAGCGCAGAGCAATCGAAGCACGGACATCACCGGCCAAGGAATCGGGTCTGCAGAGTGCCCAGCAAATGGCGGCAAGACAATGGTCTCCCCTGAACAGGGGATGGCCGCAAGGGGCCGGGCAATGCCAAACCCTCACAAAGGTGGACGCAGGGTCGGATTTCTCAACCTTCTTCGGCTCACCACCGAACTGGTCGGGTGGCAGGCACCGCGCCTCGCCGCCCGATCTTTTTCAGAAAACCGCCTCTCCGGCCGATTTTTTTCAGAAAACTCCTGTGATTCTGAAAAAAATCGTTCCAACTGATCCATTTGCGTTATGCGCAATCGGAGTTTGCATCCATACTGAGCTCAAGGTGGTCGCAGGACCGGCGGTTATTCAACCTTCCAGCCGGCCCCCGCCGAACTGGAAGGGCGGTGGAACGTGTTGCCACCGCCCGATTTTTTCGCCCTACGCCGGCTTGTTCTGGCGATTGGCAATCAGATCATCCACAACGGATGGATCTGCCAAGGTTGAGGTATCCCCAAGCGAACCAAATTCGTTCTCCGCGACCTTGCGCAGGATACGCCGCATGATTTTGCCCGAACGCGTCTTGGGCAGCCCAGGCGCCCATTGGATGAAATCGGGCGAAGCGATCGGTCCGATTTCCTTGCGCACCCAGTTGCGCAGCTCAAGACGCAGCTCGTCGCTGCTCTGTTCGCCGGCCATCAGCGTGACATAGCAATAGATGCCCTGCCCCTTGATGTCATGCGGGAAGCCAACCACGGCTGCCTCGGAAACCTTTGGGTGCGCAACCAGAGCGCTCTCCACCTCGGCCGTACCCAGGCGGTGGCCGGAAACATTGAGCACGTCGTCAACACGCCCTGTAATCCAGTAATAGCCATCTTCGTCGCGGCGACAGCCGTCACCGGTGAAGTAGTTGCCCTTATAGGTCTCGAAATATGTCGAGACGAACCGGCCATGGTCACCCCAGATGGTGCGGGCCTGACTGGGCCAGCTATCTTTGATGACCAGCACGCCTTCCGCCTTGGTCTGTTCCTGCACCTTGCCTTCTGGCGACAGCACCTCGGGCTGAATTCCAAAGAACGGTTTGGTTGCCGAACCGGGCTTGGTTGGGATGGCGCCTGGGAATGGAGCGATCATATGACCGCCGGTTTCCGTCTGCCACCAAGCATCAACGATCTCACACCGTCCCTTGCCCACCTTGTTGTAGTACCACATCCAGGCTTCGGGATTGATCGGCTCACCTACCGTTCCGAGCAGGCGCAGCGAGGGCATCTCGTGCTTCTCGACAAACTCGGACCCCGCACCCATCAGGGCGCGGATGGCGGTCGGAGCGGTGTGGAAGATATTGACCTTGTGGCGCTCCACTACTTGCCAGAAGCGGCTGGCATCGGGCCAGGACGGAATGCCCTCGAACATTACAGTCGTCGCGCCATTGGCCAGCGGGCCATAGACGATATAGCTGTGCCCTGTCACCCAACCGACATCGGCCGTACACCAGAACACATCGCCCTTGTTGTAGTCGAAACTCAACTCATGGGTCATCGAGGTGTAGAGCAGATAGCCGCCCTGGGTGTGCAGCACGCCCTTGGGCTTGCCGGTCGAACCGGAGGTGTAAAGAATGAATAGCGGATCTTCCGCGTTCATCGGTTCGGGATCATTGAACGGCTCGACGCCGGCCGCGGCTTCATGCCACCAGACGTCGCGCGAGCCCTTCATGGCGACATCGGCACCGGTATTGTGCACCACCAGCACCTTGGAGACGCCCGGACAGTCTTCCAGCGCCTTGTCGACATTGGCCTTGAGCGGCACGGTCTTGCCACCGCGACGGCCTTCGTCGGCGGTGATGACCACTGCCGAGTCACAATCATTGATCCGTCCGGCCAGAGCGTCGGGCGAGAAACCACCAAACACCACCGAGTGAACCGCCCCGATGCGCGCGCAAGCGAGCATCGCATAGGCGGCCTGAGGGATCATCGGCAGGTAGATGGTGACGCGGTCGCCCTTCTTGACGCCGAGCGATTTCAGCACATTGGCGCAGCGGCACACTTTTTCATGCAGCGTGCGATAAGAGATATGTTCGGCCTGGTCCTCCGGATTGTCCGGCTCCCAGATAATGGCAATGTCATCGCCGCGCTCAGCCAGGTGCCGATCGATGCAATTGGCGGCTACGTTGAGCACGCCGTCCTCGAACCACTTGATCGACACGTCGGGATATTCGAACGTTGTGTTCTTGATCTTGGTGGGGAAAGTTACCCAGTCGAGGCGCTTCGCCTGTTCCGCCCAGAACCCATCCGGGTCCTGAATCGAACGCTGATACAGCGCATTGTACTGCTCGGCCGTGGTATGGGTGCGCGCGATCGCAGCCGCGCTTGGCTGGAATAGGAGCTGGTCGCTCATCGTCATCCTCCCTTATCTCTCCCGGCATCCGTAATAATGTTCCACCCCCATGGCGGCAAGGCCTAGTACCTGCGATTTAATGGGTTTTTCCGGCAAGGGTGTTTGCTCGATAGGCACGGCACCTGCCGTTAACCGGAACTGGATACACTTTCCGCTCCTATAGCGCGGAGCAGCATCATGGCAGAAATGACCATCCGGGCCGCCACCCATGCGGATCTGGACCTTGTGTATCGCGAGCTGAGCGACGTCATCCTGACCTCGCCGCATTACAATGACCGCTTCAAGCAACATGAGGCGGGCAGGCTGGACCGGACCTTTCTCAAGGGGCTCATGGCCATCGACCCATGGCATATCATGCTGATGTGCGCCGACGGAGTGCCGGGGGGCGCCATGGTGTCCGGACCAGAATGCGGTTCGATCTTTCGCTACTGGAGCTGGGTATTCCCCAGCCATCGCCAGACCAAGCTGGGCATGTTCGGCATGCGTGAATTCGATGCCCATTGGGACAATACCCGGTTTCATAAGGCCTACACCTATGTCCGCCCGGAAAACGAAATCGCCCGCATGCTGCTCAAGCGCTATGGCTACAGGGAAACCGCCCTGCTCGAGCAACACATCTTCGGCCAGGACTACCTGTTGATCGAGAAGTTCTATACGCGACCCGATGTCCCCTATGACAGCGGCTATGTCGGACGCCTGGGGCGCCTCAAGAACCGACTCAAGGGGCTGGTCGGGGCTTAGCGCCTATTCCGCAGCCACCACGCGCCGGGCCTTGAACCACTGCAGGATCGACACGTCGATCTGGGCGGTTCTGAGCGCGATCAGCCAGAGGGCCACCGACCAGACCGAAATTGCGATGATCGCTGCCAGTGCTGCGCCGACCAGGTGAAATGCGGGCACCAGAACCAGATTGCCCACGAACAGGGTGCCCATGCCCAGCAATACGGCGGGCAGGCTGGCCCAGGGCCGGTCATGGATGGACAGCACCATTGATGCGGGGCCCATGACCGAGCGCACTACCAGCCCCAGGCACAATATGGCCAGCGGCAGCGCCCCGGCAGTAAATGCGGGGCCGAACAGCAGCAAAGCGAACGGCGCCCCGACGATCACGAGGCCAAACAGCACCAGCGACACCGCGCTCGCCGCCAAATTGGCCTCACCCACCTTACGATGAAAAGCCGCGCGATCCGCATTGGCCTCGCTTTCGAACATCTCCGGCAGGATCACGGCATAGACCGCGGCTACACCGAACGACACCAGAGAAAATATCCGCGTGCAGACGCCGAAAATGGCAAGTTCCTCGCGGTCCAGCAGATTGGCCAGCAGCAACAGGTCGATATCGAAGAAGAAGTCCGTCGCCAGTGTGATGAGCACCCAGGGCGCGGCGAACCGCCACCACCGCGGAGCGTCGGCGTCGCGCCTCTCGGCAGTCTCGCCGATGCGCGGCAGCGTGACGATTACAATTCCCATATGCACCAGCGCAATCAGCACATAGCCGAAGGCGGTGACCCAGAGCATGGTGCTGAAGGCTTCGACGGGCGCACTCAGCATCGCTGCACAGGCAAGTACTGTTCCCAGCACCATCATGGGCCGGAAAATCCCGTCAGCGAAGAAACCTGCGAAAGGTCGCTTCAGCCCGACCAGTACGGCGCCGTTGACATAGACCAGCGCTGTCGCAAGAGCGAGCAAGGCAACTGGCGTGTAATGCATGGCAACAACATGTTGCCCCAGCCCGAGCCAACCCAGCACAAGCGGCCCCGCCAGCACCAGTGCCAGAAAGGTCAGGCCGACATGACCATAGGCGCGGACAACAAACGCAATGAGCTGGCGCCGATCGCTTCGGGCGCGATACTCAGCGGCAAAATAAGTCCCGATGGTCTGAAAACCCAGCGGCATGGTCACGGCGATCAGGTTTACCGCAGCGATCACCACCAGATAGTCGCCCAGAATGGCCGCGCCCCAGACCTGCGCAATGAACGCCTGTACCAGAAATATCAGGCCGGCGCCGAACAGGCGTCCGCCGAAAATGATTGTCGATTGCGATGCCAGCCGGCGTGCGAGGCTCATCGGAACTCTTCGGGCAATGGCAATGGCGTCTGGTCGGGTCGGGCTCGCGAAGGACGCACCGCCTCAAGGTGGCGGCGCAGCTCGTTATAGGCCTCCCGCGCGGCAAAGGCTCCGGCGCCCAGCGCATAGGCCAAAGGCCGCGACGCAAAATTGGCCACCGGCGGCACAGGCCGGATCAGGCCCGCATCACCCACCATGCCCTTTTTGAACTGGTGCAGCCCATGAAAGCCATCTGTGCCGCCCAGATCGTACCAGCTTGCACGGGTGTGGTCGCGTAGCCAGCGGATGATATGCCAATGCAGGAAATAGCCGGCGCGCAGCGGCAGGGCCCTGTCATTCGTGGCCCCGTAGAGATAGACGGCCCGGTCCCCCGCCTTGAAGATCAGCGCGCCCGCGACCAGCTCACCGCTTTGCCGCACGAAAAACAATTCGGGCCGCAAAGGCTGGTCGAGCGCCATCAGCGCGTCCAGCGTGTCGAAGGCCGAATAGTCAGGGAATTGCTTGCGATCGCTCATCGCCGCATAGAGCGTTTTGAACGCGCTGATATGCTCGACGCCGGCATGCTCGAAGACCAGTTCCGATTTCTCTGACTTGTTGAGCTGGCGCCGCCAGGTCTGGCCGAAGCTCTTGCGTTGCGCCTCGTCCGAGAGGCGCAGATTGACCAGATAGCGGTCTGGAAAGCGCAGGGTGGCCCCACGCTTGAAGCCGCGTGCGCGCAGCTCGCAATACTCGCCGTGATTCTCCTGGGTGCTGGCATGGGGCAGAATGGAGAGCATCATGCCGCGCTGGTCGGCATATTCAGCCACCAGCGCCTCGATCATGCCCTGATAAAGCAATGCACCATCCTGAGCCTTGGTGTCCGCGAGCATCGGGCCCCATTTTATGATGGCAATCTGGCTCAGGCCGAACGGCAGGCGCTGCACCATGACCAGCGAACCGCCTATGACGCGCCCATTGCGCTCGAACAGGCGGGGTTCAACCGTCACGCCGGGCCAGCGGATCGTGGCGAATGTATAAAGCTGCTCCTGGCAGACACCATCGAAGCCGCCGACGATAGCGTCCCATTCCTGCCCATCAACTGGACGCACAAGCACAGCCGGCGCCGCCATGCGGGTCGGCGAGGACACATGGGCTTCGGCGTCACTTTGGGCTGCTCGTGCAGATAAGGACATAGCTCCGCTTCCAACTGATGCGTGTTCAGCCGAACGCTAGACCCATCGGGTGTGCAAATCCCTATCCCGTCGCAACAAATGTCCCAAACTTCTGGCCTTGGTTACCAAAGCCTACCGGTCTGGGAGGAGAATGACGAAGCGGTGGCCACTGGCCGCTCCTTGAGTGACGTCAGTTGCTCGGCGCCATGGCCGAAGGTTCACCATTGAAACCCACGGGCGGCGGAACACCAGCGCCCACGCCGGCAGGCCGGTGCCAAGATGCCACCGGCGCGTCTTGACCAAAATGTCATTGAAGGCTTTGGTGGGTGCACAAGGACTCGAACCTTGGACCCGCTGATTAAGAGTTTGGGGCCTCGGTCAGCATCACGGGCTGGCAGCGTGTGCTGATTTATGAGCGATGCCTGGAACAAACTTATCGACCAGCCATGGGCCATCATCTCCATTGGCTACAGAAAATGGGCTCATGAGTTTTGATCAATGCCGACCGGTGTAAGTCATTTAATCATCGCGGTTTACCTGATGACCGAGGGGCGCAAAGTGGAGGCGCCAAACCGGCATTGGTTCAATTGAACCAAAGAGGACTGCGTGACGGTCGGCTTTATCACTGTAAGTGTTTGATTTGAATGGTGGGCGCGGCTGGGATTGAACCAGCGACCCCTGCCGTGTGAAGGCAGTGCTCTCCCGCTGAGCTACGCGCCCGGTCCGTTCGGGAGAGCGGTATCTACGAGGCGCGGCAGTTGTTGTCAATCTCTCTTGGCGCTCTCCCGGTTCCGCACGCGGGACGTCGGTCCGCTAAATCCGCAAGAGGCCCGGCAATCTGTCCAGAGTGTCGATGCGGGCATCTGCATCGATCTCCGCCAGCGGGGTCCGAGCGTAGCCGTAGGTGACCAGTACCGCGCCGGTACCCGCACCCTGGGCGACCGCCATGTCGTGCTCGTTGTCGCCGACCATCACCGTCCTGTCGGCGGTCGCACCCAGCAGCCGCATCGTTTCTTCCAGATGCCGCGGGTCGGGCTTGCGGTAGGCGAACCTGTCACCGCCGGCGACCGCGTCGAGATGCGCCGCGAAGCCGAGCCTTTCCAGAACCATCTCCGCCGGACGCTGCGGCTTGTTCGTGCACACCGCGATCTTCAGGCCCGCCGATTTCAGGCGCCTGACCGTTTCGATCGCGCCCGGGTAGGGGCGGGTATGCCCAGCCACGTCGCTTTCGTATTCGGCGACGAAGCGGGCGACCAGGCCGTCCAGGTCGCCGTCGAGGTCGCCGTCCGGGGCGGTCGCGCCGGTGGCGGCCCAGGCGCGCTGGACGAACACGCGGCTGCCGTCGCCGATGAACTGCCTCACCTCGGCATCAGAGAGGGGCCGGCGCTCCTCAGCGGCGAGCAGGCGGTTGGCGGCCGCGCCGAGGTCGTCGGCGCTGTCGATCAGCGTGCCGTCGAGGTCGAACACCACGGCGGTCGTGTCGGTCGGTATCGGCATGGGTTCCGTGGGGGTGTATGGGCGGAGATCGGAAACGCCGAGGTCGGAAACGCTTGGCGCCTGTTACACTCCGTTGCAAAACGTGTCTTCGTCAATCGTGCGGACCGGTGGCATTTTCGCCGCGCGGCAACGAGGGTCGCCCGTGTCAGTCGGCGTGTCAGTCGCTCGGGCGTCCACAGGGGCCGGACCGGTCGAGACAAGGAGCCTGCCACCGATGACCGAGCGAGTTGCCGCCGTGATCCTGTCCGCCGGCATGGGCACGCGGATGAAATCTTCCCTGCCCAAGGTGCTGCATCCCGTCGCCGGCAAGCCGATGATCGCCTGGGTCCTGGACACGGTGGCGGAGGCCGGCGCCGATCCGGTCGTCGTCGTCACCGCCCCGGCCCATGACCGGGTTCGCGAAGCCGTCAGCAGCCGGGCGGCGCTCGCCGTGCAGGACCCGCCGCTCGGCACCGGCCACGCCGTTCTGGCATCGGCCGAGGCGCTGGAGACTTGGTGCGCGGAGGGCGGCACGGTCCTGGTCTGCTTCGGCGACACGCCGCTGATCACGCCGCAGACCCTGTCCCGTCTGGTGGCCGCCCGCCGGACGCCGGACGATCCGGCGGTGGTCGTCCTCGGGTTCGAGCCGGCCGATCCGGCGCTGTACGGCCGACTGATTACCGGTCCCGACCAAAGTCTGGAGCGGATCGTCGAGGCTCGGGACGCCACGCCCTACGAGTTGGAGGTCGGGCTCTGCAACGGCGGGGTGATGGCGGTCGACGCCGCCCTCCTGTTCGACATGCTACGCCAGATCGGCAACGCGAACGCCAAGGGTGAGTATTACCTCACGGATCTGGTCGGCATCGCCCGCGAGCGGGGCCGGCGGTGTGCGGTCGTCACCTGCGACCCGGTCGAGACCCAGGGGGTCGACAGCCGCGCCGGGCTGGCCCGGGCCGAAGCCGCGATGCAGAACCGTCTGCGGGCCGCGGCGATGGACGGCGGAGTCACCATGACCGCGCCCGAGACCGTCTTCCTGACCCACGACACCCGGCTCGGCCAGGATGTGACCGTCGCCCCCCACGTGGTGTTCGGCCCGAAGGTCGTCGTCGAGGCGGGGGCGGAGATTCGGGCCTTCAGCCATCTGGAGGGGGCCGTCGTCGGCGCCGGAGCCCAGGTCGGGCCCTATGCCCGGCTGCGACCCGGAGCGCGCATCGGCGAGAACGCGCATATCGGCAACTTCGTCGAGGTGAAGAACGCCGAGGTAGAGACCGGGGCGAAAGCCAATCACCTGAGCTATATCGGCGACGCCCGGGTCGGCAGCGGCGCCAATATCGGCGCCGGGACCATCACCTGCAACTACGACGGATTCAACAAGTTCCACACCGATATCGGCGCCGGCGCCTTCATCGGCTCGAACACCGCCCTGGTCGCGCCGGTGACAGTCGGTGACGGCGCGGTGATCGGGGCAGGCTCGACCGTGACCCGGAATGTGGCCGGCGACGACCTCGTGGTCGTGCGCGGCGAGACCAAGACCATTCCCGGCGGGGGCGAACGCCTGCGCCAACGCAATCTTGCGAAGAAGAAGAAGACGAAAGGCTGAGGCATGTGCGGGATCGTTGGAGTGCTGTCGTCCGAACCGGCGGCGCCGTTGATGATGGATGCGCTGCGGCGGCTCGAGTATCGCGGCTACGACTCCGCCGGCCTTGCCACGATCTCGGAGGGCGGCCTTGCCCGGCGCCGGGCGGCGGGAAAGCTCTCGGCCCTGCAGGAGGTGCTGCAGGGCGATCCGCTCAAGGGCGTGTCCGGCATCGGACATACCCGCTGGGCGACCCACGGTCCGCCGAACCTGGCGAACGCCCACCCGCACGTGGCCGGCCGGGTCGCCGTCGTCCATAACGGCATCATCGAGAACCACGCCGCCCTGAAAGCCGAGCTCGCCGCCGAGGGCGCGACCTTCGCGAGCGACACCGACACGGAGGTCGTGGCCCACCTGCTGGAGCGCGAACTGGGGACCGGGGCGACGCCGCAGGAGGCGATGGCCCGGGTGATGCCGCGGCTGACCGGCGCCTTCGCCTTCGTCGTGCTGATCGCAGGCGAGGAGGATTTGCTGCTTGCCGCCCGCCGGGCGTCGCCGCTGGCCATCGGCATCGGCGACAACGCGGCCTATGTCGGCTCAGACGCGGTGGCACTCGCCCCCCTGACCCGGCGCATCATCTATCTCGACGACGGCGACTGGGCGGTTCTGCGCCGCTCCGGCGTGTCGGTGTTCGACAGCGACGGCAATCCCGTCGAGCGCCGGGAACAGGTTTCTACCGTCTCCGCCGCCATGATCGGCAAGGGCAATTTCCGCCATTTCATGGAGAAGGAGATCTACGACCAGCCGGAGGCCATCGCCCACACGCTCCACGCGGTGATCGATCCGGGCACCGGTGTTGCGACCCTGCCGCATCCGCTGGATGACGCGGGGTCGGTGTCGAAGATCACCATCCTGGCGGCGGGAACCAGCTTCTATGCGGGGCTGACGGCGCGCTATTGGCTGGAGAGCATCGGCGGCGTGGCTTGCGAGGTCGATCTGGCGTCGGAGTTCCGCGACCGCAAGGCGGTCCTGCCCGAGGGCGGGGTGATCATCGCCGTCTCCCAGTCGGGCGAGAGCCTGGACACCCTGATGGCGCTGCGCCACGGCAAGAGCCTCGGCCAGAAGGTGCTGGCGCTCGTCAACGTGCCGGAGAGCACCATCGCCCGGGAGTCCGACGGTGTCCTGCTGACCCGCGCCGGGCCGGAATTCGGCGTCGCCTCGACCAAGGCGTTCACCGCTCAGCTCACCGCGTTCCTGGGTCTGGCCATCGCGCTCGGCCAGGCGCGCGGCCATGTCGACGAGGTCGAGGCGGAACGGCTGGTCGCCGCGCTTGAGGGCGTATCGAGCCGGGTCGCCGAGGCGCTGATGGATGTCAGCGCCTACCAGAGCATCGCCTACGACCTGTCGCGGGCGCGGGACGTCCTCTATCTGGGACGCGGCCTGTCCTATCCGATCGCGCTCGAAGGCGCGCTCAAGCTGAAGGAGATCACCTATGTGCACGCCGAGGGCTACGCCGCCGGCGAGATGAAGCACGGGCCGATCGCCCTGATCGACGAGCATGTGCCGGTGGTCATCGTCGCTCCCAGCGACGGCTGGTTCGACAAGACCGCCTCCAACATGGCCGAGGTGCGGGCGCGCGGCGGCCGGGTCATCCTGCTGACCGACGCCGAAGGGGCGGAAGTACTGGGAGAGTCGGCCGACCATCTGGTCGTGCTGCCCGACGTGCCGGCGGAGGTCGCGCCGATCCTCTACGCGATCCCGGTGCAGCTGCTGGCCTATCTGGCGGCGGTCGCCAAGGGCACCGACGCCGACCAGCCGCGCAACCTGGCGAAGAGCGTTACGGTCGAGTGACCGCCGACGATATCGAAACCCTGTTCGAGCGCTGGTGTACGCCGGAGCCGCTGGCGGCGCGGCCGGGAGACACGGCACTCGGCGATCAGGCGACGAGGGATGTCCTGACGGTTTCGGGCGTTGAGCCGGGGACGGTCGACCGGGTCCGGACCTATCTTTGGGAGCCCGCCACGCCGTCGCCCGACGGCGCCTGCGTGATCCTGGTCCATGGCTGGGGATCGCGCGCGACCCATTTCGCCGCCGTGATCCGCGCGTTGACGGGTGCCGGCGTGCGCTGTGCGGCCTTCGACGCTCCGGGGCATGGCGAGAGTGAGGGGACGACCGCGACCCTGCCGCGCATCGCCGCTGCATTCAGGCTGTTGTGCCTGGAATTGTCGGCGGCCGGGTCCGCGCCGACGGCGGCGGTCGGGTATTCCTTTGGCGGTCTCGCGGCGGGTCTGGCCTGTGTCCCGGACGTGATCGACGGTCGTCCGGCCGAGCTGCCGGCGCTGGCCCTGGTCGCGACGCCCGTCCATCTGGCGTCGGCCACGCGGCGCTGGCTGGAGATGGCCGGCGAACCGCAGGCGCGCAGTGCCGATCTGATGGCGGCACTCCGCCGGCGCGGCTATGACGGCGACCGCTTCGACCTGCTCAAGATGGCGGACCGGCTGCCGCCGCGGCTTCTGCTCCTGCACGACCGGGGCGACGAGGAGGTGCCGGTGTCCGATGCCGAGGCGCTGGCGGCCCGCCGCCCCGACGCGACGCTCGAACTGACCGACCGGTTCGGCCATGCCCGCATGCTGCTGGCTCGGCCGGTGGTGCGGGCGGTCACCGATTTCGTCCTGCAAGCGACGGCTCCCATGCCGGGTTCGTGATTTCGGGGGCGGGCGACGACCGACCATCTCTACGCCAGTGAACAACCGATGGAGGTATGGCATGGCGTACAGACTTGGCGGCGTCGCCGCGGGGACCCTGGTGCTCGCGGCATCGCTCTCCGCTCCGGCGGAGGCTCGGCGCATCGACGAGGTCCGGGCCAAGGTCGATGCGACGATCGACCGGCTCGCCATCGACCGGTCCCGCATCCACGACGTCTTCGTGACCCCGGACGACCAGGGCGGCGAGGCGCCGGGATCCCTGTCCTTCAAAGCCTGGATCACGTTTGCCGACTGCACCGGAAATCTGGCCATGAGCCTCTCCGGGACCACGGCCATCCGCACGATCTACACGACCGGAGACTGCGCGGTCCCGGGCGTCGACAGCGTCGGCCGCTAACGCCCGGCAGTTGGGGATGTGGGGAGGGTGCCGCGAGCCTGGCGGCGTTTCGTTCCCTTCAAATCGCCCGCGCGCTGCCTATAGTACGGGGAACGTCACAAACACCATCAGCCGTTCGGCGCGCCTGCCAATGGGGTAGGGGCCGGACGGCGCACGAGGGAGAATACGGACATGGATCTCGCCAGCCGCCTGAAGGATCCGGAGCTGTTCAAACAGCAGGGCTACATCAACGGCGAATGGGTCGGCGCCGATGGCGGCGGCACGGTCGACGTCGAGGATCCGGCGACCGGGAGCAAGCTCGGCACCATCCCCGATATGGGCGAGGCCGAGACCCGGCGCGCCATCGAGGCCGCCAACGCCGCCTGGAAGGGCTGGCGGGAGAAGACCGGCAAGGAGCGCGGCCAGATCCTGCGCAAGTGGTTCGAGCTGATGATGGCGGCGCAGGACGATCTCGGCGCCATCATGACCGCCGAACAGGGCAAGCCGCTGGCCGAGGCCAAGGGGGAGATCGCCTACGGCGCCTCCTTCGTGGAGTGGTTCTCCGAGGAGGCGAAGCGCAGCTACGGCGACGTCATCCCCAATCACGCGCCGGGCAAGCGGATCGTCGTGATCAAGCAGCCGGTCGGTGTCGTCGGCGCGATCACCCCGTGGAACTTCCCGAACTCGATGATCACCCGCAAATGCGCGCCGGCCCTTGCCGTCGGCTGCCCGGTGGTGATCAAGCCGGCGAAGCTGACGCCGTATTCGGCCCTGGCTCTGGCCGTGCTCGCCGAGCGGGCCGGTATCCCCAAGGGCGTGTTCAACATCGTCGTCGGCAAGAGCGCGTCGGCCATCGGCGACGAGCTCGCCACCAACCCGATCGTCCGCAAGATCGGCTTCACCGGGTCCACCCCGATCGGCAAGCAGCTCATGGCCAAGGCCGCCGGCACGGTCAAGAAGGTGAGCCTGGAGCTTGGCGGCAACGCGCCGATGATCATCTTCGACGACGCCGATATCGATGCCGCGGTCGAGGGCACGATCCTGTCCAAGTTCCGCAATACCGGCCAGACCTGCGTCTGCGCCAACCGGATCTTCGTGCAGGACGGCATCTACGACAGGTTCTCCGAGGCGCTCGCCGTCGCGGTGAACAAGATGAAGCAGGGCAACGGGTTCGACGAGGGGGTCGTGCTCGGCCCGCTGATCGAGGGCTCGGCGGTCGACAAGGTCGAGGAGCATGTGCAGGACGCCGTCGGCCGCGGCGCCAAGGTCGCCGCCGGCGGCTCCCGGGCCAAGGATCTCGGCGCGAACTTCTTCGCGCCGACGGTTCTGACCGGCGCGACGACCGACATGCAGATCTTCCGCGAGGAGACCTTCGGGCCGGTCGCGCCGCTGTTCCGCTTCAAGACCGAGGATGAGGTGATCCAGCAGGCCAACGACACCGAATACGGCCTGGCCAGCTACTTCTACGCCCGCGATCTCGGCCGGGTGTGGCGGGTCGCCGAGGCGCTGGAATACGGCATGGTCGGCGTCAACGAGGGCGCGATCTCCACCGAGGTGGCGCCGTTCGGCGGCATGAAGGAGAGCGGTCTCGGCCGCGAGGGCTCCAAGTACGGCACCGACGAGTTCACCGAGATCAAGTACATCCTGATGGGCGGCATCGGCGCGCCGTAACCAGCACCGTCAGATCATAGAAGCTGCGGGCCGGGCAAAGATCATTGTCCGGCCCGTGCCGTGTTGTACTCCTCCATGCTGATCTCCCCGGCGAGGAATCGGCGCTGGAGTTCGGCCTGCGGCAAGGTACTCAAGCGCTGCTTACTTCCGGCCGGTGGCGCGGACGGCAGCGCAGAGGCGGACGGCGGCACGTTGGTGGACGGTGGCAGAGCGACGGACCCTGACGTGCGCGCCGGCGCCTCCATGGACGGTGCCCGCGCCAGTTTACGCCGGTCCTGTTGGGCTGAGGAGAAATCCTTGACCATAAACCGCGCATCATCAAACGCCGCCAGTCGCTGACCGACAATCTGTCCGGCGCCGAGACCACGGCGTTCCGCATACCATGCGATACCCTCGGGATGAAACTGGTAGTCTAGGATGATGCGCAGGTCTGACACGGACCTGGTCTCGTTGAGATCAGGATCATTGAAGCTCCGCGTCGTCGTGACCTGGGTCACCTGCTCTTCGCCCTGGAAGGAGAAGTCGCCGATATAGGTCGCTTGGCCTCCCGATACGGTGAAGCGTGGGGCATCCGGGGTGAGGCGGCCGTCGTTTGAGAAAGTGATCTGCTCGTGCGCCATCTCCGCGGCTGCGGCGCTGGCGGCGGCGACGACCAGGGTCGCGGCAAGGCCGACAATCGGGTTGCCGCCGATGAACTGGACGTTGCTGTAGGTCTTCGTGATCTCCACGCTTTCAATCGCGTAGTGCCCTGGGGGAACGACATAGGTCCAATAGCGGTCGTTCCGCCCGAGTTGCGCCTGTGTCGCGTATTTCACCTCGATCACATTGGGATTGTCCGCATCCTCTTCGCCGGCCCGGGATGCGCCGATGAACCTGCCGGTCGCCGGATTGTATTGGCGGATCGTCATCGTCAGCGGTGTTTGCAGAAGCAACGGATCGCGCTGCAGGACGAACAGGATCGCCCCCTTGTCCTGTGAGAGCTGCAGTGGGCCATTCCCTACAATCGGTACCGAACGGGGCGCGCATCCCGACAGGACGACGGCGCCGGCAAGCAGAGTGAGAGCGATTTTAGCAACGTGGCGCATCGTAAAGTCGTTCCCTCAGATCGTGCATGAGACGGTGCAGCCGATCCAATCCGATCTTCTTGACTGCTATTGATGATAGAAATTTTGAATATCTGATTCCTGCAATCATTCCAACCCACCCGTTCCAAGCCGGAAACTCTCCGTCCCGGAACGCCGGGGGTAACCTTCTGCGTCGCTGAGCACTATGTTGCCGTCAACAGACGACAGACCAAGGCGGGAGAACGGCGATGGCCGGCTACGACTATGATCTCATCACCATCGGCGGCGGGTCCGGCGGGGTGCGCGCGTCGCGCACGGCCGGACGGTACGGCGCCAAGGTTGCCGTGGTCGAGGAGCTGCGGGTCGGCGGCACCTGCGTCCTGCGTGGATGCGTGCCCAAGAAGCTTCTGGTCTACGGCTCGCACCTGCCCCACGAGATCGAGGACATGCGCGGCTACGGCTGGTCGGTCGAGGGCGTGAGCCACGACTGGAAGGCGTTGATCGCCGCCAAGGAGAAGGAGCTCGACCGGCTCCACGGCATTTACATGAACCTGCTGAGCGGTGCTGGGAACGACGTGATCGACGGCAAGGGCAAGGTCGTCGATCCGCACACGGTGGAGGTTCGCGGCAAGCGCTACACCGCCGAGCGGATCCTGATCGCCACGGGCGGCTGGCCGAGCCTGCCCGACGTCCCCGGCGTCGAGCATGCGATCACCTCGAACGAGGCGCTGGAGCTGCCGGAAAGGCCGGAGCGCATCGCCATCGTCGGCAGCGGCTTCATCGCCGTGGAGTTCGCCGGCATCTTCCACGGCTACGGCAGCGAGACCCACCTGATCTACCGGGCGCCGAAGGTGCTGCGCGGCTTCGACGAGGACGTCCGCACCTCCCTCGACGAGGAGATGGCCAAGAAGGGCATCAACCTGCACGCCGAGACCCTGCCGTCCCGGATCGAGAAGGCCGGCGACTGCTACCTCGTACATCTCACCGACGGCGAGGCCCTGGAGGTCGATGCGGTGATGTACGCGACCGGCCGCCACCCGAACTCCAAGGGGATCGGTCTGGAAGAGGTTGGGGTCGAACTGGACGGGCATGGCGCGGTGAAGGTGGACGAGTACTCCCGCACCAACATCCCCTCGATCTGGGCGATCGGCGACGTGACCAACCGGATCAATCTGACGCCGGTGGCGCTGGCCGAGGGCTCCTGCTTCGCCGAGACCGAGTTCAACGACAATCCGCTGTCGCCGGATCACGACAACGTGGCGAGCGCCGTGTTCAGCCAGCCGCCGATCGGCACCGTCGGGCTCACCGAGACCGAGGCGCGCGAGAAGTACGGGGCGCTCGACGTCTACATGTCCGGTTTCCGGCCGATGAAGTACACGCTCACCGAGAACACCGAGCGCGGCATGATGAAGTTGATCGTCGACCGGGCGAGCCAGAAGGTGGTCGGCGCCCATATGGTCGGCCTCGACAGCCCGGAGATCATCCAGGGCGTGGCGATCGCGGTGAAGATGGGGGCGACGAAGAAGGACTTCGACCGGACGATCGGCATTCACCCGACCGCCGCCGAGGAGTTCGTCACCATGCGCGAGAAGCGGCCGGACCCCGAGGAGCAGCAGGCGGCCGAGTAGACCTCTGCGTCAGGACTGGGGGCCGCCGGGACCGCCGGTGGCCCAGCGCCCCAGCGCGCCGGCGACCCGCTCCATCACCGGAGCCCAGGCGTCGTCGGCGTCCTGCCGGAACACGCGCGTGTTCGGATACCAGAGCGAGTCCTCGCGCGTGAGGCCCCAGCGCCAGTCCGGTTTGGTCGGCAGCAGCGTCCAGCACTCCTTGGCCAGGGCACCGGCGAAATGGACCGTGTTGTTGGCCGGGCACAGGACCAGATCGACCGCCGCCACCAGCGCCGCCAGGCCGTCCAGGTCGAGGATCGGCTCGATCCCGTGGCTGTGGTCGATCGTCTGTCCGATCTCGTCGGCGAAGGCGTCCAGGTCCTCCTGCTTCAAACCGTATTGCAGCGAGATCAGGGCGACGCCCGGCACCGCCGCGATCTCCCGCCAGAGCCCGATTGGGATGCTGCGCCGGCCACCCGTCTTCGGCGCCACCGACCGCCAGGTGATTCCGACGAGCTTCTCGCCGGGATGGCGTCGCTGCAGGTCGGCCCGCAGCGACGCGACCCGCTCCATGTCCGGAACGATCCAGGGCTCCGGTCGGGCTTCGCCGCCGCAGAACAGCGCGAGACGGTGCGGCAGGTCGCCCAGCGCGATCTGCAGGTCGCAGCCGTGGTGGTCCTCCAGGGCGCCGGAGGGGTTGGAGACGTCGGGCACCTCGACGCCCGGCAGGCTGCGCCGCAGGATCGGTCGGATGCGCGGCTCCGTCAGAACGGTCAGCCTGGCGCCCCGGCGCAGCAGATAGGGAGCGAGGGTCAGGAACTGCACCTCGTCGCCGATGCCCTGTTCACCCCAGACCAGCAGCTTCTTTCCGGCGATGTCGTGGTCGGTCCATTCGGGGATCGTGAAGTACCGCATGAAGGGGGCGGCGTCCGGCGAGTCGAGCCGGCGGCGGTGCTCCTCCCACCCCTCGGCGAAGCGCTCCTGCACCAGCAAGGCAAGGGCGGTGTTCAGGTGGGCCAGCGCATGGTGGTCGCGGATCCGCGTCGCGTACCACCCGTATTTCGACGCCGAGACCGCGTCGCCCGTGCGCCCCAGCTCGACGCCGATATTGTACCAGGCGTCGGGGTCGTCCGGACGCATGCAGGCGCCCTGGCGCAGCCGCCAGAGCACCCGCGCGCGGGTCGGGTCCCGGGTCGAGAGCAGGGCGAGCCGGTTGTAGGGCTCCGAGGCGTAGGGGTTGATGGCGAGCGCCCGGCGGGCCCAGCGCTCCTCGTCCAGCAGGCCGGCCAGCTCGCAATTCGCCGAGACGTTCAGCGGGTCGGCCATCAGGCCGCGCCGGAAAGGCAGCAGGGCCTCCTCCGGCCGCCCCAGCTTCTGCAGCGTGCGCGCCAGGTTGAAATTGGCCGGGGCATGGTCGGCCGACAGGGCGAGACCGCGCCGGAAAAAGGCCTCGGCCTCGCCCCACTCACCCCGGCCGAAAGACAGCAGGCCGCGGTTGTTGACGATGTTCGCGTTGGACGGCTGGACCGACAGCGCCCGATCGTAGCAGCGTCGGGCCCCGTCGATGTTCCCGGCGTCCCGCAGCGCGTTGCCCTCGTTGAACGCGCCGGCGGGGGACGCGGGCTGGATGATCTGGACCAGTCGGAAGCGCCGGGCCGCGTCCACCTTGGCCCCAGCCTCCGTCAGGTCGTTGCCGATCTCGATATGGCCGTCGGCGTCGATCGGCGATAGCTGTATCCGCTGACGCAGGGCGCGGGCGCGGCCGAAGCCGGTCTCCGCCAGGGACAGCCCGCTCAGATTGTCGGCGCGGTCCGGCGCCAGCAACAAGGACCGGCGGTAGCAGGGGATCGCGACGTCCGGGCGCATCATGTGTTTGGCCACGCCGCCGAGATTGCCCCATGCGGAGGCGTTTCCGGGGCTGGCCCGCACCGCCTGCTCGATCAGCCGGGCGGCCTCTATCGGGCGGCCGTCCTCGAAGTGAATGGTGCCGAGCAGGTTCAGGGCGTCGGCGTGATAGCGGTCGCCCGACGGTACCTTGGCGTAGAGCCGGGCCGCGCGGCCTCGGAACCCCGCTTTCTGCAAACGGATTCCCTCATGCAGGAGGTCCAGGGACTGCTGGCTCACGGTTACGGTCCGCTCTACGGTCTCAGGCTGTCGGCGACCGCCGCGACGACAGGTATCCAGTCGCCGTCGCGTTTCTGGCGGTGCAGACGGACCGTGTCATACCACCGGCTATCTGCGCCGTCCTCCCCCCAGCGCCAGTCCGGATCGACCGGCAGCATGACGTGGCAGGGCACGCCCAGCGCGCCGGCGAAATGCACGGTGTTGTTCGGGGGCGAGACGACCACGTCCATGGCCGCGACGAGGGCGGCCAGACCGTCGAGGTCGAAGAACGGGTCGATGCCGTGATGGATGTCCAGCCGGTCGCCGAAAGCGGCGAGGTCGCCGGTCGCCGGTTTGTATTGAAGCGAGACCAGGGCGATGTCGTCGATGTCGGACAGGACGTGCCAGAGGGACGGGTGCACGGTCCGGCGCCAGCCGTCATCCGCCTTGCTGGTCCAGGTGATCCCGACCAGGCGCTTGCCCGGGTGGCGGCGCTGCAGGGCGGACCGGATCTCCCGGCGCCGGTCCGGATCGGCCGTGAGATAGGGGGCGGGGCGCACGGAGCCGCCGGTGAACAGGCCGAGGGCGGCGGGAAGCTCGCCGGCGCAGATCCAGGCCTCGGCGTCGGGCAGCGGCTCCAGGGTTCCGCCGGTATCGGGGGCGACGACGTGGATGTCGGGGAAACTGCGCTGGATCAGACCCTGGAGGCGCTGGGTGACCAGCAGGGTTATCGAGTCGACCCGCGCGCGGACCGTCGCGACCATGGTCAGGAACATGATCGTGTCGCCGATCCCCTGTTCGGTGAGCAGGCGCAGGCGTCCCGCGATCGGGCGGCCGTCCCATTCCGGCAGGTCGGGCCATACCGTCGCCGGGTCCGCGCCCAGCGCGCGGTAGCGGGCCCGGTAGAGCGGCCAGCCGGCCTTAAAGTCGCCCTGCCTGAGGCGCAGCACGGCAGCGTTCATGCCCGCCATGTGAAACGGGGCGCTGGCCGCCTCGGCCCATCGGCAGATCCTGAGCGCCAGCGCGCTGTTGCCCCGGCGTTTCTTGACGTTGCCCACGTTGATCCAGGCGTGCCAGTCGCCCGGGTCGAGCAGGACGCCGCGGGTTCCGGCGGTGTCCGCCTCCGCGACCCGGCCCAGGCACCACAGGGCATGGGCCTCACGGTGTCGGGGAGGGGCGGCGCGCGGGTCCACGGTGCGGGCCCGTCGGGACCACGTCAGCGCGTCGAGCGGCGCCTCGGCCATCCGGGTGCCGGCCCAGGCGTGCATGGCCCTGGGATCGCTGGCCCGGGTGACGATGAGGCGCCGGATCTGCTCCGGCGGGAGCGTCGCGTTCATCAGGCGGCGGCGGGGTCCTTCAGCTCGACTTCCATGAAAACGACCTCGCCGGGTCCGTCATTGATCACGTCGTGCTCGACCCCGGCGGGGCGGATATAGGGCTGGCCGACGACCATCTCGGCGGCAACGTCGCCGTCGGGGGTCGCGATGCGCAGAGGTCCGCCGCTGGTCGGGACGATGACATAGGCCATCTCGTGCTTGTGCCATCCCGTCGCCGAGCCCGGAGCCAGACGCCACTCGGTCACCCGCACCTTCTCGTCGTCGATGTGCTGGGTCGATTCGGCAGGCGGATAGGTGGTGGTCATGGAGCCCTCTCGGTGATGATTTCGAGCAACGATGCCCGGTCCCCCGTCCGGGCGCAACGGACCGCGCGCATCATGGGGCGCACGACGTCGGTCGGCGTCGCTGTGAGGGCCAAGCCGAATCGGCTTCCAGTCCCCGGATCACGCTGTTAGAAACCCTTTAAAAACCGATAAGACTCCGACACCCCAATCCTCCGAGGGAGGGCGCGATGACGACCGAGTGGACCCCGACGACCTGGCGCGACCGGCCGATCCGGCAGGTGCCCGAGTATCCCGACCGGGAGAAGCTCGACGGCGTGCTGTCGACTCTGCGGACATTCCCGCCGCTTGTCTTCGCCGGTGAGACCCAGCGCCTGCGCTCTTCTCTGGCGGACGTGGCGGCCGGCAAGGCGTTCCTGCTGCAGGGCGGCGACTGCGCCGAGAGCTTTGCCGAGTTCTCCGCCGACAACATCCGCGACACCGTGAAGGTGCTGCTGCAGATGGCGGTGGTCCTGACCTTCGGCGCCGCTCTTCCGGTGGTGAAGATCGGCCGGCTTGCCGGCCAGTTCGCCAAGCCGCGCTCCGCGCCGACCGAGGTGGTCGACGGCGTCGAGCTGCCGAGCTATCGCGGCGACATCATCAACGGGATGGAGTTCGACGAGGGCTCGCGCATTCCGGACCCGGAGCGGCTGCTGCGGGTCTACAACCAGTCGGCGGCGACGCTGAACCTGGTGCGCGCCTTCGCCACCGGGGGCCTGGCCAATCTGGAGGACGTGCATCGGTGGACGCTGTCCTTCGTCGAGAAGAGCCCGGAAGGCGAGAAGTTCGAGCAGATCGCCGGCCGGATCGAGGAATGCCTTGCGTTCATGCGCGCCTGCGGCGTCACGCCGGAGAGCGTGGCGCAGCTCCGCGAGACCGACGTCTACACCAGCCACGAGGCGCTGCTGCTCGATTACGAGGAGACGCTGACCCGGCGCGACACGATCACCGACGACCGGGGCTGGTACAACACGGCCGCCCACATGGTCTGGATCGGCGACCGCACGCGCAATCTCGACGGCGCCCATGTGGAGTACTTCAAGGGGATCCACAACCCGATCGGCCTGAAATGCGGCCCGAGCCTGGAGCCCGACGAACTGATCAAGCTGATCGACGTGCTGAATCCGGACAACGACCCGGGCCGGCTCACCCTGATCGCGCGCTTCGGCTCCGACAGCGTGCGCGAGGGCCTGCCGCCGCTGGTCCGCGCGGTGGAGCGCGAGGGCCGTCATGTCGTCTGGTCCTGCGACCCGATGCACGGCAATACGGTCAAGTCCTCCACCGGCTATAAGACCCGTCCGTTCGACCGGATTCTCTCCGAGGTGCGCTCGTTCTTCGAGGTGCACGAGGAAGAGGGCACCTATGCCGGCGGCGTGCATTTCGAGATGACCGGCCGCGATGTGACCGAGTGCATCGGCGGCGCCACTGGCGTCACCGAGGAAGCGCTGCGCGACCGCTTTCACACCCATTGCGACCCGCGCCTGAACGCCGCGCAGTCGCTCGAACTCGCCTTCCTGGTGGCCGAGATGCTGCAGCGCCGCCGCGGCGGCGCGGGGGCCCTGCCGTTCAAGGCGGCGAGCTGATCGGATCGACGGGGGAAGCGGTGCTGCGCCGGTTCCCCCCTTTCCCCTGAAGCGGGACAGGCGCTAGTCTCTTTCGCCTTGAGACAAGCGGAATGCCGTGATGAGCGCGATCGAACGGGATGACGACGACCGGATGGAGCCGGCCGGAAACGGCTGGCCGACGACCCTGCGTCACCCCACGCCCGACACCCTGTCGGGATATGTCGACAAGTACTTCACCCGCACGAAAGACTGTGTGGCCGCGTTCGGCGACCGGCGGGTTACCTACGCCGTGTTCATGCGCCGCCCGGTCACCTGCGCGACCCGGCTTGCCGTCGACTGGCTTAAATGGGTGATGGCCGAGCGCGGGGCCGAGGTCGAGATCCAGGAGCTGCACAAGGAAGGCGCCTGGGTCGGTGCCGGCGAGCCGATCCTCTACATCACCGGCTCGTTCTACCATCTGGTCGATCTGGAGACCCAGTATCTGCAGAAGCTCGGCGCCGCCTGCGTGGCCGCCTACAACGCCTATACGATGTGCGTGGAACTGCCGAACACCGCCTTCCTGGCCATGGACGCACGTCACTGCGCCGGGACCGAGATGGCGGAGATCATGGCCTACGGCGCCAGCGTCGGATCGCGCAAGGCGAAGAACAAGGTCGGCGCCATCGGCTTCATAGGCAATGCCACCGACGCGACCGCCCATTACTTCGACCAGAATCGCGGCTTCGGCACCATGCCGCATGCACTGATCGGCTATGCCGGCTCGACGGTTCGAGCCGCCGAGATGTTCCACGAGACCCATCCGGGCGAGAACCTGACCGTTCTGGTCGACTATTTCGGCCAGGAGTTCACCGACGCGCTCGCGGTGGCTCGGCGGTTTCCGGACCTCGCGGCGGAGGGCCGGCTCGCGGTCCGGCTCGATACCCATGGCGGGCGCTACATCGAGGGGTTGGATACGGCGGAGGCCTACGCGGTCCTCGACCGCAAGGCGCCGGAGGCGATCCGTGGGTACCGCACCGAGGCGGAGCTGCGCGCCCTGATCGGCACCGGCGTGTCGGCGGCGGCGATCTGGTCGATGCGCGAGCGGCTCGACGCCGAGGGCTTCCCGAAAGTGCGGATCGTCGCCTCCTCCGGGTTCGGCCCGGAGAAGTGTCGGGTGATGGCCCTGGCCAAGGCACCGGTGGACGTCGTGGGGACGGGATCCTATCTCCCTGACAAGTGGAGCGAGACCTACGCCACCGCCGACATCATCGATTACGATGGCGAACCGCGGGTGAAGGTCGGCCGCGAGTTCCTGCTGCGCAAAGGAGAGTCATGACTTCGGATCGGTTTCTCATCGTTGTTCACCAGAAGACCTCCACCCCCGGCCGCGTCGGCGAGCTGCTGGAGGAGAGGGGCTACCTGCTCGACCGGCGCTGCCCCTGCATCGGTGACGATCTGCCGTCCGATCTCAGCGACTACGCCGGTATCGCCGTCTTCGGCGGCCCGATGAGCGCGAACGACTGCCAGCGCCTCGACGGCATCCGATACGAGATCGACTTCACAAAGCGCGCCCTCGACGCCGACATCCCCTATCTCGGCCTCTGCCTCGGCGGGCAGATCCTGGCCCGGGCGCTGGGCGGTACGGTCTCTCCGCATCCCGAGAAGCATGTGGAGATCGGCTTCACCGAGGTGGTCCCGACGCCGGTCGCCCGGGACGAGGGCCTGTTCGATCATTCGACTCACTTCTTCCAGTGGCACCGGGAAGGCTTCGAAGGCCTGCCCGCCGACGCGGTTATGCTGGCGGAGGGGACGAACTCCTTCCCGAACCAGGCCTTCCGCTACGGCGACAGGGCCTACGGGCTGCAGTTTCACCCGGAAATCACCATCGACATGATCCACCGCTGGAACATGGGCGGTGGCCATCGTCTCGGCGTTCCCGGCGGCCAGCCGAAGCGGGCCCATGTGAAGGGCTGGGAGCTGTTCAACGACGGTGTCCGAGCGTGGACCCTGTCGCTGTTCGACCGGCTGGGGCTGCATCCGGTGCGCGCGCCGATGCAGACGGCGGCAGAGTAGGGCTCGCTTCGGCAGGCCATTTGGGCTCGCGTCCCGGCCTCCGGCACGCTATCCGGAGCCATGCGCACGCTTTTCGTCACCTCGAACCGTCTCGGCGACGCCATCCTGTCGACCGCCGTGCTCGACCGGCTGCTCGCCGAGCGGCCCGAAGCACGGATCACGGTTGCCTGCGGGCCGGTCGCGGCCGCCCTGTTCGAGGCTGTGCCCCAGGTCGACCGGGTGATCGCCTGGCGCAAGGAGAGTCGCGGGCGGCACTGGTGGCGGCTCTGGCGTGAGGTGGCGGGCAGCCGTTGGGACCGGGTGGTGGATATGCGGGGGTCGGCCCTGGCCTGGACCCTGCGCGCGGGCGAGCGGCGGATCTACCGCACGCCGCGCGGCGACGGCCACCGCCTGGAGCAGATGGCAGCTGCCCTCGGTCTTGCGCCGCCGCTGACGCCGCGCCTGTGGATGGCGCAGGACGACAGCGCGCGCGCCACAGAGTTGCTCGGTGAAGACGACCGACCGCTTCTGGCCGTGGCGCCAACCGCCAACTGGCCGCCCAAGGCGTGGCCCGGCGACCGCTTCGCCACACTGATCGACCGGTTCACCGGACCGGAAGGGCCTCTGCCGGGCGCCCGGGTGCTGGTGGCGGGCGGCCCCGGCGAACGCGACCTGGCGGCTCCGGTCCTGGCCGCGGTGGCGCCCGAACGGCTGATCGACCTGGTTGACAGGGCACCGCTGATGACCCTGGCGGCGGCCTTCGCGCGCTGCGACCTGGTCGTCGCCAACGACAGCGGCCTGATGCATCTCGCCGCCGCCGCCGGCGCGCCGACGCTGGGCCTGTTCGGGCCGAGCCGGGAGGCCCACTACGCGCCGGCGGGGCCGAAGACGGCATGGGTCCGGGCCGTTGAGAGCGCCGACGCCCTGCTGGCGCGGTCGGACGAGGCCGGACGGGAACCGGGCGCCCTGATGACCGGGCTTTCCGTGGAGGCGGTCGAAAGGGCGGCTCGCGACCTGCTGAGCGGCTGAAAATAGAAGGAGACGTCCCGATGGATCGTCGTGCGGTCGTCCCCGATGAGCTGAAGAGCTACTACGACGACTGGAGGATGTCTCCGGGCCTGATATCCGGCGACCACATGTTCTTGACCGGTTTCACCGGGACCGGCCCCGACGGAGTGTGCTCGACGGATCCGGCGACGCAGTTCCGCACCGCCTTCAATCAGGTGGCGTTGGTGCTGCGGGAGGCCGGGCTCGATTTCGGCTCGGTCGTCGAGATGACCAGCTTTCACAGGGGGCTT
Source organism: Thalassobaculaceae bacterium (assembly GCA_040223655.1). Taxonomy (GTDB): domain Bacteria; phylum Pseudomonadota; class Alphaproteobacteria; order Thalassobaculales; family Thalassobaculaceae; genus Thalassobaculum. Next base: position 194,135 of record JAVKFT010000007.1, on the reverse strand, counting down.
CGTGACCACCTTGAGCTGTTCCGCGCGGTGCGGGCGGAGTATGTCCGAGAACCCTATCCGGCCTGGACGGCGATCGAGGTGTCCGGCTTCGCCAGCGCGGACACAATCATCGAACTCCGCGTCGTCGCCCACCTTGGAGTCTGACGAGGATTGAGCAACAGAGCGGGTTTCGGAAGGCGGTTACCCCAGCGCCCGGCTGAGCGCGTTCATCGCCGCCTCGATCTCGATCTCGGCCATGCGGTCGACCCGGTACTCGGCACCGCCCTCCGGCTCCAGCGCCTCCAGGTTCGGGTACAGGGTCAGCGGCGGGGAGCCGCCGAACAGACCGACCGTGGCGGTCCCCGTCGCGGCGGCCAGGTTCAGCATCCCGCTGTCGTTGCCGAGGAAGGCGTCGGCGGCTTCGGCGATCGCGGCGGCCTGACCGATCGGCCGGTTGATCGCGAGCACGACGCTGCCGCGCGCGTTCTGCAGGATCCGCTCCGCACTCTCCTTCTCCGCCTCGCCGCCCATCAGGATTACCGTGCCGCCGGTCCGGTCGGTGAAGGCACGGGCCAAAGCGGAGAAACTCCCTTCCGGCCAGCGCTTGAACGCCTCCGACGCACCGATGCCCAGCGCCAGCCACGGCCGCGGCTGATCGCCGTACAATCGTCGGATCTCAGCCTTCGCCGATGCCGGCGGCTCCATGCGTGGGGTGGGATCGAGCTCGAGGCCGTGCGTCCGCAGAATTAGGGTGGCCTTGTCCGCCTGATGCAGATCGCGGCCCTCGTTCGGGAGTTCCCGGTAGCTGATGCGCTTCGCGATGCCCGCCAGGCGGGCCGCCGTCACGTAGCGCCAGGAGCGGTGAAGGATCCACGCGGTGCCGGCCTCGAGATCCTTCAGGTCCGTCGCTAGCCGCATCGGCCCGAGGGCGCCGTCGTGCCGCCCCGCCTTCTCGTCGCCCTGGGCGCGGTCCAGCCAGCGGATCTCCTCGATCCAGGGCAGGTCGGCCAGCATCTGATCGGCCGCCGACCGCCGCTTTGCGACCAGCGTGATCCGCCCGTCCGGCGCCGCCTCGGCGATCGCCTTCAGGTGGGGCAGATGCCATACCATGTCGCCGATGCCCGGCAGGGGCTGGATGACCAGCGTCTTCGACACGACCCTCTCCGCTCCGGATCCCTGTTTCGCCGGGCTTGCGCACGGCGCGACCGACTGCCTACACCACCCGTTCGGCGCCGTCAGTGCGCAATGACCGAAGGATTGTCAAATGGCCGACGCCCTCTTCCGCCTCTACATGGCCACCAGCCTCGACGGCTACATCGCCGACGCCGAGGGCGGGATCGACTGGCTGAACGACTACGAGACCGGCGTCGACTACGGCACCGACGCGTTCATGGCCGAGGTCGATACCCTGATCATGGGGCGGGCCACGTTCGACCAAGTGATCGGTTTCGGCGCCTGGCCCTATGGCGGCAAGCGGGTCTTCGTCCTGACCTCCAGGCCGATCTCCGACGCGCCGGAAGGCGTGGAGGGGACGTCCGATCTCGCCGGTCTGATCGCCGAGCTGCGCGAGGACGGCGCCAAAGTCTGGATCGTCGGCGGGGCGGCGGCGGTCGAGGGTTGCCGCGCCATGGGAGCGCTCGACACGGTGGAGCTCTTCGTCATGCCGGTCCTGCTCGGGGCCGGCATCCCGCTCTTCGGAGGCGAGGCCGACGCACTGGGCCTGCATCTGGTCTCGGTCGATGCCTACGAGACCGGCGCCGTCGCCCTGAAGTACGAGGTGGAGTGAGGGCGCATTCGCTCCTACTATCCACCGAATATCACTGACGGAGTGCGCCATGTCCCTCGCGGCCAACGACCAGACCAAACCGAACGACCTCGACTCGTTCTGGATGCCGTTCACGGCGAACCGCGACTTCAAGAAGAACCCGCGGATGTTCGTCGAGGCGGAGGGCATGCATTACATCACGGCGGACGGCCGGCGCGTGCTGGACGGGACCTCCGGCCTCTGGTGCTCGAACGCCGGGCACCGGCGCAAGCCCATCGTTGACGCGATCCGCAAGCAGGCCGAGGTCCTGGACTTCGCGCCGGCCTTCCAGATGGGCCACCCGCTCTCCTTCGAGTTCGCCTCCCGGCTGACGCAGATGATCGAGGGCTTCGATCAGGTGTTCTTCACCAACTCGGGCTCGGAGTCGGTGGATACCGCCCTGAAGATCGCGCTCGCTTACCAGCGCGCCATCGGCCAGGGCACCCGCACCCGCCTGATCGGCCGCGAGCGGGGCTATCACGGGGTCGGCTTCGGCGGCATCTCGGTCGGCGGCATCGTCGGCAACCGCAAGCAATTCGGCACCCTGCTGAACGGCGTCGATCACATGCGCCACACCCACGACATGGAACACAACGCCTACACCAAGGGCGAGCCGGACTGGGGCGCGCATCTGGCCGACGACCTGGAGCGGATCGTCGCCCTGCACGACGCCTCCACGATCGCGGCGGTGATCGTCGAGCCGGTAGCCGGCTCCACCGGCGTGCTGATCCCGCCGAAGGGTTACCTCAAGCGCCTGCGCGAGATATGCGACAAGCACGGCATCCTTCTCATCTTCGACGAGGTCATCACCGGCTTCGGCCGCCTCGGCACGCCCTTCGCCAGCGACTATTTCGGCGTGAAGCCGGATCTCTTCACCACGGCCAAGGGCATCACCAATGCCACCGTCCCCATGGGGGCCGTGTTCTGCCGCGACGGCATCTACGACGCCTTCATGGATGCGCCGGACGGGGCGATCGAGCTGTTCCACGGCTATACCTATTCCGGTCACCCGCTGGCCTGCGCCGCCGGGCTCGCGACCATCGACCTGTACCGCGACGAGGGTCTGTTCGAGCGCGGGGCGGAGCTGGCGCCATACTGGCAGGATGCCATGCATTCTCTGAAGGGGTCCAACCACGTCATCGACATCCGCAACCTCGGCATGGTCGGCGCGGTCGAGCTCGAGACGATTCCGGGTAAGCCGACGGCTCGGGCGATGGACGCGTTCAAGCAGTGCTACGAGAAGGGCCTGCTGGTTCGGACCACCGGCGACATCATCGCCCTGTCGCCGCCGTTGATCGTCGAGAAGGGACAGATCGACTTCATCGCCGACACGATCGGCGACGTTCTGCGGACTCTCCACTGAGGGCCTGCGCGGCCCGTTAACCTTGATTTGAGGCGTGGCGAGCGCGTTTCGCTACGCTCTTCAAAGACTTGGCGGTTTATTCTACACTTCTCGGATCGGCGCGGTCCGGCGTTTCGTATCTGGGATGGGGGTTAGAGCGATGGCAGCACTGGGACAGAGTCCTCTGCGGACCGTTCTGGTGGTCGCCGGTGTCGGGCTTCTGGCCGGCTGCGCGGGTGTGGGGGCTTCCGTGCAGTCCGCCGTCGACGGCGTGACGACGGCCTTCAATCCGCCGCGCGAGGAACCGCGGGTCGATGTGGAGCCCCGGTACTGCTACCGGACGCTCGGCAAGGTGAACTGCTATCCGCAGCCCTTGCCGGCCAGCGAAGCCAACCGTCTGGTCGGCTACCAGGGCCCGGCGCCGCGGGCCAGCAGCGGCACGGGACCTCTCAGCCCGTGACCCCGCTTGTTCCTGTGGCGCTCACCGCAGCACCTCCCGTGGCACCTTTCGACCGGATCCGTCGGTGACCGCGAAGCTTAGCCGCCTTCTCCTCGCCATCAGCCTCTGCGTCTCCCCCCTTGCGACGCGGCCTGGGCTGGCGCAGGAGAGCGACGTGCCGGTTCCCCGCAGCTACAGCGAGGCGATGGACTGGTACCGGGAGGCCGCCGAGGCGGGCGACCCGAAGGCAATGTTCTATCTTGGTCTCACCCTCGAGCAGGGCCTTCGGGCCGGCGGCAATCCGAAGGACGCGATCGGCTGGTATCGGCGGTCCGCCGACGAGGAGTTTCCGCTCGCCCAGTTCAAGCTCGGCCAGCTCTACCAGTTCGGCCAACTCATCGAGCAGGATTCCGGGCAGGCGCGGGCCTGGTACGACCGGGCCGCCCAGCAGGGTCTCGCGGATGCCCAATTCAACCTTGCGGTCATGATGGAGACCGGCGACGGCGGCGAGGCCGATGGCGACCGCGCGATCGGGCTCTACAACGCCGCGGCCGAAGGGGGAATCCCCGAAGCCTTCCTGAACCTCGCCGGTCTTCTCGCTCAGGGCGAGCTGGTGGAACAGGATCTCGTCGAGGCGCTGAAATGGCTTATCCTGGCGGACAGGGCGGGTCTCGATCAGGGGCATGCGATGGCCGGAGCGGTGCGCCAGCTTCTCAACCCGGTGGAGATCGCCGACGCGGAGGCGCGGGCGCAGCGTTGGATGCGGGAGAAGGGGGCGGGCGTCCTGATTCCGGACGCGCCGAACTGACTTTTCAGCCGCTCGACCGGGTGGATCAAATTGTTTCATTTTGACCCCTCGATACTCTAGAACGCCCGCGAATACAGCGCGCCAACAGGGGGCGGCCTCGGATTCTGGGGCCGCGACGTGCATGAAGCCGCCGCTCTGCGTCGATCTCGATGGAACCTTGCTGCGTACGGATCTGCTGTACGAGTCGTTCCTCGTCGCGCTGCGCCGGCGGCCGTGGATCGTGTTCTTCGTGCCGTTCTGGATTCTGGCCGGCCGGTCCGTCCTCAAGCGCCGGCTCGCTGCCATCGCGGATGAGGAGCTTGACGTCGAGAGCCTGCCGGTGACGGACGGGCTGGTCGCCTATCTCAAGGCGCAGAAGGCGGAAGGGCGCCGCATCGAGCTGATCTCGGCCTCGGATCAGGCGCTGGTCGCGCGGGTCGCCGCCCGGTTCGGCGACCTGTTCGACCATGTGGAGGGCAGCGACGGCGTCACCAACCTCAAAGCCGACGTCAAGGCGGAGGCCATCGCCGCCCGTCATACCGACGGTTTCGTCTATGCCGGCAACAGCACCGCCGACGATCCGGTCTGGAAACGCGCGAGCGGGTCGATCGTCGTCAACGATGCCCTTCGGCGCCGGGATACGGTTGCGCGGCTGGCGCCGCTGGAGGCGGCGTTCGGGGATCCGACGGATACGAAGCGGGGGCTCGGCTCCGCCATGCGTCTGCACCAGTGGGCGAAGAACGGCCTGATCTTCCTACCGCTTCTCCTGAGCAGTACCTACACCGACCCGGCGACCGTGGCGGCAGCGGTCCTCGCTCTGTTCGGCTTCTGCCTGGCGGCAAGCGGAACCTACGTGCTGAACGATCTTCTCGACCTGTCGGCCGACCGACGGCACCCGACGAAATCCCGACGGGCGCTGGCCTCGGGCCGACTGCCGGTTTCGGCCGGTCTGGTGGCCTCGCCGGCGCTGATCGGGATCGGCCTGGTCGTTGCCGGGATGGCGAGCGGCGGCGTTCTGGCCTGCCTGGCGGTCTATCTGCTGCTGACCCTCGCCTATTCCTTCGGGCTCAAGTCGATGGCCGTGGTCGATGTGGTCGTTCTCGGAGCGCTGTTCACCCTGCGTCTCTATGCCGGTCACACGCTGGTCGATCCCGGGACGCCGGTCTGGCTTCTCAGTTTCTCCATGTTCCTCTTCACCAGCCTGGCCCTGGTCAAACGCCTGGTGGAGGTCAGGGGCCTGGAGGCCCGGAACATGGAAGGAGTTCCCGGTCGCGGCTACCGGGCGGGCGATGGCGTGTTCATCGAGGTCTTCGGCATAACCACCAGCGTCGCATCGGTCGTGATCTTCATGATCTATCTGGCGATCGAGCCGGCGCATGCCACCAGGCTCGGCGATCCGGGCTGGCTTTGGGTGGTTCCGATCATGCTCGGTTTCTGGCTGCCGCGGGTCTGGCTGCTGGCGCGCCGGGGCGAGGTCCACGACGACCCCGTCGTCTTCGCGCTGAAGGACCCGCCGAGCCTGCTGCTGGGCGCTATCGCCTTCCTTGCGATCCTGGTGTCCGCATGACGGCGCGGGAGGATACCGGCGTTAGGGCCTGGGGGCGGGTCCATCGCGGTCGCCATCTGGTCGCCGACCCGGCGGCGCGTCCCGACATCGCAGCGGCGGCCCATGCCACGGCGGCGGCCGGCGGCACGACCCTGGCCCGCGGCCTCGGGCGATCCTACGGCGACAGCGGCCTCAATCTCGGCGGCGGCCTCGTGCGCATGGCGGGGGTCGACCGCCTGATCGCCTTCGACCGGGAGCGCGGGCTGCTGCGGGCGGATGCCGGGGTCTCCCTGGACGCGCTGCTGCGGGTGACGGTCCCTTCCGGATGGTTCCTGCCGGTCACGCCGGGCACGAAGTTCGTGACGCTCGGCGGCGCGGTGGCAAACGATGTCCACGGCAAGAACCATCATCTGGCGGGCACCTTCGGCCGCCATGTCACCCGGCTCGGGCTGTGGCGCAGCGACCGGGGCGACGGCGGCGGCGAGCTCGTCTGCTCCGCCGAGGAGAATGCCGACCTGTTCGCGCTGACCGTGGGCGGGCTCGGTCTGACGGGCCTCATCACCTGGGTCGAGTTCCGTCTGGAGCGCATCGCCTCCTCGGACCTGGATGTCGAGAACATCCAGGTCGACGATCTCGACGCCTTTTTCGACATGGCGGAGCCGTCGGCGGACTGGCCCTTCACGGTCGCCTGGGTCGATACGCTGGCGCGGGGCGACGGCCTCGGCCGCGGGATCTTCTCCCGTGCGCGGTGGGGCGACGGCGGCGGCCTCAAAGCCCATCGCGGCGGCGGCCCCCGCATGCCGGTGGATGCGCCGGGCGGGCTGCTGAACAGCGTCACGGTCGGCGCCTTCAACCGGCTCTACCGGAGCCGGCCCGGCGCCCGGTTTCATGGCCGACAGCACTACGATCCGTTCTTCTACCCGCTCGACCGGCTGCGCGACTGGAACCGCATGTACGGCCCCCGCGGGTTCTACCAATGGCAATGCGTGGTGCCGACCGACGGTATGCGCGAGGCCACCCGCACCCTGCTCGACACGGTGGCGGCGAGCGGCGACGCTTCGTTTCTGGCGGTGCTCAAGACGTTCGGCGAGGTGCCGTCTCCTGGTGTCCTGTCCTTTCCGATGGCCGGCGCGACCCTGGCGCTCGATTTCGCCAACCGGGGGCAGGACACGCTGTCGCTTCTCGCGCGGTTGGACCGGGTTGTGGCCGAGGCGGGCGGGCGACTATATCCGGCCAAGGACGGACGGCTGCCGCAGGCGATGTTCCGGGCGGGATATCCGCGCTGGACCGACCTGGAAGCCGCGCGCGATCCGATCCTGATGTCGAGTTTCTGGCGCCGCATGATCTAGGAGGCCTGACCCCATGGCCGCGAAGAGCCGCATTCTGGTCCTCGGAGCCACCTCCGCCATCGCCGAGCGCTGGTGCCGGCTGCGGGCCGCTGCCGGCGACAGCCTGCTGCTGGTGGCGCGCGACGGGGACCGTCTGGCCGCCATTGCCGACGACCTGAAGGCGCGCGGGGCGGGCGACGTGCAGACCGCGACGGAGGACCTGGCGGATACCGACGGTGCCGATGGTCGCTTCTCCGGTTGGGTCCAGAACCTCGGCGGCGTGGACATCGTCCTCCTGGCGTATGGCACCCTGGGCGATCAGCAGGAGGCTCAGCGCGATACCGCCGCTCTCCTGAAGGGCATGCAGGCGAATTTCACCAGCGCGGTCGTCTGGTGCGAGCTCGCGGGCCGGGCGTTGGACCTGGCGGGGGCGGGGACGCTGGTCGCGATCTCGTCGGTCGCGGGAGACCGGGGTCGGCGCACCAACTACGCCTATGGGGCCGCCAAGGCCGGCCTGTCGACTTACCTGGAAGGCATGTCTCACCGCTTCGCCGGAACCGGCGTCACGGTCATCTGCGTGAAGCCCGGCTTCGTCGCCACGCCGATGACTGCCCAAATCGACGGCCGCGATGGGGCACTTTGGGCGACGCCTGACCAGGTGGCCCAGGATATCCAGAAGGCGGTGGAGAAGCGGAAGCCCGAGATCTACACCCGCTGGTTCTGGCGTTTCGTGATGCTGATCATCCGCCACCTGCCGCGGCCGATCTTCAATCGATTGAAGATCTGATCCCATGGCGCGCATCGTCATCACCGGCGCCGCCGGGCTGGTCGGACAGAACCTCATAGCCGGCATCGCCGACCGGGCGGACCTGCAGATCGTCGCTATCGACAAGCATCCGGCCAACACAGCGGTGCTGGCGCGGCTGCACCCCGGAATCGAGGTCATCGAAGCCGATCTGGCGCAGCCCGGCGACTGGACGCGCGCCTTCCAGGGAGCCGACGCGGTGATCCAGCTCCACGCCCAGATCGGCGGGCTCGACGGCGAGGCGTTCGAGGCCAACAACGTGCGCGCCACGCGGCTGGTGCTGGAGGCGATGAAGGCGGAGGGCGCACCGTATCTGCTTCATGTCTCTTCCTCGGTGGTGAATTCCAAGGCGGTCGATTTCTACACCGAGAGCAAGAAGGCCCAGGAGAAGCTGGTGGCGGAGAGCGGCATTCCCCACGCCATTCTGCGCCCGACGCTTATGTACGGCTGGTTCGACCGCAAGCATCTGGGCTGGCTCGCCCGGTTCATGAACAAGGCGCCCGTCTTCCCGATCCCCGGCAGCGGCCGCTTCATGCGCCAGCCGCTCTATGCGGGGGACTTCTCCGACATCGTGCTGGCCTGCCTGGACGGACGGCGCGAGGGGGCGTGGAACATCTCGGGTCAGGAAGAGATCGACTATGTCGACCTGATCAGGGCGGTGCGCCGGGCGAGCGGGGCGAAGACGCCGATCGTCCACATCCCCTACAGCCTGTTCTGGCTTCTGCTGCGGGTCTATGCCGTGTTCGACCGGGACCCGCCTTTCACCACCAAGCAGCTCGAGGCGCTGGTTACGCCGGACAGCTTCGAGGTGATCGACTGGCCGAGACTCTTCGACGTGCGCTCGACCCCGCTGGACGAGGCGCTGGCCGCCACTTTCAACGACCCGAAATACTCGGGCGTGGTCCTGGACTTCTGAGGAGGCCGCGATGGCCAAGGTCGCGATCGTCGGCGCCGGGGCCATGGGGCTCGCCGCTGCCTATCACGCGTTGGAGGCCGGGCACGAGGTAACCGTCTACGAGGCGGATTCCGTGCCCGGCGGCATGGCGGCCCATCTCGATCTCGACGGCCTGTCGATCGAGCGCTTCTACCACTTCATCTGCAAGGCGGATAAGCCGACCTTCAGACTTCTGGAGCGCCTGGGGATCGCCGACAGGATGCGATGGACCGGCACCTCCATGGGCTATTTCGTCGACGGCAGGATGTACCGCTGGGGCGATCCTCTGGCGCTGCTGACCTTTCCTAAGATCGACTGGATCTCGAAGTTTCGCTACGGCCTGCAGATGTTTCTGTCGACCAAGCGCAGCGACTGGTCGGACCTGGAGACGGTCTCGGCCAAGGACTGGATCGAGCGGGGATCGGGCCGGCGCGCCTATGACGTCCTGTGGCGTCGGCTGTTCGACCTGAAGTTCTTCGAGTACGCCGACAACGTCTCCGCCGCCTGGATCTGGACCCGGATCAAGCGCGTGGGAACCTCGCGCCGCTCCCTGATGCAGGAGGAACTCGGCTATATCGAGGGCGGGTCGCAGACCCTGGTCACCGCACTAGTCGAGGCCATCGAGACGCGCGGCGGCGTGATCAAGCTCGCCACGCCTGCCCGAGAGGTGGTCGCGGAGGGCGGCAGGGTGACGGGTGTGCGCACCGATGCCGGTCTTGAGCCCGCCGAGGCGGTGATCTCGACCATGCCGACGCCGCTCGTCTCGTCGCTCGTGCCGGCTTTGCCGGACGACTGGAAGTCCAGGTACGACGCCATCGTGAACATCGGCGTGGTCTGCGTGCTGATGCGGCTCGGGAAGTCGGTGACCGAGCATTTCTGGGTGAACATCAACGACAAGGCGGTGGAGATCCCCGGCATCATCCAGTTCTCCAACCTGCGTCCGGTCGATGATACGGTGGTCTACGTGCCGTTCTACATGCCGACCAGCCACCCGAAGTTCGGAGGCGAGGACCGGGCGTTCATCGATGAGTCGATGGCCTGTCTGAAGCGTCTGAACCCCGACCTCGGCGATGACGACCTGAAGGCCTGGACCGTCGGACGCCTGCGCTACGCCCAGCCGGTCTGCGAGCCGGGCTTCCTCGCCAAGATCCCGCCGATCCAGACGCCGATCCGCGGTCTACAGATCGCCGACACGTCGTTCTATTATCCCGAGGACCGCGGGATCAGCGAGAGCGTACGGGTGGCCGAGGAGATGGCGGCGGCCATTTCGGCTTCGATCGCGGCATAGGGAGGGGAGCCGGTGGCGCGGACCATCGTTCTCGGGGAGTTCGGGCGGTTTCTGGTGACCGGTGGGATCGCCGCCGGCGTGAATATCGTCGCGCGCTGGCTGTTCGATCTTGTCATGCCCTTCGAGCTGGCCGTCGTCGTGGCCTATCTGGCCGGCATGGTCACCGCCTATACCCTCTCCAAGCTCTTCGTGTTCTCGCGGTCCGGACGGAGCGTCTCGGACGAGTTCCTGCGCTTCGCGATCGTCAACGTGGTGGCGCTGGCCCAGGTGTGGATCGTCAGCGTCGGCCTGGCCCGCTATGTCTTCCCGGCCGTCGGCTTCACCTGGCATGCGGACGACGCGGCCCATGTGATCGGTGTCCTCGTTCCGGCGGTGACCAGCTATCTCGGCCATCGGCACTTCTCCTTCGCCGCGCGACCGGCGGCTGGGTCCGACGTCGAGGGGAAGGGGCGATGAGAGCCGCCATCGCGCTGTCGCTGTCGCTTGCCATCGTCAGCGCGGCCTTCGGAGCGGCCTTCCAGATCTTTCTCTCCAGCAGCGTGCCGGTCGGCGACATCGTCGACTTCTACCAACAGTTCCTGGAGGTGGGCGGTTTCGCCGGCTATAGCCTGAAGCAGCTGTATTTCTGGCACAACGAGCACCGGCTGGTGATACCGCGGCTCTGGTTCCTTGCGGATGTTCTGGTGGATGACGCCCGTCAGGATTTCCTGCGGCTGGTGATCTTCTGTTCGGCGCTCGCCCAGGCGGCGCTTCTGGCAGCGCTGTTCCGGGGGCTCGGCCACTCGGCGCGGGCGACCGCCGTCGCCTTCGTCATCGCCGCCGGCGCCCTACTGTCGCCGGTCCAGTACGAAAACCTGCTGCAGGGCTTTCAGGTTCAGTTCATCCAGGTCTGGCTGTTCGCCGCCCTGGCCCTCGCCCTGATCGCCTGGGCGCCGGTGAGCGGCCAGCTGGCCGGCGGCGACGCGGCCGCTGGGGAGACCGGCTCCCACAAAGCAGCGGTCGGCCGGTCCGGCGTGTTCGTCGTTGCCGCCGCGATCGCCGGGCTGTGTTCGACCTACAGCATGATCAACGGCCTGGCGGTCTGGCCGCTGCTGGTGGCGTTCACCCTATGGCGGCGGATGCCGCTGGTGTGGGTCCTGGCGCTCGCGGCTCTGGGCACCGCTGTGATCGGGGTCGAGGTGACGGCGCTGATGCAACGCCGCGGGGCCGGTGTCGGGATCGATACGGGGCTCCACCCCCTGGCGGTCCTGCAGTTCATGACCCAGTACCTGGCCTCGGCACTGGGTCAGATCGGCACCCTCGGGCAGCGGGTCGTCGGCGGTCTGGCGATGGCCGGCGTGGTCCTGGCCGGGCTCCACGGGCTCGCGCGACCGAAGACGACCTCTCCGGTGCGCATGGCGCTCCTCGCGCTCTGCGCCTTCATCCTGGCGGCGGCGCTGGTGACGGCCCTTGGGCGGTTGCGGTTCGGCGGGGGGCTGGCCGATTCCTCCCGCTACACGACGCCGTCGATGATCTTTCTCCTGTCCGTCGGGATGCTGGCGGTCGATCCGCTGGTCCGGCGGGTGCGGGCGCAAGCGCTGCCTTGGGTCCTGGGCGTCTCGGTGGTCCTGCTCCTGGTGCCGGGACTGGTGCATGGCGTCCGCGAGATCCCCAGCCGCATATCCACCAGGGATCAGGCGGAGCTTGCCGTCGCCAGCCACATCGCCGGTGGGTACCGGCCTGAGACCCTGCTCAGCCTCTATCCCCACTGGGCGCCGCGACCGGCCTTCGTCCTCGATGGGCTGGCGGCCGCGCAGCTCGGACCGTTTACCGAACTCGAGCGGTACGTCCCGGCGCCCGATGTTCTTGCCACCACGCCGGCTCCGGATGCTCCGACGTGCCATGGCGAGGTGCGGCACCTTGGGATCGACCTTGTGCGCGGAGTCGAAATCGTGGCGACCTTGGTCGGCCCCGAGACCGGGCGGCAGCCGGACTGGCTGATCGCCCGGTCGTCCGACGGGCGCACCGTCGCCTGGAGCATCGGCGTCCACGCGTTCGACTCCTGGGCAACGGCTCTTCAAGCAAAGGCGAGTGAGCGCGTGTTCTACGCCTTCGGCTCGGCGCCCGATCCGCTCGTCGACGAGATCACCGTCGAGGGCGCTTTCCGAGATGGCGAGAGGTGCCGGCTGCCGGGAACCGTTTCGGCCGCGCCCGACCTGTACCTCGCGGCGCTTCCGGCGGGAGCGGAACCGGCCGGCGCCAGTGCATGGTCGTTCGTCCGCGGACCGCTGACCGGCGGTATCGGCGAGGGGCCGGCACCGGGGGCGGCGGAACCGGCGATCGGCAGCTTCGGCATGGAGCCCCACACCTTCGAGGCGAGCATGACCCTGGGCGATCCGGGATCCGCGACCGGCGTTCTGGTGCCACTGAGGACCGGACCGTGGCCGCATCGCAGCAGCGTCGACCTGTTGTCAGCCGACGGGCGTCGGCTCGCCAGCGTTCCGCTGAGGCGGCCGGCGGCGAGCGCTTGGGTCTGGGTCGCCCTGCGGTCGCCGGTCCTGGAACCGGGCATGCGGGTCGTCGTGCAGGCGATCGAGCGCCGCACCGGCGACGACCTGGCCTTCGGCACGCCGCACTGGTTGCCATGATGTCGGCGATGTCCCACCCGCCGCGCTTCGCGCCCTATGCCAAGGGCCGGTTCCAACTGTCCCTGGGCATCAAGGAGATCGTCGAGCCGGACTGGATCGATATCGACCGGCACTATCCCGCGCACATGGCGGAGAAGGCGCGCCTGCTGGCCGAACGGCACGGGGAGGTGTTCGACGCCCTGCCGGGGAGCGAGGTGGCCCAGGCCGAGTGCCTGGCCCGGCTGCTGGAACACCTCGCCCGGCATCATCCGGGGGTTGTCGCGGCGGAGGGGACGACGCTGCGCACCGGATGGGATGGGGCGACGCTGGATCGGGAGGCCTTCGCGGCGGCGCCGCTCGATCTGGCCGGACGCCTGGTGCAGGAGGACCTGTGCCTGATGGAGCCCCATACCGAGGGCCATCGGCTCGTCGCGGCATCCCTGTGCTTCCCGGCGCGCTGGCGGCTGGCCGACAAACTCGGCCGGCCGATGAGCGCCATCCACGATCCGGTGCCAGGCTTCAACGCCCGCCTGAACCGACCGGTCGAGCGGTTCTTCTGCGGGATCGCCGACGGTCAATTCTATATGCGGTTGAACTGGTCGGTTCTGGACGACCCGGCGCTGTTCCAGGCGACCGGCCACGGGCGGGCCGGTTTCGATCCGTCCATATCGCCCGAGAGCGTGGTCGAGCGGCTGCACATCCGGATCGAGCGCCAGACGTTCCGCCGGCTGCCCGAGACGGGGGTGCTGGTCTTCGGCATCAAGACAATCGTCGATCCGATCACGGTCGTCGCCGACAGGCCGGATCTGGCCGAGGCCATGCTGGGGTCGCTGCGGACGATGCCTGCCGACATGCGGGCTTACAAGAGCATGGCGCCCTTCGCCGACGCCCTCGAGGTCTGGCTGCGCTCGGTCGCCACAGTCTGAACCACCTGGTGGACTTGCGTCGTTTTTGGAATAGTCTCCCTACCGCCATTAACCACCTGTAACCCGGTTTTCCGAGCTTTTCCAAGGGGTCCGGCAAACGCGAAAATGCAATTAATTCGACCGGTAGGGAGGACAGTCTGTTTCTTGAGTGTTACGGTACCGTTCTCGGACCGGAACGACAGGGTCCCATAAACACCTACCTGTTAAACACGCAGAGACCCTCGAGAATCGCTCGCATGGCGGCTGAGGCGAAGCGCGGCCGGCTTTCTCGGCGTGACTTCATGCACTACGCCATGGCCGCAGGCGTCACCGCCTCGGCCGCGTCCGGCCTCTGGACCTCGAAGGCGGCCCTTGCTGCGCCGAAGCGCGGCGGCACGTTCCGCCTCGGTACCCATGACGGGAACACCTCGGACACGCACGATCCCGGCACCTATCTCAGCTTCTCGATCATCCAGCTTGCGCACACCTACCGCAGCTATCTGACCCAGATCACGCCGACCAACGAACTGGGCCCGGATATCGCCGAGTCGTGGAGCGCATCGGACGATGCCGCCGAGTGGACGTTCAAGCTTCAGAAGAACGCCTCGTTCCACAGCGGCAAGCCGTTCACCGCCGACGATGCGATCGCGTCGCTCAATCACCACCGCGGTGACAAGAGCACGTCGGCCGCCAAGGCGCTGCTCAAGGACGTGGTCGACATCGTCAAGATCGACGACCACACGATCACCATCAAGCTGACCAGCGGCAACGCCGACCTGCCGTGGCTGATGACGGATTACCACCTGGCCATGTGCCCGGCGAACAGCGACGGCACCATCGACTGGCAGTCCGGCGACGGCACCGGCCCGTACAAGATCATCAACAACGAGTTCGGCGTCGGCTGCCAGCTCGAGCGGCATGACGGTTGGCATGGCGAGGGCGCCTATTTCGACGCTGTCGAGATGACCGTCCTCAACGACCCGAACGCCCGCCAAACCGCGCTGGTCACCGGCGAGGTCGACGGCATCACCCAGCTCGAGCTGAAGACCCTCTCGCTGCTCAAGCGGAACCCGAACATCCTGGTCGACAATGTGCCCTCGGGTGCGGCGATCACCATGCCGATGTTCTGCGACGTTGCGCCGTTCGACAACGTGGACGTCCGCATGGCCCTGAAACTCGCGATCGACCGCGAGGACATCATCAAGAAGATCACCTTCGATACGGCGATCCCGGGCAACGACTTCCACATCTCGCCGAACATGCCTTACTGGCCGGACCTGCCGCAGCGGACCTACGATCCGGACAAGGCGAAGTTCCACCTGAAGAAGGCGGGCATGGAAGACCTGACGGTCGACCTGTCCACGGCCGACAGCGTGTATTCGGGCGCCGTCGACATGTGCGTGCTCTATGCCGAGCATGCCAAGGCCGCCGGCATCACCATCAACGTGAACCGCGAGCCGAACGATGGCTACTACTCCGAAGTCTGGCTGAAGAAGCCGTTCTGTATGGTTCAGTGGGGCGCGCGTCCGACGCCGGACGTCATGCTCAGCCTGGCCTACAAGGACGACGCGGCCTGGAACGAGAGCCATTGGCAGAACGAGCGGTTCAACGAACTGCTTCTGCAGGCCAAGGCGGAGCTCGACCAGGAGCGGCGGGCCGCCCAGTATCGCGAGATGGCCCAACTCGCCCGCGACGACGGCGGAACCATCATCCCGATGTTCACGAACTTCGTGTACGCGCGGAACAAGAACGTCCAGCACGGCGAGAACCTCGCCGCAAGCTGGCAGATGGACGGAGCCCGCGCCTGCAGCCGCTGGTGGTTCGACTCCTGATAAGACACGGGTCCCCGGCTGTTTCGGCCGGGGATCCTCCGATCCGGTGCGACCTTCCGGCCATGGCCGGAAGGTCTGCTGGTTCGGCGGATGCAGATTGGCCGGGGGGCTGTCGCGAGGTGCCGGACGACGTAGATCGCCGGCATGGCGCCATTGGCAGCAAGCCAATTAGACGCGATTGCAGAGGAGGCTGGTGATGAGCGACGTATTGGGCATCGTGCTCAAGCGGCTCGGGCTTGGATTGATCACGCTTCTGGTGATCTCCATTTTGATTTTTTTCGCGGTTGAACTGCTGCCGGGCGATATCGCAGAGGCGGTTCTGGGCCAGGGCGCGACAGCTGAGAACCTGGCGGCGATGCGCGAGCAGATGGGGCTGAACGACCCCGCGATCCTGCGCTATCTCGACTGGCTCTGGGGCGCGGTCCAGGGAGACTTCGGCGTTTCGCTGATTTCCCAGCGCTCGGTTGCAGAGACCATCGCGCCGCGCTTCGCGGCGACCCTGTTCCTGGCGAGCTACGCGGCGGTTATCGCGGTTCCGGTGGCGATCATTCTCGGCGTCATCGTCGCCCTGCTGCGCGACACCGTCTTCGACAAGGTCGCCAACGTCCTGACCCTGACCTCGATCTCGTCGCCGGAATTCTTCCTCGGCTATGTCCTGATCCTGTATCTGGCGGTCAAGAACAGCTGGTTCCCGGCTTTGGCGAACGTGAACTTCCAGGAGGTCGGCACGTTCGAACTGTACTACCGCACGTTCCTCCCGGCGCTGACGATGGTGCTGGTCGTCGTCGCGCACATGATGCGGATGACGCGGGCCTCCATCATCAACCTGCTGGCTTCTCCCTATATCGAGATGGCGCGGCTGAAGGGCACGCCGGCGTGGAAGGTGATCGTCAAGCATGCTCTGCCGAACGCCTGGGCGCCGATCATCAACGTCGTGGCGCTGAACCTCGCCTACCTGATCACCGGCGTGGTGCTGGTCGAGGTGGTGTTCGTCTATCCGGGCATCGGCCAGCTTCTCGTGGACAGCGTGACGAAGCGTGACTTCCCTGTGGTTCAGGCCTGCTGCCTGATCTTCGCGGCGACGTTCATCCTCCTGAACCTCGCAGCAGATGTCGGGGCGATTCTGACGAATCCCCGTCTGCGTCATCCGAAGTGAGGGAAGCGTCATGAATTACTTTGTCATCGCCTACTACGCGCTTCTCATCGGAGCGTCCTGCGCGGCGGCCTACTACTCGTCGCGGTCGGTGTTCCTGATGCTGTTCTCGCTGACCCTGGTGTCGTTCATCGTCGGCATCGTCGGCGGCGAGTCCGCGCTCTGGACCATTACGGTCTGCGCCGGCATCCTCGCGCTCTGCGCCGGCACCGCCTACGCCTTCAGGGAGTTCCTGGTGATCGTCCTGCCCGGCGAGGCGGCCAAGGCGATCAGCACCGCGCCGCTGACGGCGACGTTCGGTCTGTTCGTCATCATGACCTACGCGATCGCCGGCGTTTTCGCGCCGATCATCGCGCCGCACGGGGAGGCCGAGGTGATCGCCGGAGCCTTCGACCCGCCGAACGACGAGATGCTGCTGGGCGCCGACCAGCTCGGCCGCGATCTGTTCAGCCGCCTGGTGTTCGGCGCGCGGAACACGGTGGGTATCGCTCTGCTCGCCACCATCCTCGCCTTCGTGCTGGGGGCTCTGATGGGGCTGATCGCCGCCACGCGCGGCGGCTGGTTCGATCAGCTGATGGGACGGGTGGTCGACGTCATCATGTCGGTGCCGTCGCTCATCTTCGCGCTGCTGTTGCTGTCGATCTTTGGCACCAACGTCTTCGTGCTGATCATCATCATCGCCATCATCTACTCGCCCCGGGTCTTCCGTCTCACGCGGGCGGTGGCCGGCAATGTCGTGGTGATGGACTACATCGAGGCGGCGAGACTGCGCGGCGAAGGGCTCTGGTACCTGATCCGCCGGGAGATCCTGCCGAACTCGACCGCTCCCCTCATCGCGGAGTTCGGGCTCGAGTTCTGCTTCGTCTTCCTGCTGGTCGCCGGTCTGTCGTTCCTGGGCCTGGGCATCCAGCCGCCGACGGCGGATTGGGGCTCGATGGTGCGCGAGAACGCGACGCTCATTTCCTTCGGCGAAATCACGCCGCTGTTCCCGGCCGGCGCCATCGCGCTGCTGACCGTCGCGGTGAACTTCGTCGTCGACTGGATGCTGTTCCGGTCCTCCGGACTGAAGGGGTAAGCACATGGCAGCTAAGGAAAAAGACGTTCTGCTCAAAATCCGGGATCTCCGGATCGAGGGCTACTCGGACGAAGAATGGATCGAGATCGTCCATGGCGTTGACCTCACCCTGCACCGGGGTGAGGTCATGGGCCTGATCGGTGAGTCCGGGGCGGGTAAGTCGACCATCGGTCTTGCCGCCATGGGCTTTGCCCGGGACGGCTGTCGGATCTCCGGCGGGTCGATCGAATTCGACGGCATGGAGCTGACGACGACCACAGAGGCGGATCGCCGGGCCCTGCGCGGTTCCCGCATCGCCTATGTGGCCCAGTCGGCGGCCGCCTCCTTCAATCCGGCGCACAAGATCATCGATCAGCACACCGAGGCGCCGATTCATTACCGCATCCGCAAGCGGTTGGAGGCTCAGGAAGACGCCATGGAGCTGTACGAGCGCCTGCGTCTGCCCAACCCCCAGGAGATCGGCTTCCGCTACCCGCACCAGGTGTCGGGAGGCCAGCTCCAGCGCGCCATGACGGCCATGGCGATGGCCTGCCGGCCGGATCTGATCATCTTCGACGAGCCGACGACCGCCCTCGACGTCACCACCCAGATCGAGGTGCTGGCGGCGATCCGGGACATCGTCGAGCAGTTCGACACGGCGGCGATCTACATCACCCACGACCTTGCCGTCGTGGCCCAGATGGCCGACACGATCAAAGTGCTGCTCAAGGGCAACGAGGTCGAGGAAGCCGATACCGAGACCATGTTGAGCAACCCGAAGGAGGACTACACCAAGTCTCTCTGGGCGGTTCGCAGCTTCAAGCGGCCGCAGAAACCGCGGCCGGGCGGCGACGCGACGCCGGTGGTCTCCGTCCAGCACGTGGACGCGTCCTATGGCGACACGCCCGTCCTTCACGACGTGTCCTTCGACATCTACGCCGGTATGACCGTGGCGGTGGTGGGGGAGTCCGGCTCGGGCAAGTCGACCACGGCCCGTTGCATCACGGGTCTGCTGCCGCCGACCAGCGGTAAGATCGTGATGAATGGCGTCGAAATGCCGCCGAGCTACAAGGACCGCACCAAGGAGCAGCTCCGCCAGGCCCAGATGATCTATCAGATGGCGGATACCGCACTCAACCCGAAGGTGCGGATCTGCGACATCATTGGCCGGCCGGCGGAATTCTACATGGGCCTGAAGGGCGGCAAGCTGAAGAGCCGGGTCGACGAACTGCTTGACCTGATCGAGCTGGAGCCGTCGAAATACTACAGCCGCTTCCCCCCCGAGCTGTCCGGCGGGCAGAAGCAGCGCATCGGCATCGCCCGGGCGCTCGCGGCCGAGCCGAACTTCATCATCTGCGACGAGGTGACGAGCGCTCTCGACCAGCTCGTCGCCGAGGGCATCCTGAAGCTGCTGGACCGGCTGCAGAAGGAGCTGAACCTCGCCTACATGTTCATCACCCACGACCTCGCCACGGTGCGCTCGATCGCCGACGAGGTGGTGGTCATGAAGCAGGGCGAGGTGGTCGAGCAGGGTGGCAAGGAGGAGATGTTCACTCCGCCGCACCATCCCTATACCGACCTGCTGCTCTCGTCGGTGCCGGAGATGGACCCGAACTGGCTGACCACCGTGCTCGAGGAGCGCGGGGTCGACAACATCGGCGAGGCCGCGACGACCTGATCGGCGGTTTTCATTGATGGAAAGGGCCGGCGTCAGCCGGCCTTTTTCTGTTTGGGAACAGGGGATCGGTCCGCCACTAGAGCAAATCACGATCAGATGGAAACATCTGGTCGTGTGAATTTGCTCTATCGTTAATGAGTTAGAGGGCGATTCACGGTTCAGATCGATTCGATCTGAACCGATCGCGCTCTAGGGTTGCAGTGCCGGGCCATATGCGCGATGTCGGAACCCATCCGATCATTCTGACGCGCGAGGCAGGCAGCCATGCTGACCAACGACCAGCTCGACAAGTGGGACCGGGAGTCGTTCTTCCATCCCTCCACCCACCTGGCGCAGCACGCCCGCGGCGAGAGCCCCAACCGGATCGTCACCGGCGGTTCCGGCGTCTACATCGAGGACCGGGACGGGAACCGGCTGCTGGACGGGTTCGCGGGCCTGTACTGCGTGAATGTGGGCTACGGCCGCCGGGAGATCGCCGAGGCGATCGCCGAGCAGGCCAGGGAGCTGGCCTACTACCACGCTTATGTCGGCCACGGCACGGAGGCGTCGATCACGCTCGCGCAGATGGTCATGGACCGCGCGCCCGCCGGCCTGTCGAAGGTGTATTTCGGTCTCGGCGGCTCCGACGCCAACGAGACCAACGTCAAGCTGGTCTGGTACTACAACAACATCCTGGGCCGTCCGGAGAAGAAGAAGATCATCTCGCGGTGGCGGGGCTACCACGGATCCGGCCTCGTGACCGGCTCCCTGACCGGCCTCGAGCTGTTCCACAAGAAGTTCGACCTGCCGCTCGACCGGGTCCTGCATACGACCGCGCCGGTCTACTTCCGGCGTCCCGACCTCGCCAGCAGCGAGGCCGAGTTCGTGGCCGAATGCGTGGCGGACCTGGAGGCGCTGATCGAGCGCGAGGGCGCCGACACCATTGCCGCCTTCATCGGCGAGCCGGCGTTGGGCACCGGTGGCCTGGTACCGCCGCCGGAAGGCTACTGGCCGGCGATCCACGCTGTGCTCGACCGGCATGACATCCTGCTGATCGCCGACGAGGTGGTGACCGGGTTCGGGCGTCTCGGCTCCATGTTCGGCTCCGACCACTACGGGATCCGCCCCGACTTCGTGACGATCGCCAAGGGCCTGACCTCGGCCTATGCGCCGCTCTCCGGGTCGATCGTATCAGACCGGGTCTGGTCGGTGCTGGAGCAGGGGACCGACGAGTTCGGGCCGTTGGGCCATGGTTGGACCTATTCCGCCCATCCGATCGGTGCGGCCGCCGGCGTGGCCAACCTGAAGCTGATCGACAGCCTCGGGCTCGTGGCGAATGCCGGCAGTGTCGGTGCCTATCTGAAGAAGACGATGACCGAGGCGATCGGCGACCATCCGAATGTCGGGGAGGTCCGGGGCGAGGGTCTGCTCTGCGCCGTCGAATTCGTCGCCGACAGGTCTGACCGCACCTATTTCGACCCGGCACAGAAGGTCGGCGCCCGGATCACCGCCGCGCTGCTCGAGCAGGGCGTGATCGGCCGGGCCATGCCCCAGGGTGACATCCTCGGCCTCGCGCCGCCCTTGTGCCTCACGCGGGAGGAAGCGGACATCATCGTGGCCGCGACCGAGAAAGCGGTGAGCAAGGTCGCCGGCGAGCTCTGATCGGCGGCGGCCGGTCAACGCGGTTTCGCGATCCGGGCCCGGCGGCTACAGTTCGCCCCGGGTCTGGGTTTCGGAGGGCCGCGCGTGCTGGCTCGTCGCTGGGTTGTCTTCTGTGTCGTTGCCGTGGCCGTCCTCTGCGGCAGCGGCGCGATCTCCTACTGGGTCTATCACGCCCAGCGCGATCAGCTTGTCGCCGACGCGAGCCATGATCTGCAGGACGCGACCGTCGCGTTCACGGAGTCCCTGAACAACGTTTTCGAGCCGGCGCTCACCCTGGGCGGAACCGTCGCGGATTCCGGCATCCTGTACGCCGATCCGGCGGACTGGCCCACCCTCTTCTTCGCCATCGCGACCGGCCCGGTCCGGCAGTTCGAGCAGATGAACGGCGCGTTCCTCGGCTTCCCGGACGGGCGGTTCCTGCACGTTCAGGACCTGGAGGTCGTCGGCGCCCGACGCTCAGCGCAGGACGGCCGCGTCAGCCGGGGCATCTACCAGCGGATCATCGACCAGCCCGAGATCAATCCGCGCGGGAAATGGCGCATCTACGATCCGGAGACCGGCCTCTCAAAGCCGACCCCGCGCACCACGAAACCCTACGATCCGCGGACGCGGGGCTGGTACCAGGAAGTCGCTGCGGACGGCGAGCCGCACTGGACCGACGTCTACGAGTTCGCGTCCAGCGGGCGCCTTGGCGTCACCTACGCCCAGCCGATCTTCAATCTGGACGGCTCGCTCTGGGCGGTTCTCGGCGTCGATCTGTCCCTAGCGTCCCTGTCCCAGACCCTGGTCTCGACCTCTTCGATTCTGGCCCAGGCGACGGATATCGTCTTCGCCACCGATTTTGCCGACCGGGTCCTGGGCCATCCCGACCTGGTGAGCGGCTTTGACGATTTCCGCGCGAGCACGCTCGAGTTCCTGGAGCGCTACCGCGACCCGCTGTCCTTCGAAAGCGTCGCGACGACGCGGCTCAGGCAGGGGAGCGCCCCGCAGATCGTCGAGGCGGAGGGGAACAGCTTCCTGACCACCCGTGCCGATCTGGATCCGGCCCGGGCGATGCCGATGCAGATCTATCTGGCCCGCGATCTGGATCTTGTGCTGGCCGATGCGAAGGCCGTGGTCTATCGCAACGTGCTGCTGGCCTTCATCGGCGTGATCGTGTTCGGCGTCGTCGTAACCTACGCGGTGAAGCTGCAGGTCGAAGTGGGCCTGCGCCAGAAGGCCGAGGCGGAGCTGATCGAGGCGCGCGACGTTGCCGAGGCGGCGACCCAGGCGAAGTCGACGTTTCTGGCAACCATGAGCCACGAGATCCGCACGCCCATGAACGGCGTGATGTCGATGGCGGAGCTGTTGAACCTGAGCCGGCTCGACGGCGAGCAGCGGCGCATGGCGAAGATCATCACCGACTCCGCCACGGCCTTGCTGACGATCATCAACGACATTCTCGACTTCTCGAAGATCGAAGCCGGGAAGCTGGAGATCGAGCGGGTCGAGTTCTCGCTGATGGATGTCGTGAACGGCTCTGCCGAGCTGCTGGCACCGCGGGCCGAGCACAGGGGGCTGGACCTGATCGTCGACATCGATCCCGGGCTGATCGACACCCGGATCGGCGACCCGACGCGGCTGCGGCAGATCCTGCTCAATCTCGGCGGCAATGCGGTCAAGTTCACGGAGACCGGAAAGATCGGTATTCGGGTCCGGTCTGCGCCGGAGGACGGCCGCCCGGACATGCTGCATTTCTCGGTCTCGGATACCGGAATCGGGCTGACGGAGGAACAGCAGGCCAAGCTGTTCCAGGCGTTCGTCCAGGCCGACAGCTCGACCTCCCGCAAGTACGGAGGAACCGGTCTCGGGCTGTCGATCTGCCAGCGTCTGGCGGAGCTCATGGGCGGCGCGATCGGGGTGACCAGCACCCTCGGGGAAGGGTCGACGTTCTGGTTCGCCCTGCCGCTCGAGGCGGTAGGAACCGCGCCGCCGCGCTATGGCAACGATCTGTCGGCTGCCACCGTTGCTCTGGTCGGGCTGCAGGAGGCCCATGCCGAGGTCGCTGAGATCTACCTTCGGGCAACCGGTATCGACGGGATCGAGCGGATCGACGACCCCGCCCGAGCAGCGGGGCATCGCACGCTCTGGATCGTGGACCGGACCGTTCTCGAACCCGGCGGAGACGGTTTGCCGGATGTGGACGGTCACGTGGCGATCTTCGGGCCGCGGATTGCGCTGGCCGACCTGCCGCCGGCCCCGAAGGCGCGCGCGTCCGCCCTGCTGACGGTTCCCCTGTCGCGGCCGGAGCTCTGGCGCGCGGTGGCCATAGGGCTGGGGCTGGCCCCGGCGGAGGATATCGGGGCCGACAGCCGCGACGATCTGTCTTTCGCGCCGCCTCCCGTCGACCAGGCCCGGGCGGCGAACGCGCTGATCCTCGTCGCCGAGGATAACGAGACCAACCAGGCGGTGATCCGCCAGATGCTCGGGCGTATGGGCTTCGCCTGCGAGATCGCCGAGAACGGCAAGGTGGCGCTGGAGATGCTGGACACGCCCGGCTACGGGCTGCTGCTGACCGATTTCAACATGCCGGTGATGGACGGGTTCGAACTGACCCGCACGATCCGGCAGGCCGAGGCCACGCGGGGCGGCCGGCTGCCGATCGTCGCGCTCACCGCCGATGCCCTGTCCGGTACCGAGGACGCGTGCCTGCAGGCGGGGATGGACGCCTATCTGACCAAGCCGATCGACAGTCGAAAGCTTGGGGGCCTGCTGGCCGAGCGGATGCCCCAGGCGCTGCCGCTTCGCCAGACCGCCGGAGAGCCGGACACCGCCGATCCGACAAAGAATACCGCTCCTCCGGCGATCGGCTGGGATCCGGAGATTTTCGATCCGGAGACCCTCGCAGGGCCGGACGGCCGCCTCGACGGCGAGGCGAAGGAGCTGATCGAGGCGGCGGCGAACAGCTGGACCGGGCGGGTGGCCGAGATCGAGACGGCGCTGGCCGCCGGCGACACCGCACGGGCGCGGGACGTCGTCCACGCGCTGAAGGGTGCGAGCCTGTCGGTCGGCGCCAACCGCCTCGGGCGGATCGCCGCCGACCTGCAGGACTATCTGGACGACGACGAGCCCGAGATGGCCGGCGTGATGGCGGAACTCCTCTCGCCCACTCTCGAAGAGTTCCTGGATATTCTTCCGGAGATTAAAAAGTTGTAGTCGGATCGGCTGCCGGGCAATCATTCCCATGGGCAGTCAAGCTGCTACCCCGACCATGGTACGGTGGAAACGGAAGAATGGTCGCCTTCAACGAAACTAACCGCTATGAAAACGTGCGCGTCCTTGTTCTTGAGGACGAGGTGCATATTCGGCAGATCATCTGCCGTCTGCTGCGTCAGATCGGGTTCCGCTTGATCCACGACGTTGCCAACGGTGCGGATGGTTTCAAGGAACTGCTGCGGGTCAATCCGCAGGTCATCCTCTGCGACATTCACATGGAACCGATCGACGGGCTGACCTTCCTGCGCAAGCTCCGGGGACTGGGAAAACCAGAGTTGAGCCGCGTTCCGGTCATCTTTCTGACCGCCGACGCGCAGCGTGAAACGGTGGTCGTGGCCAAGGATCTCCGGGTCGACGGTTATCTGGTGAAGCCGGTCTCGCCCAAGCAGCTCAAGGAGCGCATCGACGCGGTGCTGTCGCCGCCGAGCGACTAGGCTGAGCATGCCCCAAGGCCCGTTGGCGGTCGGCTGTGGCCGCGCTACCGTGGAACTCAATCGAAACTGCCGACGAAGAGAGGGTGCGATGGGCAAGGAAACCTGGAAGTTCAGCCACAACGAAGCCGCCAATGCGGTCTTCACCGAGGGCATGCGCAAGATCTTCGAGTATCGCGATCTCGGCGTGAAGGACGCGACGAACGGCGACTATGTGGCCCATATCGTCAAGGCGAACGGCCGCGAGTCCGAGGACGAGGTTAAGCACTGGCACGTCCACGACTGCGACTTCCAGATGGTCTACGTGCTCAAGGGCTGGGCCACCTTCGAGTATGCCGGCGAGGGCGTTCGGACGATCCGCGAGGGCGACTGCATCAACCAGCGGCCGCTGATCCCCCACCGGGAGATCGAGTGCTCGCCGGATATGGAGCTTCTGGAGATCGTCGCGCCGGCGGACTTCGAGACCCGGATCGTGGACGCACCGGCCGACGCGGCGGAGTGATCCTCCGCGGCCCTGCGCCGGTCAGTGACGGTCCGGCTGGGTCGCCTTCAGCAGATCGCGCGGCGCGCTGTCCGTTCCGGTGAGGGCGGTGCGCCGGATCGCCTCGGCCTTGTCGGGGCCGAGCAGGGGAACGATGAGCGCGGCGAACTTCTCGGACAGCTTCGCTTCCTGATCCTCCAGGTCGGTGGCCGGCACGCCGACATCGTGGGCCTCGTGAAGGATCCGGCCGTCGGCGAGTTCGACGATTACTTCCGCCCGGCTGCGCTCGCTCCGATCCATCTTCACCGGCTCGACCTCGACCAAGCGGCGCAGGTCGACCAGACCGGGGTCGTTGGCGACGGCATCGGTGAAACTCTCGATCGCGCCGGTGTTGTGCCCGGCCAGGGCAAGGGCCGCCGTATGGCGCAGGCTGAACTTCACCTGCAGGCCCGTTTCCGGTTCCGGGATGTTGCACATGCGCAGGCTCGCGTCGCTCACCTTTAGCCGCACCTTTCTCACCTCTGACGGCTCGAACCCGTGGCGGTTCCGCAGGGTCCGGTTCGCCTCGATGGCGGAGTGGGTCATGTAGCAGGCGGCGTGGAACTTGAAGAGGTTCGTCTCGATGAGGAACGGGGTGCCCGGCATCCGGTTCATGTCGGAGGGCTCAGCATCCGGCGCCTGGGTGTCCCAGAAGCCCTGAACGCATTCGAGCCCGTCCGGCCGGGAGATGAAGCCGCGCGCGGCCCAGCGTGCGGCCTTCATCCCGCTCTGCGCGGCGCGCCCCGCATGCAGCGGTTTGCCCATGGTCCCGAACTGCGACTTCAGGCCGGCGGCAAGGGTGGTCGCCAGACCGAGTGCGTGGGCCGTCCGTCCAGCGTCCAAGCCGAGGAGGTGGCAGACGCCGGCTGCGGCGCCGAACGTGCCGACGGTCGCCGTGGCGTGCCAGCCGGTGTCGTAGTGCCCGTCGCCGGTCATATCGCCGACCCGGCAGGCGACCTCGTAGCCGATCACGAAGGAGCGGAGGGCGTCCTCCAGCGTCCGGCCGTCGACGGCCGCCGCCGTCAGCACCGCCGGCAGGACCGCGACGGTCGGATGCCCGTGCATCGTGCGGTTCACGTCGTCGAAGTCGAGCGCATGACCCGCCGCACCGTTGACCAGGACCGCATCGGAGGGCCGCAGACAGGCGGTCAGCCCGACCGCAGGAACGTCGCCGGTGCCGCCATCGGCCAGCGCCTCGTCGAGCAGGATGGCGACCAGCGGGTCGTGCGCCCCGGCCACGGTCACGCCGATCCAGTCCATCAGGCAATGCCGGGCCCAGCGCAGCGCCCGGTCGTCGACGGCCTCGGCGGGGGTCGACGCGATCCAGTCCGCGAACGCCCGTGTGGGAGCGGAAGCGACGGAGGAGGGTTCCGTGGCGGCCTGTCGGTCGGTCGCGGAGCGAGTGGCCATGACGTTTCTCCCATCGGCGGCGCCGGGCGGCGGAACTCCCGGTCTTCTTTCCGTCCGGAAATCCTATGGGGCGGTTGGGGGATAGTCCATCCGGCGGCGGCCTGCTGTACTGGCGCCAACCGGCGCTCATCGCTGTTCGAAACAATCGCCGGAGGAGGAGAGACGGAATGGGCAAACTGGATGGGCGCGTGGCGCTGATTTCGGGAGCGGCGCGGGGTATCGGGGCGCAGGCGGCCCGGCGCATGGTCGAGGAGGGCGCCAGGGTGGTGATCGGCGATGTGCGCGACGACCTCGGCCGCAAGACCGCCGAGGAGATCGACGGCGGCCGCGGTGTCTGCCGATATGCCCATCTCGACGTGACCGACCCGGAGAACTGGCAGACTGCGATCGACGGGACCGTCGAAGCCTACGGCCGGCTGGACATCCTGGTGAACAATGCCGGGGTCTTCATCGGCCGGTCGCTGGAGGAGATATCCTTCGACGAGTGGAAGACCCTGGTGGACGTCAACCTGACGGGTACTTTTCTCGGTACCCGCATCGCCGCGCCGGCGCTTAGGGAGGCGGCCAAGGATACCCCCCATGGCAGCGTGATCGTTAACCTGTCCTCCATCGCCGGCCTGGTCGGATCGATGGTGGACCCGCTCTATTCCATGACGAAAGGCGGGGTGACCACCTTCACCAAGTCGACCGCCCTGTATTTCGGGCGTCGCGGCGACCGGATCCGGGTCAACCAAATCCATCCCGGCGTGATCGAGACGGATATGGGCGACCAGACCTACACGGCGCGGGCCCGGGCGCTTGGGACCAACGATGTCGACGCCGCCAAGCAGGCGTCCCTCAACATGCACCCCATCGGCCGGCACGGCACGGCGGACGACATCGCCGCCGGTATCCTATTCCTCGCGTCGGACGATGCGGGCTTCATGACCGGGTCCAGCCTCGTCGTCGATGGCGGGGTGACGGCGCAGTAGGTCGAACGGTCGAAGCCGCCGGGCCCGGCAGCCACCGACGCCCGGCGCGCGACCTTGGGTTGATGAGGCTTCAAGTCTATGAATTTGGCTAAAAATCAAATTTTTTCGATCGAAGTCCCCATTTAGCGGGATTTGTTAACCTGCTCTTTACGCATCAGCGTCAATTGTTTGCCGCCATTGGGTAAAAGCCGGGCGTCAGGGCGCCTGGACAGGGGTAAACTGCTGTTGGACGGTGTCATGTCGAAGCTGACATTCAAGATTCCCGCGCTGGTCTTCCTTGCCGCCATGGTTGCGGGGTTGGGCAACGGGCTGACCGGTATCATCCTGTCGTCGCAGGCGCAGCGCGAGGCGATCGAGCGTCAGCTCGAGACCGTGGTCAAGGACCGCGCGGTGGCCCTCGAGCAGTATCTTGAGACAATCCGCATCGACCTGATCACGCTGTCCACCAGCCCGGTTGCCTTCGAGGCGATCATGGAGTTCAAGGGCGGGTGGACCGAGTTCTTCGCCGCTGGCCCGACCCAGGCGCTGCAGGCGGCCTACATCACCGACAACCCCAATCCGACGGGCCAGAAGGACGAACTCGACCGGGCCGAGGGTCCGGAGGGGTATCACGAGACCCACGCCCATTTTCACCCGTGGTACCGGACGTTCCTGCGGGCGAAGGGCTTCTACGACATCTTCCTGTTCGATACGAACGGCAACCTCGTCTACACCGTCTTCAAGGAGCTCGACTACGCGACGAACTTCAATGACGGCGAATACGCGGAGAGCGGCCTCGGCCGGGTCTACCGCGAGGCGTTGGCCAATCCGGGCGAGGTGGCGTTCGACGATTTCGAGCCCTACGCCCCGAGCTACGGCGCGCCCGCCAGCTTCATCGCCAAGGCGGTGATCGACAATTTCGGCACCACCATCGGGGTGCTGGCGTTCCAGATGCCCATCGACCGCCTCAACGCGGTGATGCAGGACGAGTCCGGCCTAGGCGAGACCGGCGATACCGTGATCGTCGGCACCGACGGGCTCCGCCGCAGCGACTCCCGCTTCGCATCGGAATCCGCGCTGCTTCAGGAGACCATCGCGTGGCCCGGGACCGAGGCCGTACTCGGCGGCGAGCGCGGTATTGCGATAGGGGATGTGTACGGCGCCTCCAACCTGGTCGGTTTCGCTCCGGTGGACTTCGAGGGTATCCGCTGGGGCGTGATGGCGACGGTAAGCGAGGCGGAAGCGTTCGCCGCCAGCCGAGACCTTCTGTTCTATGAAGTATTGATAGGCGGGGCGCTCCTGCTGCTGGCGCTGGTGGCGGGCATTGTGTTCTCCCGCACGATCACAACGCCGCTCAGCCGCATCGTCGGGGTCATGTCGACGGTCTCTACCGGCTCCTATGGGGTCGACGTCCCCGAGCGGGAGCGGCGGGACGAGGTCGGCGATATAGCGCGGGCGCTGGAAGTCTTCCGCCAGAATGGCGAGGAGGCGGAACGTCTACGCGCCGAGCAGGAGGCAATGCGGGAGCGGGCCGAGAACGAGCGGGTCGAGGCCCTCAGGAAGATGGCCCGCACGGTCGAGGACGAGTCCGGCAAGGCCGTGGCGCAGGTCTCCACGGAGACCAACCAGATGGCCTCGGAAGCCCAGGTCATGGCGCGCTCCGCCCAACAGGTCGAGGAGAACAGCCAGACCGTCGCCGCCGCCGCGCAGGAAGCTCTCGCCAATGCCGAGTCCGTCTCGGCGGCGACGGAGGAACTGGCCCGGTCGATCGAGGAGATCGCCTCCCGTGTGGTCGAGGGCGCGTCGACGGCGCGGACGGCGATGGACGTGGGCCAGGAAAGCGAAGCCACCATCCAAACTCTGTCGGACGCGGCCCAGCAGATCGGCAACGTAGCCGTGCTGATCGACGACATCGCCCAGCAGACCGGGCTTCTGGCGCTGAACGCGACCATCGAGGCGGCCCGGGCGGGCGATGCCGGCAAGGGCTTCGCCGTCGTCGCCAGCGAGGTGAAGAGCCTCGCTGCACAGACCGCGAAGGCCACCGGGGATATCTCGAACCAGATCCACGAGGTCCAGGCGATCACCCAGCGCTCGGTCGAGGCCGTGCGGTCCATGGTCGAGCGGATCCGCGCGATCGACGAGATCTCCACCTCGGTCGCCACCGCGGTCGAACAGCAGCAGGCGGCCACCCAGGAGATCGCTCGCAACGTTTCCGAGACGGCGTCAGCCGCCCGCGAGGTCGCGTCGAACATCGAACTGGTCTCGGCCGAAGCGCGTTCCAACATGGACACCGCCGACCGGGTCCGGTCCGCCTCCGAACAGGTCAAGGAAGCGATCGAGAACCTCAAGCAGGTTGTCGTGCGGGTGGTGCGGACCTCCGCACCTGAGGTCGACCGCCGGCAGCAGGCGCGCACCGACATGCGGGAACCGGCGTCCCTGAAAGTGGGGGCGGCGCAGTACGATGTCGTACTGACCAACACGTCGGAAGGGGGCGTCGGTATCGAGCTTCCGGAAGACGTCACGCTCGACGCGGCGGCCGGCCGGGCGGAAATTTCCGCCCCCAGCATCGGGCAGCGGTCGGTTACCATCGCCGGCAAGGCGGGCCGGAACGTGGGTCTGCGCTTCGCCTGACCGGGCGGCACGCCTCTTGCTTAGCGAATACCGGGAACGTTCGACCCCGGACCGCCTCCAGAGAGGGCGGTCCGGAGTCGATCATCGGGTTCGCGAGGGGAGGGTGTCGGCCGCTATGTATCTGGATCCTTACGACGCGGCGAAGGAGCCGCATTCGGCCCGGGCGGAGGAGGGCAGGATCGTCGAGACGCCCGAGCCGTCATCCTGGACATTCGGGCAGCGGTTGCTCGCCGACTGGTTCACCGCGCACGCGCTGGACGGGATGGTCCCGTCGGATGCGCCGATCGATGCGCTCGGTCCGGTGATCGGCTCGGTCCACAAGCTGGTCCGCGAGCCGGAGACCGATGACTTCCGCTATCTGATCTACGGCCGAACCATCGCCCGGAAGGCGAATATGGGCCGCGACGGCATGCGGGTGTCGGAGCTGATCGAGCCGACGGGGTCGGTCATGCTGGAGCACTATCGGACGCTTGCCGCCCGTCCCCTGTTGTTCGTCGGTCGTCTGACCTATGTCGGGTTGGACATCCAGAACAGCGAATGGGTCCGGGCGGTCACACCCCTCGGCCGGCCCGAGACCGGCGTCAGCCATTTCATCGTGTTCACGGACACCGTTCAGGACGCGCGTCCCGCTTAGACGGCGTCCTTCATAGACGGCACCCCGCGTCCGGGACGCCCTTCAGGTCGTCAGCGTCGGATTGCCCGCGTCAGAAAGTGGGCGTCAGATCGCCAGGTACTCGTGGCGCAGGTCGTCGTTGTCCAGCACTTCCTGGGCGGAGCCATCGAAGACGATCTGGCCCATGTCGAGGATCAGCGCCCGGTTGGCCAGATGCAGGGCGGCGATGGCGTTCTGCTCGACGATGATGGTGGTGATGCCAAGTTCCTTGACGTTCTCGAGGATGCCCTCGATCTCCCGGACGATGGTCGGCGCCAGACCCTCGTAGGGCTCGTCCAGCAGAAGCAGCTTCAGATCGCGGGCCAGGGCGCGGGCGACCGCCAGCATCTGCTGCTCACCGCCGGACATGGTGACCGCGTCCTGGCGGCGGCGCTCGGCGAGCCGGGGGAAGTGGTCGTAGATCCGCTCCAGCGGCCAGCCGATCGGTTCCTCGACCTGGGAGAGCTGCAGGTTCTCCTCCACGGTCAGACCCTGGATGATCCGTCGGTCCTCGGGGACGAGCTGGATGCCGGCCCGGGCCGCCTCGAACGCCTTCTTGGTGTGCAACGGCTCACCGTGAAGCCACATCTCGCCGCGCTGCAGCGCCGGCGTGTCGGTGCGCGCGATGGTCCGCAGGGTCGAGGTCTTGCCGGCGCCGTTGCGGCCGAGCAGGGCGACGATGTCCTGCTCGTTCACGTCGAAGGAGACCCCCTGCACGATGTAGGACTCGCCGTAATAGGCGTGGATATCCTTCACCTGGAAGAACGGCGCGGTGCCGGCGGCGGGTGCCTCTTGGGCGGTGGCGGTCGCGTTCACGGTGGCGTTCATGACTTGGCCTCTCTCCGGACTACAGGTGGGCGCCGCCCAGATAGGCTTCCTGCACCTTGGGGTTGCCGCGGATCTCCTCCGGCGTGCCCTCGGCGATGACGGTGCCCTGGGCCATGACGGAGACCTTCTGCGCGAGTGAGAAGACGACGTGCATGTCGTGTTCGATCACGACCTTGGTGATCCCGCGCTCGCCGATCCGCTTCAGCAGGTCGATGGTGTTGTTGGTGTCCGCCCGGGACATGCCCGCGGTCGGCTCGTCCAGGAGCAGCAGCCGCGGCTCCTGCACCAGACACATGGCCAGCTCCAGGCGCCGCTTGTCGCCGCGAGACAACGCGCCCGCGTGGTCAGCCTTGTTGTCGGCGAGCCCGACATCCTCGAGCATGTGCTGCGCGCGGTCGCGGATTTCGGCTTCCTTATCCACCCTTGGCAGCCAGTTCAGGCGGAATGAGCCGTCGCGGTGGGCGAAGGCCGGTATCATCACGTTCTCCAGCAAGCCCAGGTCCGGGAAGATCTCCGGGGTCTGGAACACGCGGGCGACGCCCAACTGGTTGATCTCGTGCGGTTGGCGGTTGAGGAGCGGCTGGTCTTCGAACATCACCGTTCCGGTATCCGGTTCCAACTTGCCGACGAAGCAGTTGAGGAGCGTCGACTTGCCGGCGCCGTTCGGGCCGATGATGGCGTGCACCGTGCCCGACTGGACGTTGAGATTGACGTTGTTCAGTGCCTTCAGGCCCGCGAACGACTTGTTGACACCCTGAACGACGAGGCTTCCCATTGTGCTGCCCTCACTCTGCCGGCGTGGAGTTCTGAACGGGGGCGGCGCCGCCGTCGGTCGTCCCGGTCTTCTTGCGCCGGAACAGGCTGGCGAGACGCTGTCCGCCCTCCACGACGCCGCCGGGCAGGCAGATGATGACGAGCATGAACATGATGCCCAGGGTCAGATGCCAGCCTTTGCCGATGAACGGATGGATCATGAAGACGAAGGCGTCCTGCAACGCGTCCGGCATGAACGAGAACCAGTTGTAGAGAACGTTGTCGTTGATCTTGGAGAAGATGTTCTCGAAGTACTTGATCACGCCCGCGCCGAGGATCGGGCCGATCAGGGTTCCGGCGCCGCCGAGGATGGTCATCAGGACGACCTCGCCGCTGGCGGTCCACTGCATGCGCTCGGCGCCCGCGAGCGGATCCATCGCGACCATGAGCCCGCCCGCCAGTCCGGCATACATGCCCGAGATGATGAACGCCGCCAGGGTGTAGGGCCGGGTGTTGACGCCGGTGAAGCGCAGGCGCTGCTGGTTGGTCTTCACCGCCTGCAGCATGATGCCGAAAGGCGAGCGGAAGATCCGGATCGAGAGGTAGAAAGCGATCAGCATGATCGCGGCGCACAGATAGTAGCCGACGTTGAAGGTGAACGACCACACGGCCACGTCCAGCGTGAAGCCGTCGCGCATCTCGAACCCGAAGAAGTTCGTCGGCGGGATCGAGCCGTCCACCTGCGACACCCCTAAGATGCGGGGATCGTCGAGGGCGAGCTGCAGGCCGGTCTCGCCGTTGGTGATCGGCGTCAGGACCGAATAGGCGAGCGCGAAGGACATCTGGGCGAAGGCCAGGGTCAGGATCGAGAAATAGATTCCCGATCGGCGCAGGGAGATGTAGCCGACCACCGCGGAGAACAGCCCGGCCACGACGACCGAGACCATGATCGCCGGGATCACGTTCATCGTCAGCAGCTTCAGCATCCAGACGCCGGCATAGGACCCGACGCCGAGGAAGGCGGCGTGCCCGAAGCTGAGATAGCCGGTGAGCCCGAACAGGATGTTGAAGCCGATGGCGAATATTCCGAAGATCACGAAGCGCTGCATCAGGTCCGGATAGCCGGCGTTGAACTGCGCCAGCTCGGAGCCCTCGGGGAACGGGTTCAGCAGGATCGGCGCGAACAGCGTCATGCCGATGACCACGAGAAACAGCGTCCCATCCTTCTTTGAAAGGCCGAACATCCGTTACTCCTCCATCACGCCCTTGCGACCCATGAGGCCACGCGGACGGGTCAGCAAAATCACAATGGCGACCAGGTAGATGATGATCTGGTTGATGCCGGGCAGAAGCTCGACGACCTGTCCCATGGACGCGAAGGACTCGAGCACGCCGAGAAGGAAGCCGGCCGCGACGGCGCCCGGGAGCGATCCCATCCCGCCGACGACGACCACCACGAAGGACAGCACCAGGAAGTCCATTCCCATGTGGTAGTTCGGCGAGTTGATCGGCGTGTACATGACGCCGGCCAGACCGGCCACGCAGGCGGCGATCGCGAACACGATCGTGAACCGCCGGTCGATGTGGATGCCGAGCAGCCCCACCGTCTCCCGGTCCGCCATGCCGGCCCTGACCACCATGCCGAAGGTGGTGAAGCGCAGGAAGGCGAACACGGCGCCGACGACCACGGCGGCGAAGGCGAAGTAGATCAGGCGCCAGTACGGGTAGATGATCGATCCCGCGTCGAACCCGAAATAGACGCCCATGTCGACGCTGCTGCTGAGAGCGGGCGGAGCGGGGGTCGGGATCGGGTTGGCGCCGTAGAAATACTTCACGATCTCCTGCAGCACGATCGCCAGACCGAAGGTGACCAGGATCTGGTCGGCGTGCGGGCGCTTGTAGAAGTGTTTGATCAGGCCGCGCTCCATGCACAGGCCGATCAGGATCATCACCGGAATGGCGAAAAGGATGGAGATCGGCACCGACCATTCGATGATCGCGGATCCGATCTCCGGCCCGAACCAGCTTTCGATATAGGGGGTTTCGACCTTCAGCGGATTCCCGAGGAAATCCTTGCGGGTCGGATCAGTCGTCGAAAAAGAAATCTTCAAGACGGTGTTCAGCGTGACGGCGCAGAACGCGCCCAGCATGAACAGGGCTCCATGGGCGAAATTGACCACGCCCAACGTGCCGAAGATCAGGGTCAGGCCGAGCGCGATCAACGCATAGGCGCTTCCCTTGTCGAGTCCATTCAGGACCTGCAGAACGATCGCGTCCACGGTGCCACCTGTCGATAAAGACTAGAAACCAAGTCAGTCGGCCAATTGAGTAACGGGGACGCCGATGGCGCGGTGCGGCGCCACCGGCGTCCCCCGAGGACCGGTTGGTTAGGCGCCCGGGTTGCAGGTGCCGAGCTGGCCGCCGGCGAACTGCGGGTGATCCGGCGCGTAGGTGACCTGATCGACCGGGGTTACCTCGACGATCTCGAGAAGGTCGAACTCGGAGGTCGGGTTCTCTTTCCCCTTCACCACCAGAACGTCCTTGAAGCACTGGTGATCGGCGGCCCGGTACAGGGTCGGCCCGTTGCCCATGCCGTCGAACTCGAAGCCTTCCAGGGCCTCGACCACGCCGCACGGGTTGAAGGTGCCGGCCCGCTCGACCGCATCCGCGTACAGGATGGCCTGGACGTAGCAGGTATGCGCGGCCTGGCTCGGCGGGAAGCCGTACTTGCTGCCGAACGACTTGACGAAGGCCTGGGAGCCCGCGTCGCTCAGCGACCAGTGCCAGTTGGTCGAGCCGAAGATGCCCTTAACGTTCGCGCCGGCGCCCTTGGCCATCAGACGCGAGTACAGCGGGACCACGATCTCGAACTGTTTGCCGTTGACCATGCGGTCGCGCAGGCCGAACTGGACCGCGTTGGTCAGCGAGTTGACCATGTTGCCGCCGTAGTGGTTGAGCACCAGCACATCGGCGTCCGACTGCAGGACCGGCGTGATGTAGGAGGAGAAGTCGGTCTGGGCCAGCGGCGTCTTGACCGCCTGGACCGTCTCCCAGCCCAGCGCCTCCGTCGAGGACCGAACGGCCTCTTCGGTGGTGTAGCCCCAGTTGTAGTCGGCGGTCAGGTGATAGGCCTTACGGTCGGCGCCGTAGTTGGCCTTCAGCACCGGCGCCAGGGCGGCACCCGACATGTAGCTGTTGAAGAAGTGACGGAAACCGTTCGCCTTCTTGTCCTTGCCCGTCGTGTCGTTGGAGTGGGTCAGACCGGCCATGAAGATGACACCCGCCTCCTGGCAGAGCGCCTGAACGGCGACCGCGACACCGGAGGACGAGCCGCCGGTGATCATGATCGCGCCGTCCTTCTCGATCATCGACTTGGCCGAGGCGCGGGCGGCGTCGGACTTGGTCTGGGTGTCGCCCGTCACATACTCGACCTTCTTGCCGAGGATGCCGTTGCCCTTCAACGCCTTGGACGAGAAGGTGTTCATCATGCCGCCGTCGCCGCCACCGTTGAGGTGCTCCACAGCCAGCTCGTAGGCGCGGAGCTCGTCCGCACCCTCGTCGGCGTAGGGGCCGCTCTGCGGCACGTTGAAGCCGAGGGTGACGGTGCTGCCCGTCGGCTCGTTCAGGTAGGCATGGGCATTCTTCGTGAAGAAATGCGGTGCGGCGAGGCCGGCGGTCAACGCCATGCCCCCCTTCATAAGCGAGCGGCGTGAGACGCCTTTATCGAAGACTTTCATTGGTTCCTCCCGTTCGGTCTTCGTCCCTGCCGCGTCTCGACCGATCTGAAGTTGATCCTTTGGCGGTTCGCGAAACCCCACGGGCTCACGATTCCGGACGTCGGCTATACGACTGTAGAGGGTATCTGAAAATTTGCAAACTAAGTTGTTGTTTTACATTGACTATTTTGTCAATTTGATACACAACGCACCTGCAAAAAAGTCAATTTGTGACAGGGCGAGGCTTGGTCCGCCGGTGTGAAGCGAGCGGTCCGGCGCGGGGTGGAGGGCGGAAATGGCATTGGAACTGGCGGGTTACCGCATTCGCGAACGGCGCAAGCAGCTCGGCCTGACCCAGGCCGGGCTCGCCAAGTCGGTGGGCATCTCGCCCTCCTACCTGAACCTGATCGAGGCGAGTAAGCGGAACATCGCCGGCGGTCTTCTCAACCGCATCGCCCAGGCCCTCGACCTCGATGCGGAGACGCTGGCCGGCACGACCGAGCGCCGGGTCATCGACGATCTGCGGGAGGTTGCCGCCGATCCACGCCTGAAGGTCGCGCGGTTGCCGGAGGAAGGGACCCAGGATCTCGTCGCCCGGCATCTCGACTGGGCCCAGTCCATGCTGGCCCTCAGCCGCGCCTATCTGGATCAGGCGGAGACCGTGTCGGCGCTGTCCGACCGGCTGAGCCGCGACCCCTTCCTCGGCGATCTGTTTCACCAGGTGCTCACCCACATCACGACCCTCCGCTCGGTTTCGGAGATCCTGGAGAACGAGTCCGACCTGCCGGCGGAGCAGCAGAAGCGCTTCAAGGCCATGATGACCGAGGAGAGCACCAAGCTCAGTGACGTCGCCCAGGCGCTCACCGACTTCTTCGAAGTGCCGGAAGCGGATACCCGGTCGGTGACCCCGGCGGAGGAGGTCGACGATTTCCTGATCGAACGGCGCAATCACTTCCCCGATCTGGAAGCGGCCGCGGCGGCGATGCGCCAGGAGGTCGAGCGGCAGGGCGAGACGATGATGAGCGCGCTGATCGACTATCTCGACCGGCGCCACGGCATCACCGTCGTCAATCGTGGACGCGACACCGCCGAACCGTCCTCCGGCGGGCGGTTCCGGAACCACTGCCGGTTCGATCGTGCCAGCGGCACCCTGGTCTTTCTCGACAACGCATCGATCTCGACGCGGCGCTTCCAGCTCGCCCGGGTGGCGGCGGAGCTCACGCTCGGCGACAGCATCGCCCGGGAGATCGACGACCCGCGCCTGTCGAGCGAGCCGGCCCGGGCGCAGGCGTTCCGGGCGCTCGCCTCCTACACGGCGAGCGCGGCCCTGCTGCCCTACAGCAGTTTCCTGGAGCACGCGATCGAGTGCCGCTACGACATCGAGGTCCTGCGGCAGCGCTACGCCGCCAGTTTCGAGCAGGTCGCCCATCGCCTGATCACGCTCCGGCGGCGCGGGGAGGAGGGGATACCCTTCGCCTTTCTGCGCTCCAATCCCGCCGGGCACGCGACCAAGCGGTTCCCGCTGCCGGGTCTGCCGCTGCCGCGCTACGGCCATGCCTGCCCGCTCTGGGCGATCTACCAGTCGTTCCAGACGCCCGACCGGGTGGTGCGCCAGCTCGCGGAGTTTCCCGATCGGGGCCGCTTTCTGTTCGTCGCCCGGACCGTCACCAAGCAGCCCGCGACCTTCCACGAGCCACCGGTTCTCCACTCGGTCATGCTGGCCTGCGAGGCCGTCCATGCCGACGCCACGGTCTATGCCGACGGCCTCGATCTCAGCGCCCGGGAAATGGCGGCGCGGGTGGGGGCGAGCTGCCGGCTGTGTCCCCGCATGGAGTGCCTGCACCGCGAGGAAGAACCGATCGTGCGCAGCGAAGGGCCCTGAGCTGCGGAGCGATGGGGGCGGTGGGCGGTCGTGAGCCTTTCCGTGTCGGCGGCAACGGCGCTACACTGGCGCCAATGACACCGGACCAACCGGTGAGTCCCGGGGGAGGAACCGCATCGTGCCGGCACATGTGCTTATCGCCGAGGATGAGCCGAACATCGTCGAGTCCCTGAGCTTCATCCTCAGCCGCGAAGGGTGCGAGGTGACGGCCGTTTTCGACGGCCGGGCGGTCATCGATAAGATCGCGACCCTGCGCCCGGACCTGGTGATCCTGGACGTCATGCTGCCGAAGATGGACGGGTTCGAGGTTCTCAAGTGGATCAAGGCCAACCCGGACCTGACCGGCGTACCGGTCATGATCCTTACCGCCAAGGGACAGGAGAAGGACCGCAAGACCGCCGAGGAGCTGGGGGCCGACGCCTTTGTGACCAAGCCGTTCTCCAACCGTGAGGTCGTCGAGCGGGTCATGACCCTGGCCTCGGCCTGAACCCGGGCGGAGCGGTCCGATCATGCTGAACCGGTCGAGCAGCACCAAGACCCGGGACGCGGTGGCCCTGCTGGTCCTGCTTGGCACGTTCCTGG
Source organism: Thalassobaculaceae bacterium (assembly GCA_040223655.1). Classification (GTDB taxonomy): domain Bacteria; phylum Pseudomonadota; class Alphaproteobacteria; order Thalassobaculales; family Thalassobaculaceae; genus Thalassobaculum. The sequence continues at coordinate 155,404 of JAVKFT010000007.1, read as the reverse complement.
TGATGCCGCCGATCCTGGCGGTCGTGAACCAGCCGACCACGGTGTTCAGCCTGCCGACGATCGTCGTCTACGTGTTCGCGGTCTGGGGGGCTTTGATCGTCTGCACACGCCTCGTCGCGCTGCGCGCCGGTCGCCCGGGCGCGGGCGACGACGAGCGCCTGCCGGCCGGGCGTCCCTTTGCGGAGCGGAAGGACGACTGATGCTCTCGGCGGATGTGGTCCTTGCCACGGCCCTGGCCTATGTGGCGCTGCTGTTCGTGGTCGCCTTCGTCAGCGACCGGCGGGCGCGCAGCGGACGGGTCGGCCTCGCCCACTCGCCGTTGGTCTACACGCTCTCGATCTCGGTCTACTGCACCTCCTGGACCTTCTACGGCGCCGTCGGATCGGCGGCGCGCAGCGGGCTCGAGTTCGTCACGATCTATCTCGGCCCGACCCTGGTCTTCGTCGGCTGGTGGTTCGTCCTGCGCAAGCTGGTCCGGATCGGCCGCGTCCACCGGATCTCCTCGGTCGCCGACCTCGTGTCGTCGCGCTACGGCAAGAGCACCACGCTGGCCGTGCTGGTCACCGTGATCGCGGTGATCGCCAGCACCCCCTACATCGCGCTGCAGCTCAAGGCGGTGACCATCAGCTTCTCGGTGGTCGGCAGTGCGGGCAACGAGGCGGTGATCGACGTGTCCACCGCGTTCTGGGTGGCCGCCGGCATGGCCGCCTTCACCATCCTGTTCGGCACCCGCAACATCGACGCCAACGAGCGCCATCACGGCGTGGTCGCGGCCATCGCACTCGAAGCCCTGGTCAAGCTGGTCGCCCTTCTCGCCGTCGGCGCCTTCGCGGTCTACGGGGTTGCCGGCGGCCTCGACGCGGTGTTCGCCATGCCGGGCGCTCAGGTCGTCATCGACCCGGACCACGTGTTCGGGCCGCGCTGGATGACCATGACCTTCCTCGCCGGCGCCGCGATCCTCTGCCTCCCGCGCCAGTTCCAGGTGACGGTCGTCGAGAACGCGGACGAGGGCCAGCTCCGCACCGCGTCCTGGCTGTTTCCGCTCTACCTGTTCCTGATGGGCTGCTCGATCCTGCCGATCGCCATCGCCGGTCTCACCCTGCTGCCGGCCGGGTCCAATCCGGACATGTTCGTGCTCACCCTGCCCATGGCCCAGGGGCAGGACGCCCTCGCGTTGCTCGCCTTCATCGGCGGTTTCTCCTCGGCCACCTCGATGGTCATCGTCGCCTGCATCGCGCTGTCTATCATGGTGTCGAACCACATCGTCATTCCGGTGGTGCTCCGCCTCCCGGTCCTGAGCGAGGCGGTCAGCGGCGACATGAAGCGTCTCCTGCTGATCAGCCGGCGGATCAGCATTGCCCTGCTGCTGCTGCTCGGCTTCGGCTATTTCGTCGCCAGCGCCCAGTCGGATGCGCTGGCGGCCATGGGACTGATCGCCTTCGCCGGCGTGGCCCAGATCCTGCCCGCCATGGTCGGCGGTCTGTACTGGCGTTCCGCCTCGAAGGCCGGCGCGGCCGCGGGAATGTTCGCCGGCTTCGTTGTGTGGATGTACACCCTGGTCCTGCCGAACTTCGAGGGCGTGTGGTTCATCACGACAGGTCTGATGCTCGATGGGCCCTGGGGCATCGGCTGGCTCCGGCCGCAGGCGCTGTTCGGCGTCGAAGGCGGCGATCCTCTGGTCCATTCCGTCTTCTGGAGCATGACGGTCAACGTCGTGCTGTTCGTCGTCGTCTCGCTGTTCCGCGAGCAGAACACGCTGGAGCGCCTGCAGGGAACGCTCTTCGTCGATGTCTTCCGGAACCCGACCGAGAGTGAGGGGCGGTTCATCACCCGCTCGGCCACGGTGGACGACCTCTACATCATGACCCAGCGGATCCTGGGTGCGGACGAGGCGCAGCGCGTCTTCGCCGAGTTCGCCCGGCGTCAGGGCGGGGCCAGCGACATGCCGAGACCCGACGCGGAGTTCATCGCCCATCTCGAGCGGCTGCTGGCGGGCGGCATCGGCGCCGCCTCCGCCCGGGTTATGATCAGCCAGGTCGTCACCGGCGAGACCATCAGCCTGGACGAGCTGATCCGACTGGTCGACGAGACCCAGCAGGTCATCGAGTACTCCCAGCGTCTCGAGGCGCAGTCCAGGGAACTGCAGGAGACGGCCAAGGCGTTGCAGGACGCCAACGAGCGCCTGCGGATGCTCGACGCCCAGAAGGACGACTTCCTGAGCCAGGTCAGCCATGAGGTCCGCACCCCCATGGCGTCGATCCGCTCCTTCTCGGAGATCCTGCTCGACAATCCGGATATCGATTCCGAGCGCGCGCGGAAGTACCTGAAGATCATTCAGGACGAGACCCTGCGCCTGTCTCGGCTCCTCGACGAGATCCTGGACGTCTCCCACCTCGACAGCGGGCAGTTCGCGCTCCGCCTCGAGGATGTGGATGGAGCACGGATCCTCGAGCATGCGGTGGAGACCTGTAGGGGAATGGCGGCGGCGTCCGGCGTGGCGATCGACTACGGCCCCTGCGTCGACGCCGCGCCGGTCAGGGTCGACGGCGACCGCCTTGCCCAGATCTTCATGAACGTCCTCTCCAACGCCATTAAATACAACACCAGCGAGACGCCGACCGTGACGGTCAGCAGCCGGATCGACGGCGGCATCTATTACGCCTATGTGGACGACAACGGACCCGGCATTCCCGCCGAGGATCGCGAGCGGATCTTCGCCAAGTTCGCCCGCGGGCGCGAACTAACCCCGGGGCACCGCACCGGCGCCGGCCTCGGTCTGTCCATCAGCCGCAGCATCGCCCGGATGCTCGGCGGCGACCTGGAACTTCTGCCCGAGCCGGGCAGGGGTGCCGGGCGCGGCGGCGCGCGGTTCCGCATCCGTCTCCCGCTCCGCGCCGAAAACCTGGCGGCGGCCGGTGACTGAGACGCCGTCGGCCCTATCTAGGTCGTCGAATTCAACTGTCTGAAAGCCGCACCGCGATGACCGAAACCGACCGGACCGATGCCCCGAGCGAAATCGATCCCGCCCTGCGCCTCGATGCGCGCGATGGCTTGCCCGACGGCCTGAGGGTGCTGGTGAAGGCCCTGCCGCCGGAGGTGTGGACGTCGCACGCGGGGTTCGGCGGGTTGACCCGGTTCTGGCTGGAACGCCACGCCGCGTTTCGCCGCATCCTCGACCGGATCGCGGAGGAGGCGGAGGCCGCCGCCTCCGGCGGAACGGCCGTCGAGGCCTATGCACCGAGCCTCTACCGGCATGCGAGCGTCCTGCTGGGTGAACTGCACGGGCATCATACGATCGAGGATGCCCAGTATTTCCCCCAGCTCCGCCGTCTGCAGCCGGCGGTGGCCCACGGCTTCGACCTGCTGGAGGCCGATCACCGCGACCTGGATGCCCGTCTTCACGACTTCGCCGGGCAGGTCAACCAGGTGCTTGCTGCGGCCGGGGAAGGGACGCTCACGCCGGACGGCGTGGCGCCGTTCGCCGAGACGCTCGACGGTTTCAGGATCCCGCTCGACCGTCACCTGGTCGACGAGGAGGAGATCGTCATTCCCGCCTTGCTGACCCTTTCGTCCGGGTAGCGGTCGGCCGTCATTGCCCGGGATCCGGCGTTCCGATCACGCCGGCGAACTTCAGCGCCATGAGGAACACGACGCCCCAGAGCGCCAGGTTCACGGCGATGAGAATCCCGACCTGGAGCAGAAAGGCACCTACATGACCGTGGCCGGCCCAGCGGGGCGGTTCGCCCGCGGCCTCTACGCGGGATGCCTTCTCGGTTTTGGCAGGACTGGGAGGCGTCGGATCCATCGCGGCACCGGCTGTGAGACGGAAACGGTAGCAGAGCGTCGGCGGTCCGTCGCGCCCGAACGCGCAGCCCAAATCTCCCCTTGAACCGGTGGCCCGGGTGCCCACGTCCCATCGGTCGGGGGCGTCCCGGCGCGACCATGAGGAGAGAGCCCATGCGATCCACCGTTGTTCCCGTCGCGCTCGCGGCGCTGCTGCTCGGTGCGACCGTCTCCGGTGCGGGCGCGGACGATGCGAAGCCGGACACGTCTGCCGAAGCCTATGTCGACGGCATGGCGCGTACCATGAACCAGTGGGCCGACCGTGTCGGCGATTGGACGGCGCGGCAGGTCGACGCCGCCGGTGACGCGACCGCCGATGCGGGAGAGAAGACCGGCGAGGTGCTGGACAACGCCTGGTCCGCGGTCGAGCGCGACTGGGAGAAGGTGCAGGACGCGGGCGCCGACGGCTACGCGGCGGCACGACGGGAGTTCGAAGCCTCGCTGGAGGCGCTCGACCGGGCCTGGCAGAACCGCGGCGACTGAATCGCCGCGTTCAGATCGGGAGAAATCAGACCAGGAACAGGGTGATGGCCGGGAACATCACCAGAAGCGCCACCCGGACGAGGTCGCTGACCAGGAAGGGCATGGTGCCGCGATAGGTCTGCGCCATCGGCACGTCGCCCGCCATCGAATTGATGACGAACAGGTTCATACCGACCGGGGGGGTGATCAGGCCGACCTCCACCACGATCAGCACCAGAATACCGAACCAGAGCGCGAAGGCCTCGGGGTCCATGCCGAAATCGAGTTGGACCACGACGGGGAAGAAGATCGGCACCGTCAGCAGGATCATGGACAGGGAGTCCATGAAGCACCCAAGCACAAGATAGAGCAGCAGGATCGCGATCAGCACCGTGTAGGGCGCGAAGCCCTGGGCTGTCACCCAGGCAGCCGCTTCCTGGGGCAGTTGGGCGAAGGCAAGGAAGGTGTTGAACACCGCCGCCCCAAGCACGATGAAGAAGATCATCGCCGTCGAGGTCGCGGTCTGCAGCAGGGAGTCGCGCAGCTTGGCGAGGGTAAGGCCGCGGTTCGCCAGGGCGATGAGCCCGGTCCCGGCGGCGCCGAAGGCCGCTCCCTCAGTGGGCGTGAAAAGACCCGCGTAGATGCCGCCGACGACAACCGCGAAGACCGCCAGTACCGGCCAGATGCGCCACAGCGCCCGGAACCGCGCCCCCATCGGGGCCGGGTCGCGGTGTCCGGCGCTGTCCGGGCGCAGGCGGACATAGACGGCGATCGCCAGCATGTAGCCGAGGGCGGCGAGAATGCCCGGAATCACCGCGGCGACGAACAGCTTCGCGATGTTCTGCTCGGTCAGGATTGCGTAGATGACCAGGACCACCGAGGGCGGAATCAGAATGCCGAGCGTCCCGCCGGCGGCCAACGCGCCGGTGGACAGGGAGCCGGAATACCCGAACCGCTTCAGCTCCGGCAGGGCGACCTGAGCCATGGTCGCCGCCGTCGCCAGGGACGAGCCGCAGATCGCGCCGAAGCCGCCGCAGGCGCCGACGGCGGCCATCGCCACACCGCCCTTGCGGTGGCCGAGCCAGGATTCGGCCGCGTCGAACAGCGTCTTCGACAGCCCGCCATGGGTGGCGAACTGCCCCATGAGCAGGAACAGCGGAATGATGCCGAGGGAATAGTTGGAGAAGGTGTCGTAGGCCATCGACTTCATCTGCGACATTACCGGCAGCCAGGTGCCGTTGACCAGCACCGAGCCGGCGATGCCGAGCAACAGCATGGCGAGGCCGATCGGCATGCGCAGTCCGATCAGGATCAGCAGTACGGGGAAGGACCAGAGCGCGATTTCCAGCTTGTCCATCAGCCGTGCTCCCCGCCGCACCGGCTGAAGGCGGCGCGGGTCTCGGCCGCGCTCTGCACCGCCGTCCAGGCGCAGACCAGGACGAAGACCGCGGCGACCGGCACGCAGGTCGCGTATCCCCACCACACCGGGAACTGCAGGATGAAGGTGGTCTCGTTGTACAGCATCTTGTCCTGCATACCGGCCCAGAGCCGCCAAAGGATGAAGGCGGCGGCGACGGTCATCAGCCCGTTGAAGACGACCTGAAGGGCTGCATCCAGACGCGGCCCGAGCATGTCGGCGAAGACGTCGACCGAGACGTGGCCGCGCTCGAGCTGGCACCAGGGCAGAAAGCAGAACACGGCGAGCGCCGTGGCCGCCTCGACCAGCTCGAAGTCGCCCGGCACCGGGCCGAGGCCGGCCCAGATCAGCGCCCGGCCGCTGACGCTGGCGACGACCAGGGCCGTCACCGCGATCAGCAGCAGACCGCCGATCAACGCCAGGACCCGTGACAGCGCCGTCAGGACAGCCGTTATTGAGCGATACACGCTTTCCCCCTGGACCGTTGCCGACGCGCTGCGGCGCCCGTCGGCCCGACCTGCGTCGGATGCGAAGAGGCAGGCGCTGGTGCCGCCTGCCTCTCCGGACGCGCCCTGTCGGTTTGGTTGGACTCGGTTTAGTTGGCCTCGGCTTAGTTGGCCTCGGCGGCGACCATATCGCGGGCATCCTGCGCCAGGGCCGCGCCGTCCATACCCTTGCCATCCATCTCGGCAATCCAGTTGTCGACCACCGGCTTGGCGGCCTCCTTCCAGCGGGCGGTCTCGGCCGCGTCGAGGGTCACGATCGTGTTGCCCGAGCCTTCGGCCTTCGCCAGCCCGATCTTGTCGACCTCGTCCATGGCCCGTCCGGCCAGGCGGGCGGCCTCGATGCCGGAATTGTCGTCGATCACTTTTTTCAGGTCGTCGGGCAGGGCGTCGTAGCGTGCCTTGTTCATGGCGAACAGGAAGGTGGCGGTGTAGAGGCCGCGGTCGCCGGAGAAGCCGGTGTGGTTGGTGACCAGCTCCGCCATCTTCAGCGGCAGGGTGACCTCCCACGGGATCACCGCGCCATCGATCACGCCCTTGGATACGGCTTCCGGAACGGCCGGAACCGGCATGCCGATCGCCACCGCGCCAAGCTCCTCAAGCATGCCGGTGATGACCCGGGTCGGACCGCGCAGCTTCATGCCCTCCATATCTTCAAGGGCGTTGATCGGTGCTTTCGAATGGATCAGGCCAGGGCCATGGGTATGCACGGCGATCACCTGCAATCCCGGGAAGTCTTCGGCCATATGCTTGTCGGCGTATTTCTGGAACGCGACCGAGGTCTGCTCGGCTGTCGCCACCATGAACGGCAGTTCGAACGCCTCGGCGCGCGGGAAGCGGCCCGGGGTGTAGCCCATCACCGTCCAGACGATGTCGACCGCGCCGTCGGTCACCTGCTGCGCCAGCTCCGGCGGCTTTCCGCCGAGCTGCATGGACGGGTAGTGCTCGACGTTGATCCGGCCGCCCGACTGCGCCTCGACACGCTCGATCCACGGGTTGATGAACTTGTCCGGAATCGCCGCGCGGAGTGGCAGAAACTGGTGGAGCTTCAGGGTGACTTCCTGGGCCGTCGCCGGGGCGGCGACCAGCAGGGACCCGGCGGCGACGACGCCGGCGGAAAGCAGTTTTTTCAGCATATTCTTGTCCTCCCTATAGGTTCGTTCGGTCTTTTTTGATCGGTTCCATATCTCTGTCCGACTGGACCATATCTTCGATTTCCTGTCGACGGCGACCGGACGTCCGGCGCTTCACCCCGACACCAGGGCGAGCCCGGGGACTGTGCGCACGAGCGTTCGATCCTCGAGCACCACATCCAGATTAGTAAGTGCAAGCCTCGCGTGTTCCCGGGCCAGTGCCTCGGCCCGCGTGCCTTCGCGCCGTTCGATCGCGTCGACGAGCGCGCGGTGTTGCGACTGGGCGACAACGAGGGAGGCGCGCACCTCCGGCATCTGGGACTGGGCCGTCACGAAGGCGTTGGGCCAGGCAAAGGGCAGTTTCATGACCCGCTCGATCTCACGCCGCAGGGTTTCGCTGCCGGACAGGGCGTGCAGAAGGTTATGAAACTCGCCGTTGAAGTCGATATAGGCGCTGAAATCCATCTTCCGGGGCTCGGCGACGATCCGGTCGAGCGCGTCGAGAATCCCGTGCATGGCCTGCAGGCGGACGGGATCGGCGTCGCGTTCGGCGGCGAAACGGGCGGCCGTCCCTTCCAGGACGCCGCGCAGCTCTATCGCGTCGGCGACATCCGCTTGGGTGAAGGCCCGCACGGTATGGCCGCCGGAGGGCATCGTCTCGAGCACGCCTTCCTGCTCCAACTGGGCGAGGGCGGCGCGGATCGGCGTTCGGGAGAGGCCGAGGCGGTGGGAGAGAATGACCTCCGAGAGCCGTTCGCCCGGACCGACCGCCCCGGCGAAGACCAGCTCCCGGATGCCGAGCAGCGCCTTGAGGGTCTGGGATTGGCCGCGATCGCCGCGGGTCGGCGCCGTCATGGTGCCGCCCAAGCCGACGCAACCGGCCGGATAGCCATGCTTCTGTATACAGGATGGATCGGTAGACGCGACCGGCAGGCGCCGGCAAGACCGATTTTTCCGGTATTTCGCATTTTCCTCCCGCCGATCTTCTGTCGGATCGTGCTGATTCTGTATACAGCGATGTGAGGCAGCCGGGCAATCGCGATCTTGACCGCCGACCGCCCAGGGCGGTTCGCGCCGGGCCGAAGGTGAGGTCGGATTCACCGCGTCGGCTCCCGTCGCGGACATTAACCGTCTCTTTACGGTGTCGGCATAGAGTTCGCTCGGCTAGTTGGAGGACTCGATGGCTGACCCGGCCCAGATGGACGGCAATGGACCAAAGGCATACGACTTCGGCGCCTCGGAGGCGGCGGTCGATCGCCTGTATGCGTTGCCGCTGCACGACGTCCCACTTCAGACATTCGGTCTGAAGAAGGCGACGATGATCAAGAACGCGCACCTGGAGAGCGCGCTCGAACTGTTCCGCGGCGACGGGATCGGCAGCGGCCAGATCCGCATCGACGAGATCCCGCAGTTCTTCGACCAGGACCCTAAGACCCTGGAGGAGGATGTCGAGATCCTGCGTCGGCTCGCGGAGCTCGAGAGCTTCGACGTGTTCTCCCTGCGCATCGAGCTCCGCCGCATCGGCGTGGATTTCACCGGCACCGACGCCCTGAACCTGTCGCCGGAGAAGCGGGCTGAGCTGTCCGAGTACATGGCGTCCTTCACCCGGCCCCTGATCATGAAGATCTACGGCCAGCAGCAGGACGCCTCGGAGGCGAGCGAGCTGATCGACCTGGTCCGCAAGCCGAACCGCGACGACGCGATGAAGGCCCTTAAGGAACTGGCGGATACCCTCAAGATCGGTCTCGACGATGTGCCCAAGTTCCTCGAGGAGTGCGGCGACGTGTTCCTCAGCCTGAGCTATTTCCGCGATGCCCTGGACGAGGTGACCGGCGCCATCCCGGACATGATCGACTGGATGGACGATCTCAAAGACAACTTCCAGATCCGCTCGGACCCGGCCAACCAGCGGGTGATCTCGGAGATCGCGTCCGACCTGACCGACATCTCCACCAGCCTGGTCGGGCGGTTCGACATGTTCGACCAGCGCTCGCAGAAGCTCTGGGACGATATCGATCCCAACGCCTTCGAGGCCTTCCGCGACTTCGTGCGCGACCACCACGTCTCCCTGGCGGCGGTGCTGTGCGGCCTGACCGTGAAGATGAAGCTCTGGGCCGAGCGGTTCCCGTCGCGGGGCGGGGCGCCGATGAAGCGCATCGAGTTCATCAAGGGCGAGATGCTGCCGGGTCTGGCGCGGATCAAGAAGCGCGAAACCGGGCATTGACGGGCTGCGAATAAAATTTTCGACGTTAACCTTTCCTTTGGGGCTCCGCCGGTAGGCTGCCCCGGATGAAGAGCGGAGAGGATCCGCCGAGAAGGAGACAGAGCATGAACGCGCTCACCGCACAGACCACCGAGACCGGTACGGCCATGACGACAATGGCCGACGTCGTCCAGTTCGTGACCGTAAAGGTCGGCAAGCAGAGCTTTGGCATCCCCGTGCTGGATGTGGAGGACATCATCGGCCCGCAGCCGGTGACCCGTGTGCCCCTGTCCCTGGAGGTGATCCGCGGCTCGCTGAACCTGCGAGGCCGCATCGTCACCGCGGTCGACCTGCGCACCCGGCTGTCGCTGCCGAAATCCGATGCCGACCAGCACATGAACGTGGTCGTCGAGTACAAGGGCGACCTCTACAGCCTGGTCGTGGACGAGGTCGGCGACGTCCTGAACATCAACGGCGCGGCGATCGATCCGCACCCGGCCACCATGGCGGCCAAGCTGCGCGAGGTCTCCAACGGTATCCACAAGCTCGACGGCGAGCTGCTGGTTCTGCTCGACGTTTCAGAAGTCCTCACGTTCTGACCGTTCCCTCGGGACGACGCTTCCCGGCCACCGGAGGTTTTCCATGTCTGTTTGTCTGATCGTCGATGATTCCTCAGTCGTTCGGAAGGTCGCCCGCCGGATCGTCGAGAAGTTCGGTTACTCCGTCGCCGAGGCGGCGGATGGCACCGACGCCCTGGAATACGTGACCTCGAATCCGATGCCCGAGGCGATCCTGCTGGACTGGAACATGCCGAAGATGCAGGGCATCGACTTCCTGGAGAGCCTTCGCAAACTGCCCGACGGCACGTCGCCGAAGGTCGTCTTCTGCACGACCGAGAACGATTTGCAGAAGATCAGCCGCGCCCTGTGGGCCGGTGCAGACGAATACATCATGAAGCCGTTCGACGAGGACATCCTCGCCGCCAAGTTCGCTACTGTCGGCCTACGCTCCGCCGCCTGATCCGCAACGCCAGCGTCCAGGAGGCCGCCGTGAACCAAGCAGATTTCGAGCATTTTATTGGATTTCTAAAGACCAAGGCCGGCATCGTCATCACGGCGGAGAAGGCCTATCTGGTGGAGAACCGACTGTCGCCCGTCGCCCGCAAGCATGGGATCGGCAACGCGAACGAGGTCCTCGCCAAGCTTCGGCAGGCGCCGTCGGCGGCCCTGGTGAACGACGTCCTCGACGCGATGACCACCAACGAGACGCTGTTCTTCCGCGACCAGCGCCCGTTCGACCAGTTCCGCGACAAGGTCATCCCCGAGCTGCTTCAGCGCAACGCGGCGTCGAAACGCATCCGCATCTGGTGCGCGGCTTGCTCCAGCGGCCAGGAACCCTATTCGCTGGCGATGCTGTTCAACGAGCTTGGCCCGAAGGTCGCCGACTGGCGGCTTGAGATCGTCGCGACCGACATCTCCAAGACCATCCTGGACCGGGCTCGCAAGGCCGAATACTCGCAGTTCGAGGTCCAGCGCGGCCTGCCGATCACCATGCTGGTGAAGTATTTCGAGCAGAAGGGCGAGTCCTGGGCGCTCAAGCAGGACATCAAGAGCAAGGTGCAGTTCCGCGAGTTCAACCTTCTGGACAGCCCGCGGTCGCTCGGCCAGTTCGACGTCGTCTTCTGCCGCAACGTGCTGATCTACTTCGACCATCAGACGAAGGCGGACATCCTGGCCAGAATCGCCGGGGTGATGCCGGCGAACGGGCACCTGTTCCTCGGCGGTGCGGAGACGGTACTCGGTGTGTCCGACAAGTTCGCCGCTGCGCCGGGGCTGCGCGGCATCTATTTGCCGACCGACAAGGCGGCCGCCCGCGCCGCCTAAGAGGTAACCGCCACCCCGTACTGCCGTCCCCCGGCGATGAGCCGTTCGGCCACGGCAGCGGCATAGCTTCTGGCCATGTGCAGGTCGAAGGTCGCCGATCCCTGCCGCCGGTCTAGGATCGCCGCGACGTGGAACAGGGCCGTCGAGGCCGCGTCGTCCACGGCGAAGGCGCGCGGGTGAAGATCGATCCCCGTCCCCGTCACCAGCAGGTCGCGCGCATTCGGTCCCGACAGGCGCAGGCATGACCGGCCGTGGCCCTGGTCGACCACGGCGGCGGCGCTGCCGTCGCAGGCGTCGCGGACGCGGTCGAACAGATCCGGCGCATCGGCCTTCACGACAATCCAACGTCCCGGCGCCAGGCTGATCAGCCGCATCCCGTCATGGGAGACGGCCCGCCCCGGCGCCGGCAGCGGCAGCGCGATCCGGTCGGCGCGGTCGGTCGCGCAGTCGATCTGGACCTGATCGAGAGACCGCGCGCTCAGGGTGACCCCCGGGTTCGGGTCGTTCGCCGTCGCCGCGAACAGGGCGGCGAAGGGCGACAGGCGCGGGGGAAGGGGGGCGAGATCAACCACGGAGCCGGTCTCCCTGAGGGTCGACGAAAACGGGATCGGTGATCGTCACTTCGACGGCCAGCTTGCGCAGGGGAAAGACCGCCCAGACGGTCTGGCCTTTCCGTTCCAGCCCGCCGGAGACGAAGCCGAGGGCGATGGGATGGCCGACCGTCGGCGACAGGTAGGCGCTGGAAGACACGTGGCCGAGCTTCCCCATCGGGACGGCCGCCGCCGGATCCTCCACGAGGATCGCGCCGGCGGGAATGCGTGTTCTGCCGTCCACCGGCACCAGCCCGACCAGCTTGGGCCGGTCCGGATCGGTGAAGGCGGGTTTGTCCAGCATGCCGCGGCCGACGAACCACTTTTTCGAGCTCGCCATCCGGCCCATTCCGGTGTCGTCCAGGGTCACGCGGCCGTCGAGCTCGGCATGGGTCACGTGGCCCTTTTCGATCCGCATGATGCCCATGGCCTCGGTGCCGTAGGGGCGGATGTCGTGTGCCTCTCCCGCGTCCATCAGCGCCTCCCAGACATGGGTTCCCCAGTCGGCGGGCGCGTTGACCTCGTAGCTCAGCTCGCCTGAGAAGCTGATGCGGAAGATGCGTACCGGCACGCCGGCGATCCGGGCGGTGGTCACTCCCATGAACGGCAGGGCGCCGTCCGAGACGTCGGTGCCGTCGTCGATCGCCGCCGCCAGCACGTCCCGCGCCTTGGGACCGGCCAGCGCCATCGCGGCCCACTGGTCGGTGACCGAGCAGGCCCTCGCGTCCAATTCCGGCCAGACAACCTGCAGGTACCATTCGATCTGCGCCATCACATCACCGGCATGAGCGGTGGTGGTGGTCATCAGGTAGTGATGCTCGCCAAGACGGGAGGTCGTACCGTCGTCATGGACGATCCCGTCCTCGCGCAGCATCAGGCCGTAGCGGGCCTTGCCGACGGCGAGGGTCTTGAAGCCGTTGGCATAGAGCCGGTTCAGAAGCTCTGCGGCGTCGGGGCCCTGGATGTCGATCTTTCCCAGGGTTGAGACGTCGACGAGGCCGACTGCGTGGCGCACGGCCCGCACTTCGCCGGTGATCGCCGCGTCCATCGCGGCCTTCCCGTCCGGCGTACCCTCGGCGAGATAGTATTGCGGCCGCAGCCAGTGTCCGGCCTCGACGAAGACCGCGCCGTTGGCCGCATGCCAGTCGTGCATCGCGGAGCGCCGCACGGGCGCGTGGTGCCGTCCCCGGTCGCCGCCGGCGAAGGCGCCCATGGCGACGGGAGTGTAGGGAGGGCGGAACCGGGTGGTGCCGACCTGGGGAATCGGCTCGCCCCGAGCCTCGGCCATCAGGGCGTGGCCGATGATGTTGGAGGTCTTTCCCTGGTCGGTGCCCATGCCGAGCGTGGTGTAGCGCTTCAGGTGCTCGACCGAGACGAAGCCCTCCCGGTGGGCCAGGGCGATATCGTCGACCGTCACGTCGTCCTGCAGGTCGACGAACCGCTTCTTGCCGTCGCCGGTGGCCCAGATCGCGCGGATCGGCCGCTGTCCCGGCTCGTCCGTGGCCGGCACCTCCGGACGAGATGCCGTGGGAAAGCCGGCCGCTTCCGCCGCCGCCGCGCCGGCCTCGAACCCTTCGGCGATCGAGCTGGCGAGGCCGTAGGTGCCGCGCGCGGCGCCGACCGACGCATGAGCCTGCCGCGCGGCGCCGGGCACGAAGGCGGCGCGGCCCTCGCTCCACTCGATGGCGCCCAGCGCGTGGGTGTGCAGATGGACGGCCGGGCTCCAGCCGCCGGAGACCGCGATCAGGTCGCAGGGCTCGAACCGCGGCCGGTCGGACCCGTCCAGCGGGGCGATGTCGCAGCCGATCACGGCGAGGCGGCCATGGACCTTGGTGACGGCGGCCCCGTCCTGGATGTCGATGCCGGCGGCCTCGCAGCGCACCCGCCAGTCGCTCGTTCCGGCGGGGCGGGTATCCACGACCCGCATCACCTCGACGCCCGCGGCGGCCAGATCGAGGGCCGTGCGGTAGCCGTCGTCGTTGTTCGCCACCACGACGGCCCGCCGTCCCGGCCGTACGGCGAACCGGTTGATGTAACTGCGCACGGCGCTGGCGAGCATGACGCCCGGCCGGTCGTTGTCCGGGAAGGCGATATGCCGCTCGATCGCGCCGGTCGCCAGGACCACGCGCCGGGCGCGGATGTGCCAGAGCCGCTGGCGCGGGACGTGATCCGGCGGAACCGGCATATGGTCGGCGACCCGCTCGACGGCGCCGATCATGTTGTCGTCGTAGTACCCGAAGGCGGTGGTCCGGGTGAGGGTTTGGACCTCGGGCAGACTGTCCAACTCCTGCCGCGTCCGCGCCACCCAGTCCATGGCCGGTCTGCCCGCGATCGTTTCCCGCTCCGAGCGCAGGCGGCCCCCGAGGCCGTCGGTTTCCTCGACCAGAATCACCCGCGCGCCGCTGCGCCCGGCGGTGAGCGCCGCCGCCAGTCCGCTCGGCCCGCCGCCGACGATCAGAACGTCGCAATGGGCCGACATCCGCTCGTAGCGGTCGGGATCGGGCTCCACGGTGCCGCGCCCCATGCCGGCGGCGGCGCGGATCCGCTGTTCGTAGAAGTGCCAGCCGGGAAAGCCCATGAAGGTCTTGTAGTAAAAACCGGCGACCAGGAACCGGCCGGCCAGGTCGTTCACCTCCATCGCGTCGAAGGCGAGGGAGGGCCAGCGATTCTGGCTGGTTGCCTCCAGCCCGTGAAACAGTTCGGCCATGGTCGCGCGGGTATTGGGCTCGCGCCGCGCGCCCTGGCGCAGCTCGACCAGGGCGTTCGGTTCTTCCGGCCCGGCGGTGAAGATGCCCCGGGGGCGATGGTACTTGAAGCTGCGCCCCACCAGCGTGACGCCGTTGGCCAGCAGCGCGGAGGCCAGCGTGTCGCCCTGAAACCCGGTGTAGGACTTGCCGTCGAAGGAAAAGGACAGCGCCCGGCGCCGGTCGATCTCCCCACCCGTCGGCAGGCGGAACGCGTTGACGCCCTTGAGACGGCCGAGGATCATTCGCCCGCCTCCAGCGTCTCGTCGGGTCGCCCGCTGGCCAGGACCGCGTGGCTGGTCACGTCGCGCAGCACCTTCACGTAGTGCCGGCAGCCGTAGACGTGGTGCCAGAACTCCAGGTGCGGTCCGGCCGGGTTGTCCCGGAGATACACGTAGTCGTGCCAGTCCGCCGCCGACGCGGCAGCGGGATCGGCCGGGCGGGTCTTGGTCGCGTCGCCGGCATAGGAGAACTCGTCCTGGTCGCGCGGGCCGCAATGGGGGCAGGTGATCCGGATCATGGTCGCGTCCCCGTCAATGCAGCTTGGGGGTCGGCCCCTTGCCGCCCTCGTCCAGCAGGTGGCCGCTCTCGAACCGGTCCAGCCCCATCGCCCGGTTCGTCTCGTGCGGCGCATCGTTGGCAATGGTGTGGGCGAAGGCGTAGCCGGAGCCCGGTGTTGCCTTGAAGCCGCCGTAGCACCATCCGGCGTTGAGGTAGAGGTTGTCGAACGGCGTCTTGGAGATGATCGGACTGCCGTCCATCGACATGTCCATGATCCCGCCCCAACTCCGCAGGATCCGCACCCGGCCGATATTCGGCATCATCGCCAAGCCGTTCGCCATGACGTTCTCGACGACCGGCAGGTTGCCGCGCTGGGCGTATGAGTTGTGGAAGTCGATGTCGCCGCCCAGGACCAGGCCGCCCTTGTCCGACTGGCTGATGTAGAAATGCCCGGCGCCGTAGGTCACCACCCCGTCGATCAGCGGTTTCAGCGGCTCGGTCACGAAGGCCTGGAGCACGTGGCTCTCGATCGGCAGCTTCCAGCCCAGCATCGCGGCGACCCGGGAGGTGTTGCCGGCGACGGCCATGCCGACCCGGCCGCAGCCGATGGTGCCGCGCGTGGTCTTGACGCCGGTGATCCGGTCGCCGTCGCGCTCGAATCCGATGACCTCGCAGTTCTGCAGGATGTCGACGCCGCGCCGGTCGGCGCCGCGCGCGAAGCCCCAGGCCACCGCATCGTGGCGGGCGGTGCCGCCGCGCGGCTGAAGCAGGCCGCCATAAATCGGCCAGCGCGCGTCCTTCGAGTAGTCGAGATGGGGATACAGTCGGCGCACGCCGTCGCGGTCCAGAAGTTCCGCGTCGATGCCGTTGAGACGCATCATGTTGCCGCGCCTGGCATAGGCGTCCATCTGGCCGTCGCTATGGGCGAGGTTGAGGACGCCGCGCTGGCTGAACATGACGTTGTAGTTCAGGTCCCGCGAGAGGCCTTCCCAGAGCTTGAGGCTGTGCTCGTAGAAATGGGCGTTGCCGTCGAGCATGTAGTTGGAGCGCACGATGGTGGTGTTGCGCCCGACATTGCCGCCGCCGATCCAGCCCTTCTCGACAACGGCGACATTGGTGATGCCGTGGTTGCGCGCGAGGTAGTAGGCGGTTGCCAGCCCATGGCCGCCGCCGCCGATGACGATCACGTCGTAGGACGCCTTCGGCTCCGGATCGCGCCAGGCGCGGATCCATCCCTTATGCCCGGTGAGCCCCTCGCGGATCAGCGAGAAGACCGAATACTCCGCCATCGCCCGATACCTCCTGAGGGGAAGTCTGCACCAGGGAAGGGGGGCGTGCGAAGTCGCTATCGGACGTAGAGTGTTCCAGGAGCGCCAGCGGTGGCATCGGTCAGTAGAGCGAGTGCCGACACGCCATCATCAGTTCAGTCTGCAATCCCGGCCGCTCGCCTGCCTTCTTCGCTGCACGGCCCCATTTGCAGGAATTGATCGCATCTCCCATCGCCATGTAGGCGTAGAACAGTTGTGTTCGGGCTCCTTTCGCATCCGGGGTTTTCCGGAGCGCAGCCATAGCGAGATCGATAGCTTCGCGGTGCCTCTCCTGGAGATTCAAAAAGCGCGCATAATCAATATGGGCACCTGGAGTGACGTTGGGTTTTGAGATGGCCGTGCGGAAATACCGCTCAACCTCATCGGCGGGACGGTTGACCGACGCGGAGACCACCGCGAATCCATGGAACGCATTCCCGTCTTCCGGATTGAACAGCCAAGCCTGATTGAACCGCATGATGGCTGTATTCGGATCGCCTCTGAAGAACGTCTTCCATCCGATTTGGACACTCTTCTTCGCCGCCTGTTCCCGGGTCAGACCTTGGGCAAGGACGGCTTTAACGAGTTCCTGGTCAGCGGCCTTCATGGCTGCCGATTTTGGACCATCTCCGTACATCGGAATCTGATTCAGCGAGCGCCCGTCGTCTGCAGCCGCAAGGGATGCGGCGAACAGCGCACAGAACCCGACCACGATCTGGCGGAGAACCGACATGATGATTTACCCATTTATTCCGGAGCCATCGTACGAGGTCTTTTTAGGTTTTAAAACCCTTGGCTGTCTGGGCTGAGCCAATCAGGCCTGGCCCAATCCGGGCCGGTCCGGCGCCAGTTCCTCGCGGCTCAGGCCGAGCCTGACCATGTCCTCCGGGACGTCGCGGCCGAGTGCCAGGGCGGCGCTGAAGCGGCCCAGGCCGGCGCTGGTCTGGATGCCGTAGCCGCCCTGGCCGGCGAGCCAGAAGAAACCGTCGGCTTCGGGCGCGAAGCCGGCGACCGGCGACTTGTCGGCGACGAAGCTGCGCAGCCCGGCCCAGGTCGAATGCGGGCGGTCGATGACGAAGAGGGTGTCCGTCTGGATCTTGTCGATGGCCAGCGCCACGTCCTCGATCTCCGGCTGGGCGTCGGTCGGCGGCGACGGGATCTCGTCGGCCGGGCTGCCCATCATCCGCCCGCCCTCGGGTCGGACGTACCAGGACTCGTCGCACAGATCCGCCATGGCCCAGCGCGACGGATCGGCCGTGTTGCCGTCGCGTAGGCAGACGTCGTAGGTGAAGGCGGTGCGCCGCTTCGGCACCAGGCCGACCGGGCGGACCCCGGCCATCTCCGCGACCACGTCGCACCAAGCGCCGGCGGCGTTGACCACCACGGGCGCCGAGAACCGGCCGGCCCGGGTCTCGACGGTCCAGGCGCCGCCCTGGCGGGAAAGCCCCATGACTTCGGCATCGGTGACGACCCGGCCGCCCTTGGCCCGCAGCCCGCGCAGAAAGCCCTGGAGAATGGCGTGGACATCCATGTCCATCGCCCCCGCCTCGTAGGCCCCGGCGACGATCCGGTTCGGGTCGAGATAGGGCGCGATCTCGAACAGCGCCTTGCCCTCGACCCGCTCCATGCTCGGCGACTGGGCGAGTTCGGTCTCCAGCGTGCCCATGAGCGCCTCGGTGGCGACGGCGACCGCCCCACGCGGAGTCATCAGCGGCGCGTCGGCGAAGCCCTCGGGCGGGTTCTCGAGGAACGGCCGGGTCGCCTTGTTCAGCTTCCGGATCGCGGCGTTGCCGTAGTTCTCGAAGAACAGTGCAGCCGAGCGGCCGGTGGTGTGATAGCCGGGCTGGCTCTCGCGCTCCAGCAGGACGACCTTGGCGTCGTCCGCCATGAAGTAGCCGGCCGAGGCGCCGGCCATGCCGCCGCCGATGATCAGGATATCGGCGGTATCGGTGGCCTCGGTCATGGGGCGAACTGCTCCATCAGGACGCGCTCCTCGAGATTGTGTTCCGGGTCGTACAGGACGGTGAGTTCGACGTCGCGATCCTCGCGCACCTCGACCTCGATCACGTCGTGGACTTCCATGACGTCGGCGACGGCGTTGACCGGGCGCTTTTCCGGACGGATCGTCTCGAAGCGGATCGTCGCCCCGTGCGGCAGCAGGGCGCCGCGCCAGCGCCGGGGGCGGAATGCGCTGATCGGGGTCAGGGCGAGGACGTTGCCGCCGAGCGGGATGATCGGACCGTGGGCCGACAGGTTGTAGGCGGTGGAGCCGGCGGGTGTCGCCACGAGAACGCCGTCGCAGACCAACTCGGCCAGACGTTCCACGCCGTCCACCGAGATCCGGATCTTCGCCGCCTGGGCGGAGGAGCGGAACAGCGACACCTCGTTGATCGCGAGGCCTTCGACCCGGGTGCCGTCGCGACAGACGGCATGCATGCGCAGGGGATGGAGGGTGACCGGTTGCGCGTTGCGGACACGCTCGATCAGCCTCTCTTCGCGGAACTCGTTCATCAGGAAGCCGACGGTGCCGCGGTTCATGCCGTAGATCGGCTTACCGGCGCCGATCGCCGCGCGGAGCGTCTCCAGCATGTAGCCGTCCCCGCCCAGCGCGACGATGACGTCGGCCCGGGTCGTCGCCACGCTGCCGTAGCGTTCGCACAGCATGTGCTGCGCCTCCTGGGCCTCCTCGGTATTGGCGGCCACGAAGGCGAGGGCCATACTCTGTGTATCGGCTGTCACTGCATTTCTCCGTCGCCCGCCGTGCGGTCCGGCGGCACCATAGGCGAAACCGCCGAGCGCGCGCACCCCTCAAACCGCGCGTACCGATCCGCACCGGCCGCCCGGCATAGCGAGCGGCCGCCCACCTGGACACACCGGGAGATTTCTCATGCGCATCCTGTCCGTCGCGATCGCGGCACTCGCCGCGGCGATCCTGTTGTCCCCCGGCTTGTCTTCCTCCGACGCGCGGGCCGACGACCGGCATGAGGGGTACTACTATCCGGAGATCACCTCGACGGAGGAATACCGGGCCCGGGTGCGGAAGTTGCGGGACTCGGACCGCACGCGCCGGCTCGGCTTCGTCACCGGCATGGCGGCAGGGTCCCAGGAGAAGGCCTATGCGCCGCAGATGGCGTTCTTCGCCAAGGGCAAGGACGCGGAGAAGGCGATCCTGATCGCGCTCGACGACGGCCGGATGGACACGCTCTACCGGGCCCGAGCGGTCCTCGCCATGCTCACCGCGACGGCGCGGGCGACGCCGGTGTTCCGGGATCTCGACCCGGAGGGCAACTACACCTTCCTCGACCTGCTGGCGCTGCTCGGCTTCGAGCAGCTCACGGTGAGCGATGGACGGACCTACGCCCATCGCTTCGAGATCCGGTGACCGTTTGCCCCCTCCCGTCACACTCCCGGGCCTTGGGCCGGGTGAAGGCATGAGCTCGCGAGGATGTCGGGTTGCGAGGCTGGACGCGACCGCTCCTGCGGACACCTCACCCCGGCACAAGGCCGGGGAGTGATGAGAGAGTTTAGGAAGGAGCGATATGCAGGCGCTTGGGACGGGCGGTGACCCGGTCCGGGGCCGGAGATTGTTGAGCCGACGCCTACGGTTCGGCGCTATTCGCCACACCCACTGCCTTCTTCTCGCACTCCCCGGTCTTGTGCCGGGGGAAGGCATGAGCTCGCGAGGATGTTGGGTTGCGAGGCTGGACGCGACCGCTCCTGTGGACGCCTCACCCCGGCCCAAGGCGGGGGAGCGATGAGGGTAGTTGGCGGTGGCGAAGGGCCTGGTGCTTGGGAAGGGCGGTGACCCGGTCCCGGGGGCCGGAGCTCGTTGAGCCGACGCCTACGGTTCGGCGCTATTCGCCACACCCACCGCCTTCTTCTCGCACTCCCCGGCCTTGTGCCGGGGGAAGGCATTAGCTCGCGAGGATGCCGGGATGTGAGGTGGGGTGCGACCGCTCCTGCGGGCGCCTCACCCCGGCACAAGGCCGGGGAGTGATGAGGGTAGGCGGCGGGGCAGCGGCCTGGCTTGCGGAGAGGAAATGCGCAGCAGATCGGCCACGAAGTACGACGCGCCGGCAGGATTGGGCGCGCCGGTGCCGGAGCCTCACCCGCCGGTCACGCTCATGTGCCGGGCGACGGCCGGGCCGCGGTGACGGCGGTCGATGATGAAGTCGTGGCCCTTGGGCTTGCGCGTGATCGCCTCGCGGATCGCGGCGTGCAGGTCCGCGTCGTCGTCGCTGGCGCGCAGCGGAGCCCGCAGGTCGGCGGCGTCGTCCTGGCCGAGGCACATGTACAGCGTGCCCGTGCAGGTCAGCCGCACCCGGTTGCAGCTCTCGCAAAAGTTATGGGTGAGCGGCGTGATGAATCCGAGACGGCCGCCGGTCTCCGCCACCGAGACGTAGCGGGCGGGTCCGCCGGTCTTGTAGGGAATGTCGGTCAGGGTGAACCGCTCGGCGAGCCGGGCGCGCACCGCTGAGAGCGGCAGGTACTGGTCGAGCCGGTCCTCGCCGCCGATATCGCCCATGGGCATGACCTCGATCACGGTCATGTCGTAGCCCCGGTCGCCGCACCATTGCAGCATGTCGCCCAGTTCGTCGTCGTTCACGCCCTTCAGCGCGACCGCGTTGATCTTGACCGCGATGCCCGCCCGGTCGGCGGCGTCCAGGCCGGCCATGACCTTGGCGATATCGCCCCAGCGGGTGATCTCGCGGAATTTCTGCGGGTCCAGCGTGTCGATGGACACGTTGATGCGTTTCACCCCGCAGGCCGCGAGTTCGTCGGCGAAGCGCGAGAGCTGACTGGCGTTCGTCGTGACCGTCAGTTCTTCGAGGCCGCCGCCATCGAGGCGGGCGCCGAGCCGGCGGAACAGCCACATGATGTCGCGGCGGACCAGGGGCTCGCCGCCGGTCAGGCGCAGCTTCTTGACGCCGAGATCCACGAAGGCGCCGCACAGCCGGTCCAACTCCTCGAGGGACAGGACGTCCTTCTTCGGCAGGAAGGTCATGTTCTCCGCCATGCAATACACGCAACGGAAGTCGCAGCGGTCGGTGACGGAGACGCGGAGATAGGAGATCGCCCGCTGGAACGGATCGATCAGCGGCGCTGGAGCGTCGGACGACAGGGCGACGGAGGAAAGCGGTTCGCGTGTCATGTCCCGATATATACGATCGGAATAACGGGATCGGAAGGGGATGCGTTGCATGGACCCATGGCAAGCACCAGATTCAGGCCATGCGTGATCCGATCGCCCTTCAGAAAACCCCGTTCTCCGAAAGCCACGAGGATGTGCTCGGCGTCGTTCTGGCCGGCGGACTCGCCCGACGGATGGGCGGCGGCGACAAGGCCCTGGTGTCCCTCGGCGGCCGGTCGATGCTGTCCCGGGTGATCGACCGGATTGAGGGTCAGGTCGGCGGTCTGGTTCTCAACGCGAACGGTGACGGGGCGCGGTTCGCCGGGTTTCACCTGCCGGTGGTACCGGACCGCGTGCCTGAGCATCCGGGGCCGCTGGCCGGTATCCTGGCGGGGCTCGACTATGCCGCGGCGCATCGCTGGCGCTGGATCGCAACCGTACCGGTGGACACCCCCTTTCTGCCGCGCGACCTGGTGGACCGTCTGATCTCGGCGGTGCGGGGGGAGGCGGCGGAGATGGCCTGCGCGTCGTCCGGCGGCAGGGTGCATCCGGTGGTCGGTCTGTGGCCCGTCGCACTCGCCCCCGCGCTTCGCCGCGCGATTGAGGCGGACGGTGTCCGCAAGGTCGATGCGTTCTCCGGCGGGTACCGCCGGGCGGTTGCCGACTGGCCCGTGGAGCCATACGATCCCTTCCTGAACGTCAACTCCCCCGCCGACCTGTTCGAGGTCGAGCATGGAATGGCCGTCGATTAGAAGGGCTTGCCCTGCCATGGGGACAACCGCAGGGTGCGTGCAATGATTCGCAAAATTCTGATCAGTTCGGCAGCCGTTCTGGCGCTGGCCGCATGCGGGGAGGACGAGCCGCCAGGGCCGCCCACCTCGACGATCTACGTCCGCAACGACAGTTCCACCGAAGCGAATATCCGCATCAAGTTCTGGGCGAAGGACTTCACCAAGGTCTCCGCCGGCGACAGTGCGGACATCACCTTCGTCAACGAGGAAGGCATCAATGCCGTCCAGGTTGAGGCGAAGTCGCGCAAGCAGTGGGACGACTGCTGGGTTACGATGAATGTCGGTGACACCATCGTCGTCTATGACGCCACCGAGCGCATCGGCTGCCGGGTCGAATAGGCCGGGGGACCGGCCTGCCGGACCCGGCGCGCCGGTTCAGCCGCGGGCGATCTCCCCGTCATACGGGATCGCCGCTTCCGACGTCTCCCAGATGGTGCGCATGGAGGGCTTCTCCTGTTCCTCGCGCACATGGCCGACGAGACCGGCGCAGCGCGTGATCAGGGCGAAGCCGCGCAGAATCTCGGCCGGTATCCCGCAATCCAGCAGGACGGCCGCGATCGCGCCGGTGGCGTTGATGGTGATGTGCTTGCCGTAGACCCGGTCGATGGCTGCGCTCAGCGCCTTCAGCGCGGCGATATGGGTGCCGGACTGGCCATGATCCTCGGCGAGCTGGAACAGGCGGATCGGCCGGGGATCGTCCGGCTTGTGCAGGTGATGGCCGAACCCGGGCAAAGGCTTGCGCGCGGCCCTGTGCTCTTCGGCCACCCGCTGCGCCGCCGCCTCGACGCCGGCCGGGTCGTCGACGATCTCCAGCAGCAGCCTGGCGTTGCCTTCCATGGTGCCGACGAAGACGCTGCCGACCCCCATCAGGCCGGCGGCGACCCCCGCCTGCATCGCTTCGGGGGCGCTCGAATAGATCAGCCGGGTCGCGAGCGCGCTCGGCGTAAGCCCGTGCTCCATCAGGGTGACGAAACAGGCGTCGATCATCGCCGTCTCGGCCGCGCTCGGCATCCGTCCGAGCATCTGGAAGACGATCATCTCGGTGAAGGTCAGCTTGCCGATCAGCTCGCTGCACAGGCTCTTGTCGCGGATAAAGATGTCGTCGTTGGTATGGGTGGCGATACTGGTCGTGGGCGCGGCCTTATGGGCGCTCATGCTGGTTCCTCCGATGGGATGGTCAGTCGGCGGCCGGAAGCCGCTTCTCGAGTTCATGGCGCTGGATCTTGCCCGACGCGGAGCGCGGGAAATCCTCCATGGCGATGAAATGAATGCCCTTGGGCTGCTTGTAGCCGGCGAGTTCGGCGCGGCAGCGGGCATATAGATCGGCGTCGGTGAGCGCGTCGTCCGCTGGTGAGCCCTCACGGCGGGCGACGAAGGCGATGGGGACCTCGCCCCATTTCGCGTCCCGGCGGCGGACAACGGCGGCGTCGATCACCCTTGGGTCGGCCAGGATCACCCGCTCGATCTCGGCCGGGTAGATGTTCTCGCCGCCGGACTTGATGAGGTATTTGACCCGGTCGACGAAATCGAGGCTGCCGTCCGGGTTGCGCACGAATACGTCGCCCATGTGGAACCAGCCCCGGCGGAAGTCCTCCCGGTTGGTCTCGTCGTTCCGCCAGTAGCCGCTGAACAGGGTCGGCCCGCGCATGGCGAGCTCGCCCGGGTCGCCGTCGGCCACCTCGTTGCCGTCCGGGGCGACCAGCCGGACCTCGCAGAAGATGCTCTGCTCTTTCGACAGGCTGGTGGGGGCCAGGCCGACCGGGATCAGGGAGGAGGAGCAGGGCGGGCAGCCGGTCTCGGTCGCCCCGAAGGTATTGGCGTAGGGGGCGTCGAGCAGGCGGGTAATGCGCGCGATCTCCGCCGGCGGCACCAGGTCCGCCATGACGCCGCAGACCTTGATTCCCTTCGGCGTCACCCCGCGCGCCTCGATCTCCGTCGCGAAGCCGCCGACCATGCCCGGCATCAGCAACAGCCAGCCGATCGGCTCCTCGCGGACGACCTCCGCCAGATGCGCCTGATCGAAGCCGTCGACAACGATGACCTTGCCGCCGGCCATGAGGGTGCCGATGGAATTGTCGGCCGCTCCCATGTGGTACATCGGCGACCACGCGACGAAACTGTCCGCGGCGTCGATGGAGAACTCGGCGCGGGTCACCATGTTGCGCACGATCTGGGCCCGGTGGCTGATCACCGCGCCTTTCGGCAGACCCGTGGTCCCCGACGTGTAGAGGATCAGCAGCGGCGCTTCGGGGTCCAGGTCCTCCAGCGCGGACAGCGGAGACGGCGTGGCCGCCGCCAGGGCGGTCTCGTAGGCGTCGCCGAGGACCAGGGTCTTTCCGTCATACCCCCCGACCGCCGCCAGCTTGTCCGCATGGCGCTCGGAGACGAGCACCAGCGAGGGTTCCACGAGACCCAGGCAGTGGCTCAGCTCCGTGGTCGACAGGCGCCAGTTCTGGCAGGCCAGGATCGCGCCGGTCATGGCGGCGGCGAGATAGGTCTCGAGATATTCGCCGCGGTTCTCCGAGAGGATCGCGATCCTGTCCCCGCAGCCGATGCCGCGCCGCTCCAGCTCCGAGGCCAGCCGTCGCGCACGGTCGGCAAGAGCGCCATAGCTCAGCGTGCCGGAAAGGGTCTGAACCGCGGTCCGCGACGGTCCGCGGCGGACCTGCTGGAGAAACAGGCCGGCGACCGTGCTCTGGGCGCTGCGGGCGATCAGGTCGGGAGCGGAATGTGCGGGGACGGAAAGGGCGGGGCTCATGATTTGGAAACCGTAGCGCCTTCCGCCTGCTGATCAAATGGCAGTTGTTTGCTGGATTGCGGCTTACGCTCCCCCGAACGTGTGGTGACGGCGTAGCCTGTACGCCGCCACCACGGCGCTATTCGACGATTTTGATCGGCAGCGGTTTCAAGTTGCTGAAGATATGACTGATGGTCAGCCCTTCGTCTGCGGCGTTGGCACTGTGACAGGCGAAGCAGTTATCCTCCTGGTGGAAGGTCTCCATCGTCGTGTTGGCGAGAATGGTTGATCCGGTCACCTTGCTAGGTGTCGTGGCGTTGAAGACCGGGATAGATCCGTCGCTGGTCCAGGTGGCGCCGCTGATGAAGTAGTTCAGCCTTGGGTCCATCACCTCCACGCCATTTGCAACGTAGAAGCCATTGATCTGGTTGATAATATCCTGATTGAGTGAGATCAGGTCGGAGTTTGTCTTCGCTGTTGCCAGCATCTCGGGAGTAATGGCATCGGAGGCAGAGGGGAAGACCGGACCACCCCAGGGGTGGAAGCGTTTGACGTTCACCGGAGAGATATTGACGCCGGTTTCGCTTACGATGTTGCCGTTGTCGTGAACGCGTGCGCTCGGCTTGAGTGTTTCAAGAGTTGTCTGAGGCCCGTTGGGATTCCAGAAAAGCCAGTCGTTCGACGCAGCATTGTCTGATCCGAAGGCCAGATGGTTATTGCCGTTCAAATAGGGGTAGGTAACGTTCGGCGCGTTGTTCCGATGCTCGATGGTCGCCCAAATCATTTCGGGATGCCCTTCGACACCCGCGACGATATGCATGCCGACGAGAGCGAGTTCCTTCGTTTCGGTCCCGGCCGGCTCCCAGATATCGGCGGTAAGCTTGTTGTAGATGGGAACGCTATGGGTCTGTGTGATGTACTTTGACGTATCGGCCACTGTCGAGGCATCGACCCAGGATGTCTTCATCTCGACTGTCATGGCCAGGTAGTCCACTGCCGTCTCGATCTGCGGAATAATGTCACCGCGTAAAGGTGGGAGCGTAGATGCTGTGAGTTGATCTTCACGATCGCCAGAGGTAGCGGTTGCCGGGCACAGTTTGTCGAAAATGAGGGTCGATACCTGGGTCTTCGCGGACAAACCGCTATCTCTGGAGTACTTGAGTACCGAGCAGACTTCCGCGCTGGTAGTCGGGAATTGTTCGGATGGGTTCTCTGAATTGTTGGCCTGCTGGGTTCGGAAATATCCGTATAGACGATTGGTGTGGATGCCGTAATAGACCAGCGAGTCTGCCTGCGAGATCAAGACGTCCTGGTCTCCGGCTTGCCCCGCCTCAGTGGACTTCAGTGTCCGTATGGCAAGCACGCCCTCTGGTCCATTGTCCCCCTGGCCAATGAATTGGCGATTTTCGTCATTGGTCCCACCGGAGCCTTCTGCGTTGGAGACCTTGTAGTAGAACTCGGTATCGAACACATAAGGCGTCAGACTGTTCGGCGGGAAAGTGGCGGGCGGCGGAGACCCGATTTCGTTCGTGATCGTCGATGTCGCCCAATAGAACATCTGTGCGCCCCACGAGAAAAACTTGCAGGGCGAGTCGCCGGCCGTGGATTCGAAAGAGGGGCCGTTGGGCGGGAATATATAGACTAGGCCAGTCTTCTTGTCATATGCGGGGCCGAGTTTAGGGCCCCCTTGCCCAGACAAGGGCGATAATTCCGTCCAGTCCGTGTTGAACGCGCTCCCAATCTGGCAGCTCTGGAGCGAGTTTCCTGGGAAAGCGGTCTGTGCCTGGGCGTTTCCAGACGCAGCGATCGATAGTATGGCGGTCGCGCACAACCCGCCAATGCCAAGGGCCAGATTCTGAACTGCGGTGCGTTCACCGATGCGCGGTCTCCCGGCCGCGGAGGTCAGGTTATTCGGCATGAGAGTCTCCACTACAAATAAAAGATGTATATTGATATTTAGAAATCTCATTTAACGGTAAATCAGTTAATTATACAACTATAAATCGTATGACCCTCAGAACGCACGCGGAGTCTTTGCGCCGGACAGAGTTTCGTCCTCTTGCTGAGAAGGGCGCTGCCGTGGTTGCCGCCGAGGTGGCAGGGTCTGCCGACGCCTAGGCCTGAGAAACGGTTAGGGTCACCGACCGCCCGAAACGTTTCAGCGCCTTGGCTCCGGCGCCCTCCATGACGGCGGAGAAGGCCGCATCGGGTTCGGTCACGACGAAGCCGGCGAGCCGTCGCACGGGGCCCTGGAGAAGGGCGGGGCAGAGCGGGACCGACGGCCCCACGACCGTGATGCGGGCGTCCGGTCCGACGGCGTCCAGGATGGCGTTGGCGGTGTTGTTTACCAGGGTGGAGGCGGTCATCACCACCGCCCGGGCGGCGGCGAGCCGGGGCCCGGCGTCGGCGAAGGCGACCTCGCCCTCGCGCGGATGAAGCTCAACGACCGTGGCCCCGGGGAACTTCTCTTCCAGGCCCGGAAAGCGGCCGATCACCACGGTTCCGGCGAGTTCCGCGCGACGGGTCTGCGGGTCGTCGGACCAGGGGGTCAGCCCGTCGCCGTCGGCCAGGGCCGGCGACGGCCGGTTCCAGAAGGCGTTCGTGGCGGCAAGGCCGATGGAACGTTCGTATGGGTTGTCGGACCGGCAAAGCCCGGCGAGTTGGCCAAGGCTGCGGCCGGCATAGGTGCCGGTTTCCGCCGTCGTCCTGGCGCCGGGCACGCTCCGAGGCGACCAGGCAAGTCCGACATGATCGTCCGACCGGACCGCGGTCCAGTTGAAGCCGACCACGATCCGGTCAGCGGTCCCGACACCGACGGCGTCGACCGCCGATCCTAGCAGATCCATGGTCACCGCCGGTTGCTCAGTGAGACCGGTTGCCGGCGTCCGCGGAGACGAGCATGGCCTTGTCGGTGTTGATCAGCTGTTTGCCCGCATGCTCGAAATTGACGGTGACGCGGGATCCGACAACGGACTGAATCTGCCCGAGGCCCCAATCGGGACGCCCTTCCAGCCGCACGAAACCGCCAGGACTGAGAAACTCCATCCGATTCTCCGCTGGCCCGAACTCAACTGCCGCAACTAGGTATGTACTGTGAAAATACTAAACAACTATCGGCTCATTAAGGGATTGTTTAAAAAGAGTATGGTCTTAATCGGCCCAATACCGTGCACGAGGAGCCAGCCTTGTCCGTCTCGCCGCGTCATCTCGACCTGCTGCTTTCCCGCCTGTTCCACGACCTGATCGGCCCGGTTTCGGCCGCGCGCAACGGGTTGGAGCTGGTGACCGAGTTCGGGGCCGACGACGTCGGCGCCGAAGCGATGGAGCTCGTTTCCGGCTCGGTCGATCAGGTGGCGGCACGCCTCACGTTCTTCCGGATGGCGTTCGGGGGAGCGGGAAGCGGAGCGGGACTCGGGTATCAGGATGCCCGGCCGGTGCTGGAGGACTACCTGCGCCATCGCAAGCTGGTGCCGCATGTCTCGGTTGCCGACGGGCTTGAGCGGCCGAAAGCGGGTGTGATCAAGGTCATGCTCGGGTTGGCGGCTGTTGCCGCCGAGAGCCTGCCACGGGGCGGTTCGGTGTCGGTCGCGGCGACGGCGGGGGAGATCCGGATCGCCGCCGAGGGGACCGACGCCGCTTTGCCGGTCAAGAGCCTGCAGGCCTTGAGCGGCGAGCTCGCGCCGGACGACGAGGTGACCGTCCTGCCGGCGACCGTGGGTATGTCGGCGACGCGCTTCGCGGTGACCTACGCGGTCGCGTCCGTGGCGCCGCCGGAGTTCATCATCTCGCTGCCCTGATTGCGGTCCTGATCGCGCCGTCCGCGGCGCCGGTTCCGGCGGGTCGTGCGCAGGCCGCTTGTATCGTCGCCCTATTCGCGCGAGAAAGCCCCGGTTGCGCGCGCGGGTTTCGACACCGGCGCCGGCGAGGTCAAACGGCGAGCCGACCCCAGGGGTCCGAGACGGACGGAAATGAGCAAAGAGACGCTGCCCTCGACGCTACGCAACTCCGGCGTTCCCGGCGTCGTCGGGGTGGACGCCAAGACTGCCCAGTTCGTCTCGATCACCATCGCCGACCAGTTGTTCGGCATTCCGGTCATGATGATACAGGACATCCTGGGCCCGCAGCGGATCACCCGCATTCCCCTGGCGCCGCCGGAAGTTGCGGGGTCCCTCAACCTGCGGGGCCGGATCGTGACGGCCATCCATGTACGCCGCCGGCTCGGCCTCGACCCGCTGACGACCGGCAACGCGACGATGAGCGTCGTGGTCGAGCATCACGGCGATCTCTACAGCCTGATCGTGGACGGCGTCGGGGAGGTCCTGACGCTCGATCTCGATCAGTTCGAGCCGCATCCGCCGACCATGCCGCCGCATGTGCGCGACATCTCCGCCGGCATCTACCAGCTCAAGGAAGACCTCCTGGTGATCCTGGACGTTTCCAATCTTCTCGACTTCATCGGGCATGACGCCGCATGATGGGGGCCGAGAGTGTGAGGCTAACCGGAGAACCCCAGAAGGGGGTATGAGGCGACACCGATGAAGTCATGTCTGGTCGTCGACGATTCGAAAGTCGTTCGTATGGTGGCGCGCCGCATCCTGCAGGAGCTGGCGTTCGAGATCGAAGAGGCCGAGGACGGCCAGCAGGCCCTGGACGCCTGCCAGCGTAAACTCCCCGATGCGATCCTGCTCGACTGGAACATGCCCGTTATGAACGGCATCGAGTTCCTGCGCGCCCTGCGTAAGCTGCCCGGCGGCGACGGCCCGGTCGTGGTGTTCTGCACGACGGAGAACGACCTGCAGCACATTCAGGAGGCGATCTCGTCCGGCGCCAACGAGTACATCATGAAGCCGTTCGACAGCGACATCATCGCCACCAAGTTCCAGCAGGTCGGGCTGCTCTGATGGCGTTCACGTCCACCCCGAAGCCGCCACGGTCGGCCGACCCCTATCGGGTGATGCTGGTGGACGATTCGGCGGTCATCCGGGGACTGTTCGCGCGGTCGCTCGAGAGCGATCCGGAGGTTCAGGTCGTGGCCTCCGTGGGCGACGGCCAGATGGCGGTCAACGCGCTCGCCAAGGACAAGGGCAAGATCGAGGTCATCGTCCTCGATATCGAGATGCCGCGGATGGACGGACTGACCGCGCTGCCGGAGCTGCTGAAGATCGATCCGGACGTGCCGGTGGTGATGGCGTCGACCCTGACGGCGCGCAACGCGGATATTTCCCTGAAGGCGATGTCGCTCGGGGCGAAGGACTACATCCCGAAGCCGAGCAGCATGCGCGAGCTGTCCGCGGCGGAGGCGTTCAAGCAGGAGCTCCTGGCCAAGGTCAAATCGCTGGGCGCAGCGCGTCGACGCAAGACCGGCGCCCCGCCCCGTCCGCGTTTTTCGGTCGAGCGCGCCGCCGGAGCGCCGCGGACCCAGGCGCCGGCCCCCGCCGCCAAACCGAGCACACCCGTGTCGCTGCGCCCAGCCGGCCGCCGCGTGCCGCAGGTCCTGTGCATCGGCAGCTCGACGGGCGGACCGCAGGCGCTGTTCAAGGTGCTCGGGGGGCTGCCGAAGACCCTGCGGCTGCCGATCCTGCTCACCCAGCACATGCCGGCGACGTTCACGCCCATTCTGGCCGACCACATCACCCGGTCGACCGGCTGGCAGTGCGTCGAGGCGGCGGACGGCATGCCGGTTCAGCCAGGCCGGGTGCATCTGGCGCCGGGCGATTATCACATGATGGTGGAACGCGCGGGCGGCGGCCCGGTGCTTCGTCTGAACCAGGGGCCGCCCGAGAACTTCTGCCGCCCCGCCGTCGATCCGATGCTGCGCAGCGCGGTCGCGGCCTGGAACGGTCAGGCGCTGGCCCTGATCCTGACCGGCATGGGCCATGACGGACAGAAGGGCGCAGAGGCGCTGGTCGAGGCGGGCGGCACCGTGATCGCCCAGGACGAGGCGTCGAGCGTCGTCTGGGGGATGCCCGGCGCCGTGGCGCGGGCGGGGCTGTGCACGGCCGTCCTGCCGCTCGAGCAGATCGCCGCGTGGATCGACAAGCAGACTCAGCGGTGGGCGGCATGAGGGCGGCCGATTTCGAGCACCTCGCGCGGACGCTCAAGGACCAGTCCGGCCTCGTGGTCACACCGGAGAAGGCGTATCTGCTGGAGAACCGTCTGCAGCCCGTGGCGCGGAAATGGGGCATGCAGACCCTGGACGATCTGGTCGCCGCCGTGCGGACAAGGGCCGACCGGAAGATGATCAAGGACGTGGTCGATGCGATGACCACGAACGAGTCGCTGTTCTTCCGGGATATGAAACCGTTCGACAACCTGCGCGACGTCCTTCTGCCTGACCTCATGAAGGCGCGGGCGTCGTCCAAGAAGATCCGGATCTGGAGCGCGGCCTGCTCGAGCGGTCAGGAGCCGTATTCGATCGCGATGCTGCTGACCGAACTGGGGCCGAAGGTCGCGGGCTGGCGGTTCGAGATCGTCGCCACCGACCTCTCCAGTGATATCGTCGCCCGTGCCAAGGCCGGGACGTACTCGCAGTTCGAGGTGCAGCGCGGCCTGCCCATCACCATGCTGGTCAAGTATTTCGCCCAGGAGGGGGAGAAGTGGCGGATCAACGACAAGATCCGCGGCATGGTCCAGTACCGCGAGTTCAACCTGCTGGAGCATCCCCGGTCGCTGGGGCAGTTCGACGTGGTGTTCTGCCGGAACGTACTGATCTATTTCGATCAGCCGACCAAGGCGAAGGTTCTGGGTGGGATCGCCGACCAGATCGCGCCGGACGGCGGGCTGTATCTCGGCGGTGCGGAGACCGTCCTTGGCGTGACCGACCGCTTCGAGCCGATTCCCGGCCAACGAGGCGTCTATCGTCTCTCCCAGAAGGCGGCGGTCAAGGCAACGGCGTGAGTTCCGGCGCAGGGGTGCGCTTCTCGGAGCGTCACCCCCGGCTTGCCGGTTTCGACCACCGCTGGACTGCGATCGCGCCTCGGCTTGAGCAGTTGGAGACGCAGACGCGCCGGCGCCGGCTGATCGCCGACAATGCGAGCGGTCCGCTCGTTCTGTTCGGCATCACGGCTCTGCTTGTCGGGTTTCTGCTGATGGTTCTCGTTGAGCCCACCATGCTCGGCTCTTACGCGATGCTGTTCGCCATCATCCTGCCTTTTCTGACCCTTTGGTGGGTGCATTCCTGGAAAGGTTGGCCGCGCCGGGAGGCCGGCGAGCTCCTGCGTTCTTCCCTATTCGATTTCCTCGGCCTTCAGCATCGGCGAAAGTCGCGGTCCCGGATGCCCTCGACCTTTCGCCGACTGGGCCTGGTGCCGATCTACACGGGCGCCCATACCGAGGATCATGTGACTGGCGACATCCAGGGCGTGGCGCTGGAGTTTTGCGAGCTAGTGGCGACGATGTGGGTGCCCGGCCGAAAGACGCCGACAGAGGTCTTTCGGGGTTTTCTGTTCTCCTTGAAGCGCTCGGCGCCGCTGAACGGCAGCATAGTGATCTCCAAGGGGCTGAGCCCCGCCAGGGTCGTCCTGCGCTGGCTGATCTCCTCTAAGCCGCTGATTACCTTGGATGACGAGGATTTCGACCGGGCCTTCTACATTCGCTCCGACCTGGGCGAGGCGGAGGTGCGCCGCCATCTCACCGAGCGTCTGCGTGGAGATCTGCTGGCGCTGAGTGCGGCGACCGATGGCGGCGTCGCGGCGGCAATCCAGGGGGATCGCTTCCTGCTCTCCGTGCGCGACCGCCGCGACTTGTTCGACCTGTCGGAACACGACATGGGGTTCGCCGACCCGCAAGCGGCGGTCAGGCTGGCCGAGGGTGTGGCGATCCTAGTCGATATCGTCGAGCGGTTCGGGGAGACGAAACCAAAAGCCCCCGGCACAAGGGCCGGGGGCGGAAAGGCAGCTCGATAGAGACGTTGCGGCTGTTACGCCGCGTCGTTCTTCGCCTCGTTCGGGTCGCGCAGGACGTAGCCCCGACCCCAGACCGTCTCGATGTAGTTGTCGCCACCGGTCGCGTTCGACAGCTTCTTGCGCAGCTTGCAGATGAACACGTCGATGATCTTCAGCTCCGGCTCGTCCATCCCGTTGTAGAGATGGTTGAGGAACATCTCCTTGGTCAGGGTCGTTCCCTTGCGCAGGGAGAGCAGCTCAAGGATGCCGTATTCCTTGCCGGTCAGGTGCAGCGGCTGACCCTCGACCTCGACCGACCGGCTGTCCAGGTTCACGTTCAGCTTGCCGGTGGAGATCATCGATTCGCTGTGGCCCATCGACCGGCGGACGACCGCCTGGATCCGCGCCACCAGCTCGCGACGGTCGAATGGTTTCGTCACGTAGTCGTCGGCACCGTAGCCGAGACCCTTGATCTTGGCGTCCAGCTCCGACAGGCCGGAGAGGATCAGGATCGGGGTCTTCACCCGGGCCTGGCGAAGCCGCTTAAGGACGTCGTAGCCGTCCATGTCGGGCAGCATCAGGTCCAACAGAATAATGTCGTAGTCGTAGAGCTTACCGATCTCGAGGCCGTCCTCGCCGGCTTCGGCCCGATCCACTACCCAGCCCTCGGCGCTCAGCATCAGCTCGATGCTACGGGCTACAGCGTCTTCATCTTCGACCAGCAGGATGCGCATGGCTTCTCTCCCTTCGATCCCCACCCGGATGTTTAAGAGACATGCCTTAAAAAAAAGGTTAACGCCGAACGGTCGCTCGTGCCTACCCACAGGTCGTGATAATCTGCGAAATACCAGCGGATCAAGGAGTTGGCGGTGGCCACCCTGCTTAAGCATCTGGCGAGCGACATAGAAAAAATTCCGGAATTCCGTCTTTACGGTCGGGTGACGGCCGTTCTGGGGATGATGGTGGAGATCGGCGGGGTCGAGCGGGCGCTGTCGATCGGCGACCGCTGCTTCGTTCAGGCGCGGGGCGCCCGGATGGTCGCCTGCGAGGTGGTCGGCTTCCGCGACGGCCGGGCGCTGGCGATGCCGTTCGGCCCGCTGGAGGGCGTCGGCATCGGGTCGCGGGCGCAGATCTCGGACGCCGAGCCGGTGATCTATCCGGACGCGAGCTGGCTCGGCCGGGTGGTCGACGCCATGGGCCGGTCGATCGACGGCAACGGCCCGCTGGCGGAGGGGGCGGAAGCCTATCCGCTGCGCAACAGCCCGCCGCCGGCGCACCGCCGCCAGCGTGTCGGCGCGAAACTCGATGTCGGCGTGCGGGCGATCAACCAGTTCATCTCAATCTGCCGCGGCCAGCGTATGGGCATCTTCGCCGGCTCAGGTGTCGGCAAGTCGGTCCTCATGGCAATGCTGGCGAAGTTCTCGAACGCCGACGTCTTCATCATCGGCCTGATCGGCGAGCGCGGCCGCGAGGTGCAGGAGTTCATCCAGGACTACCTGGGCGAGGAGGGCATGCGCCGGTCGGTCGTGGTGGTCGCGACCTCGGACGAGAGCCCGCTGATGCGCCGGCAGGCGGCCCACCTGACGCTCTGCGTGGCGGAGTATTTCCGCGACCAGGGCAAGCAGGTCCTGTGCATGATGGACAGCGTGACGCGCTTCGCCATGGCCCAGCGCGAGATCGGGCTGGCCACCGGCGAGCCGCCGGCTTCCAAGGGGTACACGCCGACGGTCTTCGCCGAGCTTCCGCGCCTGCTGGAGCGGGCGGGCCCCGGCACCGAGGCGGGATCGATCACCGGCCTGTTCAGCGTGCTGGTCGAGGGCGACGACCACAACGAGCCGATCTCCGATGCGGTGCGCGGCATTCTCGACGGTCACGTGGTGCTGGAGCGGGCGATCGCCGATCGCGGGCGCTATCCGGCCATCAACATCCTGCGGTCGGTCAGCCGGATGATGCCGGACTGCAACACGGCGGAGCAGACGGCCCTGGTGCGGCGGGCCCGGGCATTGATGTCGACCTACGAGGACATGGCCGACATGATCCGTCTCGGCGCCTACCGCCGGGGCAGCGATCCGCTGGTCGACGAGGCGATCCGCTATCACGATCCGCTCGAGGCCTTCCTGAACCAGGACAAGGACGACAATGCCGATCTCGAAATGGGCTACGAGCAGCTCGCCGAGATCCTCGGCCTGTCGGAGTCCGGCGTCGACGATGAAGCGGCGGTGGACCCGTGACCGCTGCGGCCGGAACGGCCAGGGCCTGACCGGAGGCTGACCGATGCGTCCGTTCGATACCCTGATCGAGCTGTCGGAGAACCGGCTGGACGAGAAGCGCAAACGGCTCGCCACCTTGGAGGAGCGCCTCGCGTCCGCCCTGGCGCAGCGTGCCGCCCTGGACGAGGAGCAGGCCCAAGAGCAGCAGATTGCGGCGCAGGAGACCGGCATCGTCGGCTTCGCCTACGGCGCCTATGCGAACCGTCTCATCCAGCGCCGCGAGGAAGCCGACGCGGCCATCGCCAAGGCGGAGACGTCGGTGGAGGAGCAGCGGGAGATCGTCCGCGAGGCGTTCGCCGAATTGAAGCGCTACGAAATGGCCCACCAGGCGCGGCTGGAGAAGGCCCGCAAGGAACGCGAGGCCAAGGACCAGCAGGAGATCGATGAGATCGCCGGCAATCTCCTGCGCCGCAAGGACGACCGGCTTTAGGGGACAGTTCGCTGTCTCCTTCACCCACTCCCCGGATTCATTCCGGGGTGAGGTTTCCGGCCCTTCATCGTTCGGAAGGCATCCTTAGACGATCGGACTGACCCCTGCCTTGCCCCGGAATAAATCCGGGGAGTGTTTCTTGGAAAAAAAGGGAGAGAAATTGTCTACCGCGACCGCCGCTCGCCCCAGAGGTTGACCATGTTGCCGGCGAAGATCAGCACGCCGCCGAACAGCACATAGGGGTTCCAGGGCTCGGCGTAGAAGATGTAGCCGATGACGGCGATGATCGGCAGTCGGATGAAGTCCATGGGCGCCACCACGGCGGCGTCCGCATGGCGCATCGCATGGGCCACGCACCAGTGCGAGCAGAGCCCGCCGAGGCCGATGGCGGCGATCCAGATGTAGTTCTCGGGGGAGGGCGTCACCCACATGCCGAGCGCCGGGATCAGGCCGAGCGGAAGCTGGATCAGGTTCATCCAGAACACGATGGCGAGGGGGCTCTCCGTGGAGGCCATGTGACGCGTGAACACGTAGGTCGCGGCATAGGCCATGGCCGCGCCGAGCACGGCGAAGGCCGCGACGTCGATCATCTCGGCGCCGGGGCGGACGACGATCAGGATGCCGACGAAGCCCATGGCCACCGCGATCATCCGCCAGCGGGTGAACGGCTCGCCGAGGAAGATGGCCGCCATGATCGCGGTCCAGATCGGCACCGTGAATTCGATCGAGAACACCGCCGCCAGCGGCAGCAGGCTGAGGCCGTAGACCCAGCCGAACTGGCCGGCGAAATGGATCGTGTTGCGTGACAGGTGCAGACCGATCCGCTCGGTCCGAATGCCCTCGAAGCGTTTGAAGCCGGCGATGGCGGTCAGGACGGCCACGCAGATCATGCTGCGGAAGCTGAGGGCCTGGAAGACCGACATCTCCTGGGTGAGTTCGCGGCCCGCAAGCGCCATGGTCGTGAAGGACGCGAGCGCGCCCATCATCCAGAGCACGGCCTTGAGCACATTGGTCTGCAGGGGAATGCCGGGCACGGCCACGGGGCGGCTCCATCGGGTGGCCCTATCGCAAGGGGTCCCGGAAAAGACACCCGCCGACGGACCGCGTCAAGGACCGCACCGTGCTGCGCCGCGGCGAAACGCGTGGCTATGCGGGGCGCCTGCGAGGACGGCGCCGAGCCTTCACACACGCGGCGATGGCGCAGAGATCCGGCGATGCGACATAAAGGGAACCGATCCGGTCCTCATTTCCATTGACCGTGCGCCGGGCACACCATATGTAATTAGGACTGAAAAGGTACGGTTTCTGATGCTGCGACTTAATCGCATGACCGACTACGCCATCGTGATCCTGGGCCAGATGGCGCAGGACGTCGGTCGCGTGCGGACCGCGGCGGCACTGTCGGAGGCGACGTCGGTGCCTGTCCCTTCGGTCTCGAAGATCCTCAAGACCCTCTCGCATGCCGGCATGGTGACGGCGCATCGCGGGGCGAAGGGGGGATACTCGCTTGACCGCCAGGCGGGCGACGTGACCATGACGGAGATCATTCAGGCGCTCGAAGGGCCCATTGCCCTGACGGCCTGCGTCGACGGCGCCGAGGACAGCTGCGAGGTCCAGCATTCCTGCTTCATGCGCGGGAACTGGAACCGGGTGAATGCGGCGATCCACGCCGCGCTCGATGCGGTGACCCTTGCCGACATGATGGATCCGGAAGAGATGTTTCCGGATCGTACCGCCGCCGACCGTCGGTCCGGCGCGAGCCTGCAGAACGTTTGAGACGGATTGGGAGAACCGAGGATGGCCGCGACAGCCGATACAGTGCGTCAGGTCGAAGAAGTCACGGGCCGTGCCTACAAGCACGGGTTCGTCACCGATATCGACATGGACATGGCGCCGAAGGGGCTCGACGAGACCACCATCCGCTTCATCTCCGCCAAGAAGGAAGAGCCGGAGTGGCTGCTCGAGTGGCGCCTGAAGGCGTTCCAGCAGTGGCAGCAGATGAAGGAGCCGGACTGGGCGAAGGTCGGCTACCCGCCGATCGACTACCAGGACCTCTACTATTACGCCGCGCCGAAGCAGAAGCCGAAGCTCAACTCCCTCGACGAGGTCGACCCGGAGCTCCTGGCGACCTATGAGAAGCTCGGCATTCCGCTTAAGGAACAGGAGATCCTCGCCGGCGTGGTCGCCGTGGACGCGGTGTTCGACAGCGTGTCCGTTGCCACGACCTACAAGAAGGAGCTGGAGAAGCACGGCGTTATCTTCTGCTCGATCTCCGAGGCGGTGCGCGACTATCCGGACCTGGTGAAACGCTATCTCGGCTCGGTCGTGCCGGCGGCGGACAATTTCTTCGCCTGCCTGAACAGCGCGGTCTTCACCGACGGCAGCTTCGTCTACATCCCCAAGGGCGTGCGCTGCCCGATGGAGCTGAGCACCTATTTCCGCATCAACGCCGAGAACACGGGCCAGTTCGAGCGGACCCTCATCGTCGCCGACGAGGCCAGCTACGTTTCCTATCTGGAGGGCTGCACCG
This sequence comes from Thalassobaculaceae bacterium, assembly GCA_040223655.1. Classification (GTDB taxonomy): domain Bacteria; phylum Pseudomonadota; class Alphaproteobacteria; order Thalassobaculales; family Thalassobaculaceae; genus Thalassobaculum. The sequence continues at coordinate 117,046 of JAVKFT010000007.1, read as the reverse complement.
CCCCGCAGCGCGACGAGAACCAGCTCCACGCGGCGGTCGTCGAGCTGGTCGCCCTGGACGACGCCGAGATCAAATACTCGACCGTCCAGAACTGGTACCCGGGCGACGAGGACGGCAAGGGCGGCATCTATAACTTCGTGACCAAGCGCGGCGCCTGCCGCGGCAAGCGCTCGAAGATCTCCTGGACCCAGGTCGAGACCGGCTCGGCGATCACCTGGAAGTACCCGAGCTGCATCCTGCAGGGCGACGATAGCGTCGGCGAGTTCTACTCCGTCGCGATTACGAACAACGCCCAGCAGGCCGATACCGGCACCAAGATGATCCACTTGGGCAAGAACACCCGCTCGACGATCATCTCCAAGGGGATCAGCGCCGGTCGGGCCGACAACACCTATCGGGGCCTCGTGCGTGTCGGCAAACGGGCCGAGGGCGCGCGCAACTTCACCCAATGCGACAGCCTGCTCATCGGCGACAAATGCGGGGCGCACACCGTCCCCTACATCGAGAGCAAGAACCCCAGCGCGCGGATCGAGCACGAGGCGACAACCTCGAAGATCAGCGAGGATCAGCTCTTCTACTGCATGTCCCGGGGCCTTTCGACCGAGGACGCGGTGGGTCTGATCGTCAACGGCTTCTGCAAGGAAGTCATGAAGGAACTGCCGATGGAGTTCGCGGTCGAAGCGCAGAAGCTCATCGGTATCAGCTTGGAAGGAAGCGTCGGTTAATTCGGCGCGTGAGGAAAAGACGCTATGACACTGTTAGAAATCGAAAATCTTCACGCCGAAGTCGACGGTAAGCCGATCCTGAAGGGGATCGACCTCACCATCGAGGCCGGTCAGGTTCACGCGATCATGGGGCCGAACGGGTCGGGCAAGAGCACGCTCAGCTATGTGCTGGCCGGTCGTGAAGGCTACGAGGTCACCGAAGGCTCCATCCGTCTGAACGGACAGGATCTTCTGGAGATGGAGGCGGACGAGCGCGCGGTCGCCGGCGTCTTCTTGGCGATGCAGTACCCGGTCGAGCTTCCGGGGGTCACGGGCATGACCTTCCTGCGCGAGGCGGTCAACGCGCGGCGCAAGGCGGTCGGCGAGGACGAGATCGACGCGATGGGCTTCCTGAAGATGGTCCGGGCCAAGGCCAAGACCCTCGGCGTGACCGACGAGATGCTTAAGCGGGCGGTCAATGTGGGCTTCTCCGGCGGCGAGAAGAAGCGGAACGAGATCCTGCAGATGGCGGTGCTGGAGCCGATCTTCTGCGTCCTCGACGAGACCGATAGCGGGCTCGACATCGACGCCCTCAAAATCGTCTCGGAAGGCGTGAATGCGCTGCGGACGCCCGAGCGCTCCATGCTGGTGATCACCCACTATCAGCGCCTGCTGAACCATATCGAGCCCGATGTGATCCATGTGCTCGCCCATGGCCGCATCCAGAAGACCGGCGGCAAGGAACTGGCGCTGGAGCTGGAGCAGAACGGCTATGCCGACTATGTCGAGGCGGCGGCCTGAGGGGATCTGAGATGGCTGACCAAGCGACCCTGCCGCTGCTGACCACCGGCGCGTCGATCGACGCCGGGCCTGAGTGGCTGGCGACGCTCCGGCGCACCGCCGTGGAGCATGCCGAGCGTGCCGGCCTTCCGGGCGTGCGGACCGAGGCGTGGAAATTCACCAACCTTAACGCTATCAAGGCGCTCGAGCCGGTCGCGGCCCAGGGCACGGTGGAGATCGTCCGGCCGGCATCCTTCGCCGGCATGGATGCGGCGGAGCTTCATCTGTCGAACGGGACCCTGACCCGAGCGGACGCGCTGCCCGACGGCGTCGAGATGGTCTCGCTGGCCGGTCCGGACGAGGCGCCCGGCTGGGTCGCGGATACGCTGGGCCGGATCGCCGATACCGATCAGCATCCTTTCACCGCGATCAACACCGGCGCCTTTTTGGGCGGCGTTGCCCTGCGCATCGCGCGCGGTGTCGCGGTCGAGCGGCCGATCCTGCTGCTGGTCGACACGCACGGTGTCGAAGGCGCCGCCGTCGCCGCTCACCCCCGCGTGCTGGTGGTGGTCGAGGACGGCGCCTCGGCCGATCTCGTGGAGGTGCATACCGGCAGCGGCGCCTATGTGAACAACGCCGTTACTGAACTGGTGATCGGCAAGGACGCCCGGCTCGGCCACTACAAGCTTCAGGCCGAGAGCGGCGAGGCGTTCCACATCGCCATGACCGCCGCCCACTGCGCCGAGAGCAGCACCTACGACAATTTCGCGCTGTCGACCGGCGGCCGGCTCTCCCGCAACGAGATCCGCGCCACCCTCGACGGCCGGCATATCGAGTACCGGATCAACGGCGGATATTTGGCCTGCGGCGACCAGCATATGGACACCGCGACCTTCATCGATCACGCCAAGCCCGACTGCGCCAGCCACGAGCTGTACAAGGGCGTTCTCGCGGATCGCGCCCATGGGGTGTTCCAGGGCAAGATTCTGGTGCGCCCGGACGCGCAGAAGACCGACGGGTACCAGATGAACCGGGCCCTCCTGCTCTCGCGGGACGCGGAGATCAACTCGAAACCCGAGCTCGAGATCTACGCCGACGACGTGAAGTGCAGCCACGGGGCCACCGTGGGCGAGCTGGAGGACGATCAGCTCTTCTATCTGATGGCCCGCGGCATCTCGAAGGAGCGCGCCCGAGCGATCCTGGTGGCCGCCTATGTGGACGAGGCCATCGACCACATCCAGCGCGAGCCGATCCGCGACGCCTTCCGGGCGGCGGCGGCCGACTGGATGCAGCGGCACATCGCCGGCGCGCCGGCCGAAGGAGGGCTCTGATCATGCCGGAAGGTGCCAGCACTAAGGGTGAGCACTACGACATCGCGGGGATCCGCGCCGATTTTCCGATCCTGTCGGAAACGGTGCACGGCAAGCCGCTGGTCTACCTCGACAACGGTGCCTCGGCGCAGAAGCCGCGGCAGGTGATCGACCGGGTTTCGCAGGTCTATGCCAGCGGCTACGCGAACGTGCATCGCGGGCTGCATTTCATGAGCGAGAAGGCGACCGACGACTACGAGGGTGCGCGCGAGACCGTGCGTGCTTTCCTGAACGCCGCCTCGACCAGCGAGATCATCTTCACCCGCAACACCACCGAGGCGATCAACCTGGTCGCGTCGAGCTGGGGGCGCGCCAATCTGCAGCCGGGCGATGAGATCATCATCACCTACATGGAGCACCACTCGAACATCGTGCCGTGGCAGATGCTGCGGGACGAGAAGGGCCTGGTGCTGAAGGCGGTTAAGCCGGGTGAGGGCGGAGCCTTCGACATGGCCGCGTTCAAGGAGATGCTGACCGACCGAACCAAGCTGGTCGCGATCTGCCACGTCTCCAACGTCTTGGGCACGGTCGTGCCGGTCCACGAGGTGACGAAGCTCGCCCACGAGGCCGGAGCGGTCGTGATGCTGGACGGCAGTCAGGCGGTGCAGCACATCGCGGTCGACGTCCAGGATATCGGTTGCGACTTCTACTGCTTCACCGGTCACAAGCTATATGGCCCGTCCGGCATCGGCGTGCTGTACGGCAAAGAGAGCGTGCTCGACGCCATGCCGCCGTATCAAGGCGGCGGCGACATGATCTCGTCGGTCACCATCGAGAGCAGCGAATGGGCCGACTTGCCGGCCAAGTTCGAGGCGGGGACGCCGGCGATCGCCCAGGCGATTGGCCTCGCGGCGGCCATCGACTACGTGAACGGCGTCGGTATCGACCGGATCGCCGAGCACGAACGCGACCTGCTGACCTACGCGACCCAGAGGCTCGCCTCGGTGGAGGGCCTGGAAATCCTCGGGACCGCAGCCGGTAAGGTCTCGCTGGTGACCTTCACCCTGGACTGCGCCCATCCGCACGATATCGCCACCATCGTCGACCAGCAGGGCGTCGCCGTGCGGGCCGGCCATCACTGCGCCCAACCGCTGATGGATTTCTACGACGTGGGATCGACCACCCGGGCGAGCTTCGCGATGTACAATACCCGCGAGGAGATCGACGCCCTGGTCGGCGCGCTCGACAAGGTCCGCCAGATCTTCGCCTGAGAATGGAAGCCGCGATGAACCACGAGCTCGGCCTGCACGACTTCATGCCCGGCGCCGTCGGCCCGGAAGGGTCGGCACGCGCCGGCGCTCCCCTGGACGACCCCAAGGGGCCGGTGGACGAGGAGGTCGTGATCGAGGCGCTGAAGACCGTGCACGATCCGGAAATTCCGGTGAATCTCTACGATCTCGGCCTGATCTACGACATCGAGCGGTTCGACGACGGCACGGTGAAGATCGAGATGACGCTGACCGCGCCGGCCTGTCCGGTGGCGGGCGAGATGCCGAAGATGGTCGCCGACGCGGTCGCCAAGGCCGAGGGCGTGGGCGAGGTGGAGGTGAGCCTGGTCTGGGACCCGCCCTGGACGAAGGCCCGGATGAGCGAAGAGGCGCGGCTTCTCCTGGACATGTTCTAAGCGATCCCCACGTGTATAATGAAGCGGTCGGTCACGGACGCGACCTTGGAATACAGCCGAAACCCCAGGTGAGAGCGATGTTCCAGCCCGGAAAAGCCCCGATCACCCTGACGGACGCCGCCGCCGAGCGCGTGCGCCGCCTCGTCGACAAGGCCGGCGAGGAGGGCGTCATCGGCCTGCGCGTCGGTGTGAAGAACACCGGATGCTCGGGCCTGTCCTACATCGTCGAGTACGCTAAGGACCGAAAGAAGCTCGAGGATGTGGTCGAGGACAAGGGCGTGAAGATCTTCATCGACCCGACCGCGATCATGTTCATCCTCGGCTCGGAGATGGACTATCAGGAGGACAAGATGTTCTCCGGCTTCGTCTTCAACAATCCGAACGAGACGGGTCGCTGCGGCTGCGGCGAGAGCTTCAGCGTCGCCGCCGGCTGAGCGACCGGATCTCCTACCCGAGTCCGTGCAGGTCCAGCGTCTGCCGCATGGATCGAAGTTCCAGGACACCCGCCTTCATCGCGGCGGCTTTCGGGTATGCGCCGTCGAGTCTGTCCGGCTCCGGATGCCACAGGGCGAGCATGGCGAGATAGACGTCCGCCCCGCTCGGCCGCGCCCCGAAGAGAAAGGGGCCGCTGCCGTCGAGCGCTCTCTCCACCACCTCCCAGCTCCGATCCAGCGTTTCGATTGCCCACTGCCGGGTCGCGTCTCGCGCGGCCTCGTCCGGGACGATCCCCTCGGTCTGATGAATGCGCTGGCAGGTCGGGTAGAGCGTGGCCGCGCCGAAGAGCACCCAGTCGAGAAAGGCCGGCCGCTCCTTGCTGCCGGTCTCCGGGGCGAATCCCGGCGCTAGGTCGGCCAGATGGAGGATCATCGCGCCCGACTCCAGCAGCACCCGACCGTCGGGCAGGCGCAGCGCCGGGACGGTGCCGAGCGGATGCACGTCGCGGATGTAGCCTTCCTCCTTATGGGCGCCCTGCCGGGTGTCGATCTGCACCGTCTCGAAGGAAACCCCGCTCTCGATCAGCAGGCAGAGCGGCGCGAGCGAACCGGCGTATCGGCTCCAGTAGAGTGTGTACGTCACGCTGATCCGTCTCCCGACCCGTTGGCGAACCCGTTTGTTGGACAGTGACCGTAGCATTTTCACCGTCCCCCGCGGCAGACGCGCGCTGGCGCCGCCGGGCCGCGCCGTGCGGTGATGCCTGGACGCTTGGCCCCGAAGCTGGATAAAACCTTGGGTATCGTAGGAGCCCGTCGAGGAAATCGTCCGAGGGAGACCCCATGGCGCGTCCGGTCATCGGTATTCAGTGCAACAGATTCGTCGCGGAAGAGGTGATCGAGGCCCAGATGACCGGGCGGCGGAGCATCGACGCCGTCGCCGAGGTCGCCGGGTGTACGCCGCTGCTCATCCCCGCCATTCCCGAGGCGGTCGACCTGCCCGACCTGCTCGACGTCCTTGACGGCGTCGTCCTGACCGGCGGCCGCGCCAATGTCCATCCGCGGCACTACGGCGAGGACCTGACCGAGCGCCACGGCGACATGGACGAGGGCCGCGATGCGGTGGCGCTGCCGATGGTGCGCGCCTGCATCGACCGGGGCATCCCGATCCTCGGCCTCTGCAAGGGCATCCAGGAGATGAACGTCGCCTTCGGCGGCACCCTGCACCCGGAGATCGCCGAACTCCCCGGCAAGCACCGGCACCGCATGATCAAGGGCTGCAAGGATCCGGAGATCATCTTCGAGCTGAGGGAGCAGGTCCGCCTCACGCCGGGCGGCGTGATGGCCCGGATGCTCGGCGCCGAGGAGATCGTGACCAATTCCCTGCACGGCCAGGCGATCCTCGAGCTGGGCGAGCGGGTCGTGGTCGAGGGCGTGGCGCTGGACGACACGATCGAGGCGATCTCCATCGCCGAGGCCCCGAGCTTCGCCATCGGGGTGCAGTGGCACGCCGAGTACAACGCCGCCGGCGACCCGGTCAGCCGCGTGCTGTTCTCCGCCCTGGGCGAGGCCGCGCGGGCGCGCCGGGACGGCCGCCAAGCCGGCCGGCTCGCGGGTGCTGCGTGATCGGCGGCGTGATCGGCGGGGTTATCGGTGGCGGGACAATCGACGGCTAGACAATCGACGGCGGGGGCGGGAGCGCGGTGATGCAGAACGACAACTGGGGCTGGCAGGCCCGGATCGGCATGTTCATCGTCTCCAGCGAGGCGGTGCCCGAGGCCGAGTGGTGGGCGATGTGCCCGCCCCATGTCTCGGTCCATGCCGCCCGGATCGCCGCCAAGGCCCCCTGGGCGCGCTGGAACGGCGACCGCACCGCCGTGACCCTCGAACCGGACCTGCAGCGCGGCGCCGAGCATTTCGCCGGCATGCGGCTCTCGGCCCTGGTGATCGGCCACAGTTCCAGCAGCATTCTCGGCGGGCCCGGCTGGGACGCGGCGGTCGTGGAGGCGATCTCCGGGATCGTGCGGCCCGAGACCGTCGTCACCACCAACGGGCTCGACGGCCAGGCGGCGATGCGCGCCGCCGGGGTGCGCCGGCCCTTCATCGTGCTGCCGCCCTGGTTCGACGGGGCCACCGCCGAGAAGGCCATGGCCTATTACCGCGGGCTGGGCGTCGAGCCCGTCGGGCCGCTCAGCCACGACCCGGGCCGCGGCTGGCGCGACGTGCCCCATGGCGAGATGTATCCGGAGGGCCTGGGCTTCGAGCAGCAGGTCGAGCCGCTCTACACCCAGATCCGCGCCGCCTGTCCGCCCGAGGCCGACGGCGTGTTCATCGCCGGCACCGGCTTCCGCTGCGTGGCGATCCTCGACGCCCTGGAGCGCGACCTCCAGCGCCCGGTCCTGTCGGCCAACCAGGTGAGCCTCTGGCACTGCCTGCGCCTGTCCGGGGTGCGGGCGCAGGTGTCGGGGTATGGGAGCTTGTTTGGGGTGTGAGGTAGGCTCGTAGGTCTTGCTCGACGGAAAGGACGGGTGGAAGGCAGACAGTCTACTTTGGGCGTGACGCAGCCCTTCGGCTAAAAAATCACGGTCCACCAACGGCTCGCCGATCTTCACGTGCAGGTCATTGATCCGGGTCGCGCCCATGTGTTGGTCGGACGTCACCCGGCGCGCTGGAACAGATCCGAAGCACCCTCCAGCAGCGGCTTCTTCCATTGGTGCATCATCGTCGGGTGAACGCCGAACCGGCTCGCCAGTTCCAGACACCGTTTGCGCGCCTTCAAAGCCTTAAAAAATAACCATGCCATGAATTCAGCCTCGCGCCGCTTTCCTTGTGAGCGCATTGCAGTCGCAGTTCATCGATGAGTATTCGCCGGCGTGCCGCTGATCCCGGCCCGAAAAGCCGACGGACAATGCCTACGCTGAGTGCCTCCCCACTCTTTTCCATGGGCTATCGGTCGGCTGGTGGACCGAAGGGCCCCTTTGTTGATACTGTCAAATACTGTGTCTGCATCGCGGAGGGGCGAAATGGCACGACATTGGCTGGCCAGTTTTATAGCCGTTGTTCTGTTGGCGGGCTGCGAGGGCACGCAATCCACATCCCATGATAAGTCAATGCCGCGGATGGCGGCGGCCGATCCGTCGAACGCACGTCCCGCGGATGCCGTTGCGAGGCCGCCAGCCGCTGGTTACCGCTGCGGCGCGCGCAGGGTGGCATTCGATGGAGTGTGCCGCAGTGCAGGCTATTTCGAGCGTTTCACCGAACCCGGTGGGCAGTTGCTTGTGGTGCTTGCCTCGCCGGTGGTCGGCACAGACGACCGCCAGTTTCTGATTGTCGAACGGCTCTCGCCTTTCGTCACCCAATTCACCCAGTATCGCAAGGTCGATACCGCACGGCCGCGTTCGGCGGCCCTTGGACCATCGGCAAGGGCAGTCTCAGCGGTCCGCGAGACGCATTTCGTTCCTACTGACGGAGTGTGGGGCGTTGACCGGGAAGTTCTGAAGCCCCGGCGGTTTCCGCAGCCGCGCCGCGGCATCGGTGCTAATGCGATTCGGACCGGCTATACCGGATTCCGCGTCTACAGCGCCTCGGAATGGGCGGACTGTACCCATCCGGAAACCGGCTGCAACAGGGTGATAGCCGGCAGCACTGCCGGATCGACATCTTCGACACTGCTTGACGCAAAGCTCGTCGACAATGCGTGGTGTCGCTTGCAGCTGTTACAGGGAATGAGCCAGGCAAGCGGTCTCGTCGCAGTCGCTCTAATGGCTCCCGGGTTCAATGTGGGTGCAGCTGGGGCCGCGATTGCGTTCCTCGAGGGCACGGCTTTTGTTGGCAGCGGGGTGACAATGGCGAGTGCGGTTGGGGCCGTCGATACCTTAATCACCATTTGCGAGAATAATGCGGAAATCAACAGGGCGATCGTCTCCAGCATAGTTGATGGCAGGTGGCCGATTGTCCCCAGACTGGACGAACTCGAGTACGCGGATCCGTTCTACCGCCCGAAGGAGGATGACGGCTACTGCCAGCCCGAAAGGCTGGCTACGCTCTCTATTCAGGAGACGACGGCCGAGTACGAGGTCAATGGCAATTGGGTGACGGTCGAATGTCTGTACGTCACCAAGGGACTGATCGAATGCACTGATGACGGCGCGCGGTGCCAGTGCTCTCCGCCTTCGGTTACAACCTGCTACCGATATTGCGGTGAGACCAACGAAGTCATCGACTGTGACTAGGAGCTATTAGTCGGGACAACTAGGGCCTTGGATCGATCCCGTGCGCTGGCCGCGTCGAGGCGTTCCGCAGAGACTGTCATGTCAGGACCGAAAGGGCTGTGCGGCTAAGCGATGGCGAAGCGTAATCTAGGCAGTGGTGACAATTTAACAAAGGGGATTCCCCTGAGGATCTGAACGTCACTCAAAGCTGATCTTTGAGGAGGTCAGCGTTGGATCGGGATCGCGATGATCTGACAGACGAACAGTGGGACCGGATCGAGCCGTTCGTGCCTGGTGGTCGCAAGGGTCGCCGTGGCCCGTGACCTGAGCCCCGCAATCTCTTCCAAGAATGAGTCAGATTCCTCTCAGTGCGAAGGCCATTCCAATGACCGCTCTTGGGCAGGCGTCCCGTTGAGTTCGAACGGCCGCTATGGGTCGCGACCGGACGGTCAATCCTGATGTGCCAAGTTCGCGAAAATTGCCCTGACGCCCCCAGCCCACCTAAACCGGATCGCGGATCAGCGGCATGGTGGAGCAGTGGATGCCCCCGCCGTTCAGCATCATCTTCTCGTAGGCCAGCGTGGTCCACGTCACCCCGGCGGCGGCGAGCTTGTCCAGGGTCTCGTTGGTGCCGCCCTCCGGCATGATCAGCCGGCCAGGTGCCACGGCGAGGGAGTTGACGATCGCCCGGTTGTCGGCGGGGCTGATCTCGATGGTGCGGATGCCCTTCTCCTTCAGGATCTCCAGGAAGGAGTAGGGCAGGCGGTCCTGGTCGATCAGGGCGAGATCCCGGTCGACCATGAGGAACTGGCCGTCGATATGGATGTCGTGGCCCGGCAGGTCGATGGGCAGCAGCTCGACGCCCTGGCTCGCCAGCACCTCGGCGATCTGCCGCGCCGCCTCGCGGTTGACCCGGATGCCGCAGCCGACCACGGCGGTCTTCGGGTCGAGCCAGGCGAAGCTGCCGCCCTCGAACAGCGCCGTGCCGGAGAGGGTGCGCAGGATCGGGATGCCGAGCTCGGCGAGCGTGCGGGTGATCGCCAGGACCTCGCCCCGGCGGATGCGCGCGCCCATGCGGCTGACGATCGCCCCGCCCTTCACCATGACGAAGGGATCGCGGGTGTAGCAGGACTTGAGCCGCCCGTCGGTCACGCCCCGGACCTCGAAGACCTCCACGCCCTCGGCCTTGAGGGCGGCCACCAGCGCGTCGTGCTGGGCGCGCATCTCGTCGAAATCGGGGACGCTCTCGCTCTGGAAGTACCAGCCGTGCTCCACGTTGCCGAAGGAACCGGTGGCGGCGATGCGCTGGGATGGGTCGACCACGTCCATCTCCGGGCCGGGTCGGTGGACCATGACCGCGCGGAGCCGGCCCACATCGTTGTCGACGCCCCAGTTGCGGCCCCAGATCGCCGTCATCTCGTCTTCGGTCTCGAAGGCCGGGGCGGCGGGAGCGGCGAACAGGCGGATGGTCTCGTTGTAGACCCAATGGGCGGACGGTTTGACGGTCATGGGAAGGGACTCCCGTCGCGATGGCAGGGTGGCGATGGGTCATTCTGGACGGGCACGCCCTCCCGGCACCAGCCACAACCTTTCCCCGGCCCTGTCGTCCCGGCATATCGTCCCGACCGAACGCGCCTGCCGGTCCTCAGGCGCGTCCGGCCGGTCCCGGGGCCCGGTGTCCTCGCGGACGGCCCGGGCCCCGGCTCTCCCCCCGGAGAACGGGTCAGGGTCTGTTGGCCGTCCGGGCGCCGGTGACGAGCAGTTCCGGGTACCGGGCGCGGGCGTCCCCGGTGAAGATCGGCTCGATCCAGAGCCCGTCGATATTGCGCAGCACCCAGTCGCCGCCCTTCTCCAGGCTGCCGACCGGCATGAGCGACCCGGAGACCTCGGCGTCGAGCGCGAGCGCCAGGTATCGCGAGAACCCCGCACCTTTCGGGCCGGCGAGCACCGAGCAGCCGTACAGCACGACGGCGGCATCGTCCGCGAGAGCGGCGGCGATGGTCGCCAGCGCGTCCTGCTGCAGCACCAGGGCCGCCAGATCCACCTTGCTGCCGGCAAGCGCGAGCACGCCGGGATGGCCGTGGCTGAGAATGTGAAGGGAGGGGATGTCCCTCCGGTCGGCGAGAAAAGCGGCGATCTGGTCGAGCGCGCGCCGCCCCGGGACCAGGAAGAGGATATCCGCCTCGACCGCCAGCCCTCCGGTCAGCAGGTCCGCCTGCTTGACGCCATAGTCTACCACGAGCACCGGCCTGCTGCCGGTCCGACCCACTGCGTCGGCGTTTCCGCCATCCATCCATGTCATCGTCAGGTTTCCTTTCTGGAGCCTACCCCGTCCAGGATCCCGCGATGGAAAGCCGCGACGAGGATTTAAACCAATTATTAACTATTTTCGGTAACCACGATTCCACGGGGGTCTCATAAATCTCCCAGAGGCGTCTCATTCCGGTGGAAAGAACCGGTCTGGCCTCCGGTCGCTGCGCTGTGGTCGGATACGGGTCCGGCGGACGGGCCCCCGAGGATGGTCCCGCCACGACCGAGAGGGCGGGATCTGATCGTGACGACGCGGACGGAGTGTTCGGAAAACGGCGACGCGGCGCTGAGCGCCTTCGCGGCATCCCTGCGCTGGGAGGACATTCCGGAGCGGGTCCGCCACGAGGCCAGACGATCGCTGATCAATATCTTCGCGACCGCCATCGCCGGCTGCCGGGAGCCGGCGGTCGAGATCGTGCTGGAGACGATGGGGCGGTATGCCGGTCCGGCGACCGGCACGGTCATCGGCCGGGCCGAGCGGTCGGACGCGCCCACCGCGGCCTTCCTGAACGCGATGGGCGCCAACATCTTCGACTTCGACGACACCCATGAGGCGACGATCATCCATCCCGCCTCGGTCGTGTTCGCACCGGTTTTCGCCCGGGCGGAAGCGGTGCCCTGTTCGGGTGCGGACGCGTTGCGGGCCTTCGTCATCGGCGGCGAGATCGCGTGTCGGATCGGCAACGCCGTGTCGCCCTACCACTACGGCCACGGGTGGCACATCACCTCGACCTGCGGCGTGTTCGGGGCGGCGGCGGCCAGCGGCGCGCTGATCGGTCTGGATCCCGCCGCCATGCAGAACGCCTTCGCGACGGCCGCCGCGCAATCCGCCGGCCTGGTCGATACCCTGGGCACCATGGCGAAGAGCGCCAGCGTCGGCGGGGCGGCCCGCAACGGCCTGCTTGCGGCCGAGCTCGCGGCACGGGGATTCTCGGGACCCGATCGCCCGCTCACCGGCGCGCGGGGCTATCTCGGCGTCTATGCCGACGCAGCCCGCCCCGAGGCGCTGACCGACGGGCTCGGCAGCCGGTGGGAGATCGCCGACAACACCTACAAGCCGTATCCGGTCGGCGTGGTCCTGAACCCGGTCCTGGACGCGTGCCTGGAGCTCTACGCGGCGGAGGGGCTGCGTGCCCGCGAGGTCGCCTCGGTGGTGCTGACCGGTCACCCGTTGCTGAGGCAGCGGACCGACCGGCCCAGGATCGCCAGCGGCCGTGAGGCCCAGGTCTGCGCCCAGCACGCGATCGCGATCGCGCTGCTACGGGGCCGGGCCGGGCTCGACGAGTTCACCGATGCGGCCGTCACCGAGACCGAGCGCCTCGGGCGACCCGAGATCACGTTCCAGGACGACCCGTCCCGCGACATCGCCTCCGCCCGGGTCGAGGTCCGGGCACGGGACGGCCGGACACTGGTGCGGGACGTGGCGGCGGCGCGGGGGTCGCGCACCAACCCGTTGAGCGACGAGGATCTCGAGGCCAAGCTCGCGACGCTGGCGCAGGGGGCGGGGTTCACCGGCGATGTCGGCCGGCTGACGGAGGCGCTCTGGTCCCTTGACCGGTTGGACGAGGCCGGCGCCGCCATCCGTCTGGCGGCAGGAGGGTGAGGGTGTCGCAGGAGAGGAGTCTCGACGGGCGCACCGCGCTGGTCACCGGGTCGGTCGCCGGCCTCGGCCACGCTCTCGCCCGGGGGCTCGCCGATGCCGGCGCCCGGGTCGTGCTCAACGGTCTCTGCACGGCCGAGGAGGGCCGCCTGGCCGCTGAGGCGCTGGCCGAGACCTGCGGCGTGGAGACCGCGTTCGATCCAGCCGACCTCTCACGTCCCGACGAGATTGAGGAGATGGTGTGCCGCGCGACGGAGCGGTTCGGCGGGCTCGACATCGTCGTCAACAACGCGGTGGTCCGCCATTTCTCCCCGGTGGAGACCTTCGCGCCGGCCGACTGGGACCGCTCCATCGCCGTGAACCTGACGGCGGCCTTTCATACCGTGCGGCTGGCGCTCCCGGGGATGAAGGCGCGGGGCTGGGGCAGGATCGTCAACCTGTCGTCCTATTACGGCTTTCGGGGGGCCGAGAACCGCATCGACTACGTGACCACCAAGACGGCGCTGATCGGCATGGCCCGGGCGGTCGCCATTGAGACGGCGGGGACCGGCGTGACCTGCAACGTCCTCTGTCCCGGATCGGTGCTCACCCCGGCCATCGAGGCGAAGATCGCGGGTATGGCCGAGAGCAGCGGCGAACCCGTGGCGGAGGTCGCCCGCCGCTACGCCGCCGAGCGCAGCCCAATGGGCCGGTTCGTCGATACCGGAAACCTGGCGGCGACCCTCGTGTTCCTCTGCGGTCCCGCCGGCGACGACATCACCGGCACGGCCCTGCCCGTGGATTGCGGCTGGCTCGCCGGCTGACCCGTCGGCCTCTCTCAGCGCGCAAGCATGGGCAGCGCGATCGCCACGGCGTAGACCCCCAGCATCGCCGCGCTCTCCACTCCGATCCCCGCCGGGCCTTCGCGCTGGCGATAGAGCTGCCCCAGGGTCAGGATCGCGGTCATGATCAGGCCGACGGACAGCCAGTAGACATCGTCGGGCCGGATCGCGTGGTACAGCGAGCCGTCGCGGTAGCCGATGTCGGAAATCGTCAGAAACAGGGTGTCGAACGTGTTGCCGCCGATGATCCCGCCCACGGCGAGCTGCAGGGCGCCCCGACGGACCGCGGCGAGGGTGGTGACCAGCTCTGGCAGGGAGGTGACCACCGCGGTCATCAGCGCGCCGACCACCGAGGCGTTGATGTCGTAGCGGTCGGTCAGGACCTGGGCGATCTGGGCGATGACCCAGCCGGTCGCCCCCATGACGAGCATGAGCGCCGTGAAGGAGGCGAACAGGACGGGGGTGGAGGGGCCGTCGTCGCTCTGCGGTTCGGGAGCGTCCTCGCGGGTGTCGCGGGTCCGCACGGGCCGCCACATCGGCTGTTCGCGGATCTGGCGCGTGGCGAAGACGCCGGCGACATAGATCGCGACCAGAAGGATCGACACCGGATGGACGCCGAAGATCGCGACGTCCGGCCCGGTCAGGGCGAACAGCGGCAACCCCAGCATCAGCATGAGGAGGGCGCCCTGGAACACGTTGGACAGGTCCGCCGCCGCGTGCTCCAGGTTGATCTTGCGGTGCAGGACATCGGCCAGCGCCAGGAACGCGGTCTGCGCCGCGATGCCGCCGATCCCGTTGGAGAACGCCAGCGAAGCGCGCCCGTCCAGGGCTGCGGTCAGCGAGACGATGGAGCCGGACAGGGACGTCGCCGCGCCGAGCAAGACGCCGCCAACGATCGCCTCGCCGAGGCCTGTGCGGTCGGCGATCTGGTCGGCCTGTCCGGTCAGCCGCAGCCCGCCGAGCAGGATCACGGCGGCGGCGCCGGCGAAGACGCAGAGTAGGATCGGTGTCGACAGTGCAGCGAACATGCGTCTCCAACGATTGAGCGGCCCGGCGGTTCTCCGCGCGGTCCAGCCTTCCCTCAGGGCCGGCCGATCCGCCCGACCTGCAACTTCCGGCGGCCTGCCGCGTTTAGCCTTCCGTAGTTGGATCATCGAGCATCGGCAGGAGACCGACCATGGCCAAACAGCACGGACCGAGTGTGAAGGACGACGACGTGTACGAGGCGTTGCGCGAGGACGGGGCCAGCAAGGAGAAGGCGGCCCGGATCGCCAATGCCGAGGGCGCGTCGAAGCGGGGCGGCAAGGCCTCGCCCTACGAGGAATGGACGAAGGACGATCTGTACGACCGCGCCCAGGAGATCGGCATCGAGGGTCGCTCGGACATGACCAAGGACGAGCTGATCGTGGCGCTCCGCCGGCATTGAGCGTTCGGGGCCGCGATCCCGGCGCCCTGTCGGGCCGGAACGCTGTACATTTCGGGCATTCGCGCCTATG
The DNA here is from genome assembly GCA_040223655.1 of Thalassobaculaceae bacterium. Lineage (GTDB taxonomy): Bacteria > Pseudomonadota > Alphaproteobacteria > Thalassobaculales > Thalassobaculaceae > Thalassobaculum. Next base: position 101,699 of record JAVKFT010000007.1, on the reverse strand, counting down.
GTGCGGCTGCTCAGAAACGACCCTGCGCGGGATGCGTAGGACTGACGATCCCGCCAGGCGCCTTTGCGTTCCGACCGGCCGATCGCAGGCACCCGAAAGACTGGACATGACGGAAATAGACGGCGTCGTCCCGGCGCTCGCTCAGGCATTGGCAAAGCGCGGATACGAGACGCTCACGCCGGTGCAGCAGGCCGTGCTCGGCGCGGAGATGGAGGGGGCCGACGCCCTGGTATCGGCGCAGACCGGCTCGGGTAAGACCGTGGCCTTCGGTCTGGCGATGGCGCCGACCCTGCTGGACGGGGCCGACAGGTTCGCCCGGACCGACCGGCCGCTGGCCCTGGCCGTCGCGCCGACCCGCGAGCTGGCACTGCAGGTCAAGCGCGAGCTGGAATGGCTCTACGCGGTCGCCGGCGCGTCGATCGCGTCCTGTGTCGGCGGTATGGACATGCGGACGGAGCGCGCGGCCCTAGAGCGTGGCGCCCATATCGTCGTCGGCACGCCCGGCCGCCTGCGCGACCATATCGAGCGCGGCTCGCTCGACATGACGGGCATGCGGGTCGTCGTGCTGGACGAGGCGGACGAGATGCTCGATCTCGGCTTCCGGGAGGACCTGGAGTTCATCCTCCAGTCCGCGCCGACCGGCCGCCGCACCCTGATGTTCTCCGCCACCGTGCCGCCGACGATCGCTGCGCTCGCCAAGCGCTACCAGCGCGACGCGGTGCGCCTGACGACCGCCGGGGAGGACCGCCAGCACGGCGATATCGAGTACCGCGCCCTGGTCTGCGCGCCGACCGACCGCGAGAACGCGATCATCAACGTGCTGCGCCACGCCAATCCGAAGTCCTCGATCGTGTTCTGCGGCACCCGCGCGACGGTCAACCACCTGACCAGCCGGTTCATCAACCGCGGCCTCGCCGTGGTGGCGCTGTCCGGCGAGCTGACCCAGGGCGCGCGCACCCACGCGCTTCAGGCACTGAGGGACGGGCGCGCGAACATCTGCATCGCCACCGATGTCGCCGCCCGCGGCATCGACCTGCCGAACCTGGAACTGGTGATCCACGCGGACCTGCCGAAGAACCCTGAATCGCTTCTGCACCGCAGCGGGCGGACGGGCCGGGCGGGACGCAAGGGCGTCTCGGCACTGATCGTCCCGTATCCCCGGCGCCGCCACACCGAGCGGCTGCTGGCCAACGCCAACATCTCGGCGGAGTGGGGCAAGCCGCCCTCCGCCGACGAGGTGCGGGCGCTCGACCGGCAGCGGATTCTCGAGGACTCCGATCTCAGCGGCGAGGTGAGCGATGAGGAGAAGGCCTTCGCCGCCGAACTCCTGTCCCGCTACGACGCCGAGACCGTCGCCGTGGCCTTTCTGCGCAAGCATATGGCGGCACTGACCGCCCCGGAGGAGCTGCTGGACGGGCCGCCGCTGCGCGAAAGCCGGGACCGGGCGGACCGGAAGGCGGGCCGGGACGACCGCAGCGAGCCGTTCGAGCGTCGTCCGGCCGGCAAGCGATCCGGCGATTTCGAGAGCGGGACCTGGGTCCGGCTGTCCGTCGGCCGCCACCACAGCGCCGAGCCGCGCTGGCTTCTGCCGATGCTGTGCCGGGCCGGCAGCCTGACCAAGAACCATGTGGGCGCGATCCGCATCCACGAGACCGAGACCCACGTCGAGCTGCATCCCGAGGCGGCGGAGGCCTTCCTCGAGGCGGTCGGGCCCAGCCGCAAGATCGAGAAGACGATCACCGTCGACCGCATCGACGGCGTCCCGAGCGAGCCGGCGCCCGCGCCCCGCAAACCGCGGGCGGCGAAACCCCGCACTGACAAGCCCCGCACCGATACGTCCCGGGCGGAGAAGACGAGGCCGCAGAAGGCCGGATCGGAAACGCCCCGAAGCGACCGGCCGAAGCGGGAGAAGCCCCATCGCAACGCCGATGAGGTTGCGGCGGCTGCCGCTCCCGTGCAGACGCCGTCCCGGCGCGACGACCTGCCCGCCGCCGAGAGGCCGCTGAAACGTCCCCGCAAGCAGTTCGGCGGCGACCCCTGGCGTCACGACCGCGCCGAGCAAACCTCCGGCTCCGCCCCGGTCGACGCGACGCCGATCGTCACCGGTGAGGACCGTGCGGCGCAGCCGCGCAAGCCGAAGAAGGCGAAGACGTCCAACGGTGCCGCCGCCCGGATCGCCCGAAAGGAGGGCAAGCTCACCCTGGACCGGGCGGGTAAGGGCGGGGCGTCGAAGGACGGCAGCTTCAAGGACAGGGGCCGCAAGCCGCACCGCAAGGGCAAGAGCGCCCAGTAACCCTTCGGCGCCGCCTGAGGTTCCATTGACCGGCGGACGAGAGGGCATCTTGTCCGCCGCCCGGCTATCGTCCCATGATCGGGTCTCGAACCGAAGACGAGGCCCCCATCGTGACCGATTCCGATCCCTCCCGCCTGACGGCCGGCGAGGCCTCTGACGCCATGGCGGCCGGCGACCTGACCGCCGTCGCCCTGCTGACCGCCTGCCTGGCCCGGATCGATGCCCGCGACCCCGGCGTCCGGGCCTGGCTGCATGTCGACCGCGACGGCGCCCTGGCAGAGGCCCAACGGCTCGATGCGGAGCGCAGGGCCGGCCGGGTCCGCGGACCGCTTCACGGCATACCGATCGGGCTGAAGGACGTGATCGACGTGGCGGGGATGCCGGGCACCCACAATTCGCCGTTATACGCGGACCGGATCGCTGTCGACGACGCCGGCTGCGTCGCACTGATGCGCGCGGCCGGGGCCATTCCTCTCGGCAAGCTCGACACGGTGGAGTTCGCGGCGCTTGGGCGGCTGCCCGCGACCGTCAACCCGCACCGCGCGACCCACACCGCCGGCGGATCGTCCAGCGGATCCGGGGCGGCCGTCGGCGACCTTCACGTCCCGATCAGCTTCGGCACCCAGACCGGCGGGTCGGTGATGCGCCCGGCGTCCTACTGCGGCACCTACGCGATGAAGCCGACCTGGGGCACCGTCAGCCGCGAGGGCGCCAAGCTCTTCGCCGCGAGCCTGGACACGATCGGCTGGTACGCGCGGTCCGTCTCGGATCTGAGGATGGTGGCGGCGGCGAGCGGCATTGCCCGACCGGACGGCGGAACCCGGGATCCGGCGTCCCTCCGGATCGCCCTCTGCCTCACCCCCTACGCGGACCGGGCGCGGGATGGCGCGCAGGCGGTGCTGGAGCGGGCGGCGGACGCGCTGGCGGCGGCGGGTGCGACCGTGGAGCGGCGCGAACTGCCGGCGTCCTTCGCCGGGATCGACGCGGCCAAGGACACGATCATGCGCGGCGAGGGGCGGGCGGCGTTTCTGCCCGACCTGCTGAATCACGGGGATCGGCTGCACGACACGCTGCGGGGCATCGCCGAATACCGCTCCGGCATCACCCCGATGTCCCTAAAAGCGGCCCAGGATTTCGCCGCCCATGCCCGCATGGCCTATGAGGGGCACTATCGCGGGTTCGATGCGGTGCTGACCTTCGGCGCGACCGGCGAGGCCGATGCGGGCCTCGACGGCACCGGGGATTCGGTCTTCAACTCGCTGTGGACCCTTCTTCACCTGCCGGTGATCGGTGTGCCGGCGGGCGACGGGCCGACCGGCCTCCCGATCGGCATCCAACTCGTCGGCTTCCGCCACGGCGACGACGACCTGCTCGACATCGCGGCGGCGGCCGCTCCCCTAGTCGATCCGTGGCACGGCAAGGTGCGGGTGCCGACGGGGTGAGGGGAACCTGCCCGGACTGATCTCGCAGTACCTATCTCCAAAGCACTCCCCGGACTTGTTCCGGGGCTAGGCTGAGGCTTTCGTACCAGCGAATGCTTGAGCTGGGGCGGCGGAAACAGCGCACGCCTCACCCCGGAATAAGTCCGGGGAGTGGGGGAAGGAGAAGTGGGGCGTTCTGTCGGCGGTGCCGGCCACGCCGGCAAAGCGACTAGCCAGCGCCGACGATCTGTCGCCCGCGATCCGACGCCTGAGTGCGGGGGGTCACGAGCCGGGGATGGTCCCCTCCGGCAGGCGCGCGCAGTAGTCGGCGATCTCGCCCGGCGTGGTCAGCCAGATCTCGTCGCGGTGCTCGAGGATATGCGCCATGGCCCGGCGGAGCGCGCGCAGGCGGAACGGCTGGCCGACCACGAAGGGATGCAGCACGGCGGTATAGACTAGGGGCCGCTTGCGCGACTGGTGCAGCATCTCGTCGAACTGGTCGATCATCATGCGCTCGAACTCCTCGCCGGAATGCTGGCGGAACACCATGGCGGGGCTGTCGTTCAGTTCGATGGAGTAGGGGACCGAGAGGATGCGCCCGCGGCGGGTCCGCATCCAGAACGGCTGGTCGTCGGCCGGCCAGTCCATGACGTAGGTGTATCCGGCCTCGTCCAGCAGATCGAGGGTGACCGGCGTCTGCGCCAGATAGGGGCCAAGCCATCCCTTCGGCGCGGTGCCGAAGAACCCGGCGAGGGCGTCGGTGGTCTCGCGGATCAGGGCCGCTTCGCCGGCCTCGTCCAGCGCGTCCTGGCGCTCGGCATTGGTGCGGCCGTGCCCGACGACCTCATCGCCGCGTTCCCTGATGCGGTGCAGAATCTCCGGGCAGTGTTCGACCAGGAGCGAGTTCAGGTTGTGGGAGGCGGGGATGCCGAGTTCTTCGAACAGGTCGAACAGGTACCACTGGCCGACCCGGTTCCCGTAATCGCGCCAGGCGTAGTTTCGGGTCGTCTGGGACGCGCCGATGACGGTGCTGTCGGTCCCGAGCCCTTCGAGAAAGCCGAAGACCTCGATATTGTTGCAGAAGCAGACGGCGAGGCGCTTGCCCTCTGGCCAGTCGTAAACCGGGCGGGCGTCGAGCGGGCTGTAGCCGTAGCGATCGTGGGTGGCGAGCTTCATGGGAACGGACCGGCCTCTCGGGTTGCGGTGTGTTGACAAGCCGCTGCGGCGGATCGTCAACTGTCGACAATTCTGCAGGCTACGCAGCGCGATTGGGAGGGTCAAATGCATCCCTGGACCGGAACGATCACCGACGACGAGGAACGCCGCTACGAAGAGGCCGGGTTCGGCCGCCCGAGCGGTATCGGCCGGCGCCCCGCGCTGCTGATCATCGACGTCCAGTACCGCACCGTCGGCACCGAGCGGCGGCCCTACTGGGACGCGATCAAGGAGTATCCGACCGCCTGCGGCGACGTGGGCTGGGCCGCGGTCGACCATATCCGGCCGCTGCTGGCGGAGTTCCGACGGCTGAACCTGCCGGTGCTGTACCCGCATGTGGCGCCGAAGAACGTCGAAACGGATTCCGGGCGGCTGGCGGAGAAGGTGCCGGCGATCATGACGGTGGACGCGAAGGGCTACGAGTTCGTCGCCGAGTTGGCGCCGGTCAAGGGCGACGTCCTGTTGCCGAAGAAGCACCCGAGCGCGTTCTTCGGGACGCCGCTGGTCAGCCACCTGATCGATCTCGACGTCGACACGCTGTTCGTGACCGGCTGCACCACCAGCGGCTGCGTGCGGTCCTCGGTCACGGACGGCTTCGCCTACAATTTCAAATGCATCGTGCCGGAGGAGTGCGTCTACGACCGCTCGCCGACCAGCCACGCGGTCAACCTGTTCGACATGAACGCCAAATACGCCGACGTCATGCCGACTGCCGACGCCATCGGTCTGCTGACGGGGCTGGAGAGCGGCGTCGACCGGGCCGCCGGAGAATAGGATGGACGGCACCTCCAAGCCGACCGACCCCGCCCGCCGGATTGCCGACGGCATAGAAGCCCTGACCCGCTGGGCGGCGGACCTGCAAGGCGATGTGGTGCCGGAGGCGATCCGGGTCCGCGCGGCCACGGTGCTGGCCGACGATCTTGCCGCCATCGTCGCCGCCCGCGAGGAACCGGAGCTTCGCGCGCTGACCAAGGGCATGGAGGCGTCGTCGGGCGCTCCGGAAGCGACCGTCTTCGACGGCCGGGCGACCCGGCTCGACCGCTATTCCGCCGCCACCGTCAACGGCAGTGCCGCCGACTGGTGCGAACTGGACGAGGGCTACCGGCGGGTGATCTGCCATGCGGGCCTCTACTGCGTGCCGGCGCTGCTGGCCGAGGCGGAGGCGTCCGGCGCCAGCGGACACGATCTGCTGCGGGCGCTGACCATCGGCTACGAGATCTCGGGGCGGATCGCCCGGGCCTTCGGCTATCCGACGCTCACCCTGCACCCGCATGGGAGCCTCGCCGCAGTCGGCGCCGCCGCCTCGGTGGCCGCCCTCCGCCGTCTCTCGGCCGAGGACATGGCCAGAGTGATCTCGACCGCCTGCACCCTGGTCGTGCCGGGACCGTTCAACCACACCGTCGAGGGCGCGCTGGTCCGTAACGTATGGCCGGGGGTGGGCGCGTGGAGCGGCCTACGGGCGGTCGACTGGACGCTCTGCGGCATCACCGGCCGTCCGGAGAGCCTGCACGACGTCTATGCCAGCGCGTTCGGTGGCGAGCCGCATCCGCAGGAACTCACCGACGGGCTCGGGTCGGACTGGGCGCTTGCGGACGGCTACCACAAGCTTCACGCCTGTTGCCAGTACGCCCATTCCGCCGTCGAGGCGAGCCTGGCGCTGGCGGCCCGGGCGGACGCGGCCGGCATCAAGGCGATCCATATCGACACCCATTGGAAGGGCCGCCATCTGGACAACGCCGATCCGGCGACGACTCTGGCGGCCAAGTTCTCGATGCAGCACATCCTCGCCGCCACCGCCCGGTTCGGCCATGCCGGGGCGGAGGCGTTCCACGCCTCGACCCTGACGGACCCGGCGATCGCCGATCTGCGCCATCGGGTCAGCATCGACGCTTTCCAGCCGGAACCGGCCTGGCCGAACGACCGCCCGGCGCGCGTGACCTGGGTGATGGGCGACGGAGCGCGGGTCACCGAGGAATGTCTCAGCGCCCGGGGCGGGCCCGACCGGCCGTTCGAGCCGGCGGAGGTGCGCGCCAAGATCCGCGGCATCGTCGACGCGCCTTATCCGGCGATGGGACCGGTCCTGGAGCAGGTGCTGGACCTGGACCCGGCCACGCTCGGCCGGTCCTGGGGTGAGATCGTCGCGGCGATGACGACCCCGGCAGGACCCTGAGCCATGAGCGCGGTGGACACCGACCTCCTGGTCATCGGTGCCGGCGCCTGCGGTCTGGCCGCCGCCGTTGCGGCCCACGATGCGGGGATCTCCGTCGCCATCGTTGAGAAGCTGGCGCGGCCGGGCGGCAACTCTTCGCTCAGCACCGGGTCGGTGCCGGGGGCGGGCAGCCGGTTCCAGCGCGAGGCCGGAATCGAGGATTCGCTTGACAGGCTCGTCGCCGACCTGCTGGCCACCGCCGGTCCTCACGAGGCCGACGCCCTTGCCCGGCTCATGGCCGAGCAGTCGGCGCCGCTGGTCGAGTGGCTGATCGACGACCTGGGTGCCCGGATGGAACTGGTGACCGCGTACAAACATGTCGGTCACAGCGTGCCGCGCCTGCACGCGCCGCGCTCCCGCCGGGGACAGGATCTGGTCGACGATCTGCTCGGCTTCGTCTCCGACCGTGGCATCCCGCTCGCCGTCGGCAACCCGGTCGACCGGCTGCTCGTCGAGGACGGGGCGGTGGTCGGTGCCGTCGTCTCCGGCGAGCCGGTGCGCGCCGCCAAGGTGTTGCTGGCGACCAACGGCTTCGCCGGCAACCGCGAGATGGTCGCGCGCTGGTGCCCGGAGATCGCGCCGGCGGAGTATTTCGGCGCCCTCGGCAGCACCGGCGAAGCGGCGGCCTGGGGCGAGGAGCTGGGGGCGGCGCTCGGCAACATGGGTGCCTATCAAGGCTATGCCGCCGTGGCCTATCCCCAGGGCAGCCTGCTGTCCTGGACCACCATCGAGAAGGGCGGGATCCTGGTCGCCGCCGACGGCCGCCGGTTCGGCGACGAGGATGCCGGCTATTCCGGCTTCGCGCCGGCCGTGATGGCCCAGGGCGAGATGGCCTATGCGGTCTACGACCGGCGCATCCATGACATCGCCGCTCAGGAGGAGGAATACGCCGAGTTGGCGGAGATGGGCGGGGTCCGCTGGGCCGACACCCCGGAGGCGCTGGGACCGATCCTCGGCGTGGATGGGGCGGGGTTGGCGCAGACCGTCGCCGCCTACAACGCGGCGGCGCGCGGCGAGACGGCCGATCCGTTCGGCCGCCGAAGATTCGAACTGGCGCCGCTGGAGCCGCCTTTCGCCATCGTGCGGGTGAAACCGGGGCTGTTCCACACCCAGGGCGGGCTGATGGTGGACACCCATGCCCGCGTGCTGCGGCCGGACGGATCGGTGATCGAGAACCTGTTCGCCGGGGGCGGCGCCGCCGCCGGGATCAGCGGGCAGACCGGGGCGGGCGGTTACGCTTCGGGCAACGGCCTGCTGACCGCCCTGGCCCTCGGCCGCATCGCCGGCCTGCGGGCCGCGGCGGAACTGCGCGGCTGAGCCTTCTGCTCGGACACTCCCACCTTCACCTCACTCCCCGGACCTGTTCCGGGGCCGAGCCTTCCGCGTGACGGCTCGGCCGCCCAACGACTCCCCGGCGGGGGCCCCGGAATGACTCCGGGGAGTGGTCTTTGTTTTGAAGGGAAGCAAGGAACGGCCGCACCGGGCTTGCCGGCGCGGCCGCTGTTGGCAGGGCCTGCGCCCGCCGCCTATCGCATCAGGGCCGGCAGGAAGGTCACGATGGCCGGGAAGGCGATCAGCAGTCCCAGCGTGATCACGTCCATCAGAACGAAGGGCATCACGCCGGCGAACACCTCCTCCAGCTTGAGCGGGATCGGTGAGGCGCTGCGGACCACGTAGACGTTGAGGCCGACCGGCGGCGTCATCAGCGATATCTCCGCCAGCTTGATCGAGATCACGCCGAGCCAGATCGGGTCGAACCCGACCCCGGTGAGGATCGGGAACATCACCGGCAGGGTCATGACCATGATCGCGATGGGCTCGATCAGCATCCCGAGGATCAGATAGATCACCGCGAAGGCGAGCAGGTAGACATAGGGGTTGAGATCCCAGCCCAGCAGCGTGCTCGAGATGTCGGCGACCAGCCCGGTGTAGGTCAGGAAGCGGGCGAACAGGATGCCGCCGATCACGATGATGAAGATCACCGAGGTGGTGACGCCGGCATCTTTAAAGGTCTCGACCATGGACTTGCCGGTGAACCGGCCCTTGGCGAGCACGATCAGGAAGGCCCCGAAGGCCCCGACGGCGCCGGCATAGGTCGGCACGAAGAAGCCGCTGTAGATCCCGCCGATCACCAGGATGAACAGGAACATGATGCCCCACACACCGTAGAGCGACTTGTAGCGCTCGCTGGCCGAGATCCGGGTCTCCAGGGTGGGCGCGATCTCCGGGCGGCGGCGGACCCAGATGTAGATGCCGACCACGAAGACGGCGGCGGACAGCAGGCCGGGGACCAGGCCGGCCATCAGCAGCACGGCGATCGACTGCTCGGTGATGACCGCGTAGATCACCATGAGGATGCTCGGCGGGATCAGAGAGGCGAGGGTGCCCGAGGCGGCGATGCAGCCGGCGCTGAGCCGCTTGTCGTAGCCGAACCGCACCATTTCGGGCAGCGCCATGCGGGTGAAGACCGCCGCGTTGACCACGGTCGAGCCGCAGGCCGCGCCGAAGGCGGCGGAGGCCAGGGTCGTGGCGATCGCGAGCCCGCCGCGCAGGTGTCCGAGCCAGTTGTAGGCGGCCTTGTAGAGATCCGTCGTGATGCCGGCCGTGGTCGCCAGCGAGCCCATGAGGATGAACAGCGGGATCACCGCCAGGGTGAACTCGTTCGTCGTGCTGAACGGGATCGTGGCGAGCTGCGCCCAGGCCGCGTCCGGGCCGATCGACAGGTACATGCCGAGGATGCCCCCGAGTCCGAGGGCGACGCCGATATGCACACCGACGGCCAGGAAGACCAGCAGCATGACGCCGACGATGATGCCAGTCGTGGCGGGATCGAGCATGCGGGTGTCCTCAGTCGGTGCCGGTCGGGCGGGTGGGGTCGTAGCCTTCGGCCGGTACGAGTTCGCTGCCGTCGATGATCCGGCGGATATCGGTGATCAGGTCGAGGACGAGCTGCAGGATCAGAAGGCCGGTCCCGACCGCCAGGATGATGCGTGCGGGAAAGAGCGGGAAGCGGATCAGCCCCACCGTCGCCTCGCCGATCTGCAGGCTGTAGACCGCCTCGTGGTAGGCCTGCCAGAGCAGGAGGCTGAAGAACACCAGCGCGCAGATGTCGGCGAAGACGTCCATCGCGGCGCGCACCCGCGGTCCCATGTTCGTGTAGATGAGCTCGACGCGGATGTGGCTTCGCCGGATCTGGGCGTAGGCCAGGGCACCGAACACGATCAGCACCATGGTGCTCTCGGTCAGTTCCAGCGCGCCGGGAACCGGCGTGTGGAGCATCTGGGTGCCGACGACTTCGATGGTGCCGAGGAGCATCGCCGCCATTGTGCCGATACCGCCGATCAGCAGCACGAAGATCGCGAGGCGCCGCAACAGATCTGAGAGAAGGGCCATGCCGAGGTCGCGCCGTATCCGGAAAAGGGTCTGCGAAAAGAGCCCGGCCGCCTCTGGGGGCGGCCGGGGCGACTGGTATCAGATCAGCGGCCGAGCCACTCGCGCCACTTGGTCGAGACCTGCTTGGCCTCGTCGCCGAGCCCGCGGCCTTCCATGTCCTCGACCCACAGACCCAGCAGATCCGGCGCGGTCTCCTTCCACTTGGCCAGTTCGGCTTCGGGGAATTCCTTAATGACGCCGCCATTGGCCTGGATGTCGGCCACAGCCTTGCTCTCGAAGGCGTCGATCCAGTCGAGATAGGCCTGCTGGCTGACCTTCGCCTCTTCCATGAAGATCGCCTGCGTCTCCGGGGTCAGCTTGTCCCAGGCGCGCTTGCCGATGGTGATCAGGTGACCGGTGATCGCCATGACCGGGCCGCAGCTGAACTTGCCCGGCTCGTACAGGCGGTTGGTGACGATGTTGCCCGGATTGATGAACGAGTAGTCCAGGGTGCCGCGCTCCAGTGCTTCGTAGATGTCGCCGACACCGATCGAGACCGGCACCGCGCCGACCGCCGCGTGCAGCTTCGGAATATCGGCGCCGAAGCTCCGGATCTTCTTGTCCGCGAGGCCCGCGATGTTGTCGCAGTTCCCGTCGGGACCGGTCAGGTAGTAGACGCCGAGCGGCTGGTGGAACAGGAACTTGACGTTGAACTTGTCCAGCTCCTCGCCGAACATCGGCAATTCCGCGAAGGAGTTGCGCGACAGGGTCATCGCCTCGGCGGGATTGTCGAACACGAACGGGATCTGGAACGCCCGGATAAACAGAAGCTGGTCGGCGTAGTAGCCGGGCACGATGGATGCCATGTCGATGGCGCCGCGACCGGCCAGGGTCATCAACTCGTTGCCCTTGCCAAGGCCGCCGGCATAGGTGATGTCGATCTTCACCTTGCCGTCGGTGCGCTCTTCGATCTTCTTGGCGAAGTTCTGCTCGACCTCGAGGAACGCGCTGTTCGGCAGGTAGTGGCCCCAGCGCAGCGTCACCTCGTCTTGGGCGAGCGCGGTGCCGGCCACGCCGAGTGACGCGGCGAACGCCGCGCCCCTGACCATGGTTCCGATGTATTTGTTCATTGAAATCCTCCGTCTCCCTGTGTCGGCGCCCGTCGTCCCGACGCCGGTTGTCGGACTGTCCCCTTCGGTGGCCGCCGCCCCAGTATCATCCGCCTTTCGGTGCGTCGGGTCGACCTGAGATTTCGGCATCGGACCGCCCGCAGAGCCGCGGCTTGCCAGTGCCGAAATAGTCAACTGTTGACATTTTTCCGCCGCATAACCCTTCTGTCAACGCTCCGTCCGCAAGCGTAATCTACGGCTTCTTTGCTACAGGAGAACAGAATGGATGACGCCCGCTCGCGCCCGCCGTCCCCGGAAGCCCACGCGGTCGAGGACTGGCGCCGGATCCTGGACCTGCTCGCCGAGCGGCGATCCTGCCGGGATTTCGATGGCTCGCGCATCGAGCGGGAGGTGCTTGCCGACATCGTGCGCGACGGCATGCAGGCCCCGTCCTCCTGCAACCAGCAGCAATGGCATTTCGTGATCGTCGACGACCGCGACATGCTAATGAAGTGCCACGACATCTCCGGCGGCAACCACCATTTCGCCGAGTGCTCGGCGCTGGTCTATCTGTGCTTCCAGAAGGGCTGGACCCACGGCAACTTCTCCGTCGTCCAGTCGGTGGCCGGCGCCTGCTACCACATGATGCTGAGCGCCCATCTGCGTGGATACGACACGATCTGGAACGCCGGGATCGGCAGCAATCAGGCGCTCGCCGAGCTGTTCGGAGTCCCGCCGATCTTCGAGATCGTCGGCGCGCTTGCGATCGGCCGCGCCCGGCCGACCGCCCCGGCGATGAAGGCGCCGCGCCGGCCGTTCGACGAGGTCCATTCCTGGAACGGGTTCTCCCGCCCGGCGCGGACCCTGTATCCGGCGAAGCCGGCACCGGCCTATCCGTATTTCGAGATCAGCAACGCCGACAACCCGTTCGCCGTCTGGGATCCGCGCGGCTGGTCCTGGGACAAGCTGGCGGATTTCCGCGGCTACGCGGTCTGGGCGAAATCGCCGCTCGCCGGGGTCTACGTGTCGCGCCGCCAGGGCGAGGCGACAGAGGCGGAACTGGACCTGCTGCCGGCCCTGGCGCCGGGGAGCCGGGCGGTCGAGCTGATGCCCTGGGGCGGCACCTATAGCGCGGAACTGAGGCGCCGGCTCGATGCCGGCGTGGATCTGCATCTGGCGGAACTGTCGGACCACAACCTGACCTTCGTGACCGAGCGTCTTCGCCGAGAGGGGCTGTCGAGCGACCGCGTCCATGCCGATCGGATCGCCGGAGCGTCGCTGCCCTACGACGATGCCAGCATCGACGCCGTCGTGCTGCCCCAGGTGCTGGAGCAGATGCCGGAGCCGGAAGCCATGCTCGACGAGGTGCGGCGGGTGGTGAAGCCGGGCGGGGCCGTCCTGCTCAGCGTGCGCAACCTCGATTCCGAGTACGGCGACCACTGGAGCGAGACGGAGTCCCGCGGCTGCATCCCGAACCAGGGGCCCTTCACGCCGCTCTCGGCCGAGACCGTGAGCGGCTGGATGGCCGCCCGCTTCTCGCCGGAGGACGAGCGCGGCATCGGCACGGCGGTCAGCCACGACGCGACGGTCGTGACCGGCGATGGCCGCTTCGGCTGCCGCCTCTATGCCGGCCGCTGGCGGGCGTCCTGACCGGTCAGGCGAGGGTACGGGGCATGAACCGGCCCGTTCCCTCGCTGTCCTCCATCAGGGCGCCGTCGCGCACCACGAAGGCGCCGCGCACAAGGGTGTGCAGAACCTTGCAGGCCATCTCCCGGCCTTCCCAGACCGAGTAGCCGGCGTCGCTCTGAAGGTGCGCCTTCTCCACCGTCCACGGCGCCTTCATGTCGAGGATCGCGAAGTCGGCGTCGGCGCCCGGCACGATCCGCCCCTTACGTGGGGCGAGGCCCATGGCGTCGGCCGGGTTCGCGGTGACCAGGGCCGCGAGCCGCTCCAGGGGGATGCCGCGCCTGGCATGCCCTTCCGTGAAGAACGCCGGCAGGAAGGCGTCGAGGCCGGGGAAGCCCGGCTGCGCCTTCCAGATGCCGCCGTCCTTGCTGGAGACCGGCCGGTGGATGTGGTCGGTGCCGACGGTGTCGATGCCGCCGCGCCGGATGCCCTCCCAGAGGGCCTCGCGGTCGGCTGGATCGCGCAGCGGCGGGTTCACCTTGGCGACGGCACCCCACTCCGTCGTGGTGTCGTGGGTAAGGTAGTGGGTGCAGGTCTCGATGGTCAGCCGGGAGCCGGCCTTGCGCTGCTCGACAGCGGCGTCCAGCGCCTCGCCGGAGGAGGTGTGAACGGTATAGACCCGCGCGCCGGTCGCCCGGCCGAAATAGGCGGCGCGGCGGATCGCATCGGCCTCGACGAAGGGCGGCCGGGTCGCGTTCCAGCTCTCCAGCCCGCCGGTGCCGTCCGGGTCCGCCGCCATGACCCGGTCGCGCAGCACCCAGGCGGCCTCGATGTTCTCCGGGTGCGGGCACATCATGCCGTCATGGGCGGCGAGGGTTTCCAGCAGCCGCAGCATGAAACCGTCGTCGGTTCCCGGCAGACCCAGCCGCTTGCCCTCGTCGCCGCGGATGTTCATGAACAGCTTGGCGGTGGGGACGCCGAACTCTTTGATGTATGTCGGCAACTCGGCGAGCTGCTCGTCGGTGGCGATCACGAAGTGGAAGCCGAAATCGATTCGGGCGCCGGCCTCGGCCACCGATTTCAGCTCCGCGAACTGGGCGGCGTAGGGGTCGGGGCTCATGACGTAGGGGATGAAGGCGGTCACGCCGCCGACGGCGGCCGCCGCGGTCTCGCTCGCCGCGTCCGATGGCACGCGGGGCTTGGAGATGTCGCTGCCGTGGCCGAGATGGAGGTGAACGTCGCACGCGCCGGGGAGAACCGTCAGACCATCCAGTCGCACCGTCTCCGCGGCGTCCGGACCGCTGCCCGGCTCGGTCACCGCGGCGATGCGGCCGCCGGCGACCAGCACATCCACATCCCGGAAGCCGAGCCCCGGCAGCAGCACCGACCCGCCGGCGAGCCTCAGATCGATCGCGTTCATCATCCTGTCTCCATCCTGTGGTGTTCTGCCCCGTGGTCTTCTGCTCTGTGGTCATCTCCGGGGCGTTCTTGTCGACGCGGGTTCGTCGTCTCTGCTGCAGCCCCGGGCGCCGGCGTCCGTCTCGCGGGATCTGGACGCAAAATATTGGCGATTGTGCCCGCCATCGTGGCACTCTCGCCCGTGACGGGGGAATCGCGATACGGACGCGCGGGCGAGAAACCGCCATCGTACGCGACACGATAACGACGCCGGGCAGCCTGAAACGTCCGGCGCAAGGTTGAGGAACGATGCCTTTGGCCACGACGGATTCGACGCAACCGCTCACCTCCACCAATCTGTCGATGCTGGCGTTCGAGCGGCTGGAACAGGCGATCATGTCCGGCGAGCTGAAGCCGGGGGAGCGGCTTTCCGAGGTCACGCTGGCCCGGCGCTACGGCATCAGCCGCGGTCCGCTGCGCGAGGCGATCGGCCGGCTCGAGGGGCGCAACCTCGTGGAGCGTCAGGCCAACATGGGCGCCCGGGTCGTCTCGCTGGACCAGGACCAGATTCTCGACCTGCTGGTCATCCGCGAGAGCCTGGAGGGCATGGCCTGCCGCCTGGCGGCGACGCGGATCCGTGCGGGCGAGCTGAAGCGCCTGTCGCGCATGCTCGACGGGCACGCCCAGGATGCTCAGGTCGTCGCCGGCAAGGGCTATTTCCAGGGGGGCGGCGACCTCGATTTCCACTACCGCATCGTGCGCGCCAGCGGCAATGCCAGGCTGATCAAGATGCTGGACGAGGACCTGTATTCGCTGCTGCGCCTGTTCCGTCAGCGGCTCAGCACGGCGCCCGGCCGGCCGGCCCAGGCGCTGGAGGAGCACCGGGCCGTCCTGGCCGCCCTGGAAGCCCGAGATCCGGACGCGGCGGAGGCGGCCATGCGGACGCATATCCGCAACAGCCGCGCCAGCATCAACCATCTGGTGGCCGCCGACGTGGCCTAGCCCGGCAGGCTCAGGCCGCCGGCGCATCGTTGATCGGAATGTCGACGTCGAGCATCGGGGCGTGCTGCTGACAGCCGTAAACGTCCGTGTCGCCCAGGTCGCCCGCCGGGATCGCCCTCGGGATCGTCGCCTTGAACGCGAGCCCGGCCGGATACGGTGTGAACAGCACGTCCTCCTCGGCCACGCCGTAGAGGGCCGCGATCAGCGCTGGCGTCAGCACGCCGGTCGCGGCGACCGCGTCGTAGGTGGCGCGGGTCTCGAAGACCACGTCGATGGTGAGCTGGAACGGGCCGGCGTTCTTCGACTTGCAGACCTTCGCGATATCGCGGATCCGGGGCATCACAGGTCCTCGTAGGTGATCGGGAACGGCGCGAGGGGGGCGTCCAGCGCCATGGTCTGGAAGACCGAGAACCGGTAGACCGGTCCCGCCTGAATGTCCGACGGCGAGTACGGAAAGGCCATATTGCCCTCGCGGCAGAGTCGGCCCGGAAAGTCGGTGTGGAGCATAGTGACCCGCGCCACCGACAGAACCGCGTCGGCGGTATCCTGATCGTCGGCGATGGCTTCGACGACGAAGCCGATCTCGTGCGGTCGCGCGGTGGTGCGCAGCGGCTCGGCGGAGCCCATCACGCCGTCCAACCCGTAGCGCCGGATTATCAGCCGGTACTCATCGGTGCCGATGCCGAAATTGGCGACCTTCGCGGCGGTCGACTCGTGGATCGATGCGAGGAAATCCTCATGCGTGTCGATCAGAAGCGGGTCTCGGGTGCCGCAGATGCTGATGGCGCGGTAGCCGACCAGCTCCACGCCCTCCAGCTTCACCGTGTAGGGCTGCGGCGACCAGGTCATGCCGGAAACGCGCACCGCCCGGTCGCTGACCGCCTCGAACCGACAGTCCGTCGTGTCGAGCACGCCGCCGGGCTCCACGTGGATGCAGGGGCTCGGGTTCTCGTGCAGGGCGTGGTTGGCGACGGAGGAGGGGGTGCAGACCCGTTCCGGGGCGGTCGGCTCCAGCACCACGCCATCGTCGTCGACGGTGACGTAGAGGCAGTCATGGCCCTTCGGTACCGACGGGGTCGCGCCGCATTCCAGCATCTTTCCCGCGTACCAGGCCGGTGCCGGCGCCTTGCCGGCGCGCATCGCCATTGCTGCCCAGGGGGCGGGGTCGCTCGACCGACCGGCCAGGACCACGTCCGCGCCGCCGTCGAGGGCGGCCGCGAAGGGTTCCGGTCCCATCATTGCCACCACCCGTTCGGCCCGGTCGATGGCCGCGCCGTCGATCGCCGGTCCGCCGATGAGCCGGGACATACGGCCGGCGTCGGTGGCCCGCTTCAGCGCGGATTTGTCCTGCTCCGCCTCGATGGTGGCGAGCCGCAGGTGGAGGCCTTCCTCTCTGACGATCTCGCGCACGATATCGGCGGTCATTTTCAGGTGCGGCGTCCCGCCGGCGCCGCCGGCGGTGCCGATCACGACGGGAACGCCCTGGCGGCGGCCGGCCAGCACCATCTCCCGCAGGTCGCGCTTCATCGCCCGCCTGGAGCTCAACGTCCGGCCGGAGCCGAGGTAGTAGGGGCCGGGGTCGGTGCTGCCGCCATCCACGCCGATCATGTCGACGCCACGCTCCTCGCCTCTCCTGAGGGACGATTCCGGGAACCCGTAGCCCAGGATGCCGCTGGTCGACAGCATGCGGTAGACGGCGCCGCTCACGTCGTTTCCTCCTTCGTTTCTTATGTCCGGATCATCCCCGTCGCCCTTCGCAACTGTCAACAGTTGACGATGTTCCGCACCGCCGCTGTAATCGCTGCGGACATGCAGATCCGAGACTACAGTACCAAGCAGAAACGCAGTCCCCAGAAGGACAGTCTCCGAAAAAGCCGGGAGGTTTGGAACCGATGACGACGCTTGCTGATCGCCGACGCGCATTCCGGGCGATGCTCGAGGAGCGGCGCGCCGTTCTGGTTCCGGGCGCGGCGAACGCGCTTACCGCGCGGGTGATCGAGGATGCGGGGTTCGAGGCCTGCTACGTGACCGGGGCCGGTATCGCCAACACCCTGCTCGGCGTGCCGGATATCGGCCTGGTCACCATGAGCGAGATCCAGACGACGACCGCCGCCATCGCCGAGATCAGCAACCTGCCGCTGTTCGTGGACATGGATACCGGCTTCGGCAATGCCATCAACACCCACCGCACCGTCCGCGTGCTTGAGCGGGCCGGTGCCTGCGCCGTGCAGATCGAGGATCAGGTCTTCCCGAAGAAATGCGGCCATTTCGACGGCAAGGGCGTGATCCCGGCGAAAGAAATGGCGACCAAGGTCCGG
The DNA here is from genome assembly GCA_040223655.1 of Thalassobaculaceae bacterium. GTDB lineage: Bacteria > Pseudomonadota > Alphaproteobacteria > Thalassobaculales > Thalassobaculaceae > Thalassobaculum. The sequence continues at coordinate 83,736 of JAVKFT010000007.1, read as the reverse complement.
GCCGCCGCCGAGGCGCGCGAGGACGAGAACTTCCTGATCATCGCGAGGACCGACGCCCGCGCCATCGAGGGCATCGACGGCGCCCTCGAGCGCGCCAACCTCTATATCGAGGCGGGGGCCGACGTGACCTTCGTCGAGGCGCCGACCTCCGTCGAGGAGATGCGGCGGATCTGCGCCGAACTCCCGGTTCCGCAGGTCGCCAACCTCGTGGTCGGCGGCCGCACGCCGATGCTGCCGCAGGAGGACCTGGCGGCGATCGGTTTCGCCATCGTGCTCTACGCCAACACCCCGCTGCAGGCGGCCATGCGCGCCATGAGCGAGGTGCTCGGCTCGTTGAAGCGCGACGGCAATCTGGATGCGGTTCAGGACCGGCTGGCCGATTTCGTCGAGCGTCAGCGGTTGGTTCACAAGTCGACCTACGACGCTATGGAGAAGACCTATGCCGTCGAGGAGTAGGAGCCTGCCCGCATGACCTTCGCTCCGGAGGACCGCGCGCCCTATTCGGCGATCGTCGACCGTCCGAAGCTCAACTGGCCGAACGGCGCGAAGCTGGCGGTCTGGGTGGTCCCGAATGTGGAGCACTACGAGTTCCTGCCCCGCCCGTCGCGGGTCCGCGACCCCTGGCCCCGGACCCCGCATCCCGACGTCCTCGGCTACGGCGTGCGGGACTACGGCAACCGGGTCGGCCTGTGGCGCATGATGGAGGTGATGGACGCCTACGGCATCCGCGGCACTCTCTCGCTCAGCATGTCGAACTTCGTCCACTACCCGGAGATCTTCGAGGCGTGCGAGGCCCGCAAATGGGCGATCATGTCCCACGGGATGTACAACACCCGCTACCACTGGGGCTATTCCGAGCAGGAGGAGCGGGACGCGATCCATGAGAGCATGGAGCTGCACCGCAAGCTCACCGGCCGCCAGCTCAAGGGATGGTTCTCGCCTGCGGCGTCCTGGACCTTCAACACGCCGGACCTCGTGGCCGAGGCGGGCATCACCTATTACTGCGACTGGTACCACGACGACCAGCCGTTCCCCATGCGCACGCGCTCGGGCCGGACCCTGGTCACCGTGCCATACACCATGGAGCTGAACGACGCGGTGCTCTACCGCCACCAGTTCGAGGCGCAGGATTTCGCCGACTGGATCTGCGACGCGTTCGACACGCTCTACCGGGAAGGGGAGGAGCAGTCCCGGGTGCTGTGCCTCGCGCTGCATCCGTACATCTTCGGCCAGCCGCACCGGATCAAGCACCTGGACCGGACGCTGAAATACATCGCCGGCCATGACGACATCTGGCTGACGACCGGCGAGGAGATCGCCGACTGGTACATCGCCAACCATCTGGACGCGGTGAAGGCCCATCTCGGCTGGGAGGGCGGGCGATGACCGAGCCCCGTCCCGGCATGGACCACGATCTCTATCTCTATTCGGCGATGGATCGCCGGGCGCCGATCTCGTGGCCCGACGGCAACGGTCTGGCCTTCACGGTCCTGCTGCATCTGGAGTTCTGGCGGCTCGACCCGCCGAAGGAGGACTGGCGCGACCCGCGCTACCAGGGCGCGTTCGGCAATTTCTATCCGGACTACACCGCCTTCACCCAGCGCGAGTACGGCAACCGGGTCGGCATCTTCCGGGTGCTCGAGGCGATCGACCGCCATGGCCTGAAGCTGACCGTGCCGGCCAACGCCGCCGCGCTCGAGCGCTATCCCAATCTGGTTGCCCTGCTCAGGGAGCGGGGGGCCGAGTTCGTGGCAGCCGGCACCCATGCCGACCGCATGATCACTTCCAAGCTCGACGCCGACGCCCAGCGCCGGATGATCGCGGAGAGCGTGCACGCGGTCGAACGCGCGACCGGCACCCGGCCGACCGGCTGGGCCGGGCCCGGCTACGGCGAGAGCGAGATCACCGCCGGTCTGCTGGCGGAGGCGGGGCTGGATTACGTCATGGACTGGCCGAACGACGACCAGCCGTATCTGTTGAGCACGCAGCCGGCCCTGGTGTCGATCCCGCGCCAGCCGGAATGGGACGATGCCGAGATCATGTGGCTGCGCAAGGTACCGCGCGAGCTGTGGTCGGAGATGGTCGTCTCCGCCTATGAGCGGCTCTACGAGGAGCGCGCCGCCGGACGCTACTTCTCCCTGTCGCTGCATCCCTGGATCGCCGGGCAGACCCACCGCATCCGCTACCTGGCGGAGACCCTGGAGAAGATAGCGCCGCCCCGTGCCGGTGTCTGGCAGACCACCGTCGGCGCGGTGGCCCGTCATTTCCGCTCCCAGCAACCCGGTTGAACAGACGCTCCCGAGGAGAGACCGACATGGCCACCGACGGCATCGATAACGTCGACTATATCCGCGCCTTCATGACCGACCGTCCGGTGGTGTTCGAGCGGTCGGCCCTGGTGATCGTCGACATGCAGAACGCGTCGGGCTCGCGCACCGGCGCCCTCGGGCGGCGCATGAAGCAGGAAGGCTCGACGTCCACCGACTACCGCTTCGACCGGATCGAGTCCCTGGTCGTGCCGAACATCCGCCGTATGCTCGACGGGTTCCGGGCGAAGGGCGGCGGCATCGTCTACGTGACCCTGGGCGCCCAGCGCGAGGATGCGGCCGACGCGCCGCCTCACATGCGCAAGATGTTCCTCGAGACCAACAACTGGGTCGGCAGCGAGGAGCACCGGATCGTCGCGGGCCTTGAGCCGTTGCCGGGCGAGCTCGTCGTGCGCAAGACCAGCATCGGCGCCTTCGCCTCGACGGGCCTGGACCACCTGCTGCGCTGCATGGGCTGGGACACTCTCTTCATGACCGGCGTGTCGACCAACATGTGCGTCGAAACAACCGCCCGCGAGGCGGCCGATCGCGGCTATCACGTCACCATGGTCGAGGACGGTTGCGCCACCACGCGCAAGGAACTGCACGAGGGCACGATGCAGAACTTCCAGCGCCTGTTCGGCCGGGTGCGCAGCACCGACCAGGTGGTGAGCGAACTCGCCCTGTAGGGGACGCTCACGGCGCGCCCGTCCGTCGGCCCCCGACACCCACAACTCAAGACACTGCCCGGCCTTGTGCCGGGGCGAGGCCGGAGAGCGCGCTGACGCCGCCAGGTCGCGCGGACCGCTTGCCCCCGGACTGAATCCGGGGAGTGGGAAATGGGGTGGGGAGACCGGTGCTCATCTGGACCAATCCGGGCCAAGTGATCCGATCCGAGTCGAGCGACCCGACCTTTCCCCGAACCGCTCGGGACACTCCCCGGTCTTGTGCCGGGATAAGGCCGGAGCGCGCGCTGTCACCGCCCGGTCGCGCGGCCCGCTTGCCCAGGATCGAGGCCGGAGAGCGGGAACAGGAGCGGGCGATCCGGACGACGCAACCTGGCCGCACTTTATGCTTTCGAGACGCGAAGGACCCGGATAGTTCTATGCCCGTCGAATTTTTAAGGACGTCGCCGAGTGAACGCGATGTCCGGCAATCCGTAGGGAGGAAGACATGATTCGCAGAAATCTCATGCTGTCGGCTGCCGCCGGTCTGGTTGGCGCACTGACGCTCGGTTGGCTGGCACCGGTCCAGGCGATGGATTCCCGGTTCAAGGACGACAACGGCGATCTGGTGGCGGATACGCCGGCGGCGAGCGAGCAGATCGATCCGGGTACGCTGATCTTCGCCTATACCCCGGTCGAGGATCCGGCGGTCTACGCCAAGGTCTGGGACGGGTTCCTGCGCCACATGGAGAGCGTGACCGGCAAGAAGGTCCAGTTCTTCCCGGTGCAGTCCAACGCCGCCCAGATCGAGGCCATGCGCGCCGGTCGCCTGCACGTCGCCGGTTTCAACACCGGCTCCAACCCGCTCGCGGTGAACTGCGCGGGCTTCGTGCCGTTCACCATCATGGCGTCGAAGGACGGTAACTTCGGCTACAACATGGAGATCATCACCTTCCCGGGCAGCGGCATCGAGAAGGTCGAGGACATCAAGGGCAAGAAGATGGCCTTCACGTCCCAGACCTCGAACTCCGGCTTCAAGGCCCCGTCGGCGATCCTGAAGGCCGACTACGACATGCTGCCTGAGCGTGACTTCGAGCCGGTGTTCTCCGGCAAGCACGACAACTCGATTCTCGGTGTGGCCAACAAGGACTATCCGGCAGCCGCCATCGCCAACTCCGTGCTCCACCGGATGGTCGCCCGCGACGTGATCAGTGCCGATCAGGTGGTCTCGATCTACAAGTCGCAGAAGTTCCCGACGACCGGTTTCGGCTACGTCTACAACCTCAAGCCGGAACTGCAGGAGAAGATCCGCGAGTCCTTCTTCTCGTTCGACTGGGAAGGTTCGGCCCTCAAGGAGGAGTTCGCCCGGTCCGGCGAGGAGCAGTTCATCCCGATCACCTACCAGGAGCACTGGGAGGTCATCCGCAAGATCGATACCGCGAACGGCGTCTCCTACGACTGCAAGTGATCGCGCTGAGATCCTGACCCTCGGGAGGGACGTCGGCGCCGATCATTGGCGGTCGATGTCGACGCCCTCTCACCCGACGATCATCGGACGACACGCGGCGGAGCCCGACGGCCCGGCCGCGTGTCGCTTCCGTGCCAAGATGCAGGGAGCGGCCAAATGCTGCGCTTGAACGACCTCTCGAAGGTCTACGCGACCGGAGACCGGGCGCTCACCGACGTGAGCCTCACGGTGGAGCCTGGCCAGGTCATCGGACTGATCGGGCCGTCCGGCGCGGGGAAATCCACGCTGATCCGCTGCATCAATCGTCTCGTCGAGCCGACCACCGGACAGGTCTATCTCGGCGACATGGAGATCACCGGCCTGAGCCGGGGTGCCCTGCGCCTGGCGCGCCGCCGCATCGGCATGATCTTCCAGGAATACGCCCTGGTCGAACGCCTGACGGTCATGGAGAATGTCCTGTCGGGCCGGCTCGGCTATGTCGGGTTCTGGCGCAGCTTCTTCCGGAAATTCCCGCCCGATGCGATCGAGAACGCCTACCGCCTGCTCGATCGGGTGGGGCTGTCCGATCACGTGAACAAGCGGGCCGACGCCCTATCCGGCGGCCAGCGTCAGCGGGTCGGCATCGCCCGGGCCCTGGAGCAGGACCCGGATCTGCTGCTGATCGACGAGCCGACCGCCTCGCTCGACCCGAAGACCTCACGGCAGATCATGCGCCTGATCGTCGAGATCTGCGACGAGCGCGGCCTGCCGGCGATCATCAACATCCATGACGTCGCCCTGGCGCAGCAGTTCGTGCGCCGGATCATCGGGCTTCAGGCCGGCCGGGTCGTGTTCGACGGTAGTCCCGACGACCTGACCCCCGACGTCCTTACCCGGATCTACGGCGAAGAGGACTGGTCCGCCACGATCCGCAAGGCGGACGAGGACGGCGACGACGCCGGCGGCGAGGAGGAGGACCACCACGCCTCCGTCCCGGTCGACCGCGAACGCCTCGCGGGGCTGACATGACGGGCCAGGCGGCTCCCCGCACCTGGTCGCGCCCGCCGTTCATCGAACGCGCCTGGCTGCGCTGGACCCTGTACGGCGGCGGCCTGCTCTATCTTGTGCTCGCCGTCGCGTCGGTCGAGGTCAACTGGCTGCGGGTCTGGGAGGGGCTGGACCGGGGTGTGCGCTTCATCCAGGGCTTCCTGGTGCCGGACTTCACCAGCCGCTGGGGCGACATTCTCCAGGGCATGGAGGAGAGCCTGACCATGACGGTGACGGCGACCGTGGTCGGCGTGCTGATCTCGGTCCCCATCGGCATCGGGGCGGCCCGCAACATCGCGCCGCTGCCGATCTATGCCGTGTGCCGGGCCATCGTCGCCCTGTCGCGCAGCTTCCAGGAGATCATCGTCGCGATCCTGTTCGTGGCCATGTTCGGCTTCGGCCCGTTCGCCGGGTTCCTGACCCTGTCCTTCGCGACGATCGGCTTCCTCGCGAAGCTTCTGGCCGAGGACATCGAGGATATCGACGAGAGCCAGGCCGAGGCGATCCGGGCGACCGGCGCCGGCTGGTGGCAGGTCGTCGCCTATGGGATTCAGCCTCAGGTCATGCCGCGGCTGATCGGGCTCAGCCTGTACCGGCTCGACATCAACTTCCGGGAGTCGGCCGTCATCGGCATCGTCGGCGCCGGCGGCATCGGCGCGACCCTGAACACGGCGATGGACCGCTACGAGTACGACAGTGCTGCGGCGATCCTGATCCTGATCATTCTGATTGTCATGGCCGCCGAGTACCTTTCGGGCTTCGTGCGGAAGTGGGTGCAGTGATGGCGACACGGACCTTCGAGACGACCTGGCGACGCCGCTCGACCCGCAAAGAGCTCGGACTCTGGCTCGGCTGGCTGCTGCTGGTGGCGCTGTTCGTGTTCTGCTGGCAGGTGATGACCGAGAACACGATCTGGATGTTCGTCACCGACGCGCCGCGTCAGGCGGCGGATATCGGATCGCGCATGTTTCCGCCGCGCTGGGAGTATATCCCAGCGCTGCTGGAGCCGCTGTGGGACACGCTCAACATTGCGACCCTCGGCACGCTTCTCGCGCTCTTCATGGCGGTGCCCGTCGCCTTTCTCGCCGCCCGGAACACGACGCCCAGCGTGCGATTCGTGCGTCCCGTCGCCCTGCTGATCATCGTCGCCAGCCGGTCGATCAACTCGCTGATCTGGGCCCTGCTGCTGGTGGCGGTGATCGGGCCGGGCGTGCTCGCCGGGATCGTCGCCATCGCCTTCCGCTCCATCGGCTTCGTGGCCAAACTGCTCTACGAGGCGATCGAGGAGATCGACGAGAAGCAGGTCGAGGCGGTCTCCGCCACCGGCGCCGGCAAGGCGCAGGTGATGGACTACGCCGTCGTGCCGCAGATCCTGCCGGCCTTCGCGGGCATTACCGTGTTCCGCTGGGATATCAACATCCGCGAGAGCACGGTGCTCGGGCTGGTCGGCGCCGGCGGTCTCGGCCTGCGGCTCCAGGAATCGCTGAACGTTCTGGCCTGGCCCCAGGTGACGGTGATCTTCATCCTGATCCTGATCACCGTCCTGGTCAGCGAGTGGGTGTCGGCCAAGGTGCGCCATGCGATCATCTGATCGCCACGGCAACGCCCGGACCCGGCTCGCCCGGAGGTGACCACGAAAGACTTGCATGCATCTGCTCATTGAAATCGCCGGCGGCGTCGCCCTGCTCCTGTGGGGCGTGCGCATGGTCCGCACGGGCGTCACCCGCGCCTTCGGCTCGGCCATCAGGCGCGGCATCGCCGCGGCCACCCGCAACCGGCTGACCTCGTTCCTGACCGGCTTCGCGGTGACCGGCGTGCTGCAGAGCAGCACGGCGACCGCCCTGATCGTCGGCTCGTTCGGCGGGCGCAAAATGATCGCCGTTCCGGCCGGGCTGGCGATCATGCTGGGCGCGGATGTGGGCAGCACGGTGGTGGTCCAGGTTCTGGCCTTCGACGTCTCCTGGCTGTCGCCGCTGTTCCTGTTCGTCGGTGTCGTGGCCTTCCTGACGTCGGACGATTCCCGCCGGCGGGCATTGGCCCGCGTCCTCATCGGGCTCGGCCTGATGCTGCTGGCGATCAAGCTGGTGATGCTGGCCTCGGTGCCGCTGCGCGAGGGGCCGACCCTGTCCGTGCTTCTGGCGCCGCTGGTGGACGAGCCGGTGCTGGCGATCCTGCTCGGCGCGGCGTTGGCCTGGCTCGCCCATTCCAGCCTCACGGTCATCGTTCTGGTGATGACCCTGGTGTCGCTGCACGTGGTCGGGGTCCAGCTTGCGCTGGCCCTGGTTCTCGGCGCCAATATCGGCAGCTCGATCACCCCGGTCGCCATGACCTGGCGCGCCGATCCCATCGCCCGGCGCATCCCGGTCGGAAACCTGCTGATGCGGACGGCCGGCGTGGCCGCCATTTACTGGTCGATCCCCTGGCTCGTCCCGTACCTGTCGGGTTTCTCGTCCGATCCGGCGCATCTGATCGCCAACTTCCATACGGGCTTCAACCTCGCGGTGGCGCTGGTGTTCCTGCCGCTGGTCGGGGCGGTGGCGGCGCTGGTCATCCGGCTGCTCCCGGACAGCGCGATGCCGGAGGACGAGAAAACGCCGAAGCACCTGGAGGAGTCCGCGCTCGACTCCCCGGGCGTGGCCCTCTCGGGAGCGGCGCGCGAGACCCTGCGGATCGGCGACACGGTCGAGTCGATGCTTGAGCGGACCATGGAGGTGTTCAAGAACGGTCGGGCGGATCTGATCAAGGAGATCGAGCGGGAGGACGACGTCGTGGATGCGCTCCACGAGTCGGTGAAGCTCTATCTGACGCGCCTGTCGCGGCAGGAGATGGATCCGAACGAAAGCCGCCGGGTTGTCGAGATCCTGACGTTCAACACCAACCTCGAGCATATCGGCGACATCATCGACAAGAACCTGCTGGAACTCGCCGCCAAGAAGATCAAGGACGGGACCGTGTTCTCCGAGCCGGGCATGGCCGAACTCGAAGCGATGCACGGCGAGGTCGTCGCCAACCTGAAGCTGGCCCTCAGCGTCTTCATGAGCGGCGACGCGCTGCTCGCCCGACGGCTGATGGAGCAGAAAGTGCATATCCGCGAACTCGAGCAGAAATTCGCCGAGGCGCACTACGCCCGGATCCGCGACGGTCACCCGGAGTCCCTCGGGAGTTCGTCGCTCCACCTGGACGTGCTGCGCGATCTGAAACGGATCAACAGCCACATCACCTCGGTGGCGTATCCGATCCTGGAATCCACCGGCCAGATCGCCGAGAGCCGGTTGCTGGACGCCTGACGCGGCGGCGTTCCGCGATCCGGCCGATTTTCCGCAAAGACAACGACCCGGAGTCTTCATGACCCATCCCATCGATCAGCTGTTCGAACTGGTGCAGACGGCGCGCCGGGAGACGGAGGTTGCCGACCGAACGGCCCAGCTCCTGCGGGACGGCAATCCGAAGATCGCCAAGAAGGTGGTCGAGGAAGCGGCGGAGGTGGCGCTCGACGCCGCCGTCGCCGACCGGGACGGGGTGATCCGCGAGTCCGCGGACCTGCTGTACAACCTCACGGTCCTCTGGGTCTGGATGGGCATCACGCCGGCCGAGATCTGGCATGAGATGGCGCTGCGCGAGAAGGAGCTGGGCCTCGCCGGCAAATGGCCGAAATCGGTCGGGTAGGCCGTCCGGCGCTACTCGGCGTCGGGGTCCGGGGTGTCAGGGGCTTGGGTGTCAGGGGCTTGGGTGTCGGCGTCCCGGGCGTGGCGGTGGGAGACGGGGAAGGGCGGGAGCCAGGATTCGCGCCGGATCGTCCACAGCTCATGGTCCGGATGGAACAGGTCCGGCGCGTCGAGAGCGCCCAGATGGACCTCGATCTCGTTGCCGGTGCGGGCGAAGACCGACGAGCCGCATTTGGGACAGAAATGGCGTCCCTCATAGTCCCGGGTCTCGCCTTCGATGCTGACGGCGCTCTCGGGGAAGATGGCGGCGGCGTAGAACACCGCGCCGTGATGCTTGCGGCAGTCCAGGCAATGGCAGATACCGACCCGGTCGGGCCCGCCCCCGGCGACGATCCTGACGGCGCCGCAGAGGCAGCCGGCGGTATGGCGGTCCATGTTGTTTCCCTCAAGAGGTTTGCCGGCGAGCGGGTTCAGTCGGCGCCGTATGTGAGCACCGCCTCGGCCGCCGCGCGGCCGGATCGGATGGCGCCCTCTATGGTGGCGGGCAGGCCGGTATCGGTCCAGTCCCCGGCGAGAACCAGATTGCGCCACGCGGTCCGCTGGGGCGGGCGCTGGCGGGCGGCTTCCGGGGTCTGCCGGAACGTGGCCCGCTTTTCCTTGACGATCCGCCCCGGCGGACGCGGCGTGTCCGGCCTACCGAGCGCCGCCGCCGTGTCGCGCCACAGGATGTCGAGCAACTCCTCTGCCGGACGCTCCAGGAGGGCGTCGGCGGCGCTGACGGTCACGCTGGCGAGCGTGTCGCGCAGAAACACCCATTCGGCGGTGCCGCCGATCAGACCGATCAGCGCCTCGCCGCCGCGCAGCCGGCCCGGCGCATCGAGCAGGAAATGCGCGTTGAGGATGCCCGACGTGTCCTTTGGGGCCGAGAGGCCGGGTAGAAGGCCGCCGGCGACCGTAGGCCCGACGGCGACGACCACGGCATTGCCCTCGACGAGCGCGACGCTGTCCCCGTGGAAATGCAGCGTGGTCGCCCGCCGGTCGTTGAAGTCAATGCCGCGCAGCCGCCGGCCGAAGCGGATCTTGGCGCCGCGCGCCGCCAGTGTCGCCAGGGCGGGATCGACGAAACTCTCGCTCAGGCCGATCTTGGCCGTCAGGGGAACGAGCCCGTCGCCGCCCTCGACCATCGCCGTGCGCATCACCGACCGCAGCAGGACGGCCGAGGCCTCGTCCGGGTGGGCGTTGAGCACCGCCGTGGTCAGCGGGTGCCAGAACCGCTCCATCAGCGGGCCCCGGCCGACCGACTGGGTGACGGTGGTCCGTGGCCCGGCGGCGGCGAGCCGGAGCATCCCGATGCCGTCCCGCAGGTTGGCTCCCGGCACCTGGCGCAGCGGTGCCGACAGCCTGCGCAGAAATCCCCCATCTCCAAGTGCGAGGCTCCAGGCCTGACCGGTGGCGAGGTCGAGAAACGGGATCGGCCCGCCGCCTGCACTTAGGCTGCCGGCCGCGCCGATCTCTCCCAGGTAGGCGAGGGCCGCGCGGTTCGCCGAGAGTAGGAGGTGGTTGCCGTTGTCGATCCGCCGGCCGAGGACCGGGTCGAAGTAGGATCGGCAGCGTCCGCCGGCCTGCGGTGCGGCTTCGTGGATCACGACCCGGCGGCCGGCCGCGCCCAGGGACAGGGCGGCGGCCAGTCCGGCCAGCCCGGCGCCGATGATGTGGACCGATCCGATGGGATCCGCCGCCACCGTCACGCCCACAGATGGCGCAGCAGCAGGAGGCGCTGCCAGGACGGCAGGCTCGCGCGGCGGCGCGGCTCCCGCCATCCGGCCGCCTCCATCCGACCGAGCAGGGCCTCGTAGCCGACCATCATCACGATCGCGGGCCGCATGGCGCGGCGGTCGCACGAGGCGATCAGGGCGCGGGCCTCGCCATAGCGTTGTCGCGCCTGGGCGGCGAGGTCGCGGCAGACCGCTGGCAGGCCGGGGTGATCGAGGACCGCTTGCGGCGCGCTGTCGGCGATGCCGTGGCGTTCGAGCAGGTCGCGCGGCAGGTAGAGGCGGCCGTCGGCCGCGTCCTCGCCCAGGTCGCGCAGGATGTTGGTGAGCTGGAGCGCCTCTCCGAGGGCGACCGCCGCGGCGTCGGCCTCCGGCTCGTCGGCGCCGAAGCACCGCATCGACAGGATGCCGACCGCTCCGGCCACCCGGCGGCAATAGAGCTCCAGCGCGGCCAGGCTCGGCGCGACGTTCCGGCCGTGCAGATCGCTCTCCATGCCGTCGATCACGGCCTCGAACTCGGCCCTCGGCAGCCGGTATCGCGCGACCGCCGGCTGAAGCGCCCGGGCGATCGGGTCGGTGGGGGTGGCGCCCTCGTACAGACCGGTGATATCCGCCCGCCATGCATCCAGCCGCGCCTGCCGGTCGGCGAGCGGGCCTGGCTCGTCGGCGATGTCGTCGACCATGCGGCAGAACGCGTAGACGGCGTAGATGGCGCGCCGCCGCTCCGGCGGCAGGATTCGCATCCCCCAGCGGAACGACGTTCCGGAGGCTTTGACGATCGTCTCGGCCTGCTGCGCCGCCTGCCGGTCCTCGGGGGCGAGATCGCTCATGCGGCGACGTCCCGAGCCGGGATGCAGCGCTGCCACAGACACCGCGACACCGCGATCAGGGCATGGCCGAGCATCGCAGGCTTCGGGACCTGGACCCGCTCGGCCAGCGGGTCCGAGACGGCGAGGCGGCGCGCCAGAGCGTCCGCGAGGGCCAGGACCACGGCGGTCTCGAGGGCGAGGCGGGCCGAGCGCAGGCGCAGGGGAAGCGGGCGCGCGAGCGTCAGCAGATCCGTCACCCGCGCAAGGCACCGGTCGATCACCCGCCGCAGTCCCGGCGTCGACCGGCTGGCCGCCAGATCGCCGGGCGCCACGCCCGCCTCGGCCAGCCAGTCGGCCGGCAGATAGACCCGGTCGAGTTCCCGGTAGTCGTCGCCGCAGTCCTGCAGATGGTTGAGGATCTGAAGCGCCGTACACAGCGCGTCGCTGGCGGGGTGATGCGCGCCGCTCTCCCCATGCAGGTCGAGCAGAAAACGCCCGACCGGGTTGGCCGAGTCGGCGCAGTACGCCATCAGCTCCGCCCAATCCGCGGTGCGCGGGCGGACCGCGTCGCGGCGAAACGCCTGCAGCAGCCTGGCGATATGCACCGTCGGCACGTCCCGGTCGGCCAGTATCCGGCCCGCCCGCGCCGCGGCTGCGAGTGCGGCGGTTTCAATCGAGTCTTCCCGGGGGCGGCCGATCTCCGTCCCGGTATCGGCCCGGTCGGCGAGGGCGGCGTCGATCCCGTTCAGGAGCCGGAGCTTCTCAGCCTCGGACAGCGACGCGTCGTCGGCGATGTCGTCGGCCGCGCGGGCGACCGCATAGAAGGCTCTGACAGCGGGCCTCAGGTCGCGGGCGATCAGCAGGGAGGCGACCGGGAAATTCTCGGTGTCGGCCGTGCGGGTCTGTGCCGGCGGCCGATCGGTCCCCGGAGACGGGGCGCGGGGGGACGGCTCCTGGGGGGACGGTTCCTGGCGCGACGGTTCCTGGCGCGACGGTTCCTGGGGGGAGGGCTGCTGATCGATCTGCATCATTGGCGCCCGCCGCATCCTCTCGTCCCGGTCCCTGATCCGACTCCCCGGCCAGCCGCGCGCTCCGGAAAGGTCTCTCGCGCCATCGATCACCGGTTTCGCCGTCGCCGTCAACCGGGAGCGGGAGGGTCGCCCGGTGCGACCGGGTCGGCGCCGCGGTTGGCCGCCGACGCCCGGTAGGTCGATCGGCGCAGGGCGTTGATGGTGCCGAGGGGCTCGTGGGCGGCCAGGCAGTGCCAGGGGCTGAAAGCGAGCGCTTCGCCGAGCGCGACCGTCTCCGCCACGTCCTGCGCCGGGATCTCCAGGCGCCCGACGCGCCGGACCGGGCTTTTCCATCGCCGCCGGGCGTCCTCCAGCGGATCCGACTCCAGGACGCGCGGCTGCAGGCAGAAATCGAAGCCGATCGGGCCGGCGTCGAGGGCGGTCTGAAGTCGGACGCGGAAATCCGCGCCGCGGGCCGGCTTGCGGGATCGGGCGGCCTGATCCGGTCGCAGCAGGAACTTCGTCGCGCCGTCGCCGAGACTGTAGGGGGTCACGCTGTTGTACTCGGTCTGCGCCAGGTCGCGCCCGAGCAGATGGCGCAGTCCCGACAGGCTGAGAAACGCGAAGTATCGCCAGCGGATCTGCCAGGGCAGCGGGCCGGGGATCAGGTAGCGGGGCGCCATGATCGCGGCGGCCGAGATCCGATGGATGCCGTCCAGCGCCCGAAACAGGTTCATCGCCTCCGCGCCGTCCCGCGCCGGGCCGACCGCCTCGCTCATCATGACGAAGTCGTGCTGGCCCGGCGGGGCGCCGTCGCAGACCGCGCCGTCGACGCCGCTCAGCTTGATCGCCGCCCCGCGCACGTCGGGGTGGGAGTCGTCGGCGAAGAAGGAGTTCGAGAACCGGACCATCGCCGGGTAGCGTCCGGGCTGCGCGAACAGGCCGTGCCGGAGACTCGGATCATCCGGCGGCTCGATCGTCAGGGTGCCGCGCAGGCAGGCATGGGTCTTCGCGTGGAACTGCCGGTCCAGGGTGCCGTCGGCACGGGGACGCTGGAACGTCCGCTGGCAGATGGCCAGAAGCTCGGCGTGATCCTCCGGCGTCGGCGCCACTCCGTCCGTCCGGCTCATGCCGCGTATCCCAGCCGGTCCAGCCCTGGCGCGCAGGCCTGGGTCAGGCTCCGCTGCCGCTCCGGCGGGAGGTCGCCGAACCGCGATCTGGCGGGACGCGGCACCGCCGCCACCTCGTCGAGCCACGCGGGGTCCTCCAGGGACGGATCGATGAACCGGATCAGGGTGCGCAGGGTCTCCCGCGGGGCCGCCTGGACATCCTCGAACCGTACATTGAGGAGCCGGTCGGCCGGCAGGTCGCGAAAGCAGTCGTGTCCGATCTCGATCAGATCGCTCCAGAACCGGCCGAAATCCTCCAGATCCGGCAGGGCAGCGGTCTTCTCGGTATCGAGCATCCGGAACACGGCCTTCTGCACCATCACGTCGAGCGGGCTGCCCCGGTCCGAGCGGAACGGCCTCTGGGCATCGATCCCGAACCGCCGGCTGCGCAGGATCGCGCCCACCAGCACCCGGAAATTGTGGTGCCGGCCCATGGACATCGCCGTGTCCCGGCCGTCGCGATAGACGTGGATCACGCGGGCTTCGGGAAACAGGCGGAGGAGCTTGGCGGCGTGCATCAGCGTGCCCCCGGACCGTTCGACCCAGACGCGGCGGCCCAGCATTCCCGCAAGATCCGCGAACAGCGCGCGGTAATGGTCGGCGAGCGACATCCGCGACCGCGCGCGGACACGCGGCTCCAGGGCGTCCAGCAGGGCCTCGGGCTGGTCGGTGAGGTGCGGCAGGGTGACGGCGATGATCGGGGGCATATCGGCGAGCCGGTAGCGGGCGCCCGCTGCGTCGTGGCGGTAGAGGGCCTCCTCCACCGCGTGGCCGTCCTTCAGCATCGCGTGCAGGCCGGCGCTCTGGGTTGTCAGGGTGCGCCACATGCGCGCGCCGTCGGGGTGCGACCAGGCGAAGGCCTCGGGCCCCAGCGGCACGAAGAATTCCGACAGGCTCAGCACCTTCGGATGGCGGTTCAGCAGATCGGAGACCATGGTGGAGCCGCAGCGGCCGGTGCTGAGGATCAGCACCGGTGGGATCGGCAGGTCGTAGGGGCCGGGGTCGCTCAAAGATCGCCGTCCTTCTCCGCCTGGACATGCTCGGGCAGGCGGTACCGTGGTCCGTCCTCGGCGTAGAACGACACCGCGAGCATGGTCTGGAACTGGCTGGCCCGGCGCCGGTCGCCGAGGGCCGGTGCGATACGGTAGAGCACCCGCTGGACCGTGTTGGTCAGGCGCAGCGCGGCGAGGGTGCCGGTCGTTCTCATTGGCGGGTAGTTGAGCTGGTCCGCAAGCGTGTCGCCGATCATCGCCCGGGAGATCCGGTAGATCTTGCGGGCAAGCTGCCGCCGGGCCTTGGGGGCATCGATACCGGCGACGATGGGGGCAGAGTTTATCAGCCCGTTGGCGAGGATGATCGACTCGAGGGTCGGCTCCGGCTCGCACAGGGCACCGATCCTCTGCAGGCGGAGCGCGTCCTCCTGCGTCTCGAACAGCAGATCGGGCGGCACCCCCATCAGGTGGCCGGCATAGCGCCAGACCAGCATGAACGACCGGCGCTCCTCCTCCGACAGGCTAACCCCGAGCATCTCCGCCCGTTTCAGCAGCAGTCCGGAGAACGCCGCCGTGGCGAAGGCGATATGGGCGGTGCTCAAGGGGCGTCCCCAGGCCTCACCGTCCCATTCCGGGGATCGGTCGAGGAGTTGGCGCACGCGGGCGTGGACCAGGCGGATCCGCACGGAGAGTTTCCAGCCGTCGCCGCTCCGCTCGAGGCCGCCGGGCAGGAAGATCTCGACAAGCTGACGGTTGTTCTGCTTAAGGCGGCGCACCCCCTGATCGACGAGCCGGCCCGTGATGCTGAAGGACTGGCTGATCAGGGTCGAGAACCCTTCGATCAGGACGGCGGCGACGAACGCCCCGATGAACATCTCCGAATGGCGGTGAAACGCCCGGCATCCCGGCAGCGTCTGCGACAGGTCGAACCAGGGGGGGACCCGCTCGGCTTCCTCGAAGAAGGCCCGAACGGCGGCAGGCGCGTCGCTCAGCGCCGACGGGCCACCGTCCATGCCGTGGCGGATCCAGGCCTGCGCGGTCGCCGGATCGTGGGCGGAGAGCGCGGCGACGAGCGCGTCGGCCTCAGGGTCTCCGATCCGTGTGGCGGCGACGTACCGGTCGGCGAGATCCCGGTCGACACCCGCCGCGCGCTGATACCCGGCGCGGTAGGCGCTGGGCATGCCGCTCACGGTCTCCGGCGGCGTGATCTCCGGCGCGCGATCGGAGGAGGGGGACATGGGCGCTCCAGGCTATCCGGCTGACGAAAGCGGATCTTCGTGCCATCGTCTTAGAAGACCGGGACCCGCGGCACAACTACGGCGCTCGACCAGACGTGGCGCCGGGTCCGTGGCCGCGCCGGCGCCGCTCACCCTCTCGGCAGGTATACGCATGACGGTTTCCGCAAAGCGCGTTTTCCTCCTCGGAGCGACCGGGACGATCGGCCGGGCCACGGCGCGGGCGCTGGTCGCGCGCGGCCATGAGGTGGTCTGCTTCGTGCGCCCGCGCGCCGGGGTCCGGGGCCGTCTGACGGAACAGGAGATCGCCCGCCTGTTGCCCGGTACCGACATCCGTTTCGGCGACGTGATCGATCCCGCCTCTCTTGCCGGCGACGGGTTTCGCGGCGACCGGTTCGACGCGGTGGTCTCCTGCCTCGCGTCGCGGACGGGCGCGCCGCGGGACGCCTGGGCGATCGACCATGCCGCCCATCTCGGCGTTCTGAAAGCCGCCCGGGACACCGGTGTCGGCCATATGGTCCTGCTCTCGGCGATCTGCGTGCAGAAACCGGTCCTGGCCTTCCAGCAGGCCAAGCTCGCCTTCGAGAGGGACCTGATCGCGTCGGGGATGACCTACTCGATCGTGCGGCCGACGGCGTTCTTCAAATCGCTCTCCGGCCAGGTGGAACGGGTACGCCGGGGCAAACCCTTCCTCGTCTTCGGGGACGGGACCCTGACCGCCTGCAAACCGATCAGTGACGACGATCTCGGCCGCTATCTGGCGCTTTGCCTGGATGACGAGACCTTGCACGACCGCATCCTGCCCATCGGCGGTCCGGGGCCCGCCATCACGCCGCGAGACCAGGGCGAGATGCTGTTCGGGCTGCTCGGTCGCGCGCCGCGGTTCCGTTCCGTTCCGGTCGGGATGCTGGATGGGATCATCGGGACGCTGGACCTCGTCGGCAAGGTCGTGCCGGCGGCCGCGCGGAAGGCCGAGTTCGCCCGGATTGGCCGGTACTACGCGACCGAGTCCATGCTGGTCTGGGACGCCAAGACCGGCCGCTACGACGCCGAAGCCACGCCGTCCTTCGGGGCGGATACGCTGACCGATCATTACGCGCGGCTGATCGCCGGCGAGACGACGGTGGAGCGCGGAGACCACGCGGTGTTCTAAGAGCGCTGGATCTCGATGTTCTGTTTCAGAGAATAATTTCATCGAATCAAAGTATTTTTTCTAACTCTGGGGCTTCTCTAGATACCGCTGACCCATTCGATCGCCCTGGAGTCGGCCATGTCATCTCTCGCGCCCCTGCTAGCGCTCGCCGCACCGCTCAGCTTCGCCGCCGCCGCCGCCGTCGCCGCCACACAGCCCGGCCGCCGTCCGGTCCGCGCGTTGGCGGCGGGCGAGCTGGCGTCTGTCGCCGCGCTCTGCGCGTCCGTGCTGGCGGTGCTGGTCCTGCTGGTCGGCGGCGCCCCGGTGGATGCGACGCTGGCACTTCCGGTACATCTGGACGCCCTCAGCGCGACAATGCTGCTGCTGGTCAGCTTTCTCGGTACCGTGATCGTGCGGTTCAGCCGGAACTACCTCGACGGGGACGGGCGTCAGGGCCTGTTCACCGCCTGGCTCAGCCTGACCCTGGCGGCAATCGCCACCCTGGTGATCGCCGGCAACCTGATCCTGCTGGTGGGCGCCTGGATCGGCACCAGCCTCGCCCTGCACAAGCTGCTGGCCTTCTATCCCGAGCGGCGGCTGGCTTTTGCCGCCGCCGGTAAGAAGTTCATCACCGCCCGGATCGGCGATGTCTGCCTCATCGGGGCGGCGGTCCTGCTCTACCTGGCCTTCGGCTCGACCGAGATCGCGGTCATCCTGAACGCGGCCGAGACCGGCGGGGCGGCGGGCGGCGCGGCGGGCGGCGCCGGGCTGGTCACCGCGGCCGGGCTGCTGATCGCGCTCGCGGCGCTCCTGAAATCGGCGCAGTTTCCAACCCACGGCTGGCTGCTTGAGGTCATGGAAACCCCGACCCCGGTCTCGGCGCTGCTGCATGCCGGCATCGTCAACGCCGGCGGCTTCCTCGTGCTGCGTTTCGCCGACGTGATGGTTCTCGCGACCGGCGCACTGGGCCTACTTGCGGTCGTCGGTGCCGTGACGGCGCTGATCGGCTCCGCCGTCATGCTCCGGCAGACCAGCGTAAAGGTGTCGCTTGCCTGGTCCACCGTCGCCCAGATGGGGTTCATGCTGGTCCAGTGCGGGTTCGGTGCCTTCTGGCTGGCGGCGCTGCACATCGTGGCCCATTCGCTCTACAAGGCTCATGCCTTCCTGGCCTCCGGCAGCGCGGTCGATCTGGCCCGGGTCGCCGGGCCGGCGGGGGCCTTTGCCGGGTCCGCGTCCGCGCCGTCCTTCCGGACCTTCGTGGCCGCGCTGATCGTGGCGCTCGCGGCGGCCTTCGCTCTCGCGACCGTCGCCGGCCTCAGTCCGGTCGAGGATGCGAGCGAACTGGCGCTCGGGGCGATCCTGGTGATGGCGCTCGCGATCCTGGTGACCCGGCAGTCTTCGGTGCGGCCCGGCGCACCCCTGATCTTGAAGAGCGCGCTGCTCGGCGGCGGGGTGACGGCGGCGTATCTCGCCCTGCACGCGGGCTCGGCCTGGGTCATGGGCGCGGCCCTGCCGGCGCCGCCGGTCCCGGGACCGGTCGGCCTGTTCCTCCAGGCGTCGATCGTTCTCGGCTTCCTGGCGCTGACCGTCGCGCAGGTGTGCGGTCGGCTGGGAGGCGCCGCGCCGGCCGGCTTCGCCGTGCATCTCGCCAATGGATTTTACGCCAACGCCTGGTTTGACCGGATCGTCGGCAGCTACCGGCTGACCGGCAACGGCTCTCGTTGAGAAGGAGGACCCCCATGAATGCGCAGACCGGACTTGCGACCGCCGAGCCTCTCGAGGCCGGCTCGCTCTCGACCGAGGGTTCCGCCATGGAGCGTCTGGCCCCCGTCGAACAGGCACTGCGGCGTGTCGCGCCGCTGTGGCCTCTGGACCGCTTCGTCGCCGTCAACCCGTTCCTCGGTCTGGACGACCATCGCTTCGGTGATGCGGTCGGGCGGATCGGACAGGTGTCGGGCGCCCGGATGCTGATGGAGCGCAGCTTCTTCGCCGACGCCATCCGGTCGGGCCGGGTCGAGGACCGGGACCTGGCGGAGGCCCTCGCGGCGGCGGGCGCTCAGGCGGGACTGCCCGGATCGGTGACTGCGATCAAGGCGGCCCTCTTCGAGCACCCGCAGGACGGGGCGCCGGCGGCACCGATCAAGACCGTGGCGGACATCGCCACCGCGCTGACCGGGACCGACTGGTCGCGGATTGCTGTCCAGCAGATCTCGCAATCGGCGGCCTCCCACTTCCAACGGGAAGCGGGCGCGGATGCCGGAGAGAGTTTTTATCGGGCCTGGCGGGCCGTCGCCGTTGCCGACCGCACACCCGAGATCCTCGGCCTGACGGGGGCCCGCGCCCATGCGGAACATCTGCCCGAGGACGCGCGGGAGACGATCGAGCAGGGGCTGGCCCTACTAGGCATCGATCCGGCGGGGACGGAGCTCTATTGCCACCGGCTGCTGATGACCGTCTCGGGCTGGGCCGGCTACGCGCGGCACCTGCTCTGGGAAGCCGAACTGCACGGCGGCAGCGACGACGGTCTCCTGGAGCTCCTGGCGGCCCGGATCGGCTGGGAGGTGATCCTGCGGGGTATCCTGTTCGACGATATCGACATGTCGGCCCTCTGGGCCACGGAGCGTATCCGGTACCGGAGCGAGGCTGGCCGGTCCGAGGGGAGGCCGCTGGACGAGCTGCTGCTCGACGCCTACGAGAGGGCCTGGCAGCGGCGGTTCGCCACCGGTCTGGTGGACCGCGCCGCGGGGGCCGTGCCGGTGCTGCCGACCCTGCAGGCGGCGTTCTGCATCGACGTGCGGTCCGAGGTGTTCCGCCGGGCGCTCGAAAGCGTTTCGGAGGAGGTGGAGACGATCGGGTTCGCCGGTTTCTTCGGCCTGCCGCTGAAACACGTGCCCCTGGGAAGAGAGGACGGCCTCGGCCACTGCCCGGTCCTGCTGGCGCCCAGCATGGTTGCCTCCGACACGGCGGGAACGGGGCCGGAGGCTCGGTCCCTGGCGGAGGCCCGGCAGGCGCGGCGGGGGCTGTTCGGAACCTGGACCGGCCTCAAGCGGGCCTCGGTCTCGAGCTTCCCCTTCGTCGAGGTGAGCGGCCTCGGCTATGCGGTGAAGCTGGCGACCGATGCGCTCGGCTTGAGCCGGCCGGTCCCGAGCCCGAAGACCGCGGGTCTTTCCGAGGAGGAGCGCACCCGCCTCGATCCGGAGCTGGCGCTGCGGCCGGCCAACGACGCCGGCGCGGAGATCGACCTCGGGCAGCGGATCGACATGGCGTCCGCCATCCTCAACGGCATGTCGCTGACGCGGCGGTTCGCGCCCGTCGTCCTGCTCGTCGGACACGGATCGTCGACCGTCAACAACCTGCATGCGAGCGGCCTCGACTGCGGCGCCTGCGGGGGGCAGAGCGGCGAGGTAAGCGCGCGGGTGGCGGCCTCGATCCTGAACGACCCGGAGGTCCGCACCGGCCTCGCCGATGGCGGCATCGTCATACCGGACGACACCGTCTTCGTCGGTGCACTGCACGACACCACGACGGACGAGGTCACCCTGTTCGACCGGGGCCTCGCGGTGCGCGGGCAGGGCGAGCTGCTGGCGACCTGCCGGGCCTGGCTGTCCGATGCCGGCCGGATCGCCCGGCTGGAGCGGGCGCCGACCCTCAATGGAGCCGACGGGCCGGACCCGCACAGTGCCGTCCATGCAAGGGCCCGGGACTGGAGCCAGGTCCGGCCGGAATGGGGCCTTGCCGGCTGCGCCGCCTTCGTCGCCGCACCGCGGGCGCGGACGGCCGGTCTGGATCTCGACGGCCGGGTCTTCCTGCACAGCTACGACTGGAAGGCCGATCCGGAGTTCGCCGTGCTCGACCTGATCATGACGGCGCCGATGGTCGTCGCGAGCTGGATCAACCTCCAGTACTACGGGTCGAGCGTCGACAACGCGGTGTTCGGAAGCGGCAACAAGACGCTGCACAACGCCGTCGGTTCCATTGGCGTGCTCGAAGGGAACGGCGGCGACCTGCGGACCGGTCTGCCGCTCCAGTCGGTGCATGACGGCGAGCGCCTGGTGCACGAGCCGATGCGGCTCTCGGTCTTCATCGAAGCTCCCCAGGCTGCGATCGATGCCGTCATCGAGCGGCACGAAGCGGTCGGCCGGCTCGTGCGGAACGGCTGGATCGCGCTCTTCTCGCTCGACGAGGACGGGCGCGCCGAGCGGCGCTGCACGGCGCCCGACCGGTGGGAGCCGATGGCCTCCTGACCGGGTGCGGAGACACAGCGCGGGAGCGGCGGAGATCGGCACCGCTCCCGCGCTTGTTCCGCCTCCCGGATCCGCGAGAAACTGCGTGCCCAGCGGCCGTTCTATGAAGAGATCCTGAACCACTCGCGGGATGGGGAGGCCCATTATATCTCCCTGTCGATCAATCCCGTTCCGACGCCGACGGCAAGGTCGAGCGGTTCGTCGTCCCTGTCCACCGAGATCGGTGGCCTGGTCAGCCAGACCAAGGACCAGATCGAGAAACTGAGCCGGGCGGCCGGGTAGGGTAGTCCGGATGCCGTTTACGGGGTGTCGGACAGGGCACGGTCGATCAGGGCCTCGGCCATCCTCTTGGCGAGCGCCGCCGCTTCCGGCTGGCTGCGGACCTGGGCCGTGACGATCGCTCCCTCCTTGAGAAGTGCGAGTTGCTCGGCGAGGTCCGCCGGATCGCGGGCGCCCGCCTTTGCGCAGACACCCGTTAGATAGTCGATGATCCGCCTCTTGTGATCGGCCGATGTGCGGTGGGCCGGGTGATCCGGTTCCGCAAACTCGCCCGACGCGTTGATGAAGGCGCATCCGGAAAAGCCCAGCCCCTCGAACGCCCGGCCGCGGAACCAGTCCGCCAGCGCGTCGTACATCGCGAGCAGCCGGTCGCGCGGCTCGTCGGAGGCGCGCTCCATCTCCCCGGTCAGCCAGTCCCGGAACTGGGCGTCCCGGCGCTCCAATGCGGCCTGGATCAGGTCGTCCTTGGAGCGGAAGTGCTTGTACAGGGTCATCTTCGCGACCCCCGCCTCGGCCAGGACCTTGTCTATGCCGGTGGCATGGAACCCCTGTGTGTAGAACAGGCGCAGGGCGGTATCGACGAGGTGATCGCGGCGCGAGGTCACGGGTGCGGTCCTTTCAGGGTCGGGCGAAGCGAATAGACAGGTCTGTATATTTGCGGCGGCGTCCGGGTTTAAAGCCGAAATCGGCCCCGACGCGGAAAAAAGCGATTCAGGGCTTGTAATAGACAGACCGGTCTGTATATTTCGTTCATCGCAACGGCGCATAGGCGCCCCCGACAAGGAGACCTCCGATGACCCGTATTCCGCTTCCCGCCACGATCGACGATGTCCCCGCCGCGGCCCGGCCGCTGCTCCAGGGCGTCGAGAAGATGCTGGGGTCGGTTCCGAACCTGTTCCGTCTGACCGCCAACAGCCCGTCGGCGCTGGAGGGCTATCTCGGCCTGCACACCGCGCTGTCCAAAGGGGCACTGAAGCCGCAGACCCGCGAGCGGATCGCGTTGGCCGTGGCGCAGATCAACGGCTGCGACTACTGCCTGTCGGCCCATACCTATCTGGGAAAGAACCTGGCCAAGCTGGACGACGCCGAGATCGCCGCCAACCGCGCCGGGGCGTCGACCGATCCGAAAGCCGACGCCGCGGTGAAATTCGCGGTCAAGCTGGTACGGGAGCGCGGCCGGGTGAGGGCCGAGGACGTCGAGGCGGTGCGCTTGGCCGGATACGGCGACGGCGAGATCGTCGAGATCGTGGCCCATGTCGCGCTCAACACGCTGACCAACTACGTCAACGAAGCGTTCGGAACGCCGATCGACTTCCCGGCCGTCAGCGCCAACGCCGCCTGATCAGCCGACCAGCCAGCAACCGACCCGCCAGCAACCGACCCACCGGCGGACCGCGGGCCATGCGCAACGCCCGACACACTGCAGTCGGCCGCTGCAGGCCCGCGGACGTTCCCGTCGTCCCGTGTCACCGAGGAGATCCCCCGATGAGCCGTCCCCCCTGTCCTCCGTTCGACGACCGAACGGCCGCGCTCAAGGTCCGCAGGGCCGAAGACGCCTGGAACGGCCGGTCGCCCGAAGCGGTGGCGCTGGCCTATACGCCGGACAGCCACTGGCGCAATCGGGCCGAGACCTTCGCCGGCCGTGACCGGATCGTCGAGTTCCTGCGGCGGAAATGGGCGCGGGAGCACGAGTACCGGCTGATCAAGGAGCTCTGGGCCTTCGCGGAAAGCCGTATCGCGGTGCGCTTCGCCTACGAGTTCCACGACGACAGCGGCTCCTGGTTCCGGGCCTATGGCAACGAGAACTGGGACTTCGCGCCGGATGGTCTGATGCGCCGGCGCATCGCCTCAATCAATGACCTCCCGATCACCGAAGACCAGCGGCTGTTCCACTGGCCGCTGGGACCGCGGCCCGAGGATCACCCGGGCCTCTCGGCCCTCGATCTCTAACGGGGTCGCCTCCTGAAACGCCGCCCCGCGAACCGGACCCTGCACACCATCGACCGACCCGCCGCGGCGCAGCCGATGCCCGCGATCGGGAGAGGTCTGCCTTGTATACGGGCGGCTCAAGCCGGCCGGCCATGGCGACTACCGACACCGTCAACCCGACAGAGGAGCTTCAAGATGAACACCGGACACGAACACGATCACGAACAGGATTCCGCCTGCGGCTGCGGCGCGGATGCGTCGCAGGTCGATCTGGCCCGCCGCCGCCTCCTGGCCGGCGCCGCGGGTGCCACGATCGCCGGGGCCGCCGGTATGGGCGGATCCGCCGTCGCCGCGACGCCCGAGGGCCGGGCGCGCTACGCCGATCCCGTCGAGCCCGGCCTGCCGCAGATCGATATGACAATCGATCCGGGGCGCACGGCGCTGGTCGTGACCGACCCGCAGATCGATTTCCTGTCGGAGAAGGGCGTCACCTGGGGCGTCGTCGGCGAGAGCGTTACGGAGCAGGGCACGGTCGACAATATCGAGCGCCTTTTCATCGCCGCGAAGGCGGCGGGGATGCCGGTCTTCATCTCGCCCCACTACTACTACCCGCATGACCACAAGTGGCAGTTCGAGGGAACGCTCGAGAAGACGATGCACGGCATCGGCATGTTCGACCGGCCGGGCCCGCTCAGCCTTGAGGGGTTCGAGGGGTCGGGCGCCGACTGGATGCCGCAATACAAGAAGTACATCGAGGACGGCGAAACGGTGGTCTGCTCGCCGCACAAGGTCTACAGCCCGGCGCAGAACGACCTCAACCTTCAGCTCCGCAAGCGCGGCATCGACAAGGTCATCCTCGCCGGCATGTCGGCGAACCTCTGCACCCAGGCCCATCTCTACGAGCTGCTGGAGCTGGGCTTCGAGGTCGCGGTTGTCCGGGACGCGACCGCGGGCGCGAAGGTGCCGGAGGGCGACGGCTACCTGGCGGCCATCATCAACTTCCGCATGGTGGCGAACGCGGTCTGGTGGACCGATCACGCCGTGGAGCGGATCGCCCGGGGCGCCTGAGGCGGAGCGGTACAGGTGCGGAGCGGCCGGCAGGCGGCCGGACGGCGTGGCGACACGACCGGACGGTCCCGCCGGCCGCTTTTCCGCGTCCGGTGAGGGTCTCGCAGAATGGGACGCCCGCATTGCAGATTGAGCGAATGAGTCGGCTGTCGGATCGTGGCCTTTAAAAAAATCTTTCTTAATCAGTATCTTATTTTCTGAAATCCCTGGCATGCCAGTTGCGGAGATGGGGTCGACCTTAACAAGGAGGGCTCCATGTCCATCAGCACGCACACCACCGAGGACCGCTTCGTCGTCCGGATCGACGGCCCGCTCGACGCCGCTTCCGCTCTCGAAGCCCGGCAGAGCTTCGAGGCGGTGATCGAGGCCGGCTCCGCACCGGTCGACATCGACATGACCAACACGAGCTTCATCGACAGCTCGGGCGTCGGCGCCATCGTGTTCATCTACAAGCGTCTGGTGCTGCAGGGCCGCACCATGACCCTGCAGGGCCTGAACGGTCAGCCGCGCGAGCTGATCGGTATGCTGCGGCTCGACCGCACCATTCCGACCACCCCGCTCGCGGCCTGAACCGGGAGGATCGGGCGATGCGGTTCCCCCTGACCCTGACGGTGTGCGGCGCGCTGCTCGCGGTCGCCTGCACGCCGTTCCCCGAGCACGGCACCGGCGGTTTCGCCGAGCATCGCCCGACCCTCAACCCGGATTACGTCTGGGACCCGGTGGACTGGGCGTCCGATCCGTCCGCCGAGCCGCGGTTCCAGCGGCTCGGCCGCAAGTGGGCGGTTCTGCACGATGCCGGCTGGACGACCTATCAGGTCGACCGCATGGCGTGCTCCGACCTGCGCCTCGACGCGCTGCTGGCGCGTGGGGCCGGCGAGCGGTTCCCCGCCCATGTGTGGCGGGCGAAGCGCCAGCGCCGCATCGCTCTGCGCCTTCTGTCCGGCGGGCTCGAATGGGATGGCGAGCGTCATCTCTCCGCCTACGAGGACAGCGTCTCCGACCTGGTCGACCGTATCTACGTGGACCCGGCCGATATCCGTGACAGCGACCCCGGCCAGCCCTGGAGGATCGACCAATGCTCACCCGTTTCGAAGCCCTGATCGTCTACGGGGTGCTGGCGACGGCGATTTTCTTCGCCGCCGGCTCCCAGCGTGCTCAGTCCGCCGAGCCGGTGCTCGGTCCGGGCGACGTGCTGTACATCTCCCTGCCGGGCGAGGAGACCCTGAACCGGACCTTCAAGATCGACCGGCTGGGCAGGATCGAACTGCCGGAGCTTGGCGAGGTCGATGTGTCCGAGCGCCCTCTCGATGCCGTCGAGGCCGATCTCCGCCGGTCCCTGTCGGCGATCTTCCGCGACATGGTGCAGTTCGAGGTCTCGCTGAAGGAACGTCGCAAGCTGGTCACCGTGCTCGGCTATGTCAACGAGCCGGGCATGGTCGATCTGCCGGGCGACGCGTCGGTGCAGGAGGCGATCACGGCCGCCGGCGGCCTGGTGCCGGGCGCCCAGCTCGACCGGCTTCAGCTCCGCCGCGGTAACGACCGCCAGGTCTTCGACTTCAAGAAGTATCTCGATACCGGCGACGAGAGCGTCGTCCCGACGATCCGGACCCTGGACACTGTATTCGTGCCGTCCTCGCCCCTGACCGGCAACGTTCAGGTCGAGTTCGACGCCCGCACCCTGACCGAGAGCGGGGACGCCGCCGAGAGCCGCACCGCCGTGAAGATCTTCGGCGAGGTGCGGTCGCCCGGCGCCTACGGCTATGCCGAGGGCCAGAGCGTGGTCGACCTGATCATGCGGGCCGGCGGCGTCACCCGCTACGCGTCCGTCGAGCAGATCCGCGTGATCGGCGCCGGCGACCCCCGCGTCTTCAACCTCAAGGACTATCTCGACACCGGGAACAAGGACCTGCTGCCGCCGGTCGGCGGCGGCTCGACCATCTTCGTGCCGAAGGAGACCGTCGGCGTGCAGAAGGGCGCACGCATCGTCTATGTGATGGGCGAGGTGTTCAAGCCGGGCGCCTTCGAGATGCAGGACGGCACGAGCTTTCTCGACGTGCTGGCCAATGCCGGGGGACCGACCCGGTTCGCCGATACCAAGCGGGTGCGGATCCTGCGCGGCGACGGCTCGGCAGAGCCGTTCGATCTGGCCGTCTACACCGAGAACGGCGGCCGCGGTGTCGCCATCCCGGAGCTGCAGCCGGGCGACTCCATCTTCGTGCCGGAGAAACTGGACCTGAACGAGAAGTCCTGGCTGAAGGTCCCGCCCCAACGCGCGGTCTACGTCATGGGGCAGGTCGCGCGTCCCGGCCGCTACGAGTGGTCCAACGAGATGACCTTCCTCGATCTGATCGCCCACGCCGGGGGGCCGACCGGCAAGGCGGATGTCGGCGCCATCCAGATCACCGCCAAGGCCGGCGACGGGTCCGTGCGGTCCGACACCTTCGACATGGAGCGTTTCATGGCGGAGGGCGGCAGCACCGCGGATCTGCCGCGCATCCGCGCCGGCTACACGATCATGGTGCCTGAACTGCCCTGGGATCCGAAGGACAACAAGAGCCAGTGGCTGCGCCAGCCCTCCGAGCGGTCGATCTACGTCTTCGGCGCGGTCAAGGCGCCGGGCCGCTACGCCTTCGACCCGAAGCTGAACCTGCTGGATATCCTGTCGGCGGCCGACGGCCCGACGGCGACGGCGGACCTGCACCAGGTGCAGATCACCCATCGCGGCGAGGCGACCGCGCGGGTCAGCACCGTCGATCTGGAGCTGTACTTCCGGACCGGCGACGAGGACGAACTCGTCAGCGTGAAGCCGGGTGACGCGATCTTCGTTCCGGACCGCGACCGCGACTGGATCGACCAGCCCAAGGAGCGCACGGTCCGCGTGCTGGGTGCCGTCAACAAGGCCGGCCGATACGCCTTCAGCGACGAGATGACGATCCTCGACCTCCTGGCCCAGGCCGGCGGCCCGTCCGCATCGGCCCTCCAGAACAAGATCCTGGTCGTCAACCTGTCCTGCTGCCGCGATCAGGCCAAGACCTTCGACCTGATCACCTTCGCCAAGACCGGCGACGTCACGATGCTGCCGCTGGTCCGCCCGGGCGACACCGTGTACGTGCCGGACGAGTCGCAGAGCCCGTGGCGCAAGTTCACGGACAACGTCAAGGATGTCAGCCAGTTGCTGGCCCTGTTCGCCCTCGCCGGCGTGTTCTGAGGAGGCCCCGATGATACCCACGAACTACGCCGAGATCGACGCCCTCTACCGCCACGTGGTGGCCGAGCGGGTGCCGAGCCTGGTGGTCACCGCCGCCGGCTCCGGGGACGGCGCAACGACGCTGGCCTACACGCTCGCACGCCGCGCCAGCCGGTCGGGGCGCAGGGTGCTCCTGGTCGAACTCAACGTCCATCGGCCGTCGCTGGACGGGCTTCTGGGGATCGAGCGGGCCGACTGGTCGCCCGACGACCCGGACAGCGTGGACGCGGCGATCGCCCATTTCGGAGCGGACGGCATGGCGGCGCTGGCGGCGCCGTCGGTCGACACGGTCTCCGCCGCCTTCCGCGAGGTCGACGTCCTGTCGCGCTTCGTCGAGCGGCTCTCCGGCAGCTACGACTTCATCGTGCTCGATTCCGGTCCGGTCGGTGTCCGCAACGCGCGCAACATCCCGCCGCTGACGGTGTGCCGCGCGGTCGGCAGCGTCCTGTTCTCGGTGATGTCCCGCCACACCTCGGAGACTGACGCCGCGGCGGCCGTCGAGCTGGTGCGCGGGGAGGGGGCCCGGATCCTCGGGGCGGTGGTGAACGACCGGGACAACCCGTCCCTCGGCGAGGAACTCGAGCGCGAGGCCAGCCGCCTGCGCCGCCTGTCGCCGGCGCTGGTCGCCTGGCTGCACCGGCTGATCCGGCGCGCGTCGCTGCTCTACCAGCTTCCGTAGGCGGGCCTCAGGCCTGGGACAGCTCGTCCCAGGTCACCCGCTTGCGGTAGATGGTCGACGGGCTGATGTCGAGCAGGCGCGCGGCCTTCTGGATATTGCCCTCGCAGATCGTGATCGCCGTCTCGATCGTGTCCTTCTCGGTCATCCACAAGGGCCGGATGTCCGCCTCGGTCCGCATCGCGGGCCCTGCCGAGGGCCGTGGTTCGGGGCCGGTCGGCGCGCCGATCCCGGTCGTTCGGGCCGCGCCCGGCGTGGTGTCGACCCGGTCCAGCGGCGGCGGAAGCATGTCCCGGGTAACGAAATCGCCGTCGTTGAGGACGACGATGTTGCGGACGACGTTCTGGAGCTGCCGCACGTTTCCGGGCCAGTCGTAGTTCAGCACCATCTGGGCGACGTCGTCGGCTAAGCCCTCGAAGCCCTTGCCTTCCTCCGCCGACATCTGTTGCAGGAAGCTCCGGGCGATCTCCAGGCTGTCGCCGTCCCGGTCGCGCAGCGGCGGGAGCTGCAGCGGGATGACGTGGAGGCGGTAGTACAGGTCCTCGCGGAACCGGCCGTTCTGAACCTCGACCCACGGGTCCCGGTTGGTCGCGCAGACGAATCGGACATCGACCTTCTCGGTGCCCGAGCCGCCGACCTTCTGGAAGGTGCCGGTCTGGATGAAGCGCAGCAGCTTGACCTGGAGGTCGAGGTCCATCTCGCAGATCTCGTCCAGGAACAGGGTTCCCTTGTTGGCCAGTTTGGCGGCGCCGTCCCGGTCGGAGGTGGCGCCGGTGAACGAGCCTTTCACGTGGCCGAAGATCTCAGACTCGATCAGCTCCCGGGGGATGGCGCCGCAGTTCAGGGCGATGAAGGGATCGCGTCGCCGCGGGCTCTGCAGATGCAGGGCCTCCGCCGCCAGCTCCTTTCCCGTCCCGCTCTCGCCGGTGACGAACACGGTGGCCTTCGAGGCGGCGGCCGCCTTGATCGTCTTGTAGACCGCCTGCATCGCCGGCGAGCTGCCGATGAACCCGTGGAACCGGTCCTCGCCGAAGGCTTCCTTCAGGCTCGCGACGTCGTTCTGCAGGCGCCGGGTCTCGAGGCCGTTCTTCACGCTGACCACGAACCGGGTCGGGTTGGACGGTTTGACCAGGAAGTCGCGGGCGCCGGCCTGCATCGCCTCGACGGCCGTGTTGAGCGATCCCTGGCCCGTCAGCACGATCGGATAGGTCGGCATCTCCTCCGAGACGATCTCGCGGATCAGATCCATGCCGTCGCCGTCCGGGAGCCCGAGATCGATGACCGCGACCGTCGGCACGCCGCTGCGCAGGGCGGCCAGGCCGTCGGCGACGGTCTCCACGACCTTGGTCGATATCTTCTCCTGCTTCAGCCACTGTTCCAGCACACGCGAGATCGGCGGTGAATCATCGACGATCAGGACATCGTACGAAGCGGTCATGGTGTGCCGGCCCTCCTTGTCTAGGAGGCCAGGGTCGTCGGCCAACCAATGCGTTGCAAGAGTCTTTGCGATTGCCCCGCGGCACCGACGATCTCGAGGGTCCATCCCTCGCGCTGGCCTCGGCGCGAGAGGCTTACGAGAAAGCCGACACCGGAGCTGTCCATGAAGTCGGTCGCCGAGAGATCCACGATCACCCGCGTCCCTGGCGCGACATCGCGCATAGCCGGCTGACCGCGCAGATCGAAGACTGTCTCCGCATCGAAGGCGCCGGAGATCGCGATCACGGTGCCGTCGCCGTCGCGGGAGAGGCTGAAGAAATGCGCGGTCATCGGGTCGCGGGCTCCCCGAAGCGCAGCAGCACCGCCGTCCGGTCGTCGCCGGCATCGGCGGTGGCCGTGTCCAGCCGCGGCAGCAGACGGCCGTCCGGCGTGCCGCCGGCATTGAGCATCTCGACCAGGGCGGTCTCGGGATGGGAACGGGAGAGCGTTTCTCCCAGGCCGTCGCTGACCAGCAGCAGCGCGTCGCCCGGCTCCATCGCCACGGTCCTTGGGGTCGGCGGCGGTCCGCCGAGACCCGGCATGGCGCCGTCGATGGGAACGGGCCGCCAGGAGGACCCGCCACGACGCAGCAGCGGCCGTGGGTGGCCGCCGACGGCGAGGATCGCCTGACCGTCATGGGTCAGACAGGCCGCAACGCAGGTCACGATCGTCTCGTCGAAGCGGCCGTCGTCGCCGATGCGGCGGGACAGCTCGCCGATCAGGGCGTCGGGGTGACGCGCCAGCCGGTCGTCGGCCAGCAGAGACTGGACGAATCCGGCATAGGCGAAAGCGAAGATCTTGGCGGGCACGCCATGACCCATCACGTCCAGCAGAATGAGCGATATCCAGTCCCCGTCGCTGCGGTACAGGACGATGTCGCCGCCGCCGGGAGACACGGCCTGTTCCAGGACGTCCAATGACCAGGGGCCGGCGCTGCGCGGCAGCCGGGGGCGGAGGGAGGCGGTGATCCGCCGGTCGACCGAGGACTGCAGCGCCTCCTTCAACTGTCGGGATCGACGCAGGATCCGGTCCGCCGAATTGACCAGACGCCGACGCGTGATGGGCTTGGTGAGGAAATCGTCGATCTCGAGCGCGGAGGCCTGCTCCTCCACCTGGTCGGAGTCGAGCCCGGTCAGGAAGATGAAGGGGATGAGGGCCGTCGTCTCGTCCCGCTGGAGGCGGGTGCGCATCTCGATGCCGTCCATCTTCGGCATGCCGATGTCGGAAATGATGAGGTCCGGCGGGTCGGCCGCGATCGCGGCGAGCGCGGTCTCCGCGTCGTCGTATTCGCGGATGGCGTAGTCGTCCTGCATGTAGCCCCGGGCGAGCGTGCGGGTCACGGCGTCGTCGTCCACCAGAACCACCGCCGGGAGGCGCCGGGCCGCGACCGGCTCGGAAAAGCTCAGCCGATTGACCGCTCCGCAGCGCCGGTAGTCTGTCGCGCTCACGAGCTGGGCGATCAGGCCGAGGCCCATCCCGCCTTCCGCGAGGGGACTCGATGCCGGATCCGAGGCGGCCGCGAGCCGCGCCTCGAACGCGTCGAAGAACCCGCCATCGTCCTCCAGCGTGAGCCGGAGGATCGCGTCGTCGCGGACCAGAGTGACCGAGATGTAGGTGGGCCGGGGCGATCCGTGCCTGACGATGTTCGTGAAGGCTTCGCTGACCGCCAACAGCAGATCGTTGACCCGCTCTGCCGTTATCCCGCAGCGTTCCAGAAGCGGTGACAGTTCGTCCCGCAACTCCCGCGCCGCGGCCATTTCCGGGGAGTATCGGCGCGCGATCAGCATACCTGCCTCCAGGCGCTGCCATCGGCCGATCCGGCCACGGTCGTCGCAACCTTGTCGACCAGCATCGCCTTGGTGACCGGCTTCGCGAGATAGTCGTCCATGCCGGCGTCGAGGCAGCGGCCGATCTCTTCCTCGAAGGCGTGGGCGGACAGCCCGACGATCGGCACATCGGAGAACTGGCGGATTTTGCGGGTGGCGTCGATACCGTCGAGGACCGGCATGGCGACGTCCATCAGGACGATGTCGTAGTCGTTGCGCCGCGCGAGCTCGACGCCGACGGCTCCGTTCTCGGCCTCGTCGACATCGGCGTTCAGCGTGCGCAGGAAAGCGCGGGCGACGATCCGGTTGGTCTCGCTGTCTTCGACCAACAACACCCGGGGAGGCCTGCTCGGGCGAACCGTCGCGGCGGCGGCCCGCTGGCGCGGCAGCGGCGCTTCGACCGAGCGGACCAGGGGAATACTGAACCAGAAAGTGCTGCCGCGACCTTCCTCGCTGCTGAAGCCGATGGCGCCGCCCATGGCCTCGGTCAGCGCCTTGGCGATCGCGAGGCCGAGGCCGGTGCCGCCGAATTTGCGCACATAGCCGCTGTCGATCTGCTGGAAGTGCCGGAACAGATCATCGTGCTTCGACGCCGGAATGCCGATCCCGGTGTCCCGGACCTCGAAGCGGAGCGTCGACCGGCCGCCGGCGTCGCAGACGCGCAGCGAGACGTCGATGGTACCGGCCGGGGTGAACTTGATGGCGTTGCCGACGAGATTGGACAGGATCTGACGGATGCGGTCCGGATCGCCGGACACCGCGGAGGGAACGTCGGGCGACACCCGGTCGATCAGAACGGTCCCCACCTCGCGCGCATTGGCCCGAAGCAGGTCGCAGACCTCGGCGGTCAGATTGCCGGGATCCAGGCTGCGCTGAGCCAGCCGCAGCTCGCCCGCCTCGATCTTGCTCGCGTCCAGCAGGTCGTCGATCACGATCCGCAGGGTGCCGGCACTCCGCATGGCCAGATCGAGCTGGCGCCGGGAGGCCGGGTGCAGAGGGTCGTCCTGCAGCGCCTCAAGGAGGCCGAGCACGCCGTTCATGGGGGTGCGGATCTCATGGCTCATCATCGCCAGGAAGCGGGATTTCGCCGCGTTGCTGTGCTCTGCGGCCTTCCGGGCGGCCTCCGTCTGCTCCAGCCAGACTTCGCGGTCGGTGACGTCGGCCGCGACGAAGACCCGGCCGCCGCCGCTCATCGGCCGGATGCGGCACTCGACGTGCCGCCCCTCGGGCAGGGCCACCATGAACCGTTCGGTGTTGCCGTCCTCGATCGAGGCGAGAATACCGTCGGGGAAGGCGCTACCGAGCCCGTCGGCGAACCCGCGGAACTCGTCGCCCGGCGCCAGGCCGGCCGCCCGCTCCCCGAAGAGCTGCTGGAACTGACTGTTCAGGATCGTGAAGCGGTTGTCGGGGCCGATGATCGCGAACCCGTCGCTCATGCTGTTCAGGGCCGTGGTCAGTCGGTCGTTCGCCGCGACGGCGGTCTGTCGGGAGAGCTCCGCCCGCGAGCGGGCCGTCCTGGCGCGTCTGAGAGATAGGCTGAGGCTGACCAGCGTCGCCACACCGAAGATCAGCATCCCGATCAGGGAGACCGACACGGTGTTCAGCGCCTCGTCCCTCTGGTCGATGACCTTCGCCACCCGGTTCCGTTCTGCCAGCATGATCGCCGCCGACAGGGTCTGGGCCCGGGTCAGCATCTCGGCGCTGGATGTCAGGATCGAGCGGGGCAGTTCCGCCGGGGAGTCGGCGGCGAGCTCCGCGATCAGCGGATCGAGCCGGTTTAGATCCTCGCGGATGGCGCCGACGGTGTCGGTCAGCCCGGCCTCCAGGACGAAATCCGTCAGCTCCCCGGCTTCGAGGATGGAGACCCGGCTCCAGAGCAGATCGAACCGCCGCTGCGCCCCGGCCGCCGACGCGGCCTGGGGATCGGCGGTGAACTGGTGAAGTTCATCCCGGAACCGTGACAGCTCGTTCTGGATCTGCGCCCCCGCCCAGACGGCGTTCTCCGCCAGACGGGACCGCATCGCGCCGTCGGCGTCGCGCAGGCTCAGATACGCCGTGCCGAGGCTGACGGCGAAGCAGCCGAACAGGACGGCGAACAGTCTGTTGCGCAGCAGATCGACGCGGATCATTGACCGATGCCTCAGCGGAGTTCGATGCGGGAGAGCTGCCAGATCCACTTCGAGTTCTCTTCGACCTTCTGCAGCTCGGCGTGGTCGTCGCGCGGATACACGATCCAGATCGGACCCTTGTCGCGTACGGACATCTCATCGCCATTCTGACGGAGCGCCAGAATGACATCGTAGTCGGCGAAATCGGATGCCGGAATGTCGACCGCGTAGTCGTTCAGGGCCACGGCACGGGCGGTGCCGCCCGAGACCCCCGCCGCGGCGAGGACGTCGCGGACGAGCGGGCCGGTGAAGGTCTGCACGCCATCGGTCCAGGTGGTGGTCGTGCGGATTTCCCGCTGCGGCAGAGCTTCCATCTCGGCGCGCGTGAAGGTGGCGACCGTCGCACCGGCGTTGCCGCTGACCGTCAGCAGCGGCGCGTCGCCGTTTCGCATTTCGGTATGGCCCGGTACTGCGAAAAGCGTCAGCACCGCGGCGGCGAAGACGGCGGGAAGAAGAAAACGTCCGATCATGGAAAACCCCTCCTGGAAAACGTGACGATCGGTTGAAGCAATCGGCATGCCGTTTCGCGCGGTTCAGAGTTTCTATTGTTTACAATAGGTTGCCCTGCCGGCGTACGGCGTGTGCCACCCAGTCAGTCGCAATCTGCGACGGTCCGGCCGATGCGAAACGCAACACGGTCGACGGCGGATCGTGATGCGCGCTGCCCCTTTGGCGCTTGGCACGCGGTTTGCCCTTTGGCGGGGGCAACAACCTGGAAGGATGACTCCCATGCGATTTCTCGTTACCGGCGGCTGCGGCTTCATCGGCTCCCATCTTGTCGACCGACTGGTCCGCGACGGCCATGACGTCCGCGTGCTCGACGATCTGTCGACGGGCCGCCTGGATAATCTCAACCCGAAGGCGGCTCTGGTCCAGGGTTGCGTGACGGATCCGGAAGCGGTCCGGCAGGCAATGGACGGCGTTCAGGGCGTCTTCCATCTGGCGGCGATCGCGTCGGTGCCGCGGTCGGTCACGGAGTGGACGCTGACCCATCGTGTCAATCTGTCCGGTACGGTCGCGCTGCTGGACGCCTGCCGCCCCGGGCGCGTGCCGTTCGTCTACGCCTCGTCGGCCGCGGTCTACGGGGACAACTGCTCCATGCCCCTGAGCGAGACCGATCTGGCGCGGCCTCTGACCGCCTATGGCGCCGACAAGCTCGGCTGCGAGCAGCATGCCCGCGTCGCCGGGATCATCCACGGCATCCCGACCTTCGGTCTGCGGTTCTTCAACGTCTACGGCCCGCGCCAGGACCCCAAGTCGCCCTATTCCGGCGTGATCTCGATCTTCGCCGATCGCGTCCAGCGGAACGAGGCGGTCCAGGTCCATGGCGACGGCGGCCAGGTGCGCGACTTCGTCGAGGTCGGGGACGTGGTCACCTGCCTGCATCTTGCCATGGGGCGCGCGTCCCAGACGGCCAAGGTCGTCAATGTCTGCACCGGGCGTCCGACCCGCATCCGCGAGCTTGCCGAGCTGATCATGATGGCGGCCGGGCGTCAGGTGCCGATCCGCTTCACCGAGCCTCGGGCGGGCGACATCACCGCGTCGATCGGTAATCCCGAGCGCTGCCGGGCGCTGCTGGGCTTCGCGCCGGAGACGTCCGTCGGCGTCGGTCTGATGGGCCTGATCGGTCGCAGGGAGCCGCGCGCGGCCTGACGCCAACCAACCCTCGTAACGAAAAAAGCCGGCCGATACTTCGGCCGGCTTTTCCTTTGGTGCCGCAGCAAAGCCCGGCGACCGGACCGGCCGACAGGTGTCAGCCGAGCATCTCGCGATAGACGGCGATCAGGTCGTCCACCATGCGGTCGACCGAATACCGGGTGGCCACGAAGCGGCGGTTGCGGTCCGAGCGGGCGCGCCTTTCCTCTTCGCCGGTCTCGGCCCAATCCCGGATCATCGCGGCAAGGCCCGGCGCATCGTCCGGTGCCGCGCACCAACCCCGCCCCTCCGCGGTCAGCATCTTCAGCGCGCCGACATCGAAGGCGGCCACCGGGATGCCGCGGGCCATCGCCTCGAGCGCCGCCATCGGCAGGCCTTCGGCCCGCGACGGCATCACCAGCAGACCCAGCTCGGACCAGTGCGGCGCCATGGACGGGACCGCTCCGTGGAACCGGACATTGCCGGCGGTGCCGTCGAGCGTCGCGCGCATGGCGCCGTCGCCGAAGACGTCGAAGGCGAGCTCCGGCAGGGATGCGGCGATCCGCATGAAGGTGTCCGGGCCCTTCTCTTCCGACAGGCGGCCGACGAAGCCGATCCGCGTTCCGGTCGGGACGGGCGCATCGGCCGGCAGCGGCACGCCGTTCTCTACGACGGTGACGCGACCCGGCAGGCGTCCGGCGATCTCGCCATTGACCGCGACCCGCCGGCCGAGGCGCGCCGTCATCCGGTCGAGCGTTGTGTACGCGCGGACGCGCCCGGCCCCGAGGTCGCCGTTGTGAAAGGTCGAGACGGTCGGAACGCCGGCCAAACGGCCGGTCAGCCGCCCGAGGATCCCGGCCTTGTAGCCGTGGGTGTGAAGGATGGCCGGTTTCGCCCGCCGCAGGTCCCGCAGCAGGTGCCCGGCGCTGCCGTCGAGCTTCTCGACCGGACAGCCCTGCGCCTCGAGAAGCGCCTCCATCGGGTGCGGGCCGTGATCGGCCAGCAGGACCACCCGGGCGTCGGCGCCGCGAGCCCGCAATCCCGCCGTCAGCGCGATCACGTGGGTCTCGATCCCGCCGATCGCGCTTGAATCAAGCAGCTGCCAGATCGGGCTGCCGGGTATCATCGCGGTCATGCCAAAGCTCCTCATAGGCTGAAAGCATCGTCTCCAGGGAAAAGTGCCGCACGACGTGCGGCCGCGGGCCCGCGCCAGGCCGACCGTCGAACGACCGCCGGATCGCTTCGGCGACCGCGTCACCGTCGACCGCGGCGGCGACGTGGCCGGTGGTCGGATCGATCCCGTCGGGCATGGCGCCGACCGGTGTGACGATGGCCGGCACGTCGCAGGCTTGCGCTTCGAGCAGCGACAGCGGCAGGCCCTCGTGACGCGAGGACAGGCAGAAGCGGTCGAGTGCGGGGTAGTAGGCCGCCATATCGTCGATCCGGCCGAGGAAGTGAACACGGTCGGCGATGCCGAGGCTGCGGGCCTGGTGCTCAAGGTCGGCGCGGACGCTCCCGTCGCCGGCGACGGCGACATGAACGCCCGGGACCCGGGCGGCGGCGTCGATCAGCACGTCCACGCCCTTCACGGCCTCGAGCCGCGCGGCGGTGCCGACGATCGGCACGTCAAGCGGCAGCCCGAGCGTCGACCGGGCGGCGATCCGGTTGGCCGGCGCGAAGCGGGCGGTGTCGATGCCGTTGTCGATCACGGTGAGATTCCGGGGCCCGAGGGCCTGATGCATGCTGCGGGCGACCATCGCACTGTCGGCCACCAGCGACGGCCGGACGAGGCGGAGCAGTGTCCGCTCCACCCGGCGGCGGCGCGGGTCCTCCAGATGCCAGGCATCGTGTTCGGTGTGGACGATGCGCGCAGTTCCGGCGAGGCGGGCCGCCAGGCCGCCGTAGAGCAGCGGGCCGATATGGTGGGTGTGCACGGCGGACGCGTTCAGCGAACGTAGAAGCCGGGCGAGGCGCAGGATCGTCGCCGGCGAGATCCCGGCCGACTTGCCGAGGAAGACCATGCGATCCGCCATCGGCGCGAGACGCGGCCAAGCTTCCAGCGCCGCCGCCCGGTCGCCTTCCAGCGACACGATCAGCGACGGTTGGCGGCTGCGGGCGGTGAGATCGAGGACCATGCACTCGATCCCGCCCGGTCGCAGGTGTTGGACG
The DNA here is from genome assembly GCA_040223655.1 of Thalassobaculaceae bacterium. GTDB lineage: Bacteria > Pseudomonadota > Alphaproteobacteria > Thalassobaculales > Thalassobaculaceae > Thalassobaculum. The sequence continues at coordinate 45,770 of JAVKFT010000007.1, read as the reverse complement.
ATCTGAACCACGGGGCCGGTCATGTGCGCTTCTCCTTCCAGGGCCAGCCGAACACGCGCCGCAGCGGGGTCGGGGGTGAGGTTTCCGCCATCGCGTCGCCGACCCGGGGCAGGCGGGTCAGGACCGGGATATCGAGACCGCGCTCGATCTGTTCCCGGCGGCGGACGGTCGGGTCGAGCAGATCCACGACCAGGGCCAGGCCGAGACCGATCGCGACGCCGGCGAACAGGCCGAGGACGCCGTAGATCGGCACGGGCAGGCCGCTTCGCGCCTTCGGCACGACCGGCGGGTTGATGACCTTGACGGTCTCCGAGGAGCCGAAACGGCCGAGCGAGCCCGTCACCTGGGCCATCTCGAAGCGCTCGGCCAGTTGGGCGACGACCTTGCGCTGGACCGCGACGTCCCGTTCGAGGGCGGCGAGCTTCTGTTCGACCGTCCCGAAGGTGTTGACCTTCTCCGCCAGCGCGCGCTCCTCGATGTCGAGGGCGCGGATCTCCTCGGCCAGGCGCTGGGTCTGGTTGCGGGCCTCCTGAAGCCTCTCAAGCTGCGAGATGACAAGGCCCTGTCCCTCGGTCGTTCCGCCCGACGCCATGTTCCAGAGCCGGTCTGGGTCGCTGGCCAGGAGGTCGCGGCCGGCGGCGATGCGCTCGCGGCGTTCCTCCTCGAGTTGCGCGATCTCCCTCAGGACGGCGACGACCTTGCTGTGCCGGTCGGTATAGCGGGCGCGCAGGATCGACAGGCGCCCCATCGCATCGACCAGCCTGGTCTCAAGCTGTCCGACGATCGGGTCGGTCTCGATCAGCTTGAGTTTGATGGCGTCGAAACGGGCGTTGTCGCCGGCGAGCTGGCTGCGCTTCTCGGCGAGCTGACGGCGGATATCGCCGAGGCGGTCGACGTTGCGGGCGTGCAGGGCCGGCAGGGAGTCCGCGTTGGTCGATTTGAACAGCGCCAGCTCGCGTTCGGCGGCGTCCAGTTCCGATCGCTTCGCCGCGAGCTGCTCCTTGAGGAACTGCTCGGAGCCGTCGACGGCCGACTGCCCCGGTGCGAGAAGCTGGGTGACGAAGTGCCGCCCGGCTTCCACCAGCACCTTGTCCATGCCGTCCGCGACCGGCGCGCGATAACTGATCTCGACGACCTCGCCACCGACCAACCGGAAACCGAGATTGCCCCGCAGCCGGCCGACCACGCGCTCGGCCTCGGCGCGCGAGGTGTTCTCCTCGATCCAGCCGAGGGAGCGGGCCACGTCCTCCAGGGTGCGCTGCATCCGCACCTGGGACACAAGCGCGTCCATCCGGTCCTTGATCCGGGTCGAGATCGCCAGATCCTCGAGGAAGGGGTTGTGGCTGGTCGGCTCCTGCACCAGAAGCGTCATGCTCGCGGTGTAGTGCCGGGGCGTGACCGTTCCGATCGCCAGACCGATGAACGGCATTACCAGGATCGGAACGGCGATGACGTATCGCCGTTGCCAGACCGCGTTGGCGATCCGCAGGAACAGCTCCCGCAGCGGCAGGATACCGATCATCTGCACACCCGGTCGTCGGACGCGTCGGGGGCGCGGTCCATCACCTGGGCGCGCAGATCGGCCAGAGTGACCGCATTGTCGGACCCGTCGGCGCCGGTCGGCTCGGGCTCCGCGAACCCGATCGGGGGCGTCCCGGCCGGCGCCGTTCCGGACGGGGTCGCGGCGCGGGCGTTGGCCAGCATCTGCTCGACGCTCAAAGTCGCGGACAGCGGGTCCGCCTCGGCTGTCTCTCCGGTCTCCTCGCCGCGTGCCCGGGCAAGCATGTCCTCGACGCTGACGGGGCCGTCGATGGCGTCGACCGATTCCGGCTCGCCGCGCACCCGTTTCAGCATGTTGCTGACCGAGATCGAGCCGGCGCCCTCGGATTCTGAGATGTGGCTGACCAGGGCAACGCCGGCGGGGATGATCAGGTCGACCGGCGTCAGGGTGCAGGCGCCCAGGGGGGCGAGAACGGCTGCGACCGCGAGGCGTTTCAGCAGGACGGACATCGGGCGGACCTCGTACCGGGTTGGATCTGGTCCGAAAGCCGCAATCACCGTGCCAGGGCGACGATCCGTTGCCTGATATCCGAAAGGTTTCGATCTGACAGGGACTTGGCGGCATTCCAGTCGGCCGGCACGCGGCGTCGGATCTCATCCCGCAATGCTGCCGCCGTTGCGTTTTGCGACGCCTGCAAATCGAGCCAGCGCAGCCAGCGCAGATCGGTGATGCCGTCCGCCATCCGGATCAGGCCCCGATCGATATCCGGCACGTCGGGGCAGTCGTCCCCCGTCGGCGGCAGCCACGCCACGTCCGCTTCCCGGCCGTCGGTCGGATCGAAGGGGTCCGCCGTCGGCATGCGCGCGTGCCATTGCAGGTAGCCGTCGAGGCCGGTGCGCCAGAGATAGGCCCCCGCCGCCAGCCGGGGCCGGTCAAGATTGTACAGCGAGACATGCGCCACCCGGCGCCGGAGGTCCGCCAGCCGGCTCTCGGTGAGGCCGTAGCCGCTGTTGACCAGCACGGCGTCGAATGCGTCCGCGACCGCCGCGTCCCGCTCGGCGTTCAGATGTCCGGCCAGCCGGATGTCCGGCGCGTAGAGCCGAACCTCGGTCAGCGCCCGCCGCAGCCCGTCGAGATCGTCACCGTGGTTGGAGATCTCGTCGGCCGCGCTCCAGAACAGCGGCGTGCCGGCACCGGAGAGCAGCCGGTCGATGGTGGCGAGCCGGGTCTTGTCGGTGGCGCGTTTGAACGGCGTGTAGGCCAGCAGCGGTGCCGTGAAGCCCAGATCCCGCGCCAGGGCGGCGTCGTCCAGGAGGGCGAGGTCGCGGTCCGCATCGCCCGGTGTCGCGAGCGGCGGTGCGATCCCCGTCAGGCCGAGCTGGCGCAGGGCGGTCATGGCGCAGACACGCGCGGCCGTCGGATCGGTGCGGAACCAGGCATGGGTCGGCAGGTCGTCGAGATAGAGGCCGACCGCCGCACCGGCCGGCGGAAGGGAGCTCGCCAGCACTCGGATCGAGAAACGAACCGAACCTCCGTCGCGGTCGATCCGACCTTCGTACACTCCCGGAAGCGCGTCCGTCGGCACGCGAACCGTGATCGTGTGGCGGCGCGGGAGCGCCGGGTGAGCGGGGAGGCGGTCCGCGTCGCCGCGCAGATGGCGGTCGTCCGGGACCAGAAGGGTGGCCGCCGTATCGGGCCGGGTGAGACGCCAATACCCCGCGTGGTGCCAGGTGGGCAGCCGCCGTCCGTTCAGGCTAGGGGCGACCACCGATACGCCGTCGCCCTCGACGGTCAGGAACAGCGGCGTTCCCGGTGCGGCGGGCAGGGCGTCGACGCGTTCCGCTCCGAGATCCGCTTCCTGTCGCGGGATCGGTGCCACCCGCCAGGTCTCGTCGAAGCGGATGCGTCGGCGGCGCTCAACCTCAGCGGCGACGTGGGTGTCCGCCGCAGGAAACACCAGGAGCCCCGACAGGAATGTCGCCGACCGGTCGCTGCCGGCCAGTTCGATCGCGATCCGGCCACCATCAGCCTCGATCTCCACCTCGGTCTCGATCCGGCCGCCCCGCCCTGCGCCGATCGCATCCCAGGCGGTCATGCCGGGGACCCATTCGGCTTCCCGGCCGGCCAGGTAGATGTCCCGGATCCACCGATCCGGCGTCAGTCGCCGTTCGAGCACCGCCCGGCCGTTGATCTTGATGCGCCGTTCGAGGGCGTGGGGCAGGTACTCCCACTCGCCGGGGTCTTCCGTCCACAGCACCACCCGCCAGCGCCCCGGACCCGGCGCTAGCGTAACCCGCTCGACACCTTCGATGCCGTCGGAAATCAGGGCGTCCGCGCCCGGCCGTTGACGGGCGGCGAGCGAGGTCCCGGCCAGGAGCGGGCTGTCCGGCGTCAGCGGTTTGAACCCGGGGAAGACCGGCGATCCCGGCGCGCCGAGATCGAGCGCCAGGACGGCGCCGTGGCTTGATGCGAGTGGCGCGGGGCTCTCTACGCCGACCTCCTCGATGTCGACGGCCTCGGCGGGAGAAAAGACGAGGGCCAGCGTGATCGAGCCCCGGTCGATGGGGCGGCCGCGGGGGGTGCGGAGCTCGGCGACCGGGATGCGGAACCGGAACGGCCCCGCCGGCACCCGCCGCTCGATATTGCTTCGGCTCCAGTAGTCGGAGGAGCGGGCGTCGTCGACCCGCAGGACGATCACCGCCGGCGCGCCGGACCGGTTGTCGCCGGCGACGACGATTTCGGCATCGGAACCGGCCTCGGCGATGGCTCGGGGGTCGAGCGCGGTTTTCCCCGCTTCGACCCCGGTCACGGCGAGTGCGCCGATCGCCGCCACGATGCCGCAGACGAACAGCAGCCGGATCATTTCGCGATACCGTCGATCTCGGCGAGGGCGTAACGGGCCCGCGCTTCCCAGGTTTCCGCGCGCACCGTATCGAGCCGGCGTTCCCGCGCTTCCGGCGACCCGTCGATCCGGTCGAGCTGGGAGGCGAAACCGCCGACATCGCCCGCCACCTGGACGACCTCGCGATAGGGGTCGAGGGCGCGGAAGTCCGTCGAAATGACCGGCGAGCCGGATGCGAGATATTCGCGCAGTTTCAGGGGATTGCAGGCGCGGATCTGCGGGGTGTCGCGGAACGGCAGAAGGGCGGCGTCCGCGTGCTGGACATAGCCCGGAAGCGCATTGTGCGGCCGGGATCCGAGAAGCCGGACGTTGGACAGGCCGTCGAGGGGGGTGAGGTCGGTCTGCACCGCGCCGATGAGGACAAGCGTCCAGTCGGGGCGCTGTCGCGCCAGGGCGGCGAGACCCGGCACGTCAATCCAGGACGCGAGGCTGCCGTAGAACACCGCGACCTTGCCCTCGGGCAGGTCGGCGGGCCGGTCCGCCGGCTGGGAGAACAGGTCCGCATCGACGCCGTGCGGCAGCGAGGCGTGGTGCTTCGGCGACAGCTTGTCCGCCAGCGCATCGTTCGTCGTGAACACGAGATCCGACATCGAGACCATACGCTTCTCAAGACGGGTGACGGGGCCGTGATCGACGCCTTCCAGTCCGGAGAAGTCGTCGCAGCAGTAATAGACGACCGCGCTCTCGTTCAGCTCGCCGACGACGTCGACCGCGGTGGGCAGGCTGGTCCAGAGCACGGGGCGGTCGATCCTCAGATCCGAGAGGGTGCGGCGGAGCTGGGCGCCGAGGGTCCGGCGGTTGACCGCACCGGCGATCGGATTGCCCGGCCAGGAGACGGCCTTGGGATCGAGGACCGTGATGTTCTCGGGCAGTGCCCGCTGCGTGCCGTCGGAACCGCACGGTGCTGGAACCGGGCGGGGCCGCAGCATTCCGGCGACCTTGCGGGCGGCGCGGGCGCCGTCCGACAGGGTCAGCCGCGGACGCCGCAGACCGATGGAGTTCACCCACACGACCCGACGGGTCTCGGCGAAGCGTCGCGCGAGATGCCGGGTGCTGCTCGGCAGCCCGTCCCAGTCCTCCCCGAACATGACGAGCGGCCGGCCCATCACGCGGCCTCCTTCAGCGGTACCGCGCGGGAGCCGACGGCTCGATCGACGGCGGTCAGGATACCGGCGGCATGCACGCGGTCGAGGGAGGCGATCCAGTCGGCCAAGGGCCGGCCGGCGGCTTCGGAAAGCCCGCCTCTGCGAAGCACCGTAGCGGTCGTCGCGGACACATCCACCGTCTCCGCCCAGCCCCGATAGTCGGCGATCGGCGCACCGCTCTTGGCGTAGCTTGCCCGCAGACCCAGCCGCGCGGCGAGGCCCGGCCAGCGTTCGCCGACGCTGAGACCCATGGAGAGCGGACGGCCCGTCCGGTCCCAGTCGACATCCGCCAGTCCGGGGGCGAGCTTCTGGATCGCCCAGCGGTGGAAGCGCGCGCCGGTCTTCCAGGCGACGGGCAGGCCCGACAGGCCGGCGACCACGTCCGTGTCGAGGAACGGATGCATGCGGGGGTGAAGGCGGTTCAGAAGCTGCTGACCGGCGCTGACGAACCGGCCGACCCGCAGGTCCAGATAGACCGCGTCGAGGCCGTGGGCCGTGTCGCCGGCGGTATCGAGCGTCGCGCCGATCCGATCCCTAAGAGTCTCTGTCAGCCTGGTGGACAACGCGGGCGCGTGGGCGGACAGCGCGTCTAGCCGGCCGGCGGCCATGTGCTCCTCGACCCAGCGCATGGCGTGGGGCCGGAGCCGAGACGTGAACAGGTCGGCGCCGAGGGCCGACATGCCGGGCAGGCCGCGATCGTAGTAGAAGGCGCGGAAGGTCTCCGACCCGGTGCCGGTCAGGACCGGTCGGCCGATCGTGTCCGGCAGGGCATGGGCGCCGAGAATGGCGTGACCGTGCTGCACCGGTACCTCGCCCCCGCCGGCGCGGGCCACGTCGAGGGCATGGGCGGCGATGGTGGCATTCTCGATCAGGCCGGCCGAGAAGGCCGTGCCCGCCTGCCGTGCCAACGCCTCGGCGATCTGGAGATCGGCGCTGCCGGCGGCGCCGTAGGAGAAGGTGTCCGGCCGGTGGCCGGCGGCGAGCGCGCAGGCCAGCAGCAGCCGGGAATCCAGACCGCCGGACAGCGGGATCATGGTGCCGTCCGCTGCTTTGAGGCGACGGTCCACCGCGTCGACCAGCCGGTCCAGGGCGTCGCGGCGATCCACGGGCCGGCTCGGCAGGCGAAGGGCCTTGCGTTCGCGGATGGTGCCGTTGGTTCCGGGCTCCCGCACGAAGACGCTGCCGCCCGGCAGATGCCGGACCTGGCTCCAGATCGTCCGCGTACCGAGCGTCTGACCGATGGCGAGCTGCATCGCGAAACCGTCGGCGTCCACGTGGTCGAACGCCGCCGGACGATGGCGGGCAAGGGTCGCCAGATCGCTGGCGACGGCGATGCCGCTCGGCGTCCGGCAGACCACCGCCGGGTAGAGGCCGAACCTGTCGACCGCCACGGTCGTGGCGCCGGTCCGCTTGTCCATGAGCAGAACGCTGCGGCCGGCGATGTCCGGCGACGTGCCCGCGATCAGCGCGCGGCGGACGGCGTCCTGGTCGATCCGGATGCTGGGGTCGCCCCAGCTCATCATCAGGAGCGCGTCGTTGCGGTGGGCGAAGACCTCACCGGAGAGATCGCTGTGAACCCCCCAGGCCAGATCGGGCCGGCCGCGATACTCGAGATAGAAACTGGCCATCGGTGACTCCTCACGCGCCGACCCGGCGCCACGGCCGGCGGTGGCGGCCGAGCAGGTAGGACAGGGCGCCGACGCCGTTGGCGACGTGACCCTGGACGAGGTAGTGGATCTTGCGGGCGACGCCCGGCCAGGGCAGGCGGGGGGTCAGGTGGACCAGCCCCGCGCCGGTGTAGCCCAGGAGCTGCGCCGCCGCCGCCAGCGCCCAGACGTCGCCGGTCGGGCCGAGCAGAATGGAGCCGACGAGCGCCACCAGCATGATGAACGGCATGAAGGCACGCAGGAACTTGCCGGAGAAGAAGGCGAGCGCCGTCCCGCGATACCGCGGCGAGAGCAGCCCGGCCAGACGGATCGCCTGCTGCAGGTTGCCGGCGCCGATCCTGGTGCGGCGGCGCCAGTCCGCGACGAGCGACGTGCCGTCGAGCTCATAGGCGAGCACATCCGCCGCGTAGACCGCGCGGCCGCCGCCGGCCACCAGGGTCATCGGCAGGATGAAATCGTCGTTGATCGTATCCGCCGGCAGGGCGCGGAACCGATCCCGGCGCAGCAGATAGAAGGCGCCGTGCGCGCCGATGGCACCGCCGAGGGCCGCCTCGGCCTGGCGGACGCGGCCCTGGTAGGACCAATACGCACGCTCTCCCTCGGAGCCCGGGTCCAGCAGACGGTAGCTGCCGGAGACGACGGCCACGTCCGCATCCTCGAAATAGCGGGCCGCCTTCAGCAGAGCGTCGACGGCGACGATCGACGACGCGTCGGTCAGTGCCACGAGGTCGGTGTCGCAGAGCGGGATCTGCTCGTTCAGAACGGCGACCTTGCCGCGGTTCTCCATGCAGTTGACCACGGTGACCCGGGCGAGGGCATCGTCGTCGAACGACGCTGCGGCCATGGCGACCTGGTAGGTGTCGTCGCTGCAGCCGTCGCAGACGATGCGCAGGTTCAGGCGGTCGGCCGGGTAGTCGAGGCTGAGGATGTTCATGACCTTCTGGCCGATGACCGAGGCCTCGTTGAAGGCGGGGATCAGCAGGGTCACGCTGGGCAGCGCCCGGTCGTCGGCCCGTTCGCGGAAGCCCCGTACCGGGCGCTCCTCACGGCGGGCCGCCGTGCGGGCGACGGCGCGCAGCAGCAGCGGGTAGCCCACATGGTGGTAGGCGACCAGACCGATCGCGGTCGAGGTGACGAAATCCAGAACGATCGACATCGGAAACCTCACGCGGCAAGGGTGGAGAGGCGGGGGGAGGCGTCGCCGCCGGGCAGGGTACGGATCACCCGCGCCGGCACGCCGCCCGCCAGGACGCCGGCCGGCAGATCCGAGGTGACGACCGATCCGGCCGCGACCACGGTCCCGGCACCGATCGTGACGCCGGCGCCGACGGTGACGCCGGTTGCCAGCCACACGCCGTCCTCCAGAACGATGTCGCCGATCTGGTCTTCCGTGTCCGGTGCGCCGGCGGCGCGGGCGGCGGGATCGAGGGGGTGGCCCGGATAGCCGGCCAGGAATGCGCGGCCGGCGATCCGGACGTCGTCGCCCACGACGACGCGCCGGCCGACGGCGATGGTGGTCTGCCAGCCGATATCGACGTTGCTGCCGACGGTCAGCACAGGCGCGCCGTTTGCGCTGGTGCGTCCGCTGATCGTGGTCTGGGTCGACAGGCGCACGTCGCGGCCGAGACGGATCCGAACCGGCCCGATGACCAGCGGCAGTCCCCGACCGTCAAGGCGAAGCTGGGGCGCCGGCCCGTCGAGGCGGGACTTGAAGATCGGCGTGGCCCAGACGATGCGCACCATGCCGCCGAAGGCCGCGCCGACCGCGCGGGTCGCCACGTACAGGCCCGAATGGATGCCCGGGATCACCGGCATTTCGATGCCGCGGGCGGTCCGGATCGCCGCGCGGATGGCGCCGGCGGCCGGGTGCGGGCTGGTCTTCGCCCAGTGCCTGAAACCGGTCATCGGCCTCACTCCACCGTCACGGACTTCGCCAGGTTGCGCGGCCGGTCCACGTTCCGATCCAGAGCGACGGCGGCGTGATAGGCCAGGAGCTGCAGCGCCACGACCCGCAGCAGCGGCGCCAGCATGGGCGCGGCCGAGGGAACCGTGATCACGAAGTCGGCGGCGTCCTGGTGGTCGGTGCCCTCTTCGGCGACGAGGATCGTGACCGCGCCGCGCGCTTTCACCTCGGCTAGGTTCGACAGGGTCTTCTCCGCCAGGTGGTCCTTGCCGATGCAGGCCACGACCGGAAGCCCATCTTCGACGACGGCGATCGGGCCGTGCTTGAGTTCGCCGGCGGCATAGGCCTCGGCGTGGAGATAGGTCAGTTCCTTGAACTTGAGCGCGCCCTCGGCGGCAACGGCGAAGTCGTTCCCCCGGCCGAGGAAGATGCAGCTGTGGTGCGACGTCGTTTCCCGAGCGATCCGGGCGATATCGGCCTCCTGCTCCAGCACCGCGGGGATGAGGGCGGGGAGACGCTCGAACTCGCCACGCAGGCTGTCCTCGAGATCGAGGCCGACGCTGCCCCGCAGCGAAGCGATGCGGTGGGCCAGCGCCATCAGCGCGATGCACTGGGTCGTGAAGGTCTTGGTGGCGGCGACGCCGACCTCGCGGCCGGCGGCCGTCGGCCAGACCACGTCGGCCGAGCGGGCGAGCCTGGAGCGCTGGACGTTGACGACCGCGACCGTCTGCATGCCGGCGGCCTTCATCGCTTCAGCGGCGGCCATGGTATCGGCGGTCTCACCGGACTGGGAGATCAGCACGCCGACCGTCCGCGACACATCCAGGAGCGGCCGCGACGGCAGCTCGGAGGCGATCTCCACATCGACGCGGATGCCCGCGAACCGCTCGAACCAGGAGCGGGCCAGCAGCCCGGCATAGTAGGAGGAGCCGCAGGCGGCGATCAGGATGCGGCGGGCGTTTACCACCGACTCCGGCAGATCGCGGTTCGCGAGCGCGACCAGCGTCCGGGCGATCGCCGCCGGCTGCTGGGACATCTCGCGGCGGGTGTGGGTCGGCCAATCCGTCCCGTCGGTGTCGTTCTCCTCGTCCGGCACGATCTGCTGCCACGGCCGGGAGACCTCCACGCCGGACGCGTCGAACAGGTCCACGGTGCCGCGACCGAGCACGGCCATCTCGCCGTCCTCCAGGGCCACGGTCTGGGTGACCTTGCCGGTGAGCGCGATGTCGTCTGAGGCGATCCAGGAGCCGTGCAGCCCGCGGCCGACCACCAGGGCGCCGCCGGCCTGGATTGCGACCAGGGTGCCCGGCTCGTCCGCCCACATGGCGACGAAGGCGAACCGACCCTCGAGCTGAGCGGCGGTCTGGCGGCACGCCTCGGCGAAGCCGGCGCCGGCGTCGAGGGCGCGGGAGATCAGGTGAGGGATGACCTCGCTGTCGGTCTCGGAGGCGAAGCTGTGGCCGAGGTCCTTCAGCCGGGCGCGCAGGGCGGCGTGGTTCTCGACTATGCCGTTATGCACGACCGCCACTGTCCCGCTGATATGGGGATGGGCGTTCCGGCGCGACGGCTTGCCGTGGGTCGCCCAGCGGGTGTGGGCGATACCGATCGAGCCCCGGGCCGGGTGCTCGCGAACCAGCAGGGCCAGAGCGTCCACCGGGCCGTTGGCCTTGCGCACCGTCAGGCCGTCGCCCAGGACGGCGAGGCCGGCGGAGTCGTAGCCCCGGTACTCGAGCCGACGAAGTCCGTCGACCAGCGCGTGGGCCATATCGTTTCCGTTAACGCCGCCGATGATGCCGCACATGTCGCTCTCCTGTGATCAGTGTCTGACCCTCCATGAGCAACCGCTGTGCCAGAGAGTAGTGTATTGAAATAATTGAGTTATTTTGATGTTTGGCTGTGCGAGTCGCAAAATGAGGCGTTGCGCCCCTTGCAGAGCGCAACGGCCGCCTCAGCCGTCTTGCGATTGGCGGTCCTCGGCGCCGTCCGGCAGGATCCGGTCCGCGGCGACGATGAGCGCGTGCAGGATGTAGACGGGCCAGATGAAGCCCATGGTCAGGAACGTCCCGGAGATCACGAAGCCGGCGAGCCCCGCCAGGAGGGCCTCACGCACGGCGCCGATCCAGGCGGCGCTGCGATCGGTCCGGATCGGCAGCCGTTCCGCCGCCGCCACGCTCCTCATCGACAGCCGGACGGTCGCCCAGACGAAGGCGACGAACACGAAGAAGCCCAGGAAGCCCGCCTCGGCGAGCACGCCGAACCAGGTGCTGTGGACCGCGTGGTTCTTGCCGTCCCAGTGGTTCGAATAGAAGAAGTAGTTGGCGTAGAAATTGTCCAAACCGACGCCGGTCAGCGGATTGCTGAGCGCCATGTAAAAGGCGGCTTCCCACGCGTAGAGACGGCCCATGGAGGACTCGTCCACGCCGTCTGCCGCGGCGACGACGGACCGGTCACCGACCCCCGCCAGCATGAACAGCACCGCACCGACGGCCCCTCCGGCAACGATCAACAGTGCCTTGTTGCGGGTGCGGTTCCAGGCGTAAACGCCGGCGACCCCGATCAGGCCAAGCAGACCGCCACGGCTCTGGGTGTAGAGCACGCCGAAGATCAGCGCGACCAGGACGACGAGGCCGATGATCCTGTCGACGGGCCCGAGGCCGCGCCGCAGGACCATGGCGGCGGCAAAGCTGGTCGGAAACAGCAGGACCAGCGCGAGGTCGTTCGGGTCGCCGAGCATCGAGCCGAAGTCGCGCCCGATGGTGACCCGCGTCCCCTCCACCAGACCGATGCCGTTCAGGCGGTTCTGGATGGCGACGATGGCCACCAGGAACCCGGCGACCGCGAACAGCCGGGCGGTCAGCGCCAGGTCCTGGGGACGCCGCACGAGCCAGGCTATCGCGAAGACCATCACGGCGATCTTCACGTAGGTTCCCGTCCAGAAGCCCATCGCCAGCCCGACATTCGACGCGAAGACAACGTCGAAGCTGACGAGGGCGAAGAAGGCGAGCGCCAGCTTCAGTTCGAAGGTCAGGAAGGGGACCAGGCGGCGCGTCAGGAGCTGGTAGCCAATGGTCGCGAAGGCGGCGAGGGCCAGAAGCTGTGGGATGCGCAGGGAGTAGAGCTGCGGATAGGCCTCGTGGATGCGGAAAAGGGAAAACACCACGAAGCCGATGATGACGATGACCGGCATGCGCAGCACGAACAGCGCGCCGAACGGCAAAAGCCCAAGGGCGAGCGCGACGAGCGGCGTCTTGGCAGCAAACCAGGCGGCACCCGCCAGCCCGCAGAAGCCAAGGGCGATCAGTGCTTGTGAGAGGCGTCCGGTCATCATCGGATTGTCATCCCAGGGCGAGGGATTTCAGGTCGGCGGCCGTCGCCCGCAGAACCCGGGCGTTGGGGTCGGCGAGGAAGGCGGCGGCATGGTGGCGCAGGGCCTCGAACCGGCGGCCGTCGCCCCGGGCCATCTCGGCCCTGGCGACCGCGAGCCGCGCGCGGGCGGCCTGGATCGGAGCGTCGCCATGGGCCCGCCGGACGGCGGTGCCGTGGCGGTCGAGGATGCGCTCCATGCAGGCGATGCGCAGTCCCCGGTTGCTGGTCACGGAACCGGGGATCATCCGGTAGTCCATGGCGACCGCCGTCGAGTAGCCGACCGGCCCGGCGAGAGCGAGGCGGATCCACATCTCCCAATCCGACGCCGAGCGAAGCTCCGGATCGAAGCCGCCACCGTCCATCAGGCTGTCGCGCCGGGCGACCACGGTTGCCGTTCCGACCGCGTTCTCCGCCAGGATCAGGGCAGCCGCGGAGTCCAGCCGCCTGAAGCCCTCGCCGGTCGACGGCAGCCGGCGCCACCGCGGCCAGTAGGCGTAGCAGGTACCGAGATCCCCGCCGTCGGGCGCCTGATGCTGATAGTCGGTGAAGCTGAGCGTCGCGTCGGGCCGGGCCCGATGGAACGCGAGTTGCGCCGGGAGTTTGCCGGGGCGCCAGCGGTCGTCGGCGTCGAGAAAGGCGATGAGCGGCGCGCGCGCCGTGCAGATCGCCCGGTTGCGTGCGGCAGCGGGACCCACTCCCCCGGTCTGCAGATGCAGAATGCGACGATCCTTGCGTTTCGCGGCAGCCAGAAACGCCGCCGTTCCGTCGGTCGAGCCGTCGTCGGCGATGATGATCTCGATGCTGTCGATCCCTTGGGAAACGGCGCTATCCAAGGCTCCGGGCAGGTCGTTTGCGGCATTTTTGGCGGGGATGACGACGCTGACGAGAGGTCCGGCGGAGGTGGTTGGCATGGGGTTGCTCCATGGCATCGAAGTTGCGGTTGACCGCACTGACAGCACCAACCGTGCCAGCCGAGGAGACGCCCATGCCGACCGTCGCGCCACGCCGCAGCCCCGACCGGGCCGAGCGGATCGCCTTTCTTACGGACTGTTTTCCTGTCCTCTCCGAGACGTTCGTCGGCAACGAGATCCGGGCGGTCGAGCGCCACGGACGCGCCGTCGAGACGCTCGCCTTCCGCCGGCCCGACGCGGCGTTTCAGCCGGCCGACGCGGCGCTGGCCGAGCGGACCGTCTACGTGGACCGCGCGGCCCGCCCGATCCTCACGCCTGTCCCGTCCCGGTGGATGGCGGCCTGGCGGTTCGCCCAGGAGCAGACGGGGCTGCCGGCGGCCTCGCTCATGTTGAACGGGGCCCGGGTCGCCCGGGTCCTGCAGCGGCGCGGCGTCGACCACATCCATGCCCATTTCGCCTGGGGAAGTGCGGCCCACGCCATCGTGGCGGCGCGGCTCGCCGGTATCACCGTGTCCTTCGTCGGTCACGGCAGCGACGTCTTCGCCACCCCGACCGATCTGGCGGTCAAGCTGCGCCACGCCGATCTGGCGGTCGCCACCTGCGAGGACACGCGTACCCATTTCCGGGACCTGGAACCCACCGCCCGGGTGGAGACGGTGGCGTGCGGCATCGACCCGGACCGTTTCGCCGGAGACCCTGCCTTCAACGGGCCGCGAACGGCGCTCGTCTTCGTCGGCCGGCTGATCGAGCGCAAGGGTGTCCTGGAGATCCTCCAGGCGCTCCGGCTTCTGCCGTCGGCGGACCGGCCGTCCCTGGATATCGTCGGCGACGGCCCCGAGCGGGTCCGGCTTGAGGCCTATGCCATGGAGCACGGGCTGGATGGCGTCCGATTCCTCGGATCGCAGCCGGCCGACTGGCTGGGACAGCACCTGCCGCGCTATCGAGCCCTGCTCGCGCCCTATTTCGAGGGCCAGGACGGCGGGCGGGATACGGGTCCGCTGGTCGCCAAGGAAGCGCTGGCCTGCGGTGTCCCGGTGATCGCGAGCGCCTTCATGGGACTGAAGGAGATCGTCGATCCCGACTGCGGGCTCCTGGTGCCGCCCCGGGCGGTGCCCGCCCTGGCCGCGGCGATCGCCGAGGCCGCCTCCTGGAGCGATTCGGAGCTGGTCGCGCGGGGAGCTGCCGGACGCCGGCGGGTCCTAGACCTGTTCACCGACGCCCGGCAGGCAGAGACCCTCTGCGCCGCGTTCGACGCGCTGCGCCGGGAGGCCTGACATGCGGGCGATCCTGTCGAGTGCGGGCCTCTATGCCCTCGCGATCCTGGCCGGCAAGGGCGTGTCCTTCGTCATGCTGCCGGTCGTCACCGGCCACCTGAGCCCGGACGAGTACGGTGCCCTGGAGCTGCTGGTCGCCATGGCCGATGTCGGCAGCCTGGTTCTCGCGATGGGTCTTGCGGACGCCCTGTTCCGGTTCGGCAAGGAGCCGGGCATGCCGGCCGCACTTCTGGGCGGGAGCCTCGTCCTGGGTGCCGCCATGCTGGCCGCCGGTCAACTCGCCGTTCCGGCCGTCGCCGCAGTCGTACCGCAAGGGGTCCGCGAGCAGGATCTTCGAATTCTGGCGGCGACCCTTGCCCTGACCGCGTCGATCCAAGTGCCACTGGCCTATCTCCGGTTCCGCGACCGGCCCGCTGTCTTCGCCGCCGTGTCCATCGCGAAGGCGGCCGGGCAGGCCGGTGTCGTTGCCCTGCTTCTGGTCAATGGGTTCGGCGTGACCGGTGTGCTGCTCGGCGGTCTCATTGCCGACGCGGTCGCGGCGGTCGTGCTCGTCGCCCTGCAGATCCGCGACGGCGGCCTCTCGTTCGACATGACCCGGATGCGTCGGGTGCTGCCCTACGGTCTGCCCCTGGTGGTCAGCGGCCTGTTCGGCTTCTGCCTTGGCAGCCTCGACCGCTGGTTCCTGGCGGCGCATGTGCCGGTCGCCGATCTGGCGCTCTATGGCCTGGCCGCGAAGTTCGGCCTCCTCGCCGCGCTCGCGATGCAACCGTTCGAGATGTGGTGGTTCCCGCGACGGCTTCGGATGCTGGACGACGAAAGCGGCCGAAACCTGAGCGCACGGGCCGTGGCCCTGGGCCTGTCCTGGGCGGCGGTCTGCGCCAGTGGCGTCGCGGTCGTCGGACCCGTCGCCATCTCCTGGCTGACGCCGTCCGGCTACCACGCGGCCGGGCAATGGGTTCCATGGCTGGCACTGATCGCCTGTCTGCACGCGGCGACGAACCTGCTCAACGCCGGCTGCTATGCCGGTCAGACGACCTATCGCCCCATGGCGATCAACGGCGCCGCCGCTGTTGTGGCGGTGATCGGCTACGCGCTGCTGATCCCGGCCTTCGGCGTCGCCGGGACCGTGGCCGCGACCATCGTCGCGCAGGTGGTCCGGCTGATCGCGTTCACGGTGGCCAGCCAGATGACCCATCGCATTCCGCATCGGTTTTTGCGGCTTGCGACGGTACCGGTCACGGCGATCTGTCTGATCGTGCTCGTTAACGTGCTGAAAATAAATGAAATCGCACTTCTGGCCCCGGCTCTGGTCGCTGGCATGGCGGTTGCGGTTGGACTGGTGCCGCTGCGGAGGACGCAGTGGGCTCTGATCGATGGAGACTGATATGAGCGTTGATACATTTGCCCCGGATCGCGCGGCCGACGCCGCCCCGTCGCACGGAGGCGTCCTGGACCGCTTCGCCCATCCCCTGGTGCGCCTCGGGAAACGGTCCGTGGATCTTCTCGGCGCCCTGACGATCGGCGTTCTCGCCGCACCGGTCATCCCGGCCGTCGTCCTGGCGATCAAGCTCGACAGCCGCGGTCCTGTCCTGTTCCGCCAGACCCGCGTCGGCCGGGCCCTGCCGGACCGCACGGAGCTGTTCGAGATGGTCAAGTTCCGCTCGATGACCGTAGATGCCGAAACCAAGTCCGGCGCGGTCTGGGCGGCGAAGGCCGATCCGCGCGTCACCCGTGTCGGCCGGTTCCTGCGCAAGACGCGCCTGGACGAGCTGCCGCAGCTCATCAATGTCATCCGCGGCGAGATGTCCTTGATCGGCCCGCGGCCCGAGCGCCCGAGCTTCTGCGGCAGGCTGGAGCGGGAGATCCCGTTCTACCTTGAACGGACCTGGGGCGTGCGGCCCGGCATCACTGGCCTCGCCCAGGTCTATCAGGGCTACGACCAGACCCTGGACGACGTGCGCTCGAAGATTCTCTACGACTTCAGATATGCGCTGGCGCTACGGGATCCGGCGTCCTGGCTGAAGATGGAAGCCACAGTTGTGTTCCGGACGATCGCCGTGATGGCGTTCGGCCGCGGCCGGTAGGAGGCGGACATGCCCCGAATTGTTCGCCAGGAGCGCCGTTGTAACGCCCGGACATCCCGACCGCTTTGGATCGATGTGGACCGGATCTCCTATCTCGCCGAGAACTGGAGCCTCAGCGGCGTTCTGATCCGCGATCGGATCGCCGAGGCCTCGCCGGGCCAGCGGGTCCACGTGCGGGTCAGCCTCGATCCGATATCCGGATCACCCTTCGCCTATACCTTCGCGCGGATCGTCAGGAGCGGTCAGGAGGGGACGGCGTTCGCCTTCGCCGACATCAACGGTCAGCTGTTCGACCTGCTGTCGGAAGCCATGTTCCGCCGCCCGGTCTCCGGCGTGACCCTCGGAAAGCCGTCGGCGAAGCGTGGGCCGGTCTTCTGACGTGCGGGCCATCGTGGCCATCCCCGTGCCGGGATGTTTAATGCTACGGTCGGCCCTCAACGACTTTGGCCCGACGAGACACTGGCCTGACGATCTGCGCCTGAGGGGGTAAGCGCCGCGATGACGGTCGAAGGCGAGAAGCCGCAAACGGAACCGCCATCCGGGCCCGGTCCTCTGGCGCCCGATCCTCTGGCGCCCGATCCCCTGGCGCCCGGTCCTGTCGCGGTCGGGCGCAGGGTGCCCGGCGGGGTCGTCACGCTCTTCGTGGTTTTCTCGGCGCTGGTCGTGGCCGCGCTGTACTGGCTTGTCGAGCGGCACGAAGCGGCCGAAGGCCGGGAGGCGGCCGTTCGCCTCGCGGCGACGATCTCCGGCGCGGTAACTGACGCGCGGGCACTCCACCGGCGGCAAGACGACGCGCCGTCGTCGGCGCGCGGCGCTTCGGCGGTCCACGGTTTCGAGGAGATCGCGGGGGCGGTGCGCCTGTC
The DNA here is from genome assembly GCA_040223655.1 of Thalassobaculaceae bacterium. Taxonomy (GTDB): domain Bacteria; phylum Pseudomonadota; class Alphaproteobacteria; order Thalassobaculales; family Thalassobaculaceae; genus Thalassobaculum. The sequence continues at coordinate 28,154 of JAVKFT010000007.1, read as the reverse complement.
GGCGACCGTGCCGGTCGATCTGCAGCGGTTCCTGCGGGAACGCCATGCCCAGGCGGGGTTCCGGCTGCTCGGCGGCGGAACCGGGGTGCCGGACGGGGCTGCTTCGGATCCGATCGAGGGCGACGCGCTTGCCCGTCTCGGCGCCGATCCGCAAGGCGTGGTCGCCTGGTTCGAGGTGCATGAAGGCGCACAGATCCTGCGCTACATGACCGCCGTGACCGTTTTCGAGAGCTGTCTCTCCTGTCACGGCGCTCAACCCGAGCGCCAGGGCGAGGGCTGGCAGGTCGGCGACGTGGTCGGGTTTCAGGAGGTCCGTCTGCCGCTTGGCGTCACGTCGCCCCAAGGGGCCGATGTGGAGGCCTCCTTCAGGGATATCGTTCTCTTCGTCATCGCCGCTTTGGCGATGGCCACCGGCTTCGTTTTCTTCCTCCTGCGCCGCAACCGAATCGCCGTCGCCAGAGTCGAGCGGATGGCCCTGGACCAATTCCGCCGGTCCCAGGAACTGGAGCTGTCGCGCAGCCGGCTCGAGGAGGGGATCGGGCGTCTCAACGCGGTGATGGAGAACGTCGCCGATGCCATCGTGACGGTCGACGAGAACGGCGTGATCGAATCCGCGAACCCGGCGACCGAGCGGATCTTCGGTTACCGCAAAGGCGATCTTGTCGGACGCGACGTGTCCATTCTTCTCGCGGAAGCGGCGGAGCATGACGACGACGGGCGTGTCGCCCGCTGCCTTGCGACCGGCGATTTCGCCAGCCTCGCGGCCGGTGGCGCGCTGCGCGGTCGGCGCTCGGACGGCGCTCTGTTCCCGCTTGAACTGTCGGTCGGCGTGTTCCAACTCGGCACGCGTCGGCTGTTCACCGGGATAATGCGGGACGTCTCGGAACGGTCGAAGGCCGAGCGGGCGCTGCGCGAGAGCGAGCGGTTGGCGCGGCGCCTGTCCATGGTCGCGGCGCGCACCGACAACGGGGTCATCATCACCAATGCCGACGGTCGCATCGAATGGGTGAACGATGCTTTTCAGACCATGTCCGGATACCTGCTGGAGGAGATCGCGGGCGCGCGCCCGGGCGCCTTCCTGCAGGGCGACGGGACCGACAGGGCGGTGGTCGAGGCCATCGGCGCTGCGCTGCGCGAAGGCCGCGGGTTCAGCACCGAGCTCCTGAACTACATGAAGTCGGGCAAGCCCTACTGGGTGCAGATTGATGCCCAGCCGGTGCGCGGGGATGACGGGGAGATCGAGTATTACATCGCCATCGAGCGGGACGTGAGCGAGGCGAAGGACCGCGAGCGGGAGCTTGAGAACGCCCGCGCCCGGGCCGAAGAGGGCAGCCGCGTCAAGTCCCGGTTCCTGGCGATGATGAGCCACGAGATCCGCACGCCGCTGAACGGCGTGCTCGGCGCCCTCGGCCTGCTGGAGGAGGACAAGCTCGCCGCGGAGCAGAGGCAGTTCGTCGATATCGCCCGCAAAGCCGCCGAGACCCTGTTGGGTATCATCAACGACGTGCTCGACGTCTCCAAGATGGAGGCCTACCGGCTCGATCTCGAACCGTCGATCATGCATCTGCGCCAGGTGATCGACGATGTCGTCGATCTGCTGGCGCCGCGCGCCCAGGAGAAAGGGCTCGGACTGATCGCCGAGCTGGACCCGTCGCTGCCGGACTACATCGTCGCCGACCCGGCGCGCCTGCGGCAGATCCTGGTCAACCTGATGAGCAACGGGATCAAGTTCACCGAGCAGGGCGGCGTATCGGTCCGCGTCGACAAGATCCGCCAGCGCACCGGCCGGATCATCGCCCGGTTCGAGGTCGTCGATACCGGCGCGGGGATCCCCGAACAGGATCAGGCGCATCTGTTCGACGAGTTCTGGGCCGGGGGTGCGGCCTCGTCCGGCAGAATGCAGGGAACCGGCCTCGGACTGGCGATCTGCAAGCGTCTCGTCGAGCTGATGGAGGGGCGGATCGGGGTGAACAGCACACCGCCTTATGGCAGCACCTTCTGGTTCGAGGTCCCCTGCATCGTCCCGTCGGAGGACGAGATCGGGGAGGCGGCGGTCTCCGGCGACATCGGCGGTGGTGAGGAAGCCCCGGCCCGGGGCGTGCGCTTCGACAATCGGCTGCTGGTGGCCGAGGACAACTCCGCCAACCAGCTCATCATCCGGGCGATGCTGGAACGGCTGGGCGCGCAGGTCGATATCGCCGCGGACGGGCGCGAAGCGGTGGAGGCGATCGCCGCGCGGCCCTACGATCTCGTCCTCATGGACATCAACATGCCGGAACTGGACGGGATCGGGGCGACGCGGGAGATCCGGTCCCTGGACGGCGATGCCGCGCGCGTTCCGATCATCGCCATGACGGCCCATGTGATGCGCGGTGACCGCGAGGACATCCTGTCCCAGGGGCTGGACGACTATCTCGCCAAGCCGGTGAACCGCGCGGCCCTGCGCGCCGTCCTCGCCCGATGGCTGACCCCTCAGGTGGTCGATACCGCCGCCCAGGACGCGGAGCCCGGGGAGGCGGCCGAGCGGGAACCCGAGGCGCCACATGGTGACGCTTTGGACCCGGCGGACGGCGAGGCGCCGGCGATCGACCATGCCATCGTCGACGAGCTTCGGCAGGTGTCGGGTGACGCGCTCGTCACCGAAGTCGTCGGTCTGTTCGAGGCCGAGTGCGTGAAGCGGATGGCCGCCATGCGCGAGGCGGTGGCGGCCGGCGAGGCCCAGCCGATCCGGGCCAATGTCCACGCGATCAAGAGCAGTGCCGCCAGCCTTGGAGCGATGCGTCTGTCCGCCCTGTGTGCCGAAGCGGAGTTCGAGGAGGACCGGGAGCGCCGCGAACACCTGGTCGACCTGATCTGCGCCGAGGCCGACCGGGCGGTGGCCGAGCTGAAAGCGCTCTGACATCGGTCGATCGGGACGTCGGAGCGCCCGACCCGGTCCAGGTCTGGTTGGGCTTCAGGCGGATTTCCGCAGGGTGGCCGGCCGCTCGAGGATCGCGGCGTCGAGATCGACGGCCGCCTCGTATTGCGAGAGATAGACCCGGCCGGTCAGGTCATCGAGGAAATGCGCCCGCCTTAGCCGGTCCATGACCGGACCCTTCACCTCGGAGAGATGGAACCGGATTCCCAGCAGGTCGAGCCGCAGGTTGACCGCCTCGAGGGATTCCAACGCGCTGCTGTCGATCTCGTTCACCGCCGAGCACATCAGAATGACGTCACGGAGCTGCCGGTCGCCGGCGGCCCGGTCGTAGATGTAATCCTCGAGAAAACGGGCGTTGGCGAAATACAGGCTCTCGTCCACCCGCAGGGTGAGCACGCTCGGCACGGTCTGAACGGCGTGGCGCCGGATGTTGCGGAAGTGCTGGGTGTCCGGAACGAGGCCGACCTCGGCGATGTGCGGCCGCGAGGTCTTGAACAGGAACAGCAGGATCGACAGGGCGACACCCGCCGAGACGCCGGCTTCCACGCCGAGCCCGAGGGTGACCGCGATGGTCGCGGCGGCGGCCGCGAAGTCGGTCTTCGAGTAGCCCCAGGTACGTTTCAGGATGGTGAAGTCGACCAGGGACAGGACGGCGACGATGATCGTCGCGGCCAGGGTCGCCTTCGGCAGATCGTACAGCAGCGGGGTGAGAGCGAAGGCGGCGACGCAGATGCCGACCGCCGTGAAGGCTCCGGCGGCCGGGGTCTCCGCGCCGGCATCGAAGTTGACAACCGAGCGGGCGAAGCCGCCGGTCACCGGGTACCCGCCGCTGACCGACGCCGCGACGTTCGCCGCGCCGAGGCCGATCAGTTCCTGGTCCGGGACGATGCGCTGACGCTTCTTGGCGGCGAGGGTCTGGGCGACGGAGACGGACTCCACGAAACCGATGACCGAGATCAGCACCGCCGAGCCGAGCAGGCTCGTCCACAGGTCGAGATCGAAGGTCGGAACGGTAAGGGGCGGCAGGCCCTGCGGCACCGTGCCGACGATGGCCACGCCGGCGGCATCGAGCTCGAAGATGCGCGTCGCCAGGATCGTCGCCGCGACGGCGGCGACGGGCCCGGCCTTGGCCAGCAGGTCCGCGAGCCTGGCGCGGATCCCGAGGCGAATCAGCAGCGGCTTCAGTCCTTTGCGCACCCAGAACAGGAACGCGGTCGCGGCAGCACCCATGGCGAGGGTAACGGGGTTCGTCTCTGGCAGGTGGGCGACCAGGGACGTGACCAGTTCCAACAGATTGTGGCCCGAGGCGTCGACCCCGAGGATGTGCTTGAGCTGGCTGGTCGCGATGATGACACCGGACGCGGTGATGAACCCGGCGATTACCGGGTGGCTGAGGAAGTTTGCGAGGAAGCCGAGCCGCAGGAAGCCCATCGCCAGGAGGATCAGGCCGGACAGCAGTGCCAGCACGATCGCCGCCGCCGCATACTCGGCCGGACCGGCGAGATCGAGATTGCCGACTGCGGCGGCGGTCATCAGCGAGACCACCGCCACCGGCCCGACCGCCAGGGCCCGGCTGGTGCCGAAGATCGCGTAGGCCACCAGCGGCAGGATGGAGGCGTAGAGACCCATCTCCGCCGGCAGTCCGGCCAGCAGCGCATAGGCCAGCGACTGCGGGATCAGCATGATGGTGACGATGAGCGCCGCGACCAGATCGCTGACCAGGGTGTCCCGGTCGTACCGGGCGCCCCAGTCGAGGATCGGCAGGTATCGGGCGAAGGGGCGGGCGGCCGCCGGCGGCGGTGCCGCCGGCGCTTCGGTCTGGGGGTCGGACATGCCGTCTCGGCTTTCGCTGGGGTGTCGTCAGGTGCCGGCGGGACCGGCGCTCACTTTCTCGGGCTTTGCCAGCCATTCGCGCCCGCGCAGCATCGCCAGCCAGTAGATCGGCGGCAGGAAACGCTCCTTGAGCAGCCAGGCGAGCCGGCTGGGCCGCGTGCCGTCGATCAGCCAGCGCGGAAAGCTGGGCTGAAGCGCGCCGCCATAGCCGAATTCTGCCAGGACGATCTTCCCGCGCTCGACGGTCAGCGGGCAGGACCCGTAGCCGTCGTAATGCGCCTGGGCCGGACGGCCGGCCATGTCCGCCATCACGTTCTCGGCGACGATCGGCGCCTGTTTGCGCGCGGCAGCGGCCGTCTTGGCGTTCGGCGCGTTCATCACGTCGCCGAGGCTCCAGACATTGGCGTACTCCTTGTGCCGCAGGGTGTTCTGATCGACATCGACCCAGCCAGCGGCATCGGCGAGGGGGGAGACCCGCACGAAGTCGGGCGCCGTCTGCGGCGGGCAGACATGGAGCATGTCGAACCCGACCTCCACCGTCTCCGGCGCGGTGTCCGGTTTGGCGACCTCGAACCAGGCCTTCTTGGCCGGGCCGTCGACCGCCGTCAGGCGGTGGAAAAAGTTCAGCTTCGCGTCGTAGCGCTCGACGTATTCCATCAGGGCCGGCACGTATTCCTTCACCCCGAAAAGCACGCCGCCGGCATTGTAGAAGCCGATATCGATGTCTTTGAGCCGGCCGTTGCGCAGCCAGTGGTCGGCCGAGAGGTACATCACCTTTTGCGGGGCGCCGGCGCATTTGATCGGCATCGGCGGCTGGGTGAAGACCGCCCGGCCGCCTCTCATGCCCTGTACCAGCTCCCAGGTATAGGGGGCCAGATCGTAGCGGTAGTTCGAGGTGACCCCGTTGCGGCCCAGGGTGTCGACCAGACCGTCCACGCCCTGCCAGTTGAGCTTGAGCCCCGGACACACGATGAGTCGCTTGTATTTGACGACACGACAGCCGTCGAGAATGACCGCGTCGGCCTTCGGTTCGAACGCGGCGACCGCCGACTTGATCCAGCGCACGCCCTTGGGGATCAGCGACGCCATGGTCTTGGCGGTCTCTTCGGCCTTGAAGATCCCGCCGCCGACCATGGTCCAGCCGGGCTGGTAGTAGTGCACGTCCGCCGGGTCGATGACGGCGATGTCGAGGCTGGGTGCGCGGGCAATCAGGCTGGAGGCGACGGAGATCCCGGCGGCGCCGCCACCGACGATCACCACGTCATGGGCGGCGTCCCCGGTGTCCGTCGGTGTCCGTCCGCCATTGGCGATGCGCCGCACAACCCCGGCCATGTCGTAGCCGGCCGCCTTGGTGCGGGCGAGGATGTCCGGCAGCGGCCGGGCGTCCGCCTCGGACAGCGCCCAGAGGGTGGCGGAGCGGGTGCCGGTGCGGCAGTAGGCCAGGGCCGGCTTCGGAAGCTCCTCCAGGAGCCGACCGAACTCGGCCGCGTCCTCGTCCTGCACCATGCCCGAGGTGACGGGCAGGTAGCGCGCCTCCAGACCGGCCGCCGATGCCGCCTTCTGGATCTCCTCGAAGGTCGGCTGGTCCGCGCCTTCGCCGTCGGGGCGGTTGCAGATGATCGCGCGGAACCCGCCGGCCGCGATCTCGGCGATGTCGGCGGGGGCGATCTGCGGACGAACGCTCAGGCTATCCGTGAGCTTTCTGTTGTCTTCCATGCCACTCCTCCCGTGAGTTTTTATCGTTGGTGCGGTAGCGGCTAGAGCGCGTTGACCGGCAGTTTGAGGAAGGTCCGGCCGTCTTTGTCCGCGGGCGGAAGCTGGCCGGCCCGCATATTCACCTGTAGGGAGGGAAGGATCAGGCGCGGCATGTCGAGGGTCGCGTCGCGGGCCTCCCGCATGGCGACGAACTCCTCTCGGCTCTTGCCGCCGCCGACATGGATGTTGTGGGTCTTCTCGTCGCCGACCGTGGTCTCCCACTGGATGTCGCGGCCGTTGGGGCCGTAGTCGTGGCACATGAACAGGCGCATGGCGTCGGGCAGGGCCAGGACCTTTTGGATCGAGTCGTAGAGGGTGCCGGCGTCGCCGCCCGGGAAGTCGGCCCGCGCGCTGCCGCCGTCGGGCATGAAAAGGGTGTCGCCGACGAAGGCCGCGTCACCGATCACGTGGGTCATGCAGGCGGGGGTATGACCCGGCGTGTGCATCGCGAAGCAGGTCATGCCGCCGATGCTGTAGGTGTCGCCGTCGTCGAACAGCCGGTCGAACTGGCTGCCGTCCCGCTGGAACTCGGTGCCTTCGTTGAACACCTTGCCGAAGGTCTCCTGCACGACCGTGATGTTGCGGCCGATACCCAGTTTGCCGCCGAGAGCCTGCTGGATGTACGGGGCCGCCGACAGGTGGTCGGCATGGACATGGGTCTCGATCAGCCAGTCGACTGTGAGGCCCTTCTCCTTCACGTAGGCGATGATCGCGTCGGCATGGTCGTAGGTGATCCGGCCGGCGGCGTAGTCGATGTCCATCACCGAGTCGACGATCGCGCAGGCGTTCGATGCCGGATCCTTGACCACGTAGCTGATCGTGTTGGTCGCGTCGTCGAAGAACGCCTTGATCTCGGGCTTGGTGGACATGTCGATGGGATAGTCGGTCATCGGGTGTTCCTCCGTTGTCTTGTCATTGCTTGCGCTGTGCGGCCGCGCCCGGTTTCGGCATAAGGCGCGCGGCGAGAATGCCGGCGACGACGGCGGCCACGAACACGGCCACCTCGATCCGCCCGGTGCCGAGCGCGGGCAGCGCGCCGCCCGGACAGAACCCGGCGATCCCCCAGCCGATGCCGAAGATCGCCGCGCCGGCGATCAGCCGCAGGTCCAGGTCGCGGCGGGTGGGGATCTGGAAACTGTCCGCCAGGGCGGGCGCCGGCCGGCGCAGGACGATGCGGTAGCCGATGGCGGCGACCGCGAGCGCGCCGCCCATCACGAAGATGAGGCTCGGATCCCAGGTGCCGGCGATATCGAAGAAGTTCAGGACCTTGGCGGGGTTCGCCATGCCGGAGATGACGATGCCGAGCCCGAAGACAAGGCCGATCAGGTAGGCGGATACGATGCGCATAGTCAGCCTCCGAGAATGTGGCGGATGACGAAGACGGTCGCCCCCGTTGTCGCCATGAAGACCAGCGTCGCGACGATCGAGCGGGGCGAGAGCCGGGCCATGCCGCAAACCCCGTGTCCGGAGGTGCAGCCGTTCCCGAGGCTCGCCCCGAAGCCGACGATGACGCCGCCGACCACGAGGTAGGCGAGCGGCACCGGTACCGTGATTTCGGGGAGCGTGCCGGTCACCAGCAGCACCGCCGTCGGCGCGCTCGCCATGCCCGCGACCATTGCCGCGCGCCAGCTCCACTCCCGGATGCCCGACGGGGTCACGACGCCGGAAAGGATGCCGGTCGCGCCGGCGATCCGGCCGAGCAGCGCCATCAGCAGCACGGCCGAGAGACCGATAAGAAGACCGCCGGCAAAGGACGGGAGAGGCGTGAAGTCTGTTTCCATTCCGAAGGTTCCCCTGGTTGAACGGACGGCTTACACATCATCATCCGCAACCTTGCCGGGCGCGTCGGTGACAAAGTCACGCAAGCGCCCGGCCGTTGACGGCCGATGGTCAGCCGAGCTTGCGGGTCGAGAAGTACCAGTCGGTGGTCTCATACCCTTCGGACGCCCGCGCCTGCGCGGCCGCCGCGGTCGCCGGCGGCGGGACGATCACCGCCTCTCCGGGCTGCCAGGCCTCGGGCGTCGCGACCTTGTTGGCATCGGAGGTCTGTAGCGCCTGGATCAGCCGGTAGAACTCGTCGATCGAGCGGCCGTTCGTCATCGGATAGTAGACCATCGCCCGCAGGATGCCGTCCGGATCGATCACGAAGGTGGCGCGCACCGCCGACGTGTCCGAGGCGCCGGGCTGGATCATGCCGTAGGCCTTGGCCACCTGCATGGACAGGTCGGCGATGATCGGGAAGGGGATCTCGACGCCGAAATTGTCCTTGATGTTCCGCATCCAGGCGATGTGCGCGTAGTGGCTGTCGATCGACAGGCCCAGGAGCTCGCAGTTGAGCTTGGCGAAGTCGTCGGCCCGCCGGGAGAAGGCCATGAACTCGGTCGTGCAGACCGGGGTGAAATCGGCCGGATGCGAGAACAGGATCAGCCACTTCCCGCGGTAGTCGGCCAACTTGCGCGGGCCGTCGGTGGTCGGGGCGTCGAAGTCGGGCGCCGGTTCGTTCAGGCGGGGGAACTGCATGTCGGTCATCGGGTCGTCCTCTCTTTGCAGGCTGTCGGGGAAGGGAGCCGGAGCGGTCATTCGCTCCGCATGAACATCTTTTCGCGGTTGAGGGCGTAGCCCCACGGCAGGCCGCTGTTCTTCCAGCCGTTCTTCAGGCGCCAGGGGCCGTTCGGATGATCCTTGAGGGCGCTGCCCTCGAAGCCGTCGACGACCACGTAGACCCGTTCCAGGCCGCGGCCCTCCAGAGCCCGCGCCGACGGGGCACCGCGCGATCCGCCGGAGCGGCACATCAGGATCACCGGCGCCGACCGGTCGAGGCCGCGGGCCGCAAGGGCTGCGTCGACCGCATCTGCGAAGCCCGGATTGCGCTCCATCAGGAAGACCGACTTTCGGTCGTTCCAGGCCGCCGGGTTGGACAGCAGGAACGGGATATTCGCGTCGACTACGTCCGTGAACCCGGTGAACATGATCTCGATCGGATCGCGGACGTCGACGAAGAGCGCCTCGTCGCCCTCCGCCATCTTCAGATCGTGGGCCTCTTGCGCGGTCAGATAGAGGCCCCAGGAGGTCTGTTTCTTCGGATCGCTCGGCGCGTCGGCGGCCTGTGCCGACATCGGAGCGAACAGCATGGCTGTCGCCAGGGCGCTGGCCAGGACCGTTCTACGCAGGGTTGTCATCGCTCGTGCCTCCTCAGAAACTCAGGACGCGGGTGTCGTCCTTCATCAACTCCGCGGCCATCGCCGGCGGGGCGGCGACGGTCACCCCGGCGAGGAGCGCGTCGGCGCCGACGCCTTTGTTCGGCAGGTAGAGGGCGCAGACCTGAACCGACGTCCCGGCCATGCCCATGATCGTCTTCATCAGACCCTGGGGACTCATGTCCTTCGGCGCCTGCGGGGCGGTCGCGGAAGCGGGGGCTGATTGCAGCGCGATATCGCCGCCGGGGCCGCACAGCAGGATCTGTGCCGTGCTCCCTTGGCGGACCGCCTGCATGGTCAGAACCATGGCCATGAGCTGGGTCTGCGGGTCGGGCGAGGTGACGACGGTCACCAGCGATTGGTCGTCGGCCAGGACGGCCGAAGACGTGAACACGCTGGCCGCGAGCGCGGCGGCGGCGAAGAGGCGGTGGCGAAGCGGGCGCATTGTTGGGCTCCTGTGGAGGGTCAGATGCGGCAGGTGTTCAGGCCGAGAACGCGATAGAGCGGGCAGAATCTGAGACCGGCGGTCAGCACCAGAACGGCGCCCACGATCGGCGCGCCGAAACGGGCGGCCGGCATGTCCCAGAAAGCGAAATCGGTGACGAAGGGCAGCGCGATGAGCGCGACGCCCAGAACGAGACGGGCAAGGCGGTCGATGTTTCCGACATTTGCGGTCATGGCGGTGTCTCCAGGTGTGTCGTTGAACACCGGGACTCTGACAGCCTGCCATTCAACCGTCGGTGACATTGTCACCGAGGCGATCAGGTTATTCGGATCTTTGGATCGGGTGCCCGCGGAGCGCGGGTCCGGCCGGGATTAGTGGGCGGCGAATGCCTCGAGCGCCGCCTGGTCGCGAACCGCGACCCGGCCCCGCGTCGCCGCGATCCAGCCGCGCCGCTGGAATTCCTGAAGCTGCCGCGAGATGACCTCGCGCGCGGTGCCGAGTTCCGTCGCCAGTTGCTGATGGGTGAGCTGCACGTCGCCGCTGTTGCTCTGCAGTTCCAGGAGCTTCTGCGCCAGCCGGATATCGACCCGCTGGAAGGCGATCTCCTCGATCACCATGAAGAGATCGGCGATGCGCTTGGAATAGGCGGTGAAGACGAAGCTGCGGAATACGCTGGAGCGGACGATCATGTCCTCGAAAACGTTGCGGGGTATCGCCGCCGCCGACACGTCGGTCTCGGCGATACCCTCGGCGCTGTAGTCCTCGTAGGCCAGCAGGCACGCCGTGGTCAGCACGCAGCTCTCGTGGGCGTGCACGCGGTAGAGGACGATCTCGCGTCCGGATTCCGAGACCTGCTGGACGCGGACAACCCCGGACAGCAGGAGCAGCAGGTTCTCCGGCGCCTTGCCGGGGCCGAAGATGACGGTGCCGGCCGGAACGTCGACGATGCGGCTGCGGTCCGTCAGGGTGTGCCGGAGCTCCGGATCCAGCCGCGACAGGCCCGGGAACTGGTCGATCCAATCCGACAAGACACCTACCTCCAAGCTGGCATTCCCGACCATTGATACCCGATCCGCCGCCGGTCGGGGAGCCGGAACCGGCCCCCGCGACATCGCGAAGCGGGGCAGATGACGATCCCTGCCGAGGCGTCAGATGTCGTAGACGCTGTGTGGCTCCGGGGTCTCCACGCGGGTGTCGGACAGGGCTTTGGCGAGCGCGGCGCGGCCCCGGTCTTCGCCGTGGACCAGAAAGGTCCGTGCCGGCTTGCCGGTCCGCGCATGCCAGTCGAGGAGTTCGCGCCTGCCGGCATGGGCTGAGAAGCCGTTGATCGTATGGATCGCCGCCCGCACCGGGATGTCCTCGCCGAACAGTTTCACCGTTCTGGCGCCGTCGATGATGATGCGCGCCAGGGTGCCCTCGGCGGCGAAGCCGACGAAGATCACGCTGCAGTCCGCGTGCCCGAGGTTATAGCGGAGGTGGTGGCGGATGCGGCCGCCGGTGCACATGCCCGATCCCGCCATGATGACCGCGCCCGAGCGGATCCGGTTCAGCGCCATGGACTCCGACGCCTCGCGGGTGAAATGCACGCCGGGCAGCCGGAAGGGGTCCGTCCCGTCGTGCAGCAGCGCGGCGATCTCCGGCTTCATCGAGTCCGGGTGGCGGGCGAACAGCCGGGTCGCCGAGATCGCCATCGGCGAGTCGAGGAAGACGTTCATGTTCGCCGGCAGCCGGCCGTCCCGGCGGCCCTCGCGCAGATAGAACAGCAGCTCCTGCGCCCGTTCCAGCGCGAAGGTCGGGATCAGCACGTTGCCGCCCCGGCTGTCGGCCTCGTTCACCGCGTCGAGGAACTCGGTCACGGACGCCTCGAGAGAGCGGTGGTCGCGGTCGCCGTAGGTGCTTTCCATCACGACGATGTCGGCGTCCGACGGTGGCGCCGGCGGGTTCAGCAGCGGCCGCTCCCGCGGCCCGATGTCGCCGGAGAAGAGCAGGCGTGTCCGGCGGCCGCCCTCGGTGACGTCGATGGCGATGCTGGCCGACCCGAGGATATGGCCGGCATCGTAGAAGGTGGCGGACAGCCCGGGGCCGATATCGAGCGGTGTGCCGTAGGCGGCGGTGCGGCCGAACCGGTCGAGGCTCGAGAGCGCGTCGAGGGTGTCGTAGAGCGGACCGTCCCGCCCACCCTTGCGCCGCCGCCAGCGCGCCTCCTCCTCGTGCAGGTGGGCCGAGTCGAGCAGGACGAGCCGGGTGAGGTCCCGTGTCGCCGAGGTGCAGATGATTTCGCCTTCGAAGCCGCGCTTGTCCAGGAGTGGAATCCGGCCGCAATGGTCGAGATGGGCGTGGGTCAGCAGCAGCGTGTCGATCGACGCAGGGTCGAAGCCGAACGGCTCGGCATTCTCCTCGGTCAGTTCGTGCCCGCCCTGAAACATCCCGCAATCGACGAGGACGTTCCGTCCGTTGACGGACAGCAGATGGCAGGAGCCGGTCACCCCTCCTGCGGCACCGTGAAATGAGAGCTTCACCCAGCGTTCCCCCGTCGGTCTCTAGTCGATCAGGCTGATCCCTGCGCGATCGTACCAGCGCAGGATATCGCCCCATATCTCCTCGGCCGTCTCGGCGTACCAGAACAGGTCCCGGTCCTCGGGGTCGATGACGCCTTCCTCGACGAGGAAATCCGGATCGAAGGCGCGGCGCCAGTAGGCGCGCCCGACCAGAATCACCGGGACTGGTGCGATCTTCCGGGTCTGGATCAGGGTCAGCGTCTCGAACAGCTCGTCCATTGTACCGAACCCGCCGGGGAACACGACGAGTGCGCGGGCGCGCAGGAGGAAGTGCATCTTGCGGACGGCGAAATAGTGGAAACGGAAGCAGAGGCCCGGGGTCAGGTAGGGGTTGGGAAACTGCTCGTGGGGCAGCGTGATGTTGAGCCCCGCCGTCTTCGCGCCGACATCGTGCGCGCCCCGGTTCGCCGCCTCCATCAGTCCCGGACCGCCGCCGGTGATCACGACCAACCGTTTGTCGGCGCGGTTCTCCGCTTCGCCGACCAGCCGTCCGAACTCGCGGGCGACATCGTAGTACTTGCTCTTGTCGTGGATACGTTCGGCGATCCGAAGGGCCCGTTCGGTGTCCGGATTGCCGGGGTCGCGGACGAGCCGGGCCTCCAGCTCCGCCACCCGCCGGCGGGCGCTGTCCGGTTCCGTGACCCGCGTGCTGCCGAACACGACGATCGTATGGGCGATGTCGAGGGCGCGCAGCCGCTCTTCGGCCTTCAGGAAATCGAGCTGCAGCCGCAGGCCCCGGGTCGCGTCCTCCTGGAGAAAATCCAGGTCCCGGTCGGCCTCTCGGTATTCCGGGGTGCGGACGATCGCCGCCACCAAGCCGCTGGCACCCGGGTCGTCCCGGTCCGGCTTCGGAGCATACCAGGGGAGCGGGGCTTTGCGTGCCGCAGCGGGTGCGGGTTCCGGCTTCGCGTTGTCGCGGTCCTCCTCGGATGCCATGGCCGTCTCCCTGATCCGGGCCTCGTCATCCGAACGATACCGGCGGAGGTCCCGGCGGAACAGGGGGCTCAGACGGGACCGGTCTGGAGGACGACAGGGCGGCCGGTGATCGGGTGGGGCATGACCTCGGCGTCGAGCTGGAAGACGTCGGCCAGGATCGAGGGCGTCAGTCCGCCCTCCACGCCGCCGTCATAGGCGACCGTGCCGCCGCTCAGGACCAGGAGTCGGTCGGCATAGGCGGCGGCCAGGTTCAGGTCGTGGACCACTGCGATCACCGCGTTTCCGGCGCGGGCGAAATCCTTGGCGATCCGCATCACCCGGTGCTGGTGGGCCGGGTCCAGGCTCGCCGTCGGCTCGTCCAGGATCAGCAGCTTCGCTTCGCGCCGGGGGCTGGCGTCCAGTTGGACGAGGCACCGCGCCAGATGCACGCGCTGGCGCTCGCCACCGGAAAGCGTGGGCACGAAACGATCGCCGAGATGGCCCACGCCCACCCTCTCGAGGGCGGTGTCGACGAGGCTCCGTCCGTCCGCGCCGCCGCCGGCCTCGCGGGCCACGTGCAGGCCGAGCTGAACGACCTCGCGGACGGTGAAGTGAAACAGCAGCGATGTCGATTGCGGCAGCACCGCGCGGAGAAGCGCGAGATCCCGGGGCGAGTGTCCGGCGACGGGCTGTCCGTCGAGCGTCACCGTGCCTGCGGTCGCCGGGGCCTCTCCGGAGAGGGTCGCGACCAGCGTGGACTTGCCGGCGCCGTTCGGTCCGGCCACCGCCAGGAGGTCGCCGGCCTCCAGCGAGACGTCGATGCCGGACAGGATCTCGGCGGCGCCGTAGCGCATCGTCAGATCCTGGGCTTGGAGCAGGGGGGTCATCCCCAATCCTTCCGCTTGACCAAAAGCCAGATGAAGAACGGGCCGCCAACCAGGGCCGTGACGACGCCGATGGGCAGCTCCGCCGGCAGGACGATCATGCGCGCGAGCAGATCGGCCATCAGGAACAGGCCGGCGCCGAGGAGCGCGCTTCCGGGAAGCAGCCAGCGATGGTCCGGTCCCGCGAGCAGCCGGAAGATGTGGGGGACCACGAGTCCGACGAAGCCGATCACGCCGGAGATCGAGACGGCGCCGCCGACCGCCACCGCGCTCAGCCCGATGGCGAGGCGTTTGACGCGCTGCGGGTCGTGTCCCATGTGGAAGCTCTCCCGCTCGCCGAGGAGCATCGCGTTCAGCGCGCCCGCCAGGGTCGGCAGCGTCGCGAGCGGGACGACCATCAGGAAACCGGCCGGCAGCAGCAGGGACCAGTTCAGCCCGGCGACGCTTCCGAGCGTCCAGAACGACAGGTCGCGGAGTTGCTGTTCGTCGCTGAGGAACACCAGGAAGCCGATGCCGGCCTGGGCGATGGCGGTCACCGCCACGCCCGCGAGCAGCGTGGTCGCCGCCATCGTCTGTCCCGCGACGCTTCCCAGGCGATAGACGATGAGCGTCGCAGCCAGCCCGCCGAGAAGGGCCGCGACCGGCAGGGCGAAGGCCCGGGCGGCCGGGGGCAGCGTGCCGACCGCGGCGCCGCCGACCACGATGACCGCGACCGCCGCCAGGGCGGCGCCGCTGGACACGCCGATCAGGGCCGGGTCGGCGAGCGGGTTGCGGAAGATCCCCTGCATGGTGGCCCCGGCCAGCGCCAGGGAGGCGCCGACAAGGCATCCGGCGACGACGCGGGGCACGCGGATCGACCAGAAGACGAGCGCGTCCCGGTCGGCGGTCGCCCAGTCTAGATCGGCGCCGACGGCGTTGAGCAGCAGGCGGCCGATCACGTCGGGCGGGATCGCGACCGCGCCGATGCCGAGGGCTAGAAACAGCGCCAGCACCAGAAAACCGGCGCATCCGCCCAGGACCAGCGCCGCCCGCCGGGTGCGCGGCGGCAGGCCGGCCCACCGGGCGCGGTGGCTGGGACGCGGACGGGCGGAGAAGCGGGCGGTGGTCATTGCGTGCCGGTGGCAGCGATGTCCGGGTGGAACGCCGCCGACAGGAGCTCGATCGCTTCGGCGATGCGTGGTCCGAAGCCGAAGACCAGAAGCCCGTCGACGCTGACGATCCGTCCGTCCCGCGCCGCCCGGGTCGGGGCCAGTTCGGGCCGGCCCAGCAGGGCGGCGGCGCCGCCCATCTGCTCCAGTGTGCGGTCCGGGACGAGGAGGATGTCCGGATCGGCCACGACCGCCGCTTCCGGCGACAGGGGCTTGTAGCCTTCGTAGCCGTCGACCGCGTTGATGCCGCCGGCCGCCTCGATGATTCCGGCCGCCGCAGTGTCCCGTCCGGCCGCCAGGGGCGCGCCCTTGCCGACGCTCAGGAGGAACAGGACACGCGGCGGGTTCGGGCGGGCGCGGGCGTCCGCGGATAGCGTCTTGGCGCGGCCGGTGATCTCCGTCGCCAGGCGGTCGCCGTCCGCCGCCCGGCCGAGGGCCGATGCGACGGTCCGGATCTTGCGGCCGACGCCGGCGATGTCGGTGGCCGCGTCCGCCGTCGTCAGCGCGACCCCCGCGGCGGCGAGCTGGTCCATGACGGTCTGCGGTCCGGCATCCGCCTCGGCGAGGATCAGGTCGGGGGCCAGCGCCAGGATCGGTTCGGCGGCGAGCCGTCGGAGATAGCCGACATCCGGGAGGGTCTGCGCCTCCGGCGGATAGAGGCTGGTGGAATCCACGGCGACCAGCCTGTCCTGCTCGCCGAGAAGATAGACGATTTCGGTAATCGAGCCGCCGATCGACAGGATGCGCGACGGCTCCGCCCGCAGCGTTCCGGCGGCCGCCGGCATGAAGCCGGCGACCAGGACCAGAACCATCAGGTTTCTGAACGTGTTGCCCATCGTTTCGCGCCTCAGAACGCGAGCCGGTAGGCGATGGAGCCCTTGACGTTCCGGCCGGGCTCCGAGACGCCGGCGAAGACGCGCTCGTAGTTCCGGTCGAAGACGTTGTCGACGCCGAGATTGACGGTCAGACCCCGCAACGTCTGCTCCATCGGTGCCCACTGAACGTACAGATCGAACACCGAATAGCCGTCGCGCTCCTCGCTGGAGTCGTCCACGTTGTCGAAGCCGGAGGCAAATTCGCCCTCGACGCCGATCACGGTGTCGATCTCATGAAGACGCAGGCCGATATCGGTGCTCAGCCGGTCGGGAGTCAGCACGCCCAGGGACTCCCCGGTCCGCGTGTTCTCGCCGTCGATCGAGGAGAAACCGGCGGTCATGTAGAACCGGGACGCGTCATAGGACGCCTCGAGTTCGTATCCCTCGAGTTCGGCCTCGGGCACGTTCACGGTATCGGTCGTGCCGGCGTTGCAGCCCCGATACGGGGGAATGAAACATCCGCGGGACGGGCCGGCGCTGTTGACCGCAATGTCGATCAGATCCTTCACCTCGGACTGGAAGTAGGCACCCTTGATCCGGAACTCGTCGTTCTCCATCAGGGTGTTGGCCCGCTCGTAGCCGAGGCCGAATTCCAGGGTATCCGACACTTCCGGCTTCAGGTTCGGATTCGGCATGAACCTATTGACCGCGGTCTGGCCGTTGGGCAGCGGGATCGCGAAGTGGGTCCCCTCGTTGTACAGCTCGTTGATCGACGGCGCGCGGAAGGCACGGCCGTAGCTGGCGAAGCCGACCAGGCCGCGGACCGGCTCGTAGGAGACGGCAATCTTCGGCGACACCTCGTCGTCGCTTGTGCTCTCGTCGATGTTGGAATCGGCCGAGAAGCTGTCGTAGCGGACGCTCGGGATCACCGTCAGGGTACCCGGGATCGAGTCCACGATCTCGAAGCTCCCCTGCAGGAAGGCGCCCACGGCCTCGGCTTCGGCATCGGGCACGCCCGCGCGGGTGCCGTCGGAGCTGGCGGAGTCGTAGCCGTTCTGCTCGTCCTGCGAGGCTTCGACGCCGTAGGTGAGGGTCAGGGACGACCGGTCGGTCAGCGAGAACCGGCTGCGGTTGTCGACGAACAGGCCATAGGTGTCCACGTCCTGCTCGACGATCCGTCCGGACTCCTCATAGGTCTGGTCGACCTGCGCGTTGGAGAAATAGACGGACGCGTCGAGATCGATCCAGTCCTGGCCAATCGGAGCGTAGAGAACCTGGCCGCGGATCGTGTTGCTGCGGATGTCTTTTTCGGTGATGTCGGAATCCGACGCGGTGTTGGCGAACTGACCGTTGGCCGGCTCCCGCGCGTCGTTGTTGAAGAGGAGGTAGGAGAACGACGCGGTCAGACCCGGCGTGAACTCGACATCGGCTTTCGCCAGACCGGAGAGGATGTCGTCGTCGGATACCAGCTCCGTGCCGTTGCCGAGCGCGATGTCGTCCGAGTCGCGCTTGACGATACCACCCAGGAGCCCGACCCCGTCCATCGGCCGGCCGCCGACCACGAGGCTCTCGGTGAACTCCTGATTGACGTCCTGGTAGCCGAACTTGGCGCGGCCCGCGAGGGTCTCGTCGCCCTCCAGAAGATCGTCGGCGGAGAGTGTGCGCAGCGAGATCATGCCGCCCATGGCGCCGCTCCCGTAGAGCGAGGAGGCGGGCCCGCGGAGGACTTCGCCGCCGGCCAGCAGGGACGGATCCACGAAGACGCGGCCGTTATGGCCGGAAACGAAGTTCTGGCGGGCGCCGTCGATGCGGATCTGGACGTTCTCGCCCTCGAAGCCCCGGATCGTCGGTACCTGGCCGGTCCGGCGCGGGCCGCCTTCGAAATGGACGCCGGGGACGGATCGGAACATGTCGTCCAGGGTGTCCGGGTCCTTGAGCTCGATCTGCTCCCGGTCGATCACGGTGACCATACCGGGATAGCGCAGGGCCGAGATCGGACTTCTCGTGGCCGACACGGATATCGGCCCAAGCTCCAGCGGGCCGCTGTCTGCCGGCTGGTTTTCGTCCTGCGCCGCGGCGCCGGCCGCGAGGCCGCACAATGCCAGTGCAAAGGTGGCCGCGCCCGCGCCGGCCATCGTGTTTCTGGTAGCCACTCCATCCCCCTGTGAATTGGAAAGCGAACCGGATCTCCGATCCATGCGGCGGGACGTTAATAGGAATGACTCGCAAAAGCAATATTATTGAGAATGACCCTCAGTTGCTGTAGATCGGCGATCACAGTCAACACTTGGAACCCAAGGCAGGGAGAACGGCATGTTCATCGCGATGAACCGATTCAAGGTCGCGAAAGGCTCCGAAGCGGAGTTCGAGCGGATCTGGGCGGAGCGGGAGACCCATCTGGACGAAGTCGGCGGTTTCGTCCAGTTCCATCTTCTGCGGGGGCCGGAGGCGGACGATCACACGCTGTTCGCCTCGCACACGGTCTGGCGCGACCGCGACGCCTTCGAGGCCTGGACACAGTCCGACGCGTTCCGGAAAGCGCACGCGGATGCGGGCAGCCGGAAGGTCCTGT
Organism: Thalassobaculaceae bacterium; assembly: GCA_040223655.1. Taxonomy (GTDB): domain Bacteria; phylum Pseudomonadota; class Alphaproteobacteria; order Thalassobaculales; family Thalassobaculaceae; genus Thalassobaculum. The sequence goes on along the minus strand of JAVKFT010000007.1, from coordinate 9,115 downwards.
ATCTCGGCCATCCGCAGTTCGAAGGGTTCGAGGTGATCCTCTAGCGGCCGGCGAGGGCGTTGCGGAGACGCGCCGACGTTCCGGCCGGCTCCGCAAACCCTCGTTGCGTCACCGAGGGGCGGCGGCGTCGAGGCCCTGCACCCGATGGGCGGGCAGGGTCACGCGCGCGGTCGTTCCTTCGCCGACGACGCTCTCCATGCGGAGGGTGCCGCCGTGGAGTTCGACGATGGACCGGCTGATCGCCAGGCCGAGGCCGGTCCCGCCCTGTTCCCGCGATCGGTGCGAGCGGACCTGTTCGAACGGCTCCAGGACCCGGGCGAGGTCTTCCTCAGGAATCCCGGGGCCGGTGTCCGTGACCAGAATCGCCAGGTCCCCGTTCTCTTCGATTAGAGTCCGCACCAGGACGCGGCCTTGCTCCGGCGTGAACTTGATCGCGTTGCCGATCAGGTTCAGCGCGACCTGCCGGAGGCTGCGGTCGTCGGCCACGATCGTCGCGGGTGCGTCCTGCTGATCCAGGTCGAGAGCGATGGATTTCGCCGCCGCCTGCTGGTCGAGCATCTTCCGGCAGTCCAGAAGCAGTTCGGGCAGATCGACGTCGCCGTCTTCGATCTCATAGTTCCGGGCATCGAGCCGTGACATGTCGAGCAGATCGTTGATCAGCTCGAGCAGAAAGCGCGCGCTCCGATGAATGTCGCCCGCATAGGTCCGGTACATACCGGATTTCGGGCCGAACACCTCGTCCTTGATGACTTCCGAGAAGCCGAGGATGGCGTTGAGAGGGGTCCTCAACTCGTGGCTCATGCCGGCGAGGAAGCGCGACTTCGACTGGTTCGCGTATTCTGCCCTGTCGACGGCCTCGGCGAGATCGGCGCCATAGGCCTCGACCGTCTCGATCATGCGGTTGTAGCCGTCGATCAGCTCCAGCGTCTCGTCGTCGCCCATCCGTTTGGCCCGGTGGCTGAAATCCAGATCGGCGGCAACCTGCCGCATGACGGCCAGGAGGTGTTCGATCGGCTCGGTTATGGTCCGCGCCAGGGCGGCGGCGAGCACCCAGGCGAGCACCGCCGCACCCACAAGGAGGATGGCGCTCAGACCGAGGATGCCCCAGACGGCTTCCTGCAGGATCTCCAGAGAGGCGATGACCTTCAGCCGGCCGAGTTCCCGGCCTGCATGGATCACGGGAACCGTGACCGCCATCTCGTCGTCGGTCGGCGTGACCGCGTCGAGAGTTTCCGGAAACCCCGGCTCGGCGAGACCGTGGGCCGCCAGCACGCTCCCATCCAGGCCGGACACCGCAGCCCGGACCCCGATGCGCATCGACTGGAGGGAGGACAGGGTCTCCTGGGCGGCGGTTCCGTCTGCGAAGGCGAGCGACGCGGCGAGGTTGGAGGCCAGGATGCCGGCAACCGCCTCGATCTCTTCCTTCAGGGCGTCGCGACGAAAGTCATAGGCCAGCCAGGCGGTGCCGGCGGTGACGACAAGGATCGCCGTGAGGCTTACGACGCTCGTAAGCCTGATCAGCCTGCTTCGGATTGACGTCGATCTCGAACGCGTCACGAGACACCGGGTTTATTGAACGATTTCGGCCAGTCGCAGAACCTTTGAGCTGATGGTAACCCCACTTGTTTGAAGAGTTCGTAAATTGACTCGAAATCGAAGATTCCGGTTCGCCCGGAACAGCTCGATATGCCCGCCCTGACGGGCGAACCCCTCGCGGTCGGAGACCAGCAGCGTCGGCGAGAGACGCGCCCAACCGACGATCGTCTCCGCGTTCGGCGCGGAGTCGCCGACGAACAGCAGATCGCAGGCAAGGATATCGCCCTGGCGGACGGGGCTCGGAACGATCTTGGACGACAGCCGGTTCCCGTTGATCTCCTCCTCGGCCAGACCGCGGACGACGGACGGCGACAGGGACCCGTCCTCGACGCAGAGGGTGAACGGGTCGGTGCTGCTGAACGATTTCGGCCATTCGGAGAACTGGGCGAAGTTATAGAGGAAGCCCGCCTTCACTGTGTCCTCGTCCAGGTTGCCGAAGGCGATCCCGATCCCGATCCACGACAGCGAACAGACCACCGCTACGGACAGCAGGCGTCGCCGCGTGCTGCGCGGCGTGCGGCGCGCAGGCGGTTCGACGGGGCTCGGTGGCATGACCGCGCCTTCCTGGGGAGCCGGGCGACCCATGGATCTCAGAATTTGAGCGTGAAGGTAGCGGTGAGGCTTCTCTCAACCTGGCTGGCGAGGGGCTGGGGGTTCGCGACCCGTTCGACGCCGTATTCCTCGTAGTTCTCGAAGAGCAGGTTCCGCCCCGTAATCGCCAATTCGATGTCTGGCGTCGGGGACCAGGAGAGCCGGGCGTCCAGGTTCACATAGGCGTCCGTTCCGGTGTTCTCCAGCTCGTCGGCGTAGCGAAGGACCGTGTCGAAGCGCCAGGTCGGGGAAATGTCGTAGAGCGACTGGACCGAAACCTGGTGAGACGGTGAGTTGCCGCCGCTGCGCGGCGGCGCGTCGAGATCCTCATGCACCCAGGAATAGCCGCCCCGGAGCTGCCAGTTCGGCGACGCCTGCCAGCTTGCGCTCACCTCGGCGCCGTAAACGGTTCCGTCCGCCTGCTCGTTGATGGTCAGCGGTACTTCGAGGAACGGCACCCCGAAATCCGTGTTCAGACGGGTCGTTCCGGTATCCGTATCGAGAAGCAGGCCCTCGTATCGGTTGACGAAACCCGAGAGGTCGACGGTTAGGTCCCGGGATATCCGTCCACGGTACCCGGCCTCGTAGGCGGTGACCTGCTCCGACCCGAGGTCGTCGTCGCCCGTGATCGTCGCCGCCAGCGGCAGGGACGTCGGATTCTGAGGCGTGTTCGGCGGAATGATGGCGTTCCGCAGCTCCATGTTGGTTTCGATGATCGAGGGGGTGCGGTCCGCCTGGGAGACCGACGTCCAAACCGAGTGATCCGGCGTCACCTTCCACAGGGCGCGCGCCGACGGCTGGATCGCGGTTCCGGAGATGGAGTTGCTCTCGATCTTCGCTCCGACGGTCAGTTCGATCCGATCGTCGTACAGCCTCTTAGAGGCTTGGATGAAGGCGTTGTAGACGTCGAACGTGTCGGATTCCGGGTCGACAACGAACGAGAACTCATCCGCCGTCACGTCGTAGCGGGTCGTCCGGTAACCGGCGCCCCAGGTCAGGTCCAGGTCCGGGCGCAGCGCGAAGTCGTGCTGCACCTGAAGGTCCGAGGTCGTTCTGGTCTCTTCGGCGATCGGGGTGTCGATGTCCATGTAGCGATGATCGACGTATCCCTGCAGGGACAGGCGGTTGCGGGCATTGATCTGCCGTGCCCACTGGCCCAGCATATAGGCGCCGTAGCGGTCCACATCGCCGCTTCTGGTCTCGCTGTACGGCGGCGTCAGCAGCGGTGCCGTGTATCGGCCCCCGCCCGCCACCGAGTTGATACCGGCCTCGAACAGGACCTCGTCGTCGGCGGTCGGCACCCAGTCCACGCGCAGGTGTGCCTGGCCGTTCTCCCAGGCGTCGTCGGCACTGCTGCCGTCCGCGAACCGGCTGTCGTCGTAGGCGTCGGCTTCAGCCGAGAGTCTGTAGGTCGCGGTGTCCCCGATCGTGTCGCCCTGGCGGATCATCAGCGACCCGCGCTCCTCCGTTCCGACCGACGCCTCGACCGTCCGGCCCTGGGTGTCGCCCGAGTGCCGGGTGATGATGTTGATGACTCCGTTGACGGCATTGGCGCCCCAGAGAGTCCCGCCCGGTCCCCGGACCACCTCGATGCGGTCGATATCGTCGATGGGGATGTTGTTGCGATCCCAGAAGATGCCGGAGAACAGGGGCGAGTAGACGCTGCGCCCGTCGATCATGATCAGAAGCTTGTTGCCGAAGCGGCTGCGCAGCCCGCGGATGCTGATCGCCCAAGAATTGGCGTTGATCCTGGCCACGTTCACGCCCGGGACCAGGCGCAGGGCGTCGGGAATCGTGGTCGCGCCGGCGCGGCGGATCTCCTCGCGCCGGAGCACGTGGACCGACGCCGCCGCGTTCTGAATGCTTTCCGGCTGCTTGGAGACCGTTGTGACCTCCACATTCATGAGATATTCCAGCGACATCCGGGAGATCGGGTTCAGGTCCTCCGCGGCGGCGCTCGGCGAAAACCCGCCCGCCGCCAGGAGGACGACGACCGCCCCGATGCTGTTCCTCTTGTTGCCCACCGCACGTCTCCCCAACCGTGTGCGACCTAAAGTGTCCGGTTGAACGGTAGTCGGGCAATTTTAACAAAATGATAATCGATCTGGCCGTGACTCGGCGGGTCTCGGGGGGTATCGGGCGGGCTATCCCGTCGCCCGGGCCGGCGCGGGGACCTGCGTGCCTGCCGGTTCGGTAATCCGGACCCGCGTCAGCAGCGCGAGACCGAGGGCGATCAGCGCCGCAGCGCCAAGCATGGCGGTACCGCCGGTCTGCGACAGGATCCGGGTGACCACGGCCATCGGCACGCCCACCGCCACCCGATACTGCGGCCGGTACAGTCGCCGCGGGCGGACTTCGATGACGGCGTCCAGCGCGCCGTCGGGCCTCACCCAGCGGTCCGTGGCGGCCGGCAGGCCGGCGGCTGCCTCGATCCGGTTGCCTTCGAGCAGCGCGACGTAGGAGATGATGTCGTTGGATTCCTGGTATTCCCGGACCACGTCGCCCAGCCCGACGAGGTCGCTGGGGTCGATGCCGAGGGCCATGGCGTCGCCGAGACGCGAGCCGAGCGACTCCCCGTAGGCATTGGCGGTCTCGACGGCCTTCGTGGCGCCCAGGCCAAAGACGCTTGCGCCGACCATGGCGGCGCCGATCAGGCCGGTCGCGGCATAGAGCGTCGCCAGCTCCCGGTAGGACTGAAAGGCCTCGGGGTTGGCCAGGGCGGTGGTGTGCACCCCGACCCCGAGCGCGAGCAGCACAACGGCGGCGAGGCCGGCGACCGCCGCGCTGCGGCTGAGCTCTGCCATGATGCCGTGCTCGTAGTAGAGGACGACGCTGCCGGCGGGACCGAACCGGCCGGCGACGGGAAGCGAGAAGCGGGAGAGGCGGCCATGGTGCTCGATACCGGGACCCTCCGCCCCGAGACCGAGCAGACTGCCGTCGCTCCAGTCGAGGGTGCCGGCGTCGAATGCCCGGGGATTGCGCAGCACCGCTTGCCCCGTCAGGTCGGCGATCTCGACGGCGCGTACCGCCGGGTCGAACCGGAGGACGCGGTCGCTTGCGGCGTCGAAGCCGATGAAGTCGGAGACCGGCAGACCCATGGCCAGCATGCCGCCCATCGCCTTGCGGACGGTTTCGGCCTCGGTGCGGATGCGCTCCACGTCGAAACGCGAGGACGCCTGAAGCCACCAGACGCTCCCGAGCAACACCATGCCCGCCAGCATCAGACAGAGCAGTGCCGCCATTGTCCGGCGCGCGCGGCGCACCGCGGATGGGTCCGGCACCGTGTCTGTCGCCGGGTCCGTCGCACTGGCCTGCACTTGCTGGTTCATTCGGGCGCCCCTTTCACGCGGCCCGCAGGATAGGTCAGCCCCTCCGCGATGCAAACCGCTCGCGCGCCGGCGGTATCGCCACGCTGCCGAGGGGCTCGCCTGCTGCGGGGCCGGGCGAGTTGCCGTGACCGACCGCCTGTGGAACAGTCGCCGGGCGTTCAGGCATTTCGGTGTGACGAGAGGAGCGGCGTCGTGGCGACCGGCGTAGTGGCACGGATCCTGGTGATATGCCTGCTCGGCTTGGCCGTGGCGTCAGGCGCGCCCGGCGGCTCGGTTTCGGCATCCGAAGGCCGGCCGGTGCTCGACTGGCTCGAGTTCGACCCGACGACCCGCGACCACTATGCGATCTCCCCTGATTCCTCAGACACAGCCCGGATGCGGGCGCAGCCGACATGGACCGACGACCCGGCGGCGTTCCGGCTTCTCCTGCTCATCCCCTTCGAGTCCGTGGCGGCCTATTCGATCGGCGTCGATGTCGTGCTCAGAACTTTCCGGCAGCAGGGAATTCCGGCGGAATTCGAGATCTGGCTCTACGGAAACGATGACGCCATCGCTCGCGAGGCGGTCGCTTGGGCGGAGGGGAACGGCGTCGATCTGATCATGCCGGTCGGGTCCCGGGCGGCGGCCTTCATGCACGACACCTACACCGGCGGCCGGCTGCCGGTGGTCACGAACTCGGCCAAGGACCCGGTCCTCCTGGGTCAGATGCCGGCCTATCAGCAGGGCAGCGGGACCAACATCGCCTATACATCCAACACGGTCCCGATCCGCCTGTTCGTGAGCTATCTCCTGCAACTGCTCCCCGACCTTAAGAACGTCGGCGTCCTCTACGCCGAGTCCAACCGAAGTGCGATCGAGACCCAGGTCGCGCCGCTGCACGACCTGGCGGCGTCCTTCGGGCTCACCGTTCACGATGTCGCGGCGCGCGACGGCGACCTGCTCGAAGGCGATCTGGTTTCGGGCATGAGCCGGGTGCGGGAGCGGTTCGCGCAGACCGATCCGGGTCTCACGGCCAGCGCGTGGATCGTCACGGGCTCGACCTCGGTGTATCGGCGGATCGACCTCATCAACGACCTGGCCGGCCGGGCGCCGGTGGTCTCGACCCTGCCGGACGTGGTGCGCAGCGGCGACGACAGCGCGGCGGTCTCGATCGGCATCAACCAATCCACCGTCGTACAGCTCTCGGCCTTCTACGCCATCTCCATTCTCACGGAGGGCGTCGAGCCCGGCTCCCTTCCGGTCGGTGTCGTCACGCCGCCGGATCTCGCCATCAATTTCCGGGTCGCCCGGCAGATCGGGCTCGGGATACCGTTCCGGTTCATGGAAGCGGCGACCTTCATCTACAACTACGACGGCAGGCAGGTCCGGGCTTTCGGCCAGCCTGTCGGCTTCGTGAACTAGTGCCCGCATCGGATCTTCCGTGAGAGACGAGACGGAACGCCCCGCACCGGCGGCGACCGGCCGGATCAGGCCGGCCCGGCGCTACAGCCTGGTCATGGCGCTGGCCTACGCCGTCCTACTGGCGGCGTCGGTCGGGTTCTTCCTGTTCCAGATCGACAAGCGTGAGAAGGCGGAATGGGACGTGCTCGCCAGCGGCCTGAAGGAGCACGGCCTGATCCTGGACGCCCTGGCATCGGCCGTGGTCCGGCGGTCGCAGGAGGTCGGCGGGGACGCGGCGCGGACCTATCGGGATGCGCTGGCCGGCGCGCAGGCCGGCAGCCTGCCGCCGGTGATCGACCGGGACGCGGCCGGGCATATCTCCCTGAGGCGCCAGACCGCGATCGACGTGCCGTCGACGGCGGCCGTCGCCGGAACCTTGCCGGAGAGCATCGGCCGCTCGACCCGTGCGGAGCTGGTCACGGGTCTGCGGCTGCTGGAGGAGTTCCGCTATCTCGTCTCGCTGCTGCCGACGATCGGTCGGGCGGCTTACGTCTCGCGGCGCGGGTTCTCGGTGATCCTGCCCGCGACCCAGGCCGAGGCCGACGCGTTTCAGCGCGGCGCCGGGCAGGCCGGGCTGATCGACAGTGCCCTGCCCGACACCAATCCCGAGCGGCAGGGGAGGTGGCTGTTCGGCGCCGACCCGACCGGAGAGCCGATCCTCCACCTCGTCGTGCCGGTCGACGCCGACGACCGGTTTCTCGGCGTCATCGCCTTCGAGGTGTCGCTGACCTACCTGAACCGGGTCAACGGCGATTTCGACTATGCGGTCGGCCGGACGCTGCTGACGACCGCCGACGACCGGCTGCTGGTGTATCCCGACGCGGGCGGGTTGCGCGCACCGACCGGCGCCGCCGTGGCCGACGCGCTCTCCGTGTCGGACGCGGCGGTGCTGGAGCGGGCCGGCGCGGTCCCGTCGCGCCGGGTGGTCGATATCGGCGGCACGCTGCTCTACGTCGAGGCCCTGGAAGCCGCGCCCTGGACGCTCGTCTATCTCGGGGACCGTTGGGCGATCCTGGCCGACCTGGCCGCCGACCGGGCACCGGAGATGCTGGCGCTCGTGGCGGTGCTGACGCTCATGCTGCTGATCGCCGGCGGCTTGACGGGGCGGGAGTTCGTCTGGCCGGCCAGCCAGCTTGTCGAGCACATCAAGGCGGCCGGTGAAGTCGGCCCCCAGGGCCTGCCACGGGTTCCGCCCGGCTGGCGGCCTTGGTTCCGGACCGTCACGCGGGTGTTCCGCGAGAACTCGGATCTCGTGCGCCTGCGCCAGGAGCTGCAGATCGCCCATCACATGCAGGCGTCGGTGCTGCCGCGGGAGCCGTTTCGGCACGACCGGATGGTGATCGTCGGCCAGATGCATGCGGCCTATGAGGTGGGCGGCGACTTCTACGACTATTTCCAGATCGACGAGAACCGGGTCGGCGTGGTCATCGCCGACGTGTCCGGCAAGGGGGTTCCCGCCGGCCTCTTCATGATGATTTCCCGTACGCTCCTGCGCGCCGAGGGGCTCGGCGGCGGCGATCCGGGCGAGTGCCTGACCCGGGTGAACGCCCTGCTGGAGCGGGAGAACGAGGCGGCGATGTTCGTCACGGTGTTCTACGGGGTGATCGATCTCGAGACGCTGACCCTGTCCTACGCGAATGCCGGTCACAACCCGCCCCTGGTGCTCCGGGCCGATGGCAGCGTCACGCCGATCGAGCCGCTCGGCGATCTGGTGCTGGGGGTGATGCCGGGGATCGAATACGGCTCCTGCACGGCGCGGCTCTCGCCGGACGACGCACTGTTCCTCTACACCGACGGGCTGACCGAGGCGTTTGATGTCGAGAGCCGGGAATACACCGAGACCCGGCTGGTAGACGCTCTCGCACGATGCCGCGGGCAGTCTGCGGCCGAGATCGGCGATTCCTGCATCGCCGATGTTGAGGCCTTCGCCGCCGGCGCCGCCCAGGCCGACGATATGACCTGCCTCGTGGTCCGGGTCGAGGGCGGTGGCACGGAGGGAGAGTCCTAGCGGCGGGCTTGCGCTAGGGTCCGGACTCAATTGATCCAATAGGTGACGATAGCGGCGATGAGTGCGGAGCTGAGGAAGTTTCGAGCGAGCTTGTCGTATCTGGTGGCGATGCGTCGCCAGTCCTTGAGGCGGCACCACAGGCGCTCGACGA
>JAVKFT010000006.1:0-196535 GCA_040223655.1 Thalassobaculaceae bacterium | reverse complement strand
TGATCCCTTCCGCATGCTGACGGGCGGGCCCCGGCACAAGGCCGGGGAGTGAGTGGCTGGAAAAGCAGGGAGTAAGGAGCGAGAAGGGATTGGGGCCCGCTGCTAGCCCCTTTCCAGAGCCTAGGCCGGGCACCGGCGGGCGGCTCAGCCCTCCAGGCGCTCCACCAGGGCCGGGAGGTCGGCGATGGTGTCGATCACATGGTCCGCGCCGGCCGCCTTCAGCAGGTCCGTCGCCGCCGCGCGCAGCGGCGCGATCTCCGCCTCCGACAGGGCCGCCAGCTCCTCCGGCGTCTTACCCACGGCGTTGCCGGACAGGGCCACGCCGACCGTCACGCAGCCGGCCGCGACGCCCTCGGCGATGCCGGGTTCGGTGTCGTCGACCTTGATCACGGCGCTCGGCGGATAGACCACCAGATCGACGAAGCACTTGTACATCATCAGTGGCCCCGGTCGGCCTTCCGGCAGGTCGTCGGCGCAGACCAGGTTGTCCGGCGCGTAGCCCTGGTCGACGGCGAGCGGCAGGACCCGCTCCATGATCGACCGGGTATAGCCGGTGGTGGAGCCGATCTTCATGCCGCGCCCGCGCAGCCAGTCGACCATCTCCTTCGTGCCCGGCACCAGGGTGGCGTAGTCGGCCACCACCTCCTCGTTCATCGGCACGAAGACCTCGTAGACCTTGTCCACATCGGCCTTTCCTGGGGCGGTGCCGTATTTCGCCTCCCACTGCGCCGCGACGGAGGGCAGCTTCATCATCGCGTCGATATGGTGCCATTTGGGCGCGCCCATCGGGCCGCGCGCCTCGTCGATGGTGGTCTCGATGCCGAAGCGTCTGAACGCCTCGACGAAGACCCCCATGGGGGCGAAGGACCCGAAATCGATGGTCGTGCCGGCCCAGTCGAACACCACCGCCTTGAACTTGCTCATCCTGCGTTCCTCCCGAACAGGTCGCCGATCGTCTCCTCACCGATGCCGAAGGCGGTCGACGCGCCGCAGCCGGCCGTCACGACCACCACCCGGGTCGCGTCGTCCGGCGCGTCGGTGAAGCGCCAGCGGTCGGCCGCGCTGGCATAGGTGCCAAGCCAGGTCTCGCTCACCCGCCGGGCGCCGAGATCCAGCACCGTGTCCAACTCGTCGAGCACCAGGCCGTTGAGTTCGTCGGAGACGAACGGGTCGAGGGTTTCGCCGTACTCGTGGGTGTCGCCGACGACCAGCGATCCGTCGCCGGACTGCACCACGATCAGGTGGACGCCGTGCTCCCGTTTCGCCCGCTGTTCCCGGTCGAGCCGGTCCTTCAGCGGCGCGGCGGCCGGCAGGTCGGCATAGCCGCGATAGCGGGCGAGGCCGTGGTCGGACATGACCGCCGAGCCGAGCCTGACCGGGCGCTCCGGCACCACGCGCATCATCTGAAGTTTGCAGCGGGTCGGCTTGTAGGCGGCGATGCGGTCGGCGAACAGGCCCTGGAATCCGTCGCCCGGGCACACGATCACGGTTTCCGCCTCGATGCGACCGCCGATCGTCTCCAGGACCGGCGTGTCGACGGCGGTCACCAGAGTCGACCAGCGGAACGCGACACCATGGGCCTCCGCCAGCCAGCGGGCCAGGGCGGGCAGCGCGGTTTTCGATTCCACGCGCAGCTCGTGCGGCGAGTACAGGGCGGCGGTCACGCCGTCGGCGCGCAGGGACGGGCAGCGTGTCCGTGCCGCCTCGGCCGTCAGGCGCTCGCACTCCGCGCCCATCCCGGTCGCCAGGAAAGCGTCGATCACCGCCTCCGCTTCGGGGTAGCGGGCGGTGACGATCAGGCCTTCGTGCAGGATGGGGATCTTCGCGGCGGCGGCGACTTCGGCCCAGACGTCGCGGGACCGGCGCGCCAGCGTCCAGCAGTCGCCCGCCTCCTGGCCGGTGACGGTGACGAAGCCGAAATTGCGGATCGAGGCGCCGGCGGCGAAGGCGTCGCGGTCGATCACGACGACGCGCTTGCCGCGACGGGCGGCGGCCAGCGCATGGGCCAGACCCAGGATCCCGGCCCCGACGACGGCGACGTCATAGATCATTCAGCGGCCCCTCCACGGAAAGACCGGCATGTAATCGCCGTCGTGCTCCCCGGGCAAGGCCGGTTTCGTGAAGCTTCTGTGTCGGCTCAACCGGATCGCGGCAGCTGCAGGACCTCGCGGGCCACCGGGTGGTCCCAGGTCTCGCCGGCGACCATCCGGGCGGCGATCCGGCCCCAGTCGTCGGCCGATTTGGCGCCCTTGCCGTTGCCGCCGACGGCGACCGCGATGCGTCCGTCCTCGACCCAGTCGATATAGGGGTAGCCGGTGGCGGTCCAGGCGACGGCGCAGGTATCCGTGTGCCAGTGGGGGCACCGGGCGAGGCCGGGAATCAGGTCGGTGAGGAAGGCCTGGAAGTCCCGGCGGTTGGCCTCGGAGCCGGCACTCCGGTACCAGCGGGTGAAGTCCTCGCGGCTGCGCAGGTCGGCGTCGTCCGTGCTGCCGATGCCGATCTTCAGGTAGGTATGGCCGTCCGGGTATCGGATCGGCGGCAGAATGTAGGCGCCACTCTCGGCGTGACCCATGGTCGGCATCGTCGCCAGGTCGTCGGCGAGGTCGCCCTCGATCCGGGCGAGCAGGACGGTCCGCCCGAACACGCGCAGCCGAAGATCGATGGGGGAGAGGCCGCAGGCATCGGTGAAGGCGCCGGCGGCGACCAGGACCTTCTCCGCCCGGTGGACCGTGCCGTTGCCGGTCTCGACCTCGACGCCGGCGGACGTGGTTCGGATCGCGGCCGCTTCGGCGGCGATCATGGTGGCGCCGCGCCGTCGGGCGGCCTCGCCTTGCGCCCGGACCATGGCACGGGGGCTGAGGTGACCGGCCCGTCCGGTCTCCACCAGACCGCGGGTGTCGTCGCCCACGGAAAGGAACGGGAAGCGGTGGCGTACGCCCTCGGCGTCGAGCCAGACGGCCTCCGCACCGTTCGCCAGGCCGGCGGCGGCCGACCGGTCCAGATAGTCGGCGCCGGGCCCGCCGATCCCGAGATAGCCGGATGGGGTGAAGAAGTGGATGCCGCTCTCCGCCTCGATCTCCGCGTAGCGGTCGATCGAGTTCCGGGCGGTGACCGACCAGACCGGATCGGGATCGACGATCCGGGTCATCCGGCCCTCGTCGTAATGGCTGGCGAAGACGCCTTGGTGCCCCGCCCGGTCCGCCGGCTCGTCCGGACCGAGGAGGGCCACGCCGTCGGTCAGGCCCCCGAGATGCCGTGCGGCCGCACTGCCGATCAGCCCGCGGCCGACAACGATGATCCTGTGCATGGGCGTCCTCCTATCCGAGCGCGTGGCTGGACAGCGCGAACAGGCGCATGTCGCCGTCCGGGTCCGGCCAGTCGCCGCGCACCAATACCGGCGAGTCCGCACCCGCGGCGGAAAGGCCGACCGCTTCCAGGTGTCCGGCGAGGGCGGTGCCCGTCACCGGGATGTCGACGCGCAGGAACCCCGGCCGGGCGAGCGCCCGCAGGAGGCGGATCGCATCCGCCTCGGTCCTCGCCGCGATCGGTCCGACGACCGAGCCCCGGCCGAAGGCGCGCTCGATGGCGTAGCCGGTCACGCCCGATCCGTCGTCGATCACGACCGTGCGCCCGGCGGCGGCCAGCGCCTGCAGGGTCGGGACCCGCCCCGCGCCGAAGGCGGCGGCATCCAGCGCCAGGATGGCCGGCATGTCGTCCGGCCCGGCGCTTCGGATATCCGGGTCCGCATCGGGCTCGGCGTCATAGACGCCCTGGTACTGGCGGCAGGCGCCGATCTCCACGAAACCGAGGGAGTCGTAAAGCGGTTTGCCGGCCTCGGTCGCCAGAAGCTTCATCGAGCGGCCCTCGGCGTCCTCCAGCACCCGCTCGATGAGGCGACGGCCGATGCCCTTTCCCTGCTGTGTCGGGGCGACCATGACCAGACCGAGGCGGGCGGCGGCCGGCTCGAACGCCCACCACAGCGCCACGCCCAGGAGGCCGCCGGCCTCGTCGCGGGCCACGCGCCCCCGGCCGAGGCGCATGAACAGGTCGATATCCTCGCGCCGGTGCGGCCAGTTGAGCGTCCTCACCATGGCGGTGACGGCGTCCAGGTCGCCGTGGCTTACGGCGTCGATGTGGAGAGCGGTTGCGGTCATGGGGCAGGGCTCATGGGGCCGGGCTCATGGGGCAGGGATCTCGGGTTCGCGACGCCGGTCCTCGCGGGCTCGGCGCAGGGTGGCGGCGGGGTCTCCAAAATGCCGGTGCAGCTCGTCGAGGACGGCGTCCAGCGGTGCCGAGGCGATCAGATCGGCGAGGCGGATGTGTTCGACGGCCAGGTCGGCGCGGCTGCGGTAGCCGCCCATGAGTCGGTGCAGGCAGAGGCGGGTCTCGGCCTGCACGGTGGCGTAGGTGCGCGATAGCCGGGCGCTTCCGGCGGCGTCGACGAGCGTCCGGTGAAAGGCGAAGTCGAGATCCCCGCCGGTCGTCGTGTCGCCGGCGCGCATGGCCCGGTCCATCCGGTCAGCGAGGGCGCGGAGGGCTTTCGCCGTCGCCACGCGGGTTCCGCCGGACAGAATGCGGCGGACCGCGGCCTCCTCGAGGCTGGCGCGGACGAAGAACACGTCCTCCAGGTCGTCCTCGCTGAGGTCGATCACGAAGACGCCGCGGTGGGGGATGCTGGTGAGCAGGCCCTCCTGGATCAGCCGCTGCATCGCCTCGCGCAGCGGGCCGCGGCTCACCCCAAGGGCGAGGGCCAGCTCGACCTCGTGAAGCTGCTGCGCGGGTTCGTAGAGGCCGGCCAGGATGTCGTCGCGGATCCGCTCCGCCACCTGGGCGGAGAGCGTGAGCCGCTCGATCGGTTTCGGCGCCGCCACGGTCACAGTCCCAGCAGGCCGGGAAGACCGCCGATGTCGGAGATCGCGGTGTAGCCGTATTCCGGATTGCCGGGGCCATGGCCGCGCTCGACGAAGACCCGGCGGGCGATGCGCAGATCGTGGGCCGACATGAGGTCGTAGCGCAGGCTCGAGGAGACGTGCATCACATGCTCCGGCCCGCAGCCGAGGGTGTCGAACATGTACTCGAAGGCCTGCAGGCGCGGCTTGTAGGCCTGAGCCTGCTCGGCCGTGAGCACCCTGTGGAACGGCGCGCCCAGCCTGTCGACATTCGACTGGATCTGGCTGTCCGACGCGTTGGAGAGGATCACCAGCGGAAGCTTCTCGGCCGCGCGGGCGAGGCCGGCCGGAACGTCCGCATGCGGGCCCCAGCCGGGGATCGCGTCGACAATGGCTTGCGCGTCCTCGGCGCGGAACGGCACGCCCCATCGCCGGCAGGTGCGCTCCAGCGCCCGGTGCAGCACGTCCGGGTAGGGCTTCCAGGCGCCGAGCGCCTCGTCGAACCGGTAGGCGGTGAAGTCCTCGAGAAACGCGCCCATCGCTTCGGGCGTCACGCGGTCGGCCAGCATGCCGCGGGTGACGTCGCCGACCCGGAAGTCGGTGAGGGTGCCGTAGCAGTCGAACGAGATGTAGCGGATGTCGGCGAGGGTCATGGCGCGTCCAGGATGGCGAGAGTGCGAATATCTCTTCAGAAAGTAGGATTGTCAACAATCCGACACGAGACTATGCCGATGCTTTCATCCCTGCGGCCGCGAGAGTTGACGGGGCGAGGGCGGGCGCTGCGGAGGCGGCGGACCCGGCGATGCCGGGAACCCGGTCCCGCCACTCCCAGGCAGGGATAGCGGGACCATTCGGGGGGCGGTCAGCCGGCGGAGAACCGCTCGCGCCAGGTCTCGACTTCCGCGTCCTCGATCTGGCGGAACAGGATCTCCGGTGCGGTGATCGTCTGTCCGGTCGGCAGGGCGTCGAGGAAAGCGGCGTCGGAGGGGTCGGGCCAGGCCGGCGTACCAGTCTCGCCCAGCGCGGCGAGGATCTTCGCCGTTGCGGACGGGATCACCGGCGCGCCGACCAGCGCCGACACGCGGGCGAGATTGAGGGCGAAGCGCACGGCGACACCGGCGCGGACCGGGTCGGTTTTCATCGCCTTCCAGGGCTCGGACGCCTGCATGTACTCGTTGCCGGCCACCCAGAGCGCGCGCATTGCCGCGGACGCCTTGCGGAAGTTCATCGCCTCAAGCTCCCGGTCGATCTCGGCGATCAGTTCGGCGACCCGGTCCCGGCAGTCGGTCTCGAGCGCGGTGAGCGCGCCGCCCTCGGGCACCTGACCGTCGAACCGGCTGGCGCAGAACTTGGCGACACGGTTCACGAAATTGCCGAGAACGTTGGCGAGGTCGGCGTTGACCGACGTCTGCAACCCTTCGAGCGTGAAGCTGAAATCGGAGGATTCCGGTGCGTTCGCCGTCAGGTGCCAGCGCCAGGCGTCGGGCGGCAGGATCTCCAGCGCGTCATCCAGGAAGATGCCGCGCTGCTCCGAGGTCGAGAACTTCGAGCCGTACCAGTTCACCCAGTTCATGGCCTTCAGCTTGTCGACCAGCTTCCAGGGCTCGCCGCTGCCGATCAGGGTGACCGGGAAGCTGACCGCGTGGAAGGCCACGTTGTCCTTGCCCATGAACTCGACATAGGTGACGTCCTCGGCCCCCTTGTCGCGGCGCCACCACGCCTCCCAATCGCCGTGGCCGGCATCGGACCACTGCTTGGTGGCGGCGATATAGGCGATCGGCGCGTCGAACCAGACGTAGAACACCTTGTTCTCGAAGCCCGGCCGCACTTTGCCCTGATAGGCGACCGGCACGCCCCAGCTCAGGTCGCGGGTGATCGCGCGGTCCTGCAGCCCCTCGTCGAGCCACTTGAAGGCGATGGAGCGGGCGAGCGGCGGCCAGTCGGTGGCGGCCTCGACCCAGGCGCGGATCTTCTCCTGCATCTGCGACTGGCGCAGGAACAGGTGGCTGGTCTCCCGGATCTCGACGTTGGTCGACCCGCTGATCCGCGAGCGCGGGTTCTTGAGGTCGACCGGATCGAGCAGCCGGCCGCAGCTGTCGCACTGGTCGCCGCGGGCGCGCTCGAACCCGCAATGGGGGCACTCGCCCTCGACATAGCGGTCCGGCAGGAACCGCCCGTCATCGACGGAATAGACCTGCTTGGAGGCGCGCTCCTCGATCAGCCCGTTCTGTTCCAGGTGATGGGCGAGAAGTTGCGTGAGCTCGTGGTTCTGGGGACAGGACGAGCGGCCGAAATAGTCGAACGAGAGGTCAAGGCGGTCGTATTGCGCCTTCTGGATCTCGTAGAGCTTGGCGCAGTAGTCGGCCGGCGACAGGCCGTCCTCGTGCGCCGCAAGCTCAGCCGGGGTGCCGTGCTCGTCTGTCGCGCAGATGTACAGCACCTCCTCGCCCTTCATCCGCATGAACCGGGCGTAGACATCGGCCGGCAGCATGGAGCCGGCGAGATTGCCCAGATGCTTGACCCCATTGATGTAGGGGAGGGCGGACGTGATGAGGATGCGGCGGGGAGACGGGCTCGACATGTTCGGGCGCCATTCCTGTTGAGGGTTGAGGGTCCGTTCGGCGCCCGCGGGTCGCGCGGTGCGCGCACCGTCCCGGTCGGCGTGCGGCGGGCCGTCGGCCCGAAAGCCAGCAGATCCGCGCCGTCCTGATACGCGCCTGCCCTGCGGATTTCAAGAACGGCGACCTTTCCGTGAACTCGTCGGGAACCGTTGGCGTTTGCCCGCGTTCACCTTCCAGAGACTTCGATTGGATGATCGATCGAATAAATCTCACAGACGGCGGCGGAATAAACGACAGCCCGTCACCGTCTAGCAGATGTCGAAAACGCGTGGCGCTGGGCCGAGGCCGAACGCCACCCGGACCGGAGGGGCGGAATGATCACGACAGGACCTGTGGGCCATGCCCCCGCCGCGTGCGGCTACCCGCCCGCGGAACTTGAGCCGAGCCAGATGGCGGCGCGCGTCGCCGCCGGACCCCGACACCGGGCACCGAATCTCCGGTGAGGTCCTCAGGGCCGTCCAGGTCCGTCGATCCCCTACCCGAACCGTTTTCTTTGTGCGTCAGAAACTACGAAGGAGAGACCAAATGCGTAAATCCGTGATGTATGCCGTGCCGATCGCCCTTGCCACGATCATGGCGGCCGGCAGCGCCAACGCCAATGACGGCTTCCTGTTCCCGAACGTCCACGACATCCGCATGGCGACCCCGGCCGGCGGCAACTTCAACCAGGAGCTGGTCAAGGAGTACAAGGAGATCGCCCTGTTCGAGGCGGACGAGATGTACGACTGGATCGACGCCGAGAACCACGCCACCAAGGGTGTGATGGCGCAGAACGGCAACACGCCGATGCCGTACAACCCCGAGGACTGGGGCATCGAGGACCCGGCCAAGATGGCCGAGCTGAAGCAGGCCCGCGGCGAACTGGTCGCGGCGCTGGACGCCGGTGGCCGTGATGTCGCGCCGTCCGAGGCGGCGATCGCCCAGGCGAAGTACGACTGCTGGGTCGAGCAGCAGGAAGAGGGTCACCAGCCGGCGCATATCGCGGCCTGCCGTGACACGTTCCTGGTCGCGATGGAAAACCTGCGCGCCGCCATGGAGCCGAAGGTCGCCACGACCGAGGTGACCGCGACCTACGAGGAAGTGGCCCGCGAGATCGTCTACTTCGACTTCGACAGCGACGCCATCACCTCGGAGGCCCAGTCGAAGATCGACGCCTTCGTCGGTGCGATGCGGGAGCTGGACGACATCACCCTGTTCATCACCGGTCACGCCGACCGGTCGGGCTCGAACGCCTACAACCAGGACCTGTCGGCCCGCCGTGCCGCCAATGTCCGCGCCGAGCTGGACCGTCAGGGCATGACCATCGGTGACATCGACGACATGGAGATCGATGCCCGCGGCGAGGAGAACCCTGCCGTCGACACCGCCGATGGTGTCCGCGAGCCGCTTAACCGTCGGGTCGAGATCATCGCCCAGGGTGCCGTCACCGAGCAGTCGACCGTGACGACCATCACCACCACCAACTAAGGGCTTTCGCCCCGGTCCTGCGGGACCGCGAGACCCTGGACCCCGGCCGTTTCGGCCGGGGTCTTTTCGTTTAAAAAGAATCTGCCTGTGTTCTCCCTGTGACAGGCTGTGTCATCCCTGTGAATCGCTTGATCTGTCTACGCTTGGAAAATATTTACCGGCTATCGTCAAATGCAGGAGTGACCGACATGCGAAACATCAGCCCTCTCAAGACTGTCTCGGTTATCGGCATGAGCGCCGTTATTCTTTCCGGATGCTCCAGCCTCGACAGCCGCGATCAGAGAATTCTTTCCGGGGGCGCGCTCGGCGCCGGTGTCGGTGTCGCCGCCGGCGCCCTGACCGGCGGAAGCTGGCTGGCCGGCGGTCTGCTCGGCGGCGCTGCGGGAGCGGCCATCGGTGCCTTCACCGACGAGGACCAGGTCAAGGTCGATCCGTGACCGCGATGTCGAGAGCATTGACAGACGGGGGCGCGGGGGCGATTCCTCGCCGATGCGTCGGCTTGTCGTCCTCGGTTGCGCCCTGCTTCTCGCCGCCTGTGCGGCGGAGACGGGCGGATCGCGCGACGCCCTCGTCGCCGCGCCCGCGCCCCAGGCCGGCGCCAGCGACCGGAACAGCGGCGCCGGGGTCATGCGCCCGCCGCTCCCCGAGCCGCGACCCGATGCCATCCGCGAGGCGGCGCCATCCGAATCCTCCGGCGCTTCCGGTCCAGGTCAGGCGGCAGCCCTCAGAGCGGTCGACGTGGACGCGCTCTCCGGCGCCGACCGGGACAGCCTGCGCACCATCCTCGGCCCCGCCGACGAGATCCGCGCCCGGCCGCCGGGCGAGGTCTGGATCTATCGGGAGGCGGGCTGCTCGGTCGAGCTCTACCTGTTCCCGCAGATCTCGGCGTCCCAGTACGCGGTGCTCGGCCATAAGGTCCTGCCGGCCACTCTGGCCGAGGAGGAGCGTACCTCATGCTTGACGAAGCTGGCTTCGAGGACGCGTGCTTCGTAATGCTCGGCGACGCTCCAGCCCGTGTCCTCATCGTCGATGACGATGCCCTGCTGCTCGAAACCCTGGCGATCAATCTCGAGGATAACGGCATCGAGACCGAGACCGCGGAATCCGGCGAGGCCGCCATGCGGCGGCTGTCCGAGGACGCGAATTTCGATCTGGTGATCCTGGACTGGAAGATGCCGGGCATGTCCGGCCTCGAGACCCTGAAGGCGATCAACGCCGCCGACCTGGATCTCCCGGCGATCATCCTGACCAGCCTGACCGATCAGATCTTCGAGGAATCGGCGCTGGCGACCGGTGCGGTGGATTTCGTCGACAAGTCGCGCAGCTTTTCCATCGTCCTCCGCCGGGTGCAGATCATCCTCTCCGGCGTGCGCGGGCGGCATGGCGGCGAGACGGAGGACAGGGCTGCGGGCGACCGCGTGACGGTGGGGGCGCTGGCCCTGGACCGTCAGGCCGGCCGGGCGTTCTGGAACGACCGCCAGGTGCCGCTGACGCTGACCGAGTATCAGCTCGTCTACGAACTGGCCTCCCATCCGGGCCGCGACGTGAAGTACCGCGACCTCTACAACCTGGTGCATGGCGAAGGCTTTTTCGTCGGGACCGGCGGCGACGGCTACCGGGCGAATGTCCGCAGCTTCGTGAAGCGGATCCGTCAGAAGTTCCGGGATATGGACGACACGTTCGAGCAGATCGAGAACTATCCGGGCTTCGGCTACCGCTGGCGCGAGCCGGACTAGACCGGCGATGGGCGAGAGCGCACCGAACGCGACGGTCTCCCGCTACGCCCGGTCCATTGGCGCGAAGCTGATGGTGATCCTCGTCCTGTTCCTGGTGGTGCCGGCGGTTCTCTACGGACAGTTCCAGGCGGCGGACGAGGAGCGCCGGGCGTTCATGCTGGAGAGCGTGCGCGGACACGGTGCCGCGATCGCCCAGGCTCTCGCCGACGATCTCGCGCGGCCCGACGCCGATGTCTTCGCGACGGTCCCGGATCGCCTGCAGCGCTTCGAGACCAGGGGCATGCGGCTGCGGCTGCTGTTCAGCCCGGCATCCGAGGAGGATGCGGCGGACTTCTTCTACGTCGCCACCGCACCGGCCTCCAGCCTGGAGCAGCTCGAACGGGAGCGGGCCCTGTTTCGCGAGACTGGCCTGCTGAACGACGTCTGGTCGTCCTGCTCGGGCATGGTGGAGCTCAGTCGGGTCACGACGGCCCCGGATGCCGGCCGCGAGCTTCTGGTATCGGTCACGCCGGTTCGGACGGATCGGGGATGTTGGGCTCTGATCGCCTCGCTTGGGCTCGACGACGCGGTGGCCGCCTCCCTGATCGAGCCGTACTGGCAGCGCCCGGAAGTGATCGGCGCGGCGATTATCTATGTGGTCATGGCGTCGCTGCTGATCCTCGTCCTGCTCGACGTCCGGCGGGCGCTCAGGCGCTTCGAGCGGCACGCTCGGTGGATCGCCGGCGGCAGCCGGGGCCGCTCGTTCCGGCGGCTGAACAAGGTGCCGGAACTCGACGGGGTCGCCGGTGAGTTCGACGCCATGGTCAAACGCCTGCGCGACGTGTCGGCCGACATCCGGGCCACGGCGGAGGAGCAGGTCCACGCCCTGAAGACGCCGATCGGCACCATCGCCCAGTCGATCGAGGCGCTCAGGCGGGCGGTGCCGGAGGATAACGCGCGCGCTCACCGGATGCTCGGGATCATCGACCAGTCGCGCCAGCGCCTGAGCAGCCTGATCGTGGCCGGGCAACGCACCACGGAGGCGGCGGCCCTGCTGGCCTCGCCGCCGCGCGAGCCGGTGCGGATCGACGCGTTGCTGCGCGATCTCTGCGCCGATTTCGACGGTCCCTGCGAGGCGCGGGGCATCCGCCTCCAGGCCGATATCGAGACCTCGGCGGTGGTGCTCGGCAGCGAGGAGCTGCTGGAGGCGGTGTTCGAGAACGTCATCGAAAACGCCGTCGGCTTCTCGCCGGAGGGCTCGGCGGTCGTCGTCCGCCTGACCGGCATCGACGGGGCCGTGCGGATCACCGTGCGGGACTCCGGGCCCGGCGCGTCGGAGGACGTGCTCGCCCGCCTGTTCGAGAAGGGCTTCACCCGGCGTCCCGCCGCGGCGACGGACCGGAGCGGCGGCGGACATTTCGGCCTCGGCATGTGGATCGTCAGCCGGAATGTGGCGGCGCTCAACGGCACGGTCGGTGCCCGCAACGCCGAGCCCTCGGGCCTCGAGGTCACCATCGACCTGCCCGTCGCGGAGACCGCCTGAGAGCGGCGGCGCCCGGCGACGGCTCACCACTTACTCAAAACGCAGAAGCGATCCCCCGCGCCGGCGCCGCAACCCCTTGCGGGCCGGGACGTTCGGCAATTGGGGCGGGGATGCCCACACTTGTCACAGCTCCGGCCCAGCAACGTCACAGCGCCCTCGTTAAGTCTTTCCCATACGACGGCGACACGCCGACGACTTCATCAAGGTTGTGGGAGCAGAGCAATGACGATCACCGAGATGCAGGCCAGAGAGCACTACAGCAGCGTTCAGCGCACCGCCCGGCGGCTCGTCGGCAACCGCGCCGATGCGGACGACATCGCCCAGGAGGCCCTGCTGCGCGCGATCGTCTATGTCCGCGACGGCCGCACGGTGGAGAACTGGCAGGGTTACCTGAACCGCATCGTCCGCAACGTGATCGCCGACGACTACGCCCGCCGCAAGCGCCAGGGCCCGGCTGTGGATCTGGATGACGTCCAGGCCAGTCTCGGGGTGCTGCCGAACCAGTACCAGCGCCACCGGGTGCACGAGATGCAGGACGCCATGGACGCGCTTCCGGAGCAGCAGCACGACGTGGTGCAGATGATCGCGGTCGACGGCCTGTCCTACCGCGCGGCGGCCGAACGCCTCGGCGTGCCGGTGGGCACTGTGATGTCGCGTCTTTCCCGCGGCCGAGAGGCCCTGAAGATGCGGATGGACGAGGTCACGGCGGCTCCGTCCGGCATCGCGGCTGCCGCCGCCTGACGCCGGTCGGATCGGATCCCGAGTTTCGCTATTCGGGCCGGCGGCCGCTTCCCCCATCTCCACGTCCGCCGGTCCGGCCCCGCGGCCATCGCGCCGCGGGGTTGGCCGTTCCTCTACTCGGCCGCCTGGGCCGAGCCCAGTTGTCGGGAGACGAGCTGGGCGTAAAGGCCGCCGCGCGCCAGCAGCGCCTCGTGGCTGCCTTCCTCAACGACACGGCCCTCCTCGAGCACCGCGATCTTGTCCGCGTCGCGGATGGTCGACAGCCGGTGCGCGATCACGATGGTGGTGCGGTCCGCCTTCAGCATGTCGAGGGCACCGCGCACCGCCTGCTCGTTGACCGCGTCCAGGTGGGAGGTGGCCTCGTCCAGGATCAGGATCGGAGCGTCCTTCAGGAAGGCCCGGGCGATGGCGACGCGCTGGCGCTGGCCGCCGGACAGGGAGGTGCCCCGCTCGCCGACCTGGGTGTCGATACCGTCCGGCAGGGTCTCCACGAGTTCTTCGAGGGACGCGTGGCGGATCGCCGCCCGCAGGTCCTCCTCGCTGGCCTCCGGTCGGGCGACCAGGACGTTCGCCCGCAGGGTGTCGTTGAACAGGTAGGTGTCCTGGGCGACCAGGGCGATCCGCCCGCGCAGGTCGTCGAGCGCGTACTCCCGCAGATCCACGCCGTTCATGGTGACCCGGCCCGCATCGGGGTCCCAGAACCGCATGAGAAGCTGGGCCAGGGTCGTCTTGCCGGCGCCGGACGTGCCGACCAGGGCGACGGTCGCGCCGGCCGGGATCTCCAGGTCTACCGCGGCCAGGGCGTAGCGGTGCTGACCCGGATAGGTGAACGACACCGCGTCCAGCGCCATGGAGGCGGGGCCCTCAGCCGGCGCCACGCCGGGGCCGACGGTGACCGGCACCGGCTCGTTCGCCAGCCCGTAGTACCGTCGGGTCGCGCCCAGCGTGTCGGCGAGCTGCCGGCCGATCTGGGCGATCTCGGAGACCGGCAGGAACGCGGCCATGGCGAGCACCGTAAGGAGCGGCAGGATGCCGGCATCGATCGCGCCGCTGGCCGCCATCACCGCCCCGGTCACGACGACCGCCAGGCCGCCGAGCCCGGTGAAGACCTCCAGCAGCGCCTGCTGCAGGGTCAGTTCCTCGAAGAACGGCAGCCGCAGGTCGATATGGCGCTGGGTCAGCCGCTCGATCAGGCGGCCGCGGCGGTCCTCCTGCTGGAACGCCACGATCTCGCCGAGACCCTGGACCGAGTCCACGGCCACGGCGCCGAGCTCGCCCGCCGCCTCCCGCGCCTCGGAGCCGAGCCGGTCGACCTTGCCGCGCATCAGGAACGGCGCCAGGGCGACCGCCGCCAGGAACGGAACCAGGGCGAGGGCGACCCACATGCTCTGGCTGGCCAGGATCGCCAGCACCGAGGCCGGCACCAGCACCGCGACGAAGGCGGGGGCGACCGTGTGGGCGAAGAAATACTCGATCAGTTCGATGTCGTGGGTGGCGAGCGACATCAGGTCGCCGGTGCGCCGCCTGACCAGGTAGGCGGGCGCCAGGGCGTCGAGCTTGCGGAACGTGTCGATCCGCATCTCGGCCAGCAGCCGGAACGCCATGTCGTGGGCGAGCCAGGACTCGAGCCAGTGCAGCAACCCGGACAGCGGCGCGACGATCGCGAGCCCGAGGAGCCACTGGTCGTAGGGCGTGCCGTTCTTCAGGGCGAGGATGGTGAGCGCGCTGAACACGCCGACGCAGATGAAGGTGAGCACCCGGAGCACGCCGAACACGAAGGTGAGGGCGAGCTTGCCGCGCCAGGGCAGGATCGTGCCCATCAGGGTCTTCACCAGCTCGAACCAGCCGAGCCCCTCGGCCTTGATGATCCCCTCCGTCGGCGCCTGCTTGGCGCCCCCCGGGACCGAGGCGAGGCTCTCCGCCGCCGGACGCGGGTCGAGGGTGACGTCGCCGTCGGCCTGGCGGGATTCCCGGGCCTGTTCCGCCATCAAGCCGGCATAGACGCCGCCCTGCGCCATCAGGGCGTCATGGGCGCCCTGTTCGACCACCTTGCCGCGGTCGAGCACCAGGATGCGGTCGCAGCCGATGACGCTGGACAGGCGGTGGGCGAGCACCAGGGTCGTGCGCCCCTTCATCAGCCGGTTCAGCGCCTCCTGGATCACCGCCTCGTTCTCGGCGTCGACCGCGCTCAGGGCCTCGTCGAGGACCAGGATCGGGGTGTCGCGCAGCAGCGCCCGGGCGATGGCGACGCGCTGACGCTGGCCGCCGGAAAGCTTGATGCCTTTCTCGCCGACCACGGTGTCGTAACCGCCGGACAGGGTCGCGATGAAGCCGTGGATGTTGGCGGCGGTGGCGGCGGCGATCACCTGCTCGTCGGTCGCCTCCGGCGCGCCCATGCGGATGTTGTCGCCGATGGTGCCGTGGAACAGGAACGTGTCCTGGTTCACCACGCTGATCCGGGAGCGGATCTGCTCGAAGGACATGTCGCGCAGGTCGACCCCGCCGATGGCCACCCGGCCGGCCTCGGGGTCGAAGAAGCGCAGCAGCAGTCGGACGACCGAGGACTTGCCGCAGCCGCTCGGCCCGACCAGGCCGACGCGCTCGCCGGCGGCGACGGTGAAGTCGAGACCGTCATGGACGACCCGCCGGGCACCCGGATAGCGGAAGCCGACACTCTCGAACGCGACGCTCGGCTCAAGCGTCTCGGCCGCCGGGTTGTGGGGGCCGTCGGCCACGGTCGGCTCGCCGTCGAGCAGGTGGTAGACCCCCTTGGCGGCGGACATGCCGACCATGCCCTGGTGCAGCACGTTCCGCAGTTCGCGCATGGGCCGGAAGATCTCCACGCCCAGCATCATGATCACCAGAAGTTCCGGCAGATCCATGGCCCCGGCCTCGACCCGCCAGGCGCCGACCGCCAGCGCCAGGGCGGCGCCGCAGGCGATGGCGCTGTCGGTGATGCCGCGGGAGAGGACGTTGGTGGCGAGAACCCACATGGTCCGGCGGAACAGGTCGCGCGACTTGTCCGCCAGACTGTCCGCGCGGCGCGTGCTCTGCCCGAAGGCCTTCAGGGTCGGCAGGCCCTGGATCGAGTCGAGGAACTCGGCGGCGAAGGCGGCATAGGCCTTCTGGCGGTCGCGGGCGTTGCGCTCGTCGTGGCTGTGCCAGATCGCCGGCGCGAACAGGGCGATCAGGGCGAAGGCGAAGAGGACGCCGGCCACCGGCAGGTCGAGGAAGGCGGCGAAGGCGAAGATCCCGATGGGGGTGAGGAGAGAGACCAGGCCCTGCGGCATGTACTGCCCGAAATAGGTCTCCAGCTGCTCGACGCCGTCCACCAGGGTCAGGGTGATGCCGCCGGACCGCTCGCGCCCGACATAGGCCGGGCCGAGCTCGGCCAGCTTGTCGAACAGCTTGCGGCGCAGCTTCTTCTGGACGATCGCGGCCGTCCGGTGGGCCACCGTGTTGCGCCAGTGCTCGAAGGCGCCGCGCAGAACCATCACCGCGGCGATGGCGACGATCGGCCACATGAGCTGCTCGACGGTGTCGCCGGCGAAGACCCGGCCGATCAGCCAGCCGAGCAGGGCGAGCCGGGCGACGCCGAGCGCCACCGCCGTGAGGCCGACGAGGACGGCGAAGGCGATCCGCCAGCGAACGCCTTCGGTGGAGGCCCAGAGCCGAGTTTCGAAATGCATGAGACCGGTCCTCAATTGCCGTGTTTCGCCCATCCTAGGTCAGGGGCGCGCCGCGTCGGATGGAAGAATGCGAGGACCGGCTGAAAGATTTTGAACATTGATGCGGTGCGGGATGAACGTCCAATATCAGACGCGCGTCGATCCTTGCCCGCACCGGGCCGGTCCGATGTGGATAAGCGACTGGCCGAGAGGATGCGGCGATGATCAGCGATTGGGACAATCTGCGGGTGTTTCTGGCCCTGGCCGAGGAGGGCAGCCTGACCGCGGCCGCCCGCAAGCTGAAGGTCAGCCATCCGACCGTGTCGCGCCGGGTGAAGGCGCTCGAGGACGAGCTTGGCACCCGACTGTTCGACCGGCTGCCCGACCGGTTCGTGCCGACCCTGGCGGCGACCCATCTTCTGGACGAGGTCCGGGCGATGGAGCAGGCGGCCCAGGCGCTCGCCCGGCGCAGCGCCGGCCTGACGAACACCCATCTCGGGACCGTCCGGATCTCGGTCGACGAGACCATGGCGGAGTTCGTCTCGCGCCATCTCATGAAGCTGCGGGAGAACCACCGCTGCATCGAGTTCGAGATTGCGGTCGCGCACATCTCCGCCAACCTGTCGCGGCGGGAAGCCGATCTGCTGATCCGGAATACCCTGCCGGACAGCGCCGCCCTGGTAGGCCGCAAGCTCGGGCGGTTCGCTTATGCGGTCTACGGCACCCGGGCCTTCGCTGCGGAGTGCGACGGCAGCGAGGCATCGCTGCGCGCGCTCCCCTGGGTCGGCTTCGACGACGATCACGTCTACATGCCCGGCCAGAACTGGCAGACGGAACTGCTCGCCGGTACGGCACCGGAAGTGCGGACCAACAACGGCGTCGTCCTCTACCATGCGATCCATGAGGGGCATGGCGTGGGCGTTCTGCCGTGCTTTCTCGGCGATAAGGATCCGGGGCTGACCCGGCTCACCCCGGTGCTCGACGACGTGATCGTGGACGAGTGGATGCTCGTGCACCGCGACATGCGATCCCTGCCGCGGATCCGCGTGGTGATGGACGCGCTGGTGAAGCTGTTCCAGGACACTCGGGCCGAATACGAGGGGCGGATCGAGGCCCCGCGGGCGGTGAACGACTTGGCCGCGGTCGGCTCTTAGGTGGTATGCGCCTAGGCCGTGCGCGCTAGGCTGCGGAGACGGCGCGGCGGGCCGGCGGGCGGGCCCGCGTGTCGATCAGATCGACCACCAGCAGCAGGTGCGACACCGCGTCGTCCTCGCCGACGAAGGGCAGCACCAGATGGTCGCGCAGGACGATCTCCTTGCGGGGCCCCTCGTAGGGAACGGGGCTGCGCACGGGCGCTCGCGACGTCACCGCGCTGCGGAGCGTCCCGAGCAAAGGACCGTCCTGTGTGATGTGCGGCAGTGAGACCAGAAGCTTGCCGGTATGATTGCCGAAGGAGGCGCAACGCACGGCTTCGCCGATCACCCGAAACCGGAAGTCGCTGCCGCCGTCGACCACGTCGAGAAGCACGACGTTGGCGAGAAGGCGCGGGATATCCGTCGGATCGAAATCCTCCCGACACGGCGCAGGTCTCTGGCCGCGGATCGAGTCCCAGTAGCGGAGGCATTCATCAACAAGCGACACGAGTGGGCCTATTGGCTGCGATGCGTGGCAGGTCGGCCCGAACGCCCATTCGGCGCGCGTTCACCAACCGGAGAAGCCTGACTTTCTGATCCACGACTTCGAACAGTTACAGTATGCGAGGAGTCGTTAACTTTTGGTTTACACTGCAGCGGGCGGTTCGCGCCGGGAGATCACCGTTTCGTGACCGGCAGGTCCCGGTCTCGGTCCCCGCCGCGCCACCGATGCCAGGCCTTGTGGGCCTCCTCCACGCCCAGCAGGACCAAGGCCACTGCCAGCATCGCCGCCCATTCGTGCAGGCCGATCGGCTGGATCGACAGGACGTCGCTAAGCCCCGGGACATACATCGAGCCGATATGGACGAGCTGGGCGACCGGCACCGCCAGCACCAGGAACGGGTTCGAGAGCAGGGGAATGCGGAACAGCGACCGGGTTTCCGAGCGGCTGCACAGCGCGTGGATGTTGCCGAAGAGGACCATCAGCATCAGCGTCAGGTTGCGCGCCATGTCGATGTCGTAGCCGATGCTCAGCAGGGTGTGGAAGGTGCCGTAGGCGAGCACGCCCATGGCGCCGCCGATGATCAGCACATGCTCGACGATGCGCCGCTCGAAGATCGGCTCGCCCGGACGGCGCGGCCGTTTCGAGAGCTCTCCGCCTTCCTTCGGCTCGAAGGCCAGCGCCACGTCCTGCAGCCCGTTGGCGACCAGGTTCAGCCAGAGGAGCTGCACCGCCGTCAGGGGCATCGGCAGGCCGGTCAGGACGGTGAGGAAGAACAGCAGGATCGCCGAGAATCCGGTCGCAATCAGCAGGGCGACCACCTTACGGATGTTGTTGTAGACCACGCGGCCCTGCTCGACGCCGTCGACGATGGAGGAGAAGCGGTCGTCGGTGATGATCAGGTCGGCCGCTTCCTTGGCGACGTCGGTGCCGCGCTTGCCCATGGCGATGCCCACATTGGCCCGGTGCATGGCCGGCGCGTCGTTCACCCCGTCGCCGGTCACCGCCACGAAATGCCCGGCGCGCATCAGGGACTCGACGATCTGCTGCTTCTGCAGCGGCTCGATCCGGGCGAAGACCCGGGTGTCGCGGACCAGGGCGTCCAGAGCGTCCGTCCCCTCCGCCTCGGCCCGGCGGAGGTCGGTGCCGGTGACGACCGGATCGTCGGGCCTGGCGATGTCCAGATCGCGGGCGATGGCCTGGGCGGTCGCCGGATGGTCGCCGGTGATCATCGCCACCTCGATCCCGCCGGCGCGGCAGCGGTCGACCGCCTCGCGCGCCTCCGGGCGGACCGGATCGATCATGGCCACGAGCCCGAGAAGGGTCATCTCCGCCATCGCGCCGAGTGCCGGGCCGCGTTCCGGCAGATCCCGCTGGGCGAGGGCGATGACCCGGTACCCGTCCCGGGCGAGGGTCTCGAACCGGTCCGTCACCGCGGCGCGGTCGATCGGCACCCGGCCCTCGGCGGTCCGCATGTGGGTCGACATCGCCAGCAGCTTCTCCGGGCTGCCCTTGACGTGCAGGACATGGCTTTCGGCGCTGCGGTGCAGGCTGCCGGACAGCGCGCGCTCGGACTCGTAGGGCACGAGTTCGAGACGGCTCTGCTCGGCGTGCAGCGCGCTGATCGACAGGCCGAGCTTCTTGGCCAGAACCAGGAACGCCACGTCGACGATGTCGCCGTCGAAATCCCAGTCGTCGCGCCCGGCGTAGTCCAGGTGGCTCTCGTTCGCCAGCGTACCGGTGGTGCACAGCGCCCGCAGCCGCTCCATGTGGCCGGCGACGGGGACGGTGGCGCCGTTGCCGTCCGCGTGCTCCTCGACCGTGCCCGGACCGATGCCGGCGCCGGTCACCTCGAAGCTGATTCCGTCCGGCAGCACGATCCGCCGGGCCGTCATCTCGTTCACCGTCAGCGTACCGGTCTTGTCGGAGCAGATGAAGGTGCAGGAGCCGAGCGCCTCGACGGCGATCAGCTTGCGGATGATGACGTTGTGCTTCGCCATCCGGTCCATGCCGATGGCAAGCGCGACGGTGAGCGCGGCGGGAAGACCCTCCGGGATGGTCGAGACCGCGAGGCCTATCGCCATCAGCGCTATTTCCGACGGCCCGTATCCGCCCACGGCCAGCATCAGGGCGACCAGGGCCGCGATTGCGACGCCGATCCCCGCCGCGACCTGATAGGTGAAACGGCGCACGCGGATCATCAGCGGCGGCTCGGAGACCCGGCGGGCGGAGACCTCGCCGGCGATCGAGCCGAGCTGGGTCGACAGGCCGGTGGCGATGACCTCGCCCTCCGCCCGGCCGCGGGTGACGACCGTGCCGGCGAAGCACA
Organism: Thalassobaculaceae bacterium; assembly: GCA_040223655.1. Classification (GTDB taxonomy): domain Bacteria; phylum Pseudomonadota; class Alphaproteobacteria; order Thalassobaculales; family Thalassobaculaceae; genus Thalassobaculum. The sequence continues at coordinate 175,927 of JAVKFT010000006.1, read as the reverse complement.
TGTCGCGGCGCTCGGCGAGGGGGGCGTCGGCCGCGACGGGCGTCTCCGAGCCCTTGGTGACGGCAACCGACTCGCCGGTCAGCATCGATTCATCGACCGACAGGGTCTGGGCACCGTGAAGCCGGACATCGGCGGCCACCTTGTCGCCGGATGCCAGCAGCAGGAGGTCGCCGGGCACCACGGCCTCGCTGTCGATCGTGCGGGGGCGTCCGTCGCGCACCACCCGGGCGGTGCCGCGCACCATGCGGCGCAGGGCCGAGGCCGACTTCTCCGCGGCGTGTTCCTGCACCGTGCCGATGGCGGCGTTGATCAGCAGCACCGCGACGATGAACACCCCGCTCGAGACCTGGCCGATCGCGAAGGACACGGCGGCGGCGATCATCAGGATGTAGATGAACGGGCTCAGGAACTGACGCACGAACAGTCGGATCAGGCCGGTGGCCTTGGCGTCCGGCAGCCGGTTCGGGCCGTACCGGCTGAGCCGGTCGGCCGCTTCGCGCTCGGTCAGTCCGTTTTCGTTGGCCATCGGACCCCGTCCCGCCGGTTGCTGCGAGGCCACCCGTATGGACCGGTTTGCGCTGCGCTGCAATGCGTGGGATCCGATGCGGGCGCTCGCAGGCCTGTGGTCCGGAACCGATCGGCGCCCCGTGCGTTCACCCCGGGCAACAAGATAGAAACGCGCGGCCCGCCTCGAGGCGGCCAGATCGCGCGGCACTGAGCCAGGAGACTGAGATGTCGAGTAATGCCACGCAGCGCCCGGCGGGCGCCGAGGAGACCGCCGATACCATCGTCGATGTGATCGTCGCCGAGCATAGCCGCCTGCGGTCCCTGTTCGACCGGCTGAACGCGGAGAAGGACGGCGACCCCAAGACGCTCGAGTCCTTATGGGCACAGACCAAGAAGGAACTGCTGGCCCACCACGAGGCCGAGGAGGAGAGCCTGTTCAGCTGCCTCGTCCAGACCTCCGGCGAAGCGCGTCACGAGTCGCTCCACGCGATTTCGGAGCACGGCGAGCACAAAAAGGTGATGGAGCAGATGCAGCAGATGTCGCCCGGCGACGACGACTGGGACGACAAGCTCGACGAGCTGCGGCACGACGTGTTCCACCACCTGGAGGAGGAGGAAGAGGACGTGCTTCCCCTCGTTCCCGACGTGCTGACGGACGACAAGGCCCGGGAACTCGGCGCCAAGTACCGTGCGCTCCATCGCGAAGAGATGGCGGACTGACTCGCCGGCGCCGCGCGGCCGCCTGGACCGCGGTCCGGGCGATCAGTCCGGCCAGCCGTAGAGCCGGCGCGGGTTGTCCTGGAGGATCGCGCGGCGCGTCGCCGGGTCCGGAAACCAGTCGGACACGGCGCGATACAGTCCGGCCGTGTCGAGCGGCTGGTACGGAACGACGGTCTCGCTGTCGGCCACGGCGCCGGAATGGTTCGGCGTGTGGGGCCAGTCGCTGGCCCAGACCATGCGGTCGGGTGTCCTGTCACGCAGGGTCCGGGCGAGCTCGGCGACCCCGTCGCCGCCGGGTCCGGTCGAGATCCGGTAGGACCCCGAGAGCTTGACCCAGGCGCCGCCGTCGAGAAGGCGGGTCATGGGACCGAGATGCGCGTCGGGCTGTGCGGGGTCGATGGCGCCGAAATGGTCGAGAACCAGCGGCACGCCGAGATCCGGCTGAAGCCCGGCGAGCTCGGCCAGGGCCTCGGCATCGCAGAACACCTGAATGTGCCAGTCGCTACCCGACAGCAGCCTGCCCAGCTTCGGCAGCACGTCGTCGATCGGGCGGGCGGCGGCGCGGACCGAGCGCAGGTTCACGCGCACTCCCCGGATCCGTCGGCCGTGAAGCCCGGCGAGGTCGGCGTCGGTGACCGTGTTCGGATCGATCACCGCCACCCCGCGCCCGGCGTCGCCCAGCCGGTCCAACGCGTCGAGGGTGCAGGCGTTGTCGGTGCCGTAGGCGCTCGGCTGGACCACGACGGCCCGCGCGATCTCGGTTCCGGCCACCGCCGCCCAGTACTGTTCGACGTCGGCCGGCGCCACCGTGTAGCTCCGGGGCTCGGCGAACGGGAACCGCGCCCGGTCGCCGAAAACATGCATGTGGCAATCGACCGCGCAGAGCGTCATGGCGTCATCCCCTCCTGTTGCCGGTCGTGGCCGGGGCCGGCGCCCGTCGGTGCAGTATCGGGGGGAGGGGACGCATCGGGGAAGGGGCACACTGGATGAAGGCAGGTTTGGGCGGAAGACTGACGCCCCGACAGGGCGTGATAGGCTGCCGCCGGTTCCGGATCGCAGGTTTCGGGCCTGCCCGCCGCCGGAGCCCGTGAATGCTGACCTTCGCCGCCGCCCTGTTCTTTCTGATCATCACGCCGGGGATCGGCGTTCTGACGACCGCGGGCATCGGTGCCGGATTCGGCGCCGGGCCGGGCATCCGCTTTCTGGTCGGGCTGTTCATCGGCACCAACCTGGCCGCCCTGCTCGTCGTCACCGGCATCGCCGCGGTGGTTCTCGCCGATCCGGTCGTGGGTCCGGTGCTCCTCTACGCGTCGCTCGCCTATCTGCTGTATCTCGCCTTCCGGATCGGCTGGGCCGGCTCGCGGGTGGCCTTCATCGAGCGCAAGAGCGCGCCGGGGATCCCGGGGGGCATCGGCCTGCAGCTCATCAATCCGAAGTCCTACGCGGTCAACACCACCCTGTTCTCTGGCTTCCACTTCATGCCCGACGATCCGCTGCTCGAGATCGCCGTGAAGTTCGTGATCATCAACGTCATCTGGGTGCCGGTGCATCTCACCTGGCTGTGGGCCGGCGTGACGCTCAAACGGCTGGACCTGTCGCCGCGCACCCAGTCGGCGATCAACAAGCTGATGGCCCTGTCGATGGTGGCCGTCGTGGTGCTCGCCGCGCTTCCGGGCGCGCGCTGATTCGCGCGACGCGGGGCATGCTGCCGATCGGGGGGCGGGACCGGCGGCCCGTCAAGCCATGGATTCAAACCGCTAATTGCGCTTTTTCTGCCAGCGGTCAGAATAGGGCCCTGAAGATGGCCTAGCCGGTCGATCGGGGGGAATGACAGATGCTGAGTAACATCTCCACAAAGCTGATCGCGCTTGTGGTGTTCATGACGGCGGCGCTGTTCGCCTTCGCCGGCTACACGATCGTGTCGCTGTCGAAGGTGGCCAAGCAGGTCGACCAGATCGCGGCCATCGAGACGCCGATCACCCAGAGCGCCTATCGGGTGGTCGAGGCACAGCTTCAGCAGGAACTGGCGTTGCATGTCGCCATAGCCGTCTCCGGACAGGGACGCGGCGATCTCGGCGAGGGGTATATCGAGAAGTTCGAGACCTACTCCGCCGAGGTGAACAGCGAACTGACCAAGATCGAGGGCATCATCGACTCCGCGATGGAAACTCCGGCGGAACGTCAGGCACTTTACGAGGACCTCAAGGAGAATCTGCGGCAGATCCGCCAGATGCGCGACCAAGTGGCGGAAATCGCCGGGCGCGTGATCACCCAGTATCGCGCCCTGGTGAAGGCTGCCGGTGCCCGCATTCCCCGCCTGTCGACCCTCGGTCCGAAGATGGAGGAGATCGAAAAGCTCCAGATCACCTTGATGGTCTCGATCGATGACCTCGTTCACAAAGTCGATCAGATGACCACGGAGTCGGTGGCCGAAATTCAGGCGTCGGAGTACCAGGTCATCCAGAACCTGATCGTCGCCGCCGTCGTCATCGGTGCCGTCTCGCTGATCATCGGGATCCTGCTCGCCTTGCAGATCCGCAGGCGGCTCTCGATGGCCGTCTCGACGGTCGACCGGTTCGCCACGGGCGACATGACCGTCTCCATTGCCGAGGGTGGCGGCAAGGACGAGATCGGCCGGGTGCTCGGCGCCATGGCCCATATGCAGCAGAACCTGATCGGCATCCTCGGCACCATCCGGTCCGTGGGCAACGGCATCACCACCGGCAGCAACGAGCTGCGCCAGACCGCCCGTCAGGTGTCGGACGGCGTGAACGATCAGGCCTCCAGTATCCAGGAGACCTCGGCGGCTATGGAAGAGATGACCGCCGGCATCCGCCAGAACGCCAAGAACGCCGAGGAGACCGAGAAGGTGTCCGAACGCATGGCGACCGAGGCCGGGCGCTGCGCCGACGCGATGACCCAGACCGCCGCAGCGATGAAGGACATCTCCGACAAGATCCTCGTGGTCGAGGAGATCACCCGCAAGATCGAGCTGCTCGCGCTCAACGCCTCGGTCGAGGCCGCCCGCGCCGGCGAGCACGGCCGCGGCTTCGCCGTCGTCGCCTCCGAGGTCTCGCGTCTGGCGGAGATCTCCAAGCAGGCGGCCAGCGAGATCCAGGACGCCTCGGCGGACGGCCGGGAGGCCGCGGAGAACACCAACCGGCTCCTGGCGGACCTGCTGCCCGAGATCACCCGGGTCAAGGATCTGGTCCAGGGCATCAGCGCCGCCAGCGACGAGCAGTCGGTCGGCGCCGACGAGATCAACGTCGCCATTCACCGCCTGAATACCGTGGTCCAGCAGAACGCCGCGGCGGCCCAGCAGATGGCAGCGACGTCGGCTTCGATCGCCGGACAGGGCACCGACCTCCAGAAATCCATGGGCCGCTTCAAGCTCGACTCCTCCGGCGGCGCGCCGTCCGACGGGGACACGCCGGCGGCGGGCCAGCGGCCGGTCAGATCCTCCGCCCGCCGAGACGACGCGGACGACGAGGAGCCGGAGCTGGACGACGCGATCACCTCCGGCAATTTCGGGAAGTACTGAGGCCGCCCGGGTGGAGGTCGAAAGCTTTCGCCGGCTCGCTCACGAGCGGTTCGGCATCGTCCTGCCCGACAACGCGGAGAGCTTCCTGCGCTCACGGCTGAGCACCCTGATCGATCAGGCCGGCCAGGGCGATCTCGGAACGCTGCTGCAGGCGGCGGAGACCGCCGGCAACGACGATCTGTTCATCGACATCGTCGAGAAGCTCTCCACCAACCACAGCTACTTCTACCGGGAGCCGGCGCATTTCGAGTTTCTGTCGTCGGTCGCCTTGCCGGAGATCGACGAGCGCCTGCGCCGAAAGGGATCGCGGGACGTGCGGATCTGGAGTGCGGCGGCGGCGGCGGGCGAGGAGGCCTATTCCATCGCCATGGCGATGCGGACCTTCTTCGGCGCCCATTACCAGGATCTCGACGCGGGCGTGCTGGCGACCGACATCGCCAAGCGCTCCCTGCGGCAGGGGGCGGCGGGAGTGTACCGGGCCGAGACCTTCCGCCACATCCCCCAGCTCTGGCGCGACAATTACGTCGAACCGGCGGGCCGTGACAGCTTCCGGGTGGTCAAGGCGGTCCGCGACGACGTCATGTTCCGCTGGCTGAACCTGATCGGACCGCTGAGCGCGCTGCGCGGCGGCTTCCACGTGATCTTCTGCCGGAACGTGATGATCTATTTCGACGCGCCGACGCGCGAGCGCCTGGTCCAGTCCCTGGCCCATCTTCTCGCCCCCGGCGGGTACCTGTTCATCGGCCACACCGACGATGCCGAGTTCGCGCGCAAGTATCTCGACCAGCAGCGCCCGGCGATCTTCCGCAAGAAGGCCGGCAAGTGAGCGGCATGCGGGTCATCGTGGTCGCCGCCGATCCGCTGCTGCGCAAGGCGGTCACCGAGACCCTGGACGCGCTGAAGGTGCTGGGTGGGGTGCAGGCGATCACGCCGGTGCGCGCCACGCCGGAGCGGCTGACGGAGTGCGACGCGGTCGTGATCGCGGGGTCCGACGCCGATCAGGGAGCCCTGAAACCGGCGGTCGCCGGCGCGCAGGGGGCGGGGCGACCGATCGTGTTCATCGCCGTCGGCTCCGGGGCAGGTGGGGCGCCGGCGCTGGTGGCACTCGGCGGGGCGGGCGCGTTTTCGGTCGAGGTGCCCGATCTGGACATCCGCGCCAAGCTGGCCGACGCCGCTCCGCGGGTCGCTTCGGTCCTGCGCCGGGCCGAGGCGGCGGCGGGTCTCGCGGAGGGAGGGGCGCCCGCTACCCGGACTTCGACAGCGGCCCCAATACCGGCACCGGCGCCCGCCGCCGCCTCACGGCCGGCGGCTCCCCGTCCGACCGCCCCGGGCTCGCCCCATCTCGGCGTGGTGATCTGCATCGGCGCCTCCACCGGCGGCACCGATGCGCTGCTCACGGTCCTGTCCAAGACCCCGCGCACCAGCCCGCCCATCGTCATCGTCCAGCACATGCCGGAAGCCTATGTCGGCGACTTCGCCGCCCGGCTGGACCGCGCCTCGCCCATGGACGTGTCCCTGGCCCAGGACGACCTGCCCCTGCGCATGGGGCTGGCCGTCGTCGCGCCCGGCGGGCGGCAGCTCCGGCTGCGCAAGGACAATCGGGGCATCTGGACCTCCTCCGGCGAGCCGACCCGGTTCGGCGGGCACTGTCCGGCGGTCGACGTGCTCATGTCGTCGGCGGCCGAGCAGCTCGGCAAGCGGGCGATCGGCGTGGTGCTGACCGGCATGGGGAGGGACGGGGCCGACGGCCTGCTGGCGATGCGCCGGGCGGGCGCGCGCACCGTCGCCCAGGACGAGGCGACCTCCATCGTCTACGGGATGCCCAAGGCCGCTTACGAGGACGGCGGCGCCGATAGCGTCGTTCCGCTCGGCAAGATGGCTGAGTTCGTCTCCGGACTGGTGATGTCGTTCCGCTGAAGCCGGCTCGGACGGTGCCGGGCGTTCCGGTCGCCGATCGCGCTCTCACTCTTTAACGCTAGAGCAAATTCACACGACCAGATGTTTCCGTCTGGTCGTGATTTGCTCTAGAGCGCGATCGGTTCAGATCGAATCGATTTGAACCGTGAATCGCCCTCTAACTCATTAACGATAGAGCAAATTCACACGACCAGATGTTTCCGTCTGGTCGTGATTTGCTCTAGCCGCCGGCGATGGCGATCAGGGTCTCCGGGTCCAGGACCAGGAGCGGCTGGCCTTCGCCCATCACCGTGGCACCCGCCAGCACGTCGACCGAGTTCAGGGCCGGGTGCAGCTCCTTCATGAACACTTCCTGGCGGCGCTTCACCCGGTGGACCGCGACGCCGATCCGGCGCTGGGGCGAGCCGATGATGACGACGGGGAACGCCTTCTGATCGGTCGCGACCTCCGGCGTCTCCCAGCCGAGCATGGTCTCGATGGCGCGCACGGTCAGGAACCCGTCCCGGTGCTGGATGCCGGCGCGCTCGCCAACGGTCTGGATCTGTTTGCGGTCGACCTCGATGACCTCGATGATCGCGCGCTCCGGCAGGCCTAGATCCCGCGCGCCGTCGCTTACCACGATGATCCGCTGCAGGGCAGCCGAGACCGGGAAGCTCAGGTAGAACCGGGTGCCTTCGCCTTCCTCGCTGTCGATGTCGATGGCCCCGCCGAGCCGTCGCAGGGTGGTGAGGACGACGTCCATGCCGACGCCGCGTCCGGAGGTCTCGGTCACCGCCGCGGCGGTGGAGAAGCCCGGCGCGAAGATCTGGCGGTGGATCTCGCGCTCGGTCATCCGGGCGGCGTCCTGTTCCGAGATCAGCCCCTTTTCCAGCGCCTTGCTGCGGATCCGGGCGGTGTTCAGGCCGCGCCCGTCCTCCGCGATCATGATCTGGGCGACGCTCCCGCTCTGGGTCGCGCGCAGGGTCAGCGTCGCCTTCTCGGGCTTGCCGGCGTCCAGTCGGTCCTGCGGCATCTCGATGCCGTGATCCATGGCGTTGCGGATCATGTGGACCATCGGCTCCATCAGCGCGTCGACCATGGACTTGTCGATCTGGATGTCGCCGTCGTCGATCTCCAGGGTCACCTGCTTGCCGAGGGAGCGGGCGAGATCGCGCACCAGGCGCGGCATCCGGCCGAAGACGATGCTGATCGGCACCACGCGCAGGTCCAGGGTGACCGAATGCAGCATCCGCAGGGTCGCCTCGGCCCGCGCGATCTGATTGGCGAAGACCTTGCCCGCGTCGTCGATCCGTGCGGCGGCCGCGTGCAGCTTCTCGGCCTTGCGCGCGCCGCTCTGGCTTGCCAGCGAGCGCAGTTCGGCGGCGGTCGCGGCGAACCCGGCCTCGGACGCGCCCTGATCCAGCCGCGACAGGCTGAGACGCAGCTCGGCCACCGTGTCGAGATAGCTGTCGATCAGGGTCGAGGAAACGCGCAGGGAACTGCCGCCGACGCTCCCCCCGACGCTCCCCCCGACGGCACCGCCGCCGGACCGTGCCGGCGCCGCGTCGCCCCGTTCCGCCGGCACGTCGGGTGGGGTGGCCGGTGGGGTGGCCGGTGGGGTGGCCTGGGCGTCCGGGCTGGAGGGCGCCGGTTTCTGGGGCGGTTTTTGGGGCGGTGTCTGCGCCGGCTTCTGTGCCGGAGCCTGGGGAGGGGGCGGCGCCGCTGCCTCGGGTGCCGCTCTTGGTGCCGGTTGCGGCTTTGGCTGGGGCGGGGTCTCGCCGAACGGGGGCGAGAACCCTTCCTGCTGCTCCGGCGACCAGTCGCCATGCAGCGCCGAATCCCAGGAGCTGTCGTCGACGAAGAGCACGTGACCGTCAGCGTCGGCGGCCGGCTGCACCGGCGCTTCGGCGGCGGGCGGAGGTGCCGCCCGTGCCGGCGCCGGGGCCGGCCCATCCTCCGCCAGCGGCACGTCGCCGACCGTCAGAACGGCCCAGGCCCGCAGCACGTCGTCGCCGGTATCGAGTGCGCGGACCGAGGCCTCGACCGGCGCGTCGTCGCCGGTGATGCCGATGAGGAACTGGTAGAGGTCCGGGTCGATATCGACCAGAACCCGGTTCGAGATCACCTGCTGCCGGTAGAGCAGACCGAGGATCTCGCCGCTGGCCGGCGCCCCGTCCGGCACCATGACCTGCACCTGCACAAGGCGGGCGCCCGGCTGGTCGAGGAACGCCACCGCCTCGTTGCGGGCGGCGGGGGACATGCTGTCGAACAGATCGTCGCCGAGAACCTTGCGCAGGGCGGCGACGCCGGCGCCGGCGCCGGTCAGCAGCAGGGCGAGCTCGTCGCGCAGCCGGTCGTAGGTCTCGCGCGGCATGTCGAGGGAGGAGATGGTCAGCCCCTCGATCCCGATCACCTCGCTCTCGCGGCGGATCTCGTCGACCACGTCGAGCGCCCCCGGCCGCTCGCGCCAGTCCTCGATCAGGGTGAGCTCGCTGGCGAGACGGGCGAGGGCGGAGATGCGGAACACGCCGAGGGCGCGGGACAGGATGCCGACCAGCTCCCAGTCGGCGGGAGCGCCGCCGCGCACCGACAGCCGGTCGACCACCGCGCGCGCCTCGCGCGAGATGTGCGGTGCCATGGAGTCGTCGACATCGTCCATCGCGAGGCCGGAATCGGCCAGCTCCGAGAGCACGCGCAGCCGGTGGATGAAGATGCAGAGCCCCCGGATCAGGGCGGTACGGTCGCCGTCGCCGTTCTCCAGCCCGTCGAGGATGCCGCCGAGCACGTCGGAGATACCGAGATAGCCGACGTCGTTGGCCGCCTCGCGGATCGCCATCATCGAGGATGCGATGGCCCGGCTGTCCAGGCTGTCCATCGCCGGGTTCTCGAGCGCCTCGGCGAGCTGGCCGAGCTCGGCGGACACCACCGCGTCGAACGGCTGGACCGTCGCCGGCTGGAACTCCGGCTCGTCCGGGTCTGCCGGTTTCTGCGAGACTTGGATCGCCATCCGGCTCTGATTGGTCGCCGCCGTGTCCTCTTCCGGCTCCAGGGGAGCGGGCGGCGGTGCCGGCTCGGGTTCCAGCTCCGGCTCAGGCTCCGGCTCCGGCTCTGGCGGATCGTAGGCCGGCGGTGCCGCGCTCGGTGCCGGGGTGGGGGCCGCGCTCGAGCCCCCGTTCGAGCCCCCGCTCGAGGCGGTGATCTCGCCGCCTTTCTTGAGCTGGGCCTTGGCGTGCTTGAGGGCGGCGATCAGTCCCGGGTCGCCGGCGATGTCCGACCGGCTCTCCAGGCATGCCTCGCGCAGATCGACCAGGGCGTCGTTCGCCTGCAGCAGCAGGTCGCGGGCCGCGTCGTTCGGCCGTGCCTCGCCATTGCGGAACATGTCGAGGAGGTCCTCCGCCGCATGGGCGACGGTCTCCATGCCAATCAGCCCAAGCGAGGCCGAGACACCCTTGAGCGAGTGGATGGCGCGGAACAGGGCGCCCATGATCTCCGGGTTCTCGAGATCCGCGGTGGAGCCGGAGAGGTTCGCTTCGAGCTGGGCGAGATAGTCCTCGCTCTCCTGCTCGAACAGCTCCCACATCTCCGAATTGCCGTCGTCGAAGCTCATGGCGCCGCCGTGCCGCGGTCGCCGCCGCGATTGAACTCGGGGACGTGGAAAGCGATCAGGCTCGCCATGTCGATCACCTCGTGGAACGTCCCCTTATGGGTGATGACCCGGGCCTGTCCTTCCTCGTCGGCGGGGCCCGGCGGGCTCTCGTCGTCGACGATGCCGAGGACGCCCTCGGTGGCGATCGACCATTTCTGATCGAAATAGCTGACGATGATGTGGATCGACTGCTTGTCGAAACCGTCCTCGGTCAGCCGCAGGACAGGGAGCACGTTGCCGCTGACCTCGATGACGGAGTCGATCTTCACGCCGGGGCGTCGGGGCAGGGGAGCGGTGTCGATGTCGTCGATCGCCCGGTCCACGGACGTCGAGTCGATGGCGAACAGCCGCCCGCCCACGGTGATCGCCATGTATTTCGGCCGCTGACGGGCCCGCACTTCTTCCGGATCGGTGCGTTCGGCAACGGCCCGCTGATCGGCCAGGAGCGGCAGGGCGCTCTGCGCCTTGAACCAGCGGTCGGCGTCGACCGCCTGAACCAGCTCGCCATTCTCGTCCAGGAAGGCGTGCTGCACCTCGTCGCCGGCGACGAGACCGTGCATCGGTTTCGCCGGGCCGAAGTCGCGGATGCCGAGAATGCGTTCGACGGCGAGGCCGATCACCGAGCTGCCGCGCTGCATGACGATGCACATGGCGAGATCGAGATCGGTATCGCGCGGGTGGAGCCGCATGACCACGAGGGGAATCGGCTCGTCCCGCAGGACCATGACGCCGATATAGTCGTCGGAATCGCCCTCGATGGGCTCGATCCGGTCGATCTCGACGACCTCGCGCACCCGCGCCAGGGGCACGCCGAACCGCCTTCCGTCGGACATGAAGAGCAGGACCGGGATGCGTTCCTGGTCCCGGCCCGAGCCGCCGCTGCCTGCCACCGCGTTCACGGCGCGGCTCCGGTCGGCGCAGCCCCGGCCGAGACGGGGGCGAGCAGCCGGGTGATCGTATCGATCAGCAGGCCGCCGCCGGAGGCGTCGACGTCCTTGCTCACGGAGCCGGAGGGCTTGCCGATCACCGCGTCGGCGCCGACCAGCCGCGCCTCGACCGCCTTCGGGGAGGCCGGGTGGGTGAGCGACGACAGCACGATGACCTTGGCCGGGGACAGGATCTTCAGCCGGCGCAGGCACTCGATGCCGTCCATCACCGGCATCTCGATATCCAGGGTGACCACGTCGGGCGCGAGCTCGCGGGCCATGTCGACGCCCTCGCGGCCGTTCTCCGCCTCGCCGGCCACCTCGAATCCCTCGGCCCGCGCCAGGATGTTCTTGATCGTCAGGCGAACAAGCTTTGAGTCATCGACGATCAGAACTCGGGGCATCCGTCCGCCATCATCGAAAGCGCCAACAAGGCATTGAAAACACTGTCCTCGATCGTTCCATATCGGGGCTGCTTTGCCTACCCGTTTGTGGCTCCCGGCGGGGGCGCGCGGTGCGGAAACGGCTTCTGTCGGACGCGCCCGAGGGTGTACCATCCGGAATCGAGCAACATTGATCCGGGGGCGCGGCGCCGTGCTGGGTTGGCATTTTGTCGATGAGACGCTGAAGGACGGTCGGCCGGTTCCCGCCGACGGCGAGCCGCTGACCCATGACGGCCCGCTTAGCCTCTGCGAGAGCGGGCTGCACGCCTCCGAGCGGGTGCTGGACGCGCTGAAGTTCGCCTCCGGCAGCGTGATCTGTCGGGTCGACTGCGATGGCGTCGGCGAGCGTCAGGCGGACAAGTTCGTGTGCGCCAGCCGCACCGTGTTGTGGCGCCTGGACGGCGAGGAGGTCCTGCGCGCCTTCGCCCGCAAGGTCGCGCTCGACGTGGCGGATTTCTGGGACATGCCGGACGAGGTGCGGCGTTTCCTGGAATCCGGGAACGACAACCTGCGCGTGGCGGCCCGAGGGGCGGCGCGGGAGGCGTCGCGCGCGGCCGTCCTGGCCGACGAGCCCCAGGCCGCGGCGGCGGGCGAGGCGGCGCGGGCCGCGGCCGCCCGGACCCATGCCGCCCGGTCGACCGGGCTGGCCGCCGCCTGGGCCGCGTCCAAGGCGACCCGACGCGACGACGCTTGGGAAGAGTATGACCGGCTGCTCGAGGCGATGATCGAGGCCGCCCGCGCCAGCGCGCCGGCGGAGGACGACGACGAGTGGGGCGACTTCGCCGACGAGATCGAGGCGGAGTTCGGCTAGGCGGCTCCGCACCGCGGGATGTCCGGTCACCCGAAGAATCCGCAGCGGTGCAGTTGCTCGTGGAATTTCCGCAGGATCTTCGCCTTCTCGCCGGGATCGGGGATGGCCGAGACCAGCTCGTCCTCGAAATTCGGCTGGCGCAGGTGGCGGACGATGATGCTGCGCGCCAGATTCGAGGCCTTGCCCTTCGGCAGCATCTCCGGCTGAACCATGCTGACCAGCATGAAGGCGCGGACGTGCAGCGGCTTCTCCGGATTGTCCAGCTTGTCGAGGATCTTGCTGTCGGTGATATAGGCGGCGAGCAGCTCGTCCAGCCGTTCGGTGAGCGCGACCTTGCGCTGGGCCGGCAGGTTCGACTTCTCGATGTGGTGATAGATCGAGGTGATCTTCGCCATCTTCTTGTTCGGCGGCAGCTTGTCCCGGATCAGGTGGTTCACCGTCTGGGATTCGACCAGCAGCCTGTCGAGCAGGGTTTCCAGATCGTTGCGCAGGTAGGTCTGGCCGACCTCGCTTTCCATCAGCGCCAGCAGATAGCCGGTCTTGCGGCCGGGGTCGTGCAGGGTCGGCAGCATGGTCTCCGCCGCCTCGCGCATGCCCTTGTTGCCGCCCTTGTTGATGATGGTCGACTGCCGCGCGGTCATGGCCTGGGCCATGGAGGGGCCGCCGACCATCTCCAGATCGGGGATCAGCTTGTCCAGCAGGCCGACGAAGACCTCGCGCTCCTCCTCCCGGTCGCCGCGTGACAGCGGGCTCAGCCCCTCGAGCTGGCGGCGCACCCGGTCGAGCAGGACGTCCTGGCTCTCCGGCAGCTTTCCGTCCGCGATCAATTTGATGAAGACGGTGTTGGTGAAGTCGCGGTGCTCGGGCGTGAGCTCCTGCGGCTCCTCTTCCGCCTCCTCGCCCTCGGCGAGTTCGCCGACCGGCCGCCCTTCGGCGACGCAGAGCAGGGTGACGAGGGCGGTGCCCAGTTCGCGCGGGTTGCCGATCAGGTCCCGCAGGACGTCGACATTGTAAAGCGTGTCCGACACGAAGCAGTCGATGGCCTCGAAGACCGCCGGCTCCTCCGCCTTCCAGGCCCATTCCATGAGCTGGCCGAACTTCCCGAGGAAACTGCGGTTCTCGACCAGTTCCGCCGACATGGCGTAGCGGATCAGATGGTCGCGATGTTCCTGCGGCGCGGTGGCGATGATGGTGCCCGTCACCTCGTTGAAGCCCTCGATCCGGATGCGCGGGATCTTCTGCTCGGCGGCGGCGATGGCGCGGGCGTTGATCTTGTTGATGAAATCGAACAGCACGTCGCGCCGTTCGTTGACCGTGGTCTCCTCCATCTTGCGGACCTGGAAGGTCGCGACCTTGCCGATCGCGGAGAACAGGAGCGTGCCTTCTTCGAGCACCCGCTTGATCTCGCGTGGCGCGTGCAGGAGCTCCGTGGCGGTGAGGTTGTTCTTGTCGAGGTAGTTCCGGAACAGCCGGTTCACGGTCGCCCGCGGCTCGCCGAGGAACAGGTCGCCCGGAGCCCGGCAGACCGGTGCGTCGTCGATGTCCTGAACGAAGATCTTCTCTTCGGTCTTGGGCTTCATCTTCTCGAAGAGGATGTCTTCCGGTTTGATCCGGTCGATCGACCCCTTCGCTTCCTTGATGACACGCACGCCCTGGATCCCGGCTTTCGCCAGAATCTTCGCCGCTTCCGCCTGCGCCACCTCCTGGTGCTTGGCGGTCGCCTCAATGATCCAACGACCCTCGCGCAGCGCAAGGATTTCGAAGGTTTTTCCGCCGAACATTTCTATGCTCGCACTGTGAATTTCCCCGGCGGAGCGCTTTTTGCTCCCCCTTCTCCCATAACCGCCTCGATAATAACCAAGTTTCGGCGCCAAATCATGTGATGAATCTCATATGCCTGTGTGTGTCGGGAAATATGCGCGCGACGCGGGAAAATATCCGGCAAGCGCGGCGGTCGGTGGTCTACAGGCGCGGGAAGGAAGAGGCATGGATCTGAAGTTGAGCGGCAAGGTTGCTCTTGTGACCGGCGCAAGCGCCGGCATCGGCGACGGCATCGCCCGCGTTCTGGCCCGCGAGGGCGCCACCCTGGTGCTCACCGCGCGGCGCAGGGACCGTCTGGAGGCGCTCGCGGCCGAGCTGTCGGCGACGGGCGCGCCGGCGCCGACGGTGATCGAAGCCGACCTCATGGCCGAGGACGGCCCGGCGCTGATCCGCGACGGGGTGCTTGCGGCGCATGGCGGCCTCGACATCCTGATCAACAACGCCGGCTCCTCGCGCACGGTGCCGGTGGACGCGCCGGACAGCGCCTGGGACGAGGCCATGATGCTCAAGTTCACCATGGGCCGCCGCCTGACGACCGCCCTGCTGCCCGAGCTGCGGGCGAACGGATGGGGCCGGATCATCCACGTCACCGGCATCCTGGAGCCGACCACCACCAATGCCGGCCTCGCCGGCTGCGCGGCGACCCATGCCTGGGCCAAGGGCATGTCGCGCGATCTCGCCCGCGAGGGGGTGACGGTGAACTGCGTGCCGCCGGGCCGGATCAGGAGCGAGCAGATCATGAACCGGCTGCACCCCACCGAGGAAAGCCGGCAGGCCTTCATCGACGCGCATATCCCCGCCGGCCGGTTCGGCGAGCCGGAGGAGTTCGGCAATCTGGTCGCGTTCCTGTGCTCGCCGCTCGCGGACTACATCACCGGCTGCGTGATTCCGGTCGACGGCGGAATGCACCGGTTTATTCAATAGCGATCCGGGGCCAATAGCGGCCGGAGACGCACTCCGCGGCTCCCGCCGGGCCTTTCGCTGCTCTAGGCTTTCCTCCTGGAAACGGATTTCGGGAGGAAACCATGGCGGACGAGACGCCGAAGACAGTCTACGAACTGATCCCCCATCTCGGCAGGCTGCGCGACGAGGTCGTCTATGGCGATGTCTGGGAGCAGCCGGAGCTGAACAAGCGGGACCGGTCGCTGATCACGGTGGCGGCGCTCGCCGCCCTTTGCCGCACCGATGAGCTGCGCCTGCATATGAACCGCGCCGTGGAGAACGGCGTGACCAAGGACGAGATGCTCGCCCTGATCACCCACATCGCCTTCTACTCGGGCTGGCCGACCGCGATGAATGCGGGCCGCTATGCCCTCGAGATCTTCGCCGACGACCGGTCCTGACGGCAGAGAGGCAAAGCGATGAAGAAAATCGGATTTATCGGCCTCGGCCTGATGGGCGGCCATTTCGCCAGCAACCTCATCAAGGCCCAGTACAAGGTGGTCGTCTGCGACACGCGGCGGGAGGCGGCGGAGAGCCACCTGGCGGCGGGCGCCGAATGGGCGGACACGCCGAAGGCCGTCGCCGAGGTGGCGGACGTCGTGCTGACGTCGCTGCCGGGACCGCCGGAGGTGGCGTCGGTGGCGCTGGGCCCGGAGACCGGGATCGTCGCCGGCATGAAGAGGGGCGGCGTGGTGTTCGATCTCTCAACGAACTCGCCGACAGATGTGCGCAAGGTCCACGCGGCGCTGGCGGAGAAGGGGATCGCTTTCCTCGACGCGCCGGTCAGCGGCGGCCCGAAGGGTGCCGCGTCCGGCACGCTGGCGATCTGGGTCGGCGGCGATCGGGAGACGTTCGATGCCAACCGCGCGGTGCTCGACGCCCTGGGCGATCAGGTCGCCTATATCGGCGAGATCGGTGCCGGTTCGACGGCGAAACTGGTGCATAACAGCGTCGGCTACGCCGTTCAGGTGGCGCTGGTCGAAGCGTTCACCGCCGGCGTGAAGGCGGGGGTCGAGCCGCTCGCCCTGTGGAGCGCGATCCGCCAGGGCGCCCGCGGCCGTCAGCGGACGTTCGACAGCCTGGGCGAGCAGTTCCTGCTGAACAGCTACGACCCGCCGTCCTTCGCCCTGAAGCTGGCCCATAAGGATGTATCGCTCGCCTGCCAGATGGGGCGGGACAATGCGGTGCCCATGCGGCTGATCAATCTGGTGCTGGAGGAGATGACGGAGGCGCGGAATCGCGGCTGGGATGCGCTGGACTCTCGCGCCGTCCTGCAACTGCAGACCGAGCGTGCCGGGGTGGATATCGAGGAAAGCCGCGAAGACATCCAGGCCGTCCTCGACGGCAAGCGATGACGCATGCCCGGTCCTGAATGCCCGGGAGCCGGCGGCACCCGCCGCGGCTCCCGGACGTCATGTCAGATATCCCGGCGTCAGGCCTCTTCGGGCCGTCCGACGGAGCCCTGGCGGAGCGTGTCCTCGCCGTTGAGCTGGGCCAGACGGCGCTTCAGGTTCTCCGGGCCCTTCACCACGGAGATCAGCTCTCCCGTCTGGGTGTCGCTGATCCGCCAGGTATCGGCGCCGCCGAACGGGGCGGCTTTGTAGCGTTCCTGAATCTGGGCCATGGCGTCCTCCTTCCGGTCGTTGGTGGCCGCTGTTTCCAGTCCTTCAGACCTGGGCATCCGCAGAACCGCCATCAACCCCCGTCCGCCTGACTCCCGCCCGCTCTCGCCGCCCCCAGCCGGCCGGTCAGCCGGCCGTCGATCACCGTCAGACCGAGGGCGATGAGCGCCATGCCCCCGATCTGCCGCGCCTCCACCGCCTCGCCGAGAAATACCGCGCCGAGGGCGATGGCGCTGACCGGCACCAGCAGGGTTACCAATGCGGCGTTGGTGGCGCCGGCGCTCGCCAGTACCTTGAAGTAGAGGATGTAGGCGAGGGCGGTGCTGAACAGCGCCAGCCCGATCACCGCGCCCAGCACCGCCGGCCCCGGCATCGCCAGGGTCCAGGGCATGTCCACGAGCAGCGCCAGAGGCAGGACCAGCAGGGTGCTGGCGGTGAGCTGGCCGGTGGCGGTCAGCAAGGCCGGCTGTGTCCGGAAGCGGCGACCGAACACGCTGGCCGCCCCGTAGGAAATGGTCGCGCCGACCACCGCGAGCTGGGCGATCAGCGGGGCATCGAAGCCCTCGGCGGCGGCGGGTCCCACCGTGACCGCAAGCCCGGCGAAGCCGAGCAGGACGCCGACCGCCTTGCGCGGCGACAGGCGTTCAGCCCCGGCCGCCCGAGCCATCAGGGCCGACCAGAACGGGGTCATGCCGTTGATCACCGCCGCGAGGCCGGCACCGATCTCGATCTGCCCGAAGAAGATCAGGCCGAAGGGGATCAGGTTGTTCAGCAGTCCCATCGTCAGATAGTCGCGCCAGCCGTCCCGGTCCGGCGCGAAGGCGAGGCCGCGGGCGCGCAGCACGACATGCAGGGCCAGAGCGGCGATGCCGACCCGCGCCAGAACCAGGGTCAGGGGCGGCACCTCGGCCACGGCGATGCGGCCGAACAGGAAGGAGCCGCCCCACAGGATCGACAGGGCGATCAAGAGGGACCAGTCGAGGGCGGTCATGCGGGTATCGGCGGGGGGCATGCGGCGTCTCCGTGATCGGGTCGGGCCGGAAACTAGGGCACCGGCGCCGCCCCGGCTTCCCGCTTCTTGCGCCCGGGATCGCTGTTCCGGTCTTGCGCGCGGACGCTGCGATTGAAGCCGTCGGGACAGAGGCATACGCTCCCCTCAATGCCAATCGGGAGGTTCAGATGCGCATCGGCGTGCCGAAGGAAATCAAGAATCACGAGTACCGGGTGGGCCTTGTGCCCGCCAGCGTCCGCGAGCTCGTCGCCCATGGTCACGAGGTGGTCGTCGAGACCCATGCCGGTTACGGCATCGGCCTCGACGACGGCCATTACGAGGCGGCGGGTGCGACCATCCTGGCAAGCGCCGACGAGGTCTTCGCCACCGCCGACATGATCGTGAAGGTGAAGGAGCCCCAGGCCGAGGAGATCGCCCGGCTGCGCAAGGGCCAGATCCTGTTCACCTACCTGCACCTGGCCCCCGACGCCGAGCAGACCAGGGGCCTGATCGACAGCGGCTGCATCGCCATCGCCTACGAGACGGTCACAGACGCCCATGGCCGCCTGCCGCTGCTGGCGCCGATGAGCGAGGTCGCGGGCCGGATGTCGATCCAGGCCGGCGCCCATTGCCTGGAGAAGGCCCAGGGCGGCAACGGCATGCTGCTCGGCGGCGTTCCCGGCGTGGCGGCGGCAAACGTGGTCATCCTCGGCGGCGGCGTGGTCGGCACCAACGCCGCGCGCATGGCCATGGGCCTGGAGGCCAAGGTCACCATCCTCGACAAGTCCCTGCACCGGCTCTACGAGCTCGACATGCAGTTCGGGCCGACCCTGAACACCATCTTCTCCACCCGCGACGCGGTCGAGGAGTACGTGCTGCAGGCCGACCTGGTGGTCGGTGCCGTGCTGGTGCCGGGGGCCGCCGCGCCGAAGCTGGTGACGGGCGAGATGGTGTCGCGGATGAAGCGCGGCTCGGTGCTGGTCGACGTGGCGATCGACCAGGGCGGCTGTTTCGAGACCTCCAAGCCGACCACCCACGCGGAGCCGACCTACATCGTCGACGAGGTGGTGCACTACTGCGTCGCCAACATGCCGGGCGGCGTTGCCCGCACTTCCACCTTCGCGCTGAACAACGCGACCCTGCCCTTCACCCTGTCGCTGGCCGACAAGGGCTGGCGCCAGGCGCTGTACGACGACGCCTTCCTGAAGCAGGGGCTGAACGTCCACGAGGGCCGGGTGACCTACAAGGCCGTCGCCGACGCCCACGGACTGCCCTACACCCCGGTCGAGGAGGCGCTGCGGCTATAGCGTCAACCGTCATCCTTAACCCGCTTCAGGATCAAGCCGCCGGCGGTGGAGCGTTGGTCCTGAATTGAATTCAGGACGACGGTCTTGCGGGGTGCAGACTACACCCCGAGCCAGTCCCGCGCCTTCGCCCATCCCATGCCCGCCATCAGCGCCGGGGTGCGCAGGGGGCCGCCGGGGAAGGGGAGGTGGCGCACGCTCTCGAACAGTCTGAGCCGGGCATCGTCGCCGGTGATCGCCTCGGCGACGATCTTGCCGGCGAGACCGGTCAGCACCACGCCCTGGCCCGAGAACCCCTGGGCGTGGAAGACGGTCTCCGAAAGCCGGCCGATATCGGGGATGCGGTTGATGGTGATGCCGATCAGGCCGCCCCACTGGTGGTCGATCCGCACCTCCGACAGCTCCGGGAAGACGTGGGCGATCTTGCGGCGCATGGTGCGCGCCAGACCCGGCGGGGTGATCGCCGAATAGCTCGCGCCGGCGCCGAACAGCAGGCGCCGGTCGTGGGTCAGGCGGAAATAGTCGAGCGCCAGGTTGCAGTCGGCCACCGCCACGTCCCGCACGAACAGGCGCGCGGCCAGATCCTCGGCCAGCGGCTCGGTCACGGCGACGAAGGACGCCACCGGCATGATCTTCGAGCGCAGCCGCCGCTCAAGCCGGCCGAGATAAGCGTTGGCGCAGTAGACGACGTGCTTCGCGGTGACGGCGCCGCCGGGCGTGCGGACGACGGCGCCGTCGACGGCGCGCACGGGGCTGCGCTCGAACAGGACGGCGCCCGCGTCCTCGGCGCCCCGGGCGAGGCCCTGAAGGTATCGCAGCGGATGGATCTGGCCGCTGTCCGGGTCGCTCAGGAGGCCAACATACCGGTCGGTGCCGAGCCAGTCCCGGACCGCCCGTCCTTCGACGACCTGCGGCGCGGTGTAGCCCCACTCGGCCCACTCCGCCCGCGCCTCGTGCAGTCCGGCGAGCTGTCGGCGGTTGAGGGCGGCATGGACGTAGCCGAGCCGCAGATCGGCGTCGGGCGCGTGGCGCGCGGCGCGGTCCTGCAGGTCGGCGAAGGCCTCCCGCGACCAGTCCCACAGGGTCCGGGCGTTGTCGCGTCCGACGGCCCGTTTCAGGGTGGCGGCAGACGCGCTCCAGCCGAGCAGGGCCTGGCCGCCGTTGCGTCCCGACGCGCCGTGCCCGAGGGTCTCGGCTTCCAGAAGCACCGTGTCGAGGCCGCGTTCGGCGCAGTGCAGGGCGGTCGACACCCCGGCGAGGCCGCCGCCGATGACGCAGACGTCGCAGCGCCGGTCGCCGATCAGCCGCCGCCGGTCGGGCGACGGCGCCGTGGCGTGGTACCAGGTGAGCGGGGCGGAAGTCGTTGGGGCGGTCATCTGGTCCGGGTCCCGCTCAGACCGTCTTCAGGTACCAGGCCCATTCGAGCGGCGTGACCTCGGACTCGAAATCCCGGCGCTCGCTCTCCTTCACCGCGTGGAAGACGTGGCGGAAACCCTCGCCGAGCCAGTCGGAGATGAAGTCGCTGGTGCGGAACAGCTCGAGCGACTCCGCCCAGGTCTTGGGCACGCTCGGCTCCTGGGACTCGTAGGCGTTGCCGTCGACCGGCGGCGGCGCCTCCGCCCCGGTCTCGATCCCGTGCAGGATCGCCGCGAGGATGGCGGCACCGGCGAGATAGGGGTTGGCGTCGGCGCCGGCGACCCGGTGCTCGATCCGCACGGCGTCCGGCGAGGAGGCGGGCACGCGGAAGGCGCAGGTCCGGTTGTTGTAGCCCCAGCAGGCCGACAGCGGGACGTAGGCGTTCGGCCGGATCCGCCGGTAGGCGTTGGCGGTGGGCGCGAACAGGGCCATGCAGTCGTTCATGGTGTCGCACAGGCCGCCGACCGCGTGGCGCAGGGCGGGGGAGCCGTGCTCCGGGTCCTCGGCGCTGGCGAAGATGTTGTTGCCGTCCTTGTCCAGGACGCTGACATGCATGTGCAGGCCGTTGCCGGTCTCGTCGCCGAACGGCTTGGCCATGAAGGTGGCGTTCATCCCGTGGGCCCGGGCCACGCCCTTGATCGCGCGCTTGAGCATGACCGCGTGGTCGGCCGCCTGAACAGGGTCGTCCACATGGGTGAGGTTGATCTCGAACTGGCCGGGCGCGTATTCCGCCGAGGCCGCCATGGCCGGGATGCCCTGGAGTTGGCAGGCATTGGCCACGTCGTCCAGCACCGCCTCGAAGTCGTCGAGCTCGTCGAGCCCGTAGACCTGGGTGGTCGACTGGCGCGAGCCGGTGACCGGGCTGATCGCCGGGCTCGGCGGCAGATGCGCCTCGCGGGTCTTGTCGATCAGGTAGAACTCGAGCTCCAGCGCCACCACCGGTTTCAGGCCCTTGTCGGCGTAGCGCTGGGCCACGCGCTGCAGGACGACGCGCGGATCGGCGTAGAACGGCGTTCCGTCGGGCTCGGCCATGGTCAGCAGAACCTGGGCCGAGGGCCGGGCGGTCCAGGGCACCTCGACCAGGGAGCCGGCGACCGGCCAGCACGGATAGTCGGCATCCCCGAGCTCCCAGACCAGCCCGCTGCCGTCGACGCTGTCGCCCGTCACGTCGGTCCCGAAGACCGAGGCGGGGAAAGCGGCGCCCTGCTTGAACGTCCCCTCGAGCTGGTCGCGGCCGATGCGCTTGCCGCGGACGACCCCGGAGAGATCCGGCAGCAGGACGTCGACGGTGGCCACGCCCGGATGGGCGTCCAAAAAGGCGTTGGCGGTGTCGGGCGACGGGACGGAGGAGGGGCGGAGGGAGGACATGATGCGGGGACACTCAAATGGTTTCCCGCTCATACCATGGCGCGAAGGTCCTGTGGAATGCGATCTTGCGCCGTCCGGGCCGACGGGCGGACACTCCTGATGGGCACAGGAGGAGATCCCCCATGACGCTGAGCTTCGCCGTCGGCGACCTTCGGGTCGACCGGATCATCGAACAGGAGCTTCCCGGCTTCGACCCGTTCCAGTTCCTTCCCACGCTGACGCCGGAGCTGCTCGAGGCAAACCGGCACTGGCTCGAGCCGCTGAGCCTGGACCCCGCGACCGGCCTGTTCATCTTTCCGATGCAGTCCTACGTCATCCGTACCGGCCGCCACACGATCCTGGTCGACACCTGCGTCGGCAACCACAAGGACCGGCCGACCCGGCCGCACTGGCACCAGAAGACCGACACAACCTATATGGACGCGCTGGCCCGGGCGGGGTTGTCGGTCGAGGATATCGACTACGTCATGTGCACCCATCTGCACCCCGACCATGTGGGCTGGAACACCCGGCTGATGGACGGGCGCTGGGTGCCGACCTTCCCGAACGCCAAGTATCTGTTCTCGAGGAAGGAGCTGGCGCACTGGACGGCGCGCAACGCCGAGGCGCCGGTCCCGTACATGGTGGACAGCGTGCTGCCGGTGGTGGCGGCCGGTCAGGTGGTCGAGGTCGCCAGCGACCACGCGTTCGACGACACCCTGCACCTGGAGCCGACGCCCGGTCACACGCCCGACCACTTCGCGGTGCACCTGACCTCGAACGGCGCCGAGGCGGTCATGATCGGCGACACGATCCACTCGCCCCTGCAATGCCGCCACCCGGATCTGGTCGCCGCGCCGGATGTCGACCGGGAGCAGGCCAAGGCGACGCGGATCGCGATAATGGACCGCTACTGCGAGACGGATACGCTGATCTGCAGCGCCCATTTCCGCTCGCCGTCCGTCGGTCACTTCGTGCGTCACGGCGATGCGTTCGACTTCCGCTTCCGGGAGACATGAGCGGGACCGGCAACGCGGCCGCCGTTCGGATTCGATCCGCCGTCGCCGCCGATATCGACGCGTTCTACGAGATTTCGTTGCGGACCGGCGACCGTGGCGGGGACGCGTCGGCGCTCTACGGGGACCGTCGGATGGTGGGGCACATCTACTCGGCTCCCTATCTGCGCCTGAGGCCGGATTTCTGTTTCGTGGCCGAGGATGAGATCGGCGTCGCCGGCTTTGCGGTCGGCGCGCCCGACACACGGGCCTTCGAAGACGCTCTGGAGCGCGAGTGGTGGCCCGACCTGCGGCGGACCTATTCCGATCCGTCGGACGTGGCGCCCGCCGACCGCACCCCCGACCAGCGGCGCGCCCATACGATCCACCATCCCGCAGCGGTTCCGTCCGAGGTGTGGACGCCGTTTCCCGCGCATCTGCACATGAACCTGTTCCCCCGGCTGCAGGGCCGGGGCGTCGGGCCGCGGCTGCTCGATCGATGGCTTTCGGCCGCGCGGTCGGCCGGCGTGTCGGCCCTGCATGTCGGATCGAATGGCGAGAACCCCGGGGCGATCCGGTTCTGGGAACGAATGGGGTTCACCCGCCTGGACGTCGCCGTCGGCGGCCGGACCGTCTGGTTGGGCAGGTCCCTGTGAGAAAACTCGCAATACCGGAACTCCGATTTTTCCCTACAATCTTAAGTGGTTGATGGGAAAAGAGGAGGGAGCCGCCGGACCATGCCTGTCCAGACCGTTCGCGCGGCGGCGCCGCGCCGTCTTTCCCCGTCGGCGGGCGGGCACCTTTGACCGCCGCTGCCGAACCGGTCGGGCCGAGGCGCCGGCTGATCGGGGCGAGCCTCATCTCGGCTGCGGGATCGCTTCCGCTCCATCTGCTGCCCGTCACCATCGCCGCGATCGTCGCCGGCACAGCCGCGGCCACGGAGATCGCCGGGCTGATCGCCCCGGCCTTGCTGATCGGTCAACTCCTCGCCTCGACGGCCTTGCCGATTCTCGGCGTTTCGACCGTAACGAGGGGGTGGGCTGCAATCCTGTCCGTCGCGCTGGTCGCGGGCACGCTTCTGTCCGGGGTCGGCGGGGTGGCGGGCCTTCTCGGTGGATGGTTCTGCGTCGGATTGAGTTGCGGAGGGCTCATATTCCTCGGCACGACGACGGCTGCTCATTTCAAGATGCCGGAGCTTGCTTTCGCGCTGCGGTTGGGGGTCGTGCTGGTCGTCTCCGGGGTCTGCACCGGCCTCGTCCAGGTGACCGGAGCGTCGGGCGACTACGATGGCTATCTGGTCTGGCTGGCGATCGCCTTCGCGGCGATCCTCGGTGTTGGCAACCTGCTCTACGCACCGGTCGCCCCGCCGCTCCCGACCTCTGCGCCTGACGATGGAAGCCGGTTCACCGCGACGATGGGCTTGGGGCTCGCCGCGGTCTTCGTTCTGTTCGTCGGCCAGACGGGTCTGGTTGCATACGTCCTGGTGGCGGCGACCGACCGCGGGATGGAACTTGCGAATGCGGCCTGGGTCTTCGCGGCCTGAAAGATCGGCTCCGGCCTCTGGCTGATCGCCGCCTCCCGGTTCTCGCGGCCGGGGTCGTCGGTCGGCCGCGTGACGGTGCTCGGCCTGCTCGTGGCGGTCGGGGGCTGGGGCATGTCCAGCGCCGCCCAGACGGCGATCCTGTTCGCGTCGCTGATCGTCTTTCAGATCGCCTTCAATTCGCTGGCGGCGCAGATGCAGGGGAGCATCGCCGCGACCGGCCCGCGGGTGGCGGGACGCTGGATCACCTGCGCCCTGCTGCTGGGGGCGGCGGCGGGCCCGCCGCTGCACGGCTGGGCCATCGGTGCGGGTCTGGGGGCGGAGTTCGTCGCCTTCGCCGTCGCCACGGCCACGCTGCCGGCCGTCTGGCGCATCGTCTGCCGGGTCGACTCCCCAGGGTGCTCATCGCAACGCGAGTGACCCGCGCCGTCGCGCCTGCCGGGCCTGGGCGCGTCGGGCTCCGTTGCCGCGGGGTGGAGAGTGCTGTATCGGTTGAGGTCTCCAACCCGCGAGGCCTCCCATGACCATCGATCTCGAAGCCTGGATCCGCGACCACCGGATCACGGAGGTGGAATGCCTCGTCTCCGACCTCTCGGGCATCGCGCGCGGTAAGATCCTGCCGGCCCAGAAGTTCCTGCGCGCCACCCGGGATCAGGGGCTGCGGCTGCCGGAATCGATCTTCGGCCAGACGGTGACAGGGGAGTACATCGACGAGATCGACCTGGACCCGCGGGCGAGCGACGTGTTCCTGCGGCCGATCGCGGAGACGATCCGGATGGTGCCATGGTACGCCGAGCCGACCGCCCAGGTCATCCACGACGCCCATTACTTCGACGGGACGCCGGTGGACATCGCGGCGCGCAACGTGCTGCGCCGCGTGCTGGATCTCTACGCCGAGAAGGGCTGGACGCCGATCGTCGCGCCGGAGCTCGAGTTCTTCCTGGTGAAAGTCAACGAGGATCCCGACTATCCGCTGGAACCGCCGGTCGGCCGGTCGGGACGGCCGGAAACCGCCCGCCAGGCCTACGGCATCGACGCGGTCAACGAGTTCGACCCGCTGTTCGAGGACGTCTACGACTACTGCGAGGCGCAGGAGATCGACGTCGACACCCTGATCCACGAGAGCGGGGCGGCGCAGATGGAGATCAACTTCAACCACGGCGAGGCGATGGCGCTCGCCGACCAGACCTTCCTGTTCAAGCGCACGGTCCGCCAGGCCGCGCTCGACCACAAGGTCTACGCCACCTTCATGGCCAAGCCGATGCAGTACGAGCCGGGCAGCTCGATGCACATGCACATCTCGGTGGTCGACAGCGAGACCGGCCGCAACCTCTTCGCCGGCGAGGAGGGAGAAAACTCGGAATTCTTCCTGAATTTCATCGGCGGCTTGCAGAAATACGTGCCGCCGGCCATGGCGCTGTTCGCGCCCTATGTGAATTCCTACCGCCGTCTGGTGCCGGATTCGGACGCGCCGGTGAACGTGCACTGGGGCGTGGACAACCGCACGACCGGGTTCCGGGTGCCGGTGTCGCGGCCCGAGAGCCGCCGGGTGGAGAACCGGGTGCCGGGGGCCGATGCGAACCCGTATCTGGCGTTCGCCGCCTCGCTCGCCTGCGGGTATCTGGGGCTGGTCGAGAAGCTGGAGCCGTCGAAGCCGGTGGAGGGGAGCGCCTACAACCTGGCGGCAAACCTGCCGCGGCACCTGGACGACGCGCTGTTGCGCCTGAACCGCTCCAAGCCGCTGCGCGACGTGCTGGGCCAGCGCTTCGTCAACGTGCTGACGCAGGTCAAGGAAGAGGAATCCCGTGCCTATCTGCAGGTGATCAGCGCCTGGGAGCGTCAGTATCTGTTGCTGAACGTCTGACGGCGGGCTCGACGGGGTCAGGCCCGACAGGAGACGGGATCAGGCGGCGTCGCGCGTCTCGTCGGCGTCAAGCTCGGCGACCATGCGGGCGGTGTCCGCCGCGATCTGGCGGATGCCCTCGAGAGCGGCGATGTACGTCTTGGAGAACTCGGCCTCGGTCGCCGTGGCGATCAGCGCGTCGATCGCGCGGGCGTTGAGGTCGTTGGACGTATCCTGCATGGCTCTCTCTCTTCTCGACTTGGCCTGTTCTCCGCGGTTCCGGCGCCGCCGCCGGATAGCGTGTAAAGACAATGACGCGGCGGTCCTGAAGAAAGGATTAACGGTGCGGCGAGAATGCTGCCGTTCAACGACGGCCGGCGCTATAATCGGCGCTCCCCGAGTCACCCTGGACAGAGTTCCATGACCGCTTCAACGCCCGCCGCAAATACTGCCGCCCCTATTGCCGCCGACACCGCCCGGATCCGGACCCTCGACGCCGCCCATCACTGGCACCCGTTCACCGATACCCAGGCGCTCAACGCCGAGGGGACGCGGGTGATCGTCAAGGCCGAGGGCAGCCGCCTGTGGGACTCCGACGGCAACGAGATTCTGGACGGCATGGCCGGGCTCTGGTGCGTGAATGTCGGCTACGGCCGCCGGGAATTGGCCGACGCGGCCTCGCGCCAGATGATGGCGCTGCCTTACTACAACACCTTCTTCAAGACCACGAACGTACCGGCGACCGAGCTCGCGGCCAAACTCGCCGAGTTGACGCCGGAAGGGTTGAACCACGCGTTCTTCGCCAATTCCGGCTCGGAGGCCAACGACACCATCGTGCGCATGGTCCGCCATTTCTGGCAGCTCCGCGGCAAGCCGAACAAGAAGACCATCATCAGCCGGGAATACGCCTATCACGGCTCCACCATGATCGCGACGAGCCTCGGCGGCATGACGGCGATGCACGAGCAGGTGGATATGCCCCTGCCGGGCTTCTCCCATATCCGGCCGCCCTACGCCCTGCGCGACAGCGGCAACATGACGGACGAGGCGTTCGGGGTGGCCGCCGCCCAGGCGCTGGAGGACCGGATCCAGGAACTCGGGGCCGATACGATCGCCGCCTTCATCGCCGAGCCGATCCAGGGGGCCGGCGGCGTCATCATCCCGCCCGCGAGCTACTTCCCCGAGATCCAGCGGATCTGCCGCAACCACGACATCCTGTTCATCGTCGACGAGGTCATCACCGGCTTCGGGCGGACCGGCCGCTGGTTCGCCAGCGAGACCTTCGATCTCGTGCCGGACATGATGACCCTGGCCAAGGGGCTGTCCTCCGGCTACGCGCCGATCTCGGCGGTCATGGTCGGCGACCGGGTGGCGCGCACCCTGATCGAGGAGGGCGGCGAGTTCTATCACGGCTTCACCTATTCGGGGCATCCGGTCGCCTGTGCCGTCGCCCTCGAGAACCTGCGGATCATCGAGGAAGAGGGGCTGGTCGACCGGGCGCGCAGCGACGTGGGACCCTACCTCCAGGACGGACTGCGCTCGCTCGCCGATCATCCGCTGGTCGGCGAGGTGCGGGGCGTCGGGCTGATCGCCGCGGTGGAACTGGTGAAGGACAAGGACGGACCGGTCTTCTTCGATCCGCTCGGCCGCGTCGGCACCATCTGCCGGGACCACTGCTTCGCCAGCAATCTTGTGATGCGCGCCGTGCGGGACACCATGGTCTGCGCGCCGCCGCTGGTGATCACCCGGGGCGAGGTCGACCGGCTGGTGTCGACCCTGGGCGAGTGCCTGGACAAGACCCTGGCCGACATCTGAGGCCCGGACGGCCCGCCGCTGGACCCGCTAGAGCAAATCACGACCAGATGGAAACATCTGGTCGTGTGAATTTGCTCTACCATTAATGAGATAGAGGGCGAGTCACGGTTCAGATCGATTCGATCTGAATCGATCGCGCTCTAGCCGGCCGAAGCGGACGGATTGATTCGGACTTGCTTAAAATTTCCTTAAACCCGATAGTAAGTCGGGGCGAGGGAGGTCTGAGCAATGGATCTGTCGATCTCGACGTACTCGCGTGCGTCGTTCACACAACCGGGACAGACGGCCGCCGCCGTGCCGCTGGGCGCGCGCGGGGCGACGGCGCTCGGCAGCGGATTGCGTTCCGGCACCACCCTCGTGGACGTGGCCGACAGGGCCGCCGCCGAACTTCAGACCGTACGGGAAGCCGCTGCGGAGGCCGCGCGGGAGGCTGCGCGCGCCGAGCAGAGGGTCGAGGCGGCCGAACGGGACCGGATCCGCGCCGAGGCCGCCATTCGCGGCGAGGATGACGAGGACGGCGACCGTCCCGGTGCCGTGTTCAGCGACGAGGAAGCGGCGCGGTCGATCGACGCCGCCCGTGCGGCCGCGGCCCAGGGCGAGCGCGCGCCGCGGGGCGCCTTCTTCGATCTGGCGGTCTGACGTCTCCGCCAAGCCTGCCCATCGGTACCACTCCGGGCAGCATCACTCCGGCAGGTCGAGCCCGGCCTGCTGCGCCTTCTCCAGAAAACCCAGTATCTTCTGCCGCTTGCCTTCGAGCTGAAGCTGCGTGGTCGGCAGCTCCGCGATCCACATTCGGATCCGCGACACCACCTTCTCCAGACCCTCGTCCTTGAGCACGTAGTCGTCGGCACCGCAGCGGAAGCTCGAGACCAGCATCTCCGGCTTGCGGCCGCTCGTGGCCACGATGATCGGGACGGTCTGGCTGATCTTACCGCGCACCTGCGAGATGAAGCGGTTCCCGCCCTCCTGATGGAACACGCCGGGTCGGGTGAAGATACCCAGATCGACAACGCAGAGATCGATCCGCGACCGCTCCATGACGGCGATCGCGTCGGCGGCATCGGTGAAGTTCGTCACGGTCCCGACGACGCCGTCCACCGCCGCGCGGAACAGCATCGTCTGAATCATGTCGTCTTCGAGGAGGAGGATCTGGCGCTCGACAGGCATGGGTCTCAGATGGCAGGCGATTTGTCGGAGCGCAACTCCGCTATCTTGGCGAGGGCCTGGGCCGTCGCGTCGGAGACTTCCTGGATGTCCGCCGGCTCGAGCGTGCCGCCGCCGCGGATGCCGTCCTGCAGGCGTCGGCTGAGCGCGCTGAGGCGGAGCAGGCCGATATTGCCGGCGATGGAGACCATCTTGTGCAGCGCCTGGCGTTTGTCCTCGATATCCACGTGGGCGGCCGCGACCTGCGCTCCCAGTGACTCGATCTCCGCCGCCGCCTGTTCCAGGACAACCTGCAAGGTCTCCTGCGGCACCAGCTTGGCCAGGGCCGCGTAGCGGTCCGCGCTGAAGGCCTCGGCGGCACCGGCGGCATTGGCGGAGCGCGCCGGCCGGCCCGCGGAGGCTTCGGCCGCGCGCGCTTCTGGCGCGGAGGCGCCGGACAGAACCTTGACCCGGACCAGGGCGTCGAACAGCGATACCTTGTCGATCGGCTTCGAGAGATAGCCGTTCATACCCGCATCCAGGCAGGCGATCATGTCGTTGCGGGATGCGTAGGCGGTGAGGGCGACGATCGGGACCGACCGGGCCGGTTCTTCTGTCGCCTGGTCCCGGATCGCCCGCGTCGCCTCGAGCCCGTCCATCACCGGCATTTCGATGTCCATCAGCACCGCATCGACGCCGCCGGCCCGCACCGCCTCGACGG
This sequence comes from Thalassobaculaceae bacterium, assembly GCA_040223655.1. Lineage (GTDB taxonomy): Bacteria > Pseudomonadota > Alphaproteobacteria > Thalassobaculales > Thalassobaculaceae > Thalassobaculum. The sequence goes on along the minus strand of JAVKFT010000006.1, from coordinate 145,937 downwards.
CGTCGGCGCCGTTGACGGCCACCGCCGTGCGGCAGCCGACCTGCTCGAGAAAGGCGCAGGCGATATCGGCGTTGATGTCGATGTCGTCCACCACGAGAACCTGAGTCCCGTCGCGCGCCGGGCGATACTCGTGGATCTCCGGAGCCGGCGCCGGAGCGGCGGCGGGCCCGTGCACCGTCGTCGGGATCTCCAGAGTCACGGTGGTGCCGGCCCCGCGCTGCGAGGCGATCGAGACCGAGCCGCCCATGGCGTCGACCGCGGCCCGGACGATCGCCATGCCGAGGCCGGTGCCGCCGGTCGATACCGCGCCCAGGCGCTCGAACGGGGTGAAGACCCGCTCCACACGATCCTCGTCGATGCCCGGGCCGGTATCCGTGACGCTGATGCGAAGCCGAGCGCCGCCCTCTGAATCCGACGCCTTCGCTCCGTCCCGCTCCGCCCCGTCCCGCTCTGCGGTCATATTCACGGAAACGGCGATCGCGACATGGCCGCGGTCGGTGAACTTGACGGCGTTGGACAGGATGTTGACCAGGCACCGGCGCAGGCGCGGGCCGTCCACCTCGACCAGGAGGGCGGGCACGCCGTCGGCCGGGAGCCGCAGGGCCAGCCCCTTGCCGGCAGCGTCGGCGCGGACGGTGGACAGGGCGTCGTCGACCACCTGCGGCAGCGACCACCGCTCCACGGCGACCTCCGCATGCCGGTCCTGGTACTGGGAGAAGTGCAGAATGTCGTCGATCAGCCGAAGAAGGTTCTTGGCCGACACGCTGAGCCGGTCCACCCGTTCCTGCTGTCCCGCGTTCAGGTTGTCGTCGCGCAGAAGCTGGGCGTAGCCGAGGATCGCGTTCAACGGCGTCCGCACTTCGTGACTCATCATGCTGATGAAACGGTTGCGTACGGCAAGGGCTTCGCGGGCGGCGGACTCGCTCTCGCGCAGGTCGGCGACGAGGGCGCGCCGCCTGCTCTCATGCGCGATCATCAGCCCCCAAATGCCCACCCCGGCCACGTTGGTGAGGATGATGACGGGACCGAAATCGGTGACCAAACGCCAGACAAGGCCCTTGTCCGGGATCAGCATAATGGCCGGCAGCGAGATGATCGAACTGGCCGCCGTGTACAGCAGAAGCGCCGGCAGCACCCTGTGGATGGTTCGACGCCGGACGATGGCCCAGGCGACGACGCTACACATCGAGATCGCGACCATACCGACGATCCCTGTGACCATGCCGACACCGCCGATCGACGCGCGCACTGCGACGGGAGGGATGAGGGCGATCAGGGCCGCGACGGGGCCGCCGACCAGGCCTGACAGGAGAAGCGGCGCGTTGCGCGCGTCGTAGATGACCCCGGGGGCGAACTCGATCGGCGTCAGCATCACCAGGACGGCGGTCAGCCCCAGCCCCAGGCCGATCAGCGACGAGCGCACGATCCGGTTGGTCCCAGCCTCGAAACCCGGCATCGCCGAGTACACAATAGCGGCAAGCGCAAGCAGTCCGATGTTACTGATAATTGGAAGAATTAGGTCCATGCACCCGGCTCCGCGCGCCCCGTCGAAGGCTGACTATCGCGGCAATTGGTAAAAGGATACTGAAAACCGGGACACAAATATTGATCGGATAAGGTGAACGGACCGGATTGCCGGGGCTGTCGGCGCCATTGACAGGGTCCGATCCAGGCCGTTGAATCGCGGCAATCTTGTGCGCCGCAAAAGGTGCCGGCTCAGTTCAGGGGGTTCCCATGGCCAACCGTTTTCTCTCCGGCGTCTCCCGCCGGTCGTTCCTCGCCGGCACCGGTGCCGTCGCCGCCGGTCTCACCTTCTCCGGCAAAGGCTTCGCCGCCGAGGACAAGACCGTCAATTTCTACAACTGGGACACCTATATCGGAGAGACGACGCTCGACGATTTCGCCGACGCGACCGGCGTCGAGGTCAACATGGACCTGTTCGCCGACAACGACGAGCTGTTCGCGAAGCTGAAGGCGGGCAACCCGGGCTACGACGTCATCGTACCGACCAACGACTATGTCGAGCGCATGATCGTCGCCGAGATGCTGGTCAAGCTCGACCATTCGAAGATCCCGAACATCAAGAACGTCGACCCGGCCTTCATGAACCCCGCTTTCGACCCCGGCCGGACCTATTCCCTGCCGTACATGTGGGGTTCCATCGGCATCGGCTATCGCAAGAGCCGGGTCAACAGCGTGCCCGACAGCTGGAAGGTGCTGTACGACAGCGACGAGTACGCGGGCAAGATCGCCCTGCTGGCCGCGCCCAGCACCGTGCTCCAGGTCGGCTGCAAGTATCTCGGCTACCCGCTGAACGAGAGCGACCCGGCGGTGCTCGAACGCGTCGCCGAGATGCTGATCGCCCAGAAACCGAACATCCGGGTCTTCGCCGAGGACAACGGCCAGGACCTCCTGCTGTCCGGCGAGGTCGACCTGACCATGGAGTGGAACGGCGACATCCTGCAGGTGATGGCGGAGGACGACGACATCTCCTACGCCGTGCCGAAGGAGGGCGGACTGCTCTGGGAGGACACGCTCTGCATCCCGACCGGCGCGCCGCATCCGGAGAACGCCCACGCCTTCATCAACTACCTGCTGGACGCCGAGGCCGGCGCGGCCATCGCCGACTTCATCCAGTACGCCACGCCGAACGCGGCGGCCAAGGCGCTGATGTCGGAAGAGTACCGCAACAACCCGGCGATCTTCCCGAGCGACGAGGTCGTGCGCAACTCCGAGACCGCGATCTATCAGGGCACCGACTACACCCAGCTGATCGACCGCCTCTGGACCCGCATCGGCGCGGCCTGATCCGCGGCCCGGCGACGGGATCGCGAACTCGAACGGCGCGGGGGGTGCTGTGGAAGACTGGCGGAGGGGCCGATCCGCGTTCTGGCTGATCGGCCTCGGGCCGACCTTCTGGCTCGCCCTGTTCTTCCTGGTGCCGCTCGCCATCGTCTGGCTGTACAGCTTCGCCGAGCTGCGCGGCCTCGTCGACATGGAGGTGACGGGCACCCTCGACAACTACGCCCGCGCCCTCGATCCGCTCTATCTCGACGTCTTCGGCAAGTCGCTTGCCTTCGCCGGTCTGACCACGGTGGTCTCGCTGGTGGTGGGGTTCCCGGTGGCGCTGGCCATCGTGTTCGCGCCGCCGCGATGGCGCCCGGTTCTCCTGCTCCTGGTCATCCTGCCGTTCTGGACCAACCTGCTGATCCGCACCTACGCCCTGATCGCCGTCCTGCGGGTGCGCGGTTTCGCCAACTTCACGCTCGAATGGATCTGGGAGCAGTCGAACACCCTGCTCTCGCTGCTCGGCCTCGGCTCCTACCAGCTCCTGGGAGAGCGGTTCGAGCCGCTGGAGCTGCTCTACAACAACACCGCGGTGGTGATCGGGCTGGTCTATGTCCACCTGCCGTTCATGGTCCTGCCGCTCTACGCCGCGCTGGAAAAGCTCGACCGGTCGCTGATCGAGGCGGCGCTGGATCTCGGGGCGTCCCAGTGGCGGGCGTTCCTGACGGTGGTGGTGCCGCTCTCCATGCCGGGCATCGTGTCCGGGGCGATCCTCGTCTTCATCCCGGCGCTGGGATCGTTCCTGACCCCGGACCTGCTCGGCGGCACCGACAGCCAGATGATCGCCAACGTGATCGAGCGGCAGTTCAAGAGCGCCAATGACTGGCCCTTCGGTGCTGCCCTGTCCTTCCTGCTGATGTATCTGACCTTCGCCGCGCTCGCCCTGCGGGCCTTCGTCGCCCGCGGCCGGGGAGGGCTCTGAGGTGGCGCGCGCGCCGATCGGGCCGCTGGAATACACGCGCCGGACGTGGATGCGGCTCACCCTGCTGGCGACCTTCGTTTTCCTCTACGCGCCGATCGTCACGCTGGTGGCGTTCAGCTTCAACGACAGCCGCCGCAACATCGTCTGGCGCGGCTTCACCACCAAGTACTACGAGCGCGCGCTCGGCAATTCGGAGCTGATCGAGGCCTTCGTCAACTCGCTCACCATCGCCCTTCTGTCGACCCTGATCGCCACGGTCCTGGGGGCGCTGACCGCGCTGTTCCTGTGGCGCTTCCGGTTTCCGTTCAAGGCGGGATACGAGGGCGCGATGGCGCTGCCCATCGTCATTCCCGAGATCTGCATGGGCGTGGCGATGCTCGCCTTCTTTGCCAAGGTCGGCTGGCCGAGCGGGCTGCCCTGGCCGTTCTCGCTCTCCGCCATCATCATCGCCCATGTCTCCTTCAGCTTCCCCTTCGTCGCGGTCGTGGTCCGCGCCCGGCTGGCCGGGTTCAACCAGGAGCTGGCCGAGGCGGCGCAGGATCTGGGCGCCAGCGAGTGGCGGGTGTTCTGGGACGTGATGGTGCCGTTCATGCGCCCCGGCCTGGTCGCCGGCGCGCTGCTCGCCTTCACCCTCTCGCTCGACGATTTCGTCATCACCTTCTTCACCTCCGGACCCGACACGGTGACCTTCCCGGTCAAGGTCTACTCGATGGTCCGGTTCTCGGTGACGCCCGAGGTGAACGCCGCCTCCACCGTGCTGATCGCCCTGACCGTGGTGCTGACCGGCGCCGCCCTGTGGCTTCAGTTCCGCCAGGAGAAGAAAGACAGATGAGCACCAGTGGGCCCCCCGCGGCCGCCGACGGCGCCCCGATCATCGAGATCTCCGGCCTGAGCAAGCGGTTCGGCGACTTCGCCGCCGTCGACAAGGTCAACCTCTCCGTCGAGCGCGGCGAGTTCTTCGCCCTGCTGGGACCCTCCGGCTGCGGCAAGACCACCCTGCTGCGGATGCTCGCCGGGTTGGATCTGCCGAGCGACGGGCGCATCCGCATCGACGGCCAGGACATGTCCCTGGTCCCGGCGAACCGGCGGCCGGTCAACATGGTGTTCCAGTCCTACGCCGTGTTCCCGCACATGTCGGTGCTCGACAATGTCGGTTACGGATTGCGGATCGACGGGGGGGCCAGGGACGAGATCCGCCGGCGGGCCGAGGAGGCGCTGGAGCTGGTGAAGCTCGGCGGCTACGGCAGCCGGCGCCCGGACCAGCTTTCCGGCGGTCAGCGCCAGCGCGTCGCACTGGCCCGCGCCCTGGTGAAGCGGCCGAAGGTGCTGTTGCTGGACGAGCCGCTGTCGGCGCTGGACGCCAAGCTGCGCGAGGCCATGCGGCTCGAACTCGTGAACCTGCAGGAGACGGTCGGCATCACCTTCGTCATCGTCACCCACGACCAGTCCGAGGCGCTGTCGATGGCGACGCGGATCGCGGTGATGAACGCCGGCGAGGTCCAGCAGATCGCCCCGCCCGCCGAGCTGTACGAGTTTCCGGCCAGCCGCTTCGTGGCCGATTTCATCGGGTCCGTGAACCTGATTGAGGGCCGCGTCGAGGCCGCGGAGAACGGCCGGATCCGGCTCGCCTGTCCGGGCATCACCGCGCCGGTCGAGATCGAACAGGACCGACTGCCGGCCGTCGGCACTACCGGTTGGCTGGCCCTGCGGCCGGAGAAGATCGACATCGCCAAGGAGCCGCCGGCCGAGGTCGGTCTCAACAGGGTCTCGGGCGTGGTCGAGGAGATCACCTATCTCGGCGAGACGTCGGTCTACCATGTGCGCGTCGCGCCGAACCTGCCCCTGATCAAGGTCTCCAGCGCCAACCTCGACCGGGTGACCCGCCGGGCCTTCACCTGGGAGGATCCGGTGCACCTGTCCTGGACCTCGTCCTGCGGCGTGGTGCTGGATCGGTGAGCGTGCCCGACACGATCGAGGCGGCCGGGGGCGAGACCCGCTGGCTAGACCGGCCCGACGGTATGCACCTGCGCTACGCCGTGTTCGGCCCCGCCGGACCGGCCGGATGGTGCCTGTTCCTGCCCGGGTATACCGAATTCATCGAGAAGCATCTGGAGACGGTGGGCGACCTGCGGGCCCGCGGCTTCGGCGTCGTCGTGCTCGACTGGCGGGGCCAGGGCCTGTCGGCGCGCTTCCTGCCGGACACATCCAAAGGGCATATCGACAGTTTCGAGACCCATCTGGACGATCTCGACGCCGTCGTCGTCGATGCCGGGCTGCCGGAGGGGGCGCCGCTGACCGTTTTCGGCCATTCCATGGGTGGGCACCTGGCGATCTGGTTCTGCCGCCGCCATCCGGACCGGGTGGCGCGCGCGGTCGCCATCGCGCCGATGATCGGCGTGGCCGCCCTCAGCAGGCCGGTCGGCGCGCTGCTGTCGGTGTTCTGCGCCGTCGGACTGTCCGGCCGCTACGTCTTCGGCGGCGCCCCCTACGGACCGCAGCGCCAGCGTTTCGAGGGCAACCGGCTGACCTCGGACCGGGCCCGGTTCGAGCGGGTCCACCGGCTGATCGCCGCCAAACCCGAACTCGCCGTCAGCGACCCGACCTTCGGCTGGGTGCGCGCGGCCTGGCGGTCGATCCAGTTCACCCACGGCGCCGGCTGGTTCGAGACCATCCGCACGCCGATCCTGGTGGCCCTGGCCGAGGACGACCGCATCGTCGACAACGCGGCGACCGAGCGGGCGATCCTGCGGCTGCCGACCGTCACCGAGCTGCGGATTCCGGACGCCCGGCACGAGATCCTCGGGGAGACCGACGCGATCCGGGCCACGTTCTGGGAAGCGGCGGATCGATTCCTTGCCGAGACCAAGCCTGCGAACTAAGCGGGCCAGACGTAGCGGCCGTTGATCGGATCGGTTGCGTCGCTGTGGGACTGAGCCCGGCCGCGCCCGTTCGTTTCCGCTCGGCATTTGTCCAATTCTCTACAGCTGTTCGGCTTGGCGCCCGGCAGACGGCGCCGTACCATGCCGGTCGTTCCCGTGATTGCCCGAACGGGCCCCGGAGGGTCGCATGCTGCTGATTGAGAAGATTATGGCCGCGTTCACCAGTCTGATCGCCGTCGACCTGATGAAGCTGGACAGCGACGACGTGGCACGAGCCCGCCGCGACTATCTCGGGGACAAACAGGTCGTCAACGGTCCGGTCGACCGGTCCGGCGACCGCCAGACGGTCGTCCGCTTCGGGCGCTGAGGCAGGCCATGACCCGGACCGTGACCGTCGCGGCGACGCAGATGGCCTGCGGCCCCGATGCCGCCGCCAATCTGGATCGGGCCGAGGCGCTGGTCCGGCGCGCCGCCGGCGAGGGCGCGCAGGTCGTCCTGCTGCAGGAACTCTTCGAGACACCGTATTTCTGCAAGGATCAGGACCCCGCCTATTTCGGTCTGGCGCGTCCGGTCGCGGACAATCCGGTCATCGCCCGCTTCGCTGACCTGGCGCGGGAGCTGTCCGTCGTCCTGCCGTTCAGCTTCTTCGAGGCCGCGTACAACGCCCATTTCAACAGCCTGGTGATGATCGACGCCGACGGCGTGGTGCTCGACCTGTACCGCAAGGCGCACATCCCCGACGGTCCGGGCTATCAGGAGAAGTTCTACTTCACCCCCGGCGATACCGGGTTCCGGGTCTGGGACACCGCCTATGGCCGCCTCGGCTGCGCCGTCTGCTGGGACCAGTGGTTCCCGGAGGCCGCGCGCGCCATGGCGCTCAAGGGGGCGGAGGTGCTGTTCTACCCGACCGCCATCGGCAGCGAGCCGCCGCCCGCCCCGCCGGTGGACAGCTCCGGCCATTGGCGCCGCGTGATGCAGGGCCATGCCGGAGCGAACCTGGTGCCGCTGGTGGCCAGCAACCGGGTCGGCCGCGAGGTCGGGGCGAGCTCGGAGATCACGTTCTACGGAACCTCCTTCATCGCCGATCCGACCGGGGCGGTGGTGGCCGATGCGGGCGACGCCGACGACGCGGTGATCACCGCCACCTTCGACCTGGACGCGGTCCGCGCGCGCCGGCTCGGCTGGGGCGTGTTCCGGGACCGCCGGCCCGACCTCTACGGCGCCATCGCCACCGCCGACGGCGGCCGCTAGGGTCCGGCCGCTCTCACGTTCTTCCTTCTGCCGCGCTCCCCGAAACACTCCCCGGCCTCGTGCCGGGGCGAGGTTTCGGCGTGGGGAGACGGCGCGGCTTCCTCTCCACCGCCCGCCCGGCGGACGGCTTTCCCCGGCCCAAGGCCGGGGAGTGATGGTGGGAGAGGATGTTGGGAGGGGCGGTGTGACAGGGCGCCCGATCATGCGCGCGCCGTTGCTTCCCTCCCCGAGACACTCCCCGGCCTTGTGCCGGGGTGAGGGTTCGGCGTGGGGAGACGGCGCGGCTTGCTCTCGACCGCCCGCCCGGTGGACGGCTTGCCCCGGCCCAAGGCCGGGGAGTGATGGTGGGGGAGAATGTTGGGAGGGGCGGTGTGACAGGGCGCCCGATCACGCGCGCGCCGTTGCCTCCCTCCCCGAGACACTCCCCGGCCTTGTGCCGGGGTGAGGTTTCGGCGTGGGGAGACGGCGCGGCTTGCTCTCGACCGCCCGCCCGGCGGACGGCTTGCCCCGGCCCAAGGCCGGGGAGTGATGGGGGGGGAGGATGTTGGGAGGGGCGGTGTGACAGGGCGCCCGATCATGCGCGCGCCGTTGCTTCCCTCCCCGAGACACTCCCCGGCCTTGTGCCGGGGTGAGGGTTCGGGCGGGGGCGGGCGCTGCGGTTCTTGCTCGACCGCCCGCCCGGCGGACGGTTTGCCCCGGCACAAGGCCGGGGAGTGTGTCGGGAGGGGGCGCCGCGCTGGCGGGTCAGGCTTGTTTCAGCAGTTCGTCGGCCATCGCGGCCCATTCGGCGCCGAGGTCTCCCTTCGTGTGCGGCCTGCCGGCACGGCGGAACCAGTATCCGGCGTTCATCTCGTCGCCCTCGACCCGGTGGAGATGGGCGTGGACCCAGGCGGCGTCGGCGCCGTCATCGGCCTGCACGGTCTCGTGAGCGGTCTCCCAGGCGCCGCGGCCCTGATGCCAGAGGCCGAGCAGGGCGGGACTCAGGCCGTCGGGCGGCACGCCGGCGTCGATCGATCTGCAAAACTCCTCAATGGTCATGGCTTTGCTCCGGGATCACGGCCTCAGGCGCTGGATGGCGATGTCGGGATAGTCGGTGATGATCCCGTCGACGCCCATTTCCTTCAGCGCCTCCATCGCGTCCCCGTCGTTCACGGTCCAGACATGGACTTCCAGTCCGAGCGCATGCGCCTCGGCCAGGGCCTCCGCCGTGAGGTCGCGGTGATAGGGCGACCAGATATCGCCGTCGAGTGCCGCGACCGCGCGCGGCACCGACCCGCCGACATCATCCACGTCGACGCCGCCGAGCCAGGGCGAAGCGCCCGGCCGGCCGGCCTCGACGTTGTTCAGCCAGTCCCGCTCGGCGGTCAGGTGCGCGGTGCGGATCTCCGGCGCGATCCGTTTGACCTCGCCCAGGGTGCGCCAGTCGAAGCTCTGGACGATCGCGCGGTCGGCGACGTCCGCCTCCCGGATCACGGCGACCACGGCGGCGGCGAACGCCTCGGGCCCGGCGGTCTCGTCGGGCGCGCGCGGCGAGAGCTTGGTCTCGATGTTGAACTCGAGGTCGGCCTGGCCCTCGGTCTTGGCCATCGCCAGCACCTCGGCCAGGGTCGGTATCGGCGTGCCGTCCACCGCGACCTGGTCGGGGAATCGCTCGGCCGTCCGGCTGCCCGGGCGGGCGCGGCCGACATCGACGGTGCGGAGCTCCTCCAGGGTCAGGGCGCGCAGCGGTTGCGGCGAGTCGATCCACGCGTCGCCGATCCGGGCGAGGTCCGGCGACAGGCTGCGGTCGTGACTCACCACCACGACGCCGTCGCCGGTCAGGCCCGTGTCCAGCTCCAGGACGTCGACGCCGAGCCGGATCGCCTCGCGGAAGGCGGGGATCGTGTTCTCCGGCAGCAGGCCGCGCGCGCCGCGATGGCCGTGGATGTCGACAGCCATGGCGGGGCCGGCGGCGAGGGCCGCCAGGATCGGCAGAAAAGTGAGCGATTTCCGCACTGTATTGTTCCTCCCGAGACATTGACGAGGTGCTATGGGGCGTGATTATTCCGCGCTTGGCAAGCGCGTCACTCGATAGTCATCGAACTGTCACCGTCGTGTAATTGTCTCTACTATATGCCTGCGGCGCGCCGATTTCGTGCTGTGCGTTCGGGGGCTCTCGCCATCGCGATCCCCGAAGGACCGGCCCGGCGTTGGCGACGTCGCCAACGAAAAGCAACCTGACCCCCGGGGGAAGAGCATGTTCAATTCAAAGATGATTGTGGCCGGCCTGGCGGGCGCCTTCGCGCTGTCCGCTGCCGGCGAAGCCATCGCCGCCACCGAGATCCAGTGGTGGCACGCCATGGGCGGCCGCAATGGCGAGCTCGTCAACGAGATGGCCGACGGCTACAACGCGTCGCAGTCCGAGTACAAGGTCGTGCCCGTCTACAAGGGCAACTACACCGAGACCATGACGGCGGCGATCGCGGCGTTCCGCGCCAACCAGCAGCCGCATATCGTGCAGGTCTTCGAGGTCGGCACCGCGACCATGATGGCCGCCGAAGGCGCCGTCTATCCGGTCTACAAGCTGATGGAAGACACCGGCACCGCGTTCGATCAGGACGACTACCTGCCGGCCGTGGTCAGCTACTACACCACGCCGGACAACAAGCTGCTGTCCCTGCCGTTCAACAGCTCCACGCCGGTTCTCTGGTACAACAAGGACGCCCTGGACGAGGCCGGCGTCGACGTGCCGTCGACCTGGACCGAGGTGTTCGACGCCTCCGAGAAGCTGGTCGCGTCGGGCATGAAGTGCGGCTTCTCCTTCGGCTGGCAGTCCTGGGTCATGGTCGAGAACTTCTCGGCCTGGCACAACATCCCGATGGGCACCGAGGAGAACGGCTTCGCCGGTCTCGGCACCGAGTTCGTCTTCAACAACGACGACGTGGTCGGCACCCTTCAGAGCATCGCCGACAGCCAGGAGAAGAACCTGTTCCAGTACGGCGGTCGCCGCGGTGAGAGCCTGCCGATGTTCACCAACGGCGAATGCGCCATGTGGATGAACTCGTCGGCCTATTACGGCTCGATCGTCACCCAGGCCAAGTTCGAGTTCGGCCAGACCATGCTGCCGCTGAACACCGACGTGGCCGACACGGCGCAGAACTCGATCATCGGCGGCGCGACCCTGTGGGTCCTCGGTGGCAAGCCGGAGGGCGAGTACAAGGGCGTGGCCGAGTTCTTCAACTACATCTCCTCGGCCGAGGTTCAGGCCCGCTGGCACCAGGAGACCGGTTACGTGCCGATCACCACGGCCGCCTACGAGCTGTCGCAGAAGCAGGGCTTCTACGGCGAGAACCCGGGCACCGACACCGCCATCAAGCAGCTCAGCCTGAACACCCCGACCCCGAGCTCCAAGGGCATCCGCTTCGGCAACTTCGTGCAGGTGCGCGACGTGATCAACGAGGAGCTCGAGGCTCTCTGGTCCGGCGACAAGACCGCCCAGGAAGCCATGGACACCGCGGTCGAGCGGGGCAACGCGCTGCTGCGACGCTTCGAGAAGGCCAACGACTGAGGACCGCCTGCGCTCCCGCGGGAGCGCGTGTGAACCTGGCGTGGGGGCCGGCGCCAACCGGGCCGGCCTCCCGCACGTTGTTTCGGGGATTGAGCTTTGATCAAGCGCGTGACGTTCCGCAATCTGTGGCTGCCGTATCTGCTGCTGCTGCCGCAGCTTGCCGTGACCCTGGTCTTTTTCATCTGGCCGGCGCTGCAGGCGCTCTACCAGTCCATGCTGGTGGAGGACGCCTTCGGCCTGTCGACCGAGTTCGTCTGGTTCGAGAACTTCGAGGAACTGTTCTCAGATCCGCTCTATCTCGACGCCTTCACCAACACCGTCGTCTTCAGCTTCTCGGTCGCCTTCGTGTCGATGGCCTTCGCGCTGCTCCTGGCGGTGATGGCCGACCGGACCATCAAGGGCGCGACCACCTACAAGACCCTGCTGATCTGGCCCTATGCCGTCGCCCCGGCCGTTGCCGGCGTGCTCTGGTTCTTCATGTTCAACCCGGTGGTCGGCATCCTCGCCTACCTGCTGCGCGGCGTGGGCTATGACTGGAACCACTATCTCGACGGCGGCGACGCCATGGCCCTGGTGGTCATCGCCGCGTCCTGGAAGCAGATCAGCTACAACTTCCTGTTCTTCCTCGCCGGGCTGCAGGCGATCCCGCGCTCGCTGATCGAGGCCGCCGCGATCGACGGCGCCGGACCGTTCAAGCGGTTCTGGACGATCATCTTCCCGCTGCTGTCGCCGACCACCTTCTTCCTGCTGGTGGTCAACGTGGTCTACGCGTTCTTCGACACGTTCGGCATCATCCACGCGACGACCGAGGGCGGACCGGCGGGTGCGACGCAGATCCTGGTCTACAAGGTCTACAGCGACGGTTTCGTCGGCCTCGACCTCGGCAGCTCCGCGGCCCAGTCGGTGGTGCTGATGGCGATCGTCATCGCCCTGACGGTCGTCCAGTTCCGCTACATCGAGCGGAGGGTCGAGTACTGATGGTCGAGAACCGCCCCCACCTGACGGTCATCTCCCACCTGGTCGTCATCCTCGGCATCGTCATCACCGTCATGCCGATCTGGATCACCTTCGTCGCCTCGACCCATCCGATCGAGAACATCATGGATGGGACGATCCCGATGTGGCCGGGCGACCGGTTCTTCGAGAACTACGCCACGGTGCTCGGCGCCGGCGTGGCCGACGCCGGCGGCATCCCGGTCGGCACCATGCTGTTCAACAGTCTGGTGATGGCGCTGGCGATCGCCATCGGCAAGATCGCGATCTCGCTGATCGCCGCCTTCGCCATCGTCTATTTCGACTTCCCATTCCGGATGGCCTTCTTCTGGATCATCTTCATCACCCTGATGCTGCCGGTCGAGGTGCGCATCCTACCGACCTTCGCGGTGGTGGCGAACCTGGGCATGCTCAACTCCTATGTCGGGCTCAGCCTGCCGCTGATCGCCTCGGCGACGGCGACCTTCCTGTTCCGACAGTTCTTCCTGACCGTGCCGGAGGAGCTGGCCGAGGCGGCGCGGATCGACGGGGCCGGCCCGCTCAAGTTCTTCAAGGACATCCTGCTGCCGCTGTCCCGCACCAACGTGGCGGCGCTGTTCGTGATCCTCTTCATCTACGGCTGGAACCAGTATCTCTGGCCGCTGCTGGTCACGACGGACGAGTCCTTCTACACCGTGGTCATGGGCATCCAGCGCATGACCCAGGCGGCGGAGTCCCTGCCGCTGTGGCATCTGGTCATGGCGACCACCATGCTGGCGATGATCCCGCCGGTCATCGTCGTCGTCGCCATGCAGAAGCTGTTCGTCAAGGGTCTGGTCGAGACCGAGAAATAGGCGCGGCCGACGGACCGCGGAAACCGAAGACTAGGGGAGCGCCGGAGAATGGCGGAACTGCACCTCAAGGGTGTCCAGAAGATCTACCAGAACGGCTTCCACGCCATTCACGGGATCGATCTCGACGTGGCCGACGGCGAGTTCATCGTGCTCGTCGGCCCGTCCGGCTGCGGCAAGTCGACCCTGCTGCGGATGGTGGCGGGGCTCGAGACCATCTCCGACGGCTTGGTGGAGATCGGTGGACGGCCGGTGAACCGGCTGGAGCCCGCGGACCGGGACATCGCGATGGTGTTTCAGAACTACGCGCTGTACCCGCACATGAAGGTCTACGACAACATGGCCTACGGTCTGCGCAATCGCGGCATGGCCAAGGACGAGATCGACCGTCGGGTGCGCGAGGCCGCGGGCATTCTCGAGCTCGAGCCGTTGCTCGACCGCCGGCCGAACCAGCTCTCCGGAGGACAGCGCCAGCGCGTCGCCATGGGCCGGGCCATCGTGCGCGAGCCCTCGGTGTTCCTGTTCGACGAGCCGCTGTCCAACCTCGACGCCAAGCTCCGGGTGCAGATGCGGGTGGAGATCAAGCGTCTGCAGCGCCGCCTCGCCATCACCAGCCTCTACGTCACCCACGATCAGGTCGAGGCCATGACCATGGCCGACCGGCTGGTCGTCATGAACGGCGGGCGGGCGGAGCAGATCGGCACGCCGATCGAGCTGTACAACGCGCCGGCCACCACCTTCGTCGCCACCTTCATCGGCTCGCCGTCGATGAACCTGCTCGAGGGAACGGTCGCGGCGGACGGCGCCTCGGTGGCGCTCGCCTCCGGCTCGTCGATCAACCTGCCCGATCCGCGGCCCGACGTGGCCGGCCGCCCGGTGACCGTCGGCGTCCGGCCCGAGCATCTGACGCCGGCCGCGGGCGGGACGGGTATGACCCTGCGCCTCGACCTGGTCGAGCAGCTCGGCGCGGACACGCTGCTTCACGGCCATCTGGACGGCGACGGCCGCCGGCTCGTCACCGTGCGGCTGGCCGGCCATTTCGCGCCGGGGCAGGATGCGGTGCAGGTGGCGGCGACCGACGCCGTCCATCTGTTCGATCCGGAGAGCGGCAAGCGGGTCTGACGGGCGTTCGAGCGGGCCTGGCCGCGCCGGTCCTCCTGCGCCGGAGCGCCTCAGGGATCGCTCGACCCCACCGCGCGCTGCATGACGATCACGTCGATCCAGTTGCCGAACTTGAACCCGATGCGCTCCATCGTGCCGACCTTGCGGAAGCCGAAGGCGGCGTGCAGCGGCTCGGAGCCGGAGGCGGGATCGCTGATCACCGCCATCATCTGCTGCCAGGGCCCGTCCTCCGCGATCCGGATCAGCTCGCCGAGCAGCGCCCGGCCGATGCCCTGGCGCACCGCGTCATGGGCGATGTAGATCGAGTTCTCGACGGTGAACCGATAGGCGGAGCGCGGCCGGTACTTGCTCAGATAGGCGTAGCCAAGGACCTGCCCGTCGCGCTCGGCCACCAGATAGGGAAACCCGGCATCGACCACGGCGGCGCGGCGATCCGCCATCTCCGGTTCCGGCGGCGCCTCCTCCTCGAAGGACGCCGTGCCGTTCAGCACATGATGGGCATAAATCCGGGCGATCGCGGGGATGTCGCCGGGCTCAGACGGGCGGATGGTCACAGATGTCATCGCGGGCTTCCGAAAGCGGGTCTTCGATGGTTCAATCCTGGCACCGATCGGAACCGGAGGACAGATCATGACGGTGATGCAAGCGGGCGTGACGCCGGCCGGCGAGGGGATCGACGGCGTCGTCTGGTCGATCCTCGGCCAGACCTACAAGCCGAAACAGGAAAGCGAGAGCTGCTTCACCTTCGAGACCCTGTTTCCGACCGGCACCTTCGTGCCGCCGCACATCCATCCGACCCAGGACGAGTTCATCTACATGCTGGACGGCACCTTCGACCTGGTGCTCGACGGCCAGAAGAAGCAGGCCTCGACCGGCGACCTGATCCGGATGCCGATGGGCATCCCGCACGGGATCTTCAACAACTCCGGCAGCGACGTGAAGGCGCTGTTCTGGGTGTCGCCGTCGCGCACGCTGCGCACCCTGTTCGAGAAGATCCACAACGTGAACGACCCGGAGGAGGTGGTCCGCCTCGCCGCCCAGCACGAGGTCGAGTTCCTGCCGCCGCCCGAGTGACGGTCGGGCCGCGCGGGGAGACAGGCGGCATCGATTGGCATTTCCTTTTGCGGCGGTCGATGTGACACTGGAGGACCAATAAGCGGAAGAAGTCCGGTTGATGGTGCCTAAGAGCGAGGAAGTGCGGAGTATCTGGGGCCTGCCCAGCGTTCATGTTCCGCTGGACCTGGCGGATGTCGACCGGTTCCCGCTTCTGGCCCAGGCGTTAGAGGTCTGGCGCCGCGCCGCGACGGACGGCATCCCGGAGACGATCGACCCCCTCGACATGCCGCCGGCCCTGATCAAGGGCATCAGCCTGATCGAATGGCGCGAGGACGAGGGCGACTGGTATGTCCGCCTCGCGTCCACGCTGCTGCGGCAGGGGCACGGCGCTCCGCTCAGCGGCGCGAAGCTCGCCGACGGATTGCGCCCGGACCAGGCGCAGCGGATGCGTGATCGTATCCGGGCGATGCAGGAGAAGGGCGAGCCCGCCCTCGACCGGTTCGATTTCGACGATCGGCAGGGGCGGATCTGGGCCTATGTGCGGCTCGCCCTCCCGCTCAGCAGCGATGGCGTCAAGCGGGACCGCTACGCTCTCATCTTCGATCCCGAGACTTTCGGACAGCGTATCGAGGACTGACACCGCCCGCGAAGATCACGCCGCAGTCGAGTTGAATCGGTTATTTCGAAGCCCTATATCACAACAGATTACCTTTTTCGTCGCTTTAGACGAAAAAGGTTTCAGGGTCCGGGGCGAAATGGATCATCTCTTGAAGATGCGCAGGGTGCATGTGCCGATGCCCCTCGATCGTCTGGCCGAGTATCCGATCCTCGCAGGCTGCCTGGACGGCTGGCGGCGGCTCTCCGATCACGGGCTGCCGGAAACCATCGACCCGGTCGAGATGCCGGTGGAGGCGATCAAGGCGATAAGCCTCATCGATTGGGACGATACGCACTGCCGCTGGATTGTACGACTTTCCTCGACCCTGATGGACCAGGGACATGGGAAGAGCATGTCCGGCAAGCCGCTGTCCGACGGGTTTTCGCCCAAGGATTATCCGGGTGTCTGCAGCCGGCTAGACAAGATCCTGGCGTCCGGCGAACCGGATCTCGCCCGCCACGAGTTCACCGACGCTCGGGGCCGACGTTGGGCCTATACCCGGCTGGTCCTGCCGCTCAGCAGCGACGGGATGAAGCGCGACCGCTACGCGGTGGTCTACGACCCGGGCACGTTCGGCCAGCGTCTCGGAGGCTGACAGGATCGCCTAAGGATTGATCGTCGTGAACTCTGCACGCGGCTGACGTGAGTTGGATCAAACTCTTTGTTGTCAGCGTGCTGTATAAGTGTTTACCTGAATTATGGTGCTGTTTGTACTGAGGTAGATTTGAGATCGCCAGCGAACCTACCGGACGGGATCTGGGATCTTCCTGGTTTCCACATCCAATTGCCAATCGAGCAAGTCTCGAATTTTCCCTTGCTGGAACAGTGTCTTGAGATATGGAGAACGGCGCGAGCCGATGGCTTGCCGGCCACGCTTGATCCGCTCGACCTGCCGCGGGAGGTCATCAAGGGCGTCAGCATCCTCGAGTGGAACCAGGATGCGCAGGACTGGGTCGTCAGGCTCTCGTCCACGCTGCTCGACGAGAAGCACGGAAAATCCATGCGCGGTACCGGCCTCTCAGAAGGGTTCAACGCGTCCGATGTCGAGGCGGTGCGGGCCCAAACGGCCACGATCGTCGAGAGCGGCGAACCGGACCTCCGGCGGCGCGAGTATCACGACCCGAACGGCCGTATCTGGTCCTATGTGCGCCTGCTGCTTCCGCTCAGCAGCGACGGCGTGAAGCGGGACCGTTACGCCCTCATCTTCGACCCCGAGACCTTCGGCCGCCGGATCGACCGCTGACGTCAGCCTTGCGCGCGGTTCACGTCGGTCTGGCTGAACCGGGCGAGGGTGGCGTAGCCGCGCACGATGGCTTCCAGTTCCTCCCGCGTCGCCACCGCGTCCAGGCTCTCGAAGCCGTCCGGCGCGCGCTGCTCCACCAGGTCGATAACGCCTTCGGGGCCGCCGGTGCGGTTGGTGCGGACGATCTCGGCCGTGACCGGGAGGCGTTCGGCCTCGTAGGTCTTCAGCGCGCCCTCGACATCGCCGCCGCAGCCGGCGAGCAGGGGGGCGAGACAGCGCGCGTCCAGGATCGCCTGGCTCGCCCCGTTGGAGCCGACCGGGTACATCGGATGCGCCGCGTCCCCGAGAAGGGTCACCCGCCCGAAGGACCAGCGGTCAACCGGGTCGCGGTCGCACATCGGATACTCGTAGAAGTCGACCGTCCGGGTGATCAGCGACACCGGGTCGACCACATCCAGGTCGAAGACGCCGTCCACATAGGGCATCACGTCGGCCCGATCGCCGAGCCGGCTCCAGTTCTCGCGCCGTGGCGGCGGCCGGGTGCCGTCGCCGAGGCGGGCGACCACGGCCCAGTTGAGCAGGGTCTTTCCCGGCGAATCCGGGTCGTTGTAGATCGGGTAGCAGACGAATTTCGCGTTCATGCCGCCGGCGATCACCATGGAGCGTCCGGTCAGGAACGGATCGCCCTCGACGGCGCCGCGCCACAGCATGAGGCCGTTCCAGCTCGGCGGGCCCTCGTCCGGATAGAAGGTCCCGCGGACCTTGGAATGGATCCCGTCGCAGCCGATCAGGACGTCGCCGGTCGCGGTGACCTTGCTGCCGGTATCGCGCCGCTCGAAGGCGGCGGAGACGCTCGTGCCGTCGTCCTCGAAGCCGACGAGCTGGTGGCCGGTATGAACGTGATCGTCGCCCAGCCGCTCCCGCACGGCTTCCAGAAGGAGACCCTGGAGCTTGCCCCGGTGGATGGAGAACTGCGGGAAGTCGTAGCCGGCGTCGGTGCCGCGCAGGTCGCGCCAGACCTCCTGGCCGAACCGGTTCTGATAGATCAGCTCGTAGGTGCGGATGCCGACCGCGTCCAGCTGGTCCAGCAGGCCGAGGGCGGCGAGCTCCTTGATGGCGTGGGGCAGGGTGTTGATACCGACCCCGAGCTCGCGGATCGTTTGGGACTGCTCGTAGACATGGGCGTCGATGCCCTGCTCGTGCAGGCTGAGCGCGGTGGCGAGACCGCCGATACCGCCGCCGATGATGATCGCCTTCATGCTCCCGCTCCCTGTCGTTCCGCCCGCCGGCGTCGGTGAAGTCTGGCCGAGCGCGCCCGCCCTGTCACCGGCCCGAGGTCACTTCCCCCGCGGTCACACGTAGCAGGACCGGCAGGCCTTCGGTATCCGTCCGTCCAGGTGAGCGCGCCGGAACCGGGCGTAGCCGTCGCCTGACCAGATATTGTAGAAGCCGCCGACCCGAGCGCCGTCGCCCGCGATCTCCAGCACGTCCGGATTGCCGATGGTGCAGCACGGCACGATCCGGCCGTCGGACCCGACGAAGGCCCGCTCGAAGGGCCAGGGGCACAGGCCCGCCGCGCTGTCGGTCGTGTACTTCTCGGTGGTGTGCCAGAACTGCACCCGCACCCCGAGGCTCTCCCCGAGCGTCACCAGCGCCAAGAGTTCGTGCGGGTCGAGCTCGTCGGTCACGGTCACCCTGTCGTTGGCGGCGCGCCAGCTCTCCAGGCCCCAGTCGACCAACTCAAGCGAGAAGACCTGGGAGCGGAAGCCGAGGGCGGCGGCGAGACGGACGAGGTCGGCGAGCTCGTGCCGGTTCGCCTGCTGCACCACCGTCCACATCTTCGTCCGGGTCATGCCGGCGACTTCGAACGCGGCGTTGAGACCGGCGATATTGTGCATCACCCGATCGAAGACGCTGCCCACGCGCACCGCCTCGTAGACCGGCGCCGTCGCCCCGTCGATCGAGATCTGCACCTCGTTCGGGTCGGCGGCGACCAGTTTGGCGATGTTGTCGTTGAGATGGAGGAGCGACCCGTTTGTCGTCGTGCGGACCCAGATGCGCCGGGCCCGGGCGTAGCGGATCATCTCGAAGAAGGGGGCGCGCTGGAGCAGGGGTTCGCCCATGCCCTGGAGCTTGATCTCGACCAGTCCGGTCTGGGCGTCGATCAGCGCCTTGAACGCCTCGAGCGGCATGTCGCCGGCGCGCCGGCCCTTCGGCCACTGGCTGACGCTGCACATGGTGCAGCGGAAGTTGCAGCGGCTGACATTCTCGATGTCGAGCTTGATCGGCAGATAGTCCGGCCGCTCGTCCCGCCGAGAGGAGGTGCGGTAGCGTCGGTAGTTGTCCCACCGGCGGCGGTCCGCGCGCAGACAGGCGGCCCGCTCGTCCCGGTACGCCTTGAGGCCGGCCGCCGGATCGGGGCTCGGCAGATCGCGCAGACCGAGGGTCGGCTCGGGTGCGGCGGCGGTGGAAGACGGCATGGCGCAGGCTTT
This sequence comes from Thalassobaculaceae bacterium, assembly GCA_040223655.1. Lineage (GTDB taxonomy): Bacteria > Pseudomonadota > Alphaproteobacteria > Thalassobaculales > Thalassobaculaceae > Thalassobaculum. Next base: position 126,097 of record JAVKFT010000006.1, on the reverse strand, counting down.
CCGCTCGGGAGTCGAGAACTCTTGAAGGACTAGGAGGCGCCGAAGGTCCGCGCCTTGATGTGGATCAAATGGTGAGGATCCGCTTGCCTGCGGGATCGTCCCGCGCTCGGCGGCCATGGTAGAAGACGGCGACGCGGTCACCTGGGACCACGGCGGGAGACTCAGTGCATGGACGAACCCGGCGGCATCGCCGCAGACCACGCCGCAGACCACGCCGCAGACGCCGCCGCCGCCGGCGCCGACGACGCCGCGTTCGTTGCGGCGCTGAAGGCGGGCGACGCGCGGGCCTTCGAGCGGCTGGTGCGGGACCATGGCGGGCGGCTGCTCGCGGTGGCGCGCCGCATGGTGCGGGACGACGCCACGGCCCAGGACTGCCTGCAGGAGGCCTTCCTGTCGGCCCACAAGGCGATCGGTCGCTTCGAGCCGCACGGGTCGCTCGGCGGCTGGCTGCACCGGATCACCGTGAACGCCTGCCTGATGCGATTGCGGTCCGCCAAGCGGCTGGCCGAGACGCCGATCGACGACCTTCTGCCGACCTTCAGCCCGGAGGGACTGCGTCTCGGGGAGCCGCGCACCGAGGCGCGCAATCCGGAGAGCGAACTGGAGGCGGCGCGGCTCAGGCGGATGGTGCGCGGGAAAATCGACGCCCTGCCGGACGGCTACCGTATCGTTTTGCTGATGCGCGACATTGAGGGGTACAGCACCCGCGAGGCGGCCGAGATGATCGGCATCGCCGAGGGCGCGCTGAAGGTGCGTCTGCACCGCGCCCGGGCGGCGCTGAAGACGCTGGTGGAACCGCATTGGGAGGGCACGGGGTGGTCATGATCGCCCGACACAGACTGCGCTGGCGCATCCAGCACTGGCTCGAGGGCCGGCTTCCCGGGCTGCTGACCTGCGCCGAGTTCCAGGAGACTCTGGACGACTATCTCGACGGCGCGCTCGGCGGTCCGGCCCGCATGATGGTCGATTTCCATATCCGGACCTGCCCCGCGTGCCGCCGCTACGTCGCCGCCTACGGCGCGGTGCGGGCGGCGGCCGAAGGGGCCTTTTGCAACGGCAGCCCGGAGGCTGACGCCATGGCCCTGGAGCCGGTCCCAGAGGAGCTCATCGCGGCGATCACGATGGCGCGGAAGGCCGAAACCAACCCGTAGGCGGAAGCGCGCCGCCTCTCAGCGCACGCCGCCGGACGCCACCTGAAGGGGATCGTCGTTCGCCGCCGGCTGCAGGGTCTCCAGCGCCACCGGCTCGATCTCGACCACCTCGACCGCGGCCATCACGTTGTCGGCGACCGGGTTGCTGATCTGCTGGGCCTCGAGCGCAGCGCGTTTGGCTTCGCGGTCGTCGCGCAGGCTGGACAGGATGGCGGTGGCGATCGGCACGACGGCACCCACCACAAAGATGAGGCACACGATGGCGAGCAGCAGCGGATCGATGGCGCCGCCGGCGGCGTTCTGCAGGCTTTCGGGACCCTGCGGCATAACATGCCTCCTCTTGTTCCTGGCCCCGTCCGGGGCGCGATTTCCGACCGTGTTTTTCGGCCGCGGTTTCCAGGCTCGGTTCCTGGCGTGAAAACGACTGTCGGCCCCCGTTTCCGGCGACCGACAACGATCATATAGGCAAGGAGTTACCAAAGGGTTTGCCTGGCCGCGACGCGGTTGCTCCGGCAGCGACATCGGGCGTCGTTTTCGCGGTTTCTTCGCTGTCGAAACTCGGCTAGATCACCCTCGTTGCTCGGGGGGGATCGGCATCGGTCGCCCTCGAACGGCTTACGCACATTTTCGGGATGCGCTGCCTCCGGACCGAGACCGGCAGACCAGCGCTTTGACGGTCTGCGCCTGTTCTGGGGGGCACGGGATCATGGCTATCCGTTTGGCGACGCTGCGGCTCGACGAGGTGAAGGCACTGGCCGGTGTCGCGGGCTATCCGCGCTGGGCCGGCGGCGTGACCGTCGACGAAACCCTGATCGACCTGCATCTGGCCAACGACGACCTGATCGAGCCCGATGACGGCCGCGATCCGAACGCCCCGGTGCCGGCGGCGGAACATGCCGGCCGCGTCGCCTGGCTGGTCCGCAACGTCGCCCGCGACGGCTGCTCGCTGACCCTGCGCGACGGCCGGATCCAGGACGGCAACCACCGTCTGGCCGCCGCCATGTATCGCGGCGACGCGCTGATCCGCGTCTGCTTCATGGACTGACCCGGTTTATGGACTGACCGGGCTCGGGTTCCGAGCCGGCTCGGGCACTCCGCCCGCCATCCCCGCGCCCCACCGCAAGCCGACCGGTTGAGCGGATCGGCCGACGGCCCCCATACTGGACGGAATGAAATGCGGCGCGCGCCCGATGCGGCGGCGCCGACGGTCCGGGGAGGATGCCATGGGCAAGATGCTCGATCAGGCGGCGATCGACCGCTACCACACGGACGGCTACGCCTATCCGATCCGGGTCATGTCGGCGGACGACGCCTTGACCTTCCGCCGGCGCTTCGAGGCCTACGAGGAGGCGAATGGCGGCTGGTACGAGCTGTCGAAGGGCCAGAAGCTCTACCTGCTCCAGACCTGGGTGGACGACCTCGTCCGCCACCCCCGGGTGCTCGACGCCGTCGAGGACGTGCTCGGCCCCGATATCCTGTGCTGGGGCACCTCCCTGTTCGTGAAGGACGCGCGGAACCCGAGCTACGTGTCCTGGCACCAGGACGCGACCTATTGGGGGCTCGACCGGCCGGACGTGGTGACAGCCTGGATCGCCCTGTCCCCGGCGACCCTGGAGAGCGGTTGCATGAAGGTGATACCCGGCAGCCAGAAATGGGAGCAGGTCGAGCACCGGGACACGCTGGCCAAGGAGAACCTGCTGACCCGCGGCCAGGAGATGGCGGTCGAGGTGGACGAGGCCGAGGCGGTGGCGATGCCCCTGGCGCCGGGCGAGATGTCCCTGCATCACGTGCTCGTGGCCCATGCGAGCAAGCCGAACGAGAGCGACGACCGGCGCATCGGCGTGGCCATCCGCTACGTCGCCCCGCATGTCCGCCAGATCAACGGCGACCGGGATTCCGCGCTGCTCTGCCGCGGCGAGGACACCCAAGGCAACTTCATCCACGAGACCCCGCCCGCGGCCGATATGGACGCCGCCGCCCGGGCCGAGCACGCGCGGATCATGGCGTTCCGCCAGGGCGTTCTCTACAAGGGCGTCGCCGGCAAGCCGGCCCATACGGCCGTGTGATCCCGCCATCGCAGGGGTGGCGCGCCTCCGGGCCGCCATAGGACCCGCCTATCGGCGCCATCGGGGTCAAGCCGGTTGAGGCGCCGTGCCGGTTGGCGTAGGCTCTGACATCGTGTGTCACCTGAAGAGGATGCCCGGATGGCCTACTCCTTCGACCAGTTCTGCCGTGACGCCCATGATGCCCTCGCGGCCGATCCCGGCCACGGCGGCAAGGAGAAGATCCGGTCCCTGCTGGAGAGCCTGCTGCAGAACGAAGAGTTCGTGGCGGAGACCTGCGGCCCGCAGGCCGAAATCGGCGTCCATCAGCTCTATCGCGATCCGGATTTCGATTTCGTCGTGCTGGCCCATATCAACGATGCGCCGCGTCAGTCGCCGCCGCATGATCACGGCTCCTCCTGGGCCATCTACGGTCAGGCGTCGGAATACACCGACATGAGCGAGTACCGGCGGCTCGATGGCGGAGCCGGTGCCGGCGACGCGAAGATCGAGAAACTGAAGACCTATCGCCTGACGCCGGGCCATGCCGGCCTATATGACGTCGGGGCCATCCACGCGATCGACTACCCGGCCGGGGCGCGGTTCGTGCGGGTGACGGGCACCGATCTCGCCGCCGTCGAACGGCTGAAGTTCGACATGGACGGCGGCAAGGCGGAAGTGATTCAAAGCGTTGGCGCAGGCTGAGGACGGGGCAGTGGCGGTACAGATTCCGGTTAGGGACGCAGGCACGGTCGAGTCGAGGATCGAAGATCTGTGCGCGAAGCGCGGTCTGAGGATGACCGAACCCAGGCGCGTGATCGCCCGTGTCCTGTCCGCGGCCGAGGATCACCCGGACGCCGAGGCGCTGTACGACCGGGTCAAGGAAGTCGATCCGACGATCTCCATGGCGACGATCTACCGGACCATGAAGCTGTTCGAGGAGATGGACATCGTCTCCAAGCGGGATTTCGGCGACGGCCGCGCCCGCTACGAGCCGCAGTCCGGGCCGGAAGACCATCATCACCATATGATTGATGTTGAGACCGGCGAGGTTCTGGAGTTCTATAATCAAGAACTCGAGGACCTGAAGAAGCGAATCGCCCGCGATCTAGGCTTCGACCTCGTCGATCACCATCTGGAGCTGTTCGGCACCCGCCGCAAGAAACAGCACTGAGTCTGGACCCGATATGACGGACGTACGCGAGATCGTCGCCTGCAGTCCCAGCGCCGCCTGCCACCAGGCGGTCACGCGGACCTACACCACGATGCGCGCCAACGGCGCCGACGAGCGTGTGGCCTTCGAGGCGGCGCAGAAAGTCTACTCCTGGCACCACCCGGAAGTGCCGCGCACGCAGGTCCCCTACGTCATCGCCGACTGGCTGCCCTGACCGGTCGTCCCTGGCGGTCGATCCCGACGGTCGATCCCGACGGCCGATCCCGACGATCGTCTGCGGTCGGCACTCAGTGCGATGGGCCAGCCGACCTACCAGGGATCATTCTTAACGATTGTTAACCAAGCCGGCAGAAAGCCGGCTTTTTGACGTCGACTGTTGCGCCGAGCGCATCGCTGCGATGCAGCATACGCGCTGGATGACGGCGCGCCCGGACCCCATCTTTTTCCATGATGCAGACGTCGAGACAGATGGAGGGTCGGATGGCGACCTATCAGAGCTACTACCGGGTCAAGTACAACGACGAATTCCAGGTCCGCTGGTCCGTCGAGCAGCAGCAGGCCGCCAACGAGATGGCCGGCCGCCAGGGCCGCGCCGTGTCCGGCACGGTGGGCGCCGTCTACGGTGGCGCGATCGCCGGCACCGACGCCGACGCCGACCGCCGGGGCTAACTCCTCAAACCACCCTGTCACCCCGGGAGCGCCAGGTCCCGGCCACTCTCCGGATCGGGTCCGGAGCTTGCCGGGATGACTGTGTGGGGCGAAGGTGGTTAGCTTGCGGTGCGGCGGCGGTCGACCATGAGGGGCGCGCCGGCGACGGAGGTCGATCCCGGCCGCCGTGGCAAAAACCGACAACACTTCGTCATCCCGGGAGCGCCCGGGCTCGATCCGGGGGCTGCCCGGGACCGGGCCTCGGCGCTTCCCCCCAACGTCTTCCGCCGGGTCCCGGCCACTCTCCGGATCGGGTCCGGAGCTTGCCGGAATGACGGGGTGGGGCGAAGGCGGTCAGCGGGCCGTCCAGCCGCCGTCGACCATGACGGACGAGCCGGTGACCGACCCAGATGCCGGCGAAATGAGATAGAGCGTGGCGGCGGCTACGTCCTCCAACTGCCCCAACTCCCCGAGTGCCAGACGCGAGAGCGTGTCCGCCTTGAAGGCCGGATCCTCGAAGAACGGGCGGGTGAGCGGTGTCTCGACGAAGGTCGGGCAGACCGTGTTCACCCGGATGCCGTGGCTCCCGAGATCCCAGGCCATCGCCTTGGTCAGGCCTTCGACCGCGTGCTTGCCGGCGCAATAGACCGTCCGGTTGGGCGCGCCCACATGCCCCATCTGGGACGACATGTTGACGATCGTGCCCCGGATGCCGGCCTCGATCATCCCCTTCACCACGGTCTGGGCGACGAAGAAGCAGGCCCGCACGTTCACCCCGAACAGCCGGTCGTAGGTCTCCAGCGAGACGTCGGTGAACGGCTCCGGCTGGTTCGAGCCGGCGTTGTTGACCAGTCCGTCCACCGGGCCGATCGTGGCGATCGCGGCGGCGGTTCCGTCGATGTCCGTCACGTCCTGAACGACGGTCTCTGCGCTGCCCCCGGCCGCCTCGATCTTCGCTTTCACCCGGTCCAGCGGGCCGCCGCTGCGGCTGAGCAGGATCACATGCGCCCCGGCCTCGGCGATCGCTTCGGCGCAGGCCGCGCCGAGGCCCTTGCCGGCCCCGGTGACCAGCACCCGCTTGCCGTCGAGGCGGAAGCGGTGGGCGACCCGGATCGGCCGGTCGTCCCCCGCGGCCTCAGGCATTCCTGCCCCCGTAGCGCCGCACGCGGATATCCGCCTGCTCCTTGTGGCCGGCGAACCCCTCGAGGGCGCAGAGCCGCGAGCAGACCTCGCCGATCGCCGCGCTGGCCTCGTCGGTCAGGACCCGCTGGTAGGTGCAGGTCTTCATGAACTTGCCGACCCAGAGCCCGCCGGTGTAGCGCGCCGCCTTCATGGTCGGCAGGGTGTGGTTCGTGCCGATGACCTTGTCGCCGTAGGACACGTTGGTGCGCGGCCCGAGGAACAGGGCGCCGTAGTTGGTCATGGTTTTCAGGAAATAGTCGTCGTCCGAGGTCATGATCTGGACATGCTCGCTGGCGATCTCGTCGGCCACCGCCGCCATTTCCGCATGGTCGTCGCAGACGATCACCTGGCCGTAGTCGCGCCAGGCCTGGCTGGCGATCGCCGCCGTCGGCAGGATCGTGAGCTGGCGCTCCACCTCGGCCATGGTGTCGCGGGCGAGCTTCTCGGAGTTGGTGAGGAGGATGGCCGGCGAGTTCGGGCCGTGCTCCGCCTGACCCAGAAGATCGGCGGCGCAGATCTCGCCGTCGACGGTCTCGTCGGCGACGATCAGGGTCTCGGTCGGCCCGGCGAACAGGTCGATGCCGACCCGCCCGAAGAGCTGGCGCTTGGCCTCGGCGACGAAGGCGTTGCCCGGCCCCACCAGCATGTCGACGCCGCTGATGGTCTCGGTGCCCAGCGCCATGGCGCCCACCGCCTGGATGCCGCCCATGCAGTAGATCTCGTCGGCGCCGCCCAGGTGCTGGGCCGCGACGATGGCCGGGTTCGGCCGGCCCTCGAAGGGCGGCGCGCAGGTGATGATCCGCTTAACCCCGGCGACCTTGGCGGTGACCACGCTCATATGGGCGGAGGCGACCAGCGGATACTTGCCGCCCGGCACGTAGCAGCCGACCGCGTTGACCGGAATGTTCTTGTGGCCGAGCACGACGCCCGGCATGGTCTCCACTTCGATGTCCTGCAGCGCCGCCTTCTGATGCTCTGCGAACCCGCGGATCTGGGTCTGGGCGAAGCGGATATCGTCCAGGTCGGACGGCGAGAGCTCGGCCAGGGCGCGCTCGATCTCGGCCTCGCTCAGCCGGAAGCTCTCCGGCGACCACTTGTCGAACTTCTCCGACAGCGCGCGCACGGCGGCGTCGCCCCGCGCGGCGATGTCCGCCAGGGTCGATTCCACCACGGCGCGGACCTTGGCGTCGTCTTCCTGGCGTTCCTGTTCGGAGCGGGCGGTCTTCAGCCAGCGGGCCATGGTCGTCTTCCTCCACGATTTTGGGCGCAATTCAGGACCGTGCGCCCGCCGGCGGACGAGTTCAACCGGCTATCGCACGGTGTGTATGGCGGAGATCATAGGCCACCGTCAGGGTCGGAGCATCCGCCCTTCCTTGAAGCCGAACGTCGCGTAGTGCTGATACGCATCAACCCCTGCCGCCGCCACGTCCGGGTTCGCGGCGAGATACGCGTCGGCGTCGAAAAGGCTCTCATCGACGGGCTCCGACGGCCGGCGGTGCAGGTGGCTGAGCGTGGCGGCATAGTCGTGGTAGCACACGCAGCCCTCGGCGAAGTAGTGGCAGACCAGGGCCTTGCGGGTCCATCTCAGGTCCCGGCGCGGCGAGCCGCCATGCAGCAGATTGGCGTGCCAGATCAGCATATCGCCCCGGTTCGCCTCGAAGTAGGCGGGCTCCAGACCGTGCTCCTCGATGATCTTCTGGACGAAGGGTTCGTATTTCTCGTGATAGGCGCCGTATCCGCCTTGACCCTCCTCGACGCCAATTCCGCATTCGCGCGCCAGGGAGTAGGGCAGGCGGTGGGAGCCGGGGTAGTAGATCAGCGGGCCGGACTCCGGATGAATATCCTCCAACGCGATCCAGCTCGCCGCCAGATAGCCTTTCGGATAGGTCGTCATGTGGATGGAATCGGAGTGTGCACGCTGCTGCGAGCCCTTATGGCCGATGATCGTCTGGAACGGCAGCGCCCGGGCTCCGAGCAGCGTCGAGATCAGGTCCAGCGCCCGTGCGTCACGGAGCAGCGCGTCCACTTCCGGCAGGTGGAAATGCGGATTGAGCAGACGCTTCGGGATATCGATATCCAGCCGCTCCGAGCGTTCCGGCGGCGGGGTCACCCGGCCCTCATGGATCGCTTTCTCGTAGGCGTCCCAGGCTCCAGAAACGGCGTCGTCGCCGAAGAAGCCCGGAAGGATGACGTAGCCCTGCGCGCGGAACTGCCGGCATAGGGCCGCCTGGTCGGCCGAGAGATCGCCCGCCGCTTCCCGGGCGTCGATCCGCGCATCGGCGTCATCCCGGTCCAGCCAGGGCAGGGGCCCGGCCTCGGGAAAGCGGTCGGCGCGCACCGTGTCGAGAGAGAACGGGTCTACGGGAACGTCCGGGACGACGGGGGCATGCAGGGCCATGGCGCCGATCTCCTCTGTCGCAGGGAAACGCCGGCCGCAACCGGCGGCGTTCTCAGGGATAGGAAATCCAGATGCCAGCGGCAAGACCCATACGGGTCCGCCGAAAACGGGCGGCTTTCTAGTCGGCGGCGTCGCGGCCGCGGGTCACCGTCCGGTCGAGCCAGTACGGCTTCGATCCGTAGATCTCCACCAGGTAGTCGACGAAGGCTCGCACCTTGGGCGAGAGATGGCGGTTCGACGGGTAGACCGCGTAGATCGGCACGTCCTCGCTGACCAGGTCGTCGAGCACGGAGACCAGCCGGCCGTCCTGCAGGTATTCGCCGGCCACATGGGCGGCCAGCATGGTCAGGCCGGCGCCGGACAGGGCGAGGGCGAGAATGGAGTCGCCGTGGTTCGTGGCGATCGTTCCCCGGGCGCGCACGATCTTCTCTTCGCCGTCGACCAGGAAGTGCCAGTCGTTGATCGGATTGCCGGGCTGCAGCGTGATCAGCGCGTGGTCGGACAGATTCTCGGGGCGGGTCGGCGTGCCCCATTTCTCCAGATAGCTCGGCGCCGCCACCAGTTTGCGGTGGTTGGGCGCCAGCTTGCGCGCGATCAGCGAGCTGTCCTTGAGCTGGGCGATGCGGATGGCGAGGTCCACGCCCTCCTCGACGAGATCGACCAGCCGGTCGGCCACCAGGAGCTGGACCTGGACCTCGGGAAACCGGTCGAGAAAGCCGGGCAGATGCGGCGCCACGTGCCGGTGGGCGAAGGTGGAGGGGGCGGTGATCTTCAGCAGTCCGCGCGGCGAACTGTGCGCGGTGCTCACCGCCGCCTCGGCTTCGTCCACATCGGCCAGGATGCGCTTGCACCGGTCGTAATAGGCCGAGCCGACCTCGGTGAGGCTGACCCGCCGCGTCGTCCGGTTCAGCAGCCGCACGCCGAGCCGGTCTTCCAGCGCCGAGAGCTGCTTCGACACCACCGAGGGCGACAGGTTCATATGGCGCGCCGCGCCCGCGAGGCTGTTGTTCTCCACAACCGCCGCAAAGATCGACATTCCGGTCAGTACATCCATGGCGGAACCATCCCCTTAGCTCTCCAGAATTAATTCATCAGGAGCATGAATTCGGTGCCATCTTATCCGATTAAAGACCCTCGGAAAAGGTTTACATGTCGATCTCACGGAAGCGCCGGACGGCTTTTCGCCGGCGCAGGGACGGAGGTAGCGATGACCACGATCCATCTTGAGACGGCGCTTAACGATGCGGCGGGAGCGGCCCGCGGGGGTTCCGGATCCGCCATCAGCCAGGCGGCCATCGACCGGGGCGTGAGCCGCGGCCGCCGGCTCCGTTCCCAGGCGTTCGGCCATGCCTTTTCCGGGCTCGGCCGCTGGGTGGTTTCGACGGCCCGGGCGGCGGTCGGCCGCCGGGCGACGACCCGGCTCGGCTGCGGCGAATGCGGCGACATGATGCGGGCCTGATCAGCCCCCCTGCATCAGCCCCCCTGCATCAGCCCCTGCGGCTTTCGGGCCGGATCCAGATAGACGGCGCGCCTGTCCTGCGGGCGCGCCGCTTGTTTTTCCGCCCGGTCCCGCGCGCGGACACATCGCGCCGCTCCGCCGGCCGCGAGGCCGACGCTCCGCTTCGATTGGCCGGTGTTTTCGGGTAGGGTCGCGGCCCGACCGACCTGAGGACATCCCCATGAAGACCAACCGGCCGCTCGCGCCCGAAACCCTCGCCGCCCAGGCGCTCGGCTTCATCGACCCGGAGAACGGGGCGGTGGTGCCGCCGATCCATACCGCCACGACCTACGAGCGCCCGCCGGGCGGCATCGTCGGGCCCGGCTACAACTACACCCGCACCGACAACCCGACCTATGCCCAGGTCGAGGCGCTGCTCGCCCGGCTCGAGGGCGGGAGCGAGGCGATGGTGCTGGCCTCGGGCATGTCGGCGGTGACCGCGCCCTTCCTGGCGCTGTCGCCGGGCGACCATGTGGTGGTGCAGGACGTCCTCTATTGGGGCGTGCGCGCCTGGCTGAACGACTTCGCCACCCATTGGGGGCTCCGGGTCCAGTACGTGGAGGCCGGCGACCTGGACGCCCTGCGTGCCGCCATGCGGCCGGGCGAGACCAAGCTGGTCTGGGTCGAGACCCCGGCCAATCCGCTGTGGAATGTGGTCGACATCGCCGCCGCCGCCGAGATCGCCCACGCCGCCGGCGCCCGGCTGGCGGTGGACAGCACCGTGGCGACGCCGGTGCTGACCCGGCCGCTGGAGCTCGGCGCCGACCTGGTCATGCACTCCGCCACCAAGTTCCTGAACGGCCACAGCGACGTGCTGGCCGGCGCGCTGGTCGCGGCGCGGGACGACGCCTACTGGCAGCGCATCCGCACGGTGCGCAAGGATCTCGGCATGGTGATCGGTCCGCAGGAGGCCTGGCTGCTGCTGCGGGGCATGCGGACCCTGCACATCCGGGTGCGCAAGGCCTGCGAGAATGCCCTGGCGATCGCCGAGGCGATGCGGGAGCACCCGCGGGTGACCCATGTGCTCTATCCGGGGCTGCCGGACCACCCCGGCCACGCCGTGGCGCAGCGCCAGATGACCGGCGGGTTCAGCGGCATGCTGTCGATCCGGGTGGCGGGCGGCAAGGAGGCGGCCTTGGAGGCGATGCGGCGCATGCAGGTGTTCACCAGCGCCACGTCGCTGGGCGGCACCGAGAGCCTGGCCGAGCACCGGCGCTCGACCGAAGGGGCGGACTCGCCGGTGCCGGACGACCTGATCCGCCTCGCCGTCGGCATCGAGGCGGCGGAGGACCTGATCGGCGACCTGACCCAGGCCCTGGACGGCTGACCCGGACGGCTGACCTGGACGGCTGACCCGCGCCCTGGGGGCGTCCCGGCGGGGCCGCTGGAGCGTGGTGTTTCCGCGCCGAGATCGGCGCATCGCGCACGGCGCTTGACGGCGCCCGCCGGCGCCCCGTAGAAGGGGCGCGCATACGCCGTGCGGCGGTCGGGCAACCGGCCGCCGGATAAGCCCTCCCGGCGGAGGGGTGGCCGAGTGGCTGAAGGCGGCGGTTTGCTAAACCGTTTTAGGGGGAAACCCCTAACGTGGGTTCGAATCCCATCCCCTCCGCCAGCTTTCTTTCATAGATGGAATGCCTCTCTCGCAGCGCCGGGCGGGTCCACCGTTCTGCGGTGTCGGCCTCGAGGCACACCTGCGCGTGCGCGGGCGGCCGCTCAGGAGGCCGCTCAGGAGGCCGCCGGGCTGTCGACCAGCGGCACCATGTCGACCCAGTTCCGCTCCACCGCCGAGCCGCGCCTGTGGACCTGATGGAAATGGAACCCAGGCTCCGGCGCGGCCGGCGGGTTCGGGCGTAGTGCCGCCGTCGTGCTGAAGCACGCGCAGCCAAGGATGAGGTTTCGGTTCTGGCGCTTGATCGGCAAGAGAACCCGTTCGAACTCGATGAACTCTTTGTTCGGCAGGATAACGAAGCCTTTGAATATGCAGCAGTATCCGTCGAGAACCCTGAAGAAATAGGGGGCCACGACCCGGTAGGGGGTTTGGGGGACCACCTCGTCGAAAAAGCGGCCCGTATGCTCGGTCATGAAGAGCTGGTTGACGCTGTCGCCCGACACCCGGTACCGCAGCCGCTCTCCGTCCCGCTCCAACAGGTAGAGGAACGGCAGCAGATCGGGCACGTCGATCGGGTCGAACTCGGGAAAGTCCCCTGGACCGCTGTCCGCAGCGGAGGCCGACCAGTGACGCACGAAGCGCACACTCTGGTTAAACCGGCCTATCCGCTCCGCCAATTCCTGGATGGAAGTGTTCATCGATCCGAGCCCCGATCCCGCGCAATCCGCTGCTCCGCAACGCGCCTTTCACGGTAGACGGTTTTCGCTCCGATTTCCGCAAATAACACATAAAAATGTATGAAATTTGGCGGAGCCGTTCGGCTTTCCGATGGTCGACGATGGCTGTCCTCACGTTGAAGGGGGAAGGGGCGGTCGACGGTATGACGGCGTCCTGACCGTTGGGATTTGCACAAATGTCTCACCCCCAAAGGCCCGCAAGATCGCGCCGGGGCGCGAGGCAGCAATTTCTGGTGGGCGGTCAAACCGCTAATGCCTTCAGATGTTTGGCAATGAGAGCGCTCGCTTTTTTATTACCATGAGAATCGAAAAAATATAGTTTTCGAACTCCTTTAATCAAAAATTTAGAATATCCCGTCGATCCTTTCCGCGATCGGCACCGCTCGGTCAGGCCTGCGAGACGACCGCGGTGCTCTGAAGAGGAGAGGTAGGATGCTGAAGCGGTTCAGGATTTCCACGAAGATCTTCTCGGGTTTCGGCCTTCTGATCGCGCTGCTGCTCATTAGTGCCGGCGCCGGCGTAACCGGGCTCGTCATCGCCAACGCGGATTTCAGTGAATACCGTCAGCTCGCGCGCGGCACGAACCTGACCGGCCGGCTGCAGGCCAACATGCTGCTTACCCGGATCAACATGCAGCACTTCCTCATCGACAAGGACGATGAGAGCATCGACGGGGTCAAGCAGCGGGCCGAGACCACCCTGTCCCTCATCCCCGATGCGCTGGATCTGGCGGCGACCGAGGAGGCGCGGACGGCGATCGCCGGCATCGAGGCGCAGATCCAGGCCTACGACGCCCATTTCGACGACGTGGTCGCCGAGCAGCGCAAGCGCGACGTCCTGGTCAATGAGACGCTCGATGTGCTCGGGCCGCGGATGGAGCAGAACCTGACCGCGGTCATGCGCAGCGCCTATGAAGACGACGACGCCGAGGCCGCCTATCTCGCCGGTCTGTCCCTCAGGAGCCTGCTGATGGCGCGGCTCTACACGGCCAAGTTCCTGCTCGACAACCGGGAGGACAGCTACGCGGCGGCCAAGCAGGGGCTGGTGGATTTCGAGGGCGCCAAAGAGACCCTGCTGGCCAGCCTGCAGGACCCGGAGCGCCGCAGGCTCACGGCCGAAACCATCGAGATGAAGGCGGCCTATGCCGCGACCCTGGGCGACGTCCACCGGATCATCACGGCCCGCAACGACATCATCACGAACCGGCTCGACCGGATCGGCCCCAAGGTCGCCGACGACCTGGAGCAGGTGAAGCTCGACACCCTGGCGCGGCAGGACGAGCTGGGCCCGAAGGCCGAGGCGGAGATCGCCCGGGCCCTCACGATCACCGCGGTGGTCGGCGTCGTCGCGACCCTGTTCGGCCTCGCCGCGGCTTATCTGATCGGCACCGGAACCTCGCGGCCGATCCTGGCGATGGCCGGGGCCATGCGGACCCTGGCCGAAGGCGACAAGTCGGTGGCGATCCCGGGCCAGGACCACGAGGACGAGATCGGCGAGATGGCCGGCGCCGTCCAGGTCTTCAAGGACAACATGATCAAGGCGGAGGCGCTCGCCGCCGAACAGGCGAAGGAGCAGCAGGCCCGCCTCGACCGTGCCCGCAGGGTCGAGGATCTCGTCGCCGAGTTCGACCAGCAGAGCAGCCAGCTCATCAGCGCGCTGGCGAGTTCCGCCACCGAGATGCAGGCGACCGCCGATCAGCTCACCGCGCGGGCGAAGCAGACCAGCGAGGAGTGCTCCGTCGTGGCGAGCTCGGCCCAGGAGGCCGGGGCCAACGTCCAGTCCGTGGCGTCGGCCACCGAGGAGCTGACCTCGTCCAGCTCCGACATCGCCTCGCAGATGCAGAAGGCCAACAGCCTGTCGTCCTCGGCGTCGGATCAGGCGGCCTCGGCGACCAGCGCGGTCGGCTCCCTGTCGGCGACCGCCCAGGATATCGGCTCCGTGATCCAGCTCATCACCGACATCGCCGAGCAGACCAACCTGCTGGCCCTGAACGCCACCATCGAGGCGGCCCGGGCCGGAGACGCCGGCAAGGGCTTCGCCGTGGTCGCCAGCGAGGTGAAGAGCCTGGCCACCCAGACCTCCCGGGCCACCCAGGAGATCGCCGACAAGATCGCCGGCGTGCAGAAGGAGGCGTCGGGGGTAACCGACATCATCCGCCAGCTCACCGAGGCGATCACCAGCGTCAACGAGGTGGCGACCGCCGTCGCGGCGGCGGTCGAGCAGCAGACGGCGGCGACCCAGGAGATCTCGCGCAACGTTCAGGAGGCGTCCTCGGGCACCGACGACGTCGTGCGGAACATCGAGAGCGTCAACCAGGGCGCCAGCGAGACCGAGGCGGCGGCCGGCAACGTCAACCAGGTCTCCGCCGACCTGGCCGAGAAGTCCGAGAACATGAAGGCCAGCGTCGAGCGCTTCATCGCCGGCATCAAGGCCGCCTGACGCAACGACGCGATCCGGACGGGACAGGTGGGGCGGCCGTACTGCGGCTGCCTCATTTGCTGTAGGGGTATATGATTGATTTGTAGTTGTTTAACAGCCTAGACTCCAATGTATGGCAGTCTGGAGATTATTCAGTCGAGAAGCGAGCAAAGAGCTCGCGATCGAAGCTATCCGCAGTTGGATCTGGCCGCCCTTATTCGCCGCGGCTGTCGCTGTGATCGGTTGGTTTGAGAATCTGCCATGGTTTTACATTTTTGTTGGCTCTTCGCTGGGTTTTGCAGGTCTAGCAACCGGGCTACTCCGAATAGACGAATGGATAAGGCGGAACAGAGCAGAAAATAAGCTTCTATTTGAAAATATTCGGGTATTAGGTATTTTAGATCAGGAAAATGATAAGACTTCTGCTATTCGATTCGGCTTCCAGCTTCTTAATAAGGCTGTTTTTCCTATTGAGTGTAAGGTTATAAAAGTTGATAGCTCGCTTGCTGGCGAGTATCCTCCCAAAAAAACGTTTCAAAAGACAGTTTATGATGTTTCAGAGGGTATGTCGTTTTTCTTTGATGACTATAATATAGATTTGTCGAAGCAGATCAATGACAAAGAATTAGAGGGAAGCATAAGCTTTATTGTGAGGTATGGGAGAAAGGGTCGTCGAGTGCATGAATTGTCAAAAAAATTCAAAATTGTTGTCGGGTTTTCAAGTGAAGGCAAGTTATCCGGAGCGAGTTGGAATGAAGTGGATTTTGAATAATTTTAATATTAACAAATCAAGAATTATATTTTTTGGGTTATAGTTATTGAGATTAATTAAAAATAACAAACGCGACGAAGAATTAATGTTGCTTTGTCCTCACGGCCAGGCCGCGACGGCGTCCCAGCCGAGTTCGCGGGCCTGCTCCTCGGCGCCTTGGATCCATTCGCGCACGTAAGGGTGGTCGAGGCACGCCTCGATATAGGCGGCGGAGACCGGGTCGGTCTCGACGCTGTAGGTGCGTAACCGGCTGGCCATGGGGGCGTACATGGCGTCGGCGAAGCAGAACCGCTCGCCGAACAGATACGGCCCGCCGGCCCCCCAGTCCGCCCGGGTCGTCCGCCAGATCGTCTGTACGCGCGCGACCTGATCGCGTACCCCGGGCTTGTCCAGGAGCTTCACGTTGGACGGGATGCCGTTGGCGATCGGCCAGCGCTTCACCAGGTTCATCTGCAGCGACGGCGACGCGAGGGGCTCAGAAGTTTCCCTTGGCAGCCTCAGCCAGGATCTGTTTATCCAGGGTCAGGTCGGAGACCGCCCGGCGGAGCCGTTCGTTCTCCTTCTCAGGGTCCTTCAGTCGGCGCAGCTGATCACCGTTCATGCCGCCGCACTCTTTGCGCCAGCGGTAAAACATTACCTCGCTCACACCAAGCTGGCGGATCGCGTCCGCCATCGACATCCCCTGGCTGTGCAGAATGTCTGCCTGCCTCAGCTTGCCCACGATCTCCTCGGGTTTGTAGCGCTTCCTCGCCATCCTCGATCCTCCGTTTTCCCAAACATACCGGTGGACCAATTCACTGGGGGAGGATCAGAAGCGTTCATTCCTCCAGGATCTTCCTTAGATCGTTCATGGTCAGCCAATGCCTCCGGACGTGGACCATCCGGTGACAGTTCGCGCACAGCAGGGCGAGATCTTCCAGTCGTGTCTTGCCGCCCTGGGCAAGCGTGTGTTCAGGCTTGGTGTGATGGGCCTCTATGAAGCCGCGCCCCCGCTCCCCACAGGTCTTCTCGAAGTCGAACCCACAGGCCTCGCAGGTGAGCGTGCCATGGGCCTCTAGATGTGAGCTTTCATTAGGGTGTTCATTCGATCCCGAAGAAGGGGGCTGGAGTTACCACGCTTCAACCACTTCGGAGGCGTTACCCATTGCCGCTGAGAGATGCCGCAACAGGCAGAGCTGAGCCAGATGCCTGAGAACCTATGCTACTACTTCGACGTCGACGCGTTCGCGCGGGACCTCGTGCTCGGTGGCGATGTCACCGAGACCGACATCGACGGCACGACCTACGTGGTGAGCGAGTAGGCTGTTTCCTCGACTTCTTTCGGCTGCGACCGACAAAGCCGCCGCTGCCGGATCCGAGTACGCCATAAATTAAAAGTTGAAAACGATAGTGTTGCCAACGCTTCGCAAGCAAAGGAGATCCGGGCTTGATTCAGCCCCGTATGTTATCTGAATAGTGATTTCCAGTCGCACGCAGCTATGCGTTTTCAATTTGTCTCCCTATGTTTTTGCGACGAACAACAACCTTTGTTTCTTCAAATATTATATTCGCAAAATATTCAATAATATAAACGCGCACAGCTGATGTTTGAGTCTGTCCATTTTTTGCATGCAAAACGGCTTTATTAATTTGCTCCTCCACGGTGCTGTTTTCCCAGCGTGCTATTGTTCGAAGCGCACTCCACATAGCTGGCTCCAGGCGCATTGACGTGCGTAGCCCCTGTAGGCGCACATTTTTTGATTGCAGATAGGTCATAGCCACCATGTAAATGAGTACGATAGGACTCGTCAAGATTGAAAAACGTGACTCATTTTGTTCGTGGGTTTCACCTGTGCAATGAATCGGAATTCAGCGAACGAACCTCGCCGCGAGCCTCCGTTCGCTATGACATGCCGAATCTCACATCGCATCGAAATCGTCTGGCGGGGTGCCGCCATCCAGCATCCCTTTGAAAGTCGCATACGCGTCGCTCTAGCGTATGCGATGGGTCCGCATCACTTTGATCCTGGTACCAGGGCCTCGCTCACGATCTGCTGCTACTCAGCGTCGTTCCACGACCGCCGGCGTCGTCGCTGCTTCAGCGAACCCACGCTTCAAGTGTCCGCTTACTGGGAGTGTTCGGTGGATTTGTCATTTTTCACCCCTCTCGCGTGGTTATGAAACTGCTCGGCAACGATGGCTAAGCCGCCTCCCCCGAGGCCGGACGCCCTCGGCCGTCAGGGCCACGCCGCGACGGCGTCCCAGCCGAGTTCGCGGGCCTGCTCCTCGGCGCCCTGGATCCATTCGCGCACGTGAGCGTGGTCGAGGCACGCCTCGATATAGGCGGCGGAGACCGGGTCGGTCTCGACGCCGTAGGTGCGGAACCGGCTGGCCATGGGCGCATACATGGCGTCGGCGAAGCAGAACCGCTCGCCGAACAGGTACGGCCCGCCGGCCCCCCAGTCCTCCCGGGTCGTCCGCCAGATCGTCTGGACGCGCGCGACCTGATCGCGCACGCCGGGCTTGTCCAGGAGTTTGACGTTGGACGGGATGCCGTTGGCGATCGGCCAGCGCTTCACCAGGTTCATCTGCAGCGAGTAGCGCAGCTCGAAGAAGTGGCCGTGCATCTCGCCGGCGATCATCCGGGCGGCGGTGCGGGCGCGCCGGTCCCGCGGCCAGAGATCGCTGTCCGGGGCGAGCTCCCACAGGTACTCGGCGATCGCCCAGGTGTCGGTGATGCGCTGGCCGTCATGCAGGAGGACGGGGATGCGGCCGGTCGGCGAGACCGCCTCGAGCTTCTCCCGGCTGTCCTCGCGCGACAGGAAGATGGTCTCGGTGTCGAAGTCGAGGCCGGACAGTTTGCAGGCGAGCCAGCCGCGCATCGTCCAGGTGCTCGACCATTTTCCGCCGATATAGAGCTTCACGACCGGTCTCCTCGGATGCGGCGCCAGGGCAGGTGATCTCAGGGCAGATGATCTCGGGGCAGGTTACCTGAGGGCAGGCGTTCTCAGGGCAGGTGATCTCAGGGCAGGCGTTCTCAGGGCAGGCGTTCTCAGGGCAGGGCCGACACGTAGTCGGTCAGCGGTGCGGCGATGCGGCCGGCGCGGATCGGCACGCAGGCCTCGGGGAAGTCCTGGCGGAACCGCGCCCCCAGCGCCGCCGCGCGGTCGAGGAACGTCTCCAGCCGGTCCATCGCGCCGGTCGGCAGGTCATGCAGGACGATCAGGGTCCAGGGCTGCGCCGCGCACTGCTCCAGCGCGGTCTCGACCCAGCCCTCGGGATCGGCCCAGTCGCGCGGGATGGCGTTCCACAGGACGCAGGAATAGCCCTCCGCCACCAGGTGGTCGACCACGCTCGGCTTGAGCAGGCGGGTGTCCAGGTTGCCGCCGCCGCCGAATGGCCGAAACAGGCGGGTCTCGACGCCGATGGCGCGCAGCAGGCGGTCGGTGGCGGCGATCTCGGCCTCGGCGGCGTCCGGTGCCGGGTTCTCGCCGAGCGGGACGGTGTGGGTGAGGGTGTGGTTGCCGATCCGGTGACCGTCGGCCAGGGCGGCGCGGACGAGCGCGGACCCGTCCGGGTGGTCGAGCTTGCGGCCGACCACGAAGAAGGTGGCCTTCAGCCCCCGCGCCCGCAGGATGTCGAGCACCCGCGGCGTGACCTGCGGGTCCGGGCCGTTGTCGAAGGTCAGGGTGAGGTCGAACATGGGCGAGGGTCGCGGGTCGTTACGGTAGCGACGTACTCTCCCGCCGACCGCCCGGCCGCACAACACCCGATCGCCCCTGTGACCCGAACGCCCCTGTGACCCGAACGCCCCAGTGGCCCGATCGCCCCGTCCGTATTGACATCGCGTCCGGGCGGTTCCACTCCTTGGCCGACAACCGCGCCATGCACTACCATCCGGGCCGGAATGCGGGCCGCGTCCTCGCGGGCGCCGCAAGCCGGATAACCGACCGCCTCGCGCCGCCGACTATGCGCGCTGCCGACTAGGGGAAACGCCTGTGAGAAACGCAAGAACCGTCCTGATCGATCGCCATCCGGGCCGCTCGGCCCAGACCATCGGGCTCGCCCGCGAACTCGGCACCGACCCGGAGCTGATCCACGAGCCGTCCGTCGGCGTCGTCGGCACCAAGGGCGACAGCCAGTGCTATCTCGGCGTTCAGGCGAAGGTCGAGGCGATCCACGAGGCCCTGAAGAGCCGGATCGGCGCCGAGGGCGACAAGCTGCGCCTGCGCCTGGTGCAGCCGGAATACACCATCGCTACCTCCGACGGCATCCGCAACGGCACGCGGGAGATGCGCTACTCGCTGATCGGCCGCGAGGTCACCAACGACGCCCTGTGCGAGCACCTGGAGGCCACGGGCCTGGCCGGCACCATCGCCGTCGTCGCCTGCGACAAGCCGCCGGTCGGCACGCTCGCCGCCCTGCTGGAGCACAACCAGCCGGCCATCATCATGTCCGACGGGCCGATCCGCCCGGGCCACGATCCGAACACCGGCGAGGCGCTCGACATCGTCAGCGCCTATCAGGTCGCCGGCAACCCGGACCCGGAGTTCCGCCACCACATCTCCTGCCACGCCTGCCCGGGCATCGGCAGCTGCGGCGGCATGTTCACCTACAACACCATGCAGACCTTCATCGGCGTGGTCGGCCTGCAGCCGCTGGAGATGGTCGCACCGCCCTCCGACGATCCGCGCCGCCTGACCGAGTTCCCGCCGGTGCTGGTGCGGCATCTGGCGCACCTGATCGAGACGGACCTGAAGCCGCGCGACATCGTGGTGCGGGACAGCCTGCGCAACGCGATGATCGTCGCCATGGCGATCGGCGGCTCGACCAACGTCACCCTGCACGCGCCGGAGATCGCCCGGGCGGCGGGCTACGCCGACTTCTGGAAGGAGGTCATCACGCCGGAGGAGTTCAACCACCTCTCCCAGCACGTGGTGCCGGTGCTGACCGACGCCCGGCCCTACGGCAAGTACTCGATGGTCGATATCGACGGGGTCGGCGGCGTTCAGGTGATCGTGCGCGAACTGCTGGAGGCCGGGCTGCTGAACGGCGACGTCCTGACCTGCACCGGCGAGACCCTGGCCGAGCAGGTGAAGCGCCTGGAGACCAAGCCGGTCGACGGCACCGTCGTCTACCCGGTCGAGAAACCGTACAAGCCGACCGGCGGCCTGCGGGTGCTCGGCGGCAACCTGTCGCCGGACTTCTCCGCCATCCTGAAGCTCGCCGGCGTCGAGGTCGGCCTGGAGAACAACCGCTTCGTCGGCAAGGCGCGGGTGTTCGAGGGCGAGGCCGGCCTGCTGAAGGCCCTGGACGAGACGCCGGAGAGCTTCGAGAACAACGACATGATCATCGTCCGCTACGAGGGGCCGAGCGGGGCGCCGGGCATGCCGGAGATGCTGGACCCGACGTCGCGCATCACCACGCTGTGCCGCGAGCGGGGCATCGCCGTCGGCCTGATGACCGACGCGCGCTTCTCCGGCGGGTCGGTCGGCCTGGTGATCGGCCATGTCGGGCCGGAGGCGGCGCTCGGCGGTCCGATCGCGCTGATCGAGGACGGGGACGAGATCGTGGCCGACCTGAACAGCAACGAGCTGTCCTGCACCGCCCTCGACGACCCGGCGACCCGGGCCGCCCGGCAGGCCAAGTGGGACAAGGAGGTCGCGGAGAACGGCGGCATCCACCCGAACTGCGGCATCGCCGATACCCGGCTGCTGCACCGCGCCCGGCATACGGCGGTCCCGGCGACCCGGGGCGGCGGCCTGCATCCGAACCGCGAGGTCTGGGTGCGCGACCGGCGCGAGGCCGCGCGCTCGGGCTTCTCGCCGAAGAACAAGTACCGCCCGCAGACCGACAAGACGTTCTGAGTCGGCGTCTTCTAAGCCCGCGCCTTCTGAGCTGGCGGCCCCGTCCAAGGCGGGGCCGTCTCAGGCGCCTTCCTATCAGGCGGCGCTGACGGCGCGCGTTTGGGAGGCGAGGGGATCGGCCCGCAGGCTCTGGGCCGTCGCCGCGCTGACGGCGGCGAACTCGGCGTGGGCCTGCTCCAGGGCCGCGCGGTCGCCCCGACGGGCCGCCTCGCACAGCCGGGACGCCAGCTCGCCGAGCGCCGTGGCGCCCATGTTGAGGCACTGGCCCTTCAGGGAATGCAGCGCCTTCTCGGGCACGGTCAGGTCGTCGTTGGCGACGGTTCGCCCATAGTCCTCGGCTTGCCGCTCGATATCCTCGACGAGCTGATCCAGCAGCGCGGCGAAGATGTCCGCCTGGATCATCGAGCGGATCGAGTCGACCCGCTCCAGATCGAGCAGGTGAGCATCGGGGGCGTCCGCCGCCCGCGCAGCCGGTTCCGCAACAGTCTCAGGAGCCGGTTCCGCGGCCGGTTCGGCAGCCGGATCCGCAACGGGGTCCGCAACCGTTTCCGCCGTTTCGCGGGCCTCGAACACCTGTGCCGGCAGCCTGCCGGAATCCCGCTGGAGCTTGCCGCCGGTGGCCTCCGCCAGTGCCTCGATGAAGGCGTCGAAGTCGAGCGGTTTGGTGAGGTAGCGGAAGAAGCCCTCGGCCTCGCCGCGCTGGATGTCCTCGACCATGGCCGACGCCGTCAGGGCGATCACCGGGATCTCCGACGTGGCGGGATCCGCGCGCAGGCCGGCGAGCACGTCGTATCCGGACATGTCGGGCAGGTTGAGGTCGAGGAAGATCACGTCCGGCCGCTGTGTCTGCGCCCGGTTCAGGCCCTCGGTCCCGGTCGCGGCCTCGAGCAGGGCGACGCCGGGAAGGCCGTCCACCAGATGCTCGACGATCCGCATGTTGATCGCGTTGTCCTCGACGCACAGCACCGTGCAGTCCGGCAGCCCCTGGGGCAGGCGCGCCGGGATACGGCGCAGGGCCGCGGAGACAGCAGCCTCCTCGCTGGTGGGGAGGCTGATCCAGAAGGTGCTGCCGGTCGGCTGCGCCGGATGGTAGCCGATCCGCCCCGACATGGCGGCGACCAGGCGCTTGCTCAGGGCGAGGCCGATCCCGGAGCCCTCGATGTTGCCGAACTCGGCACCGAGCCGGTCGAAGGGCGAGAAAAGGCGCGCGGCCTTCTTCGGGTCGATGCCCGGCCCGCTGTCGGTGACCTTGACCGTGATCTGCCCGTGCTCCTCGTGCGCCTCGACCAGAACGGTGCCGCTCTGCTTGTTGTACTTGACGGCGTTGGACAGGAGATTGATCAGGACCTGGATCGCGCGCTGACTGTCGGCCAGGACGTTGCCGGCGGCATCGGGAACGTCAACCTGCAGATCGATGTTCCGCTGCGTCGCGAGCGGCCGCACGTTCTCCACCGCCCGCTCGACGATCGCCCGGACGCTCACGCTCTGAAGCTCGACCTTGAGATGGCCCGACTCGACGCTCGACAGATCGAGCACCTCGCTCACCAGGTTCAGCAGGAGCCGGCCGCTGGACACGATGTAGCCGCTGTACTCGCTGATCTGCTCGGGCGAAAGCGTGCGGCTCTGCAGGCGTTCGAGGATTTCGCCGAAGCCGATGATCGCGTTGAGCGGGGTGCGGAGCTCGTGGCTCATGCTGGCCAGGAAGTCGGATTTCGCCTGGTTCGCCGCATTCGCCGCGTCCCGCGCCTGGCGCAGCTCCTCATAGGCCAGCTCCCGGTCGGTCACGTCGAAGCGGAGCAGCACGCGGCCGCCGTCCGAGGTCGGCCGCTCGATGAGCTCGATCGCCCGGCCGTTGACATGGATGAGGGACGGGCGGTTCGCGGCGCGGTGCCGCTCCATCCGCCACTGGATCCAGGCTTCCGGATCCTCTTTCGCCTCCTCCACCATGCCTTGATAGGCCGCCCGGCGGATCATGGACTCGAACGTCTCGCCGGGAGTCTCGAACGCCGCGAGGCCGGTTGGCTGCTGTGTCGGTGCGTTTTTGTAGACGAGCCGGTCGGTATCGTCGAAGAGCAGGAACCCCCCGGGAATCGCGTCGGTCGCGTCCTTCAGGCGGGCCTTCGCGTCGACGAAGTCGGTGATGTCGCGGGCGCTGCCGCGATAGCCTTTAAACGTGCCGTCGGGGTCGAAGACTGGAACGCCACTGGTCCGAACCCAAAGCAGCCCGTCGGCCGTCTCGCGCGGATACTCGAAGTCGGAGAACGGTTCATGCCGATCGAGCTGGGCCTCATGCGCGTCGAGCACACGCGGATCCGAGAACAGGTGCGGCGAGCACAGGTCTCTGCGACGTTTGCCCATATGCCAGTTCGGTGAAGCGCCGATGGGGCCCTTCACGGACATCGATATCCACGTAATCCGGTGCTCGGCATCCGTCTCCCAGAACCAGTCGCCCGATGCCGCGGCGAAGTCGCGGAACTGGCGTTCGCTCTCCCGTAGTTGGTTGCCCAGGGCCTCGCGGCGGCGGGTCTGGATGAGGAGGGCACAGGCAACGGCGAGAAGCAGGCCGATCGCGAACAGCACGCGCCAGAGCCCGGCGAAGAGCTCGTCGTAGAAATCGGCAAGCGCGACCGCGACCGGGGTCGAGATCGACAGCAGGAAGCGGCGGTCCTCGGTCAGTGCGGCGCCGACGATCTGCTCTTCGCCCTGCGGCCCGAGCCGTGTGCGCAGAGAGGCGTCCATCGCGACGCCGAGCGTTTCCTCGACCGTCTCGACGGAGAAGGGAAGGACGACGGAGGTCGGGTCGTAGGCCCGCTGCGGACCCGGGCGGCTGGCCAGGATGATTCCGTCGGGCATGGACAGCGTAACCACGGACGCGCCTCTGAAATTCGCGGCCTCGAAGACCTCGGAGAAATACGTGGGGTCGAGCAGTCCGTAGGAGACGCCCAGGAACCTCCCGTCGGACGCGGTCGTACGGCGTGCGACGAACACGGCGGTGGAGCCGAGAACATCCGAGTAGAACGGCGCCGAGACGAAGGTGGCGGGGGAATCGGGACTGCCCGCGCGCAGGCCCTGGAAGGCTATATCCTCCGCGAGGTCGACGGGTGGAGGATTGGGGGAGAATGAGGTGACCGTCCGCTGACCCTCGCTGTTCACCCAGCCGATGGATTTCAGAACGGGGGTGCCGCCGTGGATGGCCTTGAGGAACCGATGGGCAAGTTCCGGGTCGCCGACCACGGTCTCGTTGTCCAGGCGCAGGCGGGAGACTTCGCGCAGCGCGGCGTCGATACCGTCGAACGCCCGGTCGGTGTGCCGGGCCAGCAGCGTCGCACTCCTGCGGGCTTCGTCCTTCGCGTCGGCGATCTGCGACCGGTACATCTGCCATTTGTCGAAGGAGAAGGCGGCGGCGAGCGCGATCACGCCGATCGCGGCGCCGATCAGCACCTGATGGCTCGGTTTCACGCTTGGCCAGGAAAACGGCACGATCCTGTCTCCACATCCCGTCGAATTAAAAACATTTTGAGCCAATTGAATTAGCAATCTCTTAACGCCGCCGACCCCGGCCCCGATCGGTACGGCCGGCGCGAACGCTCGTACTTATTCTTCGCTCGGCGAAGCCTCTGCGTTACGACTTTCGGAACCGATCCGGCCGATGGATCGAGGAACGGTCGTAAGAAACGGTCGCCGAAATGCTAGGGAGGAACGCTCATGTCCCAGGACCAGATCACCGCAGACCGGCTGGTCGACCGCGAGAAAATCCGGACCCTAAAGGCCGAGTACTGCCGGTTTCTCGACACCAAGCAGTGGGACCGCCTGAGGGGGCTTTTCCTGACCGAGGCGACGTTCGAGGGGTTCGGGTCGGCGCCGACCGGCTCGACGGCGGATCAGTTCATCGCCGGCGCCAGCGCCCGCCTGCAGGAGGCGTTGACGGTGCATCACTGCCATATGGCCGAGATCGCCTTCGACAGGTCGGCGCCGGACCGGGCGCGGGCGGTCTGGGCGATGGTCGATGTGGTCGAGTTTCTCGACGGCCGGGAGCCGGTGGAAGCCCCCGGCCATCGCGGCTTCACCGGATTCGGGCATTACGAGGACGAGTACCGCAGGGTCGAGGGGCGCTGGTACTTTGCGCGCAAGCGCCTGTCGCGCATCCGGATCGATCCGATCCCCAACGACCAGGTGCCTGCACTGACCAACCGCCTGAAAGCCCATGCCGACTGGATCGGCTTCGCCCAGGACTGAGGGACACCGACCCGCGGGGACGGTGTGGGGCACCCGCCGCCCGCGGGTTGAACCCGCCCGGTCAGCCGACCGCGCTCCGCGCGTTCTGCTGCGCCGCGTCGGCGGGAAGTATGCGGCTTGCCGGCAGATAGACCGTGACGTCGGTCCCGACATCGACGGTGCTCTTCAGGACGAGTTCGCCGCCGTGCAGTTCGGCCATCTTGCGGGCGAGCGGCAGGCCCAGGCCGGTCCCCTTCTGGAAATGCGGGGAGGCGCCACCCTCGGCGCGGCCGAACGGCTCCAACACCTGGGTCAGGGCTTCCGCCGGAATGCCGTGCCCCGTATCGCTCACCCGGAAGCGGGGCCGCCCGTCGTCGGCGATGCCCACGTCGAGGGAAACCGTGCCGCCGGACGGGGTGTGCTTAACGGCGTTTGCGAGGAGGTTGAGGAGGATCTGCTGCATCTTGGTGGCGTCGATCATCAGGCATGCCGGGCCGTCGGCGACGGCGCTGTCCAGGGCGACGTGGGACTCCTCGGCGAGGGGGGCGATCACGCGAAGGGTATTGGCCACCAGCGGGCCGGTTTCCGTCGGCGCCTCGTCCAGGCGCTCGCGTCCGACCTCGATCCGGGCGATGTCCAGCAGGTCGTTGATGACCTTCAGGAGATGGCGGCCGCTGTAGAGGATGTCGTCGGCATAGGCGCGGTAGCGGACCGGCCGGACCGGACCGAAGACCTGACTGGAGATCACCTCCGAGAAGCCGATGATGGCGTTCAGCGGCGTGCGCAGCTCGTGGCTCATGGACCACAGAAATTGGGTCTTTGAGTCGTTGGCCCGGTCGGCCTCGTGCAGGGCGATCTCGAGCTGCTCCGTGCGCTGTCTGACCCGCTCCTCCAGGTCCCGGTTCAGCGCGCCGAGGGCCTGTTCGGAGGCGCGGGCCCGGTCGTATGCGCTCCGCAACTCGCGTTCCCGGTCGGTCTCCTTGATCGCGAGACGGTTATAGGCCTGTACGATCAGGCCGATCTCGTCCCGGCTGTTCCAGTCCACTGTGCGGCGGGGGCCGGTCCCGGCGGAGAGCGCGATCGCCTTGTTCAACCGGCTGAGCGGCCGCCAGATCAGCAGGCGGTAGGACAGGCTGCCGGCCGCGAGCACGGCGAGGAAGGCCAGGGTGACGGCCGAGATCGTGAGGGCGAGCTCGAGACGGCGGGTCTCGACCAGCTCCGCGTCGGTGAAGCGGGCCCGCAGGGTGAGGACGGGCCGGTCGCCGACCGGGATCTCCAGACTCTCGCCGGGCAGGCCCGTCACGCAGCCCTGGGCGGTCGGCACGGCGGCGACGACCGACGGGCCTTGGCGCAGCTCGGCGCAGAGAAAGGCCCGGTCCGCCGCCAGGGGCGCGAGCAGGTCGCGGGCCAGCGCCGGGTCCTGATGGGCGCCGTGCCGGTCGATGGCGCCGGCGGCGCGGGCGGAGAGGCTTCCGATCCGGCTCGCCAGCAGCAGGTTGTCGGTCTGCTGCATGGTACCGAACAGCAGCCAGGCGGCGGGCAGGATGATCAGCAGGAAGCTGGCGGTAACGATCGCCAGGAAGCGGACATGGAGCCGCTGCGCCCAACGCGGTCGCGTCGGGACGGCCGGTTCCGGGCCCGCGTCCCGGCTTCGGGTCACTGCAGCCTCGTGACGTGCCCGCTCTTCATGAGGTCCTGCAGCAGGGCGCGGTCGGCGACGGCGGTATGGAAGACCACGTAGCCCGGGTCCCGGTGCGCCATGTAGTAGTCGATGGGCACGGTGTCGCCGGCATCGTCCCGGAAGTCGAAGCACAGGACGTAGTGCTCGCCATAGGCCAGGATCATCGGATGGGCGGTGACCGGGTGCAGCCGGCGGGCCTCGCCGCTCTCCCGGTCGAGATAGAGGACGACGCCGTCGACCGTCACCCGGTCGATATGGCGCTGCATCGCCGCCTGCAGCGCCGCCTTGTCGGCGAGGGAGAGGGAGGTCTCGGCTTGAGCCGGAAGTGTGTGGAAGCCGATCGCCGCGGCGACCAGCAGGGCCATGCAGATTGATCTCATCACGTGTCGCACTCCACCGGTGTCACTGCGCGCAGGCTGGCAGCAATGACTTAAGAATCGGTGAAACCGGACCGTGTGGGGCCGATCAGCCGCCCAGCATCTTCTTGACCGTGTCGACCAGCGCCGCCTCCTCGACCACGACCTGCTCGCCGCTGGCGAGCGTCTTCACCTGCCAGGTGCCGGCGGCGAACTCGTCCTCGCCGGCGACCAGGGCCAGGGTGAAGCCCTTGCGGTCGGCGTATTTGAACTGCTGGCCGACCTTGCGCTGCTCGGTCGCCACCTCGGCGCCGATCCCCGCCTGGCGCAGCAGACCGGCGACGGCGAGGTAGCGGTCGAGCTGGGCCGGGTCGAGCACGGTCACCAGCACCGGCGCCGTCGTCGCCTGCTCCACCGGCAGCAGCCCGGCCTCCATCAGCCGGGTGACCAGCCGGGTCAGGCCGATCGAGATGCCGACGCCCGGCAGCTTGCGGTTGGTGTAGAGCCCGGCCAGGTTCTCGTAGCGCCCGCCGGAGCAGATGCTGCCGATGCCCGGATGGTCGACCAGGGTCGTCTCGTAGACCGTGCCCGTGTAGTAGCTCAGGCCGCGGGCGACGCTCAGGTCGAGGACGAAGGTCTCCGCCGTCAGCCCAAGGCTGGCGACGGCGCGGGCGACGGTTGTCAGCTCCTCCACGCCCGCCGCGTAGGTCTCGTTCAGGCTGTCGGCCGGGGCGAGGGCGAGCAGCTTGCCGATCACCTCCTCCGCCGGGCCGCGCAGGGAGACATAGGCCATGATCCGGTCGAGCTGGGCCGCGTCCGGGCTGTAGGTCTCGGCCAGCTCCTTGCGGATCTCCTCCGGGCCGACCTTGTCGATCTTGTCGATCACCCGCATGGCGTCGGCGATCGCGTCCGCCGGGATGCCGGAGCCGGACAGGAAGCCCTCAAGCAGCTTGCGGTTGCTCATCCGGATCTGGAACGGGCCGATGTTCATTTCCTTGAAGATCCCGTGGATGATCGCCGGGATCTCGGCGTCGTTGATCAGGCTGAGGGTCTGGTCGCCGACCACGTCGATGTCGCACTGGACGAACTCGCGGTAGCGCCCGGCCTGGGCCCGCTCGCCGCGCCAGACCGGCTGGATCTGATAGCGCCGGAACGGGAAGGTCAGCTCGCCCGCGTGCTGGGCCACGAACCGGGCCATCGGCACGGTGAGGTCGAAGCGGAGCGCGTAGTCCGTGTCCTCGCCGCCATCGGCCAGCCGGTGCACGCCGTAGACCTGGCGGTCGACGCTGTCGCCGCCTTCCTTGGCCAGAAGCACCTCGCGCAGCTCGAAGGCCGGGGTGCTCAGCGGCACGGCGCCGGCCAGCTCGAAATGCTTGCGGGCGATCTCGACGCAGCGGTCGAAGGCGATCTGTTCGGCGGGCAGGAACTCCCGCAGGCCGCTGATGGAACGGGGGCGAATCATGGTCTGCCGCTTCCCTTGCCGGCCTCGGCGCCGGCGCTCGATTGCACGAAGGCCTTTGAACTAGAAGGTTGAACCGGCTTGGGCAATAGCCGAGTGGGCCGGCCCGCCTGCCGCAAGAGTGCCCGGCGCCGCGAGCCGACGCCCAAGCCGGAATTCCAGAGGCCGGACACCAACTCGCTTCATGCGCGCAGAAACGGCGTCGCGGGAGCCCGGCCCCGGCGCGGTATCGAATACGCCTGGACGCAAAAATCATATCAAGGTAAATCAAATCATCAATTAGTCATACTGATGCAGGTGCCCATGAAACGAGTGCTTCTGACCGGAGCCGCCGGCGGGATCGGCAAGCGCATGCGCCGGGAGCTGGCCGGCGCCTATCCCGTGCTGCGGGTTTCCGACATCGCCGATCTCGGGACGGCGGGACCCGGCGAGGAGATCGTCCTCGGCGATGTCTGCAACGCCGAGGACCGCAAGCGGATCGTGGACGGCGTCGACGGCATCATCCATCTCGGCGGCCTGTCGGTGGAGAACCCCTGGGACGACATCCTCAGGGTCAATATCGACGGGACCTACCGGCTGTTCGAGGCGGCCTACGAGGCCGGGGTGAAGCGCATCGTCTTCGCCAGTTCCAACCACGCGGTCGGCTTCTATCCCCGCGGCCAGATCCTCGACGACACGGACCGGCCGCGCCCGGACTGCCGCTACGGGCTGAGCAAGGTGTTCGGCGAGGCGCTGTCCCAGTACTTCGCCGACAACTACGGCATCGGCATCCTGTCGATCCGCATCGGCTGGTGCTTCCAGAAGCCCGAGACGCCGCGAACCCTGGGGTCCTGGGTGCATATCGAGGATCTGACCCAGCTCTGCCGGCTCGGGCTCGACGTGCCGGAGCTGCATCACGAGATCGTCTTCGGCATCTCCGACAACTCGCGGACCTGGTGGGACAACGCCGCCGCCAAGCGCCTCGGCTACACCCCCCGGCACTCCTCCGACCAGTGGATCGGGGAGGTCGACGGGTCGTCGACCCCGGAGCCCGGCAACGCCGTGGCGCTCGCGGTGCAGGGCGGCCCGTTCGCCAGCGAGGGCTACGAGGGCGATCCGGCCCGCGTCACCCAGGCGCGCCTCACCCCAAGAGACCCCGCCCCAAGAGACCCCGCCCCAAGAAACCCGGCCCCGACACGTCCTACCGACAAAGACTGACCGATCCCACGGCCACTGCCGCCGCACCCTTGTTCTCGACTCTGAACGGAAGACTCCCCATGCCGCTCTCGCCGCAGGACCTGAAATCGAAGATGGGATCGGGGCTGCTGTCCTTTCCCGTCACCCATTTCGACCGCAACCTCGACTTCGCCGAGGCACCGTACCGCGATCACGTGGATTGGCTGTCGTCCTATGAGGCCGCCACCCTGTTCGCCGCCGGCGGGACCGGGGAATACTTCTCCCTCGGCCAGAGCGAGTATCCCACCATCGTCCGCACCGCCGTGGAGGCGGCCGCAGGGCGGTGCCCGGTCGTCGCCGGGGCCGGCGTCAATACGCGCCGGGCCATCGCCGACGCCCTGGCCGCGGAGGCCGCCGGTGCCGACGGTATTCTGCTGCTGCCGACCTATCTGATGGGTGGAACCCAGGACGGGCAGTTCGCCCATGTGAAGGCGGTCTGCGACGCGGTGAAAATCGGCGTGATCGTCTACAACCGGGCGACCTCCGTGCTGACCGCCGAGACGGTCGCGCGGCTGACCGACGCCTGCCCCAACCTGATCGGCTTCAAGGACGGGGTGGGGGAGATCGACCTGGTGACCCGCATCCGGGCGACCGTGGGCGACCGGCTCGTCTATGTCGGCGGCATGCCGACCCACGAGCTGTTCGCGTCGGCCTACGACGCCGCCGGGTTCACGACCTATTCGTCGGCGGTCTTCAACTTCGTGCCCGAGCTGGCGCTGTCGTTTTACGCCGCCCTGCGGTCCGGCGACCACGCGACCATGGACCGGATCCTGCACGGGTTCTTCTATCCCTTCGCGGATATTCGCGACCGGGTCGCCGGCTATCCGGTGTCGCTGATCAAGGGCGGCCTCAAGGCCGTGGGGCGCGACCCGGGCCCGGTCCGGCCGCCGCTGGTCGGGCCGACGGAAAAGGACGTCGCCG
Source organism: Thalassobaculaceae bacterium (assembly GCA_040223655.1). Taxonomy (GTDB): domain Bacteria; phylum Pseudomonadota; class Alphaproteobacteria; order Thalassobaculales; family Thalassobaculaceae; genus Thalassobaculum. Next base: position 94,775 of record JAVKFT010000006.1, on the reverse strand, counting down.
ACCTTGCCGCCGTGATCCGGTCGGCCTTGGAGATCGGTGCCGCGGCATAAAATACGACCAATCGACAGATAGATTGACCAATTATCTAAACGGAGCATACTTCTCTGCAAAATAGAGTTTCGCCCGCGGCCGAACCGGATGATCGGTGGCCGCCGGCGGCGAACCGGCGCCGGAACCGACCGGCGCACGGTCAACAAGCCCGGAAAAATCGGGCGCAAACGGGAGGATGACATGAGACTGATCGACAGGATGGGTGCGACCGCCGTCGCGGTGGCGATGATGGCCGGCCTCGCCGGCACGGCCCAGGCGGCCGAATGGAAAGGCTGGAACATCCACGTTGCCGACTACCCGAACACGGTCGCGATGGACCGGTTCGCCGAGCTTCTGGACGAGAAGACGGACGGTCGGATCACCCTCAAGATGTTCCATGGCGGGACGCTGGGCAGCCAGCCCGACGCGATCGAGCAGCTGCGCATCGGCGCGATCGCCATCGGCAACTTCAACCTCGGCCCGATCGGGCCGGTGGCGCCGGAGGCGAACGTCGTCTCGCTGCCCTTCATCTTCAAGGACATGGACCATATGCACCGGGCCATGGACGGCGCGCCAGGCGACCAGATCAGCGCCGGCATGGAGAAGAAGGGGATCGTGGCGCTCGCCTGGTACGATTCAGGGGCCCGCTCGTTCTATAACTCGAAGAAGCCGATCCAGACGCCGCAGGACGTCACCGGCATGAAGGTCCGGGTCATGAACAACGACCTGTACTCGGGCATGATCGCGGCGCTGGGCGGCAACCCGTCGCCGATGGCGTTCTCCGAGGTCTACCAGTCGCTGAAGACCGGCGTGGTCGACGGGGCGGAGAACAACTGGCCGTCCTACGAGTCCACCGGGCATTTCGAGGTCGCCGGCTACTACTCGCTGTCGCAGCACCTGATCATTCCCGAATGCGTCTGCATCAACGCCGACGTCTACAACGCCCTGTCCGAGGAGGATCGCCAGGCCGTGCGCGCCGCCGCCCGTGAGTCCGCCGAAATGCAGCGTGAGCTGTGGGCCAAGCGGGCCGAGGCGAGCCGCGAGAAGGTCATGAAGGCCGGGGTCAAGTTCAACGACGTGGCGGACAAGGCGGCGTTCCAGGACGCGATGAAGCCGGTCTACGCCAAGTTCCTCGAGGCGAACGAGGATCTGCGGCCGCTCGTGGAAGCGATCCAGGCCACGCAGTAAACGACTTCCTCCTGGCCACCGGAGCGGATCGTCCCATGCCCTCCGGTGGCCTTTTTTTCGGCCGGCTCCGTCCGCCGGGGCCGCACGCTTTCGGGAAGAGTTGCCGCGATGCCGTCTCCGCAATCCGCCGCCGGCCGCCTCGGGCGCGTCCGCCGGGCGCTCCAGCCGCTGTACCGCACCCTCGACGCCCTCTGCGGCGTCAGTCTCGCGATCACCGGTACCGCGATGGTCGTGCTCACCGTCATCTTCGGCTGGCTGGTGTTCGGCCGGTACGTGCTGAACGCAACGCCGACCTGGGTCGAGCAGGTCTCCCTGCTGCTGGTCGCCCTGATCGGTTTTCTCGGTGCGTCGACCGGCGTGCATGAGCAGACCCATCTCGGGGTCTCGTTCTTCCGCGATATCGCGCCGCGGCCGGTCCGCAAGGCCATGGAACTGGCCTCCTACCTCATCATGGCGGTGTTCGGCGCGGTGATGATGGTCAACAGCTACGCCCTGGTCCTGTTCAAATGGGACACGCAGATTCCGCTGATCGGCCTGCCCGAAGGGCTGCGGGCGATCCCGCTCACGCTCTGCGGCACCTTCACGCTCGCCTATTCGATCGGGCACCTGCTCCGCTTCTTCACCGGCGACAGTACCGACGACCGCATCCTGGACGCGCCGCCGCCGCCGGACCCGGCTGACATCGTGCCGTCCGGGCGATAGGAGGGCGGATCATGGGGCTTCTCATCATGCTCGGCGTGTTCGCGCTGTGCGTCGTCATCGGGGTGCCGGTGGCCTTCGCCCTCGGCGTCGCCGCCGTTTCCGCCTTCTTCTATGAAGGTCTTCCGCTTCTGATCGCCTTCCAGCGGATCATCTCCGGCATCAACGTGTTCTCGCTGATGGCGATCCCGTTCTTCATCTTCGCCGGCGAGCTCATGTTCCATGGCGGCATCGCGATCCGGCTGGTGCGCTTCGCGTCGGCGGCCGTGGGTGCCGTGCGGGGGGGGCTCGGGGTGGTGAACGTGCTGTCCTCCATGCTGTTCGGCGGCATCTCCGGGTCGGCCGTGGCCGACATCTCGGCGCTCGGCTCGATCATGATCCCGGTGATGAAGGAGAAGGGGTACGACGACGACTACGCGGTCAACGTCACCGTGACCTCGTCGATCGCCGGCATCCTGGTGCCGCCCAGCCACAACATGATCCTGTTCGCGATCGCGGCGGGGGGCGGGATCTCGATCTCACAGCTCTTCCTCGCCGGCGTGGTGCCGGGCGTGCTGATGTGCGTCTGCCTCGCGGTGGCCGCCTATCTGATCGCCGTCCGGCGCGGGTACCGGGCGGAGGTGTTCCCCGGCTACAGCGCGCTTCTGGTGTCCTTCGTCGCCGCGCTGCCGGGCCTGTTCACCGCGGTGATCATCGTCGGCGGCGTGCTGTCCGGCATCTTCACGGTGACCGAGTCCGGGGCGTTCGGGACGCTCTACGCCTTCGCCGTCACCCTGATCGTCTACCGCTCGATGACCTGGCGGGCGTTCCGCACGGCGGTGGTGAACTCGGTGCGCACGACCTCCATGGTCCTGATCCTGGTCGCCTCGGCCACCGCCTTCGCCTACATGCTGACCTTCTATCAGGTGCCCAGCCGGATGATCGACTTCATGACCGGGATCTCGGAGAACCCGATCATGATCCTGATCATGATCAACGTGATGCTGCTGGTGCTCGGCATGATCATGGACATGGCGGCGCTGATCCTGATCTGCACGCCGATCTTCCTGCCGGTGGTGGTGTCCTTCGGCATGGATCCGGTCCAGTTCGGGATGATTCTGATGATGAATCTCGGGCTCGGCCTCTGCACCCCGCCGGTCGGGGCCTGCCTGTTCCTCGGCTGCGCCGTGGGCAAGGTGCCGATCGAGCGGGCGGTCCGCACGATCTGGCCGTTCTACATGGCGATCCTGATGGCGCTGGTGCTCACCACCTTCATCCCGGCGATCTCGCTGACCCTGCCGGGCTGGCTGGCCGGCTGAGGCGCCAGAAAAGGGTCAGGCGGAGAAGATCAGGCAGCGCAGGGCGGCGGCGCGTGGCCGGCGACGCCGGGATCGAGGGCGAAGATCCCGCCGGCCCGGGGCTGGCGGTCCTCGGTGCCGGGGGCGATCAGGCCGGGGCCCATGCTGGTCAGGTACAGCGTGTCGAGGCGGGGGCCGCCGAAGGCGAGGCAGGTCGGCTTCTGTACCGGCACCGGGATGATCCGGTCGACCGTGCCGGAAGGCGTGATCCGCACGACCTGCCAGCCGTCCACCCCCGCCATCCAGTAGCAGCCGTCGGCGTCCATCGCGGCCCCGTCCGGGCGTCCGTCCACCTGGCGGGTGTCGAAGAACGGCCGCCGGTTGCTGGGCGTGCCGCTGTCGACGGCGTAGTCGAAGGCCCAGATCGTGCGGACTGCCGGATGACTGTCGGACAGGTACATGACCAATCCGTCCGGCGAAAACGAAAGACCGTTCTGAATGTACAATCCGTCCAGTATCCGCCGCGATCCGCTGTCGGCATCGAGCCGGAAAAGATCGCCCCGAGCGGGCTCGCCGGCGGCGGCGTCGGCCGGTCCGGCCTTCGGCATGGTGCCGGCCCAGAACCGGCCCGCCGGATCGACCGTCCCGTCGTTGAACCGCATCCCTTCGCCACCCGGCGCCCCGTCGTTCAGCACGGCGACCGACCCCGTCGCCGGATCGAACGCCGACCAGCCGGCCTCCAGACCGACGATCGCGCCGCCGGATGCCCTCGGCGCGACGCAGCCGATCGCCGACGGCATCGCCCAGGTCTCGTTCGCCCCGGTCGCCGGGTCGAAGCGGTGGAGGGCGGGGGCCGCGATATCGACCCACCAGAGCCGCGAGGTCGCGGCATCCCAGACGATGCCCTCGCCAAGGGTGGCCCGGGCGTCGAGGACGCAATCGGTACTCGGGGACATCTCCGACCCTTTCGTCAGAGGGAGTGGCGGTATCGGGAAATGCTGCCGCTCAGGTGCGCGCGCATCGCCGCGCTCGCCTGCGCCGCGTCGCCGGCGCCGATCGCCTCGGCGATGGCCAGATGCTCCTGGTGAACCCGCTGCAGGTAGTCGTCGTCGATCAGCCGCTTGCGCTGATCCTGGGTCAGCGAGTTGCGCGGAATCGCGTTCCCGCCCAGCGACTCCAGAAATAGCGCGAAGAGCGGGTTGTTGGTTCCCTGCGCGATCGCGGTGTGGAACGCGATATCGAGCTCCCCGGTGTTCGCGCCGGTTTCCACGCCTCGGCCGAAATCGGCTGTCGCCTCGCGGATGCGCGCATCCTGGGCGAGGGTCCGGCGGGTCGCCGCGAGTCCCGCCGCTTCCACCTCCACCGCCATGCGAAGCTCCAACAGGTCGAGCGCCTGATAGATCTGGCCCGGCAGGAAAGTGGGTAGCCCCCTTGGTCTGGATTTGGCCGGGTCGAGAACGAAGATCCCGGCACGCCGGCGGGGCTCGACAAGCCCGTCCGCCTTCAGTACCGCGACCGCTTCGCGGATGACGGTCCGGCTCACACCGAGTTCGGCTTCCAGTTCCTTCTCGGTGGGGAGACGGTCGCCGGGCTTCATCGGCCCATCGGCAATTTTGGCGCGCAACGCGTCCGTTGTCTGCTGGGTAAGGCTCTTGCTGCCCGTCATTGGCGTCTGTCGGCCCCCGCCGCGGATAGTGTCAGGTCAAGTGGTCCATCATGTACGACTTTTATGATTTTTCATCACATAAATTGGCGGGATCTTTGGCCGCTTCTCACGCTCGGATGTCCCGGAACCGGTTAACTATTTACTTACCGGGAGCCGGTACGGTCGCCAGACACGATGGAAGCATCAACGCTACAGGTGAGACGTCTTGAAGGAACGCGCCCGTGAAAGCGGCGCCAGGGTTCGCTATTCGCTCCGGGGGCTGACGGTCGGCCTGGTCGGCCTTCTTCTGTTGGCCGGCGCGCTCGGTGTCGGCGCCACTGCCTGGGTGAACCATCGGGTCGCTGAAACCAATGAGCTCTGGAACGGCTATCGGGACGGCAGCTCCGTGCGCGCCCGCGCGCTGGTCGAGATCACGGATAGGCTCGGCTACGGAGGCGCGATTCACAATCTCCTCAATTTCGTTCTTCGCGGCGATCGGAAGTACATCGATGCCGCGGAGACCGACCTCGCGACGATCCGCGCGGCCATCGGCCGATACCGAACGGTCGATATTAATGCCACGGAAGAAGTGGGGCTGAGCGAGATCGAGGCGATGGTCGAAACGCTGACGAACCGGCTTGATCTGGCGCAGACCATGCGCGCCTACGGCAGTTCGCCGAATGAAACGACGCTTGCCATGTCGTTGTCGTTCTTCGGCGCCTTGCTCGCCCTGGACGACCTCCACGACGAACTGGAGAGCCGGCGATCCTTGCATTCGAACCGGGAGACCAAGCTTGAACTGATCAGGGCCTTTCGTCGGGACGTCGGCTTCGGCGGCATGATCGAGTTCTTCAAGAAACTCGTTCTTCTCGGCGACCCGTCCTACGGCCCCTTGGTACTGCGAAGCATCGAACTGGCCGAGAGTGTGCTCGAGGATTACCGTGCGCTGCCGCTTAACGCCGAGGAGCGGCAGGCCATCGAGGCCATCAGCGAGACGCTGCACGCATACGCGATCAACGTCGATGTCGCCCTTTCGATGGTGGAGACCGGCACACCTCCCCGGGCGATCGACGCGGCCGTGATCGTTGACGATCAACCGGCACTGGCGGCCCTGAACACCCTGGAGCGGGTGATCGCCTGGGACGCCAACCAACTCGTGCAGAGGATCGACAGCAACCTGGGTCTCGTCGGGCAGCTGACGACGATGTTGGTCGTCTTCTTCTCGGTCGGGGCTGTTGTGGTCGGTGCGGTCATCGTCGGCGTCATGCTCAACTCGGTGCAGCGGCCCTTGTCCCGGATCGCCGAGGGGATGACGCGAATTCCGGAGGGTGACCTGACAGCCATCGATGCGGTGGACAGCCGGGTTCGTGAGGTGCTGGACCTTCACAACTCCCTAGCCGTCTTCCGGCAGTATGCCTCAGACCTAGACAAGACGGCGGATATCCTTCAGCGGTTTCAATCCCTTTCCAACGACGCGAAGCTCTCGACCGACGAGCGGATACGCCAGATCCTGCAGCTTGGCGTAGAGCATTTCGAAACCGACCTTGGAACGGCGAGCTGTACCGTCGATGGTCGCTATATCGTCGAACAAGCGGTTGGCCCGACCGGCGGTCGGGCTCCGGGAACCAGCTTCGATATAGAGACGACGTATTGCTTCCACACGCTCGAGCGGGGCGAGGCGATGGCGTATCACGACATCGCCGACAGCCCGCTGGCCGACGCCCGGTGTTTCAGGACCTTCGGGCGCAGGTGCTATATCGGCGCGCCCGTCGTCCTCGACGGCGAGATTTATGGGACCATCAACTTCTCCTCCATGGAGGCGCGGGGTCGACCGTTCTCGAAGAGCGATCTGGTCCTTGTGGAGATGATGGCCCAGTGGCTGGGCGTTGAACTCGCGCGGGAGCGGACCATGGCCCGTCTCGCCGCCGCCCGCGATGCTGCGGAGGAGGGGACGCGCGCGAAATCCTCCTTCCTCGCCAATATGAGCCACGAGATCCGCACCCCGCTCAACGGCATCATCGGCCTCAGCCGGCTGCTGTCGCAGACCAAGCTCACGCCGAAACAGCGGGATTACGTGCGCAAAGTGCTGTTCTCCTCCGAGAACCTGTTCGGCATCATCAACGACATTCTCGACTTCTCGAAGATCGAGGCGGGTCAGCTGACCATCGAGTCCATCGAATTCCGGCTCATGGATGTGATCGACGGGGTGACCGCCATCGTGGCGCCGCGCGCCGCCGAAAAGCAGCTGGAGTTCCTGATCAGTGTCGATCCCGACGCGCCGCAGGATCTGGTCGGCGACCCTCTGCGCCTGGGTCAGATCCTGACCAATCTCTGCACCAACGCGATCAAATTCACCGAGACGGGCGAGATCATCGTCTCTGTCCACGCGGCTGATGTGACGGACGGCCAAGTCGAGCTTCAGTTCTCGGTGCGCGATTCCGGTATTGGCATGAGTGACGCTCAGGTTGCGCAGATCTTCCGTCCGTTCACCCAGGCGGACGTCTCGACGACGCGGAAGTTCGGTGGGACCGGCCTGGGTCTCACCATCTCGAAGGAATTCGCGGAGCGCATGGGGGGGCGCATCTGGGTCGAGTCTGAACAGGGCGTCGGCAGCACGTTCCATTTCACTGTCCGGCTCGATCTCGGGACCACCAGCGACCGCCTGGAAGGCGTCGTCCCGGCCGACTTGCGGAAGATGCGGATTCTGGTGGTTGACGACAACGAGATGGCCCGTCTGGTCATCGGCGACACGCTGCGGGCGATGGGGTTCGATGTCGACGTCGCGTCGAGCGGCCAGGCGGCGCTGCGCCGCGTCGGGCTCGAACGGGGGGAGCTGTCCTACAACGTGCTGCTCATGGACTGGATGATGCCGGGCATGGACGGTATCGAGGCCGCGCAGAAGATCCGCGAGGCGTGTGGCGACGGCCCCTGTCCGGCGACCGTGCTTGTCTCGGCCTACATGCCCGACGAAGCGGCGATGGTGGCGGCGTCGCCCTACCTGTCGGGCTACGTCTCGAAGCCGGTCAACCAGTCCACCCTGTTCGACGCCATCGCGTCCGCGGTCGGCGGGCAGTCGGACAAGCTCTACGCGCGCCAGATGGATGGCGGCTCCATCGACCCCACACTTTCGGGACTGCGGGTCCTTCTGGCCGAAGACAACGAGATCAATCAGGAAGTGGCGGTCACCGTCCTGCAGCAGCAGGGGGTGGCGGTCGATGTGGCGAACAACGGCCAGGAGGCGATCGAGCGTCTGGCATCGGCCGATGACGGCTACTACGACGCGGTGCTGATGGACGTGCAGATGCCGGTCATGGACGGGCTGGAGGCAACGCGGCTGATCAAGGCGGACAACCGCCTGGCATCACTTCCGATCATCGCCATGACCGCCCACGCGCTTGAGACGGAGCGCGAGAAATGCTTCGCCGCGGGAATGTGCGACCACGTCTCCAAGCCGCTGGATGAGCAGAAGCTGTTCGAGGCGCTCAAACGTCACTGCGGGGTCGGGGACCTGGAAACCGCGACCGAACCCGCCAAAGGTCCGCGTGAGGTCGAGGCGCCGTCACTGCAGGTGGATATCGACAGCCTGACGACGATCGATACGGTCGACCTGCGCCGGGCGCTGCCGGACGATTCACTCACCGCGCGTCTGTTGCTGAAGTTCCGCGAGGGTCAGGCGGATGCGGGACAAACCGTCAGGGGCGCACTTGCGGCCGGCGATCATGAAGAGGCAAGGCGCATCGCGCACCAGATCCGCGGCGTGGCCGGCAACCTGCGCGCCGTTGCCGTTCTCGAGGCGGCAAAGGTGCTGGAGCAGAGCATCGACCAGGGCGGGTCCCAGAACGCCGACGATCTAAGCGGTCCGGTCGATGCTTTCTGCGCCGCTCTCGATACGTTGTTCGCCGATATCGATACCGCGAGCTGGACCACGGCAGCGGAGTCGCCACCCCAGTCGAACGGCGCCGAGTCCGAGCCGATCCCTGCATCGGAACTGCGCGCCCTCATTGACCGGCTCCGCGCCGACGACATGGACGCCGAGACCACGTGGGCGTCCATCGAGCCCGTGCTGCGGCGTCGAGATCCAGTCCTTGCGAGCGGGGTGACCGCAGCCATCGAGGATCTGAGTTTCTCATCGGCAGCGGACGACCTCGAACAGTTGCTGGACGCGCTTTGAGATGGAGAGCCTGATGCAGGACAACGTGGACATTTCGGCTTCCCGCATTCTCATCGTGGACGATGCCCGCGAGAACGTCCGGGTTCTGGCCAGTATCCTGAGGGACGAGGCGTCCGTGTCCTTTTCGCTGAGCGGCGAGGATGCGCTGATGAAAGCGGAAACCACACTGCCTGACCTCATCCTTCTCGACATCGAAATGCCCGGAATGGACGGGCACGAGGTCATCAAACGCCTGAAGTCCTCGCCGCGCACGGCGCTGATACCAGTGATCTTTGTCACCAGCCACGCCGAGGCCGAAGACGAGGAAGTGGGGCTCCGCCTCGGGGCGATCGACTACATTACCAAGCCGTACAATCCCTCGATCGTCCGAGCGCGCGTTCGCAACCAGCTCATGCTGCGCGCCTATGCCCGGCAGCTCGAGGATCTCAACAGTGAACTGGTGCGGCTGGCGACCACCGATCCGCTCACGGGGATTCTGAACCGCCGCGCATTCCGCGAGCGGGCGACCTTGGAACTGCGCCGCATCGATCGCTACGGCGGCGCGGCCTGCCTGCTGATGATGGACTTGGATCATTTCAAGTTGGTCAACGACTCCTACGGTCACGATGCCGGCGACGCGGTCCTCTGCGTGGCTGCCCAGCGGGTGGCTGAGCAGCTCCGCGAGACGGATGTATTCGGGCGCCTCGGCGGTGAGGAATTCGCCGTTCTGGTGACCGATACGACGGTCGAACTCGGCGAGGTGGTGGCTGCCCGGCTGCTGTCGACGCTGCGGGACGAGCCCGTGTCGTGGAATGGGCTGGAGATCGCGATCACCATGAGCATCGGCGCCACGGCGCTGCAGCCCGGCGATGGTACATTGGACGTGGCTCTCGCGCGCGCCGATCAGGCGCTGTACGCGAGCAAGGGAGCCGGACGCGACCGAGTCGAGGTGCGTGCCGCCTGACGGTCCCCGACCGGCCGGCCGGTCAGGGTCGGTTTGCTGCGCCGCAACACGCCGTTTTCCCGTCGCCATCGGTACGAAAACCCAACGATATCCCGTCCTTATTGCGTGCTCGCCGGGAGTGCGGCAGCATGACCGTTCGACGGTGCACAAACAGTTGCCCGCGAGCTTTTCCAGAACACAGGGACAGGGGTGGTGTGATGAAGAAGAGTTTTCCGTTTGCCGGAGGGCGGTGGACCCGTCGCGGTCTCCTGGGCGCCTCTGGCGCGACGCTGGCCGCCGGCCTGCTCGCCAAGCCGTCGCGACTGTTTGCAGCCGAGCCGATCAAGACCGCCGGCATCTACACGGTGCCGGTCGAACAGCAGTGGGTCAGCCGCATCCACAAGGCTGCAGAAGCGGCGCAGGCGGCCGGCGAGGTGACCTACACCTTCTCCGAGAACACCGCGAACACGGACTATCCCCGGGTGATGCGGGAGTATGCGGAACAGGGCGTGAAGCTCATCGTCGGTGAGATCTTCGGTGTCGAGCAGGAGGCCCGCGAGGTCACGCTCGAGTATCCCGATGTCGCCTTCCTGATGGGCTCCAGTTTCCTGCAGGACCCGGCCTATCCCAATCTCGCCGTTTTCGACAACTACATCCAGGACGCCTCTTACCTCTCCGGCATCATTGCCGGGGCGATGACCGAGAGCGCCAATATCGGCATGGTGGGCGGGTTCCCGATCCCCGAGGTGAACCGTCTGATGCACGCGTTCATGGCGGGCGCTCGGGAGATGAACCCCAACATCACGTTCCAGGTCAGCTTCATTGGATCGTGGTTCGACCCGCCCAAGGCGAAGGAGACCGCCTACGCGATGATCGAGAACGGGGCCGACCTTCTCTACGCCGAGCGGTTCGGCGTCTCGGATGCGGCCCAGGAGAAGGGAATCCTTGCCATCGGCAACGTGATCGACACCCAGCCGGAATACCCCGACACGGTGGTCGCCTCCGCGATCTGGCATTTCGAGCCGACCTTCGATGCCGCGCTGGCCAAGGTGAAGGCCGGCACTTTCGAGGCCGACAACTATGGCGTCTATTCCTTCATGAAGGAGGGCGGCTGCTCGCTTGCCCCTCTCGGGACCTTCGAGGGCAAGGTTCCGGAGAAAGCGATCAAGCTGGTCGAGGAGCGTGAGGCGGCGATCAGGGCCGGCACGTTCGTCGTTGAGATCAACGACGAAGAACCGAAGTCGACCTGATGCCGGACAAAGGGGAGGCGCGGGCTGTCCTGCGCCTCCACGCCATTACCAAGCGCTTCGGCGCTCTTACCGCGAACGACGCGATCACCTTCGACCTGCATGAAGGCGAGGTGATCGCGCTTCTCGGCGAGAACGGTGCCGGCAAGACAACGCTGATGAACATCCTATTCGGCCACTACACAGCCGATGCAGGCGAGATCGAGGTGTTCGACCGGACGCTGCCCGCCGGCAACCCGCGCGCGGCTTTGGAGGCCGGCGTGGGAATGGTGCACCAGCACTTCACCCTGGCCGACAACCTCTCCGTCCTGGAGAACATCATTCTGGGGACGGAGCCGCTTTGGCGGCCGGGAACCGGCCGCGCCGCCGCGCAGGCCCGGATCGAGCAGCTCAGCCGGGATTTCGGTCTGGTCGTCCACCCGGACGCCAAAGCCGGATCGTTGAGTGTCGGCGAACGTCAGCGCGTGGAGATCCTGAAAGCGCTCTACCGTGACGCGCGCGTCCTGATTCTTGATGAGCCGACCGCGGTGCTGACGCCGCAGGAGACGGACGACCTCTTCGCCACGCTGCGCAAGGCGGTCGCCCGGGGGCTGTCGATCATCTTCATCTCGCACAAGATGCACGAGGTTCTGGCGATTTCGTCCCGTGTCCTCGTGCTGCGTCATGGACGCCTCGTCGGCGAGGTGGCGACGGCGGACACCGATCGGCATCAGCTCGCCCATATGATGGTCGGCTCAGAGATCGCCGCTCCGGAGGTGGGTGGTGCGGTGCCGAGCGAGATCCTGCTGCGTCTCCGGGACGTCTCGACGGTGCCGGTCGGCAATGCGGTCGGGCTACGCGCCCTGTCGCTCGACCTGCGCGCCGGGCAGATCATCGGACTGGCCGGCGTGTCCGGCAACGGTCAGGCGGCGCTGGCCGATCTGCTCGCCGGCGAAGCGGTGCCGGCGTCCGGGGAGATGGAGATCTCCGGGCGGGGCGTCGACCTCTGGACGCCTCGCGCCGCGCTGGAGGCCGGCATCGGCCGGATCCCCGAGGACAGGCATCGGACCGGGACAGTTGCGGACTTCACTCTGGCCGAGAACGCGATTCTGGAAGCGTATGAAAAAGAACCGTTTTCCAGACGCGGTTGGTTCGACTGGAAAGCGGTGGACCGATACACCCGGTCGATCATCAAGCGCTACGACGTGCGTTGCCCGGGGCCGGACACGCGGATCCGGCTGCTTTCCGGCGGCAACATGCAGAAACTGATTCTCGGCCGGGCGCTCGAGGCCGACCCAAAGATAATCCTGGCTGTCCAGCCCGTGCGCGGGCTCGATCTCGGCGCTGTGACCTATGTCCAGAATCGCCTGATCGAAGCAAGGGACGCGGGCGCCGCGGTGCTGCTGATCTCAGAAGACCTCGACGAGATCCTGACGCTTGCCGATGTGGTCCACGTCATGTCCGAGGGACGGCTCTCGCCCGCTTTCGCCCGAGGTACCAAGACGCCGGCCGAACTCGGCGCGTGGATGGCCGGACAGGGCTTCGCGGAGGACAGCCATGCGGCTTGAACCGATGGCCGATGCCGGCCTGCGGCGCACCCTCGGTCTGCCCCTGTTGGCGTTGGCCGGGACGCTGGCGATCGCCATGGCCCTGTCGGTGGTCGCCGGGGCCAATCCGCTCGCTGTCCTGGGACTGATCGTCAAGGGATCCGTCGGCTCGAAATTCGCGCTTCTGGAGACGCTGAACAGGGCCACGCCGCTGATCTTCACCGGACTCGCCGTTGCCGTCGCGTTCCGTGCCAGGCTCTGGAACATCGGCGCCGAGGCCCAGCTCTATATGGGGGCGCTCCTGACCGTGGTTCTCGGCACGGGGATGCTGCCTCTGCCCTCGGCGTTGCTGATCCCGGTTCTCTTCGCCGCGGCGATCGTCGGGGGAGCGTTGCTTCTGCTCGGCCCTGCGTGGCTCAAGGTCCGGCTCGGCGTCGACGAGGTGGTCACCACTCTGCTGCTCAACTTTGTGATGATCCTGTTCGTCTCGCTGCTGCTTGAAGGGCCGATGAAGGATCCGATGGGGATGGGCTGGCCCAAGTCGGAGAGGCTGATAGCCGAGGCCCGTCTGCCGCGCATCGTCGACGGTCTGAGGCTCCACTGGGGCTTCGGGCTCGCGCTGATCTGTGCGGTTCTGGTCTGGGTCATGCAGACGCGGACGACCCTCGGATACGAGATCCGGGCCGTGGGCCTCAACCGCCGGGCGGCGGCCTTCGCCGGTATCCCGGTGACCGCTGTAGTGATCAAGACCGCTCTGATCTCCGGCGGCCTGGCCGGACTCGCCGGCTTCTCGGAGGTGGCCGGGCTCAAAGGGAGCCTGACCTTGGATCTGAGCCCTGGCTTCGGCTACACCGGCATCATCGTCGCGATGCTGGCCTTACTGAACCCGCTCGGGGTCGTCGTTTCGGCCTTGTTCGTGGCCGGTGTGTTCGTCGGGGCGGACAGCATGAGCCGTGCGGCGGACGTTCCCACCTACATCGCCGACATCCTGCTCGCCTCGGCGCTGCTGCTGATGGTGCTGGCGATCATGCTGACGCGCTTCCGGGTGGTGAGGGGGTAGCCGGTGGAGATCCTGGACATCCTCATCTCGGCAAGTTTCTGGGCGGCTGCGGTTCGGATCGCGAGCCCGTTGATCTTCGCCACGCTGGGCGAATTGATTTGCGAGCGGGCGGGCGTGCTGAACCTAGGCATCGAAGGCATCATGGTGGTCGGCGCCTTCGCCGGCTGGATGGCCGTCTATTCGGGTACCGATCTCTGGACCGGGGTCGCGGTCGCCATGGGCGCCGGCATGCTTTTCGGTCTGCTGCATGCGATCCTCTCCGTACCCTTCGGCCTCAGCCAGCACGTTGTCGGCCTCGGGATCACGCTGCTGGCGACCGCCGCGACCTATTTCGCTTACCGCGTATCGCTGCCGGAGGTGACCAACCCGCCGCGGATCGAAGCGTTCAAGGAGTTGCCGATACCGGTATTGTCCGACATTCCGATTGTCGGCCCGGCGCTGTTCGCCCAGACGCCGCTCACCTATCTCGCCTTCGCCGCCGCCGCGGTCGTGGCCTTCGTCCTGTACCGCACGCCGCTCGGCCTGGCGCTTCGGGCGGTGGGCGAGAACCCGCAGTCGGTGGAAGCTCAGGGCCTGTCCGTCACCGGCCTGCGCATGGGCGCGGTGATCGTCGGCTCCGGCTTCATGGCGGTGGGCGGTGCGTTCCTGACCATGTCGGCCTTCAATTCCTTCTTCTTTGAGATGGTCAACGGCCGGGGCTGGATCTGTATCGCCCTGGTCGTCTTCGGTGCCTGGAAGCCTGGCAAGGCGGTCCTTGGTGCGCTGCTCTTCGCCGCCTTCGATGCGTTGCAGATCCGCTTGCAGCAGACGTCGCTCGGCGCCGACATCCCCTATCAGATCTTCCTGATGATGCCGTATCTCCTGTCGATCCTGGCGCTGGTGGTGATGTCGCGCCGGGCCGAGGTGCCGGCGGCCTTGATGGTCCCGTTCAACAGAGGGGAGCGCTGAGATGTTCGACATCGTCGTGAAGGGCGGTACCCTGCCGGACGGCAGTGTCGCGGATATCGGCATCCGGGACGGCCGGATCGCCGCGGTGGAGCGCCTGGAGGGCTCGGTCGCGGCCGGCGAGGTGATCGATGCGTCGGGCGACCTGGTTTCGCCGCCCTTCGTCGATCCGCATTTCCACATGGACGCGACCCTCAGTTACGGTCTGCCGCGGATCAACGCTTCCGGCACCCTGCTTGAGGGCATCGCACTCTGGAGCGAGCTGAAACGGATCGTGACCATCGACGAGATCAAGGAACGCGCGCTCGCCTATTGCGATTGGGCGGCGAGCCTGGGGCTGCTTGCCATTCGCAGCCATGTCGATACTTGCGACGACCGGCTCCTCGGGGTGCAGGCGCTGCTCGACGTACGTGAGGCGGTGAAGGACTATATCGACCTGCAACTCGTCGCCTTCCCCCAGGACGGGCTGTACCGAGACCCAGCGGCCTGCGCCAACACCGTCCGCGCCCTGGACATGGGCGTCGACGTGGTCGGCGGTATCCCGCATTTCGAGCGGACCATGGCCGACGGCGCCGCCTCGGTGACCGCGCTCTGCGAGATCGCCGCCGAGCGCGGCCTTCTGGTCGACATGCATTGCGACGAGACCGACGATCCGTTGTCGCGGCACATCGAGACCTTGGCGTACGAAACCCGGCGCCTCGGTCTGCAGGGGCGGGTGACCGGCTCGCACCTGACCTCGATGCACTCGATGGACAACTACTATGTCTCCAAGCTTCTGCCGCTGATCGCCGAGGCCGAGGTGGCGGCCATCCCGAACCCGCTGATCAACATCATGCTTCAGGGCCGCCACGACACATTTCCGAAACGCCGCGGCCTGACGCGGGTGAAGGAGATGCAGGCGCTGGGCATCACCGTCGGCTGGGGCCAGGACTGCGTGCGCGACCCCTGGTACTCGCTCGGCACCGGCGACATGCTGGACGTGGCGTTCATGGGGCTCCACGTGGCGCAGATGAGCGCGCCGGAGGAGATGGCCCGATGCTTCGACATGGTCACCTCCGAGAGCGCCAAGATCATGCATCTCGACGGCTACGGCTTGGAGGTCGGGTCGGTGGCGTCCCTCGTGGTGCTGGATGCCGGTGACAAGATCGAGGCGGTTCGGTTGCGCCCGGACCGACTCTGCGTGATCGCAAAGGGCAAGGTGATCTCCCGCCAGCAGCGGAACGACGCTAGGCTCTCGATCCCCGGCCGACCGGAGACCGTTCGGCGGCGGCATCGAGTTTCCGAGCTGCTTTCCTGACGCAAGCCGTGCCGGTCAGACTGCTGTACCCATCGCGTCGGGTTATAGGAAGAGAGGCCCGGTCAGGCCCTCCTTCGCCGCCGCCCTCAGGGCGGCCGGTCGTTCCTGCAGGCGCGCCAGCATGGCCACGACATGAGGAAACCGGTCGATATCCGACCGCTGAAGAACGGGGTTGTCCGGCGCGTAGAGTTGGGCCCAGCGGATACAGGCAGCGAGATAGTAGTCGCACACGCTGACGGTGTTTCCGAGAATCCACATTTTCCCGTCCGCCAGAAGATCCTCGTAGATTGCCACACCCGCGAGCGTCTCGCTGCCGCTCCAAGCGGTCACACCTGCCGAGATCGTTGCGTCGTTGGAGACGCGGTCCGCGTAGAAGCCGAGCCGCAGATGGGCGTGGACGGTGTTGGAGAGGTGGAAGAGCCTGCGCAGGTAGGCGCCGCGCGCCTGCGGTTCCTCGATGCCGGCGCCCAAGGCGCCATGCCGGTCGGTGAGATACAAGAGGATCGCCGCCGTCTCGGCGATGGGCTCGCCGGTGCCGTGATCTATCAGCACTGGCAGCAGACCCGTCGGGTTCAGTCGGTGAAAGTCGGCGTCCCGGCGCGTCCTCCGGCCCGGCACGCGCCTGTCATCGTAGTCGACGCCGAGTTCCTCGAGCGCGAACCGGATCACGAGGTTGGCGCTGTCGGGGCTGTAGAACAAGGTGTAGGAGGACATGACGCCTCACTCCGGGAACGCCGTGGCGACTGCGGAGGGCCGGGCGCGAAGGCGCTGCCACCAGGCACGAACGGTGGGGTGCGCGTCGATCATGGCGGAACCTGTTTCCGTCCTGGCGAACGGATCGACCGGCACGAGGGAGCAGTCGAGCCCCTTCTCCTCGAGGCATAACCTGACGGTGCGGACATAGACGCTGTAGGGGCGACCGGAGAGTATCATCCGGGCTTCCGACGACGGTTCATGTCGAGACGGCGACCATGTCGACCGACTGCGTGGTCTCTTGCGATCCGGCCGTGCGAAGTGCGCCCTTCACCGGCGCCACGTCGAAGTAGTCGCGGCCGACGGCGACGGTGACGTGGTCTTCGCCGGCCATCATGTCGTTGGTCGGGTCGAACTCGATCCAGCCCATTTCCAGACCGCACCAGGCCCGCACCCAGGCATGCATGGCGTCCGCCCCTTCCAGCCGCGCCGACCCCTTGGGCGGAATGGTGCGCAGGAACCCGCTGACATAGCCGGCGGGAACACCGACGCTCCTCAGTGCGCAGATGGTGATATGGGTAAAATCCTGGCAGACCCCGTGACGCGCTCGGAACGCCTCTTCCAGGGGCGTGTCGACGGCCGTGGCTTCCGGGTCGAACGCCATTTCCCGGTGCAGCGCGGAGCAGATCGTCCGCACGGCGTCCAGCGTGCTCGGGCTCTCAGCCGCGATCCTGGCGGCCCATTCCGAAACCTCGGCGGACGGCGGGACCCGGGGAGACTGCCCGCGGAAGTGATGTGGCGAGTCGGCGGCGACCGAGAACATCGTCTCCAACTCACCGGCCAGCCGGCCCAGTCTGGGGGAGACGTCGAACAGAGGCTCCAGCGGGGCGCGGTCGACTCGGGCCTTCATGAGGAAGGCCGTCTCCTCCACCGCCCCTTCGTAGGAGATGCTGACGCAGCGGTTATCGAAGAAGTCGTAGGCGAAGCTGCGCTCGAACGGCGTCGGGGTGACCGTGAGGTCGGCGGCGATGACGCGCTGGCGGTCCGGCAGGGTTGCCGGCGTCAGGCGCAGCAGATGGCGTCCGGCCGCGGCCAGACCGTCATAAGCGTATTCGATCCGCAGGGTGATATCATAGCGCATCGGTAGCCGTTCCTATCCCAGATAGGTGTCGGCCAGCAGGCCGGTGAGGGATGCGGCGTCGTTCGCGAGATCGTCCAGCCTGTCGGCGTTGATCTCGCGGGGGGCCGCGGTGGCGAGCGCCGTCTTCATCTCCAGCACCCGGCGCTGGAACGACGTCATCCTGACCTCCTCGACCGAGACCGGCAGGTAGGAGGCGTGGTCGTCGATCGCGATAAGCTGGTGCAGGACGGAGCGCGGGTTCATGTCGTCGAGCAGGAGCAGGTCGATGGCCGTGTCGCGGCTGGTTCCGGCGGCGTAGCGTCGCCGGTGGGTCATGACCGAGTCGCCGACTTCGATCGCCAGGTCCATTGCGCCGTCCGGGGCGTCCTCGGCGGTGAACACCCGTAGGAACGTCATCATCGCCCCGGTCCGCTCCACCGCCCGACCGATTCCCAGAAAGCGCCAGCCGGTCGAGCGGTACATGTTCTCGTGGACGAGACCGGCGAACCCGGAGGTCTTCCGCAGGAGAACGCTGAAGGCGCGCGAAGCGTCGTCGCCGGGTCGGACCCGCTCCGCGAACATCTCCGTCGTCCGGGTCAGGTCGACAAGGGCATTCCAGGCGTCGGTCGAAAACCTGTCGCGCACCTGGCCAGCGCTGCGCAGGGCGCTGCGCATGTCCTCCAGGATACCGTCGAAGATCGGGTCCTCTGCTTCGATACCGAGCGACTCAAGGTGGTCGGACAGGGCGGCGGCCAGCGGGTAGTCGCGGCCCCCGGTCTCGGCCAGCCGGACGTGAAAGGCCCGAAGCAGCCGGAGCTTGAAATCTGTGCGCTCGACGTAGCGGCCGAGCCAGAACAGGTTGTCCGCCGCCGTACTCGGCAGGCTGGCATCGCGGGTTCTCCTGGCGGCCCCGCCTCCGGTCTCAAGCAGCGTTTCCACCGGGCCGGTATTGTCCGAGACGACCCAGACGTCGGAGACGGCACCGCCGCGCTGCATCGAGATATCCGCGCTTTCGGACGAGTGACCGATGCGGGCGAAGCCGCCGGGCATCACCACCCAGCCCGAGCCGGACCGGGCGACGAAGACCCGCAGGCTCATCGGGCGGGCCTGGAGCTTCCCGTCGACTAGGGCGGGGGCGGTCGAGAGGGACACGACCTCCTGCGCCGCAAGGAGGGGGCCGTGCTCGTCGATCCAGGCCGGATCGAGCGGGGTGTCATCGACCGTCCGGCCGCCGATCACGACGTTCGGGCCGTGGTCGAACGGCAGCCGGGTCGACATCGCGCTATCGATGGTCATGCGGTCGAGATGCGCCTTGACGTAATCGCGTTCGGCTTCCCCGCCGCACCACCAGGTAGCGATGTTCGGCATCGCGAGCGGCTGACCGGTCAGCATCTCGCTCATCCGCGGCATGAAGGCCATCAGCGCCCGGGTCTCCAGCGCACCGGAACCCAGCGCATTCACCATGGTGAAGGAGCCGTTGCGCAGCGCGCCGATCATGCCGGGCGTGCCGAGCTGGGAGCTTTCGTTCAGTTCCAGCGGGTCGGTCCATTCCGCGTCGAGGCGGCGCCAGACCACGGAGACCGGTTGGAGGCCGCTGACGGTCCGCACCATCAGCCGGTTCTCGCGCACCGCGAGGTCGGCTCCCTGGACCAGCATCAGGCCCAGATAGCGGGCGATGTAGGAATGCTCGAAATAGGTGTCGTTGAGAGGACCGGGGGTCAGGATCGCGACCCGGCTGCTCTCCCCGTCCCGCATCCCGAGGAGGGTGTCCCGGAACCGCCGGAAGAACCCGGCCAGCCTCATGACATTGGCGTTGCTGGTGAGGGAAGAAAAGCTGCGCGACGTCGCCATGCGGGTTTCGAGCGCGAAGCCGGCACCCGACGGCGCCTGGGTGCGATCGCCCAGCACCCACCATTTTCCGTCCGGTCCGCGGCCGATGTCGAAGGCGAGGAAATGGAGGTAGTGGCCGTGGCGCGGCTGGACCCCGACCATGGGGCGCAGCCATTCTGGGTTGGCGGCCAGCAGCCGGGCCGGCACGACCCCGTCCGCCACCAAGCGGTTCGGCCCGTAGAAGTCGGCCATCGCCGCTTCCAGAACGTCCGCCCGCTGCATGAGGGCAGTGGCTATGTTCTGCCATTCTCCGGACTCGATGAGCAGCGGCAGATGGCTCAGCGGCCAATCCCGCTCGGTGGAGTCGCCGGCGGCGTACTGGCGGAAGAAAACCCCCGCGTCACGCAGGTACTGGCTTCCGCGAGCCAGGGCGTGGTCTAGCTCGTCGGCGTTCAGGGCCGCGAGGTCGCGCAGGAACGGCCGCCAGACCGGACGGACCCGACCGTCGCTATCGAAGAGCTCGTCCGCAATGCCGGGCAGCCGTCGGTAGGACTCCAGGAGGCTGTCCCAGGCGGGCGGCTCCGCGGCCTGTTTCGGATCGGTCATCGTCAGGTTCCGGCCGCCCGTCTCAGGTCGAGGGTCATCGGGAATTCCGGATGAGGCGTTTCGGGCACCGGGGCAAAGGCCCCCGGCGTGTGGCCGTGATACTCGAAGCGTGCCAGACGGCGCGCTTCCGCCTCGTTCGCGTTGACCGGAAACGTCTCGTAGTTGCGGCCGCCCGGATGGGCCACGTGATAGACGCAGCCGCCGAGCGCGCGGCCTGACCAGGTGTCGAAGATGTCGAAGGTGAGCGGGGCGTGAACCGGGATGACGGGATGCATGGCCATAGCCGGACGCCACGCCTTGAACCGGACGCCGCCAACCGAAACGCCGCTGGTCTCCGTCGCGTGCAGGGGCATGCGGCGCTGGTTGCAGGTCACGATGTAGCGCTGCGGATCGAGCGCGGTGAGCTTGACCTGCAGACGCTCGGTCGAGCTGTCGGTGTAGCGCGCCGTGCCGCCGATCGCCCCGGTCTCCCCGAGAACGTGCCACGGCTCCAGGGCCTGCCGGAGCTCCAGATGAACACCCTCGTATTCGACTTCGCCGCAGAACGGGAAGCGGAACTCCGCCTGCGCCTCGAACCATTCCGAGCGGAAGTCGAAGCCGTTGAGGCGCAGGTCCTGGAGCACATCCATGAAGTCGCTCCACACGAAGTGCGGCAGCATGAAGCGGTCGAGCAGGGTGGTGCCCCAGCGGGTGAAGTGTCCGGCGACCGGCGCCTTCCAGAACCGGGCGATCAGCGCGCGCAGCAACAGCTGCTGCGCCAGGCTCATCCGGGGATCCGGCGGCATCTCGAAGCCGCGGAACTCGACCAGGCCGAGCCGGCCCGTCGGCCCGTCCGGAGAGTACATCTTGTCGATGCAGATCTCCGACCGGTGCGTGTTGCCGGTCACATCCGTCAGCATGTTCCGCAGCAGGCGGTCGACCAGCCAGGGCGCCGGTGGCTCGCCGCTGTCCGGATGCGGGATCTGGCTGAGGGCGATCTCCAGTTCGTAGAGCGTGTCGTGCCGCGCGTCGTCGATCCGCGGCGCCTGGCTGGTGGGGCCGATAAAGAGGCCCGAGAACAGGTAGGAGAGGCTCGGGTGGCGCTGCCAGTGAAGGATGATCGAGCGCAGCAGGTCCGGCCGACGCAGGAACGGGCTGTCCGCCGGGGTCGCGCCGCCGCCGACGACGTGGTTGCCGCCGCCCGTCCCTGTGTGTTTGCCGTCGATCATGAACTTGTCGGCGCCCAGGCGACACTGCCGCGCCTCGTCGTAGGCGCCCTCGGTGATCGCGACGCAGTCCTCCCAGCTTGCGGCAGGATGGACGTTCACCTCGATCACGCCGGGATCGGGGGCAACGCGGATCACGTTCAGGCGTGGGTCGGTCGGCGGGGCGTAGCCTTCGATATGGACTTTCGTGCCCACCTGCTGCGCCGCACGCTCGACCGCGTCCAGCAGATCCAGGTAGTCGTCGGCCCTTTCGACCGGCGGCATGAAGACGCAGAGCCGGCCGTCCCTGGGTTCGACGGCGATCGCTGTGCGGACCGCGCCGCCGATCTCGCCGATATGCTGCTCGATCACCGTCTGAACATGGCCGCCCGGTGTGAAACGCGCCCTGACCTGCTCCGGCGCGGTCTCGTCGGATCCGGCCTCTCCGGGCGCTGCCGTGGGCTCTTCTCCGAACTCCGGCAGCGGTCCCTTTTCTTCCCAGGGGTCGGCGATGTTCACATACGGATACTGAGACGGCGGCACATAGGGGAGGGAGCCCAGCGGCAAGCGGTAGCCGGCGGGGCTGTCGCCGGGCACGAGAAAGACATGGCCGCGCCGCGGTTTCCAGAGTTCCGAATGCCAGCGTCGGCTTTCGCTGGCACGGGACTGCCAGGCCTGGACCGGCAGCACATATCCGGCGGGTTCTGTCAGGCCGCGGTTGAAGACACGGGCGATCCGGTGGCGCTCCTCCGGGTCGCGCAGGCGCGAGTTGTCGGGCGTGACGTTCTCCGGCAGGTTCGCTTCCTTCAGAAGCCATTCCGACGGGTCCTCGTAGGCGGGAACCACGTAGTCGCGGTCAACGGCCAGATTCTCCGCGATGGCCTTGAGCAGCGCCTCCGCCTCCTTCGGTCCGGCCTGCAGGCTTTCGGTCTCGCCAGCAATAAGGTCGGCGTTCCGCCACAGCGGCTTGCCGTCCCGTCGCCAGTATAGGGAAAAGGTCCAGCGCGGCAGGGTCTCGCCCGGATACCACTTGCCTTGGCCGTAATGCAGGAAACCGCCGGGCGCGAAGCGTTCCCGCAGCCGACGGATCAACGTGTCGGCGAGGCCGCGTTTCATCGGGCCGACGGCGGCGGTGTTCCATTCCTCGGACTCGAACTCGTCGATCGAGACGAAGGTCGGCTCGCCACCCATGGTCAGCCTGACGTCCCCGTCGGCCAGATCCTCATCGACCTTCTCTCCAAGTTCTTGAAGCGCCCGCCAGGCGTCGTCAGAGAAGGGTTTCGTGATCCGCGGATGCTCGGAAACACGGTCGACCGTCATGTCGAACGAGAAGTCCACCTCGGCGAAGCTTGCCACTCCGGAGATCGGTGCGGCGTTCCGGTAGTGCGGACAGGCGGCCAGCGGGATGTGGCTCTCGCCGGTCAGAAGGCCGGAGGTGGGATCGAGACCGATCCAGCCGGCGCCGGGCAGGTAGACCTCGGCCCACGCGTGCAGGTCGGTGAAATCGTGGTCGGTGCCGGCCGGCCCGTCGAGGGAGACCAGATCCGGCTTGAGCTGAATCAGATAACCGGACACGAAGCGCGCGGCGAAGCCGAGATGGCGTAGGATCTGCACCAGCAGCCAGCTCGAATCCCGGCAGGATCCACTTGCCAGGTCGAGGGTCTGCTCCGGCGTCTGCACCCCCGGCTCCATCCGGATCAGGTACTTGACCATCTGCGAGACCTGCCGGTTCAGGTCGACGACGAAGTCGACGGTTCCCTTGGGCGCGCGGTCGATCGTGGCCAGGAAGTCCTGAACGAGTGGGCCGGTATCCTCTGGCCGCATGTAGATCGACAGGTCGTCCCGCAGGTCTTCGGGATAGGAGAACGGCCATTCGTCAGCCGTCTCCTCCACGAAGAAGTCGAACGGATTGTAGACCGTCATGTCGGCGACGAGGTCGACCTCGATCTTCAGTTCGTGCACCGGTTCCGGGAAGACGAAGCGGGACAGCCAGTTTCCGTAGGGGTCCTGCTGATGGTTCACGAAGTGGGTGTCAGGGGACACCTTGAGCGAATGCGAGACCACGCGCGTCCGGCTGTAGGGCGCGGGGCGCAACCGGATGATCTGGGGGCCGAGTGTTACCGGGCGATCGTACCGGTAGTGGGTGAGGTGGTGGATCGCGGCCTTGATCGACATGACTATCCAATGAGCTGCAGCGTCCGAAAGTCGTCGGACGTTTATATCGCAATGCCGAAACACAACGCGAGGACCGTCTCGGGCGCGCGGGTCGTGCGGCACCCCGCCTCCATTGCCGTTGCCGCTCACGGATGTATAGTGGCGCCAGCCCGAAAACATGGGACCAACAAAGGGGAAACGACCATGAAACGTTTGCTACCGTTGCTGTGCGCGGCGGTTTTCTCCACCGCGGCTCACGCTCAGGAAGACGTGAAGATCGGCATGCTTCAGGGCTTTACCGGCCCGACGGAATCGCTGGTGCAGCCGATGGCGCTCGGCGGAGAGGCGGCGATCCAGGAAGTCTCGGACAGTGGTATTTTCCTGGGCGGCCGCAAGGTTGTCTCCGTGCGGGGCGACAGCACCTGCATCGACGCTGCCGCCGCGACGGCCGCCGCCGACCGGCTGATCACCTCGGAAGGCGTCGCCGGCATCGTCGGCGCGACCTGCTCCGGCGCCACCACGGCGGTTCTGAACAACGTCGCGCGGCCGAACGGCGTCGTCATGATCTCGCCGTCCGCGACCTCGCCGGCGCTCAGCACGATCGAGGATGACGGCCTCTTCTTCCGCACCGCTCCGTCCGATGCCCGCCAGGGTGAGATCATCGGCAAGATTCTCTCGTCCAAGGGCATCAAGTCGGCGGCGCTGACCTACACCAACAACGACTACGGCAAGGGCCTCGCCGACGCGATCCAGGCCGCCTTCGAGAAGGCCGGCGGCGAGATCACCGCGGTGGCCGCCCACGAGGACGGCAAGGCCGACTATTCGGCGGAAGTCGCCACCCTGGCGTCGGCCGGCGGTGACCTCCTCATCGTGGCCGGCTATCTGGACCAGGGCGGCAAGGGCATGATCCAGGCGGCCCTCGATACCGGAGCATTCGACACTTTCATGCTTCCCGATGGCATGGTGGGCGAAGCCCTGACCGAGAACTTCGGTGCGGATATCGACGGGTCGATCGGGACCAATCCGGGCACCGACAGCCCGGGTGCCAAGATGCTGGCCGAACTCGGCAGCAAGAACGGCTTCAAGGGCGACGATCCCTACGTGCCCGAGGCTTACGATGCCGCCGCCGTGCTGCTGCTCGCGATGCAGTCCGCCGGGAGCACCGACAGCGCGGTCTACAAGGAGCATGTCGAGAAGGTCGCCAACGCGCCGGGTGAGAAGATCTATCCGGGCGAGCTGAAGAAGGCTCTGCAGATCCTCGCCGACGGCGGCGACATCGACTATGTCGGCGGCACTGCGCTGGAGCTCATCGGTCCGGGCGAGTCGGCCGGCAGCTTCCGCGAGACCGTCGTCGAGGGCGGCGCCTGGAAGACGGTTTCCTACCACTGACCCTCTGACGGCCTGACCATGAACTCGGGGACGGTCGGGCATGACCCGGCCGTCCTCAGTATTCGGATTCGTTGAATGATCAGAGTTGAAAACGTCACCAAGACCTTTGGTGGCATTCGCGCGGTCGACGGGGTCTCGCTGGAGATCGCGCAGGGATCGATTACCGGGCTGATCGGGCCCAACGGCGCGGGCAAGACCACGCTGTTCAACATCATCGCCGGCCATTTCCCGCCCTCGTCCGGGCAGATCTATCTCGACGGCGAGGATGTCACCGCCCTGGAGCCGCATGAGCTGTTCCACAAGGGGCTTCTCCGCACGTTCCAGATCGCCCACGAATTCTCCAGCCTGACCGTGCTCGAGAATCTCATGGTGGTGCCGGGGGAGCAGCCCGGCGAGGAGCTGCGCCACGCCTGGTTCAACTTCGCAAAGGTACGCGAGGTCGAGGAGACCGTCCGGCGGCGCGCCCGCGAGGTGATCGAGTTCCTCGAGATCCCTCATCTGGAGAACGAACTGGCCGGCAATCTTTCCGGCGGCCAGAAGAAGCTGCTCGAGCTCGGTCGCACCATGATGGTCGACGCCAAGATCGTGTTCCTGGACGAGGTGGGCGCCGGCGTGAACCGCACGCTGTTGCAGACCATCGCCCGGTCGATCCAGCGCCTGAACCAGGAGCGCGGCTACACCTTCTGCCTGATCGAGCACGACATGGATTTCATCGCCAAGCTCTGCGACCCGGTCATCGTCATGGCCGAGGGCAGGTTGCTGACCCAGGGGACGACCGAGGAGGTCATGAACAACGAGGACGTCATCGAGGCCTATCTCGGGACCGGCCGCAAGCATAAGCGGGTATCGGAGGCATGAGTTTCCTGGCTGCAACCGGCATGACCGGAGGATACGGCGGCGCGGACATCATCAGCGACTGCGACCTGCGCGTCGAACGCGGCGAGATCGCGGTGGTGGTAGGGCCGAACGGCGCGGGAAAGTCGACGGCGATGAAAGCGGTGTTCGGCATGCTGTCGCTGCGCGAGGGCAGCGTGGTGTTCGACGGCAAAGACATCACCAGGCTGGCGCCGCAGGAGCGGGTCCGCGTCGGCATGGGCTTCGTGCCCCAGAACCGCAATGTCTTCGTCTCGCTCAGCGTGGAAGAGAATCTGGAGATGGGCGCGTTCATTCGGGACGACGACATCGCCCCGTCCAAGGAGCAGGTGTTTGAGCTGTTCCCGATCCTGGCCGAGAAGCGCGCCCAGCCCGCCGGAGAGCTGTCGGGCGGCCAGCGCCAGCAGGTCGCGGTGGGACGCGCGCTGATGACCCAACCGCGACTGCTGATGCTGGATGAGCCGACGGCCGGCGTGTCGCCGATCGTCATGGACGAGTTGTTCGATCGCATCGTCGAAATTGCAAAGACGGGGATCGCCATCCTCATGGTCGAGCAGAACGCGCGCCAGGCGCTCGAGATCGCCGATCACGGCTTCGTCCTTGTCCAGGGCACCAACCGCTTCACCGACACCGGCGAGGCGCTGCTGGCGAACGAGGAAGTCCGCCGCTCGTTCCTGGGGGGCTGAGATGGAAATCGCCAACGCCTTCGCGCTGCTCGCGAATTTCGTCATCGTCCCGGCCACCGCCTACGGCGCGCAGCTCGCCCTCGGTGCGCTCGGGGTCACGATCATCTTCGGCATCCTGCGCTTCGCGAATTTCTCGCACGGCGAGCTGATGTCCTTCGGCGCGATGGTGACGATCCTGGTCACCTGGCTGCTGCAGATGAACGGGATCGGCCTCGGCCCGCTGCCGACCGCGTTGCTGGCGCTGCCGTTCGGTATTCTGGCGACCGTCGCCATGGCGGCCTTCACCGACCGGTTCGTCTTCAGGTTCTACCGGCGGAAGCGCGCCAATCCGATCGTCTTCGCCATCGTGTCGGTCGGCGTCATGTTCATGATGGCTGGCATCATCCGGATCGTGATCGGCCCCGACGACCAGAGTTTCGCCGACGGTGCCCGGTTTCTGATCACCGTCCGCGAGTTCCGGGAGATGACCGGCTGGGATCAGGGCATCGCCATCAAGCAGAGCCAGGTCGTTACCGTTGTCGTGGCCCTGATCGTCGTGTCCTTCCTCTTCTGGTTTCTGCAGAAAACCCGATGGGGCAAGGCGATGCGTGCCTATTCGGATGACGAGGACCTGGCGCTGCTCTCAGGCATCAATCCGGAGCGTGTAGTTCTGATCGCCTGGACCATCGCCGCGACGCTCGCCTGCGTTGCCGGGACGCTCTACGGCCTCGACAAGACCTATAAGCCGTTCATCTTCCTGCAGATCCTGCTGCCGATCTTCGCCGCGACCATTCTCGGCGGCATCGGCCAGCCGGTCGGGGCGGTGCTCGGTGGCTTCATCGTCGCCTTCTCCGAGGTGACGGTGACCTATGCCTTCAAGCGGTTCCTGGCGTATCTCGGCCCGGAGGGATGGGCGCCCGAGGGCTTGGTTCAGCTTCTCTCGACCGACTACAAGTTCGCGGTCTCCTTCGTCATCTTGGTCGTCGTGCTGCTCGTGCGACCGACCGGAATCATCCGGGGGAAAGTCATATGACGAAGCGGGTCGTCCTCTCCTACAGCCTCATGCTGCTGGTGCTGCTCGCCGTCGGCGTATTCCAGAGCTGGAACGTCGCCTTCGGCATCTTCAACCTGTGTCTGATCTCCGCGATCATGGCGCTCGGCGTGAACATGCAATGGGGCTATGCCGGCCTCTTCAATGTCGGGATCATGGGATTCACCGCCCTCGGTGCCCTGACCGCAGTGCTGGTGTCGATGCCTCCGGTGCAGGAAGCCTGGTCCGTGGCCGGCGGGGATCTGGCTCTGTCGGCCCTCAGTCTTCTGGCGACCGTCGCTGCCATCATGATCGCGCGCCGGGTCGTTCCGAGACCTCTGAAGATTCCGGCCACCATCGCCCTGGTGATCGCAGGCTATTTCCTGATCGGCGCCTTCTTCCTGCCGGCGACTGAGCGCATCGAGTCGATCGACCCGGCGCTCTCCGGCTATCTCGGCGGCCTCGGCCTGCCGGTGCTGCTCGCCTGGCCGCTCGGCGGCCTGGTCGCGGCGGGGGCCGGATGGCTGATCGGGAAGATCGCGCTCGGTCTGCGGGCGGACTACCTCGCCATCGCCACGCTCGGCATCTCCGAGATCATCATCGCCGTCATCAAGTACGAGGAGTGGCTGTCGCGCGGCGTGAAGAACGTCACGGGCATCCCGCGTCCAGTCCCGTACGAGGTCAACCTGGTCGAAGCGCAGTGGTTCATCGATCTCGCGAACGGCCTCGGCGTCAGTGACCTGTCGGAGGCGGCCAGCCTGTTCGTCAAATTCTGTTACGCCGTCCTCTTCGTCATCGTCCTGGCGATCGTGATGTGGCTGGCCGAGCGGGCCCTGAAGTCGCCCTGGGGCCGCATGATGCGCGCGATCCGTGACAACCGGGACGCCGCGGAGGCCATGGGCAAGGACGTCAAGGCGCGGCATCTCCAGGTCTTCGTTCTCGGCTGTGCCGTGTGCGGCGTCGCCGGCGCCATGTTGGCCACTTTGGACGGCCAGCTCACGCCGACCAGCTACATCCCACTTCGGTTCACGTTCCTGATCTGGGTGATGGTGATCCTGGGCGGGTCCGGCAACAACTGGGGCGCCGTGCTTGGCGGGTTCGTGATCTGGTTCCTCTGGGTCCAGGCCGAGCCGCTCGGCAATTGGTTCATGGCGACCGTCACCGCGCCGCTGCCGGACGGATCGGCCCTTGGCGACCATCTGATGATGGGGGCGGCCTACACCCGCTATCTGCTTATGGGCGCGATCCTGCTGCTGGTCATGCGGTTCGCGCCGAAGGGTCTCATCCCCGAGCGGTAGCGGGCACCGCCTCCAGCGGGAGATCCAGGGTCCGGGCGACGACGTGGCGGATCCATCCGGCCGTGTCGTCGCTCTGCGGGTCGCGGGCGCTCTCCGCCCCGCCGAGACAGCCGATCAGCCAGTCGCCGTGGAGGGCATCGAGAAAGAGTTTCGCCGCGAGACCGGGGTCTCCAACCGGCGCCTGGCCGCGGGCGCGCACCTCGGAGAGATAGTCGGACAGTCGCTTCTCCAGCCGTTTCGGCCCGTTTCGTAGGAAGGTCTCGATCACCGCCGGAAACCGGTACCCGTCGGTCAGGAAACTTCCGAAGATCCGCATCGCCTCCGGTGTCCAGATATGGGTGACCAGGTCGGTCGCGAGCGAAGTGAGGGCGGCGGCGGGATCCTCTCCGTCGTCCAGCATGCCAAGCATATGCTCGGCGAAGGCGGCGCAATTCTCTCCGACGGCCGCTTCGATCAGCCCGTCCCTGCCGCCGAAGGCGGAATAGATCGTCGCGCGGGACCCGCCCGCCCGGGCGATGATCTCGTCCAGGGTCAGGCCGTCGATACCGCTCTCCTGGACCACAGTCCAGGCGGCGTCGACCAGCGCCCGGCGGCGCGCTTCGCCGCGGGGCGTTGCTTTCGTGATCGTGTCGTCCTTGGCGCCTCTGTCGCTGGCCGTCCCGGTCACGTTTCCTCCTCACGCGGATTTCACCACGTCATTCTTGTTGTGCGCTGCAATATGTACTAGGTAGTACACAAATCAGCTTCACCGCAACCGCTTGCGACCTGATCCGTCGGCCGTCGGGTGCGATTTTATAAAGGACTTCTCTCGTGCCGATGGTATTGCTGTCCCGCCTGTGCGTCGTCGCGATGGCGGCCGTCGCTCTTGTCGCTTGCGAGGAGACGGACCAGGCGTCCGCGCCCGCTCAACCTCCGCCGGCCCAGGTCGGTTTCACGAGCGTCTCCGCGCAGCCGGTCGATCTGACCGCCCGTCTTCCGGGACGCGTCGTCGCTTTCCGCATGGCTGAGGTCAGACCGCAGGTCGACGGGATTGTCACCGAGCGCCTGTTCGAAGAAGGGTCGACCGTCGAGGCCGGACAGCCGCTGTATCGGATCGACGCGGCGGTGTACGAGGCCGAGGTCAAAATGGCCGAGGCCGAGGTGACCCGGGCCCAGGCGACCCTGAATTCCACCCGCACGAAGCTCCGTCGCTACGAGAGCCTGGTCCAGACCAACGCCGTCAGCCGTCAGGCCTACGACGATGTGGTGGCGCAGGAGCAGGAAAACAGAGCGAGCGTTGCCGCGGCGCAGGCCGCGCTCGATGCCGCCCGGATCAGTCTCGGATACACCGAAGTGCTGGCGCCGATTGGCGGCCAGATCGGCCGGTCGTCGATCACCGAAGGTGCGCTGGTGACAGCGGGGCAGGCGGCCGCACTCGCCACCATCACACAGCTCGATCCGATCAATGTCGACTTCACCCAATCCAGCGCGTCGCTGCTCCGCCTGCGGCAGATGTTCCGCACCGGCGAGCGCGTGCTGGGCAGCAAGGAGGAGCTGCCGGTCACGCTGGTTCTCGACGCGGTGGATCTGGAATACGAGCAGACGGGCACCATGCAGTTCTCCGAGGTCACGGTCGACGAGACGACGGGATCGGTTCGGTTGCGTGCGGTATTCCCCAACCCCGAGCGGGAGCTCCTTCCCGGCATGTTCGTGCACGGGATTGTCAATCAGGGCGTTGTTGAGCGTGGCTTTCTCGTACCCCAGGCAGCGGTGAGCTTCACCGAAATGGGCGACCCCTACGTCTATGTGATCGCCGAGGACAACACGGTCTCCCAGGCGCGGGTCCACATCGTCGACGCGGCGGGCAAGAACTGGCTGATCGATGATGGGCTGAGCGACGGCCAGCGCATCGTCGTCGACGGCCTTCAACGCATCCGTCCGGGTGCGACCGTCACGCCGGTCGAGGTGCAGGGCCCCGGCGCGGACGGAGATGCCGGGCAGCGGATGAGTGCGGCGGGCTGAGGACGATCACATGGCCAGTTTCTTCATCGATCGCCCGGTTTTCGCCTGGGTCATCGCCATCGTCATCATGCTCGCGGGTGCCCTGTCGATCCTGCGGCTGCCGGTCGAGCAGTATCCGTCCGTCGCTCCGCCCACGGTGCAGATAACGGCGACCTATCCCGGCGCATCGGCGCAGACGCTTGAGAACACGGTTACCCAGGTGATCGAGCAGCAGATGACCGGGCTCGATTATCTCCGCTACATCAAGTCGACCAGCGACAGCAGCGGGTTGGCGACGATTACGCTGACCTTCGATCCCGAGGCCGATCCCGACATCGCCCAGGTTCAGACCCAGAACAAGCTGCAGCTCGCGACGTCGCTTCTGCCCGAGTCCGTGGTCGAGCAGGGCATCCAGGTCGCCAAGAGCAGCGGCAGCTTCCTGATGGTTCTGGGCTTCGTCTCCGATACCGGCATGCCGCAGAGCGATATCGCGAACTACGTTGCGGACAATGTGCGCGACCCGATCAGCAGGGTGGACGGCGTCGGCTCCGTTCAGCTTTTCGGCTCGGAACACGCCATGCGGATCTGGCTCGATCCGGCCAAGCTGCAAAGCTACGGCATCACGATCGCCGAGATCAGCGCCGCCATCAGGGCGCAGAACGCCGAGATCTCCGCCGGTCAGATCGGCGGCGCGCCGGCCGTACCCGGACAGCAGATCAACGCCACGCTGATCGCCCAGACCCGCCTGGAGACGCCCGAGCAGTTCGGCAACATTCTCGTGCGGGTGAACACCGACGGATCCCAGGTGCGGCTGAAGGACGTATCGCGGATCGAGATCGGTGCGGCGTCCTATGACACGGTAGCCCGGTACAACGGCCAGCCGGCCGTCGGCGTCGGCCTGAACCTGGCCTCGGGCGCCAACGCCCTCGACACGGCGGCGGCCATCCGCACGAAGATCGGGGAACTGCAGCCCTTCTTCCCGGCCGGTCTCGAAGTCGTCTACCCCTACGACACAACGCCCTTCGTCGAGATCTCGATCACCGAAGTGGTGTACACGCTGTTCGAGGCGATCGTGCTCGTGTTCGTGGTGATGTTCGTGTTCCTCCAGAACCTGCGCGCCACGCTCATTCCAACCATTGCCGTACCGGTCATCCTGCTCGGGACGTTCGGCACGCTGGCCGCCTTCGGGTTCACGATCAACACGCTGACCATGTTCGGCATGGTCCTCGCCATCGGCCTGCTGGTGGACGATGCGATCGTAGTGGTCGAAAACGTCGAGCGGGTGATGGAGGAGGACGGTCTCGAGCCGCGGGAGGCGACCAAGAAGTCGATGTCCCAGATCACCGGGGCGCTTGTCGGCATCGCCATGGTTCTTTCGGCCGTCTTCGTACCCATGGCCTTCTTCGGAGGATCGACGGGTGCCATCTATCGGCAATTCTCGATCACCATTGTTTCGTCGATGGTGTTGTCGGTCATCATCGCGATCGTCCTGACACCCGCGCTCTGCGCGTCGATGCTGAAGCCGAAGAAGAACCACGACTCCAAGCGTGGTCCGTTCGGGTGGTTCAACCGCGGCTTCGATCGTCTCAACCGGTTCTATCAGGACAGCGTCGGCCACGTGGTCGGGCGCAAGGCGCGATACGGCCTCGTGTATCTGCTGATCGTCGCTGGTCTGGCGTTCCTTTTCCTGCGCCTGCCCACGTCGTTCCTGCCGGACGAAGACCAGGGGATCATGTTCTCGCAGATCACCCTGCCCGATAACGCCAGCCAGGAGCGGACGATCGACGTCCTGAAGAAGGTGGAGCGGCATTTTCTCGAGAACGAGGAACGGAATGTGGACGGGTTGTTCACGGTCGCCGGTTTCAGCTTCAGCGGCCGCGGCCAGAACGCGGGTATCGCCTTCATCAATCTCAAGCACTGGGATGAGAGACCCGACCCGGTATCCGCGATCGTCGGCCGGGCCTATGGCGCCCTGTCGCAGATCCTCGAGGCTCAGATCTTCGCGTTCACGCCGCCGGCGATCGTCGAACTGGGCAACGCGACGGGCTTCGAGTTCCAGCTTGTCGACCGCGGTGGTGTCGGCCACGACGTGATGATGGAGGCGCGCGGGCAGCTCCTTGGTCTGGCCGCGCAGGACTCGCGGGTGTCCCAGGTCCGTCCGAACGGCTTCTCCGACACGCCGCAGTTCCGGGTCACGATCGATCATGAGAAGGCCAGCGCGCTTGGCTTGGCGATCTCCGACATCAACGCCACGCTGACCACCGCGTGGGGCGCTTCCTACGTGAACGATTACATGGAAAACGGCCGGGTGAAGAAGGTCTATCTCCAGGCGGATGCGCCTTATCGCATGATGCCGGACGATCTCGACCGCTGGTACGTGCGCAACCGCCACGGCGAGATGGTCCCGTTCTCCGCCTTCGCGAGTTCCGAATGGACCTACGGCTCGCCGCGGCTCGAGCGCTTCAACGGCGCGTCGTCGGTGGAGATCCAGGGACAGGCGGCGTCCGGCATCAGCTCCGGTGTCGCCATGCAAACGATGCAGGAACTGGCGCAGCAACTGCCCCAGGGCATCGGCTACGAATGGTCCGGTCTGTCCTACGAGGAGAGACTGTCCGGGGATCAGGCGCCGGCGCTGTACGCGCTGTCGATCCTGGTGGTCTTCCTCTGCCTCGCCGCGCTGTACGAGAGCTGGACGATTCCCGTCTCGGTTTTGCTGGTCGTACCGCTCGGGGTGTTCGGGGCGGTCGCCGCGGCATACCTGCGGGTGTTGCCGAACGACGTGTATTTCCAGGTCGGCCTGCTCACCACGGTCGGACTGTCGGCCAAGAACGCCATTCTGATCGTCGAGTTCGCCCGTGAACTCTACGACGACGGCATGGATCTGCTGGAGGCGACGGTGGAAGCCGCGCGTCAGCGGTTCCGACCAATCGTCATGACGTCGATGGCCTTCACCCTCGGCGTCCTGCCGCTGGCGATCAGCACCGGGGCCGGTGCGGCGAGCCGACAGGCCATCGGGACGAGCGTGATGGGCGGCATGATCTCGGCGACCGTCCTGGCGATCTTCTTCGTCCCGCTGTTCTTCGTGGGGGTCATGCAGGTCTTCTCCAAACGCCGTGCGACCGCGCGGTCCGATCAGGAACCGACGCCAGCGGAGCGGAGCAGCTGACCGACGGTTGTTTGCGATGACCGGTCCCAGGGGCCGGCCGTCCCTAGAGGAGGGGACGGCCGGTCGCCGAGGCCACGATGATCGGCGCGCGTCGGGGCGCATGGATCGTTAGGAAAGTCTAAACCCCTGTACTGTACCGTCCCGCGTATAATTGTGGCTCGGATTACAGGAGATCGGATAATGAGCAGCGCACAGCCGGCCATCGCGGATTCATCGGAGGGCCTCTCGGCCGAGGCGCTCATCGATGCGATGCTGGCCGGCAACGACGATCTGGTGCGCCGCGAGGGCGGCGAGATCGGCCGCAAGCTGCTGATTCTGCGATCCGGCGGAACGGAGGCTGAGACCCGGCTGGAGCGCTGGGTCGATATGTCGATCGCCGCCAGCGAGGGGGTGCGCAAGACCGCGGAGATGATGACGTCGCTGCGTGAGGTGGACAACCGGGCGCAGTCGATCGCGGCCGCGGTGGAGGAACTCACGGCCACCGTCCAGACCATTAGCCAGACCACCGAAGGCGTCACCGAGGAGGCGGCCGAGGCCGCCGCGGTGTCCGACAGCGGTCGGGCGGCCGCCAGTCAGGCGGTGGACGCGATGGAGGGTGTCTTCCAGGTCGTTCAGTCCGCCGTTCAGAAAGTCGACGCGCTGGCCGAAGCCTCGGTGGCCATCGGCGACATCGTGTCGACCATCGAGACGATCGCCAAGCAAACCAATCTTCTGGCGCTGAACGCCACGATCGAGGCGGCGCGGGCCGGCGAGGCCGGCAAAGGCTTCGCCGTCGTCGCCAGCGAGGTCAAGACGCTGGCCAACCAGACCGCTTCCGCTACGGTCGATATCCGCGAGCGGATTTCCAGCATCCGATCCGACATGGAGGAGATCGTCGGCGTCATGCGCTCGGGCGCGGAGCGGGTCGAGGAGGGGCGCGGGACGATCCATACCGTGGGCCAGGAGATGGAGAGCCTTGCCGGCAGGATCTCGTCGGTGACGCGGAGCATGGGTGAGGTCTCCCAGGTATTGGGCGAGCAGCAGTCGGCCACCGTTGAGATTTCCGAAGGCGTCACCGTCATCGCCGACATGAGCGCCAAGAACGTCTACATGATCGATGCGACCATCGGACTTCTGGAGACCACCGGTCCGACCATCGCCAAGGCGATCGACGGCTTCGTGAAGGACGGTACGCCCAACGGCACCATCCACGCGGCCAAGTCGGATCACATGATCTGGATGCGCCGTCTGGCCCAGATGCTGGTCGGGCGCGAGGTTCTCAAGCCCGACGAACTCGCCGATCACCACAGCTGCCGTCTCGGCAAATGGTATGATGGTCAGAAGGATCCGAAACTTGTCGGCCACCCGGCCTGGAGCGCGTTGCTCGAGCCGCATCAGCGGGTGCACCGGGCGGGTATCGACGCCGCCAAGGCATTCGGCGCCGGGGATATCGCGGGCGCCACGGATCGGGTGAGCGAGGCGTTCGAGGCTTCGCAGGAGGTGATGCGGCACCTCAACGCGCTCTCGGATCACCTGCGGAAATAGTCGTGGGCGGAGCTAAGCAGGATTACCTGGGGTTTCCGTAAAGTACAGCGCGGCGCCGAGAATCTTGATCACAGTGCCGTCGTCATCCGCCAGCGGCAGCATGACGGATTCGAACCTCTTGAACTCCTTGTCGACCCAGTTCAGCTGACCGTGGGTTCGTACGGGGCGCCGTTCCCTGGTGATCAGGCGGTAAAGAGCGAGGATCGGATGGTCTTCGGGGAACGTATCCTCCACCCGCCGGCCTGTGGAGTCGCGTGTCAGCGTCTCCGCTATCTTGGTTCCGATCAGGGAATAGACGAACTCCTCGCCGCCGTTCTCGACGCGGACCATGAAAAGGTTTCCGAGATGCGCGCGGAGGTCGATGGGGTCGATCTTCGAGGCCAGAGGCAGCGTGTTGTCGCCCTTGAGTGATCTCCAGTGCGCGAAGATCTCCTGGAGGGATGAATCTTCGACCTGCATTTCCAGGTCACTGTAAAACCATGGCGGAACGTTAAATTCTGAAGGATTTGAGCAATCGTCGTTCATAGTGCCGCCGGTTTTCCTTGCTTCTGTGACTTTTAGCACGATGGCCGGACGGCTGCCACGCTCGCGGCGTCGGAAATGCTATCCCTGCGGGATGCGCCGGACACCGACCGCCGGGCGCCGAGCAGCGCGGGCAGTGAGGAACGTTTGGGTCGAGGCGGTAGGCTTGGCCAATTCGGACCGGAGACGAAAAAACCGGCCGCCGTCCCGAGGGGGACTGATGCGGCCGGTTTCGTGTAGTTGGCGGCGTGAGGGTCCGTGCCGGTACGCCGATGAACGTGAGGCGTTTACTCCGCTGCCTGCCGGCTGTTGGCGTCGATCGCCGCCAGGACGGACGGGGGCGACAGCGGCAGATCGTCGATCCGAATGCCGATCGCGTCGTAGACCGCGTTCCGCACCGCTGCCGGACCTGGCACGAGCGGAACCTCGCCGACACCGCGGACGCCCTGCGGATGCTTCGGGTTCGGGATCTCGATGATGCCGCAGTCGAGCATCGGAAGATCGGAGCAGACCGGCATCCGGTAGTCGAGGAAGCCCGGGTTATCGACGCGCCCGCTCTTGTCGTAGATGTACTCTTCGTTCAGCGCCCAGCCGATGCCCTGTGCCATGCCGCCCTGGAGCTGGCCCTCGACATAGCTCGGGTGGATCGCCCGGCCGACATCCTGGAAGCAGGTGTAGCGGAGTACCCGGACGATCCCGAGATCGACATCCACCTCCACGTCGCAGACATGGGTAGCGAAGCCACCCTCGGCGCCGACCGTGTTGCTCTGACTGCCGGCTCCGATGGGACCGCCGGTGGCGTTCGCCTTGGCGGCCAGCTCCTCGAGGCTCATGGACGGGAAGTTGGCGCTGTGCTCGCCCATCGGGCGGGCCTCGCCGTTCTCCCAGACCACCTGGGACGGATCGATGCCCCAGATCTTCGCGGCCCGGCCCTTGAGCTGTTCGATCACCTGCTCGGTCGACTCTGTGACAACCATGGCGGAGGCGAACAGGACCCGGCTGCCGCCGGTCAGGTTGCTGTAGCCGATGGTCGCGGTATCGCCGATCTGCACCGACACCTGGTCGTAGTCAATGCCCAGGAGCTCGGCGGTGATGTTGGCGATCGAGGCGCGGGAGCCGCCGATATCGGGGTGCCCGGTGGTCACCACGACGTTGCCGTCCTCGGTGATGTTCACCTGAGCGCTCGACTCGCCGCCGGCGTTGAACCAGAAGCCCGAGGCGACGCCGCGGCCCTGGAATTTGCCGGTCAGCGGAGTCTTGTAGTGGTCGCTGTTCAGCGCTTCCTCGACCGTCTCGGCATAGCCGATCCGCGGGTAGGTCGGGCCGTGCGCGGCCTTGGTGCCTTCCTTCGCCGCGTTCTTGAGCCGCAGCTTCAGTGGGTCCATGCCGAGTTTCTCGGCGACCTCGTCCAGCACGCTCTCGACGGCGAAGGCCCCAATGGGCGCGCCGGGTGCCCGGTAGGCCGCCACCTTCGAGCGGTTCGACACCACGTCGTAGCCGAGGGAATGAACATTCTTGATGTCGTAGGGCGCGAAGGCGCATCCCGCCGCACCGCGGATCGGCGAGCCCGGGAGGCAGCCGGCCTGCAGATAGAACGTTCCCTGGCCGGCCACGATGGTGCCGTCCTTCTTGGCGCCGATCCTGACCGTGCTCTTGGAGCCGGAGGTCGGGCCGGTCGCCCGCATGACTTCTTCGCGGGTCATCACCATCTTGACCGGCCGGCCAGACTTCCTGGACAGGATGGTCGCGACCGGTTCCAGATAGACGATGGTCTTACCGCCGAAGCCGCCGCCGATCTCGGCCGGGATCGCCTTGATGTTCGACTGCGGAATGCCGGTGAGGTAGGCGGTCATCGCCCGGACCATGAACTGGCCCTGACTCGAGCTCCAGATGGTCGTGCGGTTATCCGGGGCGACGCTGACCACGCAGGCGTGGGTCTCGATGTAGCCCTGGTGCACCGGCTTGGTCGTGAAGCTGCGCTCGACGATCACGTCGGCATCCGCGAAGCCGGCATCGACGTCGCCGAGCTTGTGCTCGAGCGTGCCGGCGATGTTCGACTTCCTGCCCTCGAACTCGATGAAGTCGTGCAGGATCGGCGCGTCCTCGGCCAGCGCGTCGTCGATCTCTATGGCGAAGGGGAGAACCTCGTAGTCGACCTCGATCAGGGCGCAGGCTTCCGCCGCGATCTCCTCGTTGGTCGCGGCCACCGCGGCGATCGGATGGCCGTGGAACAGCACCTTCTCCTTCGCGAGCATGTTGCGGCTCATCCAGCGCATGTCCTGGATGCCCAGCGGTACCGGTGTGTCCGCCGGGAAATCCACGAAGTCAGCCGCCGTGGCGACCGCCTTGACCCCCGCAAGTGCCTCGGCCTTGGACGTGTCGATCGACTTGATGATCGCGTGGGGGTGCGGGCTGCGCAGAACCTTGCCCCAGATCATGCCGGGCATGGTCGCGTCGGCGGCGTAGGCGGCCCGCCCGGTTACCTTGTCGGCACCGTCGGGACGGATCGTGCGCTTGCCGATCCACTTGTGGCTCTGGTCGTTCATCGTGCGCCCTCCCGCATTTCGGCGGCGGTCTCCATGACCGCGCGGACGATCTTGTCGTAACCGGTGCACCGGCAGAGATTGCCGGCGAGCCAGTAGCGGACTTCGGTTTCGGTCGGATCCGGGTTCTTCTCCAGCAGAGATTTCGCCGCCACCAGGACGCCCGGCGTGCAGATGCCGCACTGCAGGGCCGCGGTCTCAAGGAACTTCTGCTGCAGCGGATGCAGGTGGTCCGCGGAAGCCATGCCCTCGATCGTTCCGATCTCATGGCCGTCGGCCTCGGCGGCGAGCACCAGACAGGAGCAGACGAGACGACCGTCTATCGTGACGCTGCAGGCCCCGCAGTCACCGGTGCCGCAGCCTTCCTTGGAGCCGGTCAGCCCAAGCGTATCCCGTAGCGAGTCCAGAAGCGTATCCGCCGCGTCGCAGAGAAACTCGGTCGGTTCGCCGTTGATTGTCGTTGAAACGTGGATTTTCGACATTGGTCTCAGCCCCTCCCGGCGCGTTCGGCGGCGATCGCGAGCGTCCGCTTGAACAGCACGCCGGCGACCTTCGTTCTGTAGGCGATGGTCCCGCGCTTGTCGTCGATCGGGTTGCAGGCGGCGGAGCAGGCGGCCGCGGCCTTCTCGATGGCCGCATCGTCCAGCTTGGTGCCGATGATCGCCTTGGCCGCGTCCTCGACGAGCAGGACGGTCGGGGCGACGGCGCCGAGTCCGACGCGGGCGGCCGTGCAGGTGCCGTTCTCGAGCGTGACGCTCACGCCGACGCCGACAACGGCGATGTCCATCTCCGTACGGGGAATCATCCGCAGATACGCATCGCTTGAGCCCTTGGGGCGGGACGGGAAGGTGAAGCTCACCAGGATCTCGCCCGGCTTCAGCGTCGTCTTGCCCGGTCCGGCTGGCACGTCCTCGACCTTGATCTCCCGGGTACCGTCCGGCCCGGTCACGGTCGCGACGGCGCCGGCGGCGACCAGTGCCGGGACGCTGTCGCCGGCGGGCGACCCGTTGCACAGGTTGCCACCCATGGTGGCTCGGCCCTGGATCTGGGTCGAGCCGATCAGGTTCAGTCCCTCGAGGACACCCGGCCAGACGGTGCCGAATTTCGGATGCTCCTCAAGCGCCGCGCCGGCGACCGCGGCGCCCACGCGGAAGCCGCCATCGGCCGTCTCCTGGACCGAGGTGAGTTCGGGGATCTTCTTGACGTCGACGATCGTCCCCGGTTTCTGGAGGCCGGATCGCATCTGCACGAGGAGGTCGGTGCCTCCCGCCAGAATGCGGGCAGCCCCGGCCGCGGCGGCGTATTGGGCGACCGCATCGTCAAGCGTCTGCGGTGCCAGATATCGGATGTCGGACATGGCCCTTCCCAACTAGCGTTGATCCTCCCGCTCCCCGATGAAGCGGCGGTCCCCTCTTTAACGGGGGATTGCATACAAAAAATTCCGTCAAGCAAGGCTACGACGGCGCCGGCGACAGGAACAGCCCGGAAAATCCGGCTGTGTTTTGTCTATCGCTGGTGCACGACTCTACCGCCAACGACCGTCATGTCGACCTGGACTTCGCGGATCTCATCCGTGGGGATTGAGAAATAGTCGCGGTCGAGCACGGCGACGTCCGCCAGCTTTCCGATTTCGAGCGAGCCTTTGATGTGTTCTTCGCGTCCCGAATGCGCGCCGAGCCAGGTGTAGGCCCGCAGCGCTTCCGTCGGCGTGATCGCCTGGGACGCGTCCAGGTCCCCACCGGTGTCGGACTTTCGGTTGACCATGGACCAGAGGGCGAGGAAGGGGTTCGCCTGACACACCATGGCATCGGAATGCCCGGGAGCGGGAATGCCGGCGTCGATCATCGCGCGGTGCGGCCACATGCGTGCCATCGTCTCCTGACCCCGGTTGGCGATATAGGCATCGCCCAGGTCGTACATGAAGCCGGTTGCCGAACTGTCGATCACGCCGAGTGCCTTGAGGCGCTCCTGCAGCGGTGGCGTCACGTAGCAGCAATGCTCCACCCGCATCCGATGATCCTCCACCGGGTGCTGGTCCAGGCAGTACTCGATCGCGTCGAGGGCGAAGTCGATGCCGCGGTCGCCGACGCCCTCGATCATCACCTGGAGGCCAGCCTTGTGGGCCGCGAGAGCCCGGCGCTTCAGATCCTCGAGCTCGTAGAGAAGGACGCCGGTATTGGGATCCGGCTCACCCTCGATCTTCTTGCCCACATAGGGGGCGTAATAGGCGGCGGTGCGGCCGGAGGTGGAACAGTCCGGGCACCATTCGACCCCGATCAGCCGCACCCAGTCGTCGCCGAAGCCGGACCGGATCCCGGCGGCGACGAGGGATTCGACCAGGCCGGCCTCCCGGCCGGACGCGATGATGCCGACCCGCATGTCGAGCCGGCCCTGGTCCTTCATGAGCTGATAGGCCTGGATGCCCCGTGACGGGGTCAGCGAGTTGTAGACCGAGGTGATCCCGTAGGCGGTCCATTCCGCGAACACCTTCTCGAGCCCGTCGGCGATGCTGTCCGGCGTGTCGCCGTCATGCACCCGGTCCAGGAACAGATGCGCCGCCGTCTCGCGCACGATCCCGGTCAGCTTTCCGGTTTCCGGATGCTTGTCGAACGATCCGAAGGGGGGCGGCGGCGTGGTCTCGTCGATCTCCAGTTCGGCAAAGGCCCGGCTGTTGGCCAGGCCGATATGACCGTCGGTGCGCAGGATGAACAGCGGCCGGCCCTTGGCGGCGGCATCGAGCTCCTCGATGGTCGGGTAACCGCCCGACTTGTTCTCGTTCAGCCGGTAGCCGGCGATCCACTCGTCGGGACCCTTGCTGTCCGCCACTTCCGACAGCCGGGCCAGCAGCGCCTCCCGGCTCTGGATCCGATCCGGACTGAGGAGTTCCCAGGCGGTGAGGCGGGCCGCGTAGGCGTCCGGGTGATTGTGACTGTCGACGATCCCGGGAATCGCCGTCCGCCCGCCCAGGTCGATGATCTTGGTCTCCGGGCCGATCAGCGGCCTTACCTCGTCGTCGCTGCCGAGGGCGACGATCTTGCCGTCCCGCGCGGCCAGGGCTTCCACGAAATGGTTGGTCGCATCCATCGTGGCGATGCGCCCGGAGGTCATCACCAGGTCGGCGGTCAGGCTCGTCATGTAAGTCTCCGGCTGTGCTTGCGCAGTAAGGCGGGGCATGCTGTGCGCTCGACAATCCTCGCGATGATCGACGCGCCAGACAAGCACCGTTCCGAGCGTCCGCGCTTTTTCATTCTGATCAGGGAGACAGCGATGCTGCCCGGCCCCACCCTCGGTCGCCTGCCGACCGCCGATAACTGGTTCGCGATCGAATGGCTGCCGCTCGGCGTCCTGCGGATCTGGGAACCCCATGTCTCCCG
The DNA here is from genome assembly GCA_040223655.1 of Thalassobaculaceae bacterium. GTDB lineage: Bacteria > Pseudomonadota > Alphaproteobacteria > Thalassobaculales > Thalassobaculaceae > Thalassobaculum. Next base: position 52,817 of record JAVKFT010000006.1, on the reverse strand, counting down.
ACTGCTCCGCGCGAACATGTTCCTGGTCCGCGGCCGCGACCGCGATCTGCTGGTGGACGCCGGGATGGGCGTCTGCAGCCTGCGCCGGTTCCTCGATCCGTTCCTCGACAAACCGGTGGTGCATCTGCTGACGCACGCCCATGTCGACCATATCGGATCGGCCCACGAGTTCGCCGAGGACCTCGTCATGCACGCGGCGGAAGCCGACGTGATGCGCAATCCGCCGGCCGACATGGAGCTTTCCTTCGACGGGTACAGCGAGGAGAAGAAGGAGCGTCTGCGCCGTTCCGGCTTTGACGTCTCGGGCGCGTTGATCGCCGCGTCCCCGTCGCCCGTCTTCGATCCCGCGTCCTGGCGCATTCCCGGTGCCGACCCCACCCGACTGGTGGCAGACGGAGATACGCTGGATCTGGGCGATCGGCAGTTCGAGGTTCTGCACACACCGGGACACAGCCCGGGCTCCATATGCCTGTGGGAAACCGAGACCGGGATGCTGATCGGCGGCGATACGATCTACGACGGACTGCTTATCGACACGCTGCCGGACAGTGACCCGGCGGCCTATGCTGTTTCTATGCGCAGACTAAAACAACTTAAAGTCAATAGCGTGCATGGCGGACACCGGGAAAGCTTTGGGTTCGAGAAGTACCACCTATTGATTGACCAGTATTTAGGCAAATAATGCTCAAAATATGGGCTTGCGCGGCTGTTGCACAAAGTAGCAGCATGTCGGTCTCGCTATTCGGTGAGTAAGGGACACACATATGCCGGACGGATCGACCGGGGCGCCAAGCGGCCACGCCCTGTCATTGCGGAACCTCTCCAAGCACTACGGCTCTCTCGCGGCGGTTGACGGGGTCGACCTGGAGGTTCCGCGCGGGTCCTTCCTAACGCTGCTGGGGCCGTCCGGCTCGGGAAAGACGACCATTCTCATGGCGATCGCCGGCTTCGTGGAGCCGAGCGGCGGCAGCATCATGCTGGACGACAAGGACATCACGCGCTTCCCGCCGGACAAGCGGAACTTCGGAATGGTGTTTCAGGGCTATGCCCTGTTCCCGCACATGACCGTCGCCGACAATATCTGGTTCCCGCTGAAGGTACGCGGCGTGTCCAAAGCGGACGCGTCGGCCAAGATCAAGAACGCGCTGGAACTCGTGCAGATGGGCCATCTGGCCGAGCGCTATCCCTCGCAGCTTTCCGGCGGACAGCAGCAGCGCGTCGCGCTCGCCAGGGCCATCGTCTTCGAGCCGGATCTGCTGCTTCTCGACGAGCCGCTGTCCGCACTCGATAAGAAGCTGCGCGCCGATCTCCAGTGGGAACTGAAATCGCTGCACCAGCGTCTCGGGACCACGTTCATCTACGTGACCCACGACCAGGAGGAGGCCCTGTCCATGTCGGACAGGATCATCATCCTGCGCGACGGTCGGATCGAACAGCAGGGCGCGCCGGGCGACCTCTACGAGAAGCCCGCCACCCGGTTCGTCGCCGACTTCCTCGGCAAGTCGAATTTCCTGACCGGGAAGGTCACAGAGGCCCAGAGCGGATCCTTCACCTACGTCACCGGCGGCCAGCCGCTGATTCAGAAGGGGGAGCCGAGCCACGGAAGAGTGAATGGGGAGACCCTCATCGCCCTGCGGCCCGAGAAGATCGCGCTGTCGCCGGATCGGCCGGGTTCGACCAACGCGGTATCCGGCAGGATCACCGCCTTCAACTACTACGGATCCGCCTATCATTTTCAGGTTCAGACCGAGGCGCTTGGCGAGCTGATCGCCACCACGCCGGCCTGGACATGCACCGTCGAGCCGTCGATCGGAAACACGATCTGGCTCGGCTGGGAGCCGGACGCATCGGTGGTCGTCCGCGACCGCTGACCGTGCCAATTGCGGCCGGCAGGGGGTCGGCCGCCAATGAGAGGAGCCTGGGATGACTTTGATCAAGACCCTGTACGAGAAGGATCTCTATCCGGAGATCGAGGAAGCCGGCGACAGCGACTTCGCCCGCGACTGTGTTGAGATCGCGGCGACCCGCCTGGAGCGGGGCGAGATCGATCGTCGCACGTTCCTCCAGGCCCTGGCGGTCCTCGGCGCGGGCACCTCGGTGCTCACGCTGGGCGGCGGCTCGGCCCAGGCGGCGGAGGAGGTTGTCGTCGTCAACTGGGGCGGCCCCGCGGTGGAGGCCTACCAGAAGGCCTTCGGCGAGCCGTTCGAGAAGGCGACCGGGACCAAGGTCGTGATCGACGGCACCGGCCCGCTCGGCTCCAAGATCAAGGCCATGGTCGACGCCGGTGCGGTTACCTGGGACGTCTGCGACACCGGAACCGGTACCACGCTGGTTCTGGAGAAGCAGGGCGTGCTCGAGCCGATCGACTATTCGGTCGTCGACAAATCGAAGATGCAGGACATCTTCGCCTACGAGTATGGCTGCGCGAACTACATGTTCAGCTTCGTGCTGGCCTACAACAAAACCCGCGTGGACAGCGAGCCGACCGGCTGGAAGGACTTCTGGGATCTGGAGAAGTTCCCTGGCAACCGGACCATGCGCAAGCAGCCGAACGGCATGCTCGAGGCCTGCATGATGGCGGCCGGGCGCTCGACCGGCGACGTCTATCCGATCGACATCGATCTGGCCGTCTCGAAGCTCAAGGAGATCAAGGAATACGTGATCGCCTGGGGCTCCGGCTCCCAGAGCCAGGAGCTGTTCCGCACGGGCGAGGTCGTCATGGGCGACATTTGGCACACCCGAGCCAACCTGCTGAACCAGGAGACCAACGGCGACGTCACCTGGACCTGGAACGACGGTATCGTGACCGCTGGCATGTGGAACGTGCCGAAGGGCAACCCGGCCGGCATCGAGACCGCGATGAAGTTCATCGCGTCCTCGCAGGATCCGCAGCAGCAGCTGGTCCTGTTCAACGCCATGGGTAACGGCCCGGCCAACCCGGCCGCCGCCGCCATGGTCCCGGCCGACAAGAAGTACATCGACCCGGGTCAGCCCGAGAACCTCGCGCTCCAGGTGCTCCAGAACGGTCCCTGGTACCAGGAGGACAGCGGCGTTCGGAACCTGACGAACGACGAGCTCTCCCGCGAGATGTGGCTCGACGCTCTGTCGTCCTGATCGGGTCGTCCTGATCCGATCGGACTTTGACACGCACTGGGCATTGGCAGGCCGCACATGCACGCTTCACTTCGCCGGGTCTATTGGTGGCTGATCGCGCCGGCGGTCCTGCTTATGCTCGTGTTCTACATCTATCCGCTGATCCAGGTTCTCTGGATCAGCGTGACCGACCCGGTTCCCGGGTTCGGCAACTACCGGGAGCTGATCGACCGGCCGCTGATCCATCGGATCTGGCTGACCACGCTCCGGGTCTGCGTCATCACTACCGTCATCACCGTGGTCTGCGGCTACATCGTCGCCTATGCCATGGCCCAGGTGGGCGAGCGCCAGCGGACCTGGATGATGTTCTGCGTTCTGCTGACCTTCTGGCTCAGCGTCCTGATCCGGGCCTTCGCCTGGGTCATGCTCCTGCGCACCCAGGGCATTATCAATACCGGCCTGCAGGAGCTCGGCCTGATCGATCAGCCGCTCCGCCTGGTGCGCAACGAGTTCGGGGTCATCGTCGGCATGGTCCACTTCATGCTGCCGCTGGCGGTGCTGCCGATCTATTCCAACATGACCGGCATCCAGGACCGGCTTGTCAGCGCGGCACGCGGCCTCGGCGCCTCGCCCTGGACGGCGTTCAAGGACGTCTACCTGCCGCTGAGCAAGCCCGGGATCATCGCCGCGACCATTCTGGTCTTCGTTTTCTCTCTCGGTTTCTTCATCACGCCGGCGCTGCTCGGCGGCGGCAAGGTCGTGATGATCTCCGAGTACATCCAGGTCAGCTTCGAAGAGACGCTGCGCTGGGGCCAGGCGACGATGCTCGCCTCCACCCTGCTGTTCTCGGTGTTCCTCTCGCTCGCCCTGGTCGCCCGTTTCGTCGATCTGAAGAAAGTGTTTGGTGCGCGATGACGAGCGCGAATAGCGGCATGCGGAAGACCGCCACGACGGTTCGGGGGACGGCATGAGCAAGGATCCCCGCGTCGTCTTCGGCCGCTGCATGGTCTACGGACTTGCCTGGACCGTGCTGGCCTTCCTGGTCTTGCCGATGGTTATCGTCGTGCCGGTCTCCTTCACCGACCAGTACTATCTGTCGCTGCCCAAGGAGAGCCTGTCGCTCGAGCATTACAAAGCCTTCTTCGAAAAGGAGATCTGGCTCGCCGCGACCCTGGACAGCGTGATCGTCGCCGTCTGCTCGACCCTGTTGGCGCTGCTGCTCGGGACGCTCTGCGCCATCGGCTGCTGGCGTCTTGCCAGCAACGCCGCCGAGAGCGTGCGGACCTTCATGCTGACGCCGATCATCGTGCCGACCATCGTCCAGGCCCTGGCCATGTACCGGTTCTGGATCGATCTCGGCATCATGGACACCTATTTCGGGCTGATCCTGGCGCACACGCTGATCGCCATTCCCTACGTGGTCATCACGGTCTCCGCTTCGCTGGCGAATTTCGACGTCCGCCTGGAGCAGGCGTCCCGCAACCTGGGCGCCTCGACCTCCCAGACCATCCGCTGGGTGATCCTGCCGAGCATCACGCCGGGGATGCTGTCCGGCGCCCTGTTTGCCTTCACCATCTCCTTCGACGAGATCGTTGTCGCGCTCTTCATCACCAGCCGCAACGTCTATACCCTGCCGAAGCGGATCTGGGACGGTATCCAGGATCATCTGGATCCGACGATCGCCTCGATCGCGACCATGCTGATCGCGGTGACGCTCGCCCTGCTGCTGACAGAACTCTGGGTCCGCCAGCGCCGCCGCGCGCGGCTGACGGCGCGGATCGAGGGCGGCGAAGGCTGATCTTCCGGCGTCGGCGGACCTCGCCGGCTGCCTCCGCATCCCCCGGCGCCGGCTGCGGCCGGCCGCCTGAGACATCGATGGAGACGACCATGACCGCGGAGCTGACGCCCGCCAAGCGGACCGCCCTCGACTGGGTGGAGGCAAATGCCGAGCGCCTGTCGCGCGACCACATGGAGATCTGGGACCTGCACGAGCCGTCCTGGCGCGAGTACAAGTCCGCTGCCTGGTATGTCGAGCGTCTTCGGGCCGAGGGCTTCGAGGTCGAGGCGGGATCGGCCGGAATGCCGACCGCGTTCTGCGCGACCTGGGAGAACGGCGCGGGCGGCCCCACGATCTCCTGCTATGCCGAGTACGACGCGGTCGTCGGCTCCAGCCAGGAGGCCGTGCCGTACCGCAAGCCGCGCGAGGGGGTGCATCCCTACGCCGCCGGCCACACCGATCCGCATTCCGCCCTCGGCCTCGGCGGCCTGACCGGGGCGCTCGCCATGCAGGCGGCGATGAAGGCGCATGACATCGCCGGGCGCATCAAGTTCTTCGGCGAGCCGGCGGAGAAGATGTGCGGCTCCAAGCCGATCCACGCGAGCCACGGCTACTACGACGACATCGACGCGCTGATCAGCTTCCACCCCACCTCGCTGCCGGACCTGTCCAACACGGTCATCTGGGAGACCCATTGCGGCTGCTACTGGTCGAAGGTCTACACGTTCGAGTCGCCCGATCCGGAGTCCTGGGGGGCGGCCGGCGAACGCAAGGGTTCGCAGAACAGCCATGCCATCGCGCGCGCGCCGGCGGCGCTCGACGCCATGTGCCTGATGTACACGACCACCAAGTACACCAAGGAGAATATGCTGCCGCACCGGGGGTCTTGGACCCTGAACGAGGCGATCCTGAACGGCGGTTTCGCTACGGCCGACAACCTGGCGCCGCGGTTCTCTCAGATCCAGTACGCTTGGCGCTGCCCGTCCATCGAGATGGCCGAGGCGATCGAGCGGGTGCTGGACAACAACGCCGAGCACGTCGCCGGCCTGACCCATTGCGAGGTGCGGTCCGACTGGGTGACCAAGACGCGACCGGGCATGGCGAACAACGCGCTTGCCGAAATCACCTATGCCAATTTCGAGCTGGTCGGCCCGCCGAAGTTCACCGACGAGGCGAAGGAGTTCGGCCGCGAAATCATCCGCAATCTCGGCTACGATGCGCCGGAGGAGCCGTTCCCGGAGATCCTGGAGCAACTCGTCGACCCGAAGGAGGGCGAGGCGATCCTGCGCTCTCAGATCCCGTCCTGGCAGAAGAACTATACCTCCGACGATTACACCGACATGACCTGGCACACGCCGACCGTCCGCCTCTATGTCGGCCGCGCCGCGCTCAAGAATCCGGCGCCGGGGGTTAAAGTGCCGCACTGGTGCCACTGCGCGCTCGGCGGGGTCCCCGGGGCGATGGACCCGATGTTCCTGACGGCCGGCAAGGTGATCGCGACCACCGGACTGGAACTGATGGAGACGCCGGACGCCCTGGCGCGCTGCAAGGCGGAGTTCGACGCGCGCACCGGGGGCGGCATCGGCGGCTCTAAATGGGTGCCGCCGCTGCTCGGCGAGAACGCGCCGGCGCCGATCCATTTCCCGTGGCCGGAATACGTCCAGACCGTGCGTGGCCCGGAATGGGTCATGCCGACCCCGCCGGCCGCCGGCGACGACGCCTAAAGACAAAGACGACGACCAGAAGGAGGATCCCCGCCATGGGCGCGGTCAGCGAGTTCGAATACCGCTACAACATGACCATCAAGACCTTCCCGAGCCACGAGGAGCCGGGCTTCGAGAGCGCGTCTCAGCAGGAGACGGTCTGGGGCCGCAAGTGGGGTTGCGACAACGACGTCGGCCAGCTCCGCATGGTGCTGATGCACCGGCCGGGCGAGGAGATGAAGGTCCTCGATCCGTCGAAGCGTCTGGAGCATCTGGGCTCCTACGGCGATGCCGAGGGCCAGACCTGGTACTGGCGCGGCGACACGATCCACACGATGGAAGAGCAGCAGGAGCAGCACGACGCGCTGGCCGACGCGCTCCGCGCCGAAGGCGTGGAGGTCGTCTACCTGAAGCGCTGCGCGCCGGGGAAGCACAAGTCGATCTACACCCGGGATTCCTGCATCGGCGTGAAGGGCGGGGCGATTGTCACCCGGCTTGGTCCGATCGTGCGCCGCGGCGAGGAGGCCCCGGTCACCGAGACCCTCGGGGCGCTCGGCATGCCGATTTTGCGCACCGTCCACGGTACCGGCCTGATGGAGGGCGGCAGCTTCGTCTGGCTGAACTCCAAGACAGCGGTGATCGGGCGGTCGTCGCGGGTCAACGAGGAGGGGACCCGTCAGGTCGAGGAGGTGCTGAACGCCCAGGGCGTGGAGCTTCTGCGGGTCGACCTGACAGGCTACCGCCTGCATATCGACGGGGCGCTGGTGATGATCGACGTTGACACCGCCATCATCAACCCGACCCAGCTGCCGTTCTGGTTCCTCGGCAAGCTGAAGGAGCTGGGCATCCGGACCATCGAGGTGCACCCGGACGACCCTTCCGGCGTGGTCAACTGCATTGCTGTGAAGCCGGGCCGGGTGATCATGGAGGCCGGCGCCTCCAAGCACACCGCCGACGCGCTGGACAAGCTCGGCATCGAGATCGTGCCCGTGCAGTATGACAAGGTCTTCCAGGGGGGCGGCGGCATCCACTGCTCGACCTCGCCGCTGATCCGCGACTCGGTCGACTGACCGGAGGTCGGGCGGCCCGTCGACCGCACGGGCCGCCCGTGGCCCTTTTTGATTGCTATTGAGATCCATTATCAATACAAAGACTGACGTGAACCGCGCAACGCCGTGTGAAGGATCGTCGGAAATGGGTCATCTGAGCCGGGACGATGTCGGTCGAAACGCCGGACTGCATCGAGCCTCGCAGGGGGAAATGGGGTCCCGTGGGGCCCGCGCAGACCGTATGACGGCCGATGCGCCTTCCGCGAACCGACTACTGCCGTCGGGCCTTGGTCTGCATGTGATCGACGGGATCGAGAGCGGGGATCGGCCGGCCCCGGTCGACCTTCGGGCCGGGATCGGCGTTCTGCTGATGCTGGAGGGCGCCCTGAACGCCGAGCTGGCGGATACCCCTATCGTCATGGATGCCGATCGGGGACCCGTCGGACGGCTCTGGTCACTCTCTCGGCCGGCCCGTTTCACCCGCATCGCTGCCCCTGGCCGCTGCGCCCGTCTCGTGATCGCCACGCTTCCGGTGTCGCGCTTCGATGCCCGCCTCGCGGCGCAGGATGGCGGGCCGGTGGCGCCGGACGTCACCGCTCTGTTGCAGGGCGATCTTCCAGTCAGCGACTGGACTCCGACACCGACGGCGGTACGGTCCGCTGACCGGCTGCTCGCGGGCCGCAGGGAGAGTGGTATCCTGTCCGCTCTCGCCGCCGAACGGGACACGCTCGGTCTCATCCACGAGGCGCTGTCGGCCCTTGCCTCGCAGAACCCGCGCACGGGGTCGCGCACGATGCGGTCGCGCGACGTGCTCCGGGCGGAGATGGCGCGCGAGATGATCCTGCGTGGCCTGGAAGATGACCTGCACCTCCCGGATATCGCCGATCGCACGGGATTGAGCGTCAGCACCCTGCAGCGGGTCTTCCGCGACTGCTACGGCCAGACGGTGATGGAGTTTGCGCGGGTGAGGCGGCTGGAGGCGGCCCGCGACCTGCTCAAGCGGGGCGGGCTGTCCGTCGGCGAGGCGTCGGCCCGCGCCGGCTATTCGAGCCCGGCCAATTTCGCGACCGCCTTCCATCGGGAGTTCGGCTATCCACCGTCCCAGGTCCGGGAACGGGCGCGCCGCGCCGCCCTTGCCGACGCGGACTAAACGGCGATCATCCCACAGCGGACCGGACACCGGTCGATCGACCCTCAGATTCCGGTTGCGGCGCGGGCGGCGGCCAGCGTCGCCTCCGGTCCACCCGCAGCATCGATGCGGAACCAGTCGAGATAGCCGATATCCCGCGAAGCCTGGGCGGTGACCACGGCGCCGTCGGCGTCCGAGGCGTCCCGCGTGCGCGCGTTCGCCCGGGCGACGAGGGTATCGGTCGGCGCCTCCAGCCAGAGGCCGGTGAAGTCGACGTCCATCCCCTCCGCCAGATCGGCCAGGGCCTCGCGCTCGTCCTGACGTTGGTTGACCGCATCGACGATGACGCTCTGTCGCGCCCGCAGAGCCGCTGCCGCTTCCGCGAGAAGGCTGTCGTAGACCCGCGCGGTCACCTCGGCGGTGTAGCCGTCCGGACCCAGCTTCTCGTGTTCGGCCACGCCCATGATGCGTTTGCGCAAGACATCGCTGCGCAGATGGACGGCGCCGGGAAACGGCCTGATCGCCGGGGCGAGGCGGGCGGCGAGCGTGCTCTTGCCCGATCCGGACAGGCCGCCCACAGCGATCAGGCGCGGCGGATAGGGCGTCAGCGTCGCCTCGGCGAAGTCGAAGTAGCGCCTCGCGTCCGCCTCCAGGTCGGCCCGTCGGTCGGCTCCCGAGGTTTCGATCGCCGCTGCCGTAACCTTGGCGCGGATCGCCGCGCGCACGCTCACGAAGAGCTGAAGTGCTGCGAGACCCGCGATCTGGCCCGGGTCTCCGTCCTCGGCCAGGTAGCGGTTCAGCACCAGGTTGGCTTCCTTTTCGAGGCCGCGCTCGCCGAGATCCATGAGCAGAAAAGCTAGGTCGTACAGGACATCCGTGGTTGCCAGCCCCTCGTCGAACTCAATGGCGTCAAATAGTGTCGGTTCCTCGCCGAGAACGACGATGTTGCGGAGATGCAGATCGCCGTGACAGCGCCGCACCCGGCCTTGCCGCTCGCGGGCGTCGAGCGCGGAGGCCACGGCGGACAGGGCGTTCTCGGAGCGGCGGGTGAGGCGGTCGACCCGATTTTCTCCGAACAGGTCGGCCCGCTCGGCGAGACTGCTGCCGTTCTCCCGGATGATGGCGGCGAGAGATTCGCTGAAACCGGTGCCCTCGCGCACCGGCGCGCGGGCGTGGGACGCGGCCACGGCGGCCGCGGTCCGGCGAAGAAGGTCGTCCGAAAGACCCTCGCGCTCAGCGATCCGGTCCAGAGTCCTGCCTTCGTCGAAGCGGCGCATATGCACGCACCATTCGACCGTCTCCCCGTCGCCGTCGAGTTGGAGACCGTCGGAGCCGCGGATGATGGGGACGGCGCGGACATAGATGCCGGGCGCGTTCGGCCGGTTGACCGCGATCTCCGCCTCGCACGCTTTACGCCGTTTCTCCAGGGTCGAGAAGTCCATGAAGGGGAACGCGACGGCGCGCTTGACCTTGTAGGCGTTCTCGCCGGCCAGGAAGACGGCTGCGCCATGGGTGTCGATGCGGTTGACGGTGCCGTCGCTCCCGTGGGTGACCGGGTCGGCGAGGAAATCGAAGACGGGGCTCTGGTCCTCGACCGTGTGGGAGGCGGTGGGCATCGGATACTCCAGGTCGCTACAGGTCCGCTCACGCGGGCTCTAGAATTCTCTGCCGGATGCCGGAGACGAGCTGTTCGGCGACGGCGGAGACGCGTTTCAGGCTCACGTCGGTCTCGTGGCGGATCAGATAAAAGGATCTCTCCAACGATGTCTGATCGCCCCTGACGGCCTTCAAGGTCGGGTGCGCACGCGCGATGAAATCCGGGAGGATCCCGACGCCGCCCCCCGCCAGCAGCCAACGGAGCTGGATCAGCAGGCTGGTGGAGGTGAGGGCCGGCCGTACGCCGCTGACCACGTGCGGGATGTAGTCCAGCGACGGATCGAACACGAGATCGGAGATGTAGCCGATCCAGCGCGCGGCCCGGAGGTCCTGGTCCCGGGAGAAACCGTCATGCCGGTCGATCACGTCCTGTCTGGCGTAGAGGCGCAGGCGGTAGTCGGTGATCTTGCGAACGGTCAGCCGTCCGCTCGGCGGCGGTGAGACGGCGACCGCGAGATCCGCCTCCCGTTGCGACAGGCTGAAGACCCGGGGCAGGGCGACCACCTCCAGCTCCAGGTCCGGATTGGCGTCGCCGAGGTCAATGCACAGGTCCGACAGGAGGAAATTGGCGACCCCTTCCGGAACGCCGATCCGCACGGCGCCGCTGAGGGCGGCGGATTGTCGGCCGACCTCCTCGCCCGCAGCCTCGGCCGCCAGTTCCATCGCTTCGGCATGCCGCATCAGCGCCTCTCCCGCCTCGCTGAGGGCGTAGCCCTTGGGGCTGCGCTCGAACAGCTTGGTCTCCAGGGTCCGCTCGAGCGTCGTCATCCGCCGGTTCAGGGTCGCGACATCGAGACCGAGGCGCCGGGAAGCCGCGGTGAGCTGTCCCTGACGGCCGATGGCGAGGAAGAGCTTTAGGTCATCCCAGTTCATGCGGACACTCAAATATAGGTAAATTCGCAAAATGAGTTTGAGTATTACCCTATTTGCTACGGCAAACCCGCAAAATAATGATCGGCCGTGGCGGCGCCAGATCCGACGACGCGGCTTCATGGCCGTATCGACATGGGCGCGTGTGGCGTAGGGTTTTCCGACGAGGCGGCCGGTCTCAGCCGGCCCGCGCGGCCGACAGGGAGGACGCATGAGCAAGGATAGCGCAGCCGGCGACGCGTTGAGCCTTCACGTGCCGGAGCCGGCGGTTCGGCCCGGCGATACCCCCGACTTCTCGACTGTCAGGATTGCCCGTGCCGGTCAGGTGCCGCGCCCGCCGGTCGACGTGCAGCCGGACGACATTCGGGACATGGCGTTCTCGATCATCCGGGTGCTGAACCGGGACGCGGTCGCCGTCGGCCCCTGGGCCGGCCTGCTGACGCCGGAGGAGGTCCGGGCCGGGCTACGGCACATGATGACCCTGCGCGCCTTCGATGCCCGCATGATGATCGCCCAGCGCCAGGGCAAGACCTCGTTCTACATGCAGAACCTGGGCGAGGAGGCGATCGCCTGCGCCTTCCAGAAGGCGCTGAGCCCCGGCGACATGAACTTCCCGACCTATCGCCAGGCGGGGCTGCTGATCGCGGCCGGATATCCGCTGGTCGATATGATGAATCAGATCTATTCGAACGAGAACGATCCGCTGAAGGGCCGCCAGCTTCCGATCATGTATTCCTCGCGGGAGCACGGCTTCTATTCTATCTCCGGCAACCTCGCGACCCAGTTCATCCAGGCGGTCGGCTGGGGCATGGCCTCGGCGATCAAGGGCGACCGCAAGATCTCCGCCGGCTGGATCGGCGACGGCTCGACCGCTGAGTCGGACTTCCATGCCGGGCTGGTCTTCGCCTCGACCTACAAGGCGCCGGTGGTCCTGAACATTGTCAACAACCAGTGGGCCATCTCCACGTTCCAGGGCATCGCCCGCGGCGGCTCCGGTACGTTCGCCGCGCGCGGGCTCGGCTTCGGCATCCCGGCGCTCCGGGTCGACGGCAACGATTACCTCGCGGTCCATGCGGTGGCGAAATGGGCGATCGAGCGGGCCCGGCGCAATCTAGGCCCGACGCTCATCGAGCATGTGACCTACCGGGTGGGTGCCCATTCCACCTCGGACGATCCGGCCGCCTACCGTCCGAAGACGGAGAGCGACGCCTGGCCCCTCGGCGATCCGGTAATCCGGCTCAAGAACCATCTGATCGAACTGGGCGAATGGTCGGACGAGCGCCACGTCCAGGCGGAGGCGGAGATCCGCGACGAAATCATCGCCGCCCAGAAGGAGGCGGAGACGCACGGGACCCTGCATTCCGGCCAGCACCCGTCGGTTCGCGACATGTTCGAGGGCGTCTACGCCGAGATGCCGCCGCATTTGCGCCGGCAGCGTCAGCAGGCGGGGTACTGAGCCATGGCCCGGCGCACGATGATCGAGGCCATCCGCGACGCCATGGACATCTCCATGGAGCGCAACGACGACGTGGTCGTCTTCGGCGAGGATGTCGGTTTCTTCGGGGGCGTGTTCCGCTGCACCGCCGGCCTGCAGAAGAAGTACGGGGCGTCCCGGTGCTTCGACACGCCGATCAGCGAGGCCGGCATCGTCGGAGCGGCGATCGGCATGGCGGCCTACGGTCTGCGGCCCTGCGTCGAGATCCAGTTCGCCGACTATGTCTACCCGGCCTACGACCAGATCGTGTCGGAGGCGGCGCGCATCCGCTACCGCTCCAACGGCCAGTTCACCGCCTCCATGGTCGTGCGCATGCCGACCGGCGGGGGCATCTTCGGTGGCCAGACCCACAGCCAGTCGCCGGAGGCGCTGTTCACCCACGTCTCGGGCCTCAAGACGGTGGTGCCGTCCAATCCGCACGACGCCAAAGGGCTGCTGATCGCCGCGATCGAGGACGACGATCCGGTGATCTTTCTGGAGCCCAAGCGGCTCTACAACGGTCCGTTCGACGGTCACCACGACCGGCCGGTGAAGCCCTGGTCGCAGTCGGACCTCGGCGAGGTGCCGGACGGTCACTACACGGTGCCGCTGGGCAGGGCCAAGGTCGTGCGTGAGGGCAGGGCGGTGACCATGCTGGGCTACGGCACCATGGTGCATGTGAGTATCGCGGCCGCCGAGGCGGCGGGTGTCGACGCCGAGATCATCGACCTGCGCACCCTGGTGCCGCTCGATCTGGAGACGGTGAAGCGGTCGGTGCTCAAGACCGGGCGCTGCGTCGTGGTCCACGAGGCGACCCTGACCTCCGGTTTCGGCGCCGAGCTTGCCGCCTTGGTGCAGGAGGAGTGCTTCTTCCATCTGGAGGCGCCGGTACGCCGGGTCGCGGGCTGGGACACACCGTACCCCCATGCCCAGGAATGGGACTACTTCCCCGGACCGGACCGCGTCGGCCGGGCGCTTCAGGAAGTGCTGGAGGTCTGAGATGGGCATGCACACCGTCAAGCTTCCGGATGTCGGCGAAGGGGTCGCGGAGGCCGAACTGACCGAGTGGCAGGTGCAACCCGGCCAGATCGTCCAGGAGGACGACATCCTCGCCACGGTGATGACCGACAAGGCGGCGGTGGAGATCCCGTCGCCGGTGACCGGCACCGTCGCGTCCCTGGGAGGCGAGGTCGGCGACATTCTTCCGGTCGGTGCGGTCCTGGTGACGCTGGAGGTGGAGGGTGACGGCAATGCCGCGCCGGAACCCGAAGCGACGCCGGTACCGCCCGACCCGGAAGCGTCCCCGGATGTGGCGCCGAAACCGGCCCCGAGACCTGAACCCGAGAAGAAGGCCGAAAAGACAGAACCGACCAAGCCGTCAAAGCCCGTTTCCGCGCCGTCCGACGGTCCGGTGCGGGGCGAGCATGACCGACCGGTCGCGGCCCCCTCGGTGCGCCGGCGGGCGAAGGAGGGTGGGGTCGATCTGCGTCAGGTGCGCGGCACCGGCCCGGCCGGCCGCATCATCCACGAGGACCTGGACCTCTGGTTCAGCGGCTCGGGCGAGGCGCGCAGCGGCAGCGGTCGCGTCGCCAATACGGCGGTGGAGGAGATCAAGGTCGTCGGCCTGCGCCGCCGGATCTCCGAGCGCATGGCCGAGGCGAACGCGCGCGTTGCCCATATCACCTATGTCGACGAGATCGACATGACCGAGCTGGAGCGGCTGCGCGACACCCTGAACCGCGAGCATGGAGGCGACCGACCGAAGCTGACGCTGCTGCCCTTCCTGATGCGGGCCATGGTGAATGCCATCGCCAAACAACCGGCGATGAACGCCCACTACGACGACGACGCGGGGATGATCCATCAGTTTGGCGGCGTGCATATCGGCATCGCCACCCAGGCGCCGGGCGGTCTGATGGTGCCGGTGGTCCGCCACACCGAGGCGCGCGGCCTCTGGGACTGCGCCGCCGAGGTCGTCCGCCTGGCGGAGGCGGCGCGTGTCGGGGCGGCCAGCCGTGACGAGCTGTCGGGCTCGACCATCACCATCACCTCGCTCGGCGCGTTGGGCGGTCTGGCGACGACGCCGATCATCAACCGGCCCGAGGTTGCCATCGTCGGCGTCAACAAGATGCAGATGCGTCCGGTCTGGGATGGGACACAGTTCGTGCCGCGAAAGATGATGAACCTGTCCTCGAGCTTCGATCACCGGGTCATCGACGGCTGGGACGCGGCGATGTTCGTGCAAGCGATCCGCCGTCAGCTCGAAAATCCCGCCACCCTGTTCCTGGAGGACTGAGCCATGCGCGATATCGCCTGCAAGGTTCTCGTGATCGGTGCCGGACCTGGTGGCTATGTCTGCGCCATCCGTGCCGGACAGCTCGGGCTTGACACAGTCATCGTCGACGGCGCGCCGCTCGGCGGGACCTGCCTCAATGTCGGCTGTATCCCGTCGAAGGCCCTGATCCACGCCGCAGACGAGTTCCACAAGCTGGACGCAGCCGCGGCGGGAGCGACGCCCTTCGGCCTGTCCGCGTCGGCGCCGACGGTGGACTTCGCGAAGACCATGGCCTGGAAGAACGGGATCGTCGAACGGTTTAACCTGGGCGTTGGCGGGCTCCTCAAGAAGGCCGGGGTGAAGTCGATCCGCGGCTGGGCCAGGTTCGTCGATGGCAAGACCGTGCAGGTCGCCACCGACACCGGGATGCAGACGATCCGCGCCGAGAACGTGGTTATCGCCACCGGTTCCGAGCCGGTCGAGCTGCCGGATCTGCCCTTCGGCGATCGGGTGATTTCCTCCACCGGCGCGCTCGCCCTGAAGGAGGTGCCGAGATCCATGGCGGTTGTCGGCGGCGGCTATATCGGCCTGGAGCTGGGCACCGCCTTAGCCAAGCTGGGGTGCCGGGTGACGGTGGTGGAGGCGGCGGACCGGGTGCTGCCGCAATACGATGGCGAGCTGGTGCGCCCGGTGCTGGCGCGTCTTGAGGCGCTGGGTGTGGAGGTGCTGACGGCGGCGACGGCCCGCGCACTCGACCCGGCGGGCCTGACCATTGACATCGGCGGCGAGGCGCGCACGGTCGCCGCCGAGACGGTGCTGGTCACCGTCGGACGCCGGCCGAAGACGGACGGCTACGGTCTCGAGGAACTCGACCTGGACCGGGTCGGGCGCTTCATCCGGATCGACGACCGCTGCCGGACGTCCATGCGCGGGGTGTATGCCATCGGCGACGTGTCGGGCGAACCGATGCTGGCCCATCGGGCCATGGCGCAGGGTGAGATGGTGGCGGAGCTCCTCGCGGGGGAGCGCCGGTCGTGGGACCGGGTGGCGATCCCTGCCATCTGCTTCACCGATCCGGAGATCGTTACCGTCGGCCTGAGCCCGGCAGAAGCGGAGGCGGACGGACACCGCACGATCTCAACCCTGTTCCCGTTCCAGGCCAACGGCCGGGCAATGACGACGGCGCGGGAGGACGGGTTCGTGCGGGTGGTCGCCCGCGAGGACAATCATCTGCTGCTGGGCGTCCAGGCGGTCGGTGCCCATGTGTCCGAGCTGGCCGCCGGGTTCGCTCTGGCGCTCGAGATGGGCGCGCGGCTGGAGGATGTGGCGGGGACGATCCACGCTCACCCGACCCATGGCGAGGCGTTTCAGGAAGCGGCCCTGCGAGGGCTGGGCCACGCGCTCCACATCTGACGGCCGGCGAAAGCCGTCCCCGGACGCTTCCGTGTGTGTTACCGAGGCCGTCGCTCGACGTGCGGATCGCTTCCGCCGGCTCAGTTCGAAACCTGACGGGCGCGCCGATGACGGCCGAGAATGCGAAGGCGGGACCAGAGTTCCTCGCGCTCTACATAGCAGCCGCGTAACGCCCGGCCGCCGGTCGTCGGATCGTAGGCGGTGCGGCCGTGCAGCACCCGTCGATTATCGAAGCCGAGCATCTCGCCGGGCTTGAGACGGACGGTCACGGTATTGGCCGGGTCGTCGCCCATTTCGAACAGGCGGCGCAGGCCTCGGTAGACCCGGTCGGCGGTCTCGAACTCCTCGGTGAGCGGCGCCCGAAGCCAGGGATTCCAGCGGACTTCCTCCGGCGCCCCGCTATCCGGGTCGAGTCGGATCATCGGAGCCGTCCAGCGGTAGTCGGTATTCTCCGCCTTGTTGGCCGATGTCAGCGGCACGGTCGAGAGGGCGTCGAACAGATCGGGCGATTCCCGCCGTAGTTTCTCCACGATGAAGAACGAATCCGCGAGCAGGCTCTCGCCGCCGACGGCGCCGTTCTCGATGCAGTGCAGGAACTGCAGCCCCGGCATGTATTCCCGCGTCGCCAGATCGACGTGCAGCGGCAGGCCCATGGACGTGTAGGCGTTCGACGTCGCGTCCTGTTTCGTCACCACGTCGAAGACCCGGCCGAAATTGTTGTCCCTTAGCGGGCCGAGCAGGGCGGGCACGGTTTCTATCACCGACGGGTCGGTCCCCACGCCCTCGAGAATCGCGAACCCGTGGACGTGCAGTGCCTCGCACCAGCGGGCGAGCTGATCCTCGTCTTCGGCGATGTTGGAGCCGTCCACGCGGACAGCCGCGACGTCCAGGTCGCCGCCCCAGATCGTGCGGTCCGGCAGGTCGGCGTCGCGGGCTTCCCTGCGCGGGCGATGCGCATGTAGCCAGCCCGGATGGAAGCGGCTGCCGGTACCGTCGTTCCAGCGCACGGCGAGCGCGCCGGCGCCGTCGATTTCGGCCGCCGATGCGGCCAGGTCGGCCGGGAACTCGGTCAGCATCCGCGCCTGCTCGCGCGTGACGGGATGCGTGGTGTCCGGGTCGGGGGCGTTTTCCCGCAGAACCATCGGGTGGTAACGGCTTGAGGAGCCGTCGTCCCACTCGACCTCGACGGCGCCACCGGCCGCGCGGGCGGCGACCGGCCAGTGCCGGATCGGGTAGCTGTCGAAATCCGGTGTGCCCGGCATTCCGGCTGGATCGGCGGCCGGTTCTATGACCTGTGCCATGCTGCTGATCTCCTGAATAGAGGTGGCGGTCCGCGCGATACCGCGCGCCATTTCGCGGCAGTTTGGCCGAACGGATCGGGCGGCGAAAGTCACTTGGCCGCCGGCTGGAATTCCGGTCGGTTCGGTTGACTTACGGCGGGGTTGGTGCATCGATAGCGGCCCCCGACCGCAAGCCGTGGTTCGGGGCCGGAACGGCAGAAGCCGGCCGTTGCGGTAACAATACCGGTGCCGAAACGGGCAATCCGGTCGCGGCGTGAATCCGCCGGGTCTTCTGCGCTTCGACCCGTGGATCAGGGTTTTCGCGCGCCTGTCCGGGCACATCGTGAGCAGAGGCTTCAAGAAAGAGGTACCAAATGAGCAACATCCTGCGCGGCGATCTCAACCGTCGCCGGTTCATGCAGACCACGGCCGCCGCCGGTATCGCGGCCAGCCTGCCGCTCGGTTCGGCGTCCGCCGCGCCGAAGAAGGGCGGCACCATGAAGATGGGCAAGGCCCACGGCGGATCGTCCGACACGCTCGATCCGGGGACCGCCGAAAACGGTTTCACCATCGCCATGCTGTTCGGCATGCACGGTTACCTGACCGAGGTTGGCACCGATGGCAGCCTGCAACCCGGCGTGGCGGAGAGCTGGGAGGCGTCCGCCGATGCGTCGGCCTGGACCTTCAAGCTGCGCAAGGGCGTGACCTTCCACGATGGCCGCGAACTGACCGCTGACGACGTTGTGGCGTCCATCAACCACCACCGCGGCGAGCAGTCGACCTCGGCCGCCGGCCCGATCGTAAAGCCGATCCAGGAGATCCGGGTCGACGACTCGTCGACGATCACCTTCGTGCTGGACGGCGGCAACGCCGACTTCCCGTTCGTCCTCAGCGACTATCACCTGCCGATGGGACCGGCGAAGGACGGCAAGCTCGACTGGCGCGCCGGCATCGGCTGCGGCGCCTACAAGCTGACCCGCTTCGATCCGGGCGTGATCGCGACCTTCGAGCGTTACGACGGGTTCTGGGACGACAGCCGCGGCCATTTCGACGCGATTGAGATGCACTGCCTGGTCGATCTGAACGCGCGCACCACCGCGCTGGTCTCCGGCGAGATGCATGCGGTCGATCGGCTCGACCTGAAGACCACCGGGCTGCTCAGCCGCCGGCCGGGCGTGAACATCCATTCTGTCCCGGGCACCCAGCACTACACCTTCGCCATGGACTGCCGGCAGGCGCCGTTCAACGACGTCAATGTGCGGCGCGCGCTGAAATACGCGATCAACCGCGAAGAGCTGGTCGAGAAGATCCTGTTCGGCTACGGGTCGGTGGGCAACGACGTGCCGATCGGCCGCGGTCAGCGGTTCTTCAACAGCGACATGCCGCAGACCTCCTACGATCCGGACAAGGCGCGGTTCTACCTCAAGGAGGCGGGACTGGATTCGCTGTCCGTCAATCTGTCGGCGGCGGACGCGGCCTTCGCCGGCGCGGTCGACGCGGCTGTTCTGTACCAGAATTCCGCCAAGGAAGCCGGGATCGATATCACCCCGGTGCGCGAGCCGAACGACGGCTACTGGTCGGATGTCTGGATGAAGAAGGACTTCTGCGCGGTCTACTGGGGCGGGCGTCCGGTCGAGGATCAGATGTTCTCGACGGCCTATCAGGAAGGTGCGGCCTGGAACGACAGCTTCTGGTCGAACGACCGGTTCAACGAGCTGCTCGTCAAGGCCCGCGCGGAGCTCGACGACGCCAAGCGTCGCGAGATGTACTACGAGATGCAGGTCATCCTGAATCAGGACGGCGGCGTGATCATCCCGATGTTCGCGTCCTACGTCTTCGCCACCACCGATGCGGTCGGCCACGGTGACTTCGCGTCGAACTGGGATCTGGACGGCGAGCGCTGGATGGAGCGCTGGTGGTTCGCGTGATCCTGTCCGGCGCACTGCGCGACTGACATGGCGGCGGGCCCTCGGGCCCGCCGTTTCCGTTCCGGATGCAGGGAAGACGGACCCGGTCTCTGAGCCGCTTTTCCGCGTTGCCTGGAGGCCCCAGACGGATTGGCTGACGACGCGCCGTATTGGCGGCGGGGTCGGTTCGGGGTATCGGTGGGCACGCCAGCCGACCGGCCCCGATCGGCCATCCGGCAAGATCTGTTCGGGCGAGACCATCCGGCCCGACTTGTCCGCCCCGACGCCAGGAGCATAGCCATGACAGCCGCCGCCCTTCGCGAGGTCCCCGCCAACCGCACGCTCGACCTGCGCAGCGACACGGTGACCCAACCCACACCGGCGATGCGCGAGGCCATGGTTCGGGCGGATGTCGGCGACGACGTCTTCGGCGAGGACCCGTCGGTTCTGGCGCTGGAGGCCAAGGTCGCCGGCATGATGGGCAAGGAGGCGGCGCTCTTCGTGTCCTCGGGTACCCAGTCCAATCTGCTCGGGGTGCTCGCCCATTGCCAGCGCGGCGAGGAGTTCCTGATCGGCGACTGCTATCACGTGTTCCAGTACGAGGCGATGGGGACGGCCGTGCTCGGCAGCGTTGCCGGCTACCCGCTGCGCACGGACGCGCGCGGCGGCCTGGAGCCGCAGCAGGTCGTCGAGGCGATCAAGCCGGACGACTTTCACAAGCCGGTCACGCGGCTGCTGTCGCTGGAGAACACGGTGGCCGGCCGGGTTCAGCCCCAGGATCGCATCGACGCCCTGGCGGATGCGGCCCATTCCCATGATCTCATGGTCCATATCGACGGCGCGCGGTTGATGAACGCGGCGGTGAAGCAGGGCCTGAAGGCCAAGGACATGGTGGCGAAGATCGATACGGTCTCGCTCTGCCTGTCCAAGGGTCTCGGCGCGCCGGTCGGCTCGGTGCTGAGCGGCCCGGCCGACTACATCCACCGGGCCCGGCGGCTGCGCAAGATGCTGGGCGGTGGCATGCGGCAGGCGGGTATCCTGGCGGCGGCGGGGCTGCATGCGCTTGAGCATCACGTCGACCGGATGGCCGAGGATCACGCCAACGCCCGGCGGCTTGCAGAGGGGCTGGCCGAAGCCGGTCCGGTGAAAGTCGACCTGGACGATATCGACACCAACATGCTCTTCATCGAGCCGTCTCCGGAGGATGTCGAGCCGCTGCGCGCGGCCCTCAAGGAGCAGGGCATCGTGCTCGGCGCGCCGCGTCCCTCGAAGATCCGGGTGGTGACTCACCTGGACATCACCGCGGAGGATGTCGACAGGATCGTGGACGCCGTGCGCGCCTTCTACGCGCGGCGCTGAGCGCGGGAGCGGGCCGGCAGAGCCCTTTGGACAGGCCGCGATCAGGTCCTGCGCGGTTCCTGTGCGAAGGGGGAGGAGCGTCCTCCCCCCTTCATTGATCTGACCGCGGGAGGTTGGCCGAGGGCCGGCGCCGCTCCATATCGGCTGTTCAAATCCTTCTGGAGACTCCATGCAGCCCGCTTCCGATGCCCGCCCGGCCGCTGCCGGCGACTGGAACACCATCCGAACCCTGCTGCCGTATCTGTGGCCGGCGGGGCAGATGACGATCCGGGCACGGGTTGTCGCCGCCGTGATCTGCCTGGTCCTGGCGAAGGCCGCGACCGTTTATGTCCCGATCCTGTACAAACAAGCGGTCGACCTGATTTCCGACGGAACGGATTTCGCGCTGACCGCGCTGATCTCGATCGTCATCGGCTACGGTCTGGTCCGGGTCGCCCAGCAGGCGTTCGGCGAGTTCCGTGAATTCTTCTTCGCGCGGGTCGCCCAGCGCGCGATCCGGACCGTGGCGCTCAAGACCTTCCGCCACCTGCATGCGCTGTCGCTCCGGTTCCACATGGACCGTCAGACCGGCGGCCTGTCCCGCGCGATCGAGCGCGGCGTGAAGGGCATCGAGTTCCTGCTGAACTTCATGCTCTTCAGTATCCTGCCGACGCTGATCGAGATCGCCATGGTCTGCGGCATCCTCTGGTATTTCTTCGACGTCTGGTACGCGGTGGTCACCTTCGTGACGATCGGCGGCTACATCGCGTTCACCATGATCGTGACCGAGTGGCGCCTGAAGTTCCGCCGGCAGATGAACGAGCAGGACCAGACCGCCAACACCCGGGCGATCGACAGCCTGCTGAACTTCGAGACCGTTAAGTATTTTGGCAACGAGCATCACGAGGCGGACCGCTACGACGGCTCGCTGCGGCGTTACGAGGACGCGGCCGTCGCCTCGCGCAGTTCGCTGTCGCTGCTGAACATCGGGCAGGGCTTCATCATCGCCGCCGGGTTGATCGCGCTGATGTCCATGGCGGGCGCCGGCGTGAAGGCCGGGGAGATGACCGTCGGCGATTTCGTGATGGTCAACACCTACCTGATCCAGCTCTTCCTGCCGCTGAACTTCCTCGGATTCGTCTATCGCGAGATGAAGCAGTCGCTGGCGGACATGGAGGCGATGTTCCGCCTGCTTCATGTCGAGCGGGAAGTGGCCGACCGGCCGGACGCGGCGGCCCTTATCGACGGCAAGGGACGGGTAGAGTTCGACGACGTCCGCTTCGCCTACCGCGAGGACCGGCAGATCCTCAAGGGCGTGTCCTTCGCCGTCGAGCCGGGCCAGACCGTCGCCATCGTCGGGCCCAGCGGTGCCGGGAAATCGACCATCTCGCGCCTGCTGTTCCGATTCTACGACGTGACCGGCGGGGCGGTACGGATCGACGGCGACGATATCCGCGACGTGACCCAGCAGAGCGTGCGTGCCGCGCTCGGGATCGTTCCTCAGGACACCGTGCTTTTCAACGACACGATCTATTACAACATCGCCTACGGCCGGCCCGAGGCCTCGCCCGCCGAGGTCGAGGCCGCCGCCCGCCACGCCAGCATCCACGATTTCATCATGGGCCTGCCCGACGGCTATCAGACCACGGTTGGGGAGCGCGGCCTGAAACTCTCCGGCGGCGAGAAGCAGCGCGTCGCCATCGCCCGGACGATCCTCAAGAGCCCGCGGATCTATGTCTTCGACGAGGCGACCTCGGCCCTGGACAGCCATACCGAACAGGCGATCCAGCAGAGTCTTCGCGAGGTCTCCCGCGGCCGCACGACCTTGGTGATCGCCCACCGGCTGTCGACCATCGTGGACGCCGACCAGATCCTGGTGCTCGACGCCGGTCGGATCGTGGAGCGCGGCCGGCATAGCGATCTGCTCACCCGTGATGGCCCGTACGCGGCCATGTGGCGACGACAGCTTGAGACCCGCGAGGAGCGCGAAACCACCGATGTCACCGAAGGCGCCCTGGCGCCTGGCTGAACGTCGGACCAGCCGGCGTCCCGCGCTTCACATTTCTGCAACCTGTCCTACACTGATATTCAGCTAACCGGGGGCTACTCGGGCGTTCAGGGAGGGTAGGGGATGCGGATCGCGACCTTGGCGGCGCATGGCGCTGCCGGAATGGTTCTGTTGGCGGCGGTCGAGGCCGGGGCCTCGGGTTTCCAGCTCAAAGAACAGAGCTCGAGCAAACTCGGCAACGCCTTCGCCGGCGCCGGGTCATCCGGCGACGACGCGTCGATTCTGTTCTTCAACCCGGCGGGCATAGCCCTCTTCAAGACGCCCCAGTCCCAGGCCGGGCTCGCGGCCATCAAGCCTCGTGCGGAGTTCGAGACGTCGACGGCGACCGATGGCACGGGCGGAACCATTTCCGGTGGTGATGGCAGCGACGCGGGATCCCTCGCCGCGGTGCCGAGCGCCTATCTGGTCGCGCCGGTCAGCGATAGGGTGAATGTCGGCCTCGCCCTGAACGTGCCATTCGGGCTGGTGACCTCCTACGACGACGGCTGGGCCGGCCGCTATCACGCCATCACCTCCGATCTCGAGACCGTCTCCCTGACGGGCGTGGCGTCGCTGAGGATCAACGACAAGCTCAGCATCGGGGCCGGGCCGTCCCTCACCTACGTCAAGGCGCGTCTCACCAACGCGATCGACTTCGGCACGATCTGCGTCGGTTCGCTGGGGGCATCGACCTGCTCGGCGCTCGGCGCGCTGCCGCAGCGGGCCGACGGAAAAGTCGACCTGCAGGGCGACGACTGGGGCATGGGCGCGACGGCCGGCCTGCTCTACGAGCCGGTCAAGGGCACGCGCTTCGGCCTGTCCTGGCGCAGTCAGACAAGGGTCAGCGTCCAGGGCGACGCGGATTTCGACGTCCCGTCCAACGCCCAGGCACTCACTGCGTCCGGCGCCTTCACCGACAGCGACGTGACCAGCACTGTGACACTGCCGGAGACGATCAGCTTCAGCGCCCATCACGACATCAACGACGAGTTCGCCATCATGGGCGACGTCGTCTGGACCGCCTGGAGCCGGTTCGAGGAGCTGCGCTTCGTGTTCGACAATCCCGTCCAGCCTGACAGCGTGACGCCCGAGAACTGGAACGACACGTTCTTCATGTCCGTGGGGGCGACCTGGAAACCGGACGAGAACTGGACCCTGCGGACCGGTGTGGCCTACGACCAGAGCCCGGTGGACGACAATTTCCGAACCCCGCGCATTCCGGACGAGGACAGGTACTGGATCGCGCTCGGCGCCGACTACACCGTTGACGACCGCTGGAAGATCTCGGCCGGGTACACCCACATCTTCGTGGACGCGGCGTCGCTTGATCAGTCGAGTGCCTCGGCTGGCACGTTGCGCGGCACCTACGACAGCTCGATCGACATCTTCACCCTCGGGGCGACGCTGCGCTTCTGACGCCATTTCCCGGCATCGACGGCGTCCCGCAGCGTGTTAAAACCGGGGCGTAAACCGGTGAAGAGGCTTCAACATGGCAAAGCGGGCGGCGAACGCGGTTCCCGGGGGCGGCGTGATCGATCCCCAGAAGCTGGAGATCCTGACCGCGCTTGAGCGCAAGGTGCTCTGGCTGGCGATGTGGACCATCCACAACGCCAACCACGTCCGGGAGAGCCGTGATGGGCTGAAGGTCGGCGGGCACCAGGCCTCCTGCGCCTCGCTCAACACGGTTATGAGCGCGCTGTATTTCGACGTGCTGCGCCCGCAGGACCGGGTCGCCGTGAAACCGCATGCGAGCCCGGTCTATCACGCCATCCAGTACATGATGGGGCGCCAGTCGCTCGATCAGCTCCAGCGGTTCCGGGGCTATGGCGGCGCTCAGTCCTATCCGTCGCGCACCAAGGATGCCGACGAGGTCGACTTCTCAACCGGGTCGGTCGGGCTTGGCGTGGCGATGACCCTGTTCTCGTCCATGGTCCAGGATTACGTCCGCATGCAGCATCTGGTGCAGGACCCGGAACGCGCCGGCCAGGCGCCGGGCCGCATGGTGGCGCTGGTCGGCGACGCCGAGCTCGACGAGGGCAACGTCTACGAGGCGATGCTGGAGGGCTGGAAATACGACGTCCGGAACCTCTGGTGGGTCATCGACTACAACCGCCAGAGCCTGGACGGCGTGGTGTCCGACGGTCTGTTCCAGAAGATCCGCCAGTTCTTCGGCACGGTCGACTGGGAAGTCGTCATGCTGAAGTACGGCAAGCGCCTGGAGCGGGTCTTCGCCCAACCGGGTGGCGACACCCTGCGCAACTGGATCGACGAGTGTCCGAACGACCTCTATTCCGCGCTCACCTTCAAGGGCGGCGCCGGGGAGGCGGGTGTCTGGCGCGATCACCTCAAGAAGGACCTGCGCGGCGTCACCGGCATCAAGGCGATCCTCGACGAGCATGACGACGCCGAGCTTCACAAGCTGATGACCAACCTCGCCGGCCAGGACATGGAGGCGGTGCTCGAGGCGTTCCACGGCGTCGACGACGACCGGCCGCGCTGCTTCATCGCCTATACGGTCAAGGGTCACGGCACCCCGCTGGCCGGCCACAAGGACAACCACGCCGGCCTGATGACGCCGGAGCAGATGGCCCGCTTCAAGGCCGACCACGGCATCGAGGACGGCGAGGAGTGGGAGCCGTTCGCCAAGGCCGGCATGGACGAGGACGCCTTGCGCGAGTTCGTGCAGGTGGTCGATTTCAACGCGCCCGGATCGCGCGTCCACGAGGCCGACAAGGTGGAGATCCCGTCCGTCCTGCCGTTCCGCGGCCACAAGACGATCTCGACCCAGATGGCCTTCGGCTCGGTCCTGCACGAGCTGTCGCGCGGCAACTCGGCCCTGGCGTCGCGGATCGTCACCACCTCGCCGGACGTGACGGTCTCGACCAATCTCGGCGCCTGGGTGAACCAGCGCGGCATCTTCTCGCTCGACGTGCGCAACGACGTGTTCCGTCAGGAGCAGGTGGCCTCGGCGCAGAAGTGGATGCGGCACGGCGGCGGGCAGCACATGGAGCTCGGCATCGCCGAGAACAACCTATTCATCCTTCTGGCGGCCCTAGGCCTGTCGGGGCCGCTGTTCGGCACCCGCCTGCTGCCGGTGGGCACGCTGTACGACCCGTTCATCGCCCGCGGTCTCGACGCGCTGAACTACGCGGCCTATCAGGACGCCCGGTTCATGGTGGTGGCGACCCCGTCCGGCGTCACCCTGGCGCCGGAGGGCGGCGCGCACCAGTCGATCTCCACCCCGCTGATCGGCCTCGGCCAGCCGGGGCTGACCATGTTCGAGCCGGCCTATGCCGACGAGCTCGCGCAGATCATGCGCTGGGGCTTCGAGCACATGCAGGCCGAGGACGGCGGCTCGATCTACTTGCGGCTCTCCACCCGCTCGATCGAGCAGCCGGAGCGCGAACTGGACGACCGGATGGCCGGGGACGTCCTGGCCGGCGCTTACTGGCAGGTCGAGCCGGGGCCGGATGCCGAGCTGGCCCTGGTCTATTCCGGGGCGGTCGCGCCGGAGGTCATGGCCGCCTACGCGGAGATGGCCGACGACATCCCGGGCCTCGGCGTGCTGGCGGTGCCGTCGGTCGACCGGCTTTACCACGGCTGGCAGAAGAGCCTGCGCGGCCAGAACGGCAAGGGTGCGAACGCGGGGACGGGTTCAAGCCATTTGGAGACCCTGCTGTCTCGTTTGGCCCCGAGAGCGGCCCTGGTCACGGCCCAAGACGGCCATCCGGCGACCCTGAGCTGGATCGGATCGGCCACTGGAAGGCGGGTCTACCCGCTCGGCGTGACCGGCTTCGGCCAGTCCGGCGACATCCCCGACGTCTATGCCCATTACGGCATCGACACCGCCGCCATCGTCGACATGGCGGCGACGGCGTGCCTGGGCCGGTGAGCCTCTAAGACCCCATCCGTCATCCCGGTTTGTCCCCGGACCCGGTCCAAGGCAAGACCGGGACCTAGACGTGGAGCGAAGGGCTCGGTCCCGGCCGCCCTCCGGATCGAGTCCGGGGGGCACCGGGATGACAATTGAGGGAGGGCGTAGGCACTCCTGGCTGGGGTTTGTCCAGGACTGTTTTCCAGATTAGGCGCGATGCCCGGATTTGGGATCATGGTCCTGACTTTCGTCAGGACGACGGGGTGGCTGAATTGCGACCGTCATCCTGACGAAAGTCAGGATCAAGTCGCGGAGGATCAGGCGGCAGACCGTCGGCTGGCGAGCGCTCGGGCGGGAGGCCTGACACCGGGCCGGCTCCGTTCGTTGCATCCCGACCGCAAAGAGCCTGTGAACGGGGCGGCGTATCCTGGTAAAAGAACCGCAACAAGGCCCGCTCCACGGGAGGGAGCAGCGGCGGCGGAGACGCGCCGCTCGCGGCCGATCGCACCACGTCGGATGGGAGCGTGCCATGAACGAGCAATCGACCCGTATCTTCCGCGCCGCCAGCCGGGCCAAGTACAACGAGGGCTACATGCCCGGTTTCGGCAACGACTTCGAGACCGAGGCGGTCGAGGGCGCCCTGCCGATCGGCCAGAACTCGCCGCAGCGCTGCCCCTACGGCCTCTATGCCGAGCAACTCTCCGGCACACCCTTCACTGCGCCCCGCGAGACCAACAAGCGGTCGTGGCTGTACCGCATGCGTCCCACGGTCAAGCATATCGGCGACATGGTCCGGCTCGATCTTCCGCACTGGCGTTCGGCTCCGACGGTGGGCGAGAGCGACCTGCCGCTCGCCCCGATGCGCTGGGACCCCGCCCCCATTCCGGCCGATGCCGGAACCTTCCTGACCGGCATGCGCACGATCTCCACCGGCGGCGACGTCCACACCCAGACCGGCTTCGCGATCCACACCTATGCCGTCACCGAGAGCATGGACGCGGAGGTGTTCTGGAACGCCGATGGCGAGATGCTGATCGTGCCGGAAGTGGGGGCCCTGCGCTTCTTCACCGAGATGGGCGTCATCGACATCGCGCCGGGCGAGATCTGCGTCATCCCGCGCGGCATCAAGTTCAAGGCGATGCTGCTCGGCGACGATCAGGCCCGCGGCTATATCTGCGAGAACTACGGCGACCATTTCGCCTGTCCGGAGCGCGGACCGATCGGCGCCAACTGCCTGGCCAACCGGCGCGACTTCCTGTCGCCCGTCGCCGCCTACGAGCAGCGCGACGGGGAGGCCCACCGGGTCGTGGTCAAATGGGGCGGTACGTTCAACGCCTGCGAGATCGACCACTCGCCGCTGGACGTGGTCGCCTGGCACGGCAATTACGCGCCCTACAAGTACAACCTGCGTCATTTCTCGCCGGTCGGGCCGATCCTGAACGACCATGCGGACCCGTCGATCTTCACCGTCCTGACCGCTCCGTCGGGCACGCCGGGGACGGCGAATATCGACTTCGTGATCTTCCCGCCGCGCTGGATGGTGGCGGAGGACAGTTTCCGGCCGCCCTGGTACCATATGAATGTCATGTCGGAATTCATGGGGCTGATCGAAGGCGTGTACGACGCGAAACCGCAAGGCTTCGTGCCCGGCGGCATGTCGCTGCACAATATGATGCTACCCCACGGTCCCGATGCAGAGGCGTTCTACGGCGCCTCGCTGAAGGACCTGAAGCCGGAGAAGCTCGACAACACGCTCGCCTTCATGTTCGAGACCCGCTTTCCGCAGCAGCTCACACGCTATGCGGCCGATCTGCCGACCCTGCAGGTCAAGTATCCGGCCTGCTGGCAGCCGCTGCGCAACCATTTCGATCCGGCCCGACCGGTCTGGAACGGGGAATGACGCCGATGGGCGGTGGCGGGAATGGCCTGCCGAAGGGCCGGATTCGAAAGGTCCAGCCGCCTAGTGCCTCCGACGCCGAGAGCCCCGCGGAGACGGTGGCCGGCACGCCGACCTACGGAGCGGTGACCCGGGAGGCCGGCACGCCCGTCGAGTGGCGCTACACCATGTGCCCGCTCGACACCGACTTCATGGTCTTCGGACCCTTCCGCGGTCTGGTGGCCCAGTGGCGCGCGCGGATTCATCCGGGTGCGGTTCTCCCGCGCCGCGACGATTTCCAGTTCGAGGACTTCGTCGACTGGCTCGGCCGGATCTTCATCGCGAAGGTGGAGCGCGATCCGTTCAACCTGCGCTTCACGCTCTGGGGCGTGAAGCTGGTCGAGTGGTGGCGGGTCGACTACACAAACCGAACGCTGGGCGAGCTGTCCAGCAGCCCGGATCTCTGGCAGATGACGGAGATCCAGTATTTCAGCGAGATGGACCGACGGCCCTTCATCGGCCTCGCCTGCGGCTTCCTCACCCTGCACGGCCGCAACCACACCAAGGTGCTCGGCCTGGACCTGCCGTTCTCGGACGGCGACGGGTTGACCCACGTGATCTCCACCCACATGAAGATCGACCTCGGGGAGAGCATCGAGGATGTGCTCCCCGACTGTCCCATCACCGATTTCGTCCCGGCGACCGCGCCTCCCGAGGGCTGAGTCGGTCGCCGGCGCCTCGCTGTGCCGGGGGTCAGCGCTCCTCGAAGGTGATCGGCTGGGCGCCCTCCCACAGGCAGAGCCGGCCCAGTTCCGGCAAGTTCTCCAGGCCGGAGGTGAGAGTGATGAAATGGTTGCCGGCGAGCTGTCCCATCTTCGAGGCGAAGTGCACGCCGCCATAGGCCAGCAGGATCTCGGTCTCGCTGATGCCGCCGGGATAGAGGATGACCTGACCCGGTGCCGGGTAGCTCGTGTGGTTCTCGTAGCCGACGCCGAAATCCAGATCCCCGAGGGGCAGCCACACGCCTTCGCCGCTCCAGCGGACATGCACGGCCTTGCTGACGAAAGGCATCTGGGCGCGGAAGGCGGCGACGGTCTTCGGTGCGGCCTCGGATTCGAAGCGCGCGTCGAAGGTGAGGGGACCGGCGGTGACTGTGAGGGCGCTTGGCATCGGCGTTTCCAGGATCTGTCGGAGGATGGCGAGAGCCTGCCCCGCGTGGCGCCGCTCCGCAAGGCGGCCGAGGCGACGCGGATGTGACGTTTACGTCGGTGGACTCGCTCTTGGGGGTGGTCCAGACTTCTTGGGTGGAGGGGCGCAACCTGTGCAGGGAGAGGCCCATGCAGGAGATCTCGGTCTCCATCCGGCCCGCGGAGACGTCCGATGCGATCGGGCTGGCGCGAGTACAGATCGAGACATGGCGCGATGCCTATGTCGGCGTCATGCCCGATGCGACCCTTGTCGACCTGGACGAGATCCGCGCCGCCGTCCGCTGGACGCGCCTGGTCTCCGGCCTCGAGGAGCCTGAGCGGCTCTCCGTCGCGGTGGCGGACGGCGATGCGATCGGGTTCTGCCACGGCGGGCCCGGGCGGCGGTCGATGAGGCTGGCCACGGAGGCCGGCGAGCGCATGGGCGAGGTCTACGCGCTCTATGTCGACCCAAACTTCCAGAGCCTTGGCATCGGTCGGGCCCTGCTGGGCGACGTGGCCCAGGGGCTCGAGTCGGACGGTTTCGAGGGGCTCACCATCCTCACGCTGGAAGGGAATCGGCACGCACGGCGCTTCTACGAGACGCTGGGCGGCGCGCCCGGCGGAACCGTTCCGTCGGTGGTGAGCGGCGTTCCGGTCGATCAGACTCCCTATGCTTGGCCGGACATTTCCGTCCTGGTGCGCCGCATCGAGACGGCCGACGGGTGAGTCCCCGACACGGGACCCGTATCCGCGCTCGCCGCTCCGGAAAACCGCCGCTTGCGGGGCATTCGCGCTTGCAGTAGCGTCCGGCGCTTCCTCAGCAGACGGCCTTGGGGGCACCGATGACTGACCGCGTACTGATCCTGGATTTCGGCAGCCAGGTCACACAGCTGATCGCCCGGCGGGTACGCGAGAACGGCGTCTACTGCGAGATATTCCCGTTCAACGTCGAACCGGACCGGATCCGGGCATTCGGGCCCGCCGGCATCATCCTCTCGGGCGGCCCGGCATCGGTCTATGGCGAGAACGCGCCCCGCGCCCCGGAGCTGGTCTTTGAGATGGGCGTGCCGATCCTCGGTATCTGTTACGGCGAGCAGATCATCTGCCATCAGCTCGGCGGCACCGTTGAGAAGAGTGACGAGCAGGAATTCGGCCGGGCCGAGATCACCGTGCGCGATACCTGCAGGCTGTTCGACGGCCTGTTCGGCGAGGGGACGGTCGAGCCGGTCTGGATGAGCCACGGCGACCGGATCGCCGCCATGCCGCCGGGCTTCAAGGTGGTGGCCGACAGCCCCACCGCGCCCTACGCCGCCATCGCCAATGACGACCGCCGCATCTACGGCGTGCAGTTCCACCCGGAGGTCGTGCATACCCCCCGCGGCGCCCAACTTCTGCGCAATTTCACCCACCAGGTGGTCGGGCTGAAGGGCGACTGGACCATGGCGGCGTTCAAGGACCAGGCGATCGCCCGGATCCGAGAGCAGGTCGGCGATGGCAAGGTGATCTGCGGCCTGTCGGGCGGCGTCGACAGCTCGGTGGCGGCGGTGCTGATCCACGAGGCGATCGGCGATCAGCTCACCTGCGTGTTCGTGGACCACGGGCTGCTGCGCGCCGGCGAGGCGGAGGAGGTCGACCGCCTGTTCCGCCAGCACGACAACATCCCGCTGATCAGCCGCGACGCCAGCGATGTGTTCCTGAAGGAGCTCGACGGCGTCGACGATCCGGAGGTGAAGCGCAAGACCATCGGCCGGCTGTTCATCGACGTGTTCGACGCCGAGGCCCACAAGATCGACGGCGCGCGATTCCTGGCACAGGGAACGCTCTATCCCGACGTGATCGAGAGCGTGTCGCCGACCGGCGGTCCCTCGGTCACCATCAAGTCGCACCACAATGTGGGCGGCCTGCCGGACTACATGAAGCTGGAGCTGGTGGAGCCGCTGCGCGAGCTGTTCAAGGACGAGGTCCGCGAGCTTGGCCGCGAACTGGGGCTCCCGGAGACCCTCGTCGGCCGGCATCCCTTCCCGGGGCCAGGGCTGGCGATCCGCATTCCGGGCGCCATCACCCGCGAGAAGCTCGACATCCTGCGCAAGGCCGACACGATCTATCTGGACGAGATCCGCAAGGCCGGGCTTTATGACGAGATCTGGCAGGCCTTCGCCGTGCTGCTACCGGTCCGAACGGTCGGGGTGATGGGCGACGCCCGGACCTACGACCACGTCTGCGCGCTTCGGGCGGTGACGTCGAGCGACGGGATGACGGCGGACTACTACTCCTTCCCGCACGACTTCCTGGGCCGCACCGCGACCCGGATCATCAACGAGGTGCGCGGCATTAACCGGGTCACCTACGACATCACCTCGAAGCCGCCGGGCACCATCGAGTGGGAATAGCGGCGGCGTCGCATCCGATTGGAGAGTAGGGGCAGGCTGGGTCTGCCAGTCCCGCGGTCTTGGCGGGACGGTAGCCGGGGAGGCCGCCCGTGGGCGGCCCGTCGGGCTCAGAGCGCGTCGAGGTCGATGTCCAGCACCGTCATGTTGAACTGGTAGCAGACCTCTCCATCCTCATCGTCTCGGAAGATGACGCCGAGGAACTCGTCGTCGAGCATGACTTCGACCGAGTCGTCCTTGTTGGCGCGCGGAACGAGGGCGATCCGGTTGTTGGAGAAACGGTTGCGCAGGTACGCCTGCACCTGTGCGATTTCCTTCGGCGTCACGTTGCTCTCCTCGAAGCTCGCTGAATGGGGAACGCCCGAAATGGGGGGCGTTCGATCCGTGTCGACCCCGGCTTATCGCACCCGGAGGCGGTCGCGCAACCGCGATGGCGCCGACGCATCGGAGTTTGGCCCGACGCCCGGATCGCGTAGAACGGAGGCCGCATCCCCTGTCGGGCACCATGTGGAGCGTTGCCGAAAGTGTCGCCGAGACCTGCCATGACCCTGCCTGTTGCCACCGATATCGTCGTCGACTGCGATCCGGGGATCGACGACGCGATTGCTCTTCTGCTGGCGATCGCCTGCCCCGACCGGGTCAGCCTCTCGTCGATCACGACGACGCACGGCAATGTCGGTCTGGCGCTGACGGCCCGCAACGCCTGCAGATTGCGCACGCTTGCCGGGCGGCCGGATGTGCCGGTGCATGCGGGCTGTCCCCGGCCGCTGACCGCGCCGCTTCACGATGCCGCCCACATCCACGGCGGCAACGGGCTCGGCGGCGTCGACCTGCCGGACGGTGAGGGCGGGATCGCCGCCGGGCACGGGGTCGATGCGCTGATCGCGGAGGCCGAGCGCGGCCGCACCCTGGTCGCCGTCGGGCCGCTCACCAATGTCGCGGTGGCGCTGATCAAGCGCCCGGATCTCGCGGGACGCTGGCCGCGTGTCGTCATCATGGGCGGCGGCGTGAACCGGGGCAACGTCACGCCGGTGGCCGAGTTCAACATCTTCACCGATCCGGAGGCGGCACGCACGGTCCTCACCACGACCGACTGGCCGGCAAGCGCGCGGCCCGTGCTGTTCCCGCTGGACGCCACCCACCAGGCGCTTCTCGGCCCGGAATGGATCGCCGAGCTGGCGGCCTCGGGCGGACCGGTGTGCCGGGCGGCGGCGGCGATGCTGGGCGGCTACGAGACGCCGAGCACGGCCGCCCAGGGCGGTAAATGCGTGCACGATGCCATGGCGGTGGCCTGGACCATCCGCCCCGACCTGTTCGATACCCGCCCGGCGCGGGTGGACGTGGTGACCGACAGCGGTGCGGCCCGCGGTCGCACGGTCGCGGATTTCGCGTCTTCGGAGCCCACGGCGGATATCGTCATGGAGGTGGATGCGCCCGCGTTCACGGCCTGGGTGCTGGAGCGTCTCGTCTCGCTGGACGCCGACGCCGCGATGTCAGGCGCCGCGATTTCAGGCGGGGCGATGTCAGGCGGGGCTTGAGCGCCGCGCAGGCCCCGCCGAGCAATCTCCGCCGCGATGGCGGGCATGACGAACACGCCGAAAGTTGGCATGGTAAGACAATGACGCTGACCGATCCTCTCATCGCCACGCTGGCCGTGCCCGTCCTTCTGGCGATCATCATTGCCATGCTTCTGCGGCTGGCCGGTGGCCCCGGCACTGGAGCCCGTATTGCCGCCTTCGGCGTTCCGGTGGGCTTGGTGGTCGCGGTCGCCCTGCTGCCCGGCCTGTCGCCGACCCCGCCGGTCACGGTGATGGAGAAGCTTGTCTGGATGGCGGCGGCGGGCGGCCTGCTGGGCATGCTCATCGAGATGGTCACGCAGACCCGCTTCATCTCCGCCCTGGCCGCGTTCTTCTGGCCGTTCCTCGCGGTGGTCTGGGCGGCGAGCATTGATGTCGGCGCTGTCGTCTCGGGCGAGACACCGGCGAGCCAGTTTCCCTATCGCGTGTTCGAGGTCTCGGCGGTTGCCGGCCTGCTGGTCGGTCGCCTGCACCAGATCACCGAAGTCGAGCTGAGCGCGCCGGTCTCGATCATGGTGATCGCTGCAGGACTCGGCGTTCTCGGGATGATCTCGGGGCCGAGCTATGCCGCCGCCATCGGTCTGCCGCTGGCGGCGGCGGTTCTCGGGTGGATCGTGTGCAACTGGCCGAACCGGCGCCTGCCCTTCGGCGCGCCGGGGGAGATCGGCGGCGGGGCGGTCGCCATCGCCCTGGCCGCCGTGATGGTCTATCAGGCGCGAATTCCTGTGGTTCTGGTCCTACTGGTCCTGTCGGCCCTGGCGCTCGAGCCTCTGGCGCGGCGTTTCGTGGCGACCAACGCCCTGACCCGGTCCGAGGCGATCCGGCCGGTCGCGCTCGCAGTGATCCTGGCGCTGCCCGCCGGTCTGGCCGTGGTTCTGGCTCTCTTTGCGCCGGCCCTGATCCCGGATATCTACCGGCCGTAGCGCTTTACGCCAGCCCCTCCAGCCCCGCGTCGACGCTGAGTGACTGGCCGGTGATGTTCCGGCCGGCTTCGGAGCAGATGAAGAGGATCTGGTTGGCGATGTCGCCCGCCGTGACGAACCGTTTCATCAGGGTGACGTCGGCCATCTTGGTGCGCATCTCGTTCTCGGAGATGCGGCCGGCCTCAGCCTTGGCCTTGATGACGCGGTCGATGCGCGCGCCTTCCACCGGTCCCGGCTGGATGCAGTTGACGCGGATGCCGTGCGGGCCGAGCTCCATCGCGCAGGTGCGGGTGAAGCCGACGATGCCGAACTTCGCGGCGGAGTAGGGGCTGCGCAGCGGGAAGCCGAACTTGCCCGCCGCCGAGGACAAGTTGACGATGCTGCCGCCGCCCGACTTGATCAGCGCCGGCACCGCCTTCTGGGTGCCGAGGAACGCGCTCGTCAGGTTGACCGTCAGGCAGGCCGTCCAGTCGTCCAGCGACACGTCTTCAACGGGCGCCGTCGGCCCGGCCGTGCCGGCATTGTTCACCAGGATGTCGAGGCCGCCGAGCGCCTCGATCCCCTTGTCCATGAAATCCTGGAAGGCGGCGGCGTCGCCGACGTCGCAGGGGACGCCCTGAAGACCCGGAAGGGAGGCCTTGGCCGCTTCCAGCGCGTCGCTGTCGAGGTCGCAGGTGTAGACGGTGGCGCCGGCGGCGGAGAACACCTCCGCGGTCCGGCGCCCGATGCCCTGGGCGCCGGCGGTGATGATCGCGCGCTTGCCCGTCAGGTCGAGCTTCATGGAGGTCCCTCCGGTGAACGGTTTCGACGGTCGGTCTCTTGATTGGGAGCGACTATAGCGGCGCGCGGTTCGGGCCGTCAGTGCCGGAATCGCGGGATACCGGCCGGCGGTCTGCGGCTCAATCGCGGATGTTCAGTTTCTGGCGGACGTCCTGGCGTATGTTCTCGACGTCCTTGCCGCTCAGCATGATGCCGGCGACCACGAAGGCCAGCGTCAGACCGAACGCGGAGGCGGCGGCGCCGAAGCCCCAGGCGGGGCCGTAGGTGTCCCAGATGAAGACGGTGCCGAACCAGAAGCCGGCGAAGGAGGCGAGCGCCGCCAGCAGGAGAAAGCCCACCCGGATGCACAGCCCGCCGATCCGGTTGGCCGACATGAGCTCGCGGAACAGGGCCGACGCCTCCGCCTCGGCGATCGCCCGGGTGATCTTCTTGCGTGCGATCTTCTGCCAGTCGCCATAGGCCATGCCGGTACTGCCGTCGAGGCGTCCGGGGTTGAGGATCGCGTCCTTCAGATCGGCGACGATGCTATCGGCCCGCTCGGTCGGGCTTTTCCGCTTCAGGCTCGGATAGATCGGCCCGTCGTCCGAGTTGGCCGGCGGATTGCGAAAGGCGTCGGGTCCGGCGGCCGTGCCGACCGGTCCCCGCCCGGACGGGGGGGCGGCCGGGGCCCGGCGGTTGGAGGGTGGGCGCATGCGCTGTTCCGCTCGCATCGGCATCGGAAATGCCCGCGGTCAGACGGTGCCGCGGAGCACTCTCTCGCGAAAATACCGGTTCAACGTCGCGAAGGCGACCGAATCCAGTCCGTCGAAGGCCACGCCGACGGACCCGTCCCCGTCGTCCTTGCGGCGGATCTCGCCTTCCGTGCGGAACAGAGCGCCGGGGCCGGCGGTCGGCACGAAGACGCGCATCGGCGTGCGGTCGCCCGGTTCCAGCGCGCCCGAGTATTCGAGAACGCGGACACCACCCAGGCTCCAGTCGCCGATGGCGTAGGGGGCGTTGCCGATGACCACGGTCATGGGCGCGGAGATCCGGCGGTCGCGCCGGCGATCGGACCGCCGGCTGCCTGAGGTGAGGGTGGCTGACATGAGGGACATCTCCGGTCTTGCTGCATCACGTGTCGGGGAGGCGGTGTCCGGGGACGATGTCTCGTCGGCGGTCGCGGCTTCCTATGTCAGTCGAGCAACCGGCGTGCCAGTCGGGGAGACGTTGCGTTTCAACGATTCGCGCGGACCATGAGCGGCGCTCCAGCCCGGCCGACGGCAGATTCTGCCCGGCCGGATGCGTCCGTTTGCGCCGCCTTTGCCCAGTGCGGCCGTCGGCATGCCGTCCCGGGCCGGCGTCTAGGCGGTATGCTTGGTGATCTGGCCCTGGCTGGGCCAGGCCGGGCGGGTCGAGACGTCCTTCGAGCCGCAGGCGCTGCACCGCATGCGGGCGCCGATCTCCGGCACGGGAAACTCCGGCCCCAGCTGCGAGACGAGCATGGCGGTGGCGGCCTCCGCGTTGTGGCCGCAGCGGTTGCACCAGCAGAACACGCCGACCTTCGCCGCCAGAAGATCGCCCAGCTGGGCCGCCCGCTGAGCCCGGTCCTTCCGATCCATCAACTCCCGCTTCAACCGTCCCATGGCGCGACCGTTCCTTCGTTCCGTCTCTTGAGGCGAGAACATAACAAGAACATTTGAGGCGAACAATCGACATCGATTCTCAACCGGAGTTGATTCCGGTCGCGGGAAGGGCCCGTCGACACACCGCGCCGGCGGCCTCCATCGCGCAGGACGAGGGCCGGGGTCGAGGGCGATACAGGGGCGGATTTCGGGTGGAAGAGTCGCGTCGTAAGACCGGCGGGAGGCGTCCGGCGCGCGGGCGTCTAGCTCTTCACGAGGCGGGGGAGTTTCTCGAAGGTATCGAGAACATCCAGCAGACTCGCACTGCTCTTCACCCGCTTCGGCCCCGCGAACAGGGTGAAGGTCGGCCGTTTCTGGCCGCGGCGCTGGGTCTTGAAGACGGAATAGAGCGGCCGTTCGTGGGTGTGGCGGAAGATCGAGAACACTGCCGTGTCGTCCTGCCGGTCGAGCGCATAATCCCGCCACTCGCCGGCGGCGACCCGACTGGCGTAGAGAGACAGAAGCTGGCCCAGTTCATGACGTGTGAAGAAGAAATGCCGGACTGACTTGCGCGTGCTCGGGAGACGGATGAGATTTTCCATCGGCCGGCGGGTATCCTTGCGTTACCGGAGCCTGTCTTTCCAAAAGTTTTCCTGAAATCGCCGGCCGGGTAAACCCCCAGCGGAACACGCCCGGGGAGACGCCGAAGGACGCACCGGGCGGCATGTCGGGGAAGCTGAGGCGGGAGACGCGGCTGAACGCGGCTCCTCGGCCGCCCGCGGCCCCTGATGCCGGCACCCTGTTTCAGCGCCCTGCGCGTTGATTTCCGCCCGTCCCGCCGCTAGGTTGCGCGACCGTCCGCGATTGGCGGCGGACCGTGATCCGGAGGCGACAGGCGCGCCGGACAGCCGAGTTGGAGAAGGATGCCGTGGCCGACATCTTCCGCGAAGTCGACGAGGAACTGCAGCAGGAGCGCGCGGCGACCCTGTGGAAGAGGTATGGCGGCTGGGTGATCGCCCTCGCCGTCGGCATCGTGCTGGCCGTCGCGGGCAACGTCGCGTGGCGGGAGTATCAGGCCGGCCAGCGCGCGGAGCATGCCTCCGCCTACGCGGAAGCGGCCGCCCTGCTGAACGACAACAAGCCGCGCGAGGCGGCCGCCGCCTTCGCCGCGCTCGCCGATGACGGCGGCGACGGCTATGCCGCGATCGCCAAGCTGAGCGAGGCCGCCGCCCTGGTCGAGGCGGACGATATCCCGGCCGCCGCCGAAACCTACATGCGGATCGCTGCAGACGGGTCTGTTCCGGCACCCTATGGCGATCTGGCACGGTTGCATGGCGTCCGCCTGCGCGTCGGTTCGGCCGACGCCGCCACCCTGCGCGGCGACCTCGAGCCGCTGCTCGTCCCGGGCAATGCCTGGCTGCCGCTGGCCCGCGAGACCGAGGCGGCGATCGCGCTTGAGGCCGGCGATACCGATGCGGCGGTGGAGAGCCTGAAGCTGCTCGCCGACGACCCGTCCACGCCGGCCCGGCTTCGGCAGCGCGCGAGCGAGCTTCTCCAGGCCCTCGGCGGGTGAGGCCGGCGTGACGGCGTTTTCCCTGCGCAGATTCCTGACCGCCGCCGCCTTGGCAGCGCCCCTTGCGCTGTCGGCCTGCGGCTCGGGAGATTTCTTCGGTGAGGATTCGGAGATTCCCCTGCCGGGCGAGCGCATCGCCGTGCTGCAGGCGGGTACCGGTCTGACGGCCGATCCCGACATCGCGGACGTGCCGGTGGTGCTGCCCCGGCCTTACGTCAACGCGTTCTGGTCGCAGCCCGGCGGCAATGCCGCCAAGTCCCTCGGCCACGTGGATGCCGGCGATGCCCTGGCCCAGGCCTGGTCGGTGTCGATCGGCAGCGGCGGAGACGACGAGACCTCGCTGCTGACCCAGCCGCTGGTCGTCGGCGATACCGTTCTGGTGCTCGACAGCGAAGCGCATCTGCGCGCGCTGGATGCGGCGACCGGTCGGGAGCGCTGGCATCGCGAGTTGCGGCCGGATGAGGAGGACGACGCCGTCTATCCCGGCGGGATCGTCGCCGATGCCGAGAATGTCTACGCCGCGACCGGATTCGGCGAGGCCCTGTCCTTCTCCATCGCCGACGGCTCGGAGAATTGGCGGGTCCGCCTGCCGGGGCCGATCCGCGGCGCGCCCGCGATCGCCGATGGCCGGCTGTTCGCCTTTACCCTGGAGAATCGGACCGTCGCTCTGTCGACGGCCGACGGTGCCCGCATCTGGGAGCATCAGGGCATCACCGAGATCGCGTCTCTGCTCGGCGGCGCGGCGCCGGCGGTGCAGGGATCGACCGTCCTGGTACCGTATTCCTCCGGCCAGCTCTTCGCGCTGCGCGTCGAGACCGGCCGGGTGGTCTGGGTGGAGAACCTGTCGAGCCTGCGGGCGCTGGACGCGATTTCTCGGCTGGCCGATATCCGTGGAAACCCTGTCATCGACGGCGATCTGGCCTTCGCGGTCAGCCATGCCGGCCGCATGGCGGCGATCGACATGCGCTCGGGCCGGCGGGTCTGGGAGCGCGCGATCGGCAGCACCCACATGCCCTGGGTGGCGGGCGAGCACGTGTTCGTCGTCAGCCTGACCGGCGAAGTAGTCGCGCTGACCCGGCGCGACGGCCGTGTCCGCTGGGTGCATCGGCTGCCGCGCTACGAGGACATGGAGGACGAGGAAGACCCGATCCAGTACGCGGGTCCGGTCCTGGTCGGCGACCGCCTGCTGCTCGGCTCCACCGATGGCTTCGTCTACGCCATCTCGCCCTACACCGGCGAGATGCTCGGCCGGATCGACGTGGGCGACCCGATCTATCTCGCGCCCATCGTTGCCGGCGGCACCGTCTATGTGCTCGACAACGACGCGCAGCTTCGCGCGTACCGGTAGGGGACGGACATGGCGCTCAAGGTCGCCATCATCGGCCGACCCAATGTCGGCAAATCGACGCTGTTCAACCGGCTGACCGGCACCAAGCACGCGCTGGTGGACGACACGCCGGGCGTGACCCGCGACCGCCGGGAGGGCGACGGCCGGATCGCCGACCTGACGTTTCGAATCATCGACACGGCCGGCCTCGAGGACGCCCGCGACGACAGCCTGGAAGGCCGCATGCGCCGCCAGACCGAGGCGGCGGTCGAGAACGCCGATCTGGTTCTGATGATGATCGACGCACGGGCCGGGGTCACGCCGCTCGACGCCCATTTCGCCGACTGGCTGCGCCGGGTGAAGGTGCCGGTCACCCTGCTCGCCAACAAGTGCGAGGGGCGCGGCGGGATCGCGGGGCTGGCCGAAGCCTACAAGATGGGCCTGGGCGAGCCGGTGCCGATCTCCGCCGAGCACGGCGAGGGGATGGGCGAGCTCTACGACATCATCCGCGCCCGCATCGAGGCCGACCCGGTGCTGGCGGCCGAGCTGTGGGCCGATGAGGGGGACGAGTCGTTCCCCGACGTGATCGAGGACGGTGTCGAACTGGACGAGGCCGATCTGGAGGAAGACGCGATCCTCGAGGACACCGGCCCGAGGGGACCGCTGAAGCTGGCGATCGTCGGCCGGCCGAATGTCGGCAAGTCGACGCTGGTGAACCGTCTGATCGGCGAGGATCGGCTGCTCACCGGTCCCGAAGCCGGCATCACCCGCGACGCCATCGAGGTGCCCTGGACCTACAAGGATCGGGAGATCCATCTGGTCGATACCGCGGGCCTGCGTCGCAAGGCGCGGGTCACCGAGAAGCTGGAGCGGATGTCGACCACCGACACCATGCGGGCCGTGCGCTACGCCCAGGTGGTCATGCTGGTGCTCGACGGCGACCTGATGCTGGAGAAGCAGGATCTCGCCATCGCCCGCACGGTGCTGGACCAGGGGCGGGCGCTGATCATCGCCGTCAACAAGTGGGACGCGGTGACCGACAAGAGCGCCGCCGGCCAGCGCCTGCGCGACCGGCTGGACACGTCGCTCGCCCAGGTCCGCGGGATTCCCTGGATCCCCGTCTCCGCGCTGCGCGGCAGCAATCTGGACAAGCTGCTCGACGCGGTGCTCGATATCTACGACGTCTGGAACACCCGCATTCCAACGAGCCGGCTGAACCGCTGGCTCGAGCGCATGGTGGAGCAGCACCCGCCGCCGCTGTCAAAGGGACGGCGCCTGCGGCTGCGCTACATGACCCAGGTCAAGGCGCGCCCGCCGACCTTCGCCGCCTTCGTCAGCCAGGCGGACGAACTGCCGGAGAGCTACGTGCGCTACCTGGTCGGCGGCCTGCGGGACGAATTCGGGCTGGTCGGCGTGCCGATCCGGGTTAATCTGCGCAAACGCCGTAATCCCTACGTCGACGAACGATAAGGCGACGAACGGTAGAACGACGAACGCTGGGGGATGGCGCCAAACGCTCGGGGGAGAGGGGACCGTTCTGAGCGAACCACGGAGACGCCATGCGAGGCCGCGGCAAGTCGAAACTGGAAGCCAGGGTATCGATCTCAGACCTGGCCCGCATGTACGACAAGCGCAACGGGGATAAGCAACCCACCCACCGCTACAGGAACGGCGCCATGCCGATCGGCCGGGGCTCCCTCAACAAGGGCTTCACCGTCAGCCAGAGCGACACCCGGTTGACGCGGCTGAAGGCGCGGGCGGCGGGTATCCGGTACGCGCTGCAGACCGAAGCCATGGACCGCAGTAAGACCCGCGAGCTCGAACAGACGCTGCGGAACCTCGAACTGGCGATCCGCGGCATGGAAACCACACTGAAGGACGGCTGACGAAATGACCGATGGAGTTCTGACCCGGCTGATCGAAAGGTGCGACGCGGCGACCGCCGCCGCCGATCCGATCGCCGCCGTGCGCGATGCGCTCGCCGCTGTGGCCGAGCAGCCGGAACGGGCGCTTGCCGAGGTTCCCGAATTCGACGGCGAGGACCATGTTCTTCACCGCGGCGAGGACCTGTCCGTCTTCGTCGTCCGCCAGACCCCCGACACCGCCGGTCCGCCGCACGATCACGGGATGTCGGCGGTGATCGCCATGCTCGACGGCGTCGAGATCCACCGCCACTACCAGCGGGAGGGGGACGGAGTCGTTCTGGAGCGCGAGGAGACGGTCGGCCCCGGAGAGATCCTCACCCTCGGTCCGCGCGATGTTCACGCCATCGCCAATCCGGACGACACCGCCTCCCTCGGCATCCATGTCTACCTGGGAGACATCGTCGGCAATGACCGGACCCTGTGGGACCCCGATTCCGGCAGCGCCATGCCGTTCACCTTGGCCGATTACGAGCGGATGGTGACGCCCTGGCGGCAAACGGCGGCGGCCGGCTCGACGCCGTCCTGACCGGAGCGGCATCCGACGATGCCGGAGCATCACTTGGACAGAATGTTTATATGTTGAAACCGCAGACAGTCGTATCGGTGAACGAGGACCTCGACCTCGCGACGATCGAGGCCTACCCGATTCTCAACGGCATCCTGGACACCTGGAGCCGGCTCGGCGGCGGGCGGGCGCCGGAGGCGGTCGATGCCCTGGACCTGCCGACCAAGGCGCTGCCGTATTTGATGCTGGTCGACCTTGAGGAGCCGGACGACGCGGTGATCCGACTGGCCGGGACCGCCGCCTGTGATATCTACGGCCGCGAGCTGCGCGGCACCAGCGTGCACGCGTTCTTCGGCGTGCGCGATGCCCAACTGGTGGTGGACGATCTGAAGAAGGTGGCCGAGACCGAGGCGCCTCTGCTGACGCGGCGGCGCTACGTGTCGATCAACGGCAAGCCGTGGAGCTATGTCCGGTTGCTGCTGCCGATCCGGCCCCAGGGCGGGGCGGTAACGCGGATCCTCAAGGCGCTGGAACCGAGCCGCTTCCAGCCGCCCGAGTGACCGCAGCCTCGGCCGTCACGCGTTGCATCCTGTTTCCTGCGAAGCCCCGAGCGTCAGCCGCGCCCGTAACCGGTGCCCGTCAACCTTGGGCATCGATCCGCTCGCCATGGGCGACGCAGGCCGGTGAGGCGAGCTCGACGAAGGTCGGAGCGATGTCCTCCGGCGTCTTCAGGGTCATCGGGTCCTCGCCGGGGAAGGCGGCGGCCCGCATCTTGGTCCGGGTGCCGCCGGGATTCA
This sequence comes from Thalassobaculaceae bacterium, assembly GCA_040223655.1. GTDB lineage: Bacteria > Pseudomonadota > Alphaproteobacteria > Thalassobaculales > Thalassobaculaceae > Thalassobaculum. Next base: position 9,474 of record JAVKFT010000006.1, on the reverse strand, counting down.
GCAGATTGATGCGCAGGTTGGTACGCCGCGTCTCGCCGGCATAGGCGCGGACCATGGCCTCCAGGGCCGCCTTCGAGACCGCGTAGGCGCCCCAGTTCGGGCGTTCGCCCACCGCGGCACCCGAGGTGACGAAAATGGCGCGGCCCGCATCCGACTGCCGGAGCAGCGGATCGAGGCTGCGCACCAGGCGCTGACAGGCGGTCAGGTTGACCGTCATCACCTCGTCCCAGAGCTTCGGGTCGTAGTGCGAGATCGGGCTGAGGACGCCGAGGATACCGTGGTTGGCCACCAGGACGTCGAGCTTGCCCCAGCGCTCGTAGATCGACGCGCCCAGCCGGTTGATCGCCTCGAAATCCGTGAGGTCCATCGGCACCAGGGTCGCTTCGCCGCCGGCCGCCTTCACCCGGTCGTCGGTCTCTTCCAGGCCGCCAACGGTCCGCGCGACCAAGATGAGGTGTGCGCCCTCGCGGGCGAACGCCTCGGCGACGGCGGCGCCGATACCGCGCGAGGCGCCGGTGATGAGCGCGACGCGCCCGTCGAGAATGCCAGTCATCGTATCCTCAGGAGGCTTCGGCGAGCAGGGAGAGCTGACGGGTCCGGCCACCGGTATAGTCGGTCAGCGAGATCGGGTAGTCCCCGGTGAAGCAGGCGTCGCAGAACTGCGGCGCGTCGTTGTTGCGCTGGGCCTCGCCCATCGCCCGGTAGAGCCCGTCGATGCTGATGAAGGCCAGACTGTCGACACCGATCTTCTCCGCCATCTCCGCGACGCTCATCTGGGCGGCGAGCAGCTTCTCGCGCTCCGGCGTGTCGACGCCGTAGAAGCAGGAATGGGTGGTCGGCGGGCTCGCGATGCGCATATGCACCTCGGTCGCGCCTGCCTGGCGCACCATTTCGACGATCTTGGTCGAGGTGGTGCCGCGGACGATGGAGTCGTCCACCAGGATGACCCGCTTGCCCTCGAGCTGTCCGCGATTGGCGTTGTGCTTCAGCTTGACGCCCAGGTGGCGCACCTTGTCCGTCGGCTGAATGAAGGTCCGGCCCACATAGTGGTTGCGGATGATGCCGAGTTCGAACGGCAGGCCCGAGGCCTCGGCATAGCCGATCGCCGCCGGCACGCCGGAATCCGGCACCGGCACGACCACATCGGCCTCAACTCCGCTCTCGCGGGCGAGTTCGGCGCCGATGCCCTTGCGGGCAGCGTAGACGCTGTGGCCTTCGACCATGCTGTCGGGCCGGGCGAAGTAGATGTACTCGAAAATGCAGAAGCGGCTCTCGCGCGGCCGGAACGGGAAGAACGAGCGCACGCCCTTGCCGTCGATCACCACCAGTTCGCCTGGATTGATGTCGCGCACGAAGTCGGCGCCGATGATGTCCAGGCCGCAGGTCTCGGAGCAGAGGATGTAGGCGTCGCCGATCTTGCCGAGGACCAGCGGGCGCACGCCATAAGGATCGCGCAGGCCGATCAGCGTGTCCTTGCTCATGCAGATCAGAGAGTATCCGCCCTCGACCTGACTCATCGCCTCGACGAGCCGGTCTACCACGGAGGCACGCCGGGAGCGGGCCACGAGGTGGATGATCACCTCGGTGTCCATGGTCGACTGGAAGATAGAGCCCTGGCGGACCAGACCTTCGCGGACATGCAGCGCGTTGGTCAGGTTGCCGTTGTGGCAGAGGGCGAAGCCGCCGAATTCGAGATCGGCGAACAGCGGCTGCACGTTGCGGAGAGCGGTTTCGCCGGTGGTCGAATAACGGGTGTGGCCGATCGCGGCGTGCCCGACCAGCTGGTCCATGACCTCCTGGTTGTCCTCGCCGAAGTTCTCTCCGACATGGCCGAGGCCGCGGTGGACGTTGAACGTCTTCCCGTCGGTGGCGACGACGCCCGCCGCCTCCTGGCCCCGGTGCTGCAGGGCGTGCAGGCCCAGCGCGGTATGCGCCGCGGCGTCAGTCGTGCCGAAGATGCCGTAGACGGCACACTCCTCGCGGAGATGGTCGTCGTCATAGGGGGAGGTCGTGAGCGTCATGCGCGGTTCCGGTCCTCGTTCGAGGTGGAGGGACGATCAGTGCGGGTGTCGCCGGCCCGATCGGCGGCAGCCTTCCAAAACGAAACAGCACCCACCTACTGGGTGCTTTGGATGGCGCGGTTCAGTTCCTGACGTTCCTTGTCAGTATAGCCTTGATCGCCCGTCGGTGCATCGGGATTCGGGTTGTCCGTCGTCGGTGCCGGGCTGAGCAGGCGCTTCTTGAGGGCCTCGCGCGCCTCGTCCTCCGCCTGACGCCGCACGCGCAGGGCCTCGGTGTCGGCCTGGCTGCGCAGATGTTCGGGGACGAGCGCCACCAGCATGTCGGTCCCGGCGACGACCAGCGGTAGGGATTTCGCCTCGGTCAGCCAGGATGGGTGGTCTTCGGGATCCGGCTCCGCCCACAGGACCAGCAGATAGGCGACGCTGACCAGGACGGCGCCACGCACCAGACCGAACAGGAAACCCAGGGAGCGGTCGACCGCACCGAGCCCGGCCATCTGCAGGGTGCCGCTCGCCAGCCGGGCGAGGATCATGAAGACGATGAGGGCGATGACGAACAGAACGCCGCCGGCGATCAGCTCGCCGAGCGGCCCGTCGATGCCGGTGAGGTCGATCACCAGAGGCGTGGCGGGTTTGTAGCCGTAGATGCCGACGGCCAGCGCGCCAACCCAGGCCACGATGGACAGCACCTCGGCGACGAACCCGCGCAGGAGCGCCAGCAGCCCCGAGAGGATCAGGACGGTGATGATCGCCAGGTCGGTGATGTTGATCGGCAACTGGTCCATGGCGGCCCGTCTCAGGAGGCGACAACGCGGCGACCGATGCGGGCATCGTCGCCGGGATCGTGGAGCAGCTCCACAAGGTCATGTAGCCGTGCGATTTCGACCAGATCGAGGCCGCCGGACGGGGCTCTGCCCCCCTTGCGCCGGATCGCGGGGACCAGCGCGCGCTCGAAGCCGAGCTTGGCGGCTTCCTTCAGGCGGGCCTCCGCCTGGGTCACAGCCCGGACCTCCGCCGACAGACCGATCTCCCCGAACACGACCGAGCCCTTGGGCACCGGTACGCCGGTCAGGGAGGAAATCAGCGCGGCGGCGACGGCGAGGTCGGCCGCCGGCTCCGAGACCCGCAGCCCGCCGGCCACGTTAAGGAACACGTCGTTGCCCGCGAGCGAGACGCCGCAACGCGCCTCCAGCACCGCGGTCACCATGGCGAGCCGGTTCGAGTCCCAGCCGACGACGGCACGGCGCGGCGTACCGAAGGGGGAGGGGGCGATCAGCGCCTGGATCTCGACCAGCACCGGCCGTGTTCCCTCGACGCCGGCGAAGACGCAGGCGCCGGAGACATCGTCCTGCCGGTCGGACAGGAACAGGGCGGAGGGGTTGGCGACCTCCATCAGCCCGCCTTCGGTCATCTCGAATACGCCGATCTCGTCGGTCGGCCCGAAGCGGTTCTTAACGCCGCGCAGGATGCGGAACTGGTGGCCCCGCTCGCCCTCGAAATACAGAACGGTGTCGACCATGTGTTCGAGCACCCGCGGGCCGGCGATGGCGCCTTCCTTGGTGACGTGGCCGACCAGGAGGAGGGCGATGCCGCGTTTCTTGGCGACGCGGATGAGCTCCTGGGTCGAGGCGCGGACCTGGGCGACCGTGCCGGGGGCGCTGTCCAGGGCGTCCACGTACATGGTCTGGATCGAGTCGATGACGACGACGTCGGGGCCGTCGGCCGCCTCTAGGCTGGAGACGATGTCGCGCACGCTGGTCGCCGCCGCGAGGCCCACGGGGGCCGCGGCCACGCCGAGGCGCTGGGCCCGCATCCGGACCTGATCCACCGCTTCCTCGCCGGAGACATAGGCGCAGCGGCAGGTCGCGGAGAGGCCCGCCACCACCTGAAGCAGCACGGTCGACTTCCCGATCCCCGGATCGCCGCCGATCAGGGTCGCCGAGCCGGGAACCAGTCCACCGCCCAGGACGCGGTCGAACTCGCCCATGCCGGTGATGCGGCGCGGGGTCTGCCGGCTCTGACCGGCCAGCTCGACGAAATCGATCCGGCGCCCGCCGCCCGGCTTCATCGCCTTGGGCGCGGCCTCCACCACCTCCTCGACCAGGGTGTTCCAGGCGCCGCAGGCATCGCACTTGCCGGCCCATTTGGCGGACACCGCGCCGCATTCCTGGCAGACGAAACGGCTGGTCGATTTCGCCATCGACGCTCCTCCGCTCAGCCGCGCCGGACGGCCATCTGGATCGGCCCTTCGGCCCGGCCGTGGATGAACTGATCCACGTACTCGTTGCCCGAGCTGTCGATCTCGGCGACCGGCCCGGCCCAGATGATCCGGCCCTGGTACAGCATGGCGACCCGGTCGGCGATCTTGCGGGCGCTGGCCATGTCATGGGTGATCGAGAGGCCGGTGGCGCCGAGCTCGCGCGTGCACTTCAGGATCAGGTCGTTGATCACGTCGGCCATGATCGGGTCAAGGCCCGTGGTCGGCTCGTCGAAGAAGATGATCTCCGGATCGGTGGCGATGGCCCTGGCGAGCGACACCCGCTTCTGCATGCCGCCGGAGAGCTCTGACGGGGAGAGGGTAGACACCTCCTCGTTCAGCCCGACCTGGGCCAGCTTGTCGATGGCGACCTTGCGCGCCTCCGCCCGGTCCATGTGCTTGGCAGCGATCAGCCCGAAGGCGACGTTCTCCCAGACCGGCAGGGAGTCGAACAGCGCGCCGCCCTGGAACAGCATGCCGAAGCGGCGCATGAACTCCTCGCGCTCCGAACGCGGCAGGCCGACCACGTTCTCGCCGTCGATCTCGATGGTGCCGGAGTCCGGCTCCATCAGTCCGATGATGCATTTCAGCAGGACCGACTTGCCCGTGCCGGAGCCGCCGATCACGACAACGCTCTCGCCGTCCGCGATGTCCATGTCGAGCCCGTCGAGCACGACCTTGGGGCCGAAGCTCTTGCGCAGGTCCCGGATGCGGATCTTGGGGCGTGTGCCCGTGGCGGTGTCGCTCATTGGTGCCCGCCCCCTCAATCCGCGAAGAACAGTTCGGTGATCACGTAGTTCGCCACCAGGATCATGATGGAGGCGGTCACCACCGCGTTGGTCGTCGCCGCGCCCACACCCTGGGCGCCGCCGCGGGAGTTGAAGCCGTGGTAGCAGCCCATCAGCGCGACCAGGAAGCCGAAGACGGCGGCCTTGACCAGGCCGGAGATCACGTCGATCCGCTCAAGGTACTGGACGGTCGACTGGATGTAGGTGGCCGCGTTGAAGTCCAGCTTGTAGACGCCGACGACGTAGCCGCCGAACACGCCGATGATGTCGCCGATCAGCACCAGAACCGGCAGGCTGACCGTCGCGGCGATCAGACGGGGCGCGATCAGGTATTTGAACGGGTTGGTGGACAGGGTCGTCAGCGCGTCGATCTGCTCGGTTACGCGCATGGTGCCGATCTCGGCCGCCATGGCGGCCCCGACACGCCCCGCCACCATCAGCCCGGCCAGCACCGGTGCCAGCTCCCGCGTCATGGAGAGCACGACCACCGTTGCGACCGCGCCCTCGGCGGAGAACCGGGCGAATCCGGTATAGCTCTGCAGGGCCAGCACCATGCCGGAGAACAGCGTGGTCAGGCCCACCACGGGCAGCGAGTAGTAGCCGATCTCCAGGAACTGGCGCAGGATCAGCCGCGGATAGAAGGGGGGACGCACGCAGTGGCTGACCGCCGTGGAGGCGAACAGGCCGATGCGCCCGGCCGTGGCCAGGATGGCGAGAAAGCCCCGGCCAATCGTCGCGAGTGGATTCATCCGCCGGGGCACCCCGATCCGTGGTTGCTCTGAACGATCCCGGCGGTCATTCCGCGGTATCGACGTAGTGGCGTATGTAGCGGCTGCCGAGCGACGTGAGCAACTCGTAGCCGATGGTCCCGGCGGCATCCGCCATCGTGTCCGGTGCGACCGTCGGGCCGAGCACTTCGACCATGCCGCCGGGGGCGGCATCGGCGTCGGGCAGGTCGGTCACGTCCACGGTGATCGAATCCATGGACACGCGTCCTACCACGTCGCACAGCCGGTCACCAACCGCGACGCGCCCGGCGGAGGACAGGCTCCGCAGATAGCCGTCGGCGTACCCCGCGGCGACCGTGGCGATCCGGGTCTCCCTCTCGGCCCGCCAGGAGGCGCCGTAGCCGACCGTCCAGCCGGGCTCGACCGTTCGGATCTGCAGGATGCGGCCCTCGATTCGGATCGGGCACAGCATCGGGTTGTCGCGGCCGGCGGCGGGCCGCCCGCCGTAGAGGCCGATGCCGGGACGGCCTAGGTCGTGGTGGAACGCGCTGCCGAGAAAGATGCCCGACGAGTTGGCGAGGCTCGCCTTCATCGCCACCGGCAGCCGGGCGCGCATCGCCTGAAAGCGGGCGAGCTGCTGGGGGTTCATCGGGTGGTCCGCCTCGTCGGCGATGGCCAGATGCGAGATGGCATAGCGCCAGTCGATGCCGTCCAGCGATGTCGGGTCGTCCGCCACCCTGTCCAGTTCGCGGCCGTCCAGACCGAGCCGGTTCATGCCGGTGTCCAGGTGCAGCATCGCCGGCAGCGCCCGGCCTGCCTTCACCCCCTGGGCCCGCCAGCGCCCGATCTGCTCGAAGGCGTTGATGACCGGGATGATCCGGTGCTCGACGAACGCTGCCTCGGTGCCCCGGAGCAGGCCGTTGAGGCAGGCGATCTCGGCGTCGGGCGTGCGGTCGTCGGCCAGGATCTGGCGCAGCGCTACCGCCTCGTCGAAGGTCGCGACGAAGAAGATCCGGCAGCCTTCCTCGTACAGCACCGGGGCCACGCGGTCGGCGCCGAGACCGTATCCGTCGGCCTTCACGACTCCGGCGCAGGGGACGCCCGCGAGCTCGCGGCACAGCCGGCGATAGTTCCGCCGCACCGCGCCCAGATCGATGGTGAGGCGCGAGAGGGCGGCGTCGAAGGCGGCTGTCGTCGTAACCATCAGGCTCCGATATCAGGCGGGGAAGACCGGGACAAGGCGCAACAGAGGCTTCACGGTCCGGCCGGTTCGATCCATTCTCCGACGAAATGGAGGAGGAAACACCATGAGCGACATCACCAGGATCGCGCGCGTCGCCGATGCGCTGGCCGAGCAGCACGCGCGTCGTCAGCGCTACGAACCGCTGGCGGGCGATCTGGCGTTGCCGGATCTCGACTCCGCCTACGCGGTGCAGCGCCGCCTGATCGCCGGTTGGGAGGCGGGACCCAAGGGACCGATCGCCGGCTACAAGATCGCGCTCACCTCGAAAGCGGTTCAGGAACTCTGTGGCGTCAACCAGTCCCTGGTCGGCGCCATCTTCGCGTCCACAGTCCATCCTTCACCCGCGACGGTTCGGATGAGCGATTTCGTGCGGGTCGGGCTTGAGTTCGAGCTGTGCCTCAAGATCGGATTCGATCTATCTGATACAAGTATAGAATATACCGCTGACACTGTGCGCGACGCTGTGGCTGAAGCGGTTCCGGCCTTCGAGCTGATCGAGGACCGGGATGCCGACTACAGCCGGCTCGACGGGATCTCCATGGCGGCGGACAACGCCTGGTCCGGCGGTATCGTGCTCGGCGAGGCGACCGGCGACTGGCGCGCGCTCGATCTCGCGACGACCCCGGTGCGGCTGGACTACAACGGGGAGATCGAGGAGGCGGTCACCGGGGCGGCGATGGGCAATCCGCTCAACGCCCTCGCCTGGGTCGCCAACCTCCTGGTCGAGCAGGGCCGGCCGCTGCAGGCCGGTCACTGGGTGATGACCGGATCGACGGTGAAGACCCGCTATCCCAAGCCGGGCGACCGGGCGACGTACACGGTCGAGGGGCTGGGGCGTGTGACGCTCGACGTCGAGGCTTAGCCGACCCGCTTCAACCCCGATTATCAGTGTCCCGTTGCCAATCCGTCCGCCCAGGCGATCGCCTTCGCCATATAGCCCTTGGGGATGACATGCCCGCCCGGATGCAGGCAGAGCTGAACCTGCTTGCCGGAGCCGCAGCCGCGCCAGATCTCGCAGCGCAGCGCTCCGGTCTCGCTCACTTCGGCCGGTTCCGCCGGGCAGCCGTTCATCGCGCGCCAGGAGGCGATGCCGCGCAGCACGTCGCCCTGATGGTAGGCGTCGCGGATCGGCCGTCCCGCCATCGGCACCACGGTGTCGGCGATCCCGTGTACATGCATGAGGTTGGCGGGTCCCGAGGGGCAGGTCTCGGGCTCCGGCCGCCAGAACGCCCCCGCCGTCGGCAGGAACGCGGTGAACAGGTCGCCGCGGTAGCAGGCGAGGTGCCAGGCCATGGAGCCGCCGATCGAGAAGCCGGACGCCCAGACGCGCGCGTCGTCCACCGGCCAGCGACGCTTGGCGTCGTTCAGCACGGCGGCGACGAAGGCGTCGTCGTCCCGGAGCCGGTCCCGCGCCGGGGCGCCCTGATGGGCCCAGCGTTTCTCCGCGCCGTCGGGGGCGATCACCAGCACGCCCTCCTGATCGGCGAGCGCCATGAGGCCGCCATTGCCCATGACCGCATCCGCGGTCTGTCCGTAGCCGTGGAAGAACACCAGAACGGGCAGGGGCGACGCCCCGTCCCAGGACGCGGGCTCGTGGGCGCGGTAGGTGCCGGCGCCGATCTCGATCCTGTCGGCCCCCGATACTGGCTCCAGGCCTGCCAGCAAGACCAGGACGGCTAAAAGGAGGGACGGTCGACGCATCTGGTTTTCTCGTTCAAGGGCGTACGCGACAGCCTGCGGATGGCGTTCCGCCGCGTCCAGTGACAAGCCGGTGACCGGATTCGCCGCCCAGAATTGCATCCGATGCTGCGGTGCGGTGGCGCGCCACCCCGCGGAAACCTTCGATTTCAGGCGACGGCTTGCCGACCGGACCGGACCGCCCCACCCTTTACTCGGTGTTGAACCAACTGAAAGGAGGTGATCCGGTGTCTAGTGATCTTGCGATGCGGGGCGAACTCGTGTGTCTCGGCGCGATGTCGGAGCAGCCTTCGGCGGCCGTCTGAACACATTACCCCGAGTTCGAGCCGTATCGGCTCACGGAAAGGCCGCCCGCTCCGGGCGGCCTTTCTTCTTGTCCGCACGGACCGATCAGTAGTGGTCGGGGACCGCGTCGTCGGCGACGTAGTTGGTGAACTTCGTTGTCGAGCCGTCGAAGTGCAGGGTGACGACGCCGGTTGGGCCGTGGCGCTGTTTCGAGATGATGACCTCGGCCTTTCCGTGGGCCTTCTCGCAGCGCTCCTTCCACTGGTCGTAGCGGTCGTGGAACTTCTGGGCGTCTTCCTCCATCCGCTGGATGGGCTCCGCCTTCTGCAGGTAGTAGTCCTCGCGGTAGATGAACATGACGATGTCGGCGTCCTGTTCGATCGAGCCCGATTCACGCAGGTCGGCGAGCACCGGCCGCTTGTCCTCGCGCTGCTCGACCGCGCGCGAGAGCTGG
>JAVKFT010000005.1:0-88155 GCA_040223655.1 Thalassobaculaceae bacterium | reverse complement strand
CTAGAGCAAATCACGATCAGATGGAAACATCTGGTCGTGTGAATTTGCTCTATCGTTAATGAGTTAGAGGGCGATTCACGGTTCAGATCGATTCGATCTGAACCGATCGCGCTCTAGCGCCGCCACGCGAGAAGCGCGCGTTCGGCCCGGCCGATCAGGAAATTCACCACCAGGCCGATGGCCGACAGGATGGCGACGCCGGCGATCAGCTCGTCCGTGGCCATGAGGCTGCCGGCCAGCAGGATGTAGGCGCCGATGCCGTATTTCGCCCCGATCATCTCGGCGGCGACCAGGAGCACGATGGCGATGGCCGCCGAGATCCGGAACCCAGGCAGGATCGCCGGCAGGGCGCCCGGCAGGATGATCTTGCGGACGATGGAGAGCCACGAGAGGCCGAAGGACTGGCCCATGCGGATCAGGGTCCGGTCGACGTTGTCGACGCCGCCATAGGTGGCGACCACGGTGGGGAAGAAGGTGCCGAACAGGATGGTCGCGACCTTGGAGCCCTCGCCGATGCCGAACCAGATCACGAACAGCGGCAGCAGGGCGATCTTCGGCACCGGGAACAGGGCGGCGACGATCGGCGCCAGCCCCGCCCGGGCGAGGGAGAACAGGCCGATGGCGAGCCCGACGGCGATGCCGAGCAGGGTGCCCAGGGTCCAGCCGATCGCCAATCGGCTCAGCGAGGCGCCGAGATGGTCCCAGATCAGCCCGGTCTCCACCAGGGCGGCAAGCGCGACGTAGACCTCCGACGGGGCCGGCAGCACCAGCGGGTGGATGACGCCGGTCCGGCAACCGATCTCCCACAGCGCGATGATGACGGCGAAGACGACCAGGCCGACCGGGCCCAGACGGCGGACGGCGAATCCGCCGCCCCGGAACGGCACGGGCCGGGCGCCGGCCCGGTCGGCGGTCTCTGAGGGGGCGGGGGCGGGATCAGCCATCGACCAGTTCCTTTTCCGCCGCCTCCGCCTCGTCGCGGATCAGCGACCACAGCCGCGCCTGATGGGCGTCAAGCTCGGTCGACCGGGCCTCGCGCTCGCCCAGCGGCATGTCGATATCGACGATCTCGCGGATCCGCCCCGGCCGGCGCGACAGGACGATCACCCGGTGGCCGAGCCGCACCGCCTCGGCCAGGTTGTGGGTGACGTAGACGGCGGAGAACCGCTCGCGCTCCCAGAGGTCCACCAGATCGGCCATCAGCAGCTCGCGGGTCTGGGCGTCCAGCGCCGAGAGCGGCTCGTCCATCAGAAGCACGGCGGGCGACACCGCCAGGGCCCGTGCGATGGCGACGCGCTGGCGCATGCCGCCGGAGAGCTGGCGCGGCCAGGCCCGGCGGAATTCGGAAAGTTTGGTGCGGGCCAGGACGTCGGCCACGACGCGCTCGGTCGCGGCGGCGCCGAGCCGGTGGTCCTCCAGGACGAGGCGGATATTGCCCTCGACGCTGCGCCAGGGCAGCAGGGCGAAGTCCTGGAAGATGAACGTGAGCGGGTTGAGGCTGGCGGCGGGCGGGTCGCCGATCTGCAGAATCTCGCCGCTGTCGGGCCGTTCCAGGCCGCCGATCATCCGCAGCAGGGTGGACTTGCCGCAGCCCGACGGCCCGACGATGCAGACGATCCGGCCTTCCGGCACCGTGAAGTCGATACCCTCCAGCACGGGGAGCGGACCATAGGCGTGGCCGACGCCACGGACATGCAGTTCCACGGCCCGCTCCTGCCGGTTCAGTAGGTCTCGACGTAGCTCGGATCGACCAGACCGTCGATGCCGATGTCGCTCTTCACCAGACCCTCGGCTTTGAACCAGGCGAGCTGATCGGCGACGTTGGTGACGTTCAGCTTCGCGCCCTCGTTCAGGCGGATGGCGCCGTTGCGGATCGACACCGCGGCCTTCTCGTAGGGCCGGGTGGTGTAGACGTATTTGTGGATCAGGCGGGTGATCGCTTCGGCCTCGGTTTCGCCGGCGGTCTTGTCGACCAGGGCGGCGTTGAAGTCGGCGGCCCCGCGGGCGAAGGCGGTGAGGAACCGCTCGGTCCGGTCGCGCCGCTCGGCGGCGGTCTCGGCCGAGGTGAAGACCGTCGTCACCTGATAGTCCGGGGCGTAGTCGTTGACCCAGCCGATGATGTGCACGGCACCGCCGCCGGCGAGCGCCTTGGCGATGTGCGGCACGATGGCCCAGGCGTCGACCTGGCCCGACTTCAGCGCACCGATGATGTTCGGCACCTTCTGCAGCGGGGTGAGCTTCAGGTCCTCGATGGTGAAGCCTTCCTTCTCGGCGATGCGCGCCGCCATGTAGTGGAAGGAGGAGCCCGCCTGGGTGATGGCGAAGGACCGGCCCTTGAGCTTGTCCGGGGTGGTCACCCCGTCCCTGAAGGCGGCGTCGGAGACCACGATGGCCGACCCGTCGACGCCCTTCTCCTCGTGCATGGCGCCGCCGATCACCTTGATCGCGCCCTTGTCGGCGAGGTTGATCAGGCCGCCGGTGATGGAGGTGATGCCGTAGTCGATGTCGCCCGACGCGATGGCGACGGCCATCGGCTGGGCCGCCTGGAAGAACTCGAACTCCACGTCGAGGCCGGCATCGGCGAAGTAGCCGCGCTCGAAGGCGATGAAGCTGGCGGCGTGCGAGGTGAAGCGCAGGGCGCCGACCTTGATGCTGTCGGCCGCCGCGGCGAGACCGGCGCCGCCCACCACCGCCGGAGCGGCGACCAGGGCCGCCAGCAGGGTGCGGCGCGCCACGGCGCCGAGAAATGAAGAGACTGTCCGCATCTGTCGTTTCCTCCGGTGGATTGCCGCCGCCCCTCGGCGGGGGCTTTCGGCGATGATAGTCGGATGGCCCGCGGCCGTCAGGCGGTCAGCCCGCCGGTTCGACGCCCATGCGTTCGGCCCAGAGTTGGGTGGTCATCATCAGCCACAGGCGCCAGCCGAACATCGGCCTGTTGGCATCGAATAGGCTCGGCAGGTGCCGCATGGTGCCGGGGTGCATCACCCCGGTCTCGGCGACCCGCTCCGGACGCAGCACGTCGAGGACGAGATCCTTCAGCGGCCCGTTCATCCAGACCGCCAGGGGCATGGCGAAGCCGCGCTTCGGCACGGCATCGAAACCCGCGGGCAGCAGCGGTCGGGCGACGTCGATCAGGACCCGCTTGATCCCGCTTTCCCGGTAGCTGTCCTTCATCGGCTTGAGCGGGGCGTCCTTGGCGAAGATGGCGTCCCGGGGCAGGGACAGACCGACATCGATCACGTGCGGATCCAGGTAGGGGACGCGCACCTCGAGTGAGTGGGCCATGGACATGGCGTCGATGTCGCGCAGGAGCTGGTTGGTGGTGTAGCCGCGCAGGGTCAGTGCCGTCATGCGGGCGATCGTGTCGGCGCCGCGCAGCTCGTCGATGGCGGCGTAGGTCACGCCCTTGCCGACCGGCCGGCGGCGGATCAGCGCGGGGTGGATCAGATGGCCGAGATCGCCCGGCGCGAAGGTCTGGTGGAACCGGTTGGAGCAGGCGGCGAAATCGTCCAGGAAGTCCTTCGTCTCGGCATGATGGGTCAGCATCCGGGCGTGCCACGGATAGCCCATGAAGAGGTCATCCGCGCCGGTCCCGGAGATCGCCACCTTGACCTCGGCGCCCGCCGCCTTGGAGACGAAATAGGTGTTCAGCCCGTCGATGGAGGGCTGGTCGATGCCGTCGACGATGCGGCCGATATCGGCGCGGATCTCCTCCGGCGTGATCTCGATCCGGGTGTGGTCGGTGCCGAGATGGGCGGCGAACTCGCCGGCGAGACCGGTCTCGTCGATGATCGAAAGCTCCGACTGGAAGCCGACCGAGTAGGTCTTCACCCGCGCCCCCGCCTCGGCCGCCATCAGGGCGGTCAGCGTGGCGCTGTCGACGCCGCCGGACAGGAAGGCGCCGACCGGCACGTCGCCGATCATCTGCGCCCTCACGGTCTCCCGCAGGGCGTCGGCCATGACCGCCACCTGCTCCGCGTAGGGGGCCTGTCGAAGGCCCTGGACCCGGTCGGTCTCGAGCTTCCAGAAGCGGTCGATGTCGATCGCGTCGCCGCGGATCCGCACGCGGTGGGCCGGGGGGATCGCCATCACCCCGTTGATCAGCGTGTCCGGCTGGAACACGGCGCCGTGGCGGAACAGGTTGGCCAGGGCCCGCGGGTTGATCTCCGGCGCCACGAGCCCGCTGGCGACGATCGCCTTGAGTTCGGAGGCGAAGACCACCCCCTCCGGCGTTCGGGCGAACAGCAGCGGCTTCACCCCGAGAGGATCGCGGGCGAGGAAGACGGTCGGGCGCTCCGGGTCGTCCCGCAGATCGACCACGGCGAAGGCGAAGATGCCCCGGATGCGCTCGACGCAGGTCGCCCCGTAGTGGCGGTACAGGGTGAGGATGACCTCGGTGTCCGAGGTGGAGCGGAAGCGGTAGCCGAGGCTCTCCAGATGGGCGCGCTGCTCCGGCGCGTTGTACATCTCGCCGTTGTAGACGATCCAGACGTCCTCATCGGGCGAAGCCATCGGCTGGTGACCGCCAGGACTGAGGTCCTGGATCGACAGGCGGGTCATGCCGATCGCGAGGCCGGGGCGCACGAAGCTGCCCTTGTCGTCGGGCCCGCGGTGGTGCATCGCCCCGGTCATACGGTTGATCGTGTCCTGATCGGCCCGCCTGCCGATGATGCCGCAGATGCCGCACATGACGGGTCAGGCGCCGTCCGCGGGCGACGACGCGCCCTGCGGGTTGCGCTCGAGGGAGGGGATCAGGCCGAGATCGACGATGCCGACCACGCTGTCGTCGGAATCCGGCAGGACCTGAAACATCAGCGCGTCGAGGATCCGATGCAGCGACTGGCGGTCGCCGTCGACCAGACCGTTGACGCCGGTATTGGCGAAATAGGTGCCGGGCATCAGGTTGCAGGTGAATTCGAAGGCGACGGAGACGCTGTCGCCGGCGTCGAAATCCGGCAGGTCGTCGCCGAGACGCTGGGTCGCCCGGCCGCCCACCTCGACGCCCGTCTTGGTCTTGAACAGGGTGGCGAACCGGACTTTCCGGCACGGCCCGTCGAAGGCGACGGTGTAGCGCAGGACGTAGGACCGGCCCCGGGCCAGCAGGTTCACCCGCTGGCCGTTCACGGTCTCGATCCGCGCGTCCCGGATCGTCGCGCCGTTGCCGCCGTGCTCGACCCGGCTCTCGCTGACGAAGGTCTCGTCCAGGCCGGACTCGATCTCCGGTTCCGCCCGCTCCTGCGGCCGGGGCGCGGCGCGGCCCAGGATCTCCGCGCGGATTCGCTCGCGATCGTTTCCGGGGGCGTGGGTCAGCCGGTAGTAGTTGGACGCGACCTCCTTGGGTTCGCCGTCGATCAGCACCTCGCCCTGGTCCATCAGGATCGCCCGATCGCAGAGCTGGGTGATCATGCCCATGGCGTGGCTGACGAACAGGATCGTCGCCCCTGCGTCCCGCATCGCCTCGATCCGGGCCAGGCACTTGCGTTGGAAGCCCTCGTCGCCGACCGCCAGCGCCTCGTCGACGATCAGGATGTCCGGATCGACGCTGACCGCGATCGAGAAGGCGAGGCGGACATACATGCCGCTGGAGTAGGTGTTCACCGCCCGATCGATGAACTCGGCCAGCCCGGAGAACGCGACGATGCTGTCGAACCGGGCGTCGATCTCCTCCTGGGTCAGCCCCAGGATGGCGGCGTTGAGGTAGATGTTCTCGCGGCCGGTGAAGTCTGGGTTGAAGCCCGCCCCGAGCTCCAGCAGCGCCGCCGGACGCCCGCGCACCTCGACGCTGCCGCCGTTCGGCTGCAGCAGCCCGGCGATGACCTGGAGGAGGGTCGATTTGCCCGATCCGTTGGAGCCGACGATGCCGACGGTCTCGCCCCGGTTGACGGTCAGCGAGACGCCCTGGAGCGCCATGAACACGTCGTAGTACCGGCCCCGGCCCATCGAGAGCATCTGCAGCAGCCGGTCGGCCGGGCGCCTGAAGATCGAGAACGCCTTCGAGACGTCGCGGATGACGATGGCGGGCTCGCCGGCCGATGCCGGCACGTCCGTGAGCAGCACGTCAGACGACATCGGCGAAGCCCCGCTTGGTGCGCTGGAACCAGAAGGCGCCGCACCATAGGAAGACGACAGCCACCGCGCTGTAGATCGCCAGATGCTCCAGGTTCGGCGTCACGCCCCACAGCGCCAGGTCGCGGGTCGCGTGGACCGGGACCGACAGCGGATTGAGCCAGATCAGGGTCTTCAGGAACTCCGGCAGCGTCTCCGGCGGGAACAGGATCGGGCTGCCGAACAGCAGCACGGTCGACAGGATGCCGACCACGTGGCCGATATCGCGCAGATACACGCCGAGGGAGGCGAAGAACCAGGAGATGCCGAGCACGACCGCGAAGAACGGGATCCAGACCACCGGGACGAACACGACGGTCCAGGGCAGCGCGCCGTTGAAGACCAGGATCGCCGCCAACAGGACCAGGAAATTGAACGCGAGGGTCACCGCCGCCGAGCCGGTCGTCACCAGCGACAGCATCTCCAGCGGGAACACCACCTTCTTCACGAAGTTCACGTTCTCCAGAACCAGCACCGGCGAGCGGGTGAGCACCTCGGTGATGAAGAAATGCAGCATCAGCCCGGAGAACAGCACGATCCCGTAGTTATACTCCATGTCCGGCACCCGGGAGGGAAAGCGGACCTTGAGGATCGCGCTGAAGACGTAGGCGTAGACCACGAAGGTCATCAGCGGGGTGAGCAGGGCCCAGAGCATGCCGAGCGCCGATTTGCGGTAGCGCGACAGGATATCCCGGCGGACGAGCTGGCGCAGAATCAGGCGGTGTGTCGCGAGCGACCGGGCGATGTCCGCTGGCGTGGAGAGAAATCTGGGCGCTGGCTTCATCGCATTCGGGTCACGGCTCCGGCGGGGCCGCCGGCGGGCGCATGGCGCGCCGCCGACACTGCGCGCGGTGTACCCGATCGCTCCGGCTTAGGCAATCCGGGGCCGACCCGTTCCTATAGGGTCCGTTCCACCAGGATGCCGAGCCCCTTTCCCCGGGCGGCCCGGGCGATACTGTGTGGCGGCAGTGCCAAGCGCGAGGACACGGGATGTCTCAGACGACGGACGAAAGCGGGTTCGAGTTCACCAATGCGTGGTTCGGCCCCGACCGCCGACGGGAATGGAAGATGCTGTTCGGGCAGATCGAGGCGGCCCGCCTTCTCGAGATCGGATCCTACGAGGGCGGCAGCGCCTCGTTCCTCATCGAGCATCTGGGATCCAAGCATCCGATCGAACTGCACTGTATCGATACCTGGCAGGGCGGGATCGAGCATCTTGAGCTCGGGACCGACATGTCGGCGGTCGAACGCCGGTTCGACCGGAACATCGCCCTGGCACGGGAACGGGCGGCCCATCCGGTCCGGTTCTTCAAGCACAAGGGGGCCTCGCTGCAATGGCTGGCGAAGCTGATCGCCGCCGGGCTGGGCAACCGGTTCGACTTCATCTATGTGGACGGATCGCACCAGGCGCCCGACGTGCTGGCGGATGCGGTGATGGGCTTCGAGTTGCTGCGCGTCGGCGGGGTGATGGTGTTCGACGACTACCTGTGGCGCGAGATGCTGCCGGAAGGGGCGGACCTGCTGCGCTGCCCGAAGCCGGCGGTCGACGCCTTCGTCAACCTGAACCTGCGCCGCTGCGCCGTCCTTCAGGCGCCTCTGTACCAGCTCTACGTCCGGAAACTGGCGGAATAGGGCGGATCGCTTATTCGGGGATCAGCGCGTCGGAATCGGCTTTTCGGAGTGGTAGTCGTAGAAGCCGCGCTTGGTCTTGCGGCCGAGCCAGCCGGCCTCGACGTATTTCACCAGGAGCGGGCAGGGCTGGTACTTCGCGTCGGCGAGCCCGGTATGCAGCGAGTGCATGATGGCGAGGCAGGTGTCGAGGCCGATGAAGTCGGCCAGTTCCAGCGGCCCCATCGGATGGTTCGCGCCGAGCTTCATCGCCGTGTCGATGCTCTCGACCGATCCGACGCCGGCATACAGCGTATAGATCGCCTCGTTGATCATCGGCATCAGGATGCGGTTGACAATGAAGGCCGGGAAATCCTCGGCCACGCTCACCGTCTTGCCGAGGGACTCGGCGAGCTTGCGCACCGCGTCGAAGGTGGCCTGCTCGGTCTGGATCGCGCGGATCAGCTCGACAAGCTGCATGACCGGGACCGGGTTCATGAAATGCATTCCGACGAACTTGCCGGGCCGGTCGGTCGCGGCGGCGAGCCGGGTGATGGAGAGCGACGAGCTGTTGGTGGCGACGATCGCGTCCGGCGCCAGGTGCGGCACCAGGGACTTGAGGACGTCGCGCTTGACCTCCTCGTCCTCGCTGGCGGCCTCGATCACCAGGTCGCAGTCGGACATCAGCGCGTAGTCGCTGCCGGTCACGATCCGCTGCAGAGCGATCTCGGCGGCGTCCGGTTCGAGCCGGTCGCGGGCGACCTGGCGCGACAGATTGGTCTCGATGGTGGCGAGGGATGCGGCGATGACCTCGTCCTTGACGTCGATCATCCGCACGTCATAGCCGGCCACCGCGCAGATCTGCGCGATCCCGGTACCCATCTGACCGGCGCCGATGATGCCGATCCGTTCCATGGCCCCTCCGGGCGCCCGTGCGGGCGGTTCCGCCTGCCGCGCCGCCGGTCGTCGGCGGCGCGGAAAGCCGGTCGTGTCAGGCGTTGTCCAGAGCCTCGCTAAGCTCCGGCACCGCCTTGAAGAGATCCGCGACCAGGCCGTAGTCGGCAACCTGGAAGATCGGCGCCTCCTCGTCCTTGTTGATGGCCACGATGACCTTGCTGTCCTTCATTCCGGCCAGGTGCTGGATCGCACCGGAGATACCGACGGCGATATACAGCTCCGGCGCGACCACCTTGCCGGTCTGACCGACCTGATAGTCGTTCGGAACGAAGCCGGCGTCCACCGCTGCGCGCGAGGCGCCGACGGCGGCCCCGAGCTTGTCGGCGATCTCTTCCAGCATCGCGAAGTTCTCGCCGTTCTGCATGCCGCGGCCGCCGGAGATCACGACCTTGGCGGAGGTCAGCTCCGGCCGGTCGGACTTCGACAGTTCCTGGCCGACGAAGCTGGACAGGCCCTTGTCGCCCTCGGCCGAGCCGTCCTCGACGCTGGCCGACCCGCCCTCGGCGGCGGCCGGATCGAAGTTGGTGGCGCGCACGGTGACGACCTTGGTCGCGTCGGCGGACTTCACCGTCGCCAGGGCGTTGCCGGCATAGATCGGCCGGACGAACGTGTCGGCGTCGACCACCTCGACGATGTCGGAGACCTGGGCGACGTCGAGCAGGGCGGCGACCCGCGGCATGATGTTCTTGCCGACGGTGGTCGCGGTCGCCAGCAAGTGGCTGTGACCCTCGGCCAGCTTGGCGATCAGGGGCGCCAGGTTCTCGGCCAGGGTGTGACCGTACTCGGCGCTGTCGACCTTGATGACCTTGGAGACACCCGCGACCTTCGCGGCGGCCTGGGCCGCACCGTCGCAGCCGGAGCCGGCGACCAGGGCGACCACGTCGCCGCCGATTTCCGTCGCGGCGGTGACCGCGTGCAGGCTGGCGGGCGAGATGGCGTCGTTCGTGTGTTCGAAGAAGACAAGCGTGCTCATGATCAGATCACCTTCGCTTCGTTCTTCAGCTTCGAGACCAGTTCGGCCACGTCCGCCACCTTGGCGCCGCCTTCGCGCTTCGGCGGCTCGACCACCTTCAGCGTCTCCAGCCGCGGGGCCGGATCGACGCCCAGATCGGCCGGGCTCATCTGATCGATCGGCTTCTTCTTCGCCTTCATGATGTTCGGCAGCGACGCGTAGCGCGGCTCGTTCAGCCGCAGGTCGGTGGTGACGATCGCCGGCGTCTTGACCGTGATCGTCTCCAGGCCGCCATCGACCTCGCGGGTCACGGACGCCTCTCCGTCGCCGAGCTCGATCTTCGAGGCGAAGGTCGCCTGGCTCCAGCCGAGCAGGGCCGAGAGCATCTGGCCGGTCTGGTTGCAGTCGTCGTCGATCGCCTGCTTGCCGAGGATGCAGAGGTCCGGGCTCTCCTTCTCGACGATGCCCTTGAGCATCTTCGCGACGGCGAGCGGCTCGACATCGCCGTCATGGACCACGTGGATGCCGCGGTCGGCGCCCATGGCAAGCGCGGTGCGGATGGTCTCCTGCGCCTGGGTCGGGCCGATGGAGACGGCGACCACCTCGGTGACCTTGCCGGCTTCCTTCATGCGGATGGCCTCTTCGACGGCAATTTCGTCGAAGGGGTTCATCGACATCTTCACATTGGCGAGCTCGACACCGCTCTGGTCGGCCTTGACGCGGACCTTAACGTTGTAGTCGATCACCCGCTTGACGGGGACGAGTACCTTCATGGCTCCCTCGGACGATTTCGGATCTGGCGGTCTTGTGGGACCGAGCGCCGTGCTTTCGGGCGACCCCGCTCTTTAGAAAGCGCCCGGTCCGGAGTCAACCCGGCCCCCGCGCGGGGTGTCGGAAAACGGCTGCCGGCCGTCTCAATTCTGTTCGGGTCTCTGCTGTCTCGTCATCGGTTCGCTCCCGGCACCCAGAGCACGTCGGTCGCGCCGCGGTCGTTGACCCAGCGGGCCAGCACGAACAGGTGGTCGGAGAGCCGGTTGATGTACTTAACGGCCTCCTCGCCGATCGGTTCCAGCGTGGCGGCGCGGGTGATCTCCCGCTCGGCCCGGCGCGCCACGGTCCGCGCCAGATGGAGCTGGGCGGCGGTCGGCTTGCCGCCGGGCAGGATGAAGGAATTCAACGGCTGCAGCTCGGCGTTCATCGCGTCGATCTCGGCCTCGAGGCGCGCGACCTGGCCGGCGGTGACGCGCAGCGGCGGGTATTTCGGGTTCTCCTCCTCCGGCGTGCAGAGGTCGGCGCCAAGGTCGAACAGATCGTTCTGAATTCGCGCGAGCATGCCGTCCGCCGCCTCGCCGCCGTCGGCCACCGCCGTCAGCCGGGCTATGCCGATCACAGCGTTGGTCTCGTCGACGGTGCCGTAGGCGGTCGGCCGCGGCGCGTGCTTCGCGATCCGCGTGCCGTCGCCGAGCGAGGTCTCGCCCGCGTCGCCGCCGCGGGTATAGATCTTCGTGAGCTTCACCATGGGCCGCGTCCCTAACCGGTGCCGACCATCGAGAGCAGCGCCATGAAGACGCAGAGCGCGATGGCCTGAAACAGGATGCGGTAGCGCATCATCTTGTTGGACCACTTGGCGTTGAAGTCCCCGCCGCGGGCCATGGCGATCACGCCCCAGACCAGAGCGCCGACGGTGGCGGCCATGGCGAGGAGCAGCAGTATGATGACGAATGTGTTCATGACACGGTGATATAGCCGGTTGGCCGCCGGCTTCGATACCGAAACCGACATCGACCTGTGACGGATCGACGCGAGGGCGGTTCCCGAGCCGGGGTAACGATTTAATCCAATTTTAAATCGGGTCCCGTAAACCCCTGCCCAACAGCATCGAGCCAGCGCACCGGCGCCGTTACGACGAACCGGAATGGCTGCGATCTCAACCAGTCTTCGAGGGTAAGAAAATGAACGGGATCTCCGTATCGCGCCGTATTGGTGCAATCAGTCTTGTCGCCGTGATCGGCTTTCTCATGGTCTTCGGCGTCGTCTACTGGAAGCAGGCGCAGCAGCAGGCGGTGCTGGATGTGCAACAGCGGGCGGCCGAGAAGCTCGCCCTGGCCAAGAACATCTCGGAGGGCTTCCTGAACGCCCGGCGGCGCGAGAAGGACTTCCTGCTGCGTCTGGATGCCGACTACATCGCAAAGCATGCCGACGTGGTCGCTGCTCTCCATGCCGATCTCGGTCGGCTGACCGACTTGGCCGACGCGGACGAGGCCGACCACCTGACCACGCTCGACACCCGGATCGGCGCCTATGACGCCCAGTTCGTGCGGGTGGCCGACCTGCTGCAGGTCCTGGGCCTGGACGAGAAGTCCGGTCTGCAGGGCAGCCTGCGCGCGGCGGTGCACGACGCCGAGGAACTGATCAAGCAGCACGCCAGCGACGACCTCATGGTGAAGCTGCTGATGATGCGGCGCCACGAGAAGGACTTCATTATGCGGGTCGACCCGAAGTACATCGGGCGGCTCGGGGACCGTATCGCCGAGTTCAAGGACATGCTGGCGGAGAAGCCGCTGGACTCGGCGGTGAAGGCCGACATTACCGCCGCGCTGGACGTCTACAACCGGGATTTCGGGGCCTTCGCGGACGCCACGCTCGAGCGCGAGAACCAGATCGAGGCGCTGTCCGAGGCCTTTGCCGCGGCCGAACCGGCGATGGAGGAGCTGCGGGCCAGGATCGAAGCCGATTATGACGCGGCGACCGCGGAGTTCGACCGGATCAACGCCGACGCCTATGTCATCACCCTCGTGTTGATCGCCCTCATCGCCCTGGTCTGCGTGGTCCTCGGCGTCGTGGTCGGCCGGTCCGTCTCCCGCCCCGTCACCCGGCTGACCGAGCGGATGCGGGAACTGGCCGAGGGCGACAAGACCGTCGAGATTCCGAACACGGGCGGCGCCGACGAGATCGGGGCGATGGCCCGGGCCGTGCTGGTGTTCAAGGAGAACATGATCCGCAACGACGAACTCGCCGCGGAACAGGAAGAGCAGCGCGCGGAGCGGGAGCGTCGGGCGAAGAAGGTCGACGAGATCACCCGGACGTTCGACGAGCAGGTGCGCGACATGCTGCGGGCGGTCGGCACGGCGAGCCAGCAGCTCGATGCGGCGGCCCGCTCCATGCTGGACATCTCGACCCGGACGACGGACCAGGCCTCGCTGGTCGCCACCGCCTCCACCGAAGCCTCCACTAACGTGCAGACCGTCGCGACGGCGACCGAGGAACTCGGCGCGTCGATCCAGGAGATCGGTTCCCGGGTCAGCGACTCCTCGCGCATGGCCGCCGAGGCCGAGGACCAGGCCCGCACCAGCAGCGAGGCCGTGGTCAGCCTGGAGGCCACCGCCGGCGAGATCGGCCAGATCGTCACCCTGATCCAGGACATCTCCGAGCAGACCAACCTGCTGGCCCTGAACGCCACCATCGAGGCGGCCCGCGCAGGCGACGCCGGGAAGGGTTTCGCGGTGGTCGCCTCCGAGGTGAAGAGCCTGGCGACGCAGACCGGCAAGGCGACGGAACAGATCGCCAACCAGATCTCGCGGATCCAGGAGGAGAGCACCCGCTCCGCCTCCGCCATCCGTCGGATCGCGGAGACCGTGTCGGCCCTGCGGGAGTCGGCGTCGGGCATCGCCGCCGCCGTCGAGGAGCAGTCCTCGGCGACCCAGGAGATCAGCCGCAGCGTCCAGGAAGCCGCCATCGGCACCGAGAGCGTGACGGAGAACATCGGCCACGTGGACAACGGTGCCCGCGAGACCGGGGCCTCGGCCCAGCAGGTTCAGGCGACCAGCACCGAGGTGGGCCGTCAGAGCGACGCGCTCAGCCGGATGGTGGCCGACTTCCTCGACCAGGTCCGCGCCGCCTGAGCCGGTTCGGCGCCCGGGACCACCTCGCGTTCAGGATGGCGGATCGGCGAACTCGAAGCCCATCGTTCGGGCGTGATAGTGCCAGCCGCCGTCCTGGACGATCAGGAACCGGGCGGGGGACGCGCCGCCGTTGTGGTGGCTGTGGACCTCGCCCGGCGGCGTGATCATGGTCGAGAACGGCGACCAGTCGATCCGGTGGCCGTCGATCATCGAGAAGCAGCCGGGGCCGTCGACGCAGAGCGTGATGGCGGCGGCGTTGTGCCGGTGCGGGCGCTGGTGCTGGCCGGGCGCCAGGGTGTTCATCGCCAGGGTCATGGACGGCATGGCGTTGCGGCTGTCGGCGGTCCGCTCGGAGGAGAAGATCAGCGCCACGCCGGCCTGGTTCTCCTGCTCCGGCAGGCTGGTCAGCACGTCGATCTGCCGGGCGATCTCCTCGGCCGGATAGTGCACCGGATCGATCCGCGCCTCCCCGGATGCGGGCGGGCGCAACCCCTCGAAAGCCAGGGCCGGCTCGTTTGTGACGACCCAGAGCACCGCCGGCGCGTCGTCGCTCGCCGTATGGGCGACCGTCTGCCCGCCCGGCAGCACCAGCACGTCGCCCGGCCCCCAGGTCAGCGTATCGCCGCCGACCGAGGTCGTGCCGCTGCCGGCGATCACGTAGATCACCTCGCCGCTGGCGGCGAAGGTCGTCGTCACCGTGTCGCCCCCGGTCACCCGCAGGTAGCGGGCGAGCACCAGCGGCGTGGTGGCCGGAAACGGGCAGCCGATGACCGCCGACTGGTCCATGGGATACGGCCCGCTAGGCGCCCCGTCGGCGAAGGCCGCGTCCCGGGCCTCGTCGAACCGGGCCCGCGGCACCGCCGGCAGCTTGAGGTTGAAGGCGTTGGCCGAGTTGAAGAACCGGGCGCGGCGCTGGGCCTCGGTCTTCGCCAGGATCGGTCCGTCGCCGTCGAGCGGTGCGGCCGGAATTCGGGAGGGCGGTGTCATGCTTGCGGTCGACATGGCGGCGATCTCCTCGAGGTGTTCGGAACCGATGCTGCCCGATGCCGGAGGCGGAGACCAGATGCGGAGATCAGGGGCGGTGATGAGGGGCGGCGGGGACCGTCACCCGATCTCGGCGATGCCGAAACGGTCCCGCAGCGCCTGACGTCCCTTCGGCGTGATCGATAGTGCCCGGCTGCCGCCGATGCGCGTGACCCAGTGCCGGTCGAAGAAATGCCGGCAAACCGCCGCCCCCAGGCGGCCTGCCAGATGCGGACGCCGCTCGCTCCAGTCGAGGCAGGGCCGGCAGAGTGGCCGCGCTGTCCGGCCGGCCGCCGTCTCCACCGCGATGCCGAGGGCCGCCAGCCGGTCGAGCCCGTCCGGGGCGACGATTCCCGCGCCGTCGTCGAAGACGATCACCCCGCGCGCGACCAGCGCGTCGGTCACCGCCACGCCGAGGCCGCCTGCCAGGTGGTCGTAGCAGGTCCGGGCCAGCCGCATCCGGGCGTCGCGCGGTCCGGTCACCGGCCTGCGGGTCTCCGGCAGGGTGACGGCGGCGATCCGGGCCACGCTCTCGATCAGGTCCGCCACCTCCGCCGAGGCCAGGCGATGGTACCGGTGGCGGCCCTGGCGCTCGACCGCCAGCAGGTTGGCCTCGGTCATCCGCGCCAGATGGCCGCTCGCGGTCTGCGGCGTCACCCCGGCCACGCCCGCCAGCTCGCCGGCGGTGAGCGCCCGTCCGTCCATCAGCGCGTCGAGCATCGCCGCCCGGGCCGGTTCGCCGATCAGCAGGCCGATCTCCGCCATGCGGTTGGTGTTGACCATGGGACCTCCAGGGCGCAGCGGGTGGATGTCCCGGCAAGCGTAGCGGTCGGACAGGCCGGACGCTACGGCCGGGGCCGAAGCATCCGCCGGCGGTCTCGGGGCACTCCAGGCGGACCGAAACCGAGGAGAGCCCGATGATCACTTGCGTCATCGAATACGAGATCGACCCGTACAAACGCGACGCGTTCGAGGCCTACGCCCGGACCTGGGGCGAGGCGATCCCGCGCTGCGGCGCCGACCTGATCGGCTATTTCGCGCCGCACGAGGGCTCGGCGACTCGGGCCTATGGGATCTACTCGATCGAGAGTCTCGCCGCCTACGAGGCGTATCGCGCGCGGTTGGCGGAGGATCCGCTCGGGCGCCGCAACTACGACTTCGCGAGGACGGAGCGCTTCATCCTGAAGGAGACCCGGACCTTCCTGACCCTGGCCTCGGCACCCCACGGCCCGCTGGTGCGGCCGTGATCGCGGTGATCTTCGAGTTGGAGCCGCTGCCGGGGAAGCGCGACGCCTACCTCGCCCTCGCCGCGGAGATGCGGCCGCTGCTCGACCGGATCGATGGGTTCGTGTCGATCGAGCGGTTCCAGAGCCTCGCCGACCCGAACAGGCTGCTGTCCCTGTCGGTGTTCCGCGACGAGGCGGCAGTCCGGGAATGGCGCAACACCGTGGACCATCGCCGCGCCCAGGCGGCGGGGCGGGCGTCGATCCTCCGCGACTACCGGCTCCGGGTGGCGATGGTGCAGCGCGACTATGGCATGGCCGAGCGGCATGAGGCGCCGTCGGACTCGCGGGCGGTCCACGACCGCGACTGACTCCGTCCGGCCCGGCAGCGGCGCGGATGCCACGACACTCTTCGCAGTTGCGAGATTGTCGCGCCGCCGGGGCGGGTCTATAGCGGTGGGGTGAAACCTCATCGGATCCCCTCATGACGCCGAGCGCTTCCCCGGGCGCCTTCGTGGCGACGCGGCCGGGCTCGATCGCCCTGCTCACCTTCATGGTGGCGCTCGGGCAGATGTCGCTCGGCCTCTACCTCCCGTCGCTTCCCTCGCTGGCCCAGGCGATCGGCGCGACCCGGGCCGAGACCCAGCTCACACTGACGGTCTTCCTCGGCGGCTTCGCCGTCAGTCAGCTTTTCTGGGGGCCGGTGGCCGACCGGTTCGGCCGCAAGGTCACCCTGCTGACCGGGCTGGTGATCTTCGCCGCCGCGGGCATCGCCTGCTCGCGGGCCGAGACCATCCACGAGCTGATCCTGTTCCGGTTTTTCCAGGCGCTGGGCGCCTGTTCCGGTCAGGTCGTGGCCCGGGCCATGGTGCGGGACAGCACCGAGGGTGCCGCGACGGCGGTGGTGATGAGCTACATCGCCATGTCCATGTCGCTCGCCCCCGCGATCACCCCGGCCCTCGGTGGATTCCTGCAGGCCCAGTTCGGCTGGCGGGCGAACTTCGTGGCGCTCGGGCTGATCGGTCTCACCCTGCTCGCGCTGACCCTGGCGAAGGTGCCGGAGACCCTGCGCGACCGGGTTCCCGACGCCCTGTCGCCGCTTCAGATCGTGCGCAACTACGCCGCACTTCTCCGCAACCGGACCTATGCCTGCTACATCGTGGCGGTCGGGGGGATTTTCGGCGCCTATATCGCCTACACGACGGCCGCCCCCTTCGTGCTGATGGAGACTCTCGGCTGGTCGCCCCAGGCCTTCGGATTCCTGATCCTGTTCAACGTGGTGGCGTTCCTCGCCGGCAGCCTGGTCGCCGGCAAGCTGGCGCCGCGCTTCGGCGCCCGGCGGATGACCCGCATCGGCGCCGGGATCGGGGTCGCCGCAGGCCTGGCGATGATCGCCGCGCCCCTGGCCGGGCACCTGTCGACGCCGGCGGTCATCGGCCCGGCCATGCTGCTGCTGGTCGGCATGGCCTTCACCATGCCGAATGCTATGGCCGGCGCGATGCAGAACTTCCCCTATATCGCCGGATCGGCCGCCGCCTTCCTCGGGTTCAGCCAGATGGCCCTGGCCATGGTCGCCTCCTTCGTGGTCGGCGCCATTGGCGGCGAGATGCATCTGACTATGGCGGCGGCGACCCTATGCTGCAGCCTCGCCTGCCTGGCGGCCGCCGTTCTGCTGCCCCGGCCGGCTGCCGACATCGCCGCGAATCACGTACACTCGCGCCCGTCATGACCCGGACGGCGCCGCTCGATCAGGATCTGCTGATCCTCACCGATACCGACGGGACCGAGATCCCGGTCCCGGTACGCCGCAGCGCGCGCGCCCGGCGGATGCTGCTGCGGGTCGATCCGGCGCGCGGCGGCCCCGAGCTGGTGCTGCCGGCCGGGGTGAAGGTCGACGCGGCGGAGGCCTTCGCCCTTCGCAACGTCGGCTGGTTGCGGGCCCGGCTCGCCCATCTGCCGGCACGGACCGCCTTTGCCGAAGGCGCCGTCCTGCCGGTTCTCGGCCGCGACCATCTGGTTCGCCACCGTCCCGACCAGCGCGGCGGGGTCTGGCGGGTCGAGGACCCGGACGGATCGGTCGAGCTCCACGTCTCCGGCGCCGAGGAACACCTCGCCCGCCGGCTCACCGATTTCCTGAAGGCCGAGGCCCGCCGAACCATCACGCCGCGGGCCAGGGGCCATGCCGAAACCCTCGGCCGGCGGGTCGGCCGGGTGTCGGTGCGCGACACCGCGACCCGTTGGGGAAGCTGCTCCTCGCGCGGCGACCTGTCGTTCTCCTGGCGGCTGATCCTCGCACCCGAGGAGGTGCTGGACTACGTGATCGCCCACGAGGCCGCGCATCTGGTCGAGATGAATCATTCCGATCGCTTCTGGGCCCAGGTCGAGAGGCTGATGCCGGATTACCGGCGTCCGCGCGCCTGGCTTAAGCGCCACGGCGCCCGCCTCCACGCCTACGGCTGACAACGGCCGGACGGGACCGCTTGCCCGGGCGGCGAGAGCGGCGTAAGTCGAGGGCCCGTCTTTCGCGTCAAGGTCGTCTGCCATGTCCCTCAACCGTCCCCGGCCCGACAGCATCCCGGTCGCCGTTCTGCTGACCGCGCTCGTCGCCTTCGGGCCGATCTCGACGGACATGTACCTGCCGTCGCTGCCGGCCCTGGTGACCGATTTCGAGACCGACGTGCCGACGGTGCAGCTCACCCTGAGCGCCTTCATGGTAGCTTTCGCGCTCTCGATGCTGGTCTACGGCCCG
Source organism: Thalassobaculaceae bacterium (assembly GCA_040223655.1). Lineage (GTDB taxonomy): Bacteria > Pseudomonadota > Alphaproteobacteria > Thalassobaculales > Thalassobaculaceae > Thalassobaculum. The sequence continues at coordinate 69,636 of JAVKFT010000005.1, read as the reverse complement.
TTGTCCGACCGGTACGGCCGGCGTCCGGTGCTGCTGGGGGCGGTCGCGCTCTACGTCGTGTCCTCCATCGCCTGCGTCTTCGCGCCGACCATCGAGGCGCTGGTGGTCGCGCGGGTGTTCCAGGCCATGGGCTGTTGCGCCGGTCCGGTCCTGGGCCGGGCGGTGGTGCGCGACGTCTACGGCCGCGACCGGGCCGCCCAGGTGCTGTCCTACATGGGCACGGCCATGGCGCTGGCCCCGGCCGTCGGGCCGATCGCCGGCGGCTGGCTTCAGGTCATGTTCGGCTGGCACGCGGTCTTCGTCGTGCTCAGCCTGTTCTCGCTGATCGCCCTGGTCGGCACCTATTTCATGCTCGACGAGACCAACGCTCACCGGAACCCCTACGCCACCTCGCCGAAGGGGATTCTGCGGAACTACGCCGCGCTGCTTTCCCACCGGGTCTATGTCGGCTATCTCGCGACCATCGCCGCCTGCTACTGCGTGATCTTCAGCTTCATTTCTGGCTCGTCCTTCGTGCTGATCGAGGTGGTCGGCCTGTCGCCCGATCTCTACGGCTACTGCTTCGCGACGATCGTCGTCGGCTACATGACCGGAACGTTTATCTCGGGCCGGTTCGGAAAGGCGGTCGGCGGCGAGCGCCTGATCCTGATCGGCGGCACCCTGGGGGCGCTCGGCGGCGGCATCATGGCGTTCTTCGCCTGGACCGATCAGGTCACGGTGCTCACCATCGTCCTGCCGCAGATGCTGGCCATGGTCGGGGTCGGCTTCGTCTTCCCGAACAGCCAAGCCGGCGCGATCGGTCCGTTTCCGGAGATGGCGGGCGCGGCGTCCGCTCTGGTCGGGTTCTTCCAGATGGGGGTGGCCTCGGTGGTGGGGCTGGCGATCGGCCACGCCTTCGACGGCACGGCCCGGCCGTTGGCCACCGGGGTGGCGGTGTCCGGCTTCCTGATGCTGGCGTTCTTCCTGACCCTGGTCTGGCCGGTGCGGCGTCGGGCGTAGGGGGCGAGGTGGCGCGATCGCTCTGGATACGGCCGCCGAAGGCCCGGGAGGCCCGCAAGGTATCGCGGGTGATCCGGCGCTCCATCGTGGAGCTGTGCGCCGAGGATCACGGCAACGACATGCACCGGATCGCCGACTGGCTGGCGAACAAGTCGCCGCAGCAGGTCGGGCGCTGGATGGCGTCGCGCGACCAGATCTGGAACGTGGCCGGTCGGGAGGAGATCGAAGGGGCGGGGGCCGTCCGCCGCGACGGACGCGTGCTGCTGCTCTATGTGGAGCCGTCCGCCCGGTTCTCCGGCGTCAGCCGAGCGCTGCTCGACCAGCTCGAGCTCGACGCGTTCCAGGCCGGGGCCACCCGCATCACCCTGGAGACGACGCGCACCGCCCGCCGGTTCTATCTGAGCGCGGGCTACGTCCCGGTCGGTCCGGACAGCGCGGAGCTGGTGAAGTCCATGAGCCGGATGGGCGATCTCGCCCGCTGATCCGCCGTTCGAGGAAACTTCTCGAGCGTACCCGAAGGCCCAAAAAACAAGAAGCCGACGGTCGCGGGGACAGCCGGCTTCCTTCGCGCGCCACTCTTGGGGGCGTTGGCGAATTTCCGTCGCCGCCGCTCAGCGCGGCGCGACCACCATGATCATCTGACGGCCTTCCAGCTTCGGATGCGCCTCGACCTTGGCGATCTCGGCGATCTCGTCCTGCACGCGCTTCAGCACGTTCAGGCCGAGTTCCTGGTGCGCCATCTCGCGGCCCCGGAAGCGCATGGTCAGCTTAACCTTGTCGCCGTCGCCGAGGAAGCGGTTCACGCTCCGCATCTTCGTCTGGTAGTCGTGCTCGTCGATGTTCGGGCGCATCTTGATCTCTTTGACCTCGATGACCTTCTGCTTCTTCTTGGCCTCGTTCTTCTTCTTCTGCGCCTCGTACTTGAACTTGCCGTAATCCAGGATCTTGCAGACCGGCGGATCGGCGTTCGGCGAGACCTCGACGAGATCGAGACCGAATTCCTCGGCATGCGACATGGCCTCGTCGACGCTCATCACGCCGAGCATGTCGCCCTCCGGACCGACGCAGCGGACCTTTGGCACACGGATGTCGCGGTTGACCCGGGGACCGTCCTTTTGCGGCGGGGTCGTATTAAAAGGTGGTCTGGCGATAGGTTATCTCCTGTTTTTCATTCAGCGGCGCGGCTTGCAGCACGATCCGGAGCCGCCGCTTCTCCCTCTAGTCTATGAACGGCGTCGTCGAGAGCAAGGATTTCCTGAGCCTTGCCGCCGAGACGACGGACCGCCACTTGCCTTCCTTCGGCCTCGCGGGCGCCGACGACAAGCAGTGCCGGCACCTTTGCCTCGGAGTGTTCGCGGACCTTGTAGTTAATCTTCTCGTTCCGCAAATCCATAGCCACACGCAGCCCGGCGGCCTTGCAGGCGGCCGCGACCTCGCGGGCGTAGTCGTCCGCCGCCTCCGTGATCGTCGCGACGACCACCTGGACCGGGGCGAGCCACATGGGGAAGCGGCCGGAATACTGCTCGATCAGGATGCCGATCCAGCGTTCCATGGAACCCAGGATCGCCCGGTGCAGCATGACCGGCCGCTTGCGCTCTCCGCTCTCCGCCACATAGGTCGCGTCGAGCCGTTCCGGCAGCACGAAATCGACCTGGAGCGTCCCGCACTGCCAGTCGCGGCCGATGGCGTCGCGCAGCACGAACTCCAGCTTCGGGCCGTAGAACGCGCCCTCTCCCGGGTTCAGCGTGGTCTCGAGCCCGGCGGCATCACAGGCCTCGCGCAGCGCGCCCTCGGCCCGGTCCCACACCGCGTCCTCGCCGGCCCGGACCTCCGGGCGGTCGGAGAACTTGATGCGGATGTCCTGGAAGCCGAAATCGGCATAGATCGATTTCAGCAGGTCGCAGAACTTGATGCTCTCGTCGGTGATCTGGTCTTCCGTACAGAAGATGTGCGCGTCGTCCTGGGTGAAGGCACGCACCCGCATGATGCCGTGCAGCGCGCCCGACGGCTCGTTGCGGTGGCAGGAGCCGAACTCGGCCAGACGCAACGGCAGGTCGCGGTAGGACTTGAGGCCCTGCTTGTAGATCTGCACATGGCCCGGGCAGTTCATCGGCTTGAGCGCCAGCACCCGGTCGTCCTCGGCATTGGCCGTGAACATGTTCTCGCGGAACTTGTCCCAGTGGCCCGAGGCCTCCCACAGCGCCCGGTCGATGAGCTGGGGCGTCTTGATCTCCTGATAGCCGGCCGCGTCCAGGCGGCGGCGGATATACATCTCGATCTCACGGTACAGCGTCCAGCCGTTCGGATGCCAGAACACCGAGCCGACGGCCTCCTCCTGGATGTGGAACAGGTCGAGCTCGCGTCCCAGACGCCGGTGGTCGCGCTTCTCCGCCTCTTCCAGCATCGTCAGGTGGGCCTGCAGCGCCTTCTCGTCGGCGAAGGCCGTTCCGTAGATCCGCTGAAGCTGCTCGCGCTTGGCGTCGCCGCGCCAGTAGGCGCCGGCCACCCGCATCAGCTTGAAGGCGTGGCCGACCCCCTTGGTCGACGGGCCGTGCGGGCCGCGGCAGAGATCGAGAAACTCGCCCTGGCGGTAGAAGCTGATCGTCTCGCCTTCGGGGATGGCCTCGGCCAGCTCCACCTTGAACGGCTCGTGCATCTTCTTGTAGTGCAACACCGCCTCTTCGCGGCTCCATTCCTCGCGCACGATCTTCTCGTCGCGGTCGACGATCTCGTGCATCCGCCGCTCGATCTTCTCGAGATCCTCCGGCGTGAACGGCTGGGCGCGGTAGAAGTCGTAGTAGAACCCGGTGTCGATCGACGGGCCGATTGTGACCTGCGTTTCCGGGTAGAGCTCAAGCACCGCCTCGGCCAGCACGTGGGCGCAGTCGTGGCGGATATGCTCGAGCGCCTTGTCGTCCTTGCGGGTGATCAGCGCGAGCTGGGCATCGGCCGCGATCACATGATCCAGGTCGACCGGCTTGCCGTCGACCTCGGCGATGAAGGCGGCCTTGGCAAGGCCGGGGCCGATGTCGGCGGCGACCGCCGCAGGCGTCACGGGCGCGTCGTAGGAGCGGACGGAACCGTCGGGGAGCGTAATGGCAGGCATGGGAGTTCTCTTTGTCGAAACCAGGGGCAGAACGGGGGTGGCGGGTCGACCCCTCAGGGTCGCCGCGCGAGCGTTATGCCGCCTCGAACGCGCGCGAGATCGCGCAGGCCGTCCGAGACGGCCCGATAGTCTGCGTCCGAGTGATGATGCGCAGGGGGCGCATGGGTACGTCCGGTTTCGTTAAGATCGCTCGGGTTGTACGCGCCTCGGCGACGGGAGGCAAGGCCCGGTGGCAACCGATCCTTCGGCAACCGATCGTGCCCGCAATCGCGCCGGCGCCCGTCGACCGCCGCTCTTGCGTCGCCGGGATCGAGCGGGTTCACTCGCCAGACCTGCGACAGGTTCAGCCCCTCCGGACGGTCAGAGAGCCGCGATGACGACCCAGATGAAACCGCTTCCCGCCCTCGATGTCGGCGACATCGTGCCGAAATGGCCGCTGAAGCGCCGCAACGGCGAGCCCTTCGACGTCCACGCCGATTCAGAGTCCGGCAACATCCACGCCCTGGTCTTCCTGGGCGATCCGGCGACGGCGGCGAGCCGGGCCGCGGTCGAGGCATTCTCGGCGCGGCGGGACGATCTCGACGCGCTCGGCGTGCGGGTCCGGCTCGTCGTCTCTGGCGTCGCCGCGGGGGACATGGCCTTTCCGGTCCTGACGGACACCGACGGCGCCGCCTCGCGCATGGCGGGGCTCACCGTGGCGCTGGGTAAGGTCACGGGAGGCGGGCCGGCCGTCCTCGTGATCGCACCGAACCAGCATCTCGCCGCCCGGATCGGCCCCGAGGCTGGGAACCCGGCGGAGGCGGCGCTGGCGACGGTCGGGCCGATGGCGGAACGCCGCCGCGCCGGCCTGGTGCCGGTGATGCACCCGCCGGTGCTGGTTGTGCCGGACGTGTTCAACGACGCCGACTGCAAGCGCCTGATCAACATCTACGCGATGCAGGGCAACGAGTTCGTCGAGCCGGGGCACAACCAGCTCCAGGGCCGGACCACCGACTGCAAGATGCGCATCCCCGATTACGGCCGCGACGACCGGATCGACCACTGGGTCTGTTCGGCGGAGACCAACAACGTGATCGATGGCCGCATCGGACCGCGCCTGATCCCGGAGATCCACCGGGCGTTCAACTACCGGGTCACCCGTCACGAACGCTACCGCATCGCCTGCTACGAAGGGGCGCAGAAGGGCTCCAAGCACGGCCACCGGGACAACACCCAGCCGGTCGTCGCCCACCGCCGGTTCGCGGTCACGATCAACCTGAACAGCGACGAGTACGAGGGGGCGGAGATCCGCTTTCCCGAGTTCTCGGAGGCGGTCTACAAACCGCCGGCGGGTGCTGCGATCGTCTTCTCCTGTTCGCTGCTGCACGAGGTCATGCCGATGCGCTCCGGCCGCCGTTTCGCGCTGCTCGCCTTTCTGTTCGGCGAGACCTGACGTCAGGTACGCGCCGCGACCGCCTCGATCTCGACGGTCCAGGCCGGGTTGGCCAGGGCACTGATCACCAGCAGGGTGCTCGGCACCTTGCGGGTTCCCAGCCACTCGTTCCGCACCGTCCGCATCGCCGGAATGTCTTCGGCGTTCGTCAGGTAGAAGCGCAGGAACACAAGGTTCTCGAGACCGAGCCCCGCATCGGCCAGCAGGTTGCCGATATTGGCGAAGGCCTGGCGGATCTGGGTCTCGGTGTCCGGGCCGGCAAGCGTGCCGTCCGGCTTCAGGCCGATCTGGCCGGACATCACGAACCAGTCCGTGACGCCTTTGGCCATGAGACCCTGGGTGAAGGTCGCGATGCCGAGATCGGGCACGGTGTCGGGATCGTGGGTGGGGAAGGTCATGGTGGTCTCCTCTTCGTCGGGTGGGAGAGGTTGTGGGGGACGCGGCCGGTTCTCAGCGCGCGGCTCTCAGCGCGCGGCCCTCAGCGCGCCGCAACGATTTCCAGCTCGACCCGCCATTCCGGCTTCACCAGGCCGGAGACCAGCACAAGGGTGCTGGGGATGACCTTGTCCGCGCCGAAGAACTCGGTGCGCGCCTCGCGCAGCGCCAGGATATCGTCGCGGTCGATCAGGTAGATCCGGAGATGGGCCACATCGTCCCTGGTCATGCCGGCGCCGTCCAGCAGCATGCCGATATTGGCGAAGGCCTGGCGGCACTGGGCCAGGGTGCCGGAGGCGGTGCTCCCGTCCGGCAGAACGCCGACCTGCCCGGCGATGTGCAGCCACTTGCCCACGCCTTCGGTGACCATGGCGTGGGTGTAGTTCGGGGTACCCATGACCGCCATGCCGGCGGGGTCGAGGGGAGTGTGGGTCATCGGGTCGCTCTCCTGGTGTCGCATTCCTGATCGCCGGCCATTCAAGCCCAGATCCGCCGGCGGCGTAAGGGACGGCGCATCGGCTCGCCGCGACGATTCACAATTCGACCCGCCGGGGGTAGATTGGCTCAGCCCTCGACGGGCGAGACGATCATCCGGGGGCGGGTGTTGTGGAGACGGCTATGACGGTTCGTTGGACGCATGGGCTCGCCGCGGCCCTTCTAGTCTGCCTGCTGGCGGCGATCGGCCGGCCCGCCGACGCCCATCCCCATGTCTGGATCGACCTGCGGACGACGGTGATGCTGGACGACACGGGGCGGGTGACGGCAATCGGCCAGGAATGGCTGTTCGATCCGATGTATTCCGCCTATGCGACCGCGGGCGTCGATACCGAGTCGGACCAGGGCCGCGAGTTCCTGGCCGAGCTTGTGGGCGACAGCATGGAGAACCTGCAACCCTACGACTACTTCATGCGGGTCCGCGCCGACGGCGTGCGCCAGGCCTTCGATCGACCCGGGGATTACTCGGCGGCCATGCGACAGGATCGTCTCGTCTACCGATTCGTCGTCCCGCTGGCCGAGCCGGTGGATCCCCGCCAACGCGATCTCGATGTCGCGGTGTTCGACCCGACCTACTACATCGACATGGTCCACCTCGAGAACGACATCGTCGCGTTCCAGGGGCCGAACCCGGACCGGTGCGGCGCGCGGATCGTGCCGCCGACGCCGGACATGAACGCCGTCATGGCCGCCCAGTCGGCCGATCAGGACAGCAACCCCGACGACACGATCGGCGCCCAGTTCGCCGAGACCGTGATCGTCACCTGCGGGTCGCCGCCGTCATGACCGTGAGGGTCAGATGTCGCTGAACTCCGATCCGCTGCGCCCGGGCCTCCTGCTGCCGGCAGGCGGACTGGTCCTGCTGGTCGCCGTCGCCGTGCTGCTCGCCCTGGCGCCGCAGTTCGACCTGGCGATCCCGTACTGGTCGCGGGTGGCGTTTGAGATCCAGGCGATACAGCGCGACCTTCACCGGGCCCTCTCGGCGGCGATGACGGCCGTGCGGGACGGCGGTGCGATGGCGGCCTGGACCCTGGTCGGCCTCAGCTTTCTGTACGGGATCTTCCACGCCGCCGGGCCCGGGCACGGCAAGGTCGTGATCTCGACCTATTTGCTGACCCAGGAGAGCGAGCTGAAGCGCGGGCTGCTGCTGTCGCTGGCCTCCTCCCTGGTGCAGGGGGTGGTGGCGATTATTGTGGTCGAGGCGACGGTGCGCCTGCTCGGGCTGACCATGCGCCAGGCTCAGGGGGTCGTGCCCAGCCTGGAGGCGGCGAGCTTCGGTCTCGTGGCGCTGCTCGGGCTTGCTCTGGTCGTCACCCGGGGGCGCCGGCTGCTGCGCGCGGCGGCCCGCGCCGGTAACCCGCGGCGCACCGATGATCCGCATGGTCACGCCCATCCCCACGATCATGGAGACCATCACGACCACCACCACGATCACCACGACCACCACGGCTGCGGTCACTCCCATGGCCCGCGCGCCGGGGATCTGTCGGCACCGCTGGGTCTGAAGAGCTTCGCCGCCCTGATCCTGTCGATCGGGATCCGGCCGTGCAGCGGCGCCGTGCTGGTGCTGGTGGTGGCCTATTCCCTGGACCTGAGGGCGGCTGGCATGGCCGCGGTGCTGGCGATGTCGCTCGGGACCGCGCTCACCGTCGGGATCCTGGCCTCGCTGTCGGTCTTCGCCCGCGACCTGGCCCGGCGGCTGGCGGCGCGGATGCCGGAACACGCGGGCCGTCTCTCGCTGGCCGGCGAGGGGGTCGCCGTGCTCGGCGGCCTCGTCATCCTGACCCTGGGACTGCTGCTGCTTCAGGCGGCGCTCGCCGCTCCGGCGCACCCGCTGCTCTAGGCGGGGCGCTCACCGGTCCCGCGGATCGGCTGTCCGCCACTCGTCCGTCGCCGCCAGGACGTCCTCCACCGCGAGATCCGCCAGCACCGGCCGCTGCAGGAAGCGGGTGTGCGGCCCCCGGGGTCCGGTGCGCGCCGGAGCGCTATCGGCGGAGAACAGGGCCAGGGTCGGCGCCCCCGCGAGGGCGGCGAGATGGGTCGGGCCGGTGTCGTTGCCGACCACCAGCCGCGCGGCGCGGGCGAAGGCCGCCAGCTCCGGTAGGTCGGTCGCCCCCGTGAGATCGAGTGCCTCCGGCGCCTCCGCCTGGATCGCGGCAGCGAGATCGCCTTCCCCGGCCGTGCCCGCGATGGCGGTTCCGAGCCCCTCCGCCGCCAGCCGTGCCGCGAGCACCGCGAACCGACCGACCGGCCAGCGTTTCGCCGGCCGGCCTGCCGACGCGCCGGGAATCATCAGGACGAAGGGCCGGCGCGGCAGCCGGGCGGAGATCTCGGCGTCGAGAAACGCGAGGTCGGCCAACGGAACGTCGTCGATCCCCGCGATCGCGAGCTGTTCGCGCTGGCGCTCGACCGTGTGGAGCGGCGAGGGGGAGGTATAGGCGTGCCTGTGGCTGCACCCCGGCGCGCGTCCCGACCATTCCGGTCCGCCGGCGCCGCCGAGCAGCCGGAAATAGGAGGCCGAGCGGTCCGAGGTCTGCAGGTCGTAGACCCGGTCGAAGCGCCCGCCGCGCAGCCGGGCGCGAAGGGACAGCCAGGACAGGGGATTGTAGCGCGGGGCCGGATCGATCCAGATCGCGTCGAACAGGCCGCTCGCCGCGGCGAGGTCGCGGTAGGCCGCGCGGGTCAGCAGGGTGATCCGGGCATCGGAATGTCGGCGGCGGATCGCCTGCATCGGCCCGAGCGCGAGCAGAAAGTCGCCGAGCGCGCCGAGCTTGATCACCAGCACGCGGTCGATGGACCGGCCGGCGATCATAGGCGCTCGCAGCCCCGCTCGCTCAGAACCTCGGTGTAGACGGCGAGTGTGCGGGCGCACATCTGGTAGCGCGAGAAGTGGTCCCGCACATGGGCGATCGCCATGGCCGAGAGCCTGGCGCGGGCGGGGCCGTCGAGGGACAGGGCGGTCTTCAGGCCGGCGGCCAGGGCGTCGGCGTCGCCGGGCGTCACCAGCCAGCCGGTCCGGCCCTCCATCACGGTCTCCCGCGCGCCGCCGTGATCGGCCGCGACAACCGGCCGGCCCATGGCCTGGGCCTCGATCATGACCCGCCCGAAGGGCTCCGGGTCGAGGCTGGCCGAGACCACCACGTCGGCCAGCTTGTAGGCGGCCGGCATGTCGTCCGTGCGGCCGACGAAATGCACGAAGGCGCCGACACCCGATGCCTGGGCATGGGCTTCCAGCCGGCGCTTGGCATCCGGCCGGGCGGCGTCGTCGCCGACCATCAGGCAATGGAACGACCCGGGCTCCAGCCGCGCCAGCGCGTCGATGAGCAGGGCATGCCCCTTCCAGGCGGTGATCCGCCCCGGCATCATCACCACCGGGACGCCGTCGGGCAGCCGCCACCGGTTGACCAGCCGGATCATCCGCTCCGCCGGCACCCGGTCCGGATCGAACATCTCCAGATCGACGCCGCGGGGAATCACCCGCAGCCGGTCCGCGTCCATGGCGTAGTCGGCGAGCAGCCGCTCGGCGATGTAGTGGGAGATTGCGATGACGCGCTCGCCGCGCACCATGACCGAATTGTAGGCGCGTTTCAGCGCGGTCGCGGCGGCGGGACGCTGGTGGAAGGTGGTGACGAACGGCACCCGGTTCCGGGCCGCCGCCTTCAGCCCGTGCCAGGCGGGGATCCGCGAGCGGGCATGCACCAGGTCCACACGCTCGCGGTGGATCACGTCGACCAGGGCGTCGAAGGTCGCGCGCCAGTGCAGCGGGTTCTTGGAATGGATCGGGAGCTCGATATGCGTGCCGCCGACCCGCTCGATCTCGTGCACCATCGGCCCGCCCCGGGACACGACAAGGGCCCGCCAGCCGGCCTGTACGATCGCCCGGGTCATGTCGACCGTGCCGCGCTCCACGCCGCCCGAGACCAGGGCCGGCAGCAGCTGCAGGACGGTTGGCCCGGGACCGCCGTGCCGGGGCCGGAACGCCTCGAAATCCTCGGCGGAAATGTTAGGATCGGGCGCGGCGGTCGCGTCCGCCTCCATCGGTTTTGTCACCGGCAAATCCAGCAATCGGTACGGTTCAAATCGAAAGGGACCCTAGCACAATGACGCAGGCGTCACAGCACCAGGAAACCGCCGTTCCCGATCCCAAGATCCTGTCGACGGAGGACGGCGAGACCCTCGCCTATCACCACCTTCCCGGACGCGCGCCGGGCATCCTGTTCTGCGGCGGCTTCATGTCCGACATGACGGGGACCAAGGCCATGGCCCTGGAGGCGTTCGCCCGGGATCGCGGCCAGGCTTTCACCCGCTTCGACTATCGCGGTCACGGCCAGTCCTCCGGCGCGTTCCGGGACGGTACCATCGGCACGTGGAAGGGCGACGCGCTGGCGGTGCTCGACCGGGTGACCGACGGACCGGTGATCGTCGTCGGCTCTTCCATGGGCGGTTGGATCGCGCTGCTGCTGGCGCTCGCCCGTCCGGACCGGGTCGCCGGGCTGGTCGGCATCGCCGCGGCACCGGACTTCACCGAAGACCTGATGTGGGCCGAGTTCGACTCGGATATCCGCCACACCCTCGAGACCGAGCGGATCTATCTCGAGCCGTCGGAGTACTCCGACGAGCCTTACACGATTACCATGGATCTGATCGAGGACGGGCGCGACCACCTGATCATGCGGGGACCCATTCCGATCCGGGTTCCGGTGCGCTTGCTGCACGGGATGCGGGATGCCGACGTGCCGCACCGGCTGTCCGTGCTGCTGGCCGAGCGGCTCGAGACTGACGACGTGCAGGTGCATCTGGTGAAGGACGGCGACCATCGCCTGTCCACGGAGCGCGATCTGGCGCTGCTGGCCGGCGCGGTGGATGAGCTGTCCCGAGGGTAGGCCGGCTCAGTCGGGAGCGTTCGCCGGAACGTTGTCCGGATCGCTGGGCGGATCTCCGATCGGGCCGAGCGGCAGGCGGACAATCGCGCAGGTTCCCACGCCCTTGGTCGAGCGCAGCTCCAGCGTCCCGCCGAGATCCGCGACGGCCCGCCGGGTGATGATCAGGCCGAGGCCGGAGCCGACGTCTCCATGGGTACCGATGGTGGCGGCCGCGGCGTCGCCGGCCGACGACGGCGTCATCCGGTCCGACAGCGCCATCGGATCGAGGCCCACACCGCTGTCGGAAACGACCAGAACGGCGACGTTCTCCAGCGGCTCCTTGCTGGCCAGCAGGGAGACGCGACCGCCGCGGGGCGTGAACTTGATGGCGTTGGTCACGAGATTGCTCAGGACGGTGCTGAGAACCTCGGGATTGGCATGGATGTCGGGAAGATCGTCCGCGATATCGACGACGAGCGTCAGACCGCGCGCCTCCGCCATGGGGCGATACATGGTGGCGATATCGGCCAGCAGGGGGCCGATGGCCACCGGCCGAGCCGGGGCGGCCGGTCCCGGGGTGCGGACCAGCCGGTCGCAGAGATCGATCATTTTTGCGGTCGCGTCGTGGGCGAGGGCCGCGTATTCGTGATATCGGGGATTGCCGAGCGGGCCGAAATGCTGGTCTTTCATGATCTCCATGATCGCCGACAGGGCGTTCAGCGGGTTGCGGAGTTCATGGGCGATCTCGCGCAGCTGCGCCGCCGCCGCCGGCGTGAGCCGGTCGGCCTCTTCCGAGGAAACATCAGAGTCTTGTGGGCCCGTGACTGACATCATGACGCAGAGTGTCCATGGAACCCCTTACCATCCGGTAAAGAAAATGATCCCGCTTCTGCACGGTAGAGCCCGTGTCTGGACCGCCCGCCTCTGGACCATCGTCGCCCTGCTCGTCTCGGGGAGCGTCGGGCTTCCGGCGGCCTCCCTGGCGCAGGGGAGCCTGGCGCAGGGGAGCCTGGTGCAGGGTGGCGGCGCGGACGCTCAGGAATCGCTCTACCAGGCCTGTCTGAACCAGGCTCGGGGCGAGCCGGAGGCGGGCTACCGTGCCGCTCTCGACTGGCACGCGGCCGGCGGCGGGTTGCCGGCGCGGCACTGCGCGGCCGTGGCGCTGCTCGGCCTGCGCGCCTACGAGGAGGCGGCGTCCCGGCTCGAGACCCTGGCGGCGGAGGTCCCGGACGCGCGGCTCGACCTGCGGCTCGGCCTGATCGCCCAGGCGGCCCAGGGCTGGATGATGTCGGGGCGCCCGGCTCGGGCGGAGCACCTGCTGTCCCTGGTTGTCGGCGCGGTTCCCGACGATCCGCAGATCCTGGCGGACCGGGCGGTCGCCCGCCTCGCGCTGAACGACCACTGGAGCGCCATCGACGACCTCGACAGGGCGCTCCAGATCGTGCCCCGGGACGTCGAGCTGCTACTCTACCGGGCGTCGGCGTATCGCTATCTCGGCGTGCCGGATCTGGCCCGCGACGATGTCGACCGCGCCCTTGCCGTCGATTCGCGGGCGCCAGGCGCCTGGCTGGAGCGGGGGATTCTCGACCGGATGGCGGGCGACGACGCGGCGGCCCGGCGGTCCTGGATCAAGGTGCTGGAGGTGGCGCCCGAAGGCCCCGCCGCCGATGCCGCCCGGGCCCGGTTGGAGGCGCTGGACCTGGGTCGGTAGCCCGAGGCCGTCGGCTCAGACCGCGATCGCCCGGTCGTCGCCGCCGCGGGCATCGCCGTCCCGGTCGTCTTCGCTCGCCTCGCCCTCCTCGGCGCCGAGGATCAGCCCGGCGAATTCCGACAGGAACACCGACCCTTTGACGGTGCGCTGCACCAGCACGCTCCGGCGGTCTTCCTCATCCTGCTTGCGGCGCAGGAAGCCGAGAGTGCACAGGCGGTCCAGCGCCCGGGTCACCGCCGGCTTGGAGATGTTAAGCGCGACGGCGAGGCCGCGGACGGTATGCGGCGGCGCGGTCAGATAGACCGTCAGCAACAGACCCATCTGCCGCGACGTGAGGTCGGGGCTGTCGCGGCGAACGCTCTGGACGGTCGCCGCACGCCAGAGGTTGAGCACTCGGTGCTGCTGGTCGGATCGATGCATCGACAGGTCTTTTCCGGTCGTTCCGGTAGCGGATCGAAGATACATCCGCCGGCGGAGAAAGAAAAGAGCGGTCGTTTCGCTGCCGATCCCCGTCCTAGCCCGGGAAGCGGGCCGCGATGGTCCGGAAGACCGCGCGGATGCCCTGCGCCTCGCCGCCCTCGGGGCGGCCGGGACGGTCGCGCAGGTTCCAGGCGATCAGGTCGACATGCATCCACGGCGTTGTTTTGGAAACGAAATGCTCCAGGAACAGGGCCGCGGTGATCGCGCCGCCATAGGGGCCGGACCCGGTGTTCGACAGGTCGGCGATCTTGGTCTTCAGCATCGCCTTGTAGGGCTGATGCAGTGGCAGGCGCCAGAGTGGATCCTCTTCCGCCAGACCGTTGGCGAGGATCTCCTGGGACAGCGAATCGTCGTTGCAGAACATCGCCGGCAGGTCCGGGCCAAGGGCCACGCGGGCCGCACCGGTCAGGGTGGCGAAGTCGATCAGCAGCTCCGGCTTCTCGCTGTCGGCTTCGGTCAGCGCGTCGCACAGCACCAGCCGGCCCTCGGCATCGGTGTTGCCGACCTCGACCGTGGTGCCCTTGCGGGTGCGGCAGATGTCCATGGGCAGGAAGGCGTTGCCGGAGACCATGTTCATCACCGCCGGCACCAGCACGCGCAGGCGCACCGGCAGCCCCGCGGCCATCACCATCCGGGCCAGGGCGAGAACCTGGGCCGACCCGCCCATATCCTTCTTCATGGTCAGCATGCCGTTCGACGGCTTCAGGTCGTAGCCGCCGGTATCGAAGCACACGCCCTTGCCGACCAGGGTGACCTTGGGGTGCTTGGGGTCGCCCCAGGTGATGTCGATCAGGCGCGGGGCGTCCTCCGCGCCGCGGCCGACCATGTGGATCGTCGGGTAGTTCTTTTTCAGGAGCTGGTCGCCGACGGTGACCGCGATCTTCGCCTTGAACTCCTTGGCCAGTGCCTTGGCTGTCTCCGCCAGTTCGGTCGGACGCAGGTCGGAGCCCGGGGTGTTGATCAGATCGCGGGCCAGCGTGGTCGCCCCGGCGACGTTTTCGACGTACCGGCGGTCCGTCCCTTTGGGCCAGACCAACTCGGCCTCGATCGCGGTCATCTCGGTGTAGCGGGTGAAGCGGTAGGTCGCCAGCGCCCAGCCGGTCGCCGCCCTGGTGGCGTCCTCCGGCTCAAGGTCGGCATCGATCGCGTAGCGGCCGGCGGGAAGCGAGGCGGGCAGCCCGGCGAAGTCCCACACGCCGATCCGCTCGGCCGTCTCGACGCCGAGCAGGACCCGGGCGATCTCGCCGTTCTTGCCGGGGACGACGCAGGTCTCGCCGGCCTTGGCCGCGAAGCCGGTGGCGGCGATCCAGGTCTTGGTCGTGGCGTCGGCATCGACGCTCCAGTCGGCCAGGCCGTCGGCGGCGATCGGGGTGACCGGGATGGTGCCGGCGGTGGCGCGGGCGACGAGATTGAGGGCCACGGCGGTTGCTCCGAACTGGTGATCGTGGACGAAGGGGCGATGACAGCGCCCCATATCCGGTATACTCGCTGCGGCTCAGCAGGCACAAGCTGGCACCCCCGAGGCAGCCGCCCCGGAGACGGGCGGTGCAACGAATGGCGAGAGGCTCATGTCAGATACCGGCGACAGTCCGCTTACCCTGATCATCGGCAACAAGAACTATTCGAGCTGGTCGCTGCGGGCCTGGCTCGCCGTGCGTCAGGCCGGTTTCGAGGCCGAGGAGGTCCTGATCCCGCTCGACGAGCCGGGGTACAGGACCGAGATCCTCAAGCATTCGCCCTCCGGGCGGGTTCCCTGCCTGATCCACGGGGACGTGAAGATCTGGGACAGCCTGGCGATCGCCGAATACGCGGCGGAACTCGCACCCGAGGCGGGCCTGTGGCCGGACGACCGGGCGGTGCGGGCGCTGGCGCGGGCGGCGTCCTGCGAGATGCATAGCGGCTTCGAGGCGCTGCGGACCCATATGCCGATGAACATGCGCTCGTCCTTTCCGGAGGAGGGTCGCAAGCCGGGCGTTCAGGAGGATATCGACCGGGTGAAGGCGATCTGGCGTCAGTGCCGGTCCCGCTTCGGCGAGGGCGGACCGTTCCTGTTCGGCCGGTTCACGGTGGCCGATGCCATGTACGCGCCGGTGGTGAGCCGGTTCCGTACGTTCGCCGTGGAGCTGGGCGAGGAGGAGAAGGCCTATGCGGACGCGATCTGGGCACTCGACGCCATGAAGGAATGGGCCGCGGCGGCCGAGGACGAACCTATGGTCATCGACAGCGCGGAGTTCTGATCGGCGCAGGTCTGGTCCGCATGGTGGCGCCGGCAACGCGGCCGGTCGGACGGCTCAGTCGCGCTCGTTCACGCAGTGCAGCGGCCGGTCGAAATAGGTCGTGTCCGCGCAGCTTGGCCCGAACGCCTTGTTCATATGGTAGAAGGCGTTGCGCCCCGTGGTGAGCTGAGGGACCGTCGCGACGGCGGCGCCGCTCCAGATATATGGGTTGCAGCCGCCAAGCAGGCCGACAAGCAGCGCGGCGGCGGAAATCCGAACGATGGCGTCGTGAAACATCCTGTCTGCTCCGAACTTCTTTCGGGGCTCCATGGCCCGGGAATCGCCCTTCTGGCGCAGCCGCATAATACATAAAATGCGATATATTTCCAGCGCAAATGAGGCGGCCGTCGCTCGGGTCGTGCGGCACCGGGTTGCGCGGATGGGGCTTTGCGCGGCGCCGGGGTATCCCTATTTTCGGGCTCTACACAAACGGAGCCAGTTCCCATGTCCGCCGACACACAGCGCGCGACCGCCGCGTCCCCCGAGATGCTAGACCTTCTGCTGACCCGCCGGTCGGTGGTGGCGAAGAACCTTGGAGAGCCGGGACCCGATGCCGAGACCCTGCGCAAGATCATCGCAGCCGGCCTGCGGGTACCCGATCACGGCAAGCTCGGACCGTGGCGCGTCCAGGTCCTGACCGCCGAAGGCCAGGCCGCTTTGGGCGACGTCTTCGCGTCGGTCTACCGGTCGGAGAATCCCGACGCGGAGGAGCGGATGGTGGAGGCGGAGCGGCGCCGGCCCCAGCGCAGCCCCGTCGTCCTGGTGGTCACGTCGCGGATCGACCCGCATCACCCGAAGATCCCGGAGATCGAACAGCGGATGTCCGGCGGCGCGCTCTGCCAGAACATTCTGGTCGCCGCCCATGCCAGCGGCTTTGCCGCCCAGTGGCTGACCGAGTGGCCGGCCTTCCACGACATGGTGAAGGAGGCGCTCGGTCACACGCCGGAGACCGATATCATCGGCTTCATCTATATCGGGACGCCGACAGAGGCCCCGAGCGAACGCGGCCGCCCGGCCTATGAGGACGTGGTCAGCGAGTGGAGCGGGCCCCAGCCCGCCGCCTGACTGCCGCCTGACTGCCGCCTGACCCCCGTCTGACCTGTCGCGTGCGCCGGGGGCGGCTCAGGCCTCCGGTGCGGCGTGCACCGTGAAGCGCCGACGGGCCTCGGCGAAGGCCCTCATGCGCGCCTCGACCCGGGCGTTGATCGATCCGTCCGGGAACGCGCCGTCGGCATCGCGTTCGCCGGCGGGGAGAGCGGTGAGGATCTCGATCCCCTCGGCGATAGTCGATACCGCCCAGATGCTGAAGCGGCCGTCCTTCACCGCCTCCCGCACCTCCGCTTTGAGCATCAGGTGCCGGGTGTTGGCGGCCGGGATCAGGACGCCCTGCTCGCCGGTCAGGCCGCGCTCGGCGCAGATGTCGAAGAACCCCTCGATCTTCTCGTTCACCCCGCCGATCGCCTGCACCTCGCCCATCTGGTTGACCGACCCGGTCACGGCGACGCCCTGTCTGATCGGTACGTCCGCCAGCGCGGACAGCAGGGCGTAGAGTTCGGTAGAGGACGCGCTGTCCCCGTCGACGCCGCCATAGGACTGCTCGAAGACGAGGCTGGCCTGGACCGATGCCGGCACGTCGGTGGCGTAGGTGGCGCCGAGATAGCCCTGCAGGATCAGCACGCCCTTGGTGTGCAATGGGCCGCCCAGTTCGACCTCGCGCTCGATGTCGACGAACCGCCCGGTGCCGGTGCGCACCCGGGCGGTGATCCGGCTCGGTCGGCCGAAAGCATGGGTGCCGATCTGCAGCACGCTGAGGCCGTTCACCTGACCGATGGCCGCACCGTCGGTGTCGATCAGCATGGTCTCCCGCAGCACCTGCTCGCGCATGCGCCGCTCGATCCGGTCGGACCGCCGGCGCGCCGCCTCCAGCGCCGCTTCGACGTCGTCGCGCCCGATGGTCTTGCGATCGCGTTCCCGCGCCTGGTAGTCGGCCTCCCGCAGGACGTCGGCGATCAGCCCGACCCGGGTCGTGACCCGGTCCTTGTCTCCGACCAGACGGGCGCAGTGTTCGATGACCCGCTCCACCGCCCTGCGGTCGAGGGGGCGGAGGGTCTCGTTTTGCTGGATGGTGGCGATCAGCCGGGCGTAGAGCGCGTCGTGCTCGCCGTTCCGGTCCATGATGTCGTCGAAATCGGCGGCGACCTTGAACAGATCGGCGAAGTCCGGGTCCGCTGCCGCAAGGGTGTGGTAGAGCCGCTGGTCGCCGAACAGTACCACCTTCACCGCGAGCGGGATGTCGGCCGGCTGAATCGAGACGGCGAGCGCGGTCGTCGCCGCATCCTGGGGGCTTTCGATCGAGACGCGCGCGCTGTAGAGCGCCCGCTTCAGGGCATCCCAGGCGAACGGTTGCTGAAGCAGCTTCAGGGCGTCCACCAGCAGATAGCCGCCATTGGCGCAGTGCAGGGCGCCTGGGCGGACCAGGGTGAAGTCCGTCAGCATCGAGCCCATCTGCGCCCGGTACTCGATCCGGCCGACCAGCCGCCCGAGGGTCGGATGATCCTCGATGACGATGGGGGCGCCGGCGGCCGGGTCGTGGGTGACGAAGACGTTGACCCGGAAGCGCCGCAGCGGGTCGGCGGCGCTGGGGTCGGCCTGGATTTGTTGGGCGCGCGCTTGCTGGGCCTGCTGGGCCTTGGCCTCAGGCGGCTGGGCGAAGAGATGGATCTTCTCGACCAGATCCTCCTGCAGGGCGGTGATCCAGGCGTCTAGCTCGGCCGGCGCGTCGAGCCCGTCGCGGACCTCGGCGATCTCCTCGTCGACCAGGGAGCGGGCGACCGTGTCGTTGAGGGCGCGCACCGCCTTCTGCCGGTCGCGCTCCAGCAGCGGTGCCTTGTGCAGGGCATCCCGCAGCAGAACCTGGATCGCCTCGATATCCTTCTGCAGGCGCTCCCGCCGCACTTCCGGCAGCGCGTTGAACTTCTCCTGGGCCATGGGTTTGCCGGCATCCTCCGGCGCGACCGCGAAGCCCTGCTCGGTGCGCACCAGGATCAGATCCTTCTCCTTGGCCGCCGCCGCCACCGCTTCGAAGAGGCTTTCGCTCTGTTTGGCGAAGTCGCGGTCGATCGCCTCGCGCCGGGTCCGGTAATCCTCGCCCTCGAGTACGGCGGCGACCGAGGCGGTGAGATCGTCGATCAGCTTCTCGATCCGCCGGTTCAGCTCCGGTCCCCGGCCGGCCGGCAGCTTCAGGGCGATCGGCCGGTGCGGATCGTCGAAGTCGTTGACGTAGACCCAGTCGTCGCCGGACGGGAACCGCTCCGCCCGCTCGCTCAGATAGCCCTGGACGGCCGCGTGCTTGCCGGACCCCTTCGGCCCGATGACGAACAGGTTGTAGCCCCGGGCCCGCATGCGGGCGGCGAAGCGCACCGCCTCCAACGCCCGGTCCTGCCCGATCAGTGTCTCCACCGGCTCCAGGTCCTTGGTCGTCCTGAAGCTGAGCGCCGACAGATCGCTGCGGCGGTACAGGGCGTCTGGGGTCAGCGGCGGGAGGGACATCGGGGGCCTCGTGTCGGACTGGGGTCATTCGACACGTCCGGACGGACGATGTCGAGGGTCGACGCCGTCGTGTCCGGACGGTGTAATGACCCGGGTAATGATCCGGCGGGCCTGACCGCTCGACCAATCCGGACTGTCCGAGAATCCAACGCGGGGAGTGAGCCATGCCGACGGCCAAGATCAACGGCATCGATCTGTACTACGAGATTTCCGGCCGGGAGGACGGCCCGCCGATCCTGTTCTCCAATTCGCTCGCCTCGACGCTGCACATGTGGGACCCGCAGATGCCGGCCTTCGAGCGGCACTACCGGGTGATCCGCTACGACAGCCGAGGGCATGGACAGTCCGAGGCGCCGACGGGCGCCTACACCATCGAGACCCTGGTCGACGACGCGGTCGGCCTGCTCGACCATCTCGGGATCGACCGGACCGACTATTGCGGCCTCTCGAAGGGCGGGATGGTCGGCCAGCGGCTCGCCACCCTGCATCCGCAGCGGGTCGACCGGCTCGTGCTCTGCGACACCGCCTGCTACATGGGTCCGCCCGAGATGTGGGAAGGCCGGATCGAGACGGCCGAGGCCGACGGGATGGCTGGGGTCGTCGACGCGACGATCATGCGGTGGTTCACGGAACCGTTCCAGAAGAGCGACCCGGGTGCGGTCGACAAGGTGCGGGAGATGATCCTGAACACGCCGGTCGCGGGCTTCGTCGGCTGCTGCCGGGCGATCCAGGGCATGGATCAGCGCGAGACCATCCAGGCGATCACGGCGCCGACCCTGGTGGTGGTGGGGGCCGACGATCCCGGCACCACGCCGGACGCCGCCCGCGAGATCCAGAAGCGGATCGAGGGCTCGACGCTGGAGATCCTGCCGGACGCGGCGCACCTGTCGAACATCGAGCAGCCGGACCTGTTCGACGCGGCCGTGCTCGGGTTTCTGGGCAAGGAATAGGAAAATCCCGTCATCCTGACGCACGTCAGGGTCAAGCCGCCACCCTCCCTCTCCGCGTTCTTCGACTTCCTGGACTTGATCCAGGATCGTGCCGAGGACGCCGGCGCGCCACGGTCCTGGACGGACCCCCGGATCTCCGTCCGGGCGACTTCCAGGAAGTCGATTGTGGAGGGAGGGTGCTGTCCCTTCTCACCCCCACGGCCCGCGCTGGGGCATCTCCTCGCCGGCCATGGCGCGCAGGCGGGCGATCCGTTCGCGCATCGGCGGGTGGGTGGAGAACAGCCCGTCCACCGCGTGGGCGTGCAGTGGGTTGACGATGAACATATGCGCCGTCGCCGGGTTGTTCTCGGCGGCGTGGTTGTCGATCCGCCGCGCCCCGTCCTCAAGCTTCTGCAGGGCCGAGGCGAGCCAGAGCGGCCGGCCGCAGATCTCCGCACCCAGCCGGTCGGCGTCGTATTCCCGCACCCGGCTGATCGCCATCTGCACGAGGCTCGCGGCCAGGGGGGCCAGGATGGTCATGGCCAGTACGCCGACGATGCCCATCGGGTTGTTGCGGTTGCCGCCGAGGAACGAGCTCCACATCGCCATGTTGGCGAGCATCGAGATCGCGCCGGCGATGGTCGCGGTGATCGTCATGATCAGGGTGTCGCGGTTCTGCACATGGGCCAGCTCGTGCGCCATGACCCCGGCGATCTCCTCGTGGGAGAGATTGCGCAGCAGGCCGGTGGTGGCGGCGACGGCGGCGTTCTCCGGGTTGCGGCCGGTGGCAAAGGCGTTCGGCTGGTCCTGGTCGATCAGGTAGACCTCGGGCATGGGCAGGCCGGCGCGCTCGGCCATCTGGGCGATCATGTCGTGGAACCAGGGAAGCTCGGCCCGCGAGATCTCCCGCGCCCCGTGCATCCGCAGCACCATCTTGTCGGAGTTCCAGTAGGCGAACAGGTTCATGCCGCCGGCCAGCAGTAGCGCGATCATCATGCCGCCGCTGCCGCCGAGCAGAAAGCCGACGCCCATGAACAGCGCCGTCAGCGCGGCGATCATCAGGCTGACCCGGACCATGCCGGCCGTCTCCTTGGCGAGTGTCCCGAAACCGGACCTGCATGTGTGGGGGCGGCGGGTCGGCTTCAAGATCTGGTCGAACCGGGCCGGGCGGTCTATATCGCCGTCATGATCGACAAGCAGCCCCAGTTCCGCGAAGTCCAGGTGCCCCAGTCGAGGGATGTGCCCGGCGACGCGTCGAAAGATCCAGCGAAGACCGCCAAGGCGACCCGGCGCATTCCGGCCCCCGGCGAGGAGGTGACGGTGCCGCCGCAGCTCGACCCGCGCGCCGCCGCCAAGGACCTGCCGCCCGAGCGCGGCGGCTACGACGGTCCCGAACCGACCCGCTTCGGCGACTGGGAGCACAAGGGCCGCGCAACGGATTTCTGAGGGGTTTCAGCGGGCTCCGGAATGAATCCGGAGAGTGTGAGGGGAGCTGGGGAGCACAAGGTCAGCCTCGAGAGCCGCCGTCACTCGCCACGAAACTCCAGCGCCTCGACGAAATCCCTCACCGCGTCTATCGGCGTCGTACCGTCCCGCTCGTCGCAGAGATGGCCTTTGAGCAACTCTCGACGGTTAAGTTCTTCGACTGAAAAGTAAATGCAGTCGCGGTCATATCCCTTGTAGGAGAGGTCGAAGGCGACGGCCTTCACTATCCCCTTGGAGGTCGCGATCGACATCGTGTCGCCTCTCCGCTTCGCGCCGCGCTTCCCCGGATCTTCGTCGAAATAGTCGAGCACGCTCTGATAGCGAAATCGCATCCCGGTCTGCCTGTTGACGACCGCAGTCGCCTGGTCCGACGCCGCGGTATTCCAGCGCAACCATTCCGATCTACCGGCGGCGTTGGCGTTGAGGTTCACGCGCAGATAAGCCGGCTCCTTGAACTGCCATCGATTTCCGTCACCCGCGAAAATCGTCTGCTTACCATCTTCGTCCTCAATCCAGCGGATGTCGGCGTTGGCGGGCGCCGCTGTGAGAACGAGCAAGGCAGTAATTATCAATAACAGGAATTGCGCCGAAAGCCGCATGGAGGCCCTCTTCCAATCCAATTGCACTGCGCTGGATAGTTGCATAGTCGGGTTTGGGAATCAGGGAGAAAATCGTTGCCTTTGATCGCCGCCCGGCTCGGATTACCCTCCCGGCAACAAGGATCCACGGGAGGACGACAGGATGGCCAGCCTCAAGAGCAAGTTCCGCAAGGGCAGGATTCTCACCGCGCCCGGCGTGTTCGACGGGGTGTCGGTGCGGCTCGCCGATGCCATGGGCTTCGACGCGCTCTACATGACCGGTTACGGCACGGTCGCCTCGCATCTGGGACTGCCGGATGCGGGCCTCGCCTCGTACCGGGACATGGTGGAGCGGGTGCGCACGCTCTCCGAGCTGTCCTCCGCCCCGCTGATCTGCGACGGCGACACCGGCTATGGCGGGCTGCTGAACGTCGATCACACGGTCAAGGGCTACGAGCGCGCGGGCGCCGCCGCGATCCAGCTCGAAGACCAGGAATTCCCGAAGAAATGCGGCCACACCCCGAACCGCAAGGTCATCCCGATCGACCAGGCGGCGGCCAAGATCAAGGTGGCGGCCGAGGCGCGGGACAGCGCCGATTTCCTGATCATCGCCCGGACCGACGCCCGCACCGCCCACGGGCTGGACGAGGCCCTGCGCCGGGCCGACGCCTTCGCCGAGGCGGGGGCCGACATCCTGTTCGTCGAGGCGCCGGAAAGCGTCGAGGAGATGGAGATCATCGGCAAGCGCTTCGACCTGCCGCTGCTGGTCAACGTGGTGGAGGGCGGCAAGACCCCGGTCCTGACCGCCGAGCAGTATGCCGAGATCGGTTACCAGATCGCGATCTACCCGGCGGCCGGCTTCCTCGCCGTCGGCCACGCGTTGAACTCGGTCTACTCCACGCTGAAGCGCACCGGCGCCTCGACCGAGCTGGAGGTGCCGATCGCCGATTTCATGACCTTCTCCAAGGCCATGGGCTTCGAGGACGTGTGGAAGTTCGAGCGCGATCATGCCGATCTTGAAACCAACGCCGAAGCCGCCGAGTAGGAGCCGGACCATGCGCGCCACAGTGCTGCACGGCATCGAGGATCTCCGGGTCGAACCGCGCGAGGAACAGCCGCTGGCCGAGGGCGAGGTCCGGGTGCGGGTCGAGGCCGGCGGCATCTGCGGCTCGGATCTGCACTACTTCCACCACGCGCGGATGGGCGACTTTCCCGTGCGGGAACCCTTCGTGCTGGGTCACGAGGCGGCGGGACGGATCGCCGAGATCGGCCCCGGCGTCGAGGTTGGAGCTGAGGGTTTGGCAGTGGGCGATCCGGTGGCGATCAACCCGAGCCACCCCTGCGGCACCTGCCACTACTGCCGCACCGGACGGGAGAATCTCTGCGCCGACATGATCTTCCTCGGCTCGTCGCGCCGCTTCCCCCATGTGCAGGGCCTGTTCGCCGAGACCTATGTCGCGCCCGCGCGCCAATGCGTGCCGGTGCCGGCGGGGACGGATGCCGGGGTGGCGGCCCTGGCCGAGCCCCTGTCGGTCTGCCTGCACGCGGCGAGCCATGCCGGGTCGCTGCTGGGGCGGCGGGTGCTGGTCACCGGCGCCGGGCCGATCGGCGCCCTGTGCCTGAAGGTCGCCCGGCTCGGCGGCGCCGTGGAGACGGTGATCACCGATGTCATGGACGAGCCGCTGAAGGCGGCGGAGGCGCTCGGCGCGACCCGGGCGATCAATGTGGCCGCGACCCCGGACGGGCTGTCGGACCCGGCGCATCCCCGGGGCCGGTTCGACGTGGCCTTCGAGTGTTCCGGCAACCCGCACGCCATGCGGAGCTGTCTCGACGCCCTGGCGCCGGGCGGGACCCTGGTTCAGGTCGGCACCTATGCCGACCCGAAGGTCACGGTCCCGGCGGACTTCGTGATGGTGAAGGAACTGACCCTGAAAAGCTCATTCCGCTTCGCACGCGAGTTTCCGACGGCCGTGGCCCTGCTCGCTTCGGGACGTATCGACACCGGCCCGCTGCTCAGCCACAGCTTTCCGGTCGAGGAGGCGATGCAGGCCTTCCGCACCGCCGCCGACCGCCGCCGGGCGATGAAGGTGCAGATCCGGTTCTGACGGGCGCTTTTCCCTCAACCCCGTCATCCTGACGTGCGTCAGGATGACGGGGGCGGGGAGGAGGCCAAGGGAACGACATGCCATTCCATTCCCGTCTTCCCGGCCTCAAGCCGGGATCCAGGGACTGAGCGGCTGCAGCGCTTGCCGCTCTCGAAACGGGTTCGGTAAGCGTCGGCTTGGGTCACGGCACAACGCCGGTGCCAACACGTCGGGAGCGTGTTCAGTCGCCCTCCGCCGCCTCGTTCGACGCCGTCGCCAGAACCAGGATCCGGGCGCGGCCGTAGGCGCGGTCCTCCAGGATCTCGAAGCCGGCGGGAGGGTCGGTGCGCTCGCGCTTGTCGGTCTCGATCACGATCACCGTGTCGTCGGCGATCCAGCCGGTGTGCAGGGCCGACTCCATCGCCGGGACCCAGGCGCCGCTGCCGTAGGGCGGGTCCATGAAGACCACCCCGGCGGCGACCGGCGCGCGCTCGTGCAGGCGGGTGGCGTCGCCGGAGCGAACCTGGGTCCGCCCGCCGGCCTTGAGCTTCTCCACATTGGCCCGCAGCGTGTCCAAAGCGACCGGGTTGGTGTCGATCAGGACGACCCGGTCGGCGCCGCGGGACAGCGCCTCAAGGCCCATCGCGCCGGTGCCGGCGAACAGGTCGAGCACCAGCCGATCGCGCAGCACGTCGCCGAACCGGCCGCTCTCCAGC
The DNA here is from genome assembly GCA_040223655.1 of Thalassobaculaceae bacterium. GTDB lineage: Bacteria > Pseudomonadota > Alphaproteobacteria > Thalassobaculales > Thalassobaculaceae > Thalassobaculum. The sequence continues at coordinate 44,499 of JAVKFT010000005.1, read as the reverse complement.
ATGCTGAAGACCGCCTCGCGCACCCGCTCCGGCGTCGGCCGCGTCTCCAGGCCCTCCGGCGCGATCAGCTTAGTGCCGCGGTGTTTTCCGGCGATGATCCGCACGGTTCCCGTCCTTGCTCTTGGCGTCGCCTGGTTTCGGCGCGCCCGGTTTGCTGCCAGCTTTCGCGCTCGGTTTCGTGCTCGCTTTCGCTCCCGGCTTGGCCCCGGGCGGCTTGGTGCCGGTGCGCTTCGGCTTGGCCTTGGCCCGGCCGGTCTCGTCGCCGGCATCCAGACCGAGCTGGTTCTTCAGCACCCGGGCCTTGACCTCATCGACTCCCCCCGGCGGGATGTCGCCGAGCTGGAACGGGCCGTAGGAGATCCGCAGCAGCCGGCTGACGGTGAGCCCGAGATGCTCCATCACCCGGCGGATCTCGCGGTTCTTGCCTTCCTTGAGGCCGACCGTGAGCCAGGAGTTGGTGCGCGACGCCTTGTCGATCGTCACCTCGATCGGCCCGTAGGCCACGCCGTCGATGGTTACGCCGCGCTTCAGCCCGTCCAGCGCCTTCTCGTCGAGCGGGCCGAATACCCGCACCCGGTAGCGCCGGGTCCAGCCGGTGGACGGCAATTCCAGATACCGGGCCAGGGCGCCGTCGTTGGTCAGCAGCAGCAGTCCCTCGCTGTCCAGGTCGAGGCGGCCGACGGAGACGACCCGGGGCATGCCCGGCGGCAGGGCGTCGAATATGGTCTTCCGGCCCTCCGGGTCGCGGGCGGTCGTCACGGTGCCCCGGTCCTTGTGGTGGCGCCACAGCCGCGGGGGTTCGATCTTCGGCAGCGGGCGCCCGTCGACCACGATCTCGCTGGCGTCGTCTACGGTCATCGCCGGGCTGTCGAGCAGCTTGCCGTCAACCACGACCCGGCCGTCGGCGATCCAGCGTTCGGCGTCGCGGCGCGAGCACAGGCCGGCGCGCGCCAGCCGTTTGGCAATGCGCTCCGGACCGCGCGCCTCCCCGAACAGGCCTTCAAGCTCGGCGACCGGACGCGGCGCGGTTCGGCCGGCCGGTCTTCCGGCGCCGGTCCGGTCGGCGGGTTTTCGGGAATCGCTCATGGCCCAGCGTTTAACGCGCCGCACGTCCGACCGCAATGTCGCAGCGCTTACGGGCGCACATCGAGGGGGGGCTGATGGACCGCGGCGATGACGTTGGACAGCCGGCCCGGCAGGCCCTATCCAGACGGGATGTCCGATCCGACCTCCCCCATGGCTCTCGCCCTGGCGCTCGCCCGACAGGCGGCGGAGTGCGGCGAGGTGCCGGTCGGCGCCGTCGTGGTCGATCCCGGCGGCGCGGTGATCGCCCGGGCCCATAACCGGGTCGAGTCGCCGCCCGATCCGGCGGGTCACGCGGAGATCCTGGCCTTGCGCGCCGCCGCCGAGGTGTTGGGGACGCCGCGGCTGACAGGCTGCGATCTCGTCGTGACCCTGGAGCCCTGCGCCATGTGCGCCCAGGCGATCGCGCATGCGCGTATCCGCCGGTTGGTGTTCGGCGCCTACGACCCCAAGGGCGGCGGCGTCGAGCACGGCCCGCGCATCTTCACCCAGTCGACCTGCCATCACTGCCCGGAAGTCGTCGGCGGCGTGGAGGAGACCGCCGCCGCGGACCTGCTCAGGCGGTTCTTCGCCGCCCGACGCTGATGCCCGACGCTGATGCCCGGCGCTGATGCCCGGCATTGATGCCCGGCGCCGATCAGGCTCCGCCCGCCGCCCGCAGCGGCGACCGAGAGCGGCGTGCCCAGAACGCTCCGCCGCGGCGATCGGCCTCCGCCGCGTAGAAATGGGCGAGATTCGCTGCGTAGGCCGCCCGCACCGCCGCGATCCGCGCCGCGTAGGCCTCCGCCGCCGCGTCGTCGCCGCCTAACATGGCCACCGCCGCGTCGCCCCCGGCCATGCCCGTGAACAGGGCGTTCATCAGACCCTGGGAGGATAGCGGGTCCAGGGACAGGGCGGCGTCGCCGACGGCCAGCCACCCGTCGCCGGCCGGCGGGTCGGCGAAGGCGCCATTGGCGGGGACCAGATGCGGCCCGTCGGAGACACCGGTTCCGGCCAGCGTCACCTCGTCCGCGATCAAGCGGGTGCGGCAAAGGGCGCGCAGAAATCCCTCCTCCGTCGCAAGCGCGCGCAGGGCCGCGCTGTCGCTGTCGGTATGGAAGCCCGCGACCCGTCCGCCGTCAGGGAGCGGGGCGGTGTACCACCAGCCGTCGTCGACCGCCTCGATCCGGCTGAAGGCGTCCCGGGGGGCGTGCGGCGCGCCGCGAAGCCGGCAGTAGACCGCCGTCAGCCGGTCCGCCACCCGTCGGCGCGCGCCGAGCCGGCGGCAGACCGCCGACGCCCGACCGGTCGCGTCGATCAGCACCCGGGCATGCAGTCGCTCGCCGAGATTGGTGACGAGACCCCATCCTCCTTCCAGAGACCGGATCCTCTCCCGGGGCATCACGGTCCGCAGTGTGGTTCCACGGCGGATCTCCGCTCCCGCCTCGCGCGCGGCGGTCTGCAGCATTGCGTCGAAGCGGGCCCGGTCCAGGTGCCAGCCTGCGCCGTGCAGGTCGCGCAGGAAGTCGTGGGTCGCCGGGCCGCCGCCCCAGAGGCTCCGATTGCCGAGATAGGGCCGATGATCCGCCATGCGATCCAGCAGGCCGAGATCGCGCAGCAGGGGACGACAGGCCGGCGGCAGCGATTCCCCGATACGGGCCGCCGGCGCCGCCGCGCGCTCCAAAACCAGCACCCGGTGCTTGGGTGCCAGGCGCATCGCCGCGATCGCGCCGGCAGGCCCGCCGCCGACGACGGCCGCATCCCAGCTGGAAGGGCGGCCGGTCACCGGACCCGTTTGCCCGGCGCCACCTTTCGAATGTAGCCGGTGACGATCTGATCGTCGGGCAGGCCGGTCCGGCGCGCCATCCTGGCCGTCGAGGTCGCCTCGCCGCCCTCTTCCGGAGTCGGCTCGGCCTCGTCATCGTGGACCGGAGTCAGGCCGACGGTCGTGCCCTTGTAAGGAGGCGCCCCGGGCCCGAGTTTCGCGACCTGGATTTCGGCGGGGATGTCCGGGTCGTCCGGTACGCCCGGCAGGGTCGCCACCAGACCCATCTGGTCGAAATGATCGACCATGTAGTTGATCTGCGACAGGTATCCGGCGCTGCCGAGGGTCTGGAACCAGCTTGCCCGTCGGTTGAAGGCGGCGACCCGCTCCTCGTGCGGCAGGTCGATGTCGACGGCTTTCCGGTAGTCCTCCTCGGACAGCACGTGGTTCGGCACCCGAGCCGGCCAGAAGGTCGGCACGTAGGGGTCGTATTTCGGGCCATAGCCGGCGTAGTAGGCGGAGCGGCAACTCGCCGTATCAGTCTGCCATGGGACCGCCATCCAGCGGGTTATGCTGCCCGGCGCCTGGCCGTAGAGCGGCCCGGTGGACGAGATCGCGACCTCCGGCGTCAGCTTGCTGCCATAGGGCTGCACGCCCTTCTTGGGCACCTTGCCGCCGCCGCGGATTCGATAGGGCGCGCGGTACATCGACGGGTGCCGCATGGGCCAGGTCATTTCGCAACCGGGGTGGAAGGCGTCGGCGAGGCAGAAGTCCATCGCCGCCTTGTCGAGCGCGCGGGGCCGGTCCGCCAGCGGCAGCGCGTCGAGCGTCGCCGCCGTTTCGATCGGATCGTCGCCCGGATCGAACTCTCCGGCGGCCCACTGCTGCAGCATGTCGAGCTGGGTATCGGTTAGGGCCACGTGCTGTTCCGGCAGCTTGGCCGGGGGCACGTCCATGGCGTCGCCATAGATCCAGGGCCAGGGCATCGGCGACCAGCCGTCGCGCTCGAACACTCGGAAGGAATTGGCGAGCTGCTGGCGCAGTTCCTTCTGGTCGGGATCGGTGCTGCGCAACGTGTCGATCCAGTCCGAAGCACGAAAATCCTTTACCGTTCCGAAGCCGAAGCCGGCGGCGAAACCGGCATTCACCCATTGCAGATCGGTCTGGCGCGTGAACACCGGCAGGATGTCGCGTCCGAACAGCGGCGCTCTCGGACGGGGGAGCATGCCGGCGCGGATCGCGACGTCGGTCATCAGGTCGTGGAGGGTGCGCACCGACTTCTGCTGCGGCCCGTAGTTCGGCGGCGCTGTCACCACCCAGGCGGAGTCGACCGGGATGTCGCGACCGCAGATGGTCACCGTCGCTTCAACCGGGCCGTCCGACGTGTCGTCGTGCCAGCCGTCGTTGTTGGCGAAGTCCTTGGCGGGCTGTCCGTCATGGGAGGCAGACACCCCGTGGCCGCCCAGAAAGAGCAGCCGTCCCTGCGCGTCGGTCCGCAACTCCCCGAGATACACCGGCGTTCCCATGAACTTGCCGGTATCGAACAGGTATTCCGGCCCCGACTTGGAGGGGCCCGCGATCTCGCGGGCGCCGGGGTCGATGATGAGGCGGGAGCGGTCCGCGACACTCGCGTTGCGGAGCGTCGGCGCCCGTTGGGACGGGTCGACGGTGCTTAGGGCCTGCTCGCTGTCCAGGGCTGCATGGAAATCGTACCAGCCAGATTTCTGGTTGGCGACGTGGACGCGCCAGGTGATGTCGGCGTTGTCGCTGGTCAGCTCCGCCACCACCTCGCCGGCGGCGTTGTACCCGTAGATGCGGAACCGCGCCGCTTCGCGTTTCAGGGCGCCGGTGTCGTCACGGTAGTGTTCCGGGGGCAGCGGCGACGGGTTCGGGACCTCCGGCCCGACATAGATACCGTCGGGTGAATTGCCGACACGGGCGATCCCGATGCCCGGATGAATGGCGGCGCGAACCACCGTGCCGTCGCTGGAATCCGACTCGACCATGATGCCCTCCCTGGTTCCTGCGCCGGAGAGGATAGACGGATAAACAATCTAAGAGCGATTAATTTTTACGTTAAAGCTCGCATAGCGATCTTCTCGCTGTCGGGGGAGGGCGGTGCGAGGGCGGCCAGCACCCGTTCCAGGGCCCGGTCTCTGAGGCCCATCGCATGGATGTGCTCCACGGTCTGGCGCAGATAGTCGGGGTTGGGGCCGGAGAGTCCTGTGGCGCCGGCGACGATCGCCGCCTGTTCCGGGACGGAGAGGCTGCCGGCATAGTCCGCCTCACGTCGGTCGACGGTATAGGTCACCGCGAGGTGCCGGGCGCCGTCGCCAAGACCGACCGAGACGATCGAGCGGCGGTAGACCGGGTAATGCGCGATCTCCCGCTCGTCGAGATAGGCCAGGGTCTCCGCCACCGCCGCGGCCGGAACCCGATAGGCCACCCCGCGACAGGCGCCGCCGCGGTCGAGCCCCATCACCAGGCCGGGCCGTGTCGCTGTGCCCCGGTGGTGCCGGGAGACGACGCAGAGCCGGCGCCGGTAGCCGCGCAGAAGGGCGTCCGAGCGCTCCACATGCTCGAAGCCCGGCCGCCACATGAGCGAGCCGTAGCCGAAGATCCAGAGGTCCCCGGCGTCATCCCCATCCAGTTCTATGCCGGCGCGCGATGCGTTGCGGCCGGCCGTCTCTTTCCTCGCGCCGCCGCGATCCGTATCCTGTTCCATCCCCTGCACCTAGGCCCTGGCGATGAGCTCCGCAAGCGACCCTGTCGACCCGATCCCCTCCGACCGCGCCCGTGCGCGCTTCTGGGTGATGATCGGGGCCGCGGCCCTCGCCTTTGTCGCGATCGCCTGGAGTATCGGCTGGGTGCTCATGTCGATCCACCTCCGGGCGTCGATCGACGACTGGATGGACTACCGCCGGGCCGCCGGCGACCGGCTCACCCACGGCGATCGGATCCTAGACGGATACCCGCTCCAGATCCGCTTCACCTATGACGACGTCGCCTGGGCGCGTACGGACGGCGAGCGCCGGCTGCTCGCGTCGACCGACCGTCTGGCGATTTCCGCCCGGCCCTGGCGGCCGCTGCGGCTCAGGCTGTCGAGCCCCGGTCCGGTGACCGGCGCCTGGCAGGCGCCGTCGCTCGACGTCTCGCTCACTGCAATCAGCGCCGAAGGGAGCATCGACGTCGCGCCGCGGACGCTCGACCGCTTTGAACTCGACCTGCGCGAGGCCGTTGCCGTCGACCGGGACCGTCGGGTGGTCGCCCGGGCGGCCCGCCTGGCGGTCGAAGCGGACCCGTCGCCCGATGCCGATCTCGACGGGGCCGGGCTGGCGACGACGCTGCGGCTGTCGCTCCTGGCCGAGGCGCTGGAGCTGGCCGATCGGGTCACCCCCCATCTCCCCTTCGAGGGGCCGGCGGACGGCAAGCTCAGGGCGGTCGTGCGCGGGCCGCTTCCGATCTCCCTCGACCCCGCCGCACTCGCCGTATGGCGGGACGCCGGCGGCGTGATCGATGTGGACCATCTGGGCGTGACCTGGCAGCCCATGGACCTGACGGCGGAGGGGACCCTCACCCTGGACGGGCTGATGCGTCCGGAGGGGGCGGCGACGGCGGAGATCCGCGGGTTGCCGGCAATGATCGACCGGGCGGTTGAGCGGGGGCTCCTGGCCGAGAACGTGGCGGCGCTGCTGCGTCTGGGGACGGCGGCATTCTCCCGTACGGACGGCGGCGGCCGGCCGGCGGTCCGTGCGCCGGTCACCATCCAGGACGGTCGCCTCGCGGTCGGACCGGTCAAGATCCTGCGGGTGCCGTCCCTGATCCGGTGAGCGGGTGCCGGACCTAGCCGAGGCTGCTGACCGCCATCCCGCTGCTGGCCAGCTTGGCTTTCTTTTTCAGCTGGGCGATCTGGTCCATGACCTGGTCGATCGGGATCTCCTCCCGGTCGGCCCGCAGGTTCAGCAGGCCGGCGCTCACGGTCAGCAAGCCGTAGCGGTGCAGGCGACCGTCGCGTCCGCGCATCTCGATGAAACCGCGCTGGCGCGTCCCGGCGTCGTAGAAGCTCTCGACGTCATGGGCGAACTGGGCGACCAGGGCGGCCACCCGGCTCCCGACCTCGCGCGGCGTGTCGGTGCGGAACCCCGCGAAGAAGTCGTCGCCCCCAACATGACCGATGAAGGCATCCTGGTTCTGGGTGTGCTTCTGCAGCAGTTCGGCGAAGAGCTGGATCGCCCGGTCGCCGTTGCGGAAGCCGTAGGTATCGTTGAACGGTTTGAAGCTGTCGAAATCGAAATAGGCGAGGACGATGCCCGACTGGCGGTCCTGAAGTGCATCGGTCACCCAGTCGTTGATCGACAGGTTGCCGGGCAGCCGGGTCAGCGGGTTCTGGTCGCGCGCCGCGGCGACCGTCTTCTCGTGCAGCACCTTGAGCAGCGCGGTGGAACTCATGAACCCGGCGTAACGGCCACGCTCCACCATCAGAATGCCCGGCGCGTCGGAGCGGTGGGCGAAGATCTCCAGGACCTTCTCGATCGGCATATCGACGCTGGCGGTGGGGCAAGAGCGCACCAAGTCGCGCAGAGTGCGGCCGTACGCCTTGTTCGCCATCAGATCTCGGCCGTAGGGTGAATAGGCGTAGGTTTTCAGGTCGGAATCGCCGACCACCCCGACCGGCACGCCCGCCTGGTCGACCACCGGGAAGAGCGTCAGGTCGCGGTGCTGGCGGAACGTATCGAACACCTCGACGATCGGCAGGTCGACCATCAGGGTCGGCAGCACGTCCAGGTGTCCCTGCAGCCGGGATTTGTCGGTGGACCGGTTTCGCCGCTCGCGGGCGTTGAGGCCGGCGACCACCGGATAGAGCGAGAGGATATGGTCCAGGTCGGTCGTCGGTTTCTGGACGAGATACCCTTGGACGTAGTCGAAGCCGAGATCCTTGCAGGTCCGGAAGTCGGCCTCGGTCTCCACGCCCTCGGCCACCATGGCGATCCCGAAGACGTGCATGATGTCGACCAGGCGGGAGAGGAAGAGGCGTCGCTTGGGATCGCTGGCGACGCCGTGAACGAAGTATCGGTCGATCTTCACGAAATTGGGCTGCAGTTCGTGCAGCAGCCGCAGGCGCGAGTACCCTTGGCCGAAATCGTCCAGGGCCAGCCGGACGCCGGCGCCGGAGATCTGCTGCATGACCGCCAGCGCGTCGTCGCCGGCCACGATGTCCTGGGTCTCCGGCAGTTCGAGGCAGAACCGGTCGGCGCTGAGTCCGCTCGCGGCGATGGCGGCGGCCATCCCGTCGATCACCGCCTTGCCCGAGGCGAGCAGCCGCGCGTCCACGTTGAGGAACAGGATTGCTGTCCGGCTCGGCAGGCGCAGAAACGCGTCGACCGCCTTGCGTTGCAGGCGGCGCTCGACCTCCTCGAGGATGCCGTAGGCGTAGGCGGTATCGAAGAAGCCGGCGATAGAGCCGAAATCGGTCTGGTCGATCCCGCGCAGGAGGGCCTCGTAGCCAAAGGCGATGCCGGTATCGATGTTGACGATCGGCTGGAACGCGTACACAAGCTTCGTGTCGACGGCGTCGAGCAGCCGGCTGCGAAGCGATGCGAGATCCGTCTGTTCAGACGCGTCAAGCGTTCCGGCGAGGAGGTCTGCGTCTGCGCGATGCATCTATCTCTCGTTCGCTACGCTTGGTGAGGCGGCGTCATGAGACACAGAAAACCCTAACCAAACCTTAACGACCAGAATTGAGTTATCAGTAATTTTCGGAAAAGTTGTACTTTGCGATGACCGTCGACCCAACCGGCATACACGTGATTTTCGATCTCGAGCGGGAACGCCTTACGGCGCGTAAGTTTCTGCACGAGATGGCGGAACAGAAGTGGCCGGTGGCGATAACCGGCGCATCAAAACGTGAAGATTTGGATGCCAGACAGAAGGAGATCGTGGTCATCGAGCGCATGCGCGCCGCCAGGATCGCCCTGGTTCTGGTCACCCCGATGTCGGGGGTCAGCCGGAACGTCAACGAAGAGGTCAAGTTCGCCAAACGGGCGAACCTGAACCTGGTCGGTGTGCTGGTCGCCGGCGCGACGGCGCACACCAATCTTCCGGAGGGTCTCCACCGGTCCCGCGTGGTCGGCTGGGACTGGGGCGCGCTTCGCAAGGAGCTGCTGCCGAAGCGCGACGGTTAGTCCGAACCGAGCGCCCGCCAGCCGATATCGCGCCGGCAGAAGCCCTCGGGCCAGTCGATGCCGTCGACGGCGGCATAGGCCCGGTCCCGCGCTTCCGCCGCGTCCCTTCCCATGGCCGTGACGCCGAGCACCCGCCCGCCGGTGGCCAGCAGCCGCCCGTCCTCGCCCCGTGCGGTGCCGGCGTGGAACACGACCACATCGTCGGTCTCCACCGCGTCGACCCCGCCGATGACGGTGTTCTTCTCGTAGGACCCGGGATAGCCGGCCGCCGCCATGACCACGCAGAGTGCCGTGTCGTCGTGCCAGCGCAGGTGGAAATGGGCGATCTGCCGGTCGGCGGTGGCGATCAGCGCCGACAGGAAGTCGCCCTTCACCCGCAGCATCAGCGCCTGGCATTCGGGATCGCCGAAGCGGACATTGTATTCGATCAGCTTCGGTCCGCTGTCGGTGATCATCAGCCCGGCGAACAGCACGCCGCGGAAGCTCCGCCCTTCGGCCGCCATCCCGGCGACGGTGGGGGCGATGATCTCGTCGACGATGCGCGTCGACATGGCGTCGTCCACCACCGGGGCGGGGGAGTAGGCGCCCATGCCGCCGGTGTTCGGCCCGGTATCGCCGTCTCCCACCCGCTTGTGGTCCTGGGCGCCGGCCAGGGGCAGGATCGCCTCGCCGTCGGTCAGGGCAAAGAAGCTCGCCTCCTCGCCGACCATCCACTCCTCGACCACCACCTCGGCGCCAGCCTCGCCGAAGGTCCGGTCGGCCATCATCGCGTCGACGGCGTCGAGCGCCTGGTCGACTGTCTCGGCCATGATGACGCCCTTGCCGGCGGCCAGCCCGTCCGCCTTGACCACGATGGGTGCGCCCTGCTCGCGGATGTAGGCTTTGGCGGCCTCGGCATCGGTGAAGCGGCCGTAGGCGGCGGTCGGGATGTTGTGGCGGGCGCAGAAATCCTTGGTGAAAGCCTTCGAGCCCTCGAGAACGGCGGCGGCGGCGGTCGGGCCGAACGCCTTGATGCCGGCCGCGTCCAGCCTGTCCACGAGCCCGGCGACCAGGGGCGCCTCCGGGCCGACCACCACGAAGTCGATCGCCCGGTCCCGGCACAGGGCCAGGAGGCCGTCGTGATCGTCGACGCCGACCGGCACGCAGGTCGCTTCCCGTGCGATGCCGGCGTTGCCCGGGGCGCAGAACAGCTCCGTCACCAGGGGCGAGGCGGCGATAGCCCAGCACAGGGCATGCTCGCGCCCGCCGGAACCCACGACCAGAATCCGCATACCAAGGCTCTCCACGTCCGATGCGTCCGCAGACCGCGTCCGGGTCCGGACGTCGATCGGCGCGGACCATACTGCGCCGGCGGTTCAGGTGCCACCGGGTCGTGCTGTGCGGCCTGTCTCGGCGCCGAGGGGGCCGATGGGAAGGGCCAGCAGCATCTCCTGCCGGGTGGCAGCCGTCGTACCGGAAGCGGTATCGGGAGCGTCCGGGTGTCCGCTCAGCCGGGCGGCCGCTTTCCGCCACGCCGGCTCGGGGATCACTTCGAATCCCCGCATGCGGAGCCACCCGGTCAGCCACGGCATCGAGACCGGCCGTGGGTTGCGGTGAGCCGTCGGATCATAAGCCGCCTCGTCCTCGACGGCGGTGGCGTTGAACTCGAACAGGATCGGCACGCCGAGACCTGTCAGCACCGCGAGATCGCCCTCCAGATCGTCGAAATGGTAGATCAGGCCGAGCGCGCAGACCGCATCCACCCGGGGAAAGGCCGGATCGGCGGCGGCGATGCGCTGGAGAATCCGCGGCAGTTCCAGGGTCGGGCCCAGCCGGGCGAGCACGCGGCGGTGGAGGTCGTTCAGCGCGGCGAAGACGGCCGTGCGCAGGATCATCGTCACCGCGATGTCGACGGCGACCACCCTGGCCCCGGCGCGTGCCATGGTCAGGCTGAAGAACCCGTCCGCGCAGCCCAGATCGACCACCAGCTTGTCCGACAGCGATCCGCCGCAGGCACGCTCGAGGAGCGGCCGAGCCAGCTCCCATTCGGCGGCATGATAGGCGACGCTGTCGGAGCGGGTATTGGCCCGATTCGGCGGGATGAGGCCTTCGACGGTCGGCAGCCGGATCGGGTGATAGTAACCCCGGTCGCCGAGAGCCCGGACCATCAGGCGGTCGAACTCGGCCTTGCGGTGGGGCATCTGTGCGGCGACGGGGGGACGCGGCTCCGCCTTCGCCACCCAGGCCGGCGAGATGCCGGAAACCGCCTCAAGCACGGCGCCGGCCTCGCGGCGGACGGGCTCGGCCTCCGCATATCGGGCCAGCCACGTGGTCACCGAGAGGAACTCCGCCGCGCGGATCAGCTCGGTCTGGCCCGGCAGGCCATGGTCGGCGACGACCCGACTCGCCGCGAGAAAGTCGCCTTCGAGGATATGCTTGATTACGATGCTGGTCGGATGATCTGCCATTGTGGTCAACGCCTCGCGACGGTTGTTGATGGTGGAGCGGGTTCAATTCTGACGCGATCGCGGCGCGGGCGATCGCAGAAGCTGCTACGGGGCCTTATGGAAGAGTCAGCGACCGGACGTTCCGGGAACCTGCCGGAGTTCTCCGTCGGCGAGATCAGCCAGGCGGTGAAGCGGACCGTGGAATCCAACTTCGACCGCGTGCGCGTGCGCGGCGAGATCTCCCGGCCGACCCGGGCCGGATCCGGTCACGTTTACATGACCCTGAAGGACGACAGCGCGGTCCTGGACGCGGTGTGCTGGCGCGGTGCGGCGCAGCGGCTCTCGGTCCAGCCGGAAGAGGGCATGGAGGTCATCGCCACCGGCAAGCTGACCACCTATCCCGGCCGTTCGAAGTACCAGATGGTGATCGAGCAGATGGAGCTGGCCGGCGAGGGCGCGCTGCTCAAGCTCCTGGAAGATCGGCGCCGTCGCCTCGCCGCCGAGGGCCTGTTCGATGCCGACCGCAAGCGTCCGATCCCCTTTCTGCCGGCGGTGATCGGCGTCGTCACCTCGCCGACCGGCGCCGTCATCCGCGACATCCTGCACCGCCTGGCCGACCGGTTCCCGGTGCACGTGATCGTCTGGCCGGTGCTGGTCCAGGGCGAGACGGCGAAGGATCAGGTCGCCCGCGCCATTCAGGGCTTCAACGACATCCCGGCCGAGGGTGGGCCGATGCCGCGTCCGGATCTGCTCATCGTCGCCCGCGGCGGCGGCAGCCTGGAGGATCTCTGGGCCTTCAACGAGGAGGAGGTGGTCCGCGCCGCCGCCGCCTCGGACATCCCGCTGATCTCCGCCGTGGGCCATGAGACCGATACAACGCTGATCGACTTCGCCAGCGACCGCCGCGCGCCGACACCGACCGCCGCCGCGGAGATGGCCGTCCCGGTCCGCAGCGATCTGATCGCGCGTATCGCCGAGGACACCGCCCGCCTGACCGGTGCGGTGAGCCGCCGCCTGAACGAGGGCCGGACCGTGGTCGGTGGCTTGGCGCGCGGTCTCGGCGATCCGGCCGCCCGGATCGAGCAGGCGCAGCAGCGTCTCGACTACGCCGGCGGCAGCGCTCAGGGGCGGATCACCGCCTTGCTCGATCGGCTGACCTACGCCGTCGACCGGCCGATCCCGTCGCCGGCGGAGATCCTGGCGCGGACCCGGGGGCGGTTCGATACCGTGGCGCGCGGCCTTCGTCTTGGGCCGATCGACCGGTCCATCGGCGAGGGGGAGCGGGACCTGCGCCGCCTGCTGCGGAGCGCGGAGACCGCCTATGGCCGACGGCTCAGAACCGAGAACGACCGGCTGACCGGCATCGGAAAGCTACTCGATGCGAACTCCTTCGAGCGGGTGCTGGAACGCGGTTTCGCCCTGGTGCGCGACGAGAACGGCGCGCCGGTGAAGTCGGCCGCCGAGACCCGTGACGGCCAGGCGGTGACCCTTCGGTTCCGCGACGGCGAGGCCTCGGCGACGATCGGCTCCGGGGGGCCTCCGGCCGGTGGCGGCGGCGGCAAACAGAAACCGCGGGCCAAGTCCCCGCCCGCCGCCGCGGCCGAAGACCCGGGGGCCGGCCCCAAACCAACCCAGGAAAGCCTGTTCTGATGCGCCGGCTGTTCGCGATCCTCTGCCTCGTCCTTCTGCCAATGGCGGCGCAAGCCGAGATCGCCTTCGACGGGGTCTTCGCCCAGGGCGGGATCGTGTTCGGACAGACCGAGCCGGGCACCGCGCTCGTGCTGGACGACCTGCCGGTGCGGGTGGACGGCGACGGTGCCTTCGTCTTCGGCTTTCACCGGGATGCGCCGGCGACCTCCACCCTGGTCGTCACCCGGCCGGACGGGACCGTGCAGCGCCGGACCCTCGAGATCGAAGCGCGGGAGTTCGCGGTCCAGCGGATCGACGGCCTGCCGGAGAACATGGTGTCGCCGCCGCAGGAGGTGATGGACCGGATCCTCAGGGACATCGCCGAGGTCAAGGCGGCCCGCGCGACGGAGCGGCCGGACTCCGATTTCCGCTCCGGCTTCGTCTGGCCGGCGACCGGGCGGATTTCCGGCGTCTACGGCAGCCAGCGGATCCTCAACGGCAAGCCGCGGCAGCCGCATTACGGGATCGACATCGCCGCGCCCAAGGGCACCCCGGTCGTCGCGCCGGCCGACGGTGTGGTGACCCTGGCGGCGACCGATCACTACTATACCGGCGGCACCCTGATCCTGGATCACGGGCACAGCCTGTCGAGCACCTTCATCCACCTGGACAGCGTCGCGGTGGCGGTCGGCCAGCGGATCCCGCAGGGTGAGGTGATCGGCACGATCGGCGCCACCGGGCGGGCGACCGGGCCGCATCTAGACTGGCGGATGAACTGGCGCGACCGGCGGCTTGACCCGGCCTATGTGGTGCCGCCGATGCCGACGGAGTGATCGAGCAGCGCGGCGACGGCCGACGGGTCGCGCCAGGTCAGCGAGACATCCACCACCGTCACCATCTCGCGGGCATCGGGCGGCAGGCGGACCGCATCCTTGGCGGTCGTGACCGGAACGGCGTCCGCCGCCGCCGCCCGCTCGATCAGGGAGACGATCTCCTCCGGCGCGTATGGGTGGTGATCGTCGAAGGCCTCGAAGCTGACCACCGAAGCACCGAGTCCGGTCAGGGTGTCGCGGAACTTCTCGGGCCGCCCGATGCCGGCGAAACCGAAGACCCGACGATCGCGCAGGCTCAGGGCGGCAGGCGACGGCTCAAGCACGCCCGATAGGATCGGTCGCCGGTCGCCGACCATCGAGGCGACGCCGTGCCGGTCCTCCCCGATCAGCACCACGGCGTCGGCCTTTTCGAGGGCGGCGTCCCATGGTTCGCGCAGCGGGCCGGCGGGGATCAGCCGGCCGTTGCCCAGCCCGGCGCCGCCATCCACCACCAGGAGGCTCAGGGTCGGGCGCAGCGACGGGTTCTGCAGCCCGTCATCCATGACGATAACCTCGACGCCGAGTGCTTCGAGCATCCGCGCGCCGGCGGCGCGGTCGCGGGCGATCACCGTCGGCGCCAGCCCGGCCAGAAGCAGCGGCTCGTCGCCCACATCCGAGGCCGCGTGTTCGCCGGGATCGACCGGGAGCGGCCCCTTCAACCGGCCGCCATGGCCGCGCGACAGAAGCCCGACCCGCCATCCCCGTTCCAGCAGGTGGGCCGCCACTGCCAGAACCGTCGGGGTCTTGCCCGTGCCGCCGGCCGTCGCGTTGCCGACGCAGATCAGCGGGATCCGGGGCGCGTAGGGAGACGCCATCGCTTGGCGAAGGCGGCCGCCAAGCTGCCAGAGCCAGCTTGCCGGTGTCAGAACGACCACCGGCCAGCCGCCGGTCCGCCAGAATTCGGGGGCTCTCACCCGGACGCTCCCGGCAGCAGCGGGGTCAGGGCGTCGAGGATGCGGACGAGACCGGCCCGGCCGTCCCCGGCCACGGCCTGGCCCCGATCGGCCATCGCCGTCGCCTCAGGTGGCGCGGCGAGCAGCCCCTCGACCGCGTCGGCCAGACGGTCGCCATCCGCCACCGGCCGGGCGGCCCCGGCGGCGATCAGCATGTCGGCGGTATCGCGGTTGTTCGGCATGAGCGGGCCGAGCAGCAGAGCGGTTCCGCAATGGGCCGGCTCGATCGGATTGTGCCCACCGACTGGCACGAGGGAGCCCGCGAGGAACGTGATCGGGATCGCCGAGTAGAACGCCGCCATCTCCCCCATGGTGTCGCCCAGATACACGGCCGTGTCTGCCGTCGGCATCTCGCCGGCGGACCGGCGGGCGAGGGGCAGATCGCGCGACCGGACCAGGGCGGCGATCTCGTCGCCGCGGGTCGCGTGGCGGGGCACGATGACGGTCAGGAGATCCGGCCGCGACAGGGTAAGGCGGGCATGGGCGTCCAGGACGGCGACCTCCTCGCCCGGATGGGTGTTCGCCGCCAGCCAGACCGGCCGGCCGGCGATGGCGGTCTGCAGGGCGGCCACCGCGTCGCCGTCGACCGGTGGCGGATCGCCCGCGGCCTTGAGGTTGCCGGCATACCGCACGTCCGGACAGCCGAGCGCGGCGAAGCGTCGGGCCTGGTCGTCACTGGCCGCGAGCACGAGATCGAACGCAGCGAAGAGCGGGCGGGCCAACGGCCCCATCCGCCGCCAGCGCCGGAATGCGCCCATGGACAGACGTCCGTCGACGATCGCCATCGGCACCCCGCGGGCATCGGCCTCCGTGACGAGGCTCGGCCAGAGATCCGACTCCATCCAGATGCCGAGATCGGGCCGCCAGTGATCGAGAAAGCGCCGGACCCAGACGGGCCGGTCGGCCGGGACGAACTGGTGGATCACCCCGTCCGGCAGGCGGCGGGCCATGGCGTCCGCCGATGTCACCGTGCCGGTGGTCATGAGCAGGGTGAGATCGGGGCGGGTCTCGCGCAGCGCGCGGATCAGGGTCAGCAGGCCGACCGCCTCGCCGACGCTGGCGGCGTGCAGCCAGACCAGCGGCCCCTCCGGTCGGGGCCGGTCGGCGACGCCGCGCCGCTCGTCCAGTCGCCCGGCGTTCTCCTTGCCGTGGGCCACGCGGTGGCCCAGATACGCGTCGATCGCCGGGCCGAGCGCGGTGGCCAGCCCCTTGTAGAGCGACAGGATCATGCGCGGCCCCCGGCCTGTGCCGGCGCCGGCGGGATCGGCTCCAGCCCGAGGTGCCGGTCCGCCGCGTCGGTCAGCGCCGTCAGCGCCTCCTCCACGCGCCGGCGGGCCTGTTCGCGGTCCTCGGTCGTGTCGCTCAGATCCAGCGGGGCGCCGATCGACACGATCCCCCGGGTGAAGGGAAGCGGAACCAGGAAACGGTCCCACGACCGGGTCTCGATGCGCGGCCGGGAGCTGCAGGTTGCCGGGACGATCGGCAGGCCGGTACGCCGCGCGACATCGACCACGCCGAGCTGGCAGCGCATCCGCGGGCCGCGCGGCCCGTCGGGGGTGATCGCCACCGGGAGACCGTCCGCCACCGCGCGCAGCATGCCGCGCAGGGCGGCTGTCGGATTCCGTCGCGTGGAGCCCTCGATCGGCCGGGTCACGATGTGGGACAGGGCGTTGCCGAGCAGGCGGCCGTCGCCGTGGGACGAGCGCACCATGGCGATCTCCCTTCCCTCGGACCAGGCGCCGGCGATCAGGCCGAGCCGGTTGTGCCAGAAGACCACCAGGAACGGTTCGCCGCTCTCGATGACGGCGGTCGCCGCCGGATCGGTCTTGTGCTCAAGCCGGATGGTGGCGAGAAGCAACCGGATATAGGCGCGCAGCAGCCCCGTGACGATCGCGGCCCCCGTCTTGCTCCGGAGAAGGGATTTCAGCATCGGATCACGACGGCGCTCGGGCGCCGCTCTTCCCCAGCATGGCGCACCCGGCGACCGCGGCCACTCCGAGCGCGTACAGGACGTTCCAGCCGGCCATGGAGATGCCAAGGACGGAGAAGGTCACCTCGTCGCAGCGCACGATCGGCGCGTTCATGATCTGTGCCCGCAGCGTGGCCAGATCGTCCGTAGCCGATACCGACCCGCAGCCCGCCAGCCCCTGCCACCATCCCTGTTCGACACCGACATGGAACGCGCCGATCCCGCCCGAGACCAGGACGGCGATGACGGCGAGCGCCGTGAGGCCGGTGCGGGCGATTGGGGAGCGTCGAACGGCGACCGCGGACAGGCCGAGGACGATCGCCGCCAGATACGGCCACCGCTGCCAGACGCAGAGCTCGCAGGGCTGCAGGCCGAAGCCGTACTGGGAGACCAGGGCGGCGGCCAGGGCGAAGGCCGCGGCGCCGGCGACGAAGATCGGTGTCAGAACAGCCATTTGAGTGCCGCAAATCCACCCAGGAGGAGCACGAAGAACACCACGGTGATGAGGCCGAAGTGTTTCTCAAGAAGTCTGCGGACTGGCGGGCCGAAATACCAGAGCAGGCCGGCGACCATAAAGAAGCGCAGACCGCGCGACAGGACCGAGGCGACAACGAAGATCATCACGTCGAGCTGGGTCAGGCCGCTGGCGATGGTGATGACCTTGTAGGGAAACGGGGTGACACCGGCGCCGAAGACGACCCACGCGCCCCACGCGTTGTACATCTCGGCGAACTCGTCGAACTTGTCCGCCTTGCCGTAGAACTCCAGGACCGGCTGGCCGATCGCCTCGAAGAAGAACAGCCCGATGGCGTAGCCGGCGAGGCCGCCGAGCACCGAGCCGACGGTGGCGATCAGGGCGAGGCGCCAGGCCCGTGTCCGGTCGGCCAGAATCATCGGCACCAGCATCACGTCCGGCGGGATCGGGAAGACCGAGCTCTCGATGAAGGCGACCGCCGCCAGCCAGCGCTCGGAATGCCGGTGGCCGGAAACCCGCAGGGTCCAGTCGTAGAACGGGCGCAGCATGATGGGTCCCTGATGCGTTTCGAGCCGGCGGTGTCGCAGACGGGCAGAGCGCCTGCGATATCAGTCAGTCGTCGAAGCGACAAGCGGTCATGCGATACCGGTGGGCGGCATGGCGACCCCGCCGAGATCCGCATGCACGGCCGCCTCCGTTTGCCGTACCAGCTCCACCTCCTCATCGGTCAGATCTTGCGGCGCCGTGTAGCCACCTCCCGCGGGTTTTTGCGTGTTCACCCTGGAGCTGAGGACCGTTGGGTCGAGCTGGTCGAGCTCAAGAAAGGCGGAGAGTTGCTCCACGACCCAGTCGGGCCTCTGGTCGAGATCGGCGTAGTTCAGCGTGAAGTGCTGTTCCGTGCGCGCCTGCTTGGCCCAGGCCGAGACCCGCGCGGCCCATTGGCGGCAGATTTCCTGCGGCCGATACTCACCCTGGGACACGTAGAAGGACTTGCCCGACTTCAATACGTCCTGCAGGTCGCGGATCATGTAGATCACCCGGGCGTTCCGCAGGAGGGCGCTAAGCCCGGCGATGTGGTGGGGACTCACATTGGGCTTCTTCATGCCCCATCGGGTCTTGCCGAACTGCCGCGCGTCGTCGCGGAACGGCCGGGCGGTCAGGTAGAACATCAGAAAGGCGGTCTGCATCAAGACATCCGGCTGGGGTAGGAAGACGTCGAGCCATTCGTCGCTGCCTTGCTGCAGCGCATTGCGGCGCAAGGTCTCGTACTGCTCCCGACCTTGGGCGAAACGCACCACCCGACTGGCACAGATATGCGCCATGTCGAACATGATGGGATCTTCCCCGTGGAGCATGACGTCCGGGTGGCTGTTCACGAGCCGGTGCAGAGCGGTGGTCCCGCTCCGGGCCGTGGCGGCGGCGATGAATATCGGCCGGTCCCGCTCGCGCATCTCAGTTGCCCAGTCCGGCAGACCCGATCCAGTCATGTCATCTCCAACATTTTGGAAAACGCTAGCAAACCCCGCCCGCAGTGTCTCGCCGCGGCTGGCGCGCGACCGCATTGACCGGGAGTCGCGCCCTCGCCATAGTGCAGCCGTTCCGGCGCCCCCGTGGCGGAATTGGTAGACGCGACAGACTCAAAATCTGTTTCCCGCAAGGGAGTGTCCGTTCGAGTCGGACCGGGGGCACCAGGGGCCATTTCCCCACAGTCAGTCGATCGGATGCGGACGGGCGCGAGGGTGTCCCGCGCCCGCCGGAATGCTCTGCCTAAAGAATGCTTCGCCTAAAGCCGGTTGCAGGCGCTCACCACCGCCTTGATCGGCGCCAGGGTGATGTCGGTGTCGATGCCAACGCCGAAGATGCTGGTCCCGCCCTCGTCCGGAGTCTTGATCTCGATATAGGCGGCCGCCTCGGCGTCGGAGCCGACCGAGCGGGTGTGCTCCACATAGTCCTTGAGCTTGAACTTCAGTCCGAACTCCTTGCGCATCATGTGCGAGAAGGCGTTGACCGGTCCGTTGCCCTGGCCGCTGATCGTCTTCTCCGTGCCGTTGTCGGTGAGCACAGCATTGACCTCGACGACCTGGTTCGAGCCGGGCACGCGGCGGGATTCGAAGCTGACCAGGTTGAACCGGCCCTCGGGCTGGGTGACGTACTCGGTCTCGAAAGCGTTCCAGATCTCCTGGCTGGAGATCTCCTGGCTGCTGGCGTCGGTCAGCCGCTGGATCACCTGGCTGAACTGGGCCTGCCACTCCTTGGGAAGCCGGATGTGGTGGTCGTTCTCCAGCACATAGGCGATGCCGCCCTTGCCCGACTGCGAGTTCACCCGGATCACCGCCTCGTAGTCGCGGCCGATATCATGCGGGTCGATCGGCAGGTAGGGGACTTCCCAGACTCCGCTGTTCGCCGCCTTGATCGCCTTCATGCCCTTGTTGATGGCGTCCTGGTGCGAGCCGGAGAAGGCCGTGTGGACCAGTTCGCCGGCATAGGGGTGGCGCGGGTGGATCGGCAGCTGGTTACAGTATTCCGCCGTCTCCATCAGGCCGTTGATGTCGGAGAAGTCCAGCTTGGGGTCGACACCCTGGGTGAACAGATTCAGGCCCAGGGTGACGATGTCCACGTTGCCGGTGCGCTCGCCATTGCCGAACAGGGTGCCCTCGACCCGGTCGGCGCCCGCCATCACCGCCATCTCCGCCGCGGCGACGCCGGTGCCCCGGTCGTTATGGGGATGCACCGACAGGCAGATCCGGTCGCGCCGGGTGAAGTTGCGGTGCATCCATTCGATCTGGTCGGCGTAAATGTTCGGCGTCGACATCTCGACGGTCGAGGGCAGGTTCAGGATGATCCGGTTTTCGACCACCGGCGCCCAGACATCCATCACCGCCTCGCAGACCTCGAGCGCGTAGTCCAGCTCGGTGCCGGTGAAGCTCTCCGGCGAGTACTGCAGCTGCACGTTCTGGCCCGCCAGCATGGGCAGGCGGTCGCGCACCATGGCAGCACCGTCGGTGGCGATCTTCTTCACACCCGCCTGGTCCTCCTGGAACACCACCCGGCGCTGCAGCTCCGAGGTCGAGTTGTACAGGTGGATGATGACGTTCTTCGCGCCGATGACGCTCTCGAAGGTCCGCTGCACCAGATGCTCGCGGGCCTGGGTCAGAACCTGGATGGTGACGTCATCGGGGATCAGGTTCTCCTCGATGAGCTGGCGCACGAAGTTGAAGTCGGTGTCCGAGGCGGAGGGGAAGCCGACCTCGATCTGCTTGAAGCCCATCTTGATCAGGGCGTCCCACATGCGGCGCTTGCGCGGCCCGTCCATCGGGTCGACCAGCGCCTGGTTGCCGTCGCGTAGATCGACGGAGCACCAGATCGGCGCGGTGTCGATGACCTTGTCCGGCCAGCTTCGCTTGGGCAGGTCGACTTGGGCGTAGGCGCGGTATTTTTCGATCGGCATGCGGTTCAACATCGTCTTTCCTCCTGGGAGGCGCGCCGCCGGTCCGGACCGTGCCCCACCGCGTGTCGGGGAGCGTCGCCGGGGATCTGGGGCGGGCGCCGAATTATCGTCGCTCGTCTCTGCTGAAGGGTGTTGCCGCCACGCGACAGACATGGACGCTCGCGCACGCGGTCAGCGCGCTCGGAGCCTTCGGTGTCTGTCGGGTATCAGTGCCGATCATCGGTCGGCCTCGTGGAACCTTGGGGTGACGCGTGGGGCGAACGAATCTGTCCCGGTCTCTCGTCAGAGAGCCGGGCAAATAAGTCGCAGGCCGAGCGTCGCGGTTCCGAACACCATGACAGCAGTTGAGCCATAAGCGCGGCTTACGGTCAAGTCCGGACTGGCGCAGCACAGCGCCGCGACGTATGAGTGGCCCATGCGCCAGATCCTCTACGCCCTGCTCGTCACCCTGACCGCTCTCCCCGCCGCGGCGGAGGAGAAGCCGTCCAAGGAGGTGGACCGAGACGAGTCGGTGCTCAGCTTCACGCTGGAGAACGACCTCCCGGCCAATACGGACCAGTACTACACCAACGGGTTCCGGTTCACCTGGACCAGCCAGGTCAACGACATCCCGAACTGGGTCCGGTCCGGGTCCGAGCCGCTGGTCGGGACGGGGGAGAAGGTGCGCTGGCAGGCGACCTTCGGCCAGAACCTGTACACGCCCCAGGACATCAAACTGGCCGACCCGCCGCCGGACGACCAGCCCTATGCGGCCTGGCTCTACGGGTCGGTCGGCGTCATCACCGATGAGCCCTACGAGCGGGACAGCCAGTTCTCGCGAGTCCAGACTTCCGGCATCCTGTCCCTCGGCGTGATCGGCCCGCTCGCCCTCGGCGAGGAGGTGCAGGATTTCGTCCACGACGTCGTCGGGTCGCCCGATCCCCAGGGGTGGGACCATCAGCTCAAGAACGAGCCGGCGGTCCTGCTGATGCTTCAGCGCCGGTGGGTGTTCGGCGCCCCCCTCGCGGATTTCGGCGGACTGCGGATCGATGCCGCCCCGCACACCACGGCGGCGCTCGGCAACGTGTTCACCCATGCAGCCGCCGGGGTCACGTTCCGCCTCGGCGACCCGCCCGAGGGCGACTACGGCCCGCCGCGCATTCAGCCGGCGAGCCCGGGGTCGGGGTATTTCGGCGAGGTGGTCGGCGGCGACCGGCTTGGCTGGTACGTCTTCGCCGGCGCCGAGGGCCGGGCGGTCGCCCGCAACATCTTCCTCGACGGCAACACGTTCGAGGACTCGCCGAGCGTCGACAAGAACATCTTCGTCGGCGAGCTCTCGGCCGGCGCCGTGCTGACCTATGACGACTTCCGGATCGGCTATACCCATGTGATCCGCAGCCCCGAATTCGAGGGACAGAACGGCCCGAGCGTCTTCGGCGGCGTCACCGTCGGCTGGCGGTTCTAGGAAACGACGGTCCTAGAAACTGCGCTTCCGGAACTGCGCTTCCGGAACTGCGGTTGCGGGACGCGGCGGTTTAGGGGAAGCACCCCGACCTTCCCGGTCCAACCTGCGCGCATTCCCCGGCCCTGTGCCGGGGCCTGCGCTGCCGGTGCGTCTTCGTGAAAAGGATGCTCGAAACGGTACCATGGGTCCCGGCACAGGGCCGGGAAGTCGGGAGGGGGTATACTTCGGTCGTCGCCCGCCATCTCACTCTCCGCCTCGAGCCAATCCCCCAGCCCCAGTGCACTCCCCGGCCTTGTGCCGGGGTGAGGCTGGTGGCGTGCGGGGTCCCCGTTTGACGGTCCGCAAGCGTTAGGCCTCGGCCCGGAATAAATCCGGGCAGTGAGGTTTGGGCGGGGGAGGGTGTTCCGCCGGTCACCGGAGCCGCGCCGTGTTGGCGAGGCCGGGCGCACTGTGGCGCTCCATCGCACGACCATGCCCCACGATCGAGCCGCCCTCCGCTTCCCGGCGCGGCGTGTCGCCTGCCGCGCCCTATCCAGCACCCCGACCTTGCCCGCTCCAACCTTCACGCATTCCCCGGCCCTGTGCCGGGGCCTACGTCGCCGAATCGTCTTCGTGAAAGGGGTGTGCGAAACGGTCCCGTGGGTCCCGGCACAGGGCCGGGAAGTCGGGAGGGGGTATACTTCGGTCTTCGCCCGCCATCTCACTCTCCGCCTCGAGCCAATCCCCCAGCCCCAGTGCACTCCCCGGCCTTGTGCCGGGGTGAGGGTCGGGTCGGGCGCGGCCCTCGTCCATGGCCCGCCAGCAACGACCTCCGGCCCGGAATGAGTCGGAGCGATGGGATGTCAGCGGTCGGACAGGCGCTGGAACTGACCCGGGGTGACCTGAAACGCCTTGTGAAAGGCCGCAACGAAGGCGCTCGACGTTGCGTAGCCGGCCTCGAAGGCGACGTCGGTGACCCGCGCCCCGGCCAGCAGCTTCTCCGCCGCCGCGGTGAGCGCCAGGTAGCGCCGCCAGTCCCGGTAGCTCATCCCCGTCTCCGCCTGCACCCGACGGCGCAGGGTGCGCGGGCTGACGCCGAGGCTGTCCCCCCACTCCTCCAGGGATCGCGGGTCGCTCGGGTCCGCCGAGACCGCGTCGGCGATCCGCGCGACCGCCGGGTCAACCGGCCGGGGCAGGCGCACGCTCACCCCCGGCGCCGGCCGCACCAGGGCGAGGGCCGCCCCCGCGACGGTGGTCCAGGCCCGGTCCAGTCGCTCGCGGTCGTAGGTCTCGGCCAGCCACGTGACCATGTCCGCCAGCGGCGTGCCCTGTTCCACCGCGCTCGGCCGGCCGGGCAGGGCGCCGTCGCCGTCGCCGCGCACGAACAGCGACCGCATCGAGCGTTCCTCCGGGGCGAGCGAGCGGTGCGGCGTGCCGGCGGGAAGCCACAGCACGCTGCCCCGCGGCACCAGCCAGACCCGCTCCGGCGTCTCCACCCGCATGACCCGGGCCAGGGTCAGGGCGAGCTGGCCCCGGTCGTGGGTATGCCAGGGTACGCTGGCCCCCGGCGCGAAGGACGCGGCATGGCCGATCACCGGGGTGTCGGTCTCCTCGTGACCGCTCACCGGATCCTTCGTTCCCTCGTTGCCCTGTCCGCTCGGCGACATCCGCTGTCCGCTCGTCCGGTATCTCTCACGTGTCTGCGGGGGTAGATTAGCACGCGGGGAAACGCAAACGGGCAGAGTCCCGGAAGGTGTCACGATGGTCGATGCGAAAGCGCGGATCGGCGATTCCGCCCTGGCCGAGCGGCTGGGGCGCGAGATCGAGGGCGAGGTGAAGTTCGACGCTTTCACCCGCGGGCGCTACGCGACCGACGCCTCGATCTATCAGGTCGAGCCGATCGGGGTGGTGATTCCGAAGACCGAGAACGACCTGCGCGCCGCCGTCCATATCGCCGAGATGGAGGGCATCCCGCTCCTGCCGCGCGGCGGTGGCACCTCGCAATGCGGCCAGACTGTGAACACCGCGCTCGTTCTCGACTGCACCAAGCACCTGCGCGAGATCGTCGACTACGACGAGGAGACCCATGAGGTCACCGTGCAGCCCGGCATCGTGCTCGACCACCTGAACGCCTGGTTGAAGTCGAAGGGTCGGATCTATCCGGTCGACATCTCGACCTCGTCGCGGGCGACCATCGGCGGCATGGCGGCGAACAATTCCTGTGGTGGCCGGTCGCTTCACTACGGGATCATGGTCGACAACGTGGAGGCCATCGACGCCATCCTGATGGACGGGACCGAGGCGCGGTTCGACCGGGTGCCGGGCAATCTGGGCGAGCTGTCTGGTCCGGCGCGCTACCGCGACCTGGTGCAGCAGGTCCGCGCCATCGCCGAGCGCGAGCAGGGCGAGATCGACGCCAACATCCCCAAGCTGATGCGCAAGGTCGGCGGCTACAACCTGGACCGGGTGACGGCGCGGGACGCCGCGGGCGGCCACAACATGGCCTCGCTCCTTGTCGGCTCGGAAGGGACGCTGGCCCTGTCGCGGCGGATCAAACTGAAGACTCACGCCATCCCGAAGCATCGGGTGGTCGGCGTCTGTCACTTCCCGACCTTCCACGCGGCGATGGAGAACACCCGGCACCTGGTGACCCTGAAGCCGTTCGGCGTCGAGTTGATCGACCGCACGATGATCGAGCTGGCCCGCGAGATCCCCATGTTCCAGCCCGCCATGCGCGAGTTCGTGAAGGGCGAGCCGGACGCGCTGCTGCTGGTCGAGTTCGCCGGCGACGAGAAGGCGCCGCTGCTCGCCAAGCTGGGCGACCTCGAGACCATGATGGCCGATCTCGGCTTCCCCGGCGCGGTGGTCCGGGCCGAGGATCCGGGGCTGCAGGCGCGGATCACCGAGGTCCGGCAGTCCGGCCTGAACATCATGATGTCGATGAAGAGCGACGGGAAACCGGTCTCCTTCATCGAGGACTGCGCGGTGCCGCTGGAGCATCTGGCGGACTATACCGCGCGACTGACCGAGGTGTTCACCAAGCACGGCACCAAGGGCACCTGGTACGCCCACGCCTCGGTCGGGACCCTGCATGTGCGGCCGATCCTGAACATGAAGGACGGCGGCGACGTGAAGAAAATGCGCGCCATCGCCGAAGAGGCCTTCGAGATGGTGCGGGAGTACAAGGGCTCCCATTCCGGCGAGCATGGCGACGGTATCGTGCGCTCGGAGTTCCACCGCCGGATGTTCGGCGACCGGGTGGTGGACGCGTTCGGAGAGGTGAAGCGGGCGTTCGATCCGAAGGGCCTGATGAACCCGGGCCGGATCGTCGATCCCCCGAAGATGGACGACCGCTCGCTGTTCCGCTTCAAGCCGGGCTACGCGGCGGTGAACCCGGACACCCGGTTCGACTGGTCCGCCTGGGGCGGGCTCTCCGGGGCCGTCGAGATGTGCAACAACAACGGCGCCTGCCGGAAGCGCGACCCCGGCGTCATGTGCCCGAGTTTCCGTGCCACCGGTGACGAGCAGCACCTGGTGCGCGGCCGGGCCAACACCCTGCGCCTCGCCCTGTCCGGCCAGCTCGGCCCGGAGGCGCTGACCGATCCTGCCCTGAAGGAGACGCTCGACCTCTGCGTCGGCTGCAAGGGCTGCAAGCGCGAGTGCCCGACCGGCGTCGACATGGCGAAGATGAAGACCGAGATGCTGGGCCAGTACGTCAAGCGCCACGGCCTGTCGGCCAAGGACCGGTTGATCGCGGAGATGCCGCGCTACGCCGAGGCGGCGAGCCGGTTCTCCTATCTCGCCAATCTGCGCGACACGCTGCCCGGGGCGGCCTGGCTCAGCGAGAAGCTGCTCGGTTTCGCCAGAGAGCGGACGTTGCCGCAGTGGAGTTCGACGCCGTTCCGCGGATCGGAAGTGGCAGAGCGTCCGGCGGCCGACGGGCGCGAGGTCGTGCTGTTCGCGGATACGTTCAACACCTATTTCGAGCCGGAGAACCTGCGCGCCGCCGTCGCGGTGCTGGAGGCGGCCGACTACACCATCCATGTGATCGATCCGGTCCCGACGGGCGGGCGGCATCTCTGCTGCGGGCGCACCTATCTCGCCTCCGGGCTGATCGAGAAGGCCGAGGCCGAGATGGCCCGACTTGCGGAGGCCTTCGCGCCCTTCGCCGAACGCGGAGTGCCGATCGTCGGGCTGGAGCCGTCCTGCCTGTTCACCCTGAAAGACGAGCTGCCGTCGCTGCTGCGCGAGAAGGCCGGCAAGGTCCCCGAGATGGCCATGCTGTTCGAGACGTTCATCGCCCGCGAGGCGGAGGCCGGACGGCTCGACGCCCTCAAGCTCAAGCCGGTCGGCGCCAAGGCGATGGTCCACGGCCACTGCCACCAGAAGGCATTCGCCGCCATGGGGCCGGTGCAAACTGCGCTGAAGTTGATCCCCGGTCTCGACGTCTCGGTGATCGAGTCGAGCTGCTGCGGCATGGCCGGCGCCTTCGGCTACGAGAAGGAGCACCATGCGGTGTCGATGAAGATGGCGGAGCTCAGCCTTCTGCCGGCGGTCCGCGCCGCCGATGCCGATACCATCCTCGTCGCCGACGGCACCTCGTGCCGCCACCAGATCCATGACGGCGCCGGCCGGGAGGCGGTCCATGTCGCCCGCGTTCTCGAGCGCGCCCTCGCCTGAAAAAGACGGAACCCTTAGGAGGAACACCCCATGGCCCACCGCGCCGGCCCCCATTTCCTGCAGATCCCCGGTCCCTCCAACGTGCCGGGCCGCATCCTGCGCGCCATCGAGAAGCCGACCATCGATCACCGGGGGCCGGAGTTCCAGGCGCTCGCCAGGGAGGTGCTCGAGAAGATCAAGCCGATCTTCAAGACCAAGAACCCGGTGATCATCTTCCCGGCCTCGGGCACCGGCGCCTGGGAGGCGTCCCTGGTCAACACGCTGTCGCCCGGCGACAAGGTGCTGATGGTCGAGACCGGCCAGTTCTCCACGCTGTGGGTCGAGCTCGCCACCCGCATCGGCCTGAAGCCCGAGGTGATCGAGGGGGACTGGCGGCGCGGCGTCGATCCGGCGGCGGTCGAGGAGCGGCTGTCGAAGGATAAGGGCCACGAGATCAAGGCCGTGTGCTGCGTCCACAACGAGACCTCCACCGGCGTGACCTCGCGCATCCCCGAGGTGCGCAAGGCGATCGACGCCGCGGGCCACCCGGCGCTGTTCATGGTCGACACGATCTCCGGTCTGGCCTCCGCCGACCTGCGCCATGACGAGTGGGGCATCGACGTCACCATCTCCGGCTCCCAGAAGGGCCTGATGCTGCCGCCGGGGATCAGCTTCAACGCGGTCAGCGACAAGGCGTTGGAGGCGGCGAAGTCGTCGACGATGACCAAGTCCTACTGGGAGTGGTCGTCGCAGATCGGTCAGAACCCGACCGGCAACTTCCCCTATACCCCGAACACCAACCTGCTCTACGGCCTCAAGGAAGCCTGCGACATGCTGATGGACGAGGGGCTGGACAACGTGTTCGCCCGCCACGAGCGCCACGCCGAGGCGACCCGCCGGGCCGTGCGTCAGTGGGGGCTTGAGATCCAGTGCGAGGATGCCCGCGAGTACTCGCCGGTGCTGACCGGCGTCGTCATGCCGGACGGTCATGACGCCGACGCCGTGCGCAAGGTGATCCTAGACAAGTTCGACATGTCGCTCGGCGCCGGGCTCGGCAAGGTGAAGGGCAAGATGTTCCGCATCGGCCATCTGGGCGACTTCAACGACCTGATGCTGTGCGGCACCCTGTCGGGCTGCGAGATGGGCCTGCGGATGGCGGGCGTACCGATCCGGACCGGCGGGGTCCAGGCGGCTTTGGACTACCTCAGCGGCAACGCGTAACGGTCGCCCGCAAGCCGGTCCGGAACATCGGACCCGGCCTGCGGGATGCTGTCAGAGTTGGGAGCGGCGGTCGTCCAACTCCTCTAGGGAGGACGGCCAAGCGCCTTCCGCTCGCTCCGGCGAGTCGATAAGGCGTTCTATCCTGTGCCGCAGTCGATCCGCGAGGTCCCGATATCCCCGGGAGTCGGCGGACAACCAGAGCCGTGCGAGACCGGAGACCCTATCCCCGTAATGCTGCGGCACGGAGAACGGCCCCGTCGACACCTCGGTAAGTCCGCGCTCATAGACGGCGCGGGCCCGATCCCGGTCGCCGAGATCGTCGATCCCGTCGGCCAGTACCGCGAAAACGGAGCCCCGATCCCATCCGGTCATGCGCTCGGGCCAGACGATCGTGCCGGGGACCAGGTACCGTGTCGCGTCCGCGTCGCCAAGGGTCGCCTGCAGTCTCGCGATACTGACCTTGGCCAAGGCGTTCTCGATCCAGTTGGACGAACGGAAAACCCCCGAATGTCCCGCCCTTAGAAGCTCCAACGCGGCATCGCGATGCCCGGCCCGGTCCATCGCGCGGGCAATCATCCGCATACCCCCGGCGGCCGCTGCAGCGCTCGCGTGCGCCGTATGGACGGTCGCCAAGTCTTTCAGATCCTCAAGCGAGCTGTTTCGGCTTAGGCGCTCGAGGGCCATGACGTCGGGCGACTCGCAGAGAATTTGGTCTTCGGGCTCGCAGAAAGCGGCGGCCGCCGGGCGGGAAAAACTTTCCGAAACACCGAACACCAAAAGGCCGACCGTCAACAGCCATTGGCGCGAAAAAATACACGTCATGAGGGCATTTTTCGACGAAACGACTTTCTTTTTCAAATGATATCTTCAACGAATACCGAGTACCGGACAATGACGGAGGCCGACTTGATCGGCTCCCCGAACGCCGCACTCGGATCTCTGCAGTCAGTTCATCGCCCCTGCCGCAAGAGCAAAGCTGAGGGTGCCGCTGGCGACTCCGACCAGGAGGTTGCGGCGGGAGAGGTAGAAGGCCGCGACGCCGATCGCCGCCGCGCCCAGCCGGACCTCGATGCCGATGGTCGCGAGGTCGCCGGTGGGCAGGATCAGCAGCCGGGACAGCAGCCCGGCGAGCACGGCGAAAGAGGCGAAGGAGAACCAGCGGAAGACGGCGCCCTTGGGATCGAGCCGCCGGGCCAGGAACACCCCGAGGGCGCGCCACAGGAACGTGGCGGCGACGGACGCGGCGAGCACCAGCGCCGCCGCGGCGGGGGCGAACGCCGTCACGATCTTTCCCTTTGCCCCATGCCGTCGACCAGAAAACCGACCGTGCCGCCGACGATGCCGGTCACGATCAGGCCGGTGTCGGGCAGGTACGTGTTGATCGGGATGCCGGCGACGACCCCGGTGATGACCGCGAAGGCCGCGCCCCGGCCCTTGGTGTCGAGCAGCAGCAGCAGCAGGAAGCAGGCGTTGATGAACAGCAGTGCCAGGGCCAGCGGCTTCGGCAGGCCGGCGGCGCCGAGATAGCCGACCATCGTCGCGACCGCCGCCACCGTCATGCACAGACAGGCGAAGCCGGTATGGTAGCCGAGCCGGGCGCTGGGCGTTTCCGGCGCGGTGCTGCGCATCGCATAGGCCCACGAGGTGGCCGACATGAGCTGCGCCTGGGCCAGCCGGCCGGCAACGCCCTCGCCGTGCAGCGTCGGCATCAGCGATACCGCCATCGGGAAGAACCGCATGTTCGCCATGCCGACGGCGATGGCGATGGCGAGGACGTCGGCGCTGGCGGCGTACATCTCGGCCATGACGATCTGACCCGGCAGGCCCCAGATCAGGATGGTCGACAGGACCGCCAGGCCGGCGCCGAAACCGGTGTCGTGGGCCAGCGCGCCGTATCCGGTCAGGCTGCCGACCAGGACGAGCGTCGGCAGACCGATCGCCGACCGCAGTCCGGCGCGCACTCCGCCTCTGAAATCCTGGGGTTTCATGGCGGTCATCCTAGCCGCGTTAAATACCGGGAGAACCCGAAAAACACCTGCAAATCGCTGGCCGGGTCGGCTAGTGTATGCAATCTGCCCCCGCCGAAGAGGGGCGTAGGGACGGTTTTGCTTTTTTGGGAGTCTGGGGATGGATGCCAATCGGCTCATCGAGGTCAACGATCTGAAAGTCCACTTCCCGCTTGAAGACCGCACGGTCAAGGCGGTGGACGGTGTGTCGTGGCACATCAACAAGGGCGAGACCCTTGCCGTGGTGGGCGAATCCGGATCCGGCAAGTCGGTCACGGCCATGTCCATCATGCGCCTGACGGACAACGCCGGCGGCAAGATCCCGTCCGGTGAGATCCTGTTCCGCAAGCCGGCCGGCGACGTGGTCGACATCGCCAAGCAGACGCCGGAGCAGATGCGGTCGATCCGCGGCAACGACATCTCCATGATCTTCCAGGAGCCGATGACCTCGCTGAACCCGGTGTTCACGATCGGCTTCCAGATCGCCGAGGCGATCATGCTGCACCAGGGCAAGAGCGAGGAGGAGGCGCTGGATCAGGCGCTTGAGATGCTCCGGCTCGTCCGCATCCCGGAGCCCGAGAAGCAGCTCAGCCAGTATCCGCACCAGCTCTCCGGCGGCATGCGTCAGCGCGTGATGATTGCCATGGCGCTGTCCTGCCGGCCGAGCCTGCTGATCGCCGACGAGCCGACGACGGCGCTCGACGTGACGATCCAGGCGCAGATTCTCGACCTGATTAAGCAGCTGCAGAACGACATCGGCATGTCGGTGATGTTCATCACCCACGACATGGGCGTGGTCGCCGAGGTTGCCGACCGCGTCGTCGTCATGCTGCGCGGCAAGAAGGTCGAGGAGGGCACGGCCCAGGAGATCTTCGACAACCCTCAGCATCCCTACACCAAGGCGCTTCTGGCCGCGGTTCCGCGTCTCGGCTCGATGACCGGCCACAAGCTGCCGATGAAGTTCGCCAATGTCGACGTCAAGCGTGCCGAGGGCGATGTCGTCAAGGAACAGACGGACGTCGCGGACAGCGCGCTGGAAATCCGCGACACCGTGCAGGAGGACGCCGAGCCCCTGCTGAAGGTCGAGGGGCTGACGACCCGCTTCGATATCGGCGGCGGTGGGCTGTTCGCCAAGGCCGGCGGCCGGGTCCACGCGGTCGAGAACGTGTCCTTCACCCTGCAGCCGGGCGAGACCCTCGCGGTCGTCGGCGAGTCGGGCTGCGGCAAGTCCACGACCGGCCGGAGCATCATCCGCCTGGTCGAGCCGACCCGCGGATCGGTGATCTTCGAGGGCCAGGAACTGGTCGGGCTCTCGCCGTCCGACATGCGGCCGTTCCGGCGCGAGATGCAGATGATCTTCCAGGATCCGTTCGCGTCCCTGAACCCGCGCATGACGGCGGGCGACGCGATCGCCGAGCCGATGATCGTCCACGGCCTCGCCAAGGGCAAGGAAGCGGAGGATCGTGTCGTCGACCTTCTGCGCCGCGTCGGCCTGGATGCCGAGCATGCCGGCCGCTACCCGCACGAGTTCTCCGGCGGCCAGCGCCAGCGTCTCTGCATCGCCCGGGCGCTCGGCCTGTCGCCGAAGCTTATCATCGCCGACGAGGCGGTCTCGGCCCTCGACGTGTCGATCCAGGCCCAGGTGGTGAACCTGATGATGGATCTGCAGGAGGAGATGGGGCTCGCCTATCTGTTCATCAGCCACGACATGGCCGTGGTCGAGCGGATCAGCCACCGGGTCGCGGTAATGTATCTGGGCGAGATCGTCGAGATCGGCCCGCGCCAGGCGGTCTTCGAGAACCCGCAGCATCCGTATACCAAAAAGCTCATGGCGGCGGTGCCGATCGCCGATCCGAGCAAGCGCAAGACCGAACTGCGCCTCATGACCGACGAGATCCCGAGCCCGGTGAAGCCGCTGGGCTACGAGCCGCCGCAGCGGTTCTACGACGAGGTGTCGCCGGGCCATTGGGTGCAGCGGGTCGACCCTGCGGTGTCGGCCGCCGCCTGACGGCGTCGATATCGAAACGCCGGCCGGTCCGCGCTTGCGACGGGCCCGGCTACTGTGGATGGTTGGAAGGGCGGAGCGGCCGGATACGCTCCGCCCTTTCTCTTGCCGGCACCGGTGGTCGGAGATGCGGCGGTGACCGCGGAAAGATTGAACTGGACCCGTTCGAGGTATGCCTGATTTAGTTCTATCAGGTTCTCGTTATTGACGCGGCGGCGCGCTGGCACGTCCGCAAGGGGGTATCCGGATGAACCAATCGCACGGCTTTCTAGAGGCGCTGCCCGAGGCCGGCTTGGCTTGGCTGTACGACCACTGGCGGTCCTTCGTGCTCGAGAATGGCCGGCTTCCCTATCGCACGGAGATCGATCCTCTCGACGTGCCGAAAGCGGTCCTGCCGAACATGCTGATCATCGAGAAGGTCGCCGGCGGCCGGTTTCGCTGCCGTCTGGCGGGGACCCGGCTACGCGAGGTGTACGGGTTCGAGATCGCCGGCCGGTACCTGGACGACGTGATGTCGCCGGCCGCGAGCGCCGATCGCATCAAGATCTACGAGCGGGTGCTGGACGAAAGATGCGCCGCATACTGCCGGCTCCGGTTCGCCGTGCCCGGCCGGGAGTTCGTTGCCAGCGACCGGCTTTACGTTCCCGTTCTCGATCGGCAGTCCTCGGACCCGATGGTCCTTTTCTGCGTCCAGCGGTTCGTGATGAGTGCGGAGATCGTTGGCCACCCGGATGCGGCGGGCGTCTACACGCTGAGATTCGACGACACCGTCCTCCCTCTGACGTGAAAAGGGCCCCGTGATGGGGCCCTTTCCGGTTTCGTGCGGTGCTCCGCGATCAGCGGGAGCGCAGCCGTGGGTCCAGGGCGTCGCGGACCGCATCGCCGAAGAGGTTGAAGCCGAACACCGCGACGGTGATGGCCAGGCCGGGGAAGATCGGCACCCAGGGCGCACTCTCGGCGTACTCTTCCGCGCCGCCCTGCAGCATCAGGCCCCAGGCCGGGGTCGGCTCCTGCACGCCGAGCCCGAGATAGGACAGGGACGCTTCCAGCAGGATGGCCTCGCCCAGGAAGGCGGTCAGCATGATCAGGAAGGGCGCCACCACGTTCGGCGCGATGTGCCGGAAGATGATCCGGGCGCTGCCGTAGCCGATCGATCGGGCGGCATCCACATAGGGCATCTCGCGGACCGCCAGCGCGCTCGACCGCACGACGCGGGCGCATCGCGGGATGAACGGGATGGTGATGGCGATGATCACCTTGTCGGTGCCGGTGCCGAAGATGGCCACGATCGCCAGCGCCATGATGATCAGCGGGAACGCCATGAAGACGTCGATGATCCGCTGTAGGATCAGGTCGAAATAGCCGCCGAAATAGGCGCTGGCGACACCGAGGGCGAGGCCGGCGAAGGAGCCGATGATCGCCGCGGTGAAGCCGACGGTGAGAGCCGTTCGCGCGCCGTAGATGATGCGGGAGAACAGGTCCCGGCCGAACTGGTCGGTGCCCAGCAGGAAGAACCCTTCCCCCATGTTGCTGCTGGAGCCCGGCGGCACCAGCATGTCGGCGAAATTGGCCTGCTCCGGATCGAAGGGAGCCAGCCAGGGCGCGAAGACGGCCATGATCACCATGGCCAGCACCACGATTCCGCCGGCGAAGCCAAGCGGCTGCTTGCGGGCAAGCCGGCCAATCCGCTGGAGGACAGTCTTCCGGGCCGGAAGCTTGTCGGACTCGATACTGATATCGGGGGTCGCCATCACAGGTCCTCCCTTAATTGTAGCGGATACGCGGGTCGAGCCACGCGTACATGATGTCGACCAGGAAGTTCACCAGCACGAAGATCGCGACGACGAGCATCACCAGCGCCTGGGTCAGCGTGTAGTCGGACTGGGTGACCGATTCCACGAAGAGCTTGCCGAGGCCGTTGAGGTTGAACACCTGCTCGGTGACGACCAGGCCGCCCATCAGGAAGGCGAACTCGATGCCGATAATGGTCACCACCGGCAGCATCGCGTTCTTCAGCGCGTGCTTGTTGATGATGACCTTCTCGATCAGGCCCTTGGCGCGCGCGGTGCGGACGTAGTCCTCGTGCAGCACCTCGAGCATCGCCGACCGGGTCATGCGGGTGGCGACGGCCGAATACCGGTAGCCGGTCGCCAGCGCCGGCCAGATCAGTGCGCTGAGGTTGTACCAGGGGTCGACCCATATCGGCACGTAGTCGATCGGCGGCATCCAGGGGCGCCCGAAGAACGCCTGGGAGCCGATCAGCAGGCCGAGAATGATCAGGATGCCGAGCCAGAAGGATGGCATGGCGATGCCGGCGATACTGAACGCCCGGACGAAGTAGTCGGTCGGAGTGTTCTGCTTGGCGGCGGATATCACCCCGAGCGGCAGCGCGATGATCACCGAGACCAAAGTCGCCATGATGGCGATCTGCAGGGACAGACCGAACCGGATGCCGATCTCCTCGGTCACAGGCTGGGCTGTCCACATGGACACGCCGAGGTCGAGGGTGAAGAAGCCGACCATGTAGTCGACGAACTGGAAGAATATCGGCTGATCGAGGCCGAGACGCTCCTGGCAGAGCCGGATCTGCTCAGGGTCGGCATAGCCGCCCTCGCCGCCGAAGCGTAGGAGACAGACGTCGCCGGGCACGAGCCGCAGCAGTAGGAAGACCAGGATCGCCGCGCCGATCAGGGTCGGCAGCAGGATCAACAGGCGCTTGACGATGTAGCTATACATGCCCCGCGGTACTCTCTATCCGGTTAATTTTTAAAAAGCCGCCCCGAACGCGTTGGTCCGGGGCGGCAAACGGATTGGCAGAGCGGACCTTAGCCGCCGAGCTGCTTCTTGTACTCGGCCTGGTCGATCCAGATGTTCTCGAGCGACTGGTTCAGGTAGTGGCTCGGAGCGATCTTCCAGCCCTTCACGTAGGAGCGGTACGGATTGATCTTGTACCACCACAGGGTGATGAACTGGGACGCCAGGTCGTTCAGGACCCGCTTCTCGTAGGCCGCGAACAGCTCGCGCTGCTTGGCCGGATCACCGGTCTGCAGAAGCTCGATGTAGAGGTCCTCAAGCTGCTGATCCTCGAAGTCGGAGTAGTTGGCGCCGCCCGAGGGCAGGAACTTCGAGATGTCGGCGATCGGGTTCACCACGGCCTGACAGTTGAAGTCCAGGGAGACGTCGAAGTCCTTCTTCGTACGCAGGGTCGCGTAGAACGGCGTCGACGGCTGCACCCACTGCTCGACATCCAGCCCGATGCGCTTCCACTGGTCGATCAGCCACGTGCCGACGACCTTGTACGGCTGGTCCACACCGCGGTTGTGCAGGGTGAACTTCAGGTTCTCGTGCCCAGCTTCCTTGAGAAGTTCCTTAGCCCTCTCGCGGTTCGCCTCGACGTCGGAGCCGTAGCCGATGATGTTCTTCTCGAGATACTCCGGTGTGGAGGAGATCGGGTGGCCCGGGAAGCCGATGCCGCCGACCGTCTTCACGATGGCGATCTGCGACAGGTACTTGGAGCCACCGGCCCGGTCGATGGCGAGCGACAGCGCTTGGCGCACGCGCGGATCGTCGAACGGCTTCACCTTGTGGTTCGGCGTCACGATCAGCACGCAGTTCCAGTCGCTTTCCTGGACCTCGATCTGGTCGCCCAATGCCTTGACGAGGTCGTCACGCGCCCTCGGCGGGAAGCCGCGGAACTCGATATCGGCCTGGCCGCCGCGGATGGCCTGCAGGCGGACCGACATCTTCGGCGCGGAGATCGCCCGGTACCCGTCGAGGTACGGCTTGCCCTCGTGGTAGTAGTTCGGGTTCTTCACGCCCGACACGTGGCTGCCCTGGACGTGCTCCACGAAGTGGAACGGACCGGAGCCGTTGATGTTGGTCTGGTGCCACTTGTAGCCGTGCTCGTCGAGGTCCTTCTTCGCGTAGATGAAGTTGAACGGCATGGCGACGGACGGAATGAACGTGCCGGAGGCGAACTTCAGATTGAAGACCACCGTCTCGTCGTCCGGCGCCTCGATCGAGTCGATCATCTTGAAGTAGGCTTTGCGGTTCGACGCCACGCCTTCCGGCGGGAACGCGATCTTGTCGAACGTGGCCTTGATGTCCGCCGAGGTCAGCGGGGTGCCGTCCTGGAAGGTGACGCCCTGGCGGATCTTGAAGGTGTAGGTCTTGCCGTCGTTGGTCGGCTCCGGCACGTCGCCGACGCACAGGTCGCAGACGAAGTCGGTGGGCGACGACGGATTGTCCGGGTTCACCCGGATCAGCATGCTGTAGAACGGCCGGATCGGGTGGATCATGCCGAACGTGGATTCGATGTGGCCGTCGTAGGACGGGATCTTCGAGCCCACGACAAGGCGCAGCTCGCCGCCATACTCCTGCGCGGACGTCGAAATCGAGCCGGCCCCGACCGCGAGGGCCGAGCCAAGCACGACCGAGGCCGCGAAACGGGTCAGACGTGACTTCATAGGGTCGTCTCCTTCCCAAACGTGACATTACCTCCGGTCGCGAGACCGAAAGCGGTTTGTTATGGGGGCGCGATCGCGCGATGCCGGGGCACCGTCGTTACCGTCCCACTTGCATGTCGGTCGGGATGCGGCTCACGTCCGCAATGTTCCTCCCGTCCCTGCATCTTTTCCGGCGTGATTGAGTCCGCCGGTTGCCGCGCCTTATGACG
Organism: Thalassobaculaceae bacterium; assembly: GCA_040223655.1. GTDB lineage: Bacteria > Pseudomonadota > Alphaproteobacteria > Thalassobaculales > Thalassobaculaceae > Thalassobaculum. The sequence continues at coordinate 7,729 of JAVKFT010000005.1, read as the reverse complement.
CTTGTATACAGTTTCATGACCCGCGCCGGGGGTCAAGTGATGCCCCCAACAGATACCGACGAAAACTCAAATCAACAGGGCGCGCGGCCGAGGAGGAAGTAATGGCCGACCGGAAGGTCAAGGCGCTGGTGTTCGATGTCTTCGGAACCGTGGTCGACTGGCGCACCAGCGTCGGCCGGGAGGTGGACGACCTGGCGGCGGCGAAGGGCTGGTCCGTGGGCGGCATCGAGTTCGCCATGCGCTGGCGCGCGCTCTATCAGCCGTCGATGGCGCCGATCCGCAAGGGCGAGGCGCCGTTCCGCCGGCTCGACGACCTGCACCGCGACAGCCTCCGGAAGGTTCTGGACGAGTTCGGCGTCACCCTGGACGACGGCGAGTTGGAGTACCTCAACAGGGTTTGGCACCGCCTGCACCCCTGGCCCGACAGCGTGCCGGGGCTCACGCGCCTCAAAAAGAAGTACATCCTGGCGACCATGTCGAACGGCAACGTCTCGCTCATGGTGAACATGGCCAAGTTCGCGGGCCTGCCCTGGGACATGATCCTCGGCTCCGAACCCGCGCAGAGCTTCAAGCCGAACCCGAAAGTCTACCTGACCGGCGCCGACTGGCTGGGCCTGGAGCCCGCCGAGGTGCTGATGACGGCCGCCCACAACAGCGACCTTCAGGCGGCCCGGGATCTCGGCTTCGGCACCGCGTTCATCCTCCGGCCGACCGAGTACGGCCCGGAGCAGCACAAGGACACGGAGGCCGAAAGCGACTGGGACTACATCGTCGACAACATGGAAGAGCTGGCCGACCGGCTCGGCGCCTGAGGTGGACGATATGAGCACCGTGATCGAGACCTATGCCAGTTTCGCCGCCGACCTGCGGCAGGCGCCGCTCTCCGCGGAAGTGCGGCACCACGCGGTCCGCGCCATCGTCGACTGGTTCGCGGCCTGCGTGCCCGGCGGCGTGATGCCCCCGGCGACCCTGGTCGCCGACGCGCTGGCCGACCAGGTCGGTACCGGGGCGGCCTCCCTGGTGCCGGGCGGCACCCGGGCGACACCGCAGACGGCGGCGCTGATCAACGGCACCGCCTCCCACACCGTCGAGTTCGACGACATCTTCCGCGACGGACTGTATCACCCGGGCACGCCGACGATCTCCGCCGCCCTGGCCGCGGCCGAGCTGGCCGGAGCCGACGGGAAAAGGCTGATCGCCGGCGTGGTGGCGGGCTACGAGGTGTCGAACCGGATCGCCATGGCTGTCAACCCGCGCCATTACGACTACTGGCACACCACGGCGACGGTCGGCTGTTTCGGTGCGGCCGCCGCGGCCGCGGTGGTCCTGGACCTGAATGCGGAGCAGACCGCCCACGCCCTGGCGACGGCGGCGACCATGGCGGCCGGCCTGCAGCAGGCGTTCCGGGCCGATGCCATGAGCAAGCCGCTGCATTCGGGCCGCGCGGCCGAGGCCGGCATTCTGGCCGCGCGTCTGGCCAGGTCGGGCGTGACCGGGGCGCTGGACGTGCTCGAGGGCGCGCGTGGCTTCGGCGCGGCAATGAGCGGGCCCGATGTGGACTGGCAGGCGGCGACCGCCGGCCTCGGGTCGGACTGGACGATCACCCGGGTCACCTTCAAGAACCACGCCGCCTGCGGCCACGTCCATGCCGCCGTCGACGCGGTCGCGGAGATCGCCGCCGCCAACGGCATCACGCCGGACCGGATCGCCGGCATCGAGGCCGCCTCCTACGCCAAGTCGGTGGAGATCTGCGGCAACGCCGACCCGCAGACCGCCTTCGAGGCGAAGTTCAGCCTGCCCTACTGCGTCGCCGCCGTGCTGGTGCGCGGGTCGGTCCGCCGGGCGGCGTTCGAGCCGGATGCCCTGGCCGATCCGGCGATCCGCGCCCTGGCGGCCAAGGTCGTCCATACGGTCGATCCGGACTGCGAGGCGGCGTTCCCACGCGCCCGGTCGGCCCGGGCGGCGATCGTCACGACAGACGGCCGGCGGTTCGAGCGGTTCGCGCCGACGCGCAAGGGCGACCCCGACAACCCGCTGACCGACGCCGAACTGGACGACAAGTTCCACGAGCTTGCCGGCCCGGTGCTCGGCGAGGCGGCCGCCGCCGACCTGCTCGCCCGCCTGCGCGACCTGCATTCCGCCGGCCCGATCGGCGACCTGCTCCGCGCCACCGCCCTGCCGCACGCCGCGGAGTAGGACCTCAGTAACTCGCACTCCCCGGTCTTGTGCCGGGGGCCGCTCCCCTGATCCCAGGGCCCTCTTTCAGGCGGCCCGCAGGGTCGGCGACGGGCCCCGGCCCACGGTCGGGGAGTGCGTTGGAACGACGATAAGACCCACCCACCGGAGACCCGCATGTCCTCCCTCTACGACGACCTTCTCACTGAGGAGCAGCTTCAGTTCCGCGACGCCGTGCGCGGTTTCGCCGAGCGTCACCTCGCGGCGGACCGCCTGGCCCGCGCCCATCGCTCGGAGTTCCCGTTCGATGTGGCGAAGCTGATGGCGGAGCAGGGCCTGCTCGGCATAACCTTCGCCGAGGAGGACGGCGGGATGGGCGGGTCGCTGATGGACGCGATCGTCGCCATCGAGACGGTCTCCGCGGTCTGCCCGCGCTCCGCCGACGTGATCCAGGCGGGGAATTTCGGCCCGATCCGCACCTTCGTCGAATACGCCACCCCCGACCAGAAGGAGCGCTATCTGGCCCCGCTGATCGGCGGCGAGGCGACGATCTCGGTCGGCATGAGCGAGCCCGAGGCGGGCTCCGCCGTCACCGATCTGAAGACCACCGCCACGCCGGACGGCCAGGGCTTCCGCATCAACGGCACCAAGGTGTTCTCCTCCCACAGCCCGGACTCGAACCTGTTCCTGGTCTATGTGCGCTACGGTCCAGGGGTGGACGGCATCGGCTCCGTCCTGATCGAGCGGGGTCAGCCGGGCTTCACCCTCGGCAGGCCGAGCCGATACGTGGGCGGCGACGACTGGTGCCAGCTCTATTTCGAGGACGTCTATGTCGGGCCGGAGAACGTCCTGCTCAGGGAGGGCGGGTTCAAGAAGCAGATCGCCGCCTTCAACATCGAACGGCTCGGCAACTCGGCCCGGGCACTCGCCTTCGGCCGCCATGCCTTCGAGATCGCCCGCGACCACGCCGAGACCCGGCATCAGTTCGGCCGACCGCTCGCCGACTTCCAGGGCCTGCAGTGGAAATTCGCCGAGGCGGCCGCCCGCATGGAGGCGGCCCAGCTCATGCTTTATCGGGTGGGCCGCAAGGCCGACCAGGGTCTGCCGAGCGCCTATGAGACCGCGCTCGTCAAATACCTCTGCAACGAAGCCGGCTTCCTCGCCGCCAACGAGGCGATGCAGGTGCTCGGCGGCCTCGGCTATACCGAGGAGAGCCTGGTGGAATACTGCTGGCGCCGGGCCCGCGGCTGGCAGATCGCCGGCGGCAGCCTGGAGATGATGAAGAACCGGATCGCCGAGGGCGTCTTCGGCCGCCGGTTCTCCCAGCGTCCCCCCAGGCCGAAGGTGTGATCGCATGACCAGTGAAACAGGGGACTGGATCGACGCCCTGATCCGGCCGGCCGCGGTTGCCGTGGTCGGCGCCTCCGACGATCCGAAGAAGGACAGCGCCCGACCGCTGCGCTTCCTGCGCCGGCACGGTTTCGCCGGCACGGTCTGGCCGATCAATCCGCGGCGCGAGACCGTGCTGGGAGAGACGGCCTGGCCGAGCCTCGCTGACTTACCGGCGGTGCCGGACCACGTTTACATCGTCACCGCCGCCGAGCGGGTCGAGGAACAGGTGGTCGAGGCCGCCCGCCTCGGCGTGAAGGTGGCGACGGTTCTGGCCGACGGGTTCGCCGAGAGCGGCGAGGACGGCGCGGAAGCCCAGCGCCGGCTGGTGGAGAGGGCCCATGCGGGCGGGATGCGCCTGCTCGGCCCCAACAGCATGGGGGCGGCCAATGTGGCCGACCGCGTGCCGTTCACCACCAATGCCGCCTGGGAGGCCGAGAGCCTGATGCCGGGCCGGCTGATGGCCCTGTCCCAGTCAGGCTCGCTGATCGGCACGCTGGTGTCGCGCGGTGCTGCCCGGGGGATCGGCTTCCATTCCCTTGTCTCCGTCGGCAACGAGGCCGACCTGGATGTCGGCGCCATCGGTGAGGCGGCGGTCGGGCTCGACGGTGTGGACGCCTTCGTCCTGTTTCTGGAGACCGTGCGCCGGCCGGAGCGGATCGCCGCCTTCGCCCGCGCCGCCCATGCGGCCGGCAAACCGATTGTCGCCTACAAGCTCGGCCGCTCGCCCGAGGCCCAGGCGCTCGCCGTCTCCCATACCGGCGCGCTGGTCGGCTCCGACCGGGCGGCCGACGCCTTCTTCCGCGACCTCGGTATTCTGCGGGTCGACCAGTTCGAGGCCTTGCTGGAGCTGCCGGCGCTGTTGAAGGGTCGCGCTCCCGATCCGGACCGCCGCTCGAAGCCGGTCGCCGTGGTCACGACCACCGGCGGCGGCGGCGCCATGGCCGTCGACCGGCTCGGGGCCGCCGGAATCGAGGTGGCCGGCGCCTCGGACGCTCTGCGTCAGGCGGTGAAGGACCGGGTCGGGCTCTCCCTCAAGCCGGCGCGGCTGATCGACGTCACCCTGGCCGGCGCGCGCTACGAGGTGATGAAGGCCGTTCTCGACGGGCTGCTGGAGAGCGGGGATTACGCCGCGGTGATCGCCGCGATCGGCTCGTCCGCCCAGTTCCTGCCGGAGCGCGCGGTGCAGCCGATCATCGACTGCGCCAACGCGGGCGGGAAGGGGGGCGGCCACGGCACGCCGATCGCCGCCGCCCCGCTGCCCCAGGCGGACCGGGCGCTGGCCATGCTGTCCGAGGCCGAGGTCGCCGGCTTCCGGACCATCGAATCCATGGCCGACGCGGTGCGAGCGTTCCTGCAATGGACTCCGCCGCGGCCCGTCGACGAGGCACCCGCGCCGGAGATCGGTCCGGTGCGACCCGGGGCGGTGCTCGGCGAGGCGGAGGGGCTCGATCTGCTCGACCGGCTCGGCCTGCCCACCGTCGCACGGCGGCTTCTCGCGCCCGACGCGGCTGTCCCGGAAGACATCGCCTATCCCGTGGTCCTGAAGGCGGTGAGCGCCGACCTGCCGCACAAGACCGAGGCGGGGGCGGTCGCCCTGGGTCTGGCGGACAGGCGCGCGCTGGAGGCGGCGCGCGAAGCCATGCGGGCGCATCTGACCGCCCATGCGCCCGGCGCGCGCATCGAGGGCTGGCTGGTGCAGACGATGGTGCGCGGTCTCGGCGAGGCCCTGGTCGGCTACCGGGTCGATCCGGAGGTGGGCCCGGTGATCAGCGTCGCCCCCGGCGGCATCTTCGCCGAGCTTTACGACGATGTGGCCGTCCGCACCGCGCCGGTCGATGTCGCCGGTGCGCGGGAGATGATCGCGGAGGTGAAGGGGCTGAAGGCGCTGGCCGGCTGGCGGGGCAAGCCGGCGGGGGACCTGGAGGCCCTGGCCAGGGCCGTCGCGGCGCTCTCGACCCTGGCGCTCGACCCGGCGCTTCGGGTCAGCGAGGCCGAGGCGAACCCGGTGATGGTGCTGGCCGAGGGGGTCTTGGCGGTGGACGCGCTGGTGCGCTTCGCCTGAGTTCGGCTGGCGGAGCTCCCGGTGCCGCATTCCCCGGTATCCGGGCCGGCGTCTCGACCGAAAACGAAAAGCCCCGGCTGTGAGGCCGGGGCTCTGTCGGGTATCAGCGATGCCGACCGCGGCGGATGCCGGCGGTCATCGAATGCCGGTTAGCGGCTGGCTACCGCGGTGTCGCCGCGCAGCAAGGCCACCCGCTGTTCGACCACCGGCAGGAAGGTGCGGAACTTTTTCAGATCCGGGCCCTTCAGCTGCTCGCCGGCGGGCAGCTTGACGCTCATCGGGTTCTTCTGTCGGCCATCCACCAGCACCTCGTAGTGCAGGTGCGGGCCGGTCGAGCGGCCGGTGCTGCCGACATAGCCGATGATGTCGCCCTGCTTGACCCGGGTGCCCTTGCGCGTGCCCTTGGCAAACTTGTGCAGATGAGCGTAGGCGGTCTTGATCGAGCTGTTGTGGCGCAGGCGGACATAGTTGCCGTAGCCGCCGTTGCGCCCGGCGATCTCCACCACACCGTCGCCGGCCGCCATGATCGGGGTGCCGGTGCGCGCCGCGAAGTCCACGCCCTTGTGCATCTTGCTGTAGCCGAGGATCGGGTGCTTGCGCATGCCGAAGCCGGAGGAGAGGCGCGCGCCGTCGATCGGCGTGCGCATGAGCGTCTTGCGGACACTCTGGCCGTTGGGGCTGAAATAGTCGGTGATGCCGCTGTCCGGGGTGTAGCGGTAGAACGCCACCGTCTTGCCCGACAGGGTCATCGCCGCGTACTGGATGTCGCCGTTGCGCACCCGGTTGCCGAGTTCGTCCTCGTAGGTGTCGAACAGGACCTCGAACCGGTCGCCGACCTGGATGTCGCGCTGGAAGTCGACATCGAAGCTGAACACCCGCACCAGGGAGATCAGCACGTCGATCGGCATCCCGGCATCCAGGGCGGCTTCGAACAGGCTGCTCTGGATCTCGGCGGCGGCGAAGTCGTCGCGCTTCTCGAGCTCGCGCACGGTCTCCTGGGCGACGAATCCCGCCTCGGCGTCCGCCAGCACGGCGATCTCGCGCTCGGCGTCCGGGCGCAGGGACAGGCCGAGAAAGGCGGGGCCGGCGCTCTGCTCCTGGAAGGTGAGGACGAGATCCTGGCCGATCTGCAGCCGCCGCACGTCGTAGACGTCGGACAGGCGCTGGATCGCGGTGTGCGCCGAAGAGCGGTCGACCCCGTTCTCCGTCAGCAGCTTCATCAGCGTGTCGCCGCGGGCGACGGTGACCACCCGGTCCTCGGGATCCGGCGTCGGCGGGAAACCGTGCGCGTCCTTGGCGAGGTCCCGGTCGAATTTCGGTCGCGGCGCGGGCGCGGGCGTCTCCGCGTTGCTCGCGGCGGCCTGCTCGATCGCCTGAAGGTCCGTCGCGGCCGCCCGTGCCGGGGCGTCGCGGTCCAGAATAAGGGCGATCGCGAGGGCGGATACTGCCATGGTTCCCGCCATGGCCACCTTCGTCCAACGCATGCGGAGCCGTCTCCCCTGTCTAAAGGCGCGCCTGCCGGGCAGCGGCAGGCCTGTCTGTGTATGGTCCGGCGAGTGGTCCGGCCGTCCCCAGCCGGACGGTCGAATCATGTCGCTGGGCCTTGGTTCTGTCAAGAAAAGAGAAGGATTTCAGGTTTTTCTAACCTGTTCTTCGTGCTTTTGCTCAACCGTCGTCCCCCAGAGCACACTCCCTTATACGGAGGCGGGAGCGGTTTGAAAACCGGCTGTGCGGTGTCGCGCCTGACGGGTTCCACCGGCTTTCCGGTGGCTTCCCCGTGGCTTCCCCGTGGCTTTCGGGCGGCGGCGCGGGGGCGGTCCGTCGGCCGATGACGGGTCGGGTCAAAAAAATGAAAAAAGGTGTTTGACAGGTCTGAGGCCGGTCCCTATAAACCGCCTCCTCGCCGCGGGGCACACCCCACGGAGGGACGGCCAGGGGCGGCTCGCCGCTTCAGGTTTCGGCCCTTGTTTTTTGACATAGTTGGATGAATGGAAGGGATGCGCGGGCGGCGGTCTGGCTTTGGTTTTTGCTGGACCGTATCCGGAGCGGACGAGAGATCGTCTGTTTCGAGAAGCTAGCGTTTCCTGGGTTTGGGTTGGT
>JAVKFT010000004.1:0-109939 GCA_040223655.1 Thalassobaculaceae bacterium | reverse complement strand
TCGCGGCAACAACGGCTCGATCCGGCCCCACTCCGCATCGCTCAGCCAGTACAGACCCTTCATACAAGCCTCCTAACGTTGGGAAGCTTGAATCACGGATCCCTCTCAGACGGAATCCCTATTGAGTACGAACCCTAGCCGGCACGGCCCTCAAGGCCGGTGAGACCGGCCCGCCGGGCACACTCCCGCAGCACCCAGACCCGGATCGCGCTGGACAGGTTCGCCGCGCGATCCCGGTCGATCTCCGCCACCAGGGCGTTCACCGAGAGCCCGCGCTGGTCCGCGAAGCCCGACAGCAGATCCCAGAACGCCTGCTCCATCGACACGCTCGTGGCATGTCCGGCGATCATCACCGAGCGTTTGCGCGGCGCGGCGGGATCCCCGGCCGAGGCCGTCACTTTCGGACCCCCGATCTCTCAGGCCCGAGCATGGCCTCGGGACGGACCCAGCGGTCGAAATCCTTCTCCGACACGAGGTCGAGCGCGCGCGCCGCCTCCCGCAGGGTGGACCCGTCCTCATGCGCCTTCTTGGCGATCTTCGCAGCCGCGTCGTAGCCGATATGCGGCGCCAGGGCGGTGACCAGCATGAGGCTGCGGCCGAGCAGGTCGTCGATACGCGTCCGGTCCGCCTCCATCCCCTCGACGCACCGCGCGGCGAAGCTGCCGGCCGCGTCCCCCAGCAGCCGGATGGACTGCAGCAGCGCGTCGGCCATCACGGGCTTGAAGACGTTGAGCTCGAAATGGCCCGTGGCGCCGGCGACCGTGATCGTCGTGTGGTTGCCCATCACGCGGGCGCAGACCTGGGTCAGGGCCTCCGCCTGAGTCGGATTGACCTTGCCGGGCATGATCGAGGATCCCGGCTCGTTCGCTGGCAGGGCGAGTTCTCCGATGCCGCAGCGCGGTCCGGACCCGAGCATGCGCACGTCGTTCGCGACCTTCATCAGGGAGGCGGCGACCGTATTCAGCGCGCCGGACATCTCGACCACGGCGTCGTGCGCGGCGAGCGCCTCGAACTTGTTCGGCGCCGAGGTGAACGGCAGGCCGGTCAGCTCGCGCAACTCCTCGACGAACGCGTCGGCGAAGCCCGGCTCCGCGTTGACGCCGGTGCCGACCGCTGTGCCGCCCTGGGCCAGAGCCGAGAGCCGCGGCAGGGCCGCCTCGACCCGCGCGATCCCGGTCTCGACCTGGCAGGCCCAGGCGCCGACCGCGTCGCCGAGCCTGAGCGGCGTCGCGTCCTGAAGATGGGTGCGCCCGATCTTGATCACGTCGTGGAAAGCCTCGGCCTTCGCCGTCAGGGCGGCGTGCAAGCGGCGCAGGCCCGGCAGGAGACGGTCATGGATCTCACGAACGCCGGCGATGTGCATCGCGGTCGGAAAGCTATCGTTCGAAGATTGGCCGCGGTTGACGTGGTCGTTCGGGTGCACCGGACGCTTGGTGCCGCGCGCGCCGCCGAGATGCTCGTTCGCCAGGTTCGAGATCACCTCGTTGAGGTTCATGTTGGTCTGGGTGCCCGAGCCCGTCTGCCAGACCACGAGCGGGAACTCGGCGTCGTGGCGGCCGGCGGCGATCTCGGCGGCGGCAAGGTCGATGGCCTCGGCCAGCGCCGGCTCTAGGGTTCCGAGCCGGCGGTTGGCGCGGGCCGCCGCCCGCTTCTGCAGGGCGAAGGCGTGGATCAGGGCGACGGGCATGCGCCCCTCTCCGATCGGAAAATTCTCCAGGCTGCGCTGGGTCTGAGCGCCCCAGAGCCGGTCGGCCGGTACGGCGACGGCACCGAGGCTGTCCGTTTCCTCGCGGGTCGTGACCATGGCTGTGCTGTGTCCTCGTTCGCTCTGGATGCTTGCTCTGGCGTCACCGCCGGAAGACGGCCGCCACTTCGATGTGGGGAGACCAGAGAAACTGATCAATCGGCACGACGGTCTCGAGGCCGTACCCGCCGGCGATCAGCGTGGCGGCGTCGCGCGCGAACGTGGCCGGGTTGCAGGAAACGGCGACCACCGTCTGAACGCTGCTGTCGGCCAGGGCGGCGGCCTGGGCCTTGGCGCCGGCCCGCGGCGGATCGAACACCGCCACCTCCACACCGTCCAGCTCCGGTCCGGCGAATGGCAGGCTGAACAGGTCGCGCTGCTCCGTCGTCAGGCGCGCTCCGATGCCGGCAGCGTCCGCGGCCCGTCGCAGCGCAGCGAGCGCCGGCCCGTCCCCGTCCACCGCCAGAACCGGTCCGCCCTCGACGAGAGGCAGCGACAGGGTGCCGATTCCGGCGAACAGGTCGAGACGCCGGCCGGCCTGACCGGCCGCCGCCAGCACCGTATCGCGGATCGCCGCTTCACCGGAGGCCGTCGCCTGCAGGAACGCGCCGGGCGGCGGAACCACGTCGGCCGGGCCAAAGCGGATCGCCGCCTGCCGCCGCACCGCCAGGGGCTCGGAGGTGGGGTCGGCGTCTCCCGCCAACCGGATCGACAGGCGTGCCAGACCCTGGCTTTCCGCGAACGCGGCCCAGGCCTCGCGCTCCGCGAGATCGGGGCCGGTCGGCAGGACCACAAGGACGTCGAGGCCGTCGGCCAGATGATTGACGATGACGTCGGCACCCTCCCCCGGCGCGAGCGCCTCATGCAGGCGGTCGCGGAAGGGGTGGAGTACCGCCTGAAGCGCCGGGGTCAGCACCGGGCAGGTATCGATGGGTTCGATCCGGGGGCCGCCCCGCTGGTGGAAGCCGAGCACGGTGCGGTCGGCAAGGCGACGGACGGCGAAATCGGCACGTCTGCGGGTCTCCGGCTCGGCGGCGACGAGCGGCGCCATCGGCGGCGCGTCGATCCCCACCCGCGAGAGGTGCTGGCGGATCTGGGCGACCTTCCAGTCGCGATAGGCGTCATTGCGCCAGTGCTGCAGCGCACAGCCGCCGCAGGCCATGAAGTGCGGACAGGGTGGCTCGACCCGATCCTCGGAGGTGGAGAGGAGCTCCAGCGGCTCGGCCGCGACGCCCTCTCCCCGATCGGCAACCGGGCGCGCCCGCACCCGCTCGCCCGGCAGGGTGAACGGTACGAAAACCAGGCGATCGCGCGTGTCGTAGCCGACCGTCACCGGCGCGGTCCCGACCCCGTCGCCGCGCCCGCCGACGGTCTCGATCACCAGTTCCAGCGGGCGCGCGTTGGCGGGAATGCGGCCCTTCTTCATCGGTGTCGGGGCGGGACGTCTGCGGCGCGGCGGCATGGCGGCTCGGTCTGGTTGCCGGTTCGGGGGGAACCGGAAGGGGAAGTGTCGGCGTGGCGGTCGGTGTAGCCGAAGAGCGACCGGCAGACCAGCCCGGCCCGGCCCCCAAGAGGGCCGGCCCGACGCCAACAGGGGGCGCCCGGGCAAACCGATCGGGGCGGGCGTCAGCCGGTGTGCGGGACGCGGCCCGGCCGGGTGACGATCCAGCCGGCGACGGCGGCCATCACCGCAATGCTCGTCGCCGGGATCCAGGCCCGGTCGGGAAACGATACGAGCAGCACCGTGGCGGCCAGGGACATCATGACCACGGCCGCGACCTTGGCCCGGGTCGGGATGACCCGGTGGCGGTGCCAGGCCCGCAGGCCGCGGCCGAACCGAGGATGGTTGTAGAGCCAGAGATGCAGGCGGTGGGAGGAGCGTGAGAACGCCCAGAGCGCCAGCAGGAGGAACACGGTCCCCGGCAGGCCCGGCAGGATCACGCCGGCCACGCCGATGGCAAGGCAGACGCCGCCGAACACCTGAAGCCCGACCTTGGCCGCGCCGCACAGCTCGTCCGGCAGCGCGATCTCGGGATCGCCGCTGTGGTCTGCTTCGGAGAGGGGCACGTCCTGCTTCATGACGGATAAGTGTCGCAAAAACCCGTCAATACAAGGTTAAGAAGGCGCGAATACCGAACGTCCGTCTAATCCGCTGCGCTGTCCAACGCCAGGGGCGCGAGGTCGCCGCACAGGTCCGGCCGGCCGCCGCAGCAGTCCTCGACAAGGAACCGCAGCAAAGCGCGGATACCCTCGACATCGCTGCGGTAGATCACGTTGCGGCCGTGGCGGGTCGAGCGGATCAGCCGGGCCTGCTCCAACAGACCGAGATGATGGGACAGGGTGGAGGCGACCACGCCGACATTTCTGGAGATCGCGCCGGCGGAGAGGCCCTCGGGCCCGGTGCGCACCAGGAGACGGAAAATCGCGAGCCGAGTTTCCTGGGCCAGAGCGGACAGCGCGGCGACGACGTTGGCGGTTTCCATGCCGGCAAAGTCACCGAACTCTATGACGGTTCGACCGACTTTTGATGACATTTACATTAATTGAGACGGCCGACGGTTTGGCTCTATCCGTTCGGCCGCAGCAGGATCTTGCCGTCGCGCCCGTAGCCCCCGGCATGGCGCATGGCCGCCTCGATCCGGTCCAGCGGATAGCGCGCCTCGACCGGGACCGAGAGGGTGCCGTCCTGAATGCGTTCGGCCAGCGCCTGGTACATCGCGGCGATGTCCTCATATGCCATGCCCGAGGCGATCTTGGCGAGCCAGAAGCCGGTCAGGCTCAGGCCCTTGAAGACCAGATGGTCGGCGTTGATTTGGCAGGGTTGGCCGGACAGCAGCCCGTAATTGACCAGCACGCCGCCGGACGCCATGCAGTCGGCCATGCGCTGCACCATGTCGCCGGCCACCGCATCGATGCCGAGCCGGATCTCGGCGCCGCCGGTGGCGTCGTGGACATGCCGGACCAGGTCCGGCCCGTCGACCACGACCACGTCGGCCCCCTGATCCATCAACGGCTCGATCAGCTCCGGGCGGCGCACCACGTTGACCGTGCGGATGCCGCCGGCGGCGGCAAGCCGGATCAGGTTGATGCCGACCCCGGAATTGGCCGCATCCTGGATCACCCAGTCACCGGGGGCGAGGTCCACGTAGTCCTTGAGCATCCGATAGGCGGTGGCGCCGTTGACCTTCAGCATCGCCGCCTGCTCGACGTCGATATCCGACGGCAGCTTCACCGCCTGGGTGCCCTTCAGCACGACCTTGTGCGCCCAGTTCGTGCGGCCGAGACTCAGCACAACATCGCCGGGCGCCAGGTGATCAACCTCGGCCCCAACCGCCTCGACCGTGCCGACCCCTTCGATTCCAAGTCGCGAGGGAACCTCGGGAAGGTTGGCGTACTTGCCCTCGATGAGGAGCAGGTCGGCCGGGTTGATCGAGCAGGCCGAGAGCCGCACGACGATCTCGTCGCCGGCCGGCGCCCCGGGCTCGTCCACCTCGACCGCCTTGACCACGTCATGCGCCGGTCCGATCGCCGTGAGTTCCGCTGCAAGCATCGCCACCTCCTCCTTCAGGTCAGGTTCCGGTGTCCGGTCAGTCCAGCTCGGGCTGCGCATCGCCCTCCAGGGGCACGTTGAACGCGTTCAGGGTCATCGAGATCAGTGTGTAGTAGCCGAGGATGCCGACCAGATCGACGACCCCCCGCTCGCCCAGGACCTCGACCGCCTCGGCATAGAGTTCGTCCGTCACCTTGCGGTCGCGGTGCAGGGCGGCGGCGAAATCGTGCACCACCCGCTCGTCCCGCTTCTCGAAGGGCGGGGTCTGGCGGGTCCGGATCGCCTCGACGACCTGCTCCGACAGGCCGGACTTCAGCGCGATGGGCTTGTGCACCGTCCACTCGAACTGCGCCCCCCAGACCCGGCCGGTGACCAGGATCGCCAGCTCCGACAGACGCGGTTCCAGGGACGAGCCGTAGCGGCAGAACGCGCCGAGCTGCTGCGCCTTGTCGGCGAGATCCGGCGAGGTCAGCCAGATCGCCAGCGGCCCCTGCACCTTGCCGCGCGGGCCGGACGCGATCTCGTCATGGATGCGACGCTGCTCCGGGGACAGCTTGTCGGGCTCGGGCAGGGTGAGGCGCGGCGGCGGCAGGACGGGCGGCATCGGGGTTCCTCCGGGATCGGCGTGTCTTGGGTCGCGTCTTGAAGCGCGTCTGTTAGGCTATCGTCAGGCCGCGGTCGCCGCGATCGGCTCCTCGCGGGCGACGCCGCCGTTGCTGTCGAGCAGGCGCTCGAACCAGGCATGGATCGGGTCGTCGCCCTCGACAAGCTGATAGTTGGAGGTCAGCCGGGCCCACTGCATGGTGCCGAACAGGATGTAGTCGGCATAGGTCGGCGCGTCGCCGCCGATGAACGGCTGATCCTTCACCACCAGACGGACCGGCTCCAGGGCGACGCGGAAGGCGGCAACCTTCTCGTCCCGGCCGGCCTGGAAAGCCTCCAGGGTCACCCCGAACCGTTGCTCGCGCGAGCTCCGGAAATACTCCCGGCAGGTCTCGTCCACGCAGTCGAGAACGTCGGCGACGATCAGCGGCGCGATCAGGGGCTGCACCATCCGGTCGACGAACCCGTTGATCGTCTTCGCCATGCCCCGGCCCGCCGCGCCCGAACCGCCGAACAGCGACGGACGGTCCGGATAGGCATCCTCCAGGTGGCAGGCGATGGCGAAACTGTCGGCCACGACGGTGTCGCCGTCCTTAACGATCGGCACAAGCTTCTGGCCGGAGAAGGCGACCTTGTCCTTCTCGGTGAATTTCACAAGTTCGAGATCGTAGTCCAGGCCCTTATGGGCGAGGGCCATGCGGGTGCGCCAGCCATAGGGGCTGAACCGCGCCCCGTTCCTGCCGCAAAGATCGTAGAAGGTGATGGCCATGACGCGCTCCTCATCAGGCGACTTTCGACGGGAAACGGACGCTAGCACCGCCGCTCCGCCACCGGCAATCCGCAGAACGCCGAGGGCGTCGCCGAATGCCGTAGGCCCCGTCCCGGCCGAACGCCCCCCGCGCATTTGGCGCGCGCGCGAACCGGAGGCCTACACGATTTCTTTACCCCCGCTTTCCAGTATATCGTGTCGATCGAATTGACGAGGCGTGATGACTGAGCACCGTGACTACGCTTCCGACGTGGCGGGTCTGGAGGCCGTAAGGCACCCGGATCATCGGATGCTGCTCGACTTCTGGTACGCGTCGAAACCCGCGGACGGGCTGCCGGCGCGCGACGGCTTCGATCCCGCGACCTTCCGGTCGATGCTGCCCCGCATCGCGGTGATCGAGCCCTGCCGCGTGCGCGACGGCCGCGGGACGCCAGCGCCGCAGGAAGGCGATGCCGGAGACGCTGCTGCGAACGCAGCCGGCCCGACCGAGAACTCCTTCCGCTACCGTCTGGCCGGCACCGAGATCGTCGAACGCGCCGGACGCGACCCGACCGGCAAAACTTTCGACGAGCTCTATACCGGTGTGTACCTGGAGACGGCGAAGCGGACCTACGAGGACATCGTGGTCTCGCGCCAGCCGCACTTCTCCCAGCGCGTCTTTCCGATCGGCGACGGCGCCAGCGCGCTTCGCTACGACCGCCTGATTCTGCCCTTCGCGAAGGACGGCCGGACCATCGACAGCTTCCTGCTCTGCATTGTCGTGGTCGAGCAGACCGGCACGGTGCAGGTGGAGGGGAGCTTCAGGCGGTATACGTAGACGCTGAAGGCGGCGCGACCCTGCCACATCCTGCGCCTTACTCCTCCCACTCCCGCACCAAGCCGATCATCAGCATGTCCACCCGCTCGCCGTCCTCGGAGAGCGGCAGGCCGAGGCGGTAGAAGGTCCCGCTCCGGCCGTCGCTGATATCCGTGAAGGGGCCGGTCACGGAGTGCGGGCGTCGGGTTTCGACGGTCTCCACGTTCCACGGCCGGGTCTGTTCGCCGATGAAGGTCGGGTCGCCCTCGTAAAGATACCGACCGGTCAGATCGCGGCCGCGCAGATCGGTCACCTCGGTCCCGTAGAGCCGCACCTTGAAGCGTAGGGGATCGTAGGTGACGTCGAGCAGGATCAAGTGCCGCAGCAGGTCCGGAACATCGACCGGATCCAGGTCGGACCGCGCCGGCATGTCCCGATCTCCCCGTCGGGCGTCCCAATAGGCGTACAGGCCCCGCAGCGCCTCATGGCCAATCTCGTCTTGCACAGGTTCTCCGACACCAGTTATTGCGCTCGCTGGCACCGCTCCCAGGCCGCCGCACCGTCTTCACGCCGGTTCTAGGCTCCGGACCGGAACAACGTCTATCCAACTCTCGCAAGCGCCTATAACACAAGACTTTTATGGTCAACGAAGGCTGGTTGGGCCGACGCTAGTCGGCGGCCCGCCACTCCTCGATCCAGTTGGTGGTCGTGTACTTGTGGCCGGTCGGCCTCACGCCTTCCAGCCAGGCGGGGAGGATGTAGGCGTCCGCCCGGAAATAGAGCGGCAGGATCGGCAGGTCGGTGGCGTAGAGGCGCTGGAACTCGGCCCAGAGATCGGCCCGCCGGTCCCGGTTAAGCTCGATCTCGATGGCGTCGATCAGCCGGTCCATCTCCGGGCTGGCGTAGCCGGTGTAGTTCTGGCCGCCCCAGTTGTTCGCCTCGTTCGGAATCGACTCCGAATGCAGGGTGGTGCGGGGCAGATGCTCCGGCGCCGACAACCACGCGAACATGGCGAGGCCCGGAAATCGGCGCTTGGAGACGGTCTCGCCGAAGAAGACCCGGGCCGGCTCGTTCCGGATCACCGTCTCGATGCCAACGCGCTTCCAGAAATCGGCCAGCACCTGCTGCACCAGCTCGCGCGTGCGGTTGCCGGCGGTGGTCATCAGCGAGATCGAGAGCGTCTCCCCCGCCTCGTTCACCCGGGTTCCGTCGGGGCCCGGCGTCCAGCCCGCCTCCTCCAGAAGCGCCGCCGCCCGCTCCGGGTCGTAGGGATAGGTCGGCACGCCCTCGGTCGTGTGGGTCCAGTCCAGCGGGTTGACCGAGCCGGTGGCGATCGGCTGCTTGCCGGCGAACAGCCGATCGTTGATCGCCTCGCGATCGACCGCGTGCAGCAGGGCCTGACGGACCCTCAGGTCGCTCAGGATCGGGTTCGAGAGCATCACGTCCAGGTGCTCGTAGATCAGGCCCGGCTGGTAGATCACGCGATAGGCCTCGCCATGGCGTTTCTCGAAGGCGATGGCCTGGTCGATGGCGAGCCCGCTCTCTCCGGCGATCATGTCGATGGAACCGGAGAGCAGGTTGGCCTCCAGCGCCGATGTGTTCTCGATCGCCCGGATCACCACCCGCTCGAAGGCCGGAGGCGTGCCTTTCCAATGCGGGTTGGGGCGCAGGACGATCTGCGAGCCGACCTGGACATCGCCGACAAGATAGGGGCCGTTCCACAGGCCGGGTTCGGTCGGATCGGTCTGGTACAGGGTGCGGTTGCGGTACTCGCGCGGCTCGGCGAAGGCGGGGCGGTCGAGATGGGCGGGCAGGACCGCGAAGTCGCCCATGGAGCGATACTGGTAGGTGAGCTTGCGCTCCACCACGGTGAAACGTTTCGGCCCGTGGACCTCGATGTCGAGCACGTCCTGATAGGCCTTCATGGTATCGACGCCGCTCTCCGGATGCTTGCCGATCTCCCAGGCGAACAGGACGTCATCGGTGGTGACCGGGGTTCCGTCGCCCCAGAAGGCGTCGGCGCGGATCTCGTAGGTCTTGCGCACGCCGGTGACCGGTTCGCCCTCCTCGGTCTGGCTGTCGAAGGGTTCGGCATCCCCGTCCTCGATGCTCGGGAGCTTCACGCAGAGCTGGCAGACCGGCTCCCAGTCGTGGCCCTGGATCGTGAGCTGACGCTGGGCGGCGGCCAGCACGTAGGACTTCGCCAGCATCGAGTCGATCATCGGGTTCAGGGTCGACGGATACTGACTGACGCCGATGGTCAGCGTGTCGCGGGCCTGGGCGGCCGGCGCTAGGAGCAGAAGTGCTGTCAGGGCGAGCAGGAAGCGGCGCATGGGGTCGGATCCTCCAGGGTGCAGATGTCGAGGATAGGGCCGGTCGGCGCGGGGTCAATTCGTCTGGCGGCAGCCGATGTCGGGAAACGCGCCCGGGTCTTACATGGACGGATCGGGGACCGGCGGGTGTGGAGCGGGGTCGAAACGTATCGCTCCGGCCGTCGCCGTCCCGCCCCGGGGTCCACGCCGATGCGCGACCGGGCGGCCCACGCCCCCAGCCGCCGCCCCCTCGCCGCGACGCGTGGGCCCCGGAATGAATCCGGGGAATGCGAAAGAGCGGGGGCCTGCACCCTGTCGGCGTCACAGTTGCCGGCTCCCGATTGCGCGGGCCACGCTGCGCACATGCTCTAGCCTCTGGAAGCCTAGCCTCAGCCTGTCCTTCCCTGGTCACTCCCCGGATTCATTCCGGGGCGATCCCGCCGGCTGCGCGGCCGTTGCCGTGCTCTCGCCCACAGATCCGCCGCCCGGGAATCCGCGTGGCCCTTGTCCTCGCCCCGGCACAAGGCCGGGGAGTGTGGAGAAAGAAGATGCCGAGTCCCTACTCGCCCGCCGCCCGGTTCTCCGGGAACAGGGAGAGCAGACCCGCCTGGGTCGCGGCGCAGACCCCGCGCTCGGTGATCAGGCCGGTGACGAGGCGCGCCGGGGTCACGTCGAAGGCCGGGTTGCCCGCGGGGCTGCCCTGCGGCGTGATCGTCACCGACGCGAGGGTGCCGTCGTCCAGGCGGCCGGGAATCCGGGTCACCTCGTCGCCGGACCGCTCCTCGATCTCGATCTTCATCCCGTCATCCAGGGTCCAGTCGATTGTCGGGCTGGGCAGGGCGACGTAGAACGGCACGCCGTTGTCATGGGCCGCCAGCGCCTTCAGGTAGGTGCCGATCTTGTTGGCGACGTCCCCGTTCGCCGTCACCCGGTCGGTGCCGGTGATGCAGAGATCGACCTTGCCGTGCTGCATCAGGTGGCCGCCGGCGTTATCGACGATGACCGTGTGCGGGACCCCGTGGTTGTTCAGCTCCCAGGCGGTCAGGAAGGCGCCCTGGTTGCGCGGCCGGGTCTCGTCGACCCACACATGCACGGGGATGCCTTCGTCATGGGCCTGGTAGATCGGCGAGGTCGCCGTGCCCCAGTCGACCGTCGCCAGCCAGCCGGCGTTGCAATGGGTCAAGATGTTGACGGTCTCGCCCGGCTTGCCGTTCTGTTTCTTTTTCGCCGCGATCTCGCGGATGATCTCCAGGCCGTGGCGGCCAATGGCGTGGTTGAGCTCGGCATCCTCGTCGCAGACCCGCTCGGCGAAGGCCTTGGCCGCATCGACCCGCTTGCCCGGCTCCAGCGGTGCCAACGTCGCCCGGCCCGCATCCAGAGCCCAGCGCAGGTTCACCGCCGTCGGCCGGGTCGCCATCAGCGTGGTGTAGGCGCTCTCCAGGTTGCCGTGGGACGCATCCTCCCGCATGGCCAGCCACAGGCCCCAGGCCGCCGTCGCCCCGATCAGCGGCGCCCCGCGCACCAGCATCGCCTTGATGGCGTGGGTGGCGTCGGCCATGGACGACAACCGCCGGGTCTCGAAGGCGTGCGGCAGCTTCGTCTGGTCGATGATCTCGACCGCCCCGCCGTCGGCCGCCTGCCAGATCGGGCGGTAGTGGGTTCCGTTGACCTTCATCGTCTCCATCCTTCGCGAACCGCAGCCCGCTGCTTCGTTCTGATGACTCCGGAGAGGCCGGATGATATGACCCGCCGGTCCCAACCGCCACCGGAGTCCTGCCCGTATGATCCCGCGTTATTCCCGCGAGAAGATGGCGTCCATTTGGTCGCCGGAATCGAAGTTCCGGATCTGGTTCGAGATCGAGGCCCATGCCTGCGACGCCCAGGCCGAGCTCGGCGTGATCCCCAAGGAGGCCGCGAAGGCCGTCTGGGAGCGCGGCAATTTCGAGGTCGAGCGCATCGACGCCATCGAGGCCGAGGTCAAGCACGACGTCATCGCGTTCCTGACCAACCTCGCCGAATACGTGGGGCCGGAGGCGCGTTTCGTCCACCAGGGCATGACCAGCTCCGACGTCCTGGACACCTGCCTCGCGGTGCAGCTCACCCGCGCCGCCGACATCCTGATCGAGGACGTGGACGCCCTGCTCGCCGCGCTGGAGCGCCGGGCCTTCGAGCACAAGAAGACGGTCAAGGTCGGCCGCAGCCACGGCATCCACGCCGAGCCGACCACCTTCGGCGTCACCCTCGCCTCGCACCATGTGGAATTCCAGCGCTGCCGCGAGCGGCTGGTCGCCGCGCGCAAGGAGATCGCCACCTGCGCCATTTCCGGCGCGGTCGGCACCTTCGCCAACATCGACCCGTTCGTGGAGGAGCATGTCGCCAAGGCGCTGGGCCTGGAGGCTGAGCCGGTCTCGACCCAGGTGATCCCGCGCGACCGCCACGCCATGTTCTTCGCCGTGCTCGGCGTCGTCGCCTCGTCGGTCGAGCGGCTGGCCACGGAGATCCGTCATCTCCAGCGCACCGAGGTCCGCGAGGCCGAGGAGTTCTTCAGCGAGAAGCAGAAGGGCTCGTCAGCCATGCCGCACAAGCGCAATCCGGTGCTGACCGAGAACCTGACCGGCCTCGCCCGACTGGTGCGCATGGCCGCGATCCCGGCGATGGAGAACGTCGCACTCTGGCACGAGCGCGACATCTCGCACTCCTCGGTCGAGCGGATGATCGGTCCGGACGCCACGGTGACCCTCGACTTCGCGCTCGCCCGCCTGACCGGCGTGATCGACAAGCTCATCGTCTATCCGGAAACCATGCAGGCCAATCTGGACAAGCTCGGCGGCCTGATCCATAGCCAGCGGGTGATGCTGGCCCTGACCCAGGCCGGAGTGAGCCGCGAGGACGCCTACCGTCTGGTCCAGCGCAACGCCATGCCGGTCTGGCTCGAGGGGAAGGACTTCCGGACCCTGCTGGGCGCGGATGCCGAGGTGACGGCGGCCCTCAGCGCCGAGCAGCTCGACGGCCTGTTCGACCTCGGCTACCACACCAAGCATGTGGACACGATCTTCAGGCGCGTGTTCGGCCGGACCGAATAGGCGATGGGGATGCGCGGGCGGGCATGATCGACTTCCGGCCCGCCCGCGCTGCCGGTTGTCGCCTTCGGTGAATGCTAGACCCGAATCCCTGTCAGCGACGGCACAGGAAATTCTTCCGATCATCGTCTATCGCGCAATCAAACCCGGCCTGACGAATGCGTTCGAGGGCCGCCGGATTGCCGGTCTCGTCCAGCTGGATCTCCAGTCGGATCGATCGAAGCCGTTCGTCCCTCAGGGTCTCGGCCATACCGTCGATCAACCGATGCTCCCCACCATCCACGTCGATCTTGATGTGAGTGGGGAACGCTATCCGGCCCCCATCGACAAGGTCGTCCAGCCGATATCCCGCCAGAGGCTCCGCTCCGGCAGGGTCGTCGGTATCGGGACCAGCCCGGAAACGCTGGTCGGCGGCACCGGCGACGCGCTCTGAAAACTGAAGCAGGCCGTCTCCCGTCACGTCATGGATGGCGGCCCGGATCGCCGTGACGTCGTCTTGAAGGCCATTCAGCGCGATGTTCCGTTCCAGGGCATCGACATTAACCGAGAACGGCTCAACCGCGATCGTCTTCGTGCCTGCGGCGACCGTGGCAAGCACTGAATACCGGCCGATATTGGCCCCGATATCGAGAAACACGTCGTCGCTGCCGAACGTCGACACCCATCGGATCAGCCCCGGCTCCAGGATGAAGAAATTGATCCAGTTCCGCTGGTCCCTGGGATGGGCCGCATAGACCAGCTCGCATCCTCCGACAGTGACACGGGCGACGCCCCCGTCGATGCTCGCGCATCGCGCGGGTCGGCCCCAACTCTGCTCCGCCGCAACACGGCCGTAGCGGTCGCACACACGCATCAGAGCGAGACCGCCGGGCAGCGCCTTCCGAAACCTCGACAGCAGGTTCTTGATGGTGACGCAGAGAATGAACGCGCGGGTGGCCGGCCGCCCGGCGCCTGGGCCGTGATCGTCCCGTGCCTTCTCGAGTTCCTCGGCGAAGGCATCGGCTACGGCGTTCGGCAGCGACGCGACCGCGCTCTCGATGCCGCCCTCGGCCTCGAGACGACGGAATGCCTCGGCCGTCTGCGCTTCAACCGCCGGGCCGTTTCCGAACCTCTCGGCGGCAAGGCTCAGAACATGGAAAGCCTCAAGGAGACGCCTTTTGCCGCAGAGCCACTCGGCCAGGTCCCGGTGCTCGGTCTCACCGCCATCGCCCGCTATGACCCTGTCATAGAGGAGTTGCAGGGCCGCGCCCCTCGTCATCTGTGGATCTACGGCCAACGGCTTCCCTGAGGGCCCGAATTTCGAGCCGGCCAGCGGCCGGTGACACCGTTCTCCGTCACTTCGGATCGATCAGGAACGTCGTCAGCACCCAGCGGTGGCCCTTGGTCACCGGCTTCGCCTCGTGCAGGACTTCGCAGCCGAACACCGCACCCGCGCCCTTGGGCGGCGCGTAGAGGTGCGGGCCGTATTCCGGGAAGATCAGCTCGCCGCCCTCGTAGCCCTCGTTCAGGTTCAGCGAGACCGCGAAGCGGCGCCGCTGCTCGGCGCGCAGGCTGTCCCGGTGCGGGGCGAAGAAGTCCTTGCGGTCGTCGCCGTAGCCGAGAACCGTGAGCATCTCGAACCGCAGCGGCTGGCGGAAATTGAAGACCTTCTGGATCTCGGTCATCACCCGAGGGCCGATCTGCTGGGCCACGGCCCGCTGCATCTCCGGGTCCGTGACCACGTGCTCGCGGTTGCGCTTCACCCTGTCGTCGGTGACATTCTTGAAACCGTCGTTCACGGTGCCTTCGACATTGTCCGCCTTCCAGGCCTCGATAAGCGCGTCGCAGAGATCGTCGGTCAGGAGCTTGTCGAGGATCATCGCCGGCGCCGACCGGACGAGCCTCTGGGCACCGGCTTTCGCCGCCTTGGCCTCGACCTCGAGGACCTTGATGGCATCCGCCACCGGGTCCCGGCTGTTCTCCGAAGTGAACAGCGCGATCACCCGCTGGTTGGCGTCGAGCGCCGCGACGGCGGCCGCCGGCCGGGCCGCGTCGTCCTCCGAGCCCTCGGGCAGCGGTCGGAACAGCCGCATGCCGTCGCCGTAGGGGTCGATCATGACCACCGCGCCCGGATCCATCTGGCCCTCCGGCTCACGCCGCATCAGGGCGAACCGGTGAATACCCAGCTTGTCGAGCGCCCGGGCCTGCTTTGCGAGGGCTGCCAGGATCTTCCGCCCCTCCCCGTCGTTCGGCGACGGGGTCGCCGTGACCAGGATCGGGCCGCCCCGGACCTCAAGGTAGAGCTGGTGGGCCTGCCCCTTGAGATCCGGAAAGGTCAGATTGGGCGTGCGGTCGCCGGGACGCAGGGCTGGAATGCTCATGTCGGGCTATCTGGCCTCAAACGGTCGGTTCAGGACTGTTCGTTGATCTGCGCGGTCGCCACGACGAGCAGCTCGTTCATCTTGTGGCGAAGGCGGGCGTCGGAGAGATCACCGCCGGCGTCCTTGACCTTGGCCTGGACGAACTCGACGACGTCGTCATCGCCGGGCCGGTCGAAATCGGCGGCGACAACTTCCTTGGCGAACTCGGCGCGCGCGTCGCCGCTCAGGCCGAGAAACTCATCGGCCACCCATTCGCCGAGCATCCGGTTGCGGCGCGCGGTGGCCTTGAACAGCAACTCCGCTTCATGGGCGGACTTGTTCTCCTGCGCCTTCTCACGTTCGTCGAACCCGCTCATTACACGCCTCCCAGGCTAGGCGGAAACCCAAAACAACAGGCTGTCCGCGGCACGGCGCCGACGGAACGGGGCGGACCATACACAACCGCTCCGCCAATGTGAACGCGCGAGTTCGGCGCAGGCAACCGCCCCGGATTGGCGCTTGCCGATGCCGCACGGAAGGCCCACTTTCACCGTCCCATGTGTAGCGTGATCATTCTGCGCCGGCCGGGCCATGCGTGGCCCGTGATCCTCGGCGCCAATCGAGACGAGATGGCCGACCGGCCCTGGAAGCCCCCTGCACGGCACTGGCCCGACCGGCCGGAAGTGGTCGCCGGGCTGGACGTGCTGGCCGGCGGTAGCTGGTTCGGCATCAACGACCACGGGGTGCTGGCCTGCATCCTCAACCGCCACGGCACGCTCGGACCCGCGGCGGGCAAGCGGTCGCGGGGCGAATTGGTCCTGGAGGCGCTGGAACACGCCGACGCGGCCGACGCGGCCGCGGCACTCGGCGCGGTGGAACCGTCGAGCTATCGCGCCTTCAACCTGCTGATCGCCGACAGCCGGGACGCCTTCTGGATCGCCAACCGGGAAGAGGACGGCACGATCGTCCGGGAGCCGGTGCCGGAAGGGGTGTCGATGCTGACGGCGCACGACCTGAACGACCGCCGCGGATCGCCGAGGGTCGCGCGGTACCTGGACCGGTTCCGCGCCGCCCCGGCGCCGGACCCATCGGGAGGCGCCGACGGCGAGGGCGACTGGGACGCCTGGGCGATGCTGCTTGGCTCCCGGGATTTCGCCGCCGATGCGGGGCCGCCGGGGGCGATGACGGTGGTCAGCGACACCGGGTTCGGGACGACGAGCTCCTCCCTCGCGGCACTCCCCGTTCCGGGCGGGGGCCGTCCCGTGCTGCGCTTCGCCGCCGGCCGCCCCGACCGCACCCCCTACGAGCCGATCGACGCCTGGCCCACCCCGCCCGTTGAGCGGGCCGGGTGATCCGGCGGGCGTTCCCCCGCCGCGATTGAGTTGACCGGGCCCGGCTGATATAGGGTCCGCAATTCTCTCGCGCCCTGACCCGCTGTCGACCGGAGGGACGCGCGACGCCCGCGAACCGGCACAGCCCGCCGCTTTGGAGATCACCCGATGGCCAGACGCCGCAAGCTCTATGAGGGCAAGGCGAAGATCATGTACGAGGGTCCGGAGCCCGGTACGATCATTCAGTACTTCAAGGACGACGCGACCGCGTTCAACAATCAGAAGCAGGGCCTGATCAGCGGCAAGGGCGTGCTGAACAACCGGATCAGCGAATACCTGATGACGAAGCTGACCGAGATCGGCGTCGCCAACCACTTCATCCGCCGCGTCAACATGCGCGAGCAGCTCGTCCACGAGGTCGAGATCCTGCCGGTCGAGGTTGTCGTCCGGAACGTGGTCGCCGGGTCCCTCGCGAAGCGATTCGGTCTGGAGGAAGGCGCCCAACTCCCGCGCTCGATCATCGAGTACTATTACAAGTCGGACGAACTGAACGACCCGATGATCTCCGAGGAGCACATCACCTGCTTCGGCTGGGCGACGACCCAGGACCTGGACGACATGGTCGCGCTGGCGCTGCGCGCGAACGACTTCCTCACCGGGCTGTTCCTCGGAACCGGCCTCCGCCTCGTCGACTTCAAGCTCGAGTTCGGGCGCTGGTATAACGAGCACGATGAGGTTCAGATCGTCGTCGCCGACGAGATCAGCCCGGACAACTGCCGGCTCTGGGACATCGAGACGAACGAGAAGATGGACAAGGACCGGTTCCGCCGGGATCTCGGCGGCGTGAAGGAAGCCTATCAGGAGGTCGCCCGGCGGCTTGGCGTGCTGCCGGAGGCCGGGCCGATGGACCTCAAGGGTCCGCAGGCAGTCCAGTGACGCTCCGCATCAATCGGGCGAACGGCAAAGACGGGAAATGACGATGAAAGCCACCGTTCACGTGACGCTGAAATCCGGCGTCCTCGACCCCCAGGGCAAGGCCATCGGCCACGCGCTCTCCACCCTCGGTTTCGACGGCGTCGGAGACGTGCGGCAGGGCAAGGTCATCGAAATCAGCCTGGACGAGACCGACGCGGCCAAGGCCGAAGCCGACGTCAAGGCGATGTGCGAACGCCTGCTAGCCAACACGGTGATCGAGAACTACAGCATCCGCATCGATCCCTGAGCGATGGAGACGCCGGGCGTTGCGGATCCCGGGCATCGACGCCGTCGGAGTGCCGGGACCGCGCGGCTGACGGGCCGATCGCCCGCGGCTTGTCATCGCCTTTGTCGTCCTGAGTTCTTTTAAAGCGGCCCATCGCTGCAAGTCTGCGTTACCATGCGCAGACCGACAGCCGACGAGCGGAACCTGTGCCGACTTCGACTTCCAATCGCCTGCACGACGACCCGACGGCCGAGGACCCTTCGACCGACGAGGCCCGCGCACTGCTGGAAGCGGTCGGGTTCTCCGGCATCGGAATCGTCGTGCTGGACGACGACCTGCGCCTGATCGCGTGCAATTCGCGTTTCGCCGAGATCAACGGACTGGATCCGAAGGACCTGACGCCCGGCTGGGACTACGCGCTGCTGATCCACAGCAACGCCAGGCGCGGCGACTACGGGGTCGGCGACCCCGAGGAGCGGGCCCGCGACCGCCTGACCTTCACCCGAGAGGCCCTGCCGTTCCAGGTGGAGCGGCAACGTTCCGACGGAACCCTGCTGCTGATCGGCGGCGCCCGCCTGCCGTCCGGCACCATCGCCCTCACCTTCGACGAGCGCGGCCGACAGGCCCGGGAACGCGTGCCGGGCTCGATGATCAGCTACGACACCCTGCGGCGGGCCCTCGACCATTCCGGCCAGGGGATCGAGATCTGGGACGCCGGCGACCGGCTGCTCTACTCGAACCCGGCGATGGAGCGGATCTCGCGGGAGTCCGGGGCGCCGCTGGAGATCGGGATGACCTTCGCCTCGTTGCTGCGCCGGCGCGCCGAGCTCACGGCCCAGGCACTCGACGAGGCGGACAACGACCGCTACGTGGCCGAACGGATCGACCAGCACCGGCGCAGCGGCGAGAACCATCTGGTTCCCCTGCCCGACAACCGGTGGGTACTGGTCCGCGACGCTCCCCTGCCGGAAGGCGGCACCGTGACCGCGGTCAGCGATATCAGCGATCTGGTGCGGGCGGAGCAGGCCCTGCGCGACAGCGACAAACGCCTGCGCGATTTCGTGCGCGCGAGCTCGGACCGGTTCTGGGAACTCGACGCCAAGCTCCGATTCACCGTGCTGATGGACCTCAAGGGCTCAGCGGAGACCGAGACGACCGCCCACCATCTCGGCCTCACGCCCTGGGAGGTGGCGGATGCCGACCCGGATTCCGATCAGTCCTGGCACGAGCACAGGGAGCTGCTGGAGCGCCACGAGCCGTTCCGCGACTTCCGCTACGCGGTGCGCTCGGCCGACGGCAAGCTGCGCCACTGGCGGATCTCGGGCGTGCCGGTCTTCGACGACAAGGGCGTGTTCACGGGCTATCGCGGGACCTCGGTCGACGAGACCCATTACAGCGAGGAACTGCAGCAGGCCCATCTCGCCCTGCGCGCCGCCCTGCGCGACGCCGAGACCGCCAACCGGGCGAAATCCATGTTCCTGGCGACCGTCAGCCACGAGCTGAGAACGCCGCTGAACGCGATCATCGGCTTCTCCGACCTGCTGGTCAGCGAGGTCTTCGGCCCCCTCGGCGACCCGCGCTACACCGCCTATGCCCGCGACGTTCAGGCCAGCGGCCATAGCCTCCTGTCGCTGATCGAGGACATGCTCGACCTGACCCGCGCGGAGATCGGCCAGATCATGCTGCGCGAGAGCCGGGTCGACATCGCCACCGAGATCTCGGCGTCGGTGGCCATGGTGCGCAGCCGGCAGACCGGCGAGACCGCGCCGATCGAGGTCTCGGTGCCGGCCGACCTGCCGCCGGTCTGGGCCGACGGCCGGCTGATCCGTCAGGTTCTGTTCAACCTGATCTCCAACGCGCTCAAGTTCACCCTGCCCTCCGGCAGCGTCAGGATCGAGGCCGAGGCCTGCCAAGACGGTCTGGAGCTGCGGATCGGCGATACGGGAATCGGCATCCGCGAACGCGATATCGACAAGGTCCTGCGGCCCTTCGAGCAGGTCGACAGCGCCCTGAACCGCAAGTACGAGGGCATCGGCCTCGGCCTGCCCCTGTCCAAGGCGTTCGTCGAGCTGCATGGCGGAACCCTCTCGATTCAAAGCGAACTCGACGTCGGAACGATGGTTGTTCTGCGACTGCCGGGCGAGCGCATCGGGGCCGACGGCAGCGCGGTGGGCGGCGCGGCTGGAACCGCGTGAGGAGCGCGCTTGCACCCGAGGGCGCTCGGCCCTAGTTTCCGGCCGAACAGGTCCTCCCCGCCTCCGGCGCGGCACGCGCGCGGGGCAACCGCCGTTGGAGCGCCCATGAAATCGGCCATCATCGTCTTTCCCGGTTCGAACCGCGACCGCGACATGGTCATGGCCCTGCGCCAGGCCTCGGGCAACGACCCCGCCATGATCTGGCACAAGGAGACCGAGATCCCCGACGTCGACCTGATCGTCGTCCCGGGCGGCTTCTCCTATGGCGACTACCTGCGGGCCGGTGCCATGGGGGCCCTGTCGCCGGCGATGCGGACGGTGAAGGAACGCTCCGACAAGGGCGTGCCGGTCCTCGGCGTGTGCAACGGCTTCCAGATCCTGACCGAGGCCGGGATGCTGCCGGGCGCGTTGATGCGCAACGCCGGGCTCAAGTTCGTCTGCAAGACCGTCCACCTGAAGGTCGAGACCTCCCAGAGCCTGTTCACCAGCGGCTACAGCGACGGCCAGGTGATCGCCGTGCCGGTCGCCCATAACGACGGTAACTACTTCGCCGACGCGGACACGCTCGACCGGCTGGAGGATCGCGGCCAGGTCGCGTTCCGCTACGTCTCGGCCGACGGCGGCGAGGGCGGCAACCCGAACGGCTCACAGCGGGACATCGCCGGCATCTACAATGACACCAAGACGGTGCTCGGCCTGATGCCGCATCCCGAGAACGCGATTCAGACCCTCCATGGCGGCACCGACGGGCGCGGCCTGTTCGACGGCCTGGCCAAAGCGCTGCACTGATTTCCGGACAGACAATGACCCTTCCCAACGCCGCCATCACCGACGAGGTCGTGGCCGAGCACGGCCTGACCCAAGACGAGTATCAGGTCGTCCTTCGCATCCTCGGCCGCGAGCCGAACCTGACCGAACTCGGCATCTTCTCGGTCATGTGGTCCGAGCACTGCTCCTACAAGTCGTCGAAGCGCTGGCTCAAGACCCTGCCGACCGAGGCGCCCCACGTCATCCAGGGTCCGGGCGAGAACGCCGGCGTCATCGACATCGGCGACGGCCTGGCCGCGGTCTTCAAGATCGAAAGCCACAACCACCCGTCCTTCATCGAGCCCTATCAGGGGGCGGCGACCGGGGTCGGCGGCATCCTGCGCGACGTGTTCACCATGGGCGCGCGGCCGATCGCCAACCTGAACGCCCTGCGCTTCGGCGATCCGGACCACCCCAAGACCCGCCACCTGGTCTCGGGCGTCGTCGCCGGGATCGGCGGCTACGGCAACTGTGTCGGGGTGCCGACCGTGGCCGGCGAGGTCAACTTCCACCCGGCCTATAACGGCAACATCCTGGTCAACGCCATGACCGTCGGCCTCGCCCAGGCGGACCGCATCTTCTATTCGGCCGCCGCCGGACCGGGGAACTCGGTCGTCTATGTCGGCGCGAAGACCGGCCGCGACGGCATCCACGGCGCCACCATGGCGTCGAAGGAGTTCGACGAGGACAGCGAGGAGAAGCGGCCCACCGTCCAGGTCGGCGATCCCTTCACCGAGAAGCTGCTGCTGGAAGCCTGCCTCGAACTGATGGAGCGGGACTGCATCGTCGCGATCCAGGACATGGGCGCGGCCGGCCTCACCTCGTCCAGCGTGGAGATGGCCGACAAGGGCGGCCTCGGCATCGAGCTCGACCTCGACCGCGTGCCGGTGCGCGAGGAGGGCATGACCGCCTACGAGATCATGCTGTCCGAGAGCCAGGAACGCATGCTGATGATCATCCGCCCGGAGAGCGCCGACGAGGCCCGGGCGGTGTTCCAGAAGTGGGACCTGGATTTCGCCGTGATCGGCTCGGTGACCGAGACCGGCCGGATCGTCCTGAAGAAGGACGGCGCGGTCCAGTGTGACATCCCCGTCGAGCCCCTGGTGGGTGAGGCGCCGGAATACGATCGCCCGCACGTGCCGACCGAGCCGCAGCCGGTGATCGCCGCCGCTGACGTCCCGGCGCCAAAAGCGTCGCTCGGCGAGGTGCTGGCCGCCCTGATGTCCTGCCCGGACATGGCCAGCCGCCGCTGGATCTGGGAGCAGTACGACCACCTGGTCATGGGCGACACGATGATCCGCCCCGGTGCCGACAGCGGCGTGGTGCGCATCCGCGACACCGATCGCGGCCTCGCCGTCACCGTCGACTGCACCCCGCGCTACTGCCTCGCCGACCCGAAGACCGGCGGCGCCCAGGCGGTGGTCGAGACCTGGCGGAACATCACCGCGACCGGCGCGACGCCGCTGGCGGCGACCAACAACCTGAATTTCGGCAATCCGCAGAAACCGGCCATCATGGGCCAGAT
This sequence comes from Thalassobaculaceae bacterium, assembly GCA_040223655.1. Classification (GTDB taxonomy): domain Bacteria; phylum Pseudomonadota; class Alphaproteobacteria; order Thalassobaculales; family Thalassobaculaceae; genus Thalassobaculum. Next base: position 87,687 of record JAVKFT010000004.1, on the reverse strand, counting down.
CGTGGGCTGCGTGACCGGTATGGGCGACGCCTGCCGGGCACTGGATTACCCGATCGTGTCCGGTAACGTCTCGCTGTACAACGAGACCGAGGGGGCCGCGATCCTGCCGACCCCGGTGATCGGCGGCGTCGGCGTGATCGAGAACGTCGACAAGCTCGCCACGCCGGCCCTGAAGGCCGCCGGCGAGACCCTGGTCGTGATCGGCCAGCCTGCCGACCGGACCGACGGCTGGCTCGGCGCGTCGCTGTATCTGCGCGAAATCGCGGGCCGGGAGGAAGGCGCGCCCCCGCCGATCGACCTCGCCGGCGAGCGGCGCACGGGCGAGTTCGTGCGCGCGGAGATCGCCGCCGGCACCCTGACCGCCTGCCACGACGTGTCCGACGGCGGTCTTCTGGTCGCGGTCGCCGAGATGGCCCTCGCCTCCGGGCCGGCCGGAAGCGGATTCGGTGCCGACCTGACCGCGCCCGACGGCGCCGCGCTCCACGCCTGGGCCTTCGGCGAAGACCAGGGCCGCTACGTCGTGACCACCGCCGATTTCGAGGGACTGGCCGCGCGCGCCGCCGCCGCCGGCGTTCCGGTTGCGGTGATCGGTTCGGTCTGCGAGGGCGGCGAATTGACACTCAACGGCACCGGCCTCATATCGGTTACAGAGTTGAGCCGGCGGCACGAGGCCTGGATGCCGACCTACATGGCGGCCGAAAGCTGACACGCCGGCAGAGGGAGAGACGCAGATGGCCATGGAAGCGAACGAGATCGAGCGCCTGATCAAGGAGGCGCTTCCCGACGCTCAGGTGACGATCGAGGACCTGCGCGGCGACGGCGACCACTACGCGTGCCATGTCGTGTCTTCTGCCTTCTCGGGAAAGAACCGCGTACAGCAGCATCAGCTGGTGTACAAAGCCCTGCAGGGGCGCATGGGGACGGAGCTGCATGCGCTCGCCCTGCAAACCGCCGCGCCGGAGTGACGGCGTCGGACACCGACTGAAAGGAGCGTCATCATGCTCGACGAGGCCCTGAAGACCCGGATCGACAGCGAAGTCGCCAGCAGCGACGTGGTGCTGTTCATGAAGGGCACGCCCGTTTTTCCGCAGTGCGGCTTCTCCGCCGTCGTCGTCCAGGTGCTGAGCCATCTCGGGCTCAAGTTCAAGGGCATCAACGTGCTCGACGACCCGTCCCTGCGCGAGGGAATCAAGGAATACTCGAGCTGGCCGACCATCCCGCAGCTCTATGTGAAGGGCGAGTTTGTGGGCGGCTGCGACATCGTCCGCGAGATGTTCGAGACCGGCGAGCTGATGGAACTCATGAACACCCGGGGCATCGACGTCCGGCCGAGCGAAGGTGTCGCCTGACCCCCGTCCGGACTCTCCGGATCCCCCGCCGAAACGCTTCCGCTCGCCCTTCGCGATCCGTCCGCGCACGCTGGTGATCGTCGGCATCCTGGCGATCGTCAGCGGCGTTTTCGGCCTGCGCGATCACTTGGCGTTCCTGGTCTCGGCCGAACAGGCCGAGGCCGAAGTCATTTCCGTCGAGACTTTCGATCCGACCGAGGGCTTTACCCTCTACCGGCCCACGGTTCGTTACCTGTCCGCCCATGCGGGCCTCACGGCCGTGGCCGCCGACACCTACCGTCCGACCGCGGCGGGAGAAATTCTGTCGGTGGCCTTCGATCCGGCCAATCCGGGGGATGTCCGCCTGATGGACCCCCGCGACCGCTGGATCCTTCCGCTCTGGATGGTCGCGTTCGGCCTGATCACCATCGTGATTGGCATCAGACGCGCCCGCCGGGCCGACGGCGGCGACGCGGACTGAGGGCGCCGACTGAGACTGCCACGCACGCGGCTCTCCCCCATACGGCAAACGGCCGGCGGGACGAGCGGCGATTGCCACTGCTGGCTTCCCGTCACCCACCCTCTCACACTCCCGGGCCTTGGGCCGGGGCGATCCCTTCCGCATTCCCGATCGCCCCAGGTGTTGCCCCGGCCCAAGGCCGGGGAGTGGGATGGGTGCGAAAGGTGAAAGGAGAGAAAGAACTTTCTCCCCCCAAACGGCAGACGGTCGGCGGGACGGAGCGGCGCGTCCCCGCTTCCGCCTTCCCGTCCCCCACATTCTCACACTCCCCGGCCTTGTGCCGGGGCGATCCCTTCGCATTCCCGATCGCCCCAGGTGTTGCCCCGGCCCAAGGCCGGGGAGTGGGGTGGGGAAGGTGAAGTGAAAGGAAAGAAAGAGCACCCTCCGCCAAACGGCAGAAGGCCTGCGGGCGTGAACGGCGCGCATGCCGCGTCTTTCTTCCCGTCCCCACCGTCTGACACCCCCCGGCCTTGTGCCGGGGCGATCCCTTCCGCATCCCCGATCGCCTTAGGCGTTACCCCGGCCCAAGGCCGGGGAGTGGGGTGAGTTGGGAGGGTGAAAGGAAAGGAAAAGCTCCTCCCCCCTACCGGTAGATCAGCGCCGGGATCAGGCAGTTGCGGATGGTCTCCGTCGTGGTCGAGCCCAGGAACAGGCTGCGCAGCCGGGAATGGCTGTAGGCGCCCATGACCAGAAGGTCGATGCCGACATCCTCGACATATTTGGCGATCACCTGGTCCGGCTGGCCGGCGATCACGTCGGCGGATACCTGGATGTGACCGCCCTTCAGCAGGGCCTTGGCGTTTTCGAGGTTGCGCTCCACCGACGCGCTTCGGTCGCCGACCGTCAGCAGGTGGCACTCCAGGCCCGAGAAGAGCGCCGTTCGGGCGACGTAGTCGACCGCCTTGAGGGCCGTGCGCTGGCCGTCGAAGGCGATCAGGAACCGCTTGATCGGCTTGAAGGCGCGCGATGCGATCAGCACCGGGATATGCGACGACCGGACCACCCGTTCCAGGTTCGAGCCCAGATGCATCTTGGCGAAGTCGGCGGCGTCGCCGCGCTTGCCGATGACCAGCATGTCGGCGTCGGCCTCCACGGTCTCCAGCGTCTCGATGATGTCGCCGTGGCGCAGTTTCGGGACGACCGTCGCGAGGCCCTGCTCCTTCATCGAGGCCTGAGCCTCCTCAAGGATCAGGCGGCCGCGCTTCTGCGCCGCCTTGGCGCTCAGCTCGTCGAGATCCGCCAGCTCCTTCAGCAGTTCCTCGCGCATGCCGGCGGAGAAGCTGCCGCTGAGGTCGGCCGGCGCGCTCGGCACGGTGCGGCGCCCCAGCATATGCACGAGGTCCACCGCATCGACCCCGAGACGTTGCGCGGCCCAGACCGTGTGATCGCTCACGCTCCGCGAATAGACTGATCCGTCGATCATGGCGACGATCTTGCTCAACCCGCCCTCCCTTGCGCCCGTGTGAGCGGCGCCCGTATGCCCAACGTCGTGATGCCACGCCCGCCGCTCAATGGTCGAGCAGCCGGTCCATCGCCCCGGGCTTGTCGTGGATCGCCAGCTTGTCGACGATCGTCTCGCTGGCCTTGTTCAAGCCGACAATCTCGACGGTGGCGCCTTCTCGGCGAAACTTCAAGACGACGGTGTCGAGCGCGGCGACGCTTGAGATGTCCCAGATATGGGCGCCGGTGACGTCGATCGTCACCTTCTCCAGCGCCTCGCGGAAATCGAAGGCGGCGAGGAAGCTGTCGGCGGAAGCGAAGAACACCTGCCCCTGAACCAGATAGGTCCGCTCGGTCCCGTCCTCGGACAGGGTCGAGGTCACCCGGAAGATCTGGGAGATCTTCCAGGCGAAGAAGATGCCCGAGAGCAGCACGCCGACCACCACACCGATGGCCAGATTGTGCGTCGCCACCACCACGACCACCGTCGCCAGCATGACCACGGAGGAGCTGCGCGGATGCAGCTTCAGGTCCTTCAGCGACTGCCAGCTGAACGTGCCGATGGAAACCATGATCATGATCGCCACCAGGGCGGCCATGGGGATCTGCTTGACCCACTCGCCGAGCGCCACGCAGGCGATCAGCAGGAAGACTCCGGCGAGCAGACAGGACAGACGGCCGCGCCCGCCCGACTTCACGTTGATCACCGACTGGCCGATCATCGCGCAGCCGGCCATCCCGCCGATGAAGGCGGTGCCGAAATTGGCGACGCCCTGGCCGACGCATTCCCGGTGCTTGTTGCTGGGTGTGTCGGTCAGATCGTCGACGATGGTTGCCGTCATCAGGGACTCGAGCAATCCGACCACCGCGATACCGGCGGAATAGGGCAGGATGATCTGCAGCGTCTCAAGGGTGAGCGGGACGTCCGGCAGCAGGAAGACGGGGAGCGTGTCCGGCAGCTCGCCCATGTCGCCGACGGTCCGCAGGTCGAGATCGAGGCCGAGGGTGACGGCCGTCAGGATCACGATGCAGACGAGGGGCGACGGAATCGCCGTGGTCAGCCTCGGCAGGAGGTAGATCACGGCGAGGCCGGCGGCGACCATGACGTAGGTCAGCCACGGCACGCCGATCAGCTCCGGCAGCTGTGCCAGGAAAATCAGGATGGCGAGCGCGTTGACGAAGCCGGTCATGACGCTCTTCGACACGAAGCGCATGACCGTGGCCAGCCGCAGGACCCGCAGGCGATCTGCAGCAACCCGGCGAGTGCCGTCGCCGCCAGCAGATACTGCAGCCCGTGGTCGCGCACCAGGGTGACCATCAGCACCGCCGTGGCCGCCGTCGCCGCCGAGATCATGCCGGGCCGGCCGCCGAAGATGGCCGTCAGCACGGCGATCGAGAAGGACGCGTAGAGCCCGACCTTCGGATCCACGCCGGCGATGATAGAGAACGCGATCGCCTCGGGGATCAGGGCAAGGGCGACGACCATGGCCGCGAGCACGTCGTGGCGGATATTGCCGAGCCACTCATTCTTCAACGTATCGAGCGAGGTCCCCTCCTGGGTCCGGGTCGGGCGCGATTTCTCTGAACGGAATGCCTCCCCCTATAGAAAAGCCGGTGATATTGCAATGCAGCATGACCCGGAACATCCGAGCGCTCTTGCAATCCGGCAGCCCTTCGGCCCAGAAGGGACGGCCCCAGAAGGGACGGCTCCAGAAGGAACGGCCCCGGAACGCAGGCCTGAGTGAGCGAATGGCACAACGGACGATCGACGCTGCGCGGCGCGCCGTGCTGCGCGACCCCGCGAACCGGGAGGGGTATGCGGCGCTGATCCGCGGGCTCGAGGCGCCTGCGGCGATCTTCCCGTGGTTCCGGCGGCTGGCGCTGCTGGTCGACTACGCCGTGCTCCGGCTGGAAGGCGACGTGATCCGGCGGGCGATGCTGGCGACCGCGCAACTCGACGGGGCCGGCCTGAAGCGGGCGATCGACCCGATCGAGTTCACCCACCCGAGGCGGGTGGAGATGTCCGCCTTCTTCGCCGCCGCCCTGCTCGCCACCGGCCGGATCGATTACGCCAGCCTCGCGGACCGCCCCATCGCGTTCCAGGACTGCCGCGACAACCTGCAGAAGATCGTCGCCCTGCTGTCGCAGAATCTCACGGTCGCCCGCGCCGACACGGCCTACGGGCTGTCGGTGCTGAAGCACTACATCGCCCTGACGCTCCGCCTCGCCGGCTTCGTCGAGCATACCGAGACGATGGCCGCCAACGCCGCCGCCTTTCAGCGGCGCATGCGGGACCGGTTCAACGAGGAGGCCGGGCGGATCTTCTCGTGGCGCTGGACTTTCGCGGTCGGCCACATGGTCATCGCCGCCTTCCTGATCAAAGGCCAGGATGCCGGCCTCTTCAGCTACGCTACGTCGAAGATCTGGGACGGCGATATGGCGAACCCGGAGCTGCGCGCGCAGCTCCTTACCGTCTCGCCCAATCTGGAGGCGGTACCGGCCGGTACCATGTATGCCGAGCTGTTCGCCACCTACGGCCGGGAGTTCGTCGACGACCGGCCGGTCGGGCTGTTCGAGGCCTGCGGCATCGTCGCCGACCGGGCGGGCGACGCGCGCGGCGCCATCCTGCCCCGACCGGACCCGGAGAGGCCGGAGATCGCCCGCTTCTTCGAGCAGACGGGGCTGACGCCGGAGGCTCGGATCGTCACCGTTCACTGTCGGGAGGCCGGTTTCCGAACCGACATCCATCAGCAACTCCGCAACGTCGACATCCTCACCTATCAGGACGCGCTGCGGGCGCTCGCCGAGGACGGCTACACGGTGATCCGGCTCGGCGACCCGTCGATGACCCCGCTCCTCCCCATCGACGGCGTGATTGACTACGCCCTCTCGCCATTGAAATCGCCCGCCCTCGACATTCACCTGCCCGCCCTCGCCCGGTTCCACATCGGCTGCAGTTCAGGCCTGTCCCAGGTCCCGCTGCTCTACGGAACGCCGAGCCTGTTGCTGAACTGGTATCCGAGCGAGCTTATCACCTGGGGGCGGCGGAACTGGACCGCGCTGCGCCCCATCGTGAGCCTGTCCGACGGGCGGCGGGTCACGGACTGGTCGCTGTACGAGAAGCTCGGCCGGATGCCTTCCCGCCATCTGCTGCAGGCGGCCGGGCACGACATAGCCGACCTGACCCCGGGCGAGATCCGCGACACGGTAACGGCATTCGCGGCCACGCTGGATCGCCCGGAACCGGCGAAGACCGGAGCGAATATCGGTCGGGTTCTGCTGGCCGCGGACGGCGGGATGCGGGAGGTCGACACCATCGCCGTCACGTCCTCGAAGACATCTCCGGAGACGCGGCCCGGCTGAAATGCCGCCGTAACAGGGCGACGTTCCGGCGGTTGGCCCGGAAGCCGATATCGAAGAGATCGCCGAGAAGGGGGATGGCGCCGACCACCAGGTCGATCGCCAGGTTGAGGGCCATGCGCGACAGCAGCAGGAACGGCGCGCCCATCCGGTGCGCCCGCACGATGATGTAGACGCCGGGCAGGGAGATCAGACCGTCGCCGACGCCGGGCACCAGCCCCAGCACCGCGTCGAGGCCGAAGCGAATGTCGGTCCCGGGCACCCGGAACCGGCTGTCCATCAGGTCGGCAAGCCGCTCCAGATCCGCGATCTCCTGCGACCGGTCCCGCGGCCCGTCCCGCGTCCGGCCGCCCGCGCCGCTGTCGGATCCGTCCGTGTCGCTCATCCGTCTCTCCCGATGGGTCGGTGCAGTCTTCCGGACACGAAACGCGTTCGGCGACCCGCGGGTTCCCCCCCGCCCCCAAACCGGCGGTAGCGGTTGCCCCTGGACGCGGCGCCGCCCCCGTGGCACTCCCACCCGACGTCTTGCCGCCATGGACACAGGACCGCCGCCCCATGGACGTCGCATCGTTCCGAAGACCGATCCGTGCCGTGCGCGGCTTCCTCACCATTCCCGGCCTCATCAGCCTGTCCGGCCTGGCGGTCGCCGCCGTTGCACTGCAGGTCGAGAGCTACCTGCAAGCGGAGCATGCCGGCGCCGTCCCCGACTGGCTGACCGTCACGCCGGAGACCGCCCGCAGCGTCTTCACGGTCACCGCCGGTGCGGCCATCTCGGCCCTGGTGATGGTCTATTCCATCGTCCTGCTGGTCTACACCATGGCGGCCAGCGCCATCGGACCACGGCTCCTGCAGCGGTTCAACGACGACCGGACCAACCAGGTCGCGGTCGGCTCGCTCGGCGCCACGTTCCTCTACGCCCTCGCCTCGGACTGGATGTCGTCCGACCTGGTTGAGCGGGACCTGACGGTCGCCCTGTCGCTCGCCTATGCGGTTGTTTCGGTCCTCATGCTGCTGCTGTTCGTCCAGCGGGTATCCGCACGAGTGACGATCGACCGCGAAGCGGCGGAGATCTCCTGGACCCTGGAAGGCCAGATCGCCCGCGCCCTGGAGAAGAGCACGCCGGTCAGCTCCCACGACCTCGTGCTCCCCGAGGGCAGCGAGCGCCAAGTGAAGGCGGAGCACGAGGGCTATGTCGACACGATCGAGCCGAACCGGCTTCTCAAGGCCGCTCGGGCTGCGGGAGCGACGGTGATCTACGACGTCTGCCCCGGCGACTTCGTCATCGCCGGCACCCCGATCGCCAGTGTTTTCAACGATTCGGACGGTGCCCTCGACGCCGACGTGGTCGCGGCGGCCCCGCTGCTCGACGTCCGGACGCCGGAGGGCGACCTGCGGTTCTCGGTGAACCTTCTGGTCGAGATCGCCCTGCGCGCCCTGTCCCCCGGCGTGAACGATACCTTCACCGCAATCGCCTGCGTCGACCGTCTCTCGGCAGCGCTGGCGACCGCCCGGGCACGCGGCCTGTCGCTCGGCGTCTACCTGGATGCCGAGGGCGTCGCTCGGGTGGCGTCGCCGACCATCACCGCCGACACCCTTTTCCTCGAAGCCTTCCCGCCGCTGCGCCGGGCAGCCCGCAGCAACGGCCTGATGATCGTGGCGATCCATCGGGCGATCGCGCGGATGATCGATGCGGCGGAACCCGACCGGCGCCAGGCCATGCTGGACGAGCTCGAACTGCTCGCCGAGGAGGTGGAGGCGAGTGACCAGCTTCCCGCCGATAAAACGCGGCTGACGCGCATGATCGGCGCGACGCTGGACCGCGCGGGGACCGGCGCATCCGGAGAGGTGCCCCGCGACGCGCTTTGATGCAGCGCAAGAACGGGAACCCGGTTCCGCGCTAGGATCGCGATCCAGGCTGGGAGCACCGCCTCCCGATCGAACCGCGACGACAGGCAACGGCATCGGACCCGAGCGATGAGCACCGCCCCGCGCACCTTGGTTCTGCGTATTCTGGCCGTCGTCGTGCTGCTTGCCGGCGTTGGCGCCTGGTACCTGCATGCCCGCCAGACCGACGGACCGCCCGACGGCTTCGCCCGCTCGAACGGCCGGATCGAGGCGGAACGGATCGACATCGCGGCCAAGTACGCGGGACGGCTCGAAGAGGTTCTGGTCGCCGAGGGTCAGATGGTCGAGGCCGGCGACGTCGTCGCCGTCATGGAGAGCGCCGAGACCGAGGCCCGGCTGCGGGAGGCGCGGGCCGGCGTCCGGCAGGCGGAGGAAAGCCTCAACGAGGCGCGGGCCCTGCTCGATCTCCGAGAGAGCGAACGCCTCTTCGCCGCTCAGGAACTGGACCGCGCCGAGTCCCTGGCGAGCCGTGGCTTCTCGCCGGCGGAAACCGTCGATCTCCGCCGCTCCCAACATGCGACCGCCGCCGCCGCCGTGCAGTCCGCCAGGGCCTCCATCGCCCGGGCGGAGGCGAGCATCGAGGCGGCGGAAGCGACGGTGGCGCGCATTCAGGCAGACCTCGACGAGCATGTCCTTCTCGCCCCGCGCGCCGGGCGCGTGCAGTACCGCCTCGCCGAGCCCGGGGAGGTCGTCGCCGCCGGCGGACGGGTCGTCACGCTGCTGGATCTGACCAACGTCTACATGACGATTTACCTGCCGACGGACGAGGCCGGCCGCCTGAGCTTCGGTGGTGAGAGCCGGCTGGTATTCGATGCCGCGCCGGACTACGTGGTGCCGGCGACCGTCACCTTCGTCGCCGCCGAGGCGCAGTTCACGCCGAAATACGTGGAGACGGCCAGCGAGCGCGAGAAGCTGATGTTCAGGGTCAAGGTCACCATCCCCCCGGACCTTCTCGCGCGGCATCGCGACGTGGTGAAGGCCGGGGTTCCGGGCGTGGCCTATATACGCCTGGATCCCGACGCCCCGTGGCCCGACGCTCTGGCCATCAAGCTGCCCGACGATGGATGACGACCAGCCGACGGTCGGTCTACACGGGGTCTCGCACCGCTACGGCCACACGCAGGCGCTGGCCGACATTTCCCTCGACGTGCCCGCCGGCGGCTCCCTCGGGCTGATCGGACCCGACGGCATCGGCAAGTCCACCCTGCTCGGGCTGATCGCCGGTATCCGCCGGCTCCAGGACGGGACCGTCCGGGTGCTCGGCGGCAACATGGCCGATGCGACCCACCGCAATGCCGTCTGCGGCCGGATCGCCTATATGCCCCAAGGGCTCGGCCGGAACCTCTACCCAACCCTGTCGGTGCGCGAGAACATCGACTTTTTCGCCCGCCTGTTCGACCAGCCGGCCTTGGAGCGTACCTGGCGGATCGCCGAGCTGGTCGAGGCGACCGGGCTGGCGCCGTTCCAGGCACGCCCGGCCGGCAAGCTCTCGGGCGGCATGAAGCAGAAGCTGGCCCTGTGCTGCGCCCTGGTCCACGACCCGGACCTGCTGATCCTGGACGAGCCGACCACCGGCATCGACCCCCTCTCACGCGCCCAGTTCTGGGCGCTGATCGAGCGATTCCGGAGCCGCCGCCCGGAGATGACCGTGATCGTCGCCACCGCCTACATGTCCGAGGCGGAGAACTTCGACCGCCTGGTGGCGCTGGACGGCGGCCGCATCCTGGCCTGCGGAACCGCGGCGGACCTGAAGGCGCAGACCGGGACGGAAACCCTGGACGACGCCTTCGTCGCTCTCCTGCCCGAGGCCAAGCGCGTCGGACATCACGCCGTCAGTCTCCTGCCCCGCGCCCCGGACGGACGGCCGCCGGCGATCGAGGCCGAGGGCCTGGTGAAGCGTTTCGGCCCATTCACCGCCGTCGACAACGTCAGTTTCCGCATCGAGAGCGGCGAGATCTTCGGGTTCCTCGGCTCGAACGGGTGCGGCAAGACGACGACCATGAAGATGCTGACCGGGCTGCTGGAGCCCACCGAGGGGTCGGCCCGGCTGTTCGGCCAGCCCGTCGGGCGGCGCGGGTTCGAGATGCGGCGGCGGGTCGGCTACATGTCCCAGTCCTTCTCGCTCTATGCCGAGCTTTCGGTGCGCCAGAACCTCGAGCTGCATGCCGACCTGTTTCAGTTCGAGGGCGAGCGGAAGCGCGCGCGGGTGGCGGAACTGATCGACCGGTTCGATCTGGCCGACGTGGTTTCGGAACGGCCCGGCCGGTTGCCCCTCGGCGTGCGCCAGCGCCTGCAGCTCGCCGTCGCCGTCCTCCATCGCCCGGAGATGTTGATCCTGGACGAACCGACCAGCGGGGTCGATCCGGTGGCCCGGGACCGGTTCTGGGAGCTGCTGATCGAACTGTCGCGCAACGACGGGGTGACGATCTTCATCTCCACCCACTTCATGAACGAGGCCGCACGCTGCGACCGGATCTCGCTCATGCATGCGGGGCGCGTCCTGGCCGTCGGAACCCCGGCGGAACTGCAGGCCGCGAAGGCGGCGGACACCCTGGACGAGGCCTTCATCGGCTTTCTGCAGGAGGCCGCCGCGGAGCCGGATACCGGCACGCTCCCGGGAGACCCGCCGGTCGAGTCCGCGCCTGTATCTCCATCGGGCGAGAGGGCGCCGCGCCCGGCCGTCTCGGTCTCCGCCGGCCGGTGCTGGGCCTTCGCTCGGCGCGAGACCCTGGAGCTTCTGCGGGACCCGATCCGCCTGACCTTCGCCATCGTCGGACCGCTGATCCTGATGCTCGCCATGGGTTTCGGCATCTCGTTCGACGTCGAGCGTCTGACCTATGCCAGCCTCGACCAGGACCGCTCGCGCGAGAGCCGCATGTTCCTGCGCCAGCTCTCCAGCTCGCCCTATTTCGAAGAGATGCCGGCCATCGCCGGGCCGGGCGATCTCGACCGCCGGATGAGCACGGGCGACATCTCGCTTGCGGTCGTGATCCCGCCCGGCTTCGGCAAGGACCTGCTGTCGGGGCATCGCCCGGAGATCGGCGGCTGGCTCGACGGCGCCAATACCAACCGGGCGGAAACCATCCGGGGGTATCTGGAGGCGGCGTTCCTGGAGTTCCTCAACGAGGTGTCGGTGACCGAGACCGGGGCGCCGGCCGCCGGCCCGCCGGTCACCGTCGAGACCCGATTCCGCTACAATCAGGCGTTCCTCTCCACCTACGCCATCCCGCCGGGCGTCCTGATGATGCTGCTGATCATGATACCGGCCATGCTGACGGCCCTGGGGGTCGTGCGGGAGAAGGAGCTGGGGTCGATCATCAACCTCTACGCCGCGCCGGCCCGCCGGATCGAGTTCCTAGTCGGCAAGCAGCTTCCCTACACCGCCGTCGCCATGGCGAGCTTTGCCAGCCTGGTCGTGATGATGATCACCGTCTTCGGCGTGCCGGTCAAAGGCGGCGCCGGCGCCCTGGTGTCCGGGGCTTTGCTCTACACCGCGGCGGCGACCGCCTTCGGCCTCGTGGTCTCGGCCTTCGTGCAGTCGCAGATCGCGGCGATCTTCGCCACCGCGATCATCGTGATGATTCCGACGGTGAACTTCTCCGGCATGATGTACCCGATCGCCACCCTCGAGGGCGGGGCGCGGGTCATCGGCGAGGCCTTCCCCGCGCTCTATTTCCAGCAGATCAGCGCCGGCGTGTTCAACAAGGGGCTCGGCCTGCCGGACCTCTACGCGAACCATCTGATGCTCTTTGGCTTCCTCGTCGCCTACTGGCTTCTGGCCACCCTGCTGCTCCGCAAGCAGGAGGCGTGAGATGGGCCCCGACGTGAAGACCGTGTTCCGCCTCGGGGTCAAGGAACTGTATAGCCTCGCCCGCGACCCAGTGCTGATGGGACTGATCCTCTACACCTTCACCTTCGCGATCTATTCGGTCGCCAATGGAGTGCGCACCGAGGTCCACAACGCCGCCGTGGCGGTCGTGGACGAGGACCGGTCGGTGCTGTCCGAGCGCATCCGGGGCGCCCTACTCGAACCGCAGTTCCAGCCGGCACCGCTGATCCCGATCGACGCGCTCGACGCGGCAATGGACAGCGGCGCCTTCTCCTTCGTGATCGACATCCCGCCGGGTCTCCAGGCCGACGTCCTGGCCGGGAGGACGCCGGTGATCCAGCTCAACGTCGATGCGACCGCCATGACCCTGGCGGGGAACGGAGCACGCTACATCCAGAACGTCATCCGGTCCGAGGCGGCCGCCTTCCTCGATCGGGCGGAGGGAACGGCCGAGCTGCCGGTCGACCTGACGGTGCGGGTGAAGTTCAACCCCAACCTGGAGGCGAGCTGGTTCATGGCGGTGATGCAGATCATCAACAACCTGACGATCCTGGCCGTCATCCTCTCCGGCGCGGCGGTGATCCGCGAGCGTGAGCATGGCACGATCGAGCACCTGCTCGTCATGCCGGTCTCCCCGGCGGAGATCATGCTGGCGAAGATCTGGGCCAACGGGCTGGTGATCGTCGTCGCCGCAGTGCTGTCGCTCCATCTGGTCGTCCAGGGACTGCTGGCGATCCCGGTGGCGGGGTCGACAGCCCTGTTCGCCCTCGGAGCGGCCGTCTATCTGTTCGCCGTCACCTCGCTCGGGATCATGCTGTCGACCATCGCGACGACCATGCCGCAATTCGGACTCCTCTCGATCCCCGTCTTCGTCGTGATGAATCTCCTGTCCGGCGCGATGACCCCGCTCGAGAGCATGCCGGCGGGTCTGCAGACGATCATGATGGCGTCGCCCGCCACCCATTTCGTCAAGTTCGCCCAGGCCGTGCTGTTCCGGGATGCCGGCTTCGCCGTCGTCTGGCCCGACCTGCTGGTGGTGGCGGCGATCGGTATGGCATTCTTCGCTTTCGCGCTGCTCCGGTTCCGCGCGACGATGGCGGCGGCCCAATGACCGCGTCGCCCGTTTCGGCTCGGCGACTGCCCGGCCTTGCGGAGCCGCGCAGACGAACCGTCGCAGTCGACGCGGGCCGCTTTGGCGCCATGTCTTTGGAGGACAGCGCGGCGGCAGAAGCCGTGCCCCATTCAAATAATCGTCTTCGAGGCGGAACACGATCATGCAGGTAGACGCGGTCATCGTCGGCAACGGGCCCACCGGGCGGCTCGCCTACCGGGTTCTGAAGAGCCTGGGGCTGGAGTGCGTCGTGGTCGCGCCCGCCGCCAAGCCCGGCCCCGATCCCCGCACGACCGCGCTGCTACCGGTCAGCGTCGCCGCCCTCGACCGGTTCGATGTGGACGTGCGGCCGGCGGCCACGCCCCTGCCCGCGCTCACGATCGAGACCACCGGTCCGCTCGGCCTGGTCGCGGAGCGGTTCACCGCCGATGACGTGAACAGCCCCTATCTGGCCCTCAACGTCCCGATCGGCGACCTGACGGACCTCCTTCCGGTCGACGACACCATCGACTCGGGCGTCACGGGTATCTTCTACGACGACAGCCGGCCGACGGTGATCACCGATTCCGGGAAGCGGATCGCCGCACGGCTTGTCGTCGCCGCCGACGGGGTCGCGTCGCCCACCCGCGAGGCGACGCGGATCCGCATGCACCGGCGCCCGCTCGGCCTAAGCGCGTACTGCGCTCCAGTCACCCTGGAGAGCGCCCATGGCGGGCTATGTGTCGAACGCTACGACGATGTCGGCTCCGTCACGGTCATTCCGGTCCGGGAGAAGGACGGTTCGCTGATCTCCATCTGCGGCACCCCCGCTGTCGACAGACTTGCCGCACTCCCGCCGGAGGAGATTGCCGCAGCGATCGCGGCCCGTCAGCCCGCATACGGCTCCCTGCGCCTGACCGGGCCGGCCGCCGTGTTTCCGCTCTCCATCGGCTGGGCGACCACGCCCGCGCGGCGCCGGGTCGTTGCGGTCGGCGAGGCCGCTCACACCGTCCCGCCCATCGGCGCCCAGGGCTGGAACATGGCCGTGCGCGACGTCATGGCGCTGCACGGGGTACTCGCGGAAACGCTCCGCACCGGCGGCGACATCGGCGACCGGACGGTCATGGAACGGTATGTGCGCGACCGTCGCAGCGATCTGGTCGGACGCATCTCGGCGGTCGGCCTGCTTGCCGGCGTCGCGACCAACCCGATTGCCCCGGTCCAGCTGATGCGGCAGATCGGGCTCGGCGCCCTGTCCCGCGTGCCCCTTCTCAAGCGCGGACTGATGCGGGCGGGCCTAGGCTAACGCCTGTCCTCTGGAGAGGGCGCGGTCTCTTCCTCCTGCACATCACCCAGTCGGCCGCCCAGCATCAGGATCGCCAGCACCGCAAGAGCGACCGGCGCGAACATCCAGGCCTGGGCGGTGCCCAGGATGGCGAGCGTCGCCCAACTCGCCACGCACCATACCGCCGGAAACACGGCGAGCAGCAGCGTGGGCCAGCGCCGTCCCGCCGCCAGAACCGCGCCGAGGGTGACGATCGCCGTCGGGTCCGGCATCAGGCCGAACACCTCCGCACTGGCCGGACGGTCCGCGAGAACGGCCAGGAGCGGCGGCACGGCGAGGCCGTAGAGACAGAGACCGACCGC
Organism: Thalassobaculaceae bacterium; assembly: GCA_040223655.1. Classification (GTDB taxonomy): domain Bacteria; phylum Pseudomonadota; class Alphaproteobacteria; order Thalassobaculales; family Thalassobaculaceae; genus Thalassobaculum. The sequence continues at coordinate 72,568 of JAVKFT010000004.1, read as the reverse complement.
GGCCCACTGCGCGGGCTGGCTCCGCTGGGGCTCGAGCGCGCGGGCCAGGAAGCCGAACGCTGCCACGAGCGCCGCGTATCCGAGGAAGGCCGGCACCAAGTTCGCGGCGGCCCAGTTGATCGTCGCATAGCGCGGCATGAAGCCGAGACCAGCGACAACCCAGGCCACTGCGAGAACCACCGCCAGCGCGCGTCCGGACCACGGCCGAGGCCGGAGGATCAGAAAGACAACGGCGAGGCCCACCACTACTGCGGGGATCTGCGCCGGCCAGAGGGCGGCGTTGTGCAGTTCGAACAGGCGCCAGTACACCCGCTCCGAAAACAGCAGGAAATCCTGCGGACTGTAGGAGAGCCAGGTTTCCATCAGGCGTCGCGGATGGCGGCCGCGATCCGGTCGCGCATGGCCGCATCGGGCAACGGGCCGGTAGCCGCGGCGACGTTTTCCCGCGCGTGGTGCGGCTGTGTGGTCGCCGGAATTGGAACCGTCGCCGCCGGGTGGGACAGGATGTATTTCAGCACCAGCTGCGCCCAGGTCTCGGCGCCCAGATCCGCCGCAAATCCGGGAAGCGGCGCCCCCTCGAGCCGGCGCGGCAGCGCGCCCCGCCGAAACGGGCGGTTGACCAGCACCACCATGCCGCGCTCGCGGGCCAGCGGCAGGATCCTGTCCTCGACCTCCCGATCGACCGGGTTGTAGGTCACCTGAATGAAGTCGAGATCGTGGACCGCCATGACCTCCTCGAACAGCCCGTGACGCCGTCCATGGGAGGTGGTGATGCCGATATGGCGCACCGCACCGGCCGCCTTCATCTCGGCGAGCGTCTCGAGATGCCCCTGCCAGCCCACGAGATTGTGCACCTGAACGAGGTCGAACCGCGGCACCCGCCAGTTGGTCCGAGACTGCTCGATCTGGTCCCGACCCTCATCCGTGTCGCCGATCCAGACCTTGTCGGCGGAGAACACCGCGCCGGTCCGATCGATCCGCGCCAGCCCGGCGCCGATCACCTCCTGCGCGGATCCGTACATCGGCGAGCTGTCGATGATCGTCCCGCCGGCCGCGAAGAAGGCGTCCATGACCTCGGCGCAGTCGGCCCGAAGCACCGGGTCGTCGCCGACATTGAAGGTGATCCAGCTGCCGAGCCCGACCGCCGGCACCGTCGCGCCGGTGGAGGGAACCGTGCGCGTCAGGACCGGGCCCGCCGGTTGTGCCGCGGCCGGCGGCGCTATCGTGCCGCCGAACGCCGGGGCCGTCAGGGCCGCAAGACCGCCGCCGAGAACGGCGCGGCGGCTCGGGAGGGAGGGAGCCTGTCTTTTCTTGCTCATGAACGGCTATCTGGCGTGGCGGCGGCCGACGACAACCCCACCGGGAGAAGCCCACCGGGCGTCGGCACTTCCGGAGCGCCGCCAGGGCATATGGACCGGCACCGGCCGCGTCCCTTAGAATCGTAGACAGTCAACAGAACCGGAGATGCCGTCGTGCCGGACGTGAACGCCGAGGATATCCCCTCGATCGACATCGCGCCCTTCCTCGCCGATGATCCGGCGGGAAAGAAACGGGTCGCGGAGGCCGTCGCCGACGCCTGCGAAAGGGTCGGCTTCCTGGTGATCTCGGGCCATGGCCTGCCACAGGAGACGCTGGACCGCGCCATTGGCCTCGGGTTCGACTTCTTCGATCTACCGCAGGCGGAAAAGGACCGCTTCCACCCCACCGGAACGGCGCGTCAGCGCGGCTACCACCGCGTGGCCACCCGCAACCTCGCGTCCACCCTGGGGGCGAAAACACCGCCGGACCTGCGGGAGTCGGTCTTCCTCGGGCCGGTCGACGACCACAGCGGGCACTACGCCCATCTGCCGGCCGCCGAGACCGCCTACGCGGCGAACATCTATCCCGACGTCCCCGGCGGGTTCGACGGCGCCCTGATCGACCTCTACCGCGCGTTCGAGCGCCTCTCCGTGGATCTCATCCGTATCGTCGCAGTGGCCCTGGAGCTGGACGAGCGGACCTTCGTGCCGCTTCTCGAGCGCCACTTCTCGATCTTCGGCATGCATCACTATCCGGTCCTCGGCACGGCGCCGGAACCGGGACAGCTCCGCGCCGGCGCCCATACCGATTTCGGCGCGATGACGATCCTGGCGATGACCGAGGGACGCGGCGGTCTGGAGGCGCGGATGCCCGACGGACGCTGGGCTCCGGTTCTGCCGAAGCGCGGCGACCTGGTGGTCAATCTCGGCGACATGCTGGAACGCTGGACCAACGACCGCTGGGTCTCGACCCTGCACCGGGTCGTCGTGCCGGATACCGGCGACACCCAGAGCCGGCGCATGTCGATCGGCTACTTCGTACACCCCAACTTCGATGCCGAGATCCGCTGCGTGCCGACCTATCTCGGTCCGGGCGAGACCCCGCGCTACCCGACGATCACCGCGGGCGAGCACATCCGCCAGAAGATCGATGCCAGCCACAAGGCGGCCTAACGCTGTTTCCTATTCCTCCGGGATCCCGGTGGCGGACAGGTCGGCATCGACGGCAAGGTCGTAGGGGACGTCGTAGGAGATCAGCCCGCCGGTCAGGAGTGCGGCCTTCAGGCGCACGAAGGCCGTCGGCGGGAATGCCGGGGTCCGCGGCCACAGGTTGGCGCCGCGCAGGGTCGAGATGATGCGGGCCAGGGCGTCCGTTCCGAGATCCGGGAAATAGGGCGACACGGTCTCCGCCATCTCCATTGGGTCGGCGGCGTGCAGGTGGCGCAGGCTGCGGCCGATCCCCCTGACCAGCGCCCGGCAGGTCTCGCGGTCGCGCTCGATGAAGGCGCGGGTCGTGTAGAAACTGGTGAAACCCACATCGCCGCGGGTCGCGAACCGGTGCCAGACATGGGCGCCGTGATCCGTCACCGCCCGGTCGGCATAGGGCTCGAAAACCTGGATCACGTCGACCTCGCCTCTGGCCAGCGCCTCCACGTTCTCCGCCATGGTCCGGTCCGGCGCCCGGGTCCAGTCTCCGGGCATGACGCCGGCGCGGTCCAGGTCGTCCTGAAGGGTCATCCAGGGGGTCGGCACTTCGACCGCCACGGCAAGCCGTCTCCCCTGAAGGTCGGCGAAACGGAATTCCGGGTTCGCCTCGCGGCCGACCAGGACAAACGGATCGCGCGCCACGACCTGGCCGAAGCAGACCAGCGGACACGCCTCGCCGCGCTTGCGGGCCGCGTCGTGGTGCATCATCACCCGCATGGGCCCGCCCCAGGAGACATCCGTCGCCCCGTCCAGCAGCCCCTGGGCCGTGTAGTCGGTCGACGGGGACAGGGTCACGGTGACGTCGACACCCTCGCGCGCCCAATCCCCCCGCTCGATGGCGAGGTAGAACGGCACATAGCCGATGGTCCGGAGGTTCTCGAAAAGCGTGATCGCGGGCCTGCTCATCCGGCCAGCATAACAGTGCAGGCGGAGGCCGCCAGCCGCCGAATGGAGCGCGGTGGCGGCCCGTGTCGCTCAGGCGCCGACCCGGATCGTCTCCACTTCCGCCCCGGTGCCGACCAGCGCCGCCATCGCCTGGGCGACGATTCCGGCGGCATCGAGGCCGGCATCGGCGTACTGACGCTCAGGCTTGTCGTGGTCGATGAACCGGTCGGGCAGGACCAGCGGCCGCACGGCAAGACCGCGGTCCAGGCCACCGTCGCGGGCGAGGAACTCCAGCACCTGAGATCCGAATCCGCCGGACGCGCCCTCCTCGATTGTGATCAAAGCAGCGTGCTCGCGGGCGAGCCGGCGCACCAGATCGGTGTCGATCGGTTTGGCGAAGCGGGCGTCCGCGACGGTGGCCGAGATACCCCGGGCCGCCAGCTCGTCCGCCGCCGCGAGGCATTCCTGCAATCGGCCGCCGAGGGACAGAAGCGCGACGGTCGTCCCCTCGCGCACGACCCGTCCCCGCCCGATCTCAAGCGGGGTGCCCCGGGCCGGCAGTTCGATCCCGATCCCCTCGCCGCGCGGATAGCGGACCGCGCTGGGCCCGTCGTCGATCGCGGCTGCGGTGGCGACCATATGGGCCAGCTCCGCCTCGTCGGACGGCGCCATCACCACGAAGCCCGGCAGGCAGCAGAGATAGACCAGGTCGAAGGATCCGGCATGGGTTGCACCGTCCGCCCCGACGAGCCCCGCGCGATCGATGGCGAAGCGGACCGGGAGGCTTTGCAGGGCGACATCGTGAACCACCTGGTCGTAGCCGCGCTGGAGGAAGGTGGAATAGATCGAGGCGAAGGGCTTCAGCCCTTCCGTCGCCATGCCGGCGGCGAACGTCACCGCGTGCTGCTCGGCGATCCCGACATCGAAGCATCGCTCTGGAAAGCGCTTGGCGAAGCGGTCGAGTCCGGTGCCGGACGGCATCGCGGCGGTGACCGCGACGACCTTCTCGTCGGCCTCTGCCTCGGCGATCAGGCTGTCGGCGAAGACCTGGGTATAGGTCGGCGCGTTGGCGCTCGGCTTGGACTGGACGCCGGTGACCACGTCGAACTTGGCGACGGCGTGGTACTTCTCCGCGTGGGCCTGGGGGAACGGATGGCCTCGCCCCTTCTCGGTGACCACGTGCAGCAGGACCGGACCGTGCTGGCGGCCCTTGAGCTGGCGCAGGATCGGCAGCAGGTGCTCAAGATTGTGGCCGTCGACCGGCCCGACATAGAAGAAGCCGAGCTCTTCGAACAGCGTGCCGCCGGTGACCAGGCCGCGGGCGAACTCCTCCGCCCGGGCCGCGGTCTTCTCGAGGGCGCGGGGGAAGCGTTTAGCCATCTGCTTGGCCAGTTCGCGCAGGGAGCAGTAGGAGCGCGAGGAGACGATCTGGCTGAGATAGGCGCTCATCGCGCCGACCGGCGGGGCGATCGACATGTCGTTGTCGTTCAGGATCACCAGCATCCGGCTGTCGGAGGCGCCGGCGTTGTTCATCGCCTCGTAGGCCATGCCGGCACTCATGGAGCCGTCGCCGATTACCGCGACCACGTCGAAGTCCTCGCCCTTCAGGTCGCGGGCCGTGGCGATGCCGAGGCCGGCGGAGATCGAGGTCGAGCAGTGCGCCGCGCCGAACGGGTCATACTCGCTTTCGGCGCGCCGGGTGAAGCCGCTCAGGCCGCCGCCCTGGCGCAGGGTGCGGATCCGGTCGCGCCGGCCGGTCAGGATCTTATGCGGATAGGCCTGGTGCCCGACGTCCCAGATGATCTTGTCGCGGGGCGTGTCGAAGACGTGGTGCAGCGCGACGGTCAGCTCGACCACGCCGAGACCCGCCCCGAGATGCCCGCCGGTGACCGAGACCGCGTCGACGGTCTCCTGCCGGAGGTCGTCGGCCAGCGCCTTCAGCTCGGAGGCGCTCATATCGCGCATGTCGCGGGGATAGGTCACCCGGTCCAGTACCGGGGTTCGCGATCCTGCCATGTGTCCCTCCTTGGTCATGCGGGTCGCCGGCGGGGGCCACGGGTCCGCCACCGGCCGAGAAGTTCAAACGTGTGGGCGCAGAGCGCCAGAGCGAGAAAGCCGCCGACCACCGGCCAGGGCGCGCCCAGACCCGACGCCCGGAAGGCGGCCACCAGGGCCGCGCCCGAGAGCAGGAACGGCAGCATCTGCGCCGGCGGGACGCCGCGCCCGGTCAGGAACCACAGGACCGACAGCGCCACCGCTTCGGCCAGCAGAACGAACAGGACGATGTCGAAGATCCGACCGGAAGCGAATATCGCATCGATCGAAGCCATGGCTCACGAGACCTTGGCCAGGCCCAGCAGGTGCGCCGAGTCCTTGAGGAAGATCTTCAGGTGGGCGAGCGGGTCGGCCCGCACCAGTTCCTTTTCCATGTAGGACTGCCAGGTCAGCCGCTGCACGTCGGGATCGCCGCACATGCTGACGAACCGCTCGCGCCGGCGGTCGGACGAGTACCAGAAGGCCTGCATCACCCCGAGCACCCAAAAGACCCAGCCATGCAGTTTCATGAAGCGACGGCGGGCATTGGCCAATGCCCGGGCGTTGCCGGTGGCCAGCGCCTCCTCGGCCGCTTCTGCCGCGATCTGACCGCCTACCATGGCGTAGTAGATCCCTTCGCCAGACGCCGGTGCCACGCAGCCCGCCGCGTCGCCGGCCAGCACCACGTCGCGGCCGTTGTCCCAGCGCTTGAGCGGTTTCAAAGGGATCGGCGCCCCCTCGCAGCGGATCGTCGGCGCGCCGGCAAGGCCGGCCCGTTCGCGCAGCGCCGCCGTGGCCTGCCGAAGCCCGAAACCCTTCTGCATGCTCCCGGTGCCGACGCTCGCGGTCTGCCCGTGGGGGAAGATCCAGGCGTAGAAGTCGGGCGACAGGTCGCTCTGGTAGTAGACGTCGCAGCGGTCGCCGCTGGCGGGGCCGTCGGCCGCTCCGTCGGACATATCGATGATCTCGTGATAGGCGAAGACGCACTTGCCCTCGCCGGCGCCGGGCACTTCCTGGCGCGCCACCTGGGACCGGGCGCCGTCGGCGCCGATCACCACGCGACCGGCGACCGCCTTCGGCTCGCCCCCGGTGCGGCTCTCGCGGAAATGGACCGTCGCGAGGCCGTCGCCGTTTCGGCTGATGCGCTCGAACGTCCCGGTGATCCGGACCGCCCCGGCCTCCGACGCGCGCACGCGCAGTGCCTCGTCGAAGAATTCCCGGTCGACCATCCCGACATAGCCGTCGTCGATCGGCATATCGACGGTCCGGGCCGACGGGGCGATGATCCGCGCGCCGCGGGCCCGGGCGACGATCAGCTCGTCCGGAATGGCGAAATCGCGGATCAGACGCGGCGGCACCGCGCCGCCGCAGGGTTTGATTCGACCGTCGCGGTCCAGAAGCGCCACGGAGCGGCCGGAGCGGGCCAGCAGCTCCGCCGCCGTGGCGCCGGCCGGGCCGCCGCCCACGACGACCGCATCGAAGACCGGCGCGACGGGCGCCGAAGGCCGGGAAGCCGAGGAATGGGGATCAGACGAAACGGATGTCATGGCGTTCTCCTAGCGAACCAGTCCGGCGATGACGCCACGGCCGAGCGTTGCGGGCTGCATGGTCTGTCCCTCCGTCGCGGTCCGCCCCCCGACCCGCAGGGCGAGGACGGCAGCGACGATGAACAGTGCCGCCTCCACCGCGAAGACGGCGCCATAGGCGGTCGCGACGGAGGGGAAGATCAGGCGCAGGATATCGACGGATACCGCGCCGAGGAGGCCGCCGAGACCGAAAGCGACGGCCTGGGCGGCACCGAAGACGCCCATCCGGGTACCTTCCCGGCGGGCTCGGCCGGTCGCGGCGATCGCCATCATCGTGCCGATGGCGGCGACGGCGAAGGCGCCGTTGGAGAGACCGAGCAGGAACACATTCAGCCGCAGCGGCCACTCGCCCGGCGCCGATCCGCCGGCGGCCAGAGCCAGCATCGCCGCACCAGAGGCGAGGCATCCGCCGACCACCCAGGTCTCCATCGCGCCGAAGCGCCGGCGCCCGAACAGGGTGCAGACCGCGCCGACGACGAGCATGCCAAGCAGCACGCCGCCGTGATGCACGCCGGAGAGCGCGGTCGACTGCCCCGGCGTCAGGCCGAAGACGAGACCGGCATAGGGCTCCAGGATCAGATCCTGGGCGCTGTAGGCGAGCATGGAGACGAAGACGAAGACGGCGAAGTTCCGCACCGTGGCTTCACGCCAGACCTCCCCCAGCGCCGCCCGGAAGGACGGCGGTGGCTGATGTCCGGCCTCCGCAGCGGGCGCGGCTTCGGCCGCCCCGGCAGACCTGGGACGCTCGACACCCCAGACCGCCAGCACGGAGACGACGAAGGCGATCAGGGAGGCGCAGGCGACCAGGAAGATAAGCCGTTCGATCGTATAGGGATCGAGCAGCGCCCCGAGAGTCGTCGCGGTGACCACGAAACCGGCGATCATCATCAGCCAGACGATCGTGGCCGCCGCCGGTCGACGCTCGGGCGCGACGCTGGTCGCCAGCAGGACCAGCAGCGATGTGCCGGCCGCGCCGACGCCGGCGCCGATCAGCAGGAACGCGACCGCGGATGCGGCGAGACCGAGTGTCGGGTCGGCGGCGGTCAGTCCGGTCGCCGCCGCGGCCCCGGTACCGCCGGCGCAGAGCAGTGCCATGCCGCCGACGATCCAGGGGGTGCGCCGGCCGCCGGCGTCGGACCCGTAGCCCCAGCGCGGCCGCAGCACCTGCACCGCGTAGTGCAGCGCCACGAGGAAGCCCGGAACCATGGCCGGCAGGGCCAGTTCGACGACCATCACCCGGTTTAGGGTCGAGGTGCAGATCACGACGATCGCGCCGAGCGCGGTCTGTATCAGCCCGAGGCGGAGAATGCCGATCCAACCGAGTCCGGACGCCATCTCCGTCTCCCTATCCCGAGGACAGCGCGAAGGCGCTGGCCAGCATGCCCAACACGTAAAGGGTCGTGCCGGTTGCGTTGTACCAGGCCGCATAGCGGCGCGGATCCTCGAGCAGCCGGACCATCAGTATCACCTGGACGGCCACCAGCGCCGCGACCAGAGCGGCGTGAACCGGCGCGCCCCAGGAGAACAGCAGGCCGACGACCACGAACTGAGGCACGGTCATCACCGCACAGGCCAGCAGGGCCGCGCCCCGCACGCCGAGAAGCACCGGTAGCGACTTCAGACCGAGCTGCCGGTCGCCTTCCACCGCCTTGAAATCGTTGAGCGCCATGATCCCGAACGCGCCGAGACTGTAGAGCCCCGCCAGAAGCAGGATCGGCGTGCTCGGGAACTGGCCGGACATCGCGGCCGCACCGGTGAACCAGGGCAGACCCTCGTAGCAGGCCCCGACCGTGAGGCAGCCGAACCAGCCGTTCTGCTTGAGGCGGAACGGCGGCGCGCTGTAGGCCCAGGCCAGAGCCAGTCCGATGGCGGCCGCCACCGCGACCCAGACGCCAAGCAGCAGGGCGACGCCGAGCGACAGGACCGTCCAGACGATGCCGAGACCGAGGCCCCACCGCCCGGGCACGCGGCCCGACGGGATCGGCCGGTTCGGCTCGTTGATCGCGTCCACATGGCGGTCGAACCAGTCGTTGACCGCCTGGCTGGTGCCGCAGACGAGCGGCCCTGCGAGCAGCACACCGAGCAGCAGCGTCAGCCAGTTTTCGGAGATCGGGACGCCGGAGGAGACCACCCCGCACATGAACGCCCACATGGGCGCGAACCAGGTGATCGGCTTCAGCAGTTCCAGCAACGCCGCCGGCGCCGGATGGCGCGGTCGCGTAGCCCTGTCTGCATGAGTATCGACCATGCAGACAGCGTAAAATTGACCGCAGGAAGTGTCAATTTAACTTTACGTCATACTGTCAGGAAAAATTGACAGCCCTCGAAAACGAGCCTGGGACTAGTCGTCCGACGCTTCGCCGTCGGACAGTCCGTAGCGGCGCAACTTCGAATAGAGGCTCTGCCGGCTCAGTCCCAGCATCTCTGCGGCGGAGGCCCGGTTGTCGCCGGTCAACCGAAGCGCGGTCTCGATGCAGAGGCGCTCGATCACATCGGTGGTCTCGCGCACCAGATCCTTGAGGGTGACCCGGCCAACGAGCTCGGTCAGCTGGTTGGCGTCCCGCGGCAGTACATTGGCGTCGCCGCCGAACGCCTCGATCCGCCTGTGCGCCGTGCGGATCGAAAATCCGAAGCAGGCATCGTCGGTACCGGACACGGAGACGGCCGACACCTCGACCGATTCCCGCGCCCCGAACTCGCCGTTGACGACCGTCGAGAACTGCCGCACGGAGCCCTGCTTGCGCAGGTTGGCGGCGATAACGTTGACGTCGACGGCGCGGCCGAGCCAGCGCCCGAGCGGTTCGCCGACCGCCTGTTCCTCGGTGGCGAGCTGCGCCAGATCGAGGAAGGCGCCGTTGATCGCCATGATTCGGAAATTCTCGTCGGTGACCACGAACCCGTCGGGGATCTGGGAGATCGCCTTCAGCATGGACGCGCGGGCCAGATCCTCCGTCTCGGTCGGAACCGGCGTGTCGGCGACGCCGAGTCGCAAGAGGAAATGCGCGTCATTTCCCTGACGGAAAATCGAGGCTCCCATCTCTACGACATGCTCCGCCCGGCCGATCCGGACCGAGGCCTGCGCCGGCCGGCCGGTCGCGCCGACCGCCACGAGCAGCGCGGTCGCATCCTCCCAGCTGCCTTTCGCCAGGATATCCTGCAGCGGCAGGCCGCTGAGCTTCTTCGCCTCGCGGTCGAGAAGGCGCGCGGCCGCGGGATTGACCTCGACGATCTTCCGGCTTGCCGCGTGAACGATCACGACGGCTTCGGATGCGACCTGGAACAGCATCCGGTAGCGAGTCTCCGCGTGCCGCAGGCGGGCGTACTCCCGCTCCATCGCATTCTGCGCATCGACAAGGCGCTGCTGCAGTTCCGCCATGGCGCTGAGGTCGCGCCCCAGCACGAGCGTGCGGCCGTGATCCATACGCAAGGCGCCATAGCGCACCGGCAGATCCAGTCCGGCCTGGGAGGGATGATTGACCTGTCGCCACCGGGTGACGGTGCCGCCCGCCGCTTCGGACAGCATGTCCGTGATCTTGTCGCGGCTCTCCACCGTGACCGTCTCGGTGAGTTCGCTGCCGATGCAGGTATCGAAGGGATGGTTACTGAGATCCGAACTGCTGAAAGCGACGTCGCGGATCACACCCCCGTCGTCGACGATCAACGCAATGTCGGCCGCCATTCCTATCGCCATCGCGGCGATGTCCGCATCAAGGTCGCCAAGCGACTTTCGCGGCGATTTGAAAGGGTTCAACACTTCAGCCAGCGCCGGAAGGTTTCTAAACACTCGAGACTCGCTCAACATTTTCTAAGTTAAGCCGTAGGCCGACGGCTTGAGAGTCGTGGTCCTTTTTCGTCTCGAGCGTTACCGGCGGCTATGGCCTGGGCCCAGCCAGCAGTTGCAACAGGCTCAAGGATTGTAAGACTGCTTCACGCCCGTCCAGCGCCCAGGCATCGGCGCCGACGGTTGCCACCCACTCGGGATGGTCCTGAAAAACCGGTCCTCCAACTATTATTCCAACCTCACGGTTGCGTGAGGATTGACGCACATTGCTGATAACGGAAGCGAGACGGTCGATCAATACCTCGCCGCTGAGCGAGAAGCCGATCACCGAAAACCACCGTCTCTGCGCGCAGAGGACAACCTCGCGCTCCGTGTCCGGCCGCTCGTCGCATACGGACCAGCCGGCGCGCCGGAAGAACTCGCCGACGACGGACGTTCCGAACGTGTGCTGTTCGCCCGGAGTCACCGACAGCATGATCGATGGGCCGATCGGCATCGGTGCCTCGAACGGGTCGAGATCGCTGCCGATGTCGTGGAGGATTCGCTGCAGTTGATTGAGTGCCACCGTGACGTCGGTGAAGTCGCAGAGATCCCGGTCCCACATTACGCCGAGCAGCCGCGCGCTCGGCGCCAGCAGATCGAGCAGGATCGTCTCGTCATCGACTCCGCGATCCCGGATCTCGGCGAGACAGGTATCCACGTATGACTGCGGCGTGACCAGCAGATGGGTGACGAGATTCTCCACATCGGCGGACTGGATAACCGACCCGGACCTGGGCGTTGCAGCTCCGGATCCGTGCATCAGAAGCAGGCGCGGAATGACTTCAGCCTCTATGGTCCGCATCAGAGTTCCCGACAACTGCGGCGGTGTCTCCCGCCGGCGCGCCTCTCGATTAGGACCGACCACGATTTGGTCGATGGTTCGGCAAGCCTCATCAACCGTGGCTCGAATTCCCGGCATGGCGTCTGCCCCCCGTTCTTCTTATCGAGCGTTATGGTTCAGCGTTACACATCACCTTTCGCCCGTCAGTACCATTTGCCGAATTCGCCGAATAAAAGTAATTTAATTTCGTTCAGCGTGCGAATTCAGCATGCACTGCAAATTTGAAACCATCCTACCTCACATTTCAGCCCATGTGTAAAAATAATTGGACGTCTAGTTAAGTTGACACTCCCGGTGGAACGACCTTAGAGTCGGTCTCAAGGATAACCGGACGAAGTGCCGGACCGCCTTGGAGGGAGTTCGACGATGCCGCCCCTTAAAGACCAGATCCGGACCCAGAGCCCGATCTACACGCCGGAGCAGCGCCGTCGCCGTGATCAATCCGGCTGGACCCTCGTCCAGGGCGTGCTCGCGCCGGCCCAGTTCGTCGTCTTCCTGGTCAGTCTGGCGCTGGTCATCCGCTTCCTGGCGACCGGCGAAGGTGCCGAGGCCGCCACCATCTCGATCGTCATCAAGACCCTGTTTCTCTACGCGATCATGGTGACCGGCTCCCTCTGGGAAAAAGCGGTGTTCGGTCACTACCTCTTCGCCGGCCCGTTCTTCTGGGAGGACGCGGTCAGCATGGTCGTGATCGCCCTGCACACCGCCTATCTGGTCGCCCTGATCGCCGGATGGGGATCGATCACGACGCAGATGATGATCACCCTGGCCGCCTATGCCGCCTATGCGATCAATGCCGGCCAGTTCCTCCTGAAGCTGCGCGCCGCGCGCCTGGAGGCCCGCGAAGCCGGGGCCGGCGAAATCTCAGATGACGGGGCCGAGCTGCGGCAGGTCGGGGTGACGGGATGAGCGCGCTGGTGAAACCCTCGGCCGCGCCGACCGCCGGCTGCGACGACGTCCCGATCCTTCGGGAACGGGGACAGCGGGAGGTCTTTTGCGGACTGACCGGGATCATTTGGCTGCACCGCAAGATTCAGGACGCCTTCTTCCTGATCGTCGGCTCGCGCACCTGCGCCCATCTGATGCAGTCGGCCGCCGGCGTGATGATCTTCGCCGAGCCGCGCTTCGCGACCGCGATCATCGAGGATCGCGACCTCGCCGGGCTGGCCGACGCGAACGACGAGCTGGACAAGGTCGTGGACCGGCTGCTCAAGCGGCGGCCCGACATCAAGCTGCTGTTCCTGGTCGGATCCTGCCCGTCGGAGGTGATCAAGCTCGACCTGTCCCGGTCGGCGGAGCGACTCGGGCGGCAATACGGCCCGGACGTGCGCATCCTCAACTACTCCGGCAGCGGCATCGAGACGACCTTCACTCAGGGCGAGGACAACTGCCTCGCCGCGATGGTGCCGGAACTCCCCGCCGCCGCGGCGGACGAGCCCGGTCTGATGGTCGTCGGCACGCTCGCCGACGTGGTGGAGGATCAGCTTCGCCGGCTGCTTCAGGGACTTGGCGTGCCGGAGCCGACCTTCCTGCCGGCTCGCAACGCCGCGGATCTGCCGCCGGTCGGCCCGGGCACCCGGTTCCTCCTGGCCCAGCCCTATCTCGCCGAAACCGCGCGTCTGCTCGAGGAGCGTGGCGCCCAGCGACTCGCCGCCCCCTTCCCGCTCGGCGCCGAGGGAACAACCCGCTGGCTGCGCGCCGCGGCCGACGCCTTCGATGTGTCGGAGGAGCGCTTTCACGCGGTCACCGACCGCCCGCGCCAGCGCGCCACCGAGGCCGTCGCCCGCTACCGCGACTCGCTGGACGGAAAATCGATCTTCTTCTTCCCCGACAGCCAGCTCGAGATCCCGCTCGCCCGATTCCTCTCCGAGGAGCTGGGCATGCGCCCCGAGGAGGTCGGCACGCCGTACCTGCATCGCGGCATCATGGATCCGGAGATCGCCCTGCTGCCCGACGGCACCGCGCTTTCCGAAGGGCAGGATGTCGACCGGCAGCTCGACCGCTGCCGCGACGCGGCGCCCGACCTGGTGGTCTGCGGACTCGGCCTCGCCAATCCGCTGGAGGCCGAGGGCATCGCCACGAAGTGGTCGATCGAGCTCGTGTTCACGCCGGTGCAGGGATACGAACAGGCGGCGGACTTGGCCGCCCTGTTCGCACGTCCCTTCGACCGTCGCACGCGGCTGGAGGTCTGAGCCATGAAGCTGGCCGTCTGGACCTACGAAGGACCGCCCCATGTGGGGGCGATGCGAGTCGCCACCGCCATGCGGGACCTGCACTACGTCCTCCATGCGCCCCAGGGCGACACCTACGCCGATCTGCTGTTCACCATGATCGAGCGGCTGCCGCACCGGCCCCCGGTCACCTACACGACTTTCCAGGCGCGCGACCTTGGCTCCGACACGGCCGAGCTGTTCAAGCGCACCCTGCAGGACGCCCATGACCGGTTCCGTCCGCAGGCGATCATGGTCGGCGCCTCCTGCACCGCCGAGCTGATCCAGGACGATCCGGGCGGCCTCGGCCGCACCCTGGGCCTGCCCGTGCCGGTGGTCCCGCTCGAGCTGCCGTCCTATCAGCGCAAGGAGAACTGGGGGGCGTCGGAGACGTTCTACCAGCTGGTTCGTGCCTTCGCCGGCGTGAACGCGCCCGAGGCCGGAACCGCCAGGCCGGCGCGGCCGGCCGGCCAGAAGCCGTCCTGCAACATCCTCGGCCCGACCGCACTCGGCTTCCGCCACCGCGACGACGTGGTCGAGATCACCGGCCTGCTGGAGCGGCTCGGCATCGACGTGCGCGTCGTCGCCCCGCGCGGCTCGACCCCGGCCGACCTCGCCCGTCTCGGCGAGGCCGACTTCAACGTGGTGCTCTATCCGGAGACGGCGGATACCGCCGCCCGCTGGCTCGAGCGGACCTTCGGCCAGCCGCGCACGCAGACGGTGCCCATCGGCGTCGGCGCGACCCGCGCCTTCATCGCCGAAGTGGCCGAACTCGCCGGCATCGATGCCAGCGCGGTGCTGGAGGCCGAAGAGTCCCGGCTGCCCTGGTACTCCCGCTCCATCGACAGCACCTACCTGACCGGCAAGCGGGTCTTCGTCTTCGGCGACGGGACCCACGCGGTCGCGTCCGCCCGGGTCGCCGCCCACGAGTTCGGCTTCGAGGTGGTCGGCGTCGGAACCTACGACCGGACCTTCGCCCGCGACGTGCGCGCGGTCGCAGAGGAGCTCGGCTGCGAAGCGCTCATCACCGACGACTATCTGGACGTCGAGGATCGGATCACCGACCTTCGGCCGGAACTGGTGCTCGGCACCCAGATGGAGCGGCACATCGCCAAGCGGCTCGGCATCGGCTGCGCCGTCATCTCGGCCCCCGTTCACGTCCAGGACTACCCGGCCCGGCGGTCCCCGCAGATGGGGTTCGAGGGCGCCAACGTACTCTGGGACACCTGGGTCCACCCGCTGATGATGGGGCTGGAGGAGCATCTCCTCGCCATGTTCCGCGGCGACTTCGAGTTTCACGATGGCGCCGGTGCATCCCACCACGGGGCCTCCCATAAGGCCGGCTCCCATCAGGCGGCCTCCAACGACAGTTCCAACCACGGGGACCGCGCGCAGCCGGAAGCCCAGCCGGAAAGCCGGGCGGCCTTCGAGCCAGCGGCCCCGGCCAACGATCCGTCCGAGCCGGCCTGGAGCGACGACGCGGATCAGGAACTGAAGAAGATCCCGTTCTTCGTCCGCGGCAAGGCGCGCCGCAACACCGAGTCCTTCGCGCGGGAGCGCGGGGTTTCCACGATCACAGTCGAAACGCTGTACGATGCCAAAGCGCACTTCGCCCGGTAACACCACGCCGGTGCGCGTGGTCCTCCTGACCCTCGACGGCCATGTCGGCGGGGCGGTCGGTCGCGCGACCGAACGGCTCCGCAAGGAACTGCCCGGCCTGGTGCTCTCGTTCCACGCCGCGAGCGAGTGGGAAAGCCGGCCGCAGCGTCTGCAGCAATGCATCGACGATATCGGGCGCGGCGATCTGATCATCGGCACCATGCTGTTCACCGACAGCCATGTCCAAATGATCCGGCCGGCCCTGGAGGCGCGGCGCGAGAACTGCGACGCGATGCTGATCTGCATCTCCGCACAGGAGGTCGCGTCGCTCACCCGAC
This sequence comes from Thalassobaculaceae bacterium, assembly GCA_040223655.1. Taxonomy (GTDB): domain Bacteria; phylum Pseudomonadota; class Alphaproteobacteria; order Thalassobaculales; family Thalassobaculaceae; genus Thalassobaculum. The sequence continues at coordinate 56,748 of JAVKFT010000004.1, read as the reverse complement.
TCGGCAAGTTCCGGGGCGACTCCAATCCGTCCGGTCTGGTCGGCATGCTCAAGCGGCTGCGTGGCCGCCCAGGCGGTGCCGGCGGCTCATCCGCCGCCTCCTCCGGGGCGCGTCAGGTCAAGATGCTGCGCCGGATCCCGAAGCTGTTGCGCTTCGTGCCGGGCACCGCCCAGGATCTCCGAGCCTATCTGCTGGCGATGCAGTACTGGCTGGCCGGCTCCGAGGACAACCTGGCCAACCTGGTCCGCCTGCTCGTCGACCGCTACGCCGAAGGCCCGCGGCAGTCCCTGCGCGGCCAACTGACCGTGGCGCCGCCGGTCGAATATCCGGATGTGGCCCTTTATCACCCGACGGTGGCCGGCCGCGTCACCGAACGGGCGGAGGACCTGCCCGCCGCCGCCGGAAATGCCGGAACGGTCGGGCTCATGATCATGCGCTCCTACGTGCTGTCCGACGATGCCGGGCACTACGACGCGGTGATCGCCGCGCTCGAAGCCAAGGGCCTGCGGGTGCTGCCCGCCTATTCCAGCGGCCTGGACGCGCGACCGGCGATCGAGAAGTACTTCATGGACGCCGACGGGCGGGCCACGGTCGACGCCCTGGTGTCGCTGACCGGCTTCTCCCTGGTCGGTGGCCCCGCCTACAACGACAGCGCCGCCGCCGAAGAGCTGCTGGCCCGGCTGGACGTTCCGTACATCGCCGCCCACGCGCTCGAGTTCCAAAGCGCGGAGAGCTGGGAGGAAGACCCGAGAGGGCTGACACCGGTCGAGTCGACGATCATGGTGGCGGTCCCGGAGATCGACGGGGCGACCGGTCCCATGGTCTTCGGCGCCCGAAACGCGCCGGAAGCGGAAGAAACGGCTGGCCGGATGCATGCGATCGACGAACGCGTGGAGCGTCTGGCCGACCGGATCGACCGGCTCATCGCCCTGCGCCGGACGCCGGCGGAGGAGCGTCGCCTGGCCGTGGTCGTGTTCGACTTCCCGCCGAATTCCGGCGCGACCGGAACGGCAGCCTTCCTGTCGGTCTTCGACTCCCTGTTCCATACGCTGCGCGCCCTGCGCGACGCCGGCTATCAGGTCGATCTGCCGGCCGACGCCGACGCCCTGCGCCGCGCCGTCACCGAAGGCAACGCCGCCACCCACGGCACCGACGCCAATGTCCACGCCAAAGTGAGCTGTGACGACTACGTCCGCCGCGAAACGCATCTCGCCGAGATCGAGGCCCAGTGGGGCTCGGCGCCGGGGCGCCATCAGACCGACGGGCGGTCGATCCACGTCCTGGGCGCGGCCTTCGGCAACGTGTTCGTCGGCGTGCAGCCGGCCTTCGGCTACGAAGGCGATCCGATGCGGCTGCTGTTCGAGCACGGCTTCGCCCCGACCCACGCCTTCAACGCCTTCTACCGCTGGATCCGAGAGGATTTCGACGCCCATGCGGTGCTGCATTTCGGCACCCACGGCGCGCTCGAGTTCATGCCGGGCAAACAGACCGGCCTGAGCCAGGCCTGCTGGCCGGACCGGCTGATCGGCGCCCTGCCCAACCTCTACCTCTACGCCGCCAACAACCCGTCGGAAGGGGCCATCGCCAAGCGCCGCTCGGCCGCCACCCTGGTCAGCTATCTGACGCCGGCGGTCACCCGGGCGGGCCTCTACCGCGGCCTCCTGGATCTGCGCGGTTCGATCGACCGTTGGCGGTCCCTCGAGCCCGACGCCGAGGCCGAGCGGGAGAAGCTCGTCGCGGTCATCGACGCCCAGGCGGCGGAACTCGACCTCGATGTCCCGGAAACCGACGAGGAGCGGCGCATCCCGGCGCTGCATCGCAAGGTCGCCGAACTCGAGGAGACGTTGATCCCCCACGGCCTGCACGTCGTCGGCGAACCGATGCCGATCGACCAGCGCCGCGAAATGGTGGCCATCATGGCCGAAGCCCAGCTCGGCAGCGCCTTGTCCGAGGACGCGGTTAACGCGCTGGCCGATGGCCGGGTGCCGAGCGGCACCGGCCACGATGCCGAGATGCTCGATCCGATCGCCCGCTGCGGGCGGCTGCTGGCCGAGGACCATGAACTGGCCGGTCTCGTGCACGCCCTGGATGGCGGCTTCACGCGGCCGGCGCCGGGCGGAGATCTGATCCGGACGCCGGCGATCCTGCCGACCGGCCGCAACGTCCACGGCTTCGATCCCTACCGCCTGCCCGGTGCCTTCGCCCTGATCGACGGCGCCGCCCAGGCGGCCCGGATCATCGCCCGGGCCGAGGCCGACGGTCACGGCATGCCGGAGACCGTCGCCCTGGTGCTCTGGGGCACCGACAATCTGAAAAGCGAAGGTGCGCCGATCGGCCAGGCGCTGGCCCTGCTGGGCGCCCGTCCCCGCTTCGACGGCTACGCCCGCCTCGCCGGCGCCGAACTGATCCCGCTGGAGGAACTGGGCCGGCCGCGGATCGACGTGATCATGACCCTGTCCGGCATCTTCCGCGATCTGCTGCCGCTGCAGGTCCGCCTGCTCGCCGAGGCCGCCTGGCTCGCCGCCAGCGCCGACGAACCGCTGGAGCAGAACGCGGTGCGCCGCCACGCGCTCGCCTACTGCGAGCGGAACGGCTGCGACTTCGAGACCGCCGCGCTTCGCGTGTTCTCCAACGCCGACGGCGCCTACGGCTCGAACGTGAACCTGCTGGTCGACAGCGGCGCCTGGTCCGACGAGGACGAGCTGGCCGAGACCTACACCCGGCGCAAGTGCTTCGCCTACGGCCGCGACGGCAAGTCGAGCCAGCAGGCCGAGTTGCTCACCAGCGCCCTGAGCGACGTGAGCATGGCCTACCAGAACCTGGAATCCCTGGAACTGGGGATCACCACCCTGGACCACTACTTCGACACGCTCGGCGGTATTGGCCGGGCGGTGCGCCGGGCCCGCGGCGACTCGGTGCCGGTTTATATCGGCGACCAGACACGCGGCGCCGGCGCGGTGCGCACCCTGGGCGAGCAGGTCGAGATCGAGACCCGCACCCGGATCCTGAACCCGCACTGGTACGACGGCATGCTGAAGCACGGCTACGAAGGCGTGCGACAGATCGAGGCCCACGTCACCAACACGATGGGCTGGTCGGCGACGACCGGCGAGGTGGCGCCCTGGGTCTACCAGCACATCACCCAGACCTACGTGCTGGACCCCGAGATGCGCGAGCGGATCGCCAAGCTGAACCCCAAGGCCTCGGCCCGGGTCGCCAGCCGTCTGCTCGAAGCCCACGAACGAAACTACTGGTCGCCCGACTCCGAAACCCTGTCCGCCCTGCGCGAGGCGGGGGACGAACTGGAAGACCGGCTGGAGGGTGTGACCCCCGGCCCGGCGGCCGCCTGAGGATGAAAGGGAACACACATGACACCGCCTGACGGAATTACCGGCCCCGGAGGCCGCGGCGACGGCGACGGCAGCGTGCAGGTCCGCATGGATCCGTCCCTCGAGATCGGCAAAGCGAAGGTCTTCGCCGTCTACGGCAAGGGCGGCATCGGCAAGAGCACGACGTCGTCGAACCTGTCGGTCGCCTTCTCCAAACTCGGCAAGCGGGTGCTGCAGATCGGCTGCGATCCGAAGCACGACAGCACCTTCACCCTGACCAAGTGCCTCGTGCCGACGGTGATCGACGTTCTCGAGAGCGTCGACTTCCACCCGGAGGAACTGCGGGTCGAGGACTTCGTCTACGAGGGCTACAACGGCGTCATGTGTGTCGAGGCCGGCGGCCCGCCGGCGGGCACCGGCTGCGGCGGCTACGTGGTCGGCCAGACGGTGAAGCTCCTCAAGGAGCACCACCTGCTCGACGACACCGACGTGGTGATCTTCGACGTCCTGGGCGATGTGGTGTGCGGCGGCTTCGCCGCCCCGCTTCAACACGCGGACCGGGCGCTGATCGTCACCGCCAACGACTTCGACTCGATCTACGCCATGAACCGTATCGTCTCGGCGATCGCCGCCAAGGCGCGGAACTACGACGTGCGGCTCGGCGGGGTGATCTGCAACCGCAGCGCCGCCACCGACCAGGTCGACAAGTTCAACGCCGTCGCCGGATTGGAGACGATGGCGCATTTCCCGGACCTGGACGCCATCCGTCGCAGCCGGCTGAAGAAGTCGACGATCTTCGAGATGGACGACGCGCCGGAGCTGGAGGCGGTCCGCGAGGAGTATCTGCGGCTCGCGGCGAAGCTGTGGAGCGGCGTCGAGCCGATGGTCGGCACCCCGATGAAGGACCGGGACCTCTTCGAGCTTCTGGGTTTCGACTGATGCAAAGCGCCACCTACACGCACCGTCGTCAGCAGGTCGAGACCTATTTCGACCGGACGGCCGCCGACGCCTGGGCCCGGCTGACATCCGACGCCCCGGTCAGCGGCATCCGCGCGACGGTGCGGGCCGGACGCGACAGAATGCGCCGCCTCCTGCTGAACTGGCTCCCTGAGGATCTCGCAGGCCGGCGGATCCTCGATGCCGGCTGCGGCACGGGAGCACTGGCAGTGGAGGCGGCGCGCCGAGGTGCCGAGGTGGTGGCGATCGACCTGTCGCCGACCCTGGTGGAGCTCGCCCGCGACCGGCTGCCGGAGATCCCCGGCGGGGGTCGCGTGGACTTCCGGGTGGGCGACATGCTCGACCCGGCGCTCGGCGGCTTCGATCACGTGGTGGCGATGGACAGCCTGATTCACTACCGCGCCGACGATGCGGTGCGGGTCCTGGCCGGCCTGGCGCCGCGGACCTCGACGTCGATGGTCTTCACCTTCGCGCCGCGCACCGCCCTGCTGACGGTCATGCACACCGCCGGCAAGCTCTTCCCCCGCCAGGACCGCTCCCCGGCGATCCAGCCGGTCTCCCGACGTGGCCTCGCCTCAGCGGTGCGCCGCGAGACGGCTCTGGACGACTTCGAGATCGACCGCAGCGAGCGTGTCGACAGCGGCTTCTACATCTCCCAGGCCATGGAGCTGGTGCGCCGATGAAATCGAACCGTCGCAAGCTGTCGCATATGTGGATGCAGGTCGCCCCGCGGCTGCTTCCGTTCGCCGACGCTGCGACGCCGGATCTTCCGCTCGGCCGCCTGCTGCGCCTCTCCCTGTTCCAGGTGTCCGTCGGCATGGCCATCGTGCTGCTCAACGGGACCTTGAACCGGGTCATGATCGTCGAGCTCGGCGTGCCGACCTGGCTGGTGGCCATGATGGTCTCCCTGCCGCTGCTGTTCGCGCCGTTCCGGGTGCTGGTCGGTCACCGCAGCGACACCTACCGCTCCCTGCTCGGCTGGAAGCGGGTGCCGTTCATCTGGATGGGCACGATGCTGCAGTTCGGCGGGCTGGCGATCATGCCGTTCGCCCTCATCATCCTGTCCGGCGACATCACGACCGGCCCGCACTGGGTCGGCTATGTCGCCTCCGCCCTCGCCTTCCTGCTGGTCGGGATCGGTCTGCACACGACGCAGACCGCGGGCCTGGCGCTCGCGACCGACCTGGCGAGCGAGGAAGCCCGGCCCCGGGTCGTGGCGATGCTCTACGTCATGCTGCTGGTCGGCATGGGGCTGGCGGCGGTGATCGTCGGCGAACTGCTCGCCGATTTCAGCCAGCTCCAGCTCATCAAGGTCATCCAGGGCACCGCCGTCGCCACGATCGTTCTGAACCTGATCGCCCTGTGGAAGCAGGAGGCGCGGGATCCGTCGCGCACCCGCCCGGACCGGCCGCGCCCGACCTTCGCCGAGGCCTGGGCCGACTTTATGGCGGGTCACCGGGCCGGCCGCCTGCTGGTCGCCGTGTTCCTCGGCACCACGGCCTTCAGCATGCAGGACATCCTGCTGGAGCCCTATGGCGGCGAGATCCTGGCGATGAGCGTCGGCGAGACGACCCGCCTGACCGCCCTGTTCGCCTTCGGCACCCTGATCGGTTTCGCCATCGCCGCCCGCGATCTCGCGCGCGGCGGCGACCCCTGCAAGCTCGCGGCGTTCGGCTGCGTGGTCGGCGTCTTCGCCTTCTCCGCACTGATCTTCGCCTCGCCGCTGCAGTCGGCCGTCCTGTTCCAGGTCGGCACGGTCCTGATCGGGCTCGGCGGCGGCATGTTCGCCGTCGGATCCCTGGTCGCGGCGATGAACCTCGCCGGGGAGAACAGCTCCGGCGGCGGCCTCGCGCTCGGCGCCTGGGGCGCGGTCCAGGCGACCGCGGCCGGTGGCGGCATCATGATCGGCGGCGCGCTCCGCGACGTCGTCACGCAGCTCGCAGAACACGGGGTGCTCGGCGAGGCCCTGAACAATCCCGCGACCGGGTACGGCGCGGTCTACCACCTAGAACTCGTACTCTTGTTTGCGACCCTGGCGGTCGTCGGCCCCCTCGTCCGGTACTCACCCGGGCGCGGGACGCCGTCGTCCGGAAAGTTCGGGCTCGCGGAATTCCCCGGATAGGGAGGGAGGAAGCCATGGAAATCGGCGGCATCACGGAACACATCGACGTCGCGCAAGTCGTTCTCTACGCATTCTGGCTGTTCTTTGCTGGACTGATCCTCTACCTGCGCCGCGAGGACCGTCGAGAAGGCTACCCGCTGGAAGACGGCATCACCGGCAAGGTCGACAGCGTGGGCGTGACCTGGATGGCCACGCCGAAGCGCTTCGCCCTTCCTGAAGGCGGCTACGCCGAGGCACCCGACTTCAAGCGCGACACGCGCCCGGTCAATGCCACGCCGATCGCCGCGTTCCCCGGCGCACCGCTGCAGCCGACCGGCGACCCGATGCTGGCCGGTGTCGGCCCGGGCTCCTGGGCCGAGCGGAAGGACATTCCGGACATGACGGCGAGCGGCAAGCCCCGGATCGTGCCGATGCGTTCGGTGTCGGACTTCGGCGTCGTCGACGGCGATCCGGATCCGCGCGGCATGCCGGTCGTCGCCGGCGACGGGAAGATCGCCGGCACGGTCACCGACCTCTGGGTCGACACGGACGAGATCCTAATCCGCTACGTCGAGATGACCCTCGGCAGCGGCGAGGAGGCGCGGACCGTCATGATCCCCGCCGGCTTCACCGACGTGCGCGGCGGCAAGGTCGACGTGCCGTCGATCTACAGCACGCACTTCGCCAACGTCCCGGCGATCGCCGGCACCGACCGCATCACGCGGCTCGAGGAAGAGAAGCTCATGGGCTACTTCGGCGGCGGCCTGCTCTATGCCGACTGGCGCCGGCAGGAGCCGCTGGTATGACGGCGGCCCAGGCCACGCGGGAGGCGCGGACCCACGGGACCGTCGATGACGGGACCGCGGGGGCCGTGCCGATGGGGGAGTTCGACGACTCCCGCCCGCTCGACGCCGCCCCCGACGGGATGGCGAAGGACGAACGGATCGTCTGGCAGGGCGCGCCGACCTGGCGCGGCTTCGCCCTCCACGCGCTGCATCTGCGCGCGGTGTCGCTCTATTTCCTGGCGATTCTCGCCTGGCGGTTCGGCGCGGAGTTCATGGCGACCGGCAGCGTTGCCGCCGGCGCCGTCTCCGCCGCCTGGGCCCTCGCCCTCGCGGTGCCGGTGCTCGGCTTCCTGGCCCTCTACGCCCGCATGGTGGCGCGCAGCACCCGCTACACCGTGACCACGCGCCGGGTCGTGCTGCGGATCGGCGTCGCTCTGCCGATGACCGTGACCATCCCGGTGGACCTGATCGAGTCGGTCAACCTGCGCGGCGAGGCCGACGGCAGCGGCGATGTGACCCTTGGCGTCTTGCCCGACCGGCGACTTTCCTACACGGTTCTATGGCCGCATGCCCGGCCGTGGCGGATCTCCCGGCCCGAAGCGGCCCTGCGGTCGGTGCCCCAGGCCGAAGCCGTCGCCGGCGTGATCGCCAGCATGCTGGCCCGCCAGGCCGGCCAGGCCGAAACACCGGCCGAGCCCGTGGCCGAAGCGCCGGCGGCGCGGTCCGCAAGCGCCCGGCCGTCGACCGCGACGGGGCACGGCTCGCTGGCCGCTGCGGCCGGCTGAACGAGGAAGGAGGCGGCGATGACGACCCAGCACAGCTCCAACGACGTCCCCCGCGGCGCGCTGATCGCCGCCGGGCTGCTGCTCGCCTTCTCGGTCGCGACGGCCGGCGTGACGCGGCTGTCCGGCGGCTACGTCGTCGAGCCGCCAGCCGCCGTCGCCGCCGACAGCCGCGACCTGCTCTTCCGCGACATGCCGAACCGCGGCATTGCCGTTCTCGACGGCGCCACGGGCGAGCCCATCGCCGAGCTGGCGCCGGGTACCAACGGTTTCATCCGAGGCCTGCTGCGCGGTCTGTCGCGCGACCGGATGGTCCACAAGGTCGGCGCCGACGTGCCGTTCACCCTCACCCGATGGTCCGACGGTCGCTATTCGATCACCGACCCGGCGACGGGCAGCGTGCTGCATCTGGCGGCCTACGGCTTCGGCAACGTTCAGGAATTCGCGGCCTTCCTGCCGCCCCCTCAGACCCAGGCTTCCCGTTCCAAGGAGGTTTCCCAATGATCGGCCTGTTCATCGCGGAACGCCGCGAGTTCGACGTCGACTGCACGATCGACGTGGAGTGCTCGATCGAGCAGTTCTACGCGAACGTGGAGTTCGACGGCGATACCGACGTCCAACCCGGCGACCAGGTGCTCGTGCACGGGGCGCCCATCACGATCCCCTACGGCGAGCGCCGCCAGTTCAAGCGCCGCGCCACCGTGACCCGGGCGAACTGGCTGGAACAGCAATGGACCCGCCTCGCCGCCCATCTGGAACTCACCGAACTCTACGATCTGAGCTTCACCGAGCGGAGAGACCTATGAACGCCGCCGTCGCCGACGCGCTCGACGCGCGCTATGACACCACCAAGATGGCCCGGCAGGACACGGTCCTGAGCCCCCATTTCTACACGACCGACTTCGACGCCCTCGACCGGATCGACGTCGAGCCGGTCCGCGCCGAGTGGGACACGCTGATGGCCGAGTTCGAGGCCGACGCGAACCGCGGCCACTTCAAGCGCACCGAGGAATGGGACGCGGTCGATTTCGACAGCTACTCCCCGGAGTTGCAGGCCGAACTCGTCGATTTCCTCGTGAGTTCCGTCACCTCGGAGTTCTCCGGCTGCGTTCTCTACGCCGAGACCAAGAAGCGGGTCGCCAACCGCGACATCAAGCGGCTGTTCCGCTTCATGGCGCGCGACGAGTCCCGTCATGCCGGCTTCATCAACGACACGCTGAAGGATTTCGGCATCGGGGTGAATCTCGGCTTCCTGACCAAGTCGAAGAAGTACAAGTACTTCAGCCCGAAGTTCATCTTCTACGCCGTCTACCTGTCGGAGAAGATCGGCTACGCCCGCTACATCACGATCTACCGGGAGCTGGAGAAGCATCCCGAGAACCGGATCCATCCGATCTTCAAGTGGTTCAAGGAGTGGTGCAACGACGAGTTCCGCCACGGCGAGGCGTTCGCGTTGATGATGCGGGCGAACCCGGCACTGCTGCGCGGCCGCAACCGGCTGTGGATCCGGTTCTTCCTGCTCGCGGTCTACGCCACGATGTATGTGCGCGACCACAACCGGCCGTATTTCCACGCCGCCCTCGGCCTCGATCCGACCGAGTACGACCTGCAGGTTTTCCGGGTGACCTCGGAGATCTCCAAGCAGGTCTTCCCGTTCACCCTCGACACCGACGCGCCGGCCTTCCGGGCCGGACTCGAGCGTCTGCGGGAGCTGGCGGGCGGAATCGCCGACGCCAAGGCCCAGGGCGGGATCGTCGGCGGGTTGCGCCGGGTGGGACTGACGGCGGCCGCGGGCGTGACCCTGCTCCGCCTGTACATGATGCCGGTGCAGAACCACGAGATGCCGGAGTCCATCCGGCTGGCTCCGACCTGGTAAGCGGGGGCCGGTGCCGGACCTGATCACATACGCGCTGCCGGCGCTCTCCGCGCTGGTGCTGTGGTGGTTCAGCACCGGGCTGATCCTGTGGCTGGTCAGGCTACCCGCCTGGTACCGGCCGCTGGTGCTGGTCGGGGCGACCGGCCTCGTCGCCATCGCCCTGGTCGGCATCGTCCGCACCGCCGGCCAGACCGACGCGATCGCCGGCTACCACGCCTTCGCGGCGGCGCTGGCGATCTGGGGCTGGCATGAACTCACCTTCCTGCTGGGCCTGGTGACCGGCCCGCGCAAGACCATGCTCACGCCCGGTGCGACGCGCTGGCGGCGGTTCGCCCAGGCGACCGCGGCCATCGCCTATCACGAGGCGGCGCTGGCTCTCACCGCGGTCGGCCTGCTGGCGCTGACCTGGGGGGCGGAGAACCAGATCGCCGCCTGGACCTTCCTCGGCCTGTGGGTGACCCGGCTGAGCGCGAAGCTGAACCTGTTTCTCGGCGTGCCGCATTTCGGCGACGAGCTGATGCCGGTGCATCTCGAGCATCTGCGCAGCTACTTCGCCGTCCGCCCGATCAACCTGCTGTTTCCTCTCTCGGTCACGGTCATCACCGCCGGCGCCGCGCTGCTGGTCGCCCGGGCCCTGCATCCGGGTGCCTTTCCGGCCGAGGTCAGCGGGCTGCTCTGCCTGGCCGCGCTGCTGGTGCTCGGCGTTCTGGAACACTGGTTCATGGTTCTGCCGGTCCGAGACGCCGCGCTCTGGCGCTGGGCGGCCGGGCGCGCGGGCCTGACCCCGGCGGACGCCGCCGATGCAAAGACGACACCTTTCGAAGCCCGGCACGCGCCGGAATCGGGATAACGACATAACGACCTGCGCGGCCGGGAACCGCGTCCAAAGAGGAGGCGACCATGGACTACCAGACCTTCTTCGAGAGTGAGCTCGAAGCGCTGCATGACGAAGGACGCTATCGGGTTTTCACCGATATCGAGCGGCAGCGCGGCTCCTTTCCAAAGGCCCGCCGGCACGTCGATGGCGCCCAGTCCGACGTCACCGTCTGGTGCTCGAACGACTATCTCGGCATGGGCCAGTTCCCGCCCGTCCTGGACGCGATGCACGCGGCACTCGACCAGTGCGGCGCCGGTGCCGGCGGCACCCGGAACATCTCCGGCACGAACCATCACCATGTGCTGCTCGAGCGCGAACTCGCCGATCTCCACGGCAAGCAGGCGGCCCTGATCTTCACGTCGGGCTACGTCTCCAACTGGGCAGCGCTGAGCACCCTCGCCTCCAAACTGCCGAACTGCGCCGTCCTCTCGGACGCGTCCAACCACGCCTCCATGATCGAAGGCATCCGGCACAGCCGGGCGGAGAAGATCCTCTGGCGCCACAACGACCCCGAGGACCTGGACCGAAAGCTCGCCGCCCTCGAGCCCGGACGCCCGAAACTGGTCGCCTTCGAGTCGGTCTACTCCATGGACGGCGACATCGCGCCGATCGCCGAGATCTGCGACGTCGCCGAGAAGCACGGTGCGATGACCTATCTGGACGAGGTTCACGCGGTCGGCCTGTACGGCCCGCGCGGCGGCGGGATCGCCGAGCGCGAGGGGCTCATGGACCGGCTGACGGTTATCGAAGGAACGCTCGGCAAGGCCTTCGGCGTGATGGGCGGCTACATCGCCGCGTCGGAAGCGCTCTGCGACTTCGTCCGCAGCTTCGCCTCGGGCTTCATCTTCACCACCGCCCTGCCGCCGGCCGTCGCCGCGGGCGCCGCGGCCAGCATCCGCCACCTCAAGGACAGCTCGGCAGAGCGGGAGCGTCAGCGCGACCGGGTGGCCACCGTGCGCCGCCGGCTCAACGCCATCGGCATCCCCCATCTGGACAATCCGAGCCACATCGTCCCGGTGATGGTCGGCGACCCGGTGAAGTGCAAGTGGATCAGCGACTATCTGCTGGACCACTACGGCATCTACATCCAGCCGATCAACTATCCGACCGTGCCGCGCGGTACCGAGCGGCTGCGCATCACGCCGTCGCCGCTGCATTCGGACGCCGATATCGACCACCTGGTCTCCTCGCTGGAGAAGCTCTGGGTGCAGTGCGCGCTGAACCGCGCGGTCGCCTGACCGGGCCGCCGCGGTGTCGACCACGACCCTTTCCGCGACCGCGGAGCGGCCGGCCTCGACCGAAATCGCTTCCGATCCGGAGATCCCGGCCGTCGCGGCCGACGGCTCGCTGTATCCGATCGGCAAGATGGCGGCACACCGACAGGGCGTGCTGCACGTGGCCGTCTCCATCTTCCTGGTATCCGGCGGCCGGCTGCTGATCCAGCGGCGGGCCGAGGGCAAGTACCATTGCGGCGGCCTGTGGGCGAATACCTGCTGCAGCCACCCGCACTGGCGCGAGCGCCCGGCCGACGCCGCCACACGGCGGCTGACCGAGGAGCTCGGCATCGCCGGCGTCCCGCTGACCCCGGCCGACGAGCTGGTGTATCGGGCGGATGTGGGCGCGGGCCTGGTCGAGCACGAGCACGTGCATCTGTTTCGCGGCGATCCGTCCGACGACCTCGAGATCGGGCCCAATCCGGACGAGGTGATGGAAACCCGCTGGATTGCCTACGAGGATCTCCGGGACGAGATCGGCCGGGCCCCCGCCCGCTTCGCGCCCTGGCTGCGGATCTATGCCGAGCGCCGGCCCGACCTGATGCGCTGATCGGCCCGGCCGGGCGGCCGTCCCGGACTCCGAGACGGAGTCATCCGCGACTGACTGCCCCACCTCGCTTTCCGTAAGAGAGACATCAAACCGGACGCGACTGTCGCCTCCGGTTTCTCTTATGGACTCTGCCTCCAATCGACACCCCAATCCCCCCGTCTTCCGCGCCGGAACCGGTATCGGGCGGCCGGCGGCGGACAAAAAAATGGAGCCGCGCGACCTCGGTCGCAGACGGCTCCATAGGGATGGAGCGGGAAGGGAGGAAACGCTTCCCGGGACTGCTCCCGGGAAGCGCTTTCCAGGGCGTTAGGGCGCCCCGGAGAGAGACGGGTACTGACCCAGCATCGAGACCCCGTAGAGCGGCTTGAACACGCCCTGGTGGCAGGTCGCGCAGTTCGCTTTCGCGACATCGCCCGTCGGGCCGAGACGCTCCGCCGGGAAGGTGTCGGTCAGCGGATCCATGTAGGTCCCATTGACGCCGCGCACCATCCGGATCCCGTGCCACGCGGTCTCGCGCGGCGGCGGGCTGAGCTCCCAGCTGCTGAAGGCCTGGGTGTTGTGGCAGTAGGTGCAGCCGACGCCCAGACCGTCGGACATGTGCATCATCAGACTGTAGGTCTTCTCTGTCTGCTGGATGCTGGATCCGCCCTCCGTCGTCGGCAGAGCCGCATCGGCCTGAACCCGGATCGGCTCATCGCCGGAGAGGTAGGCCTCGAACGCCGACACCGGGAGCGAGCTGTAGGCGTTCGCCTCGGTCGGCTGGTTCTGGCTGTCGTTCCAGCCAAGCATGCCGGCCGACGCGAAGCGCTGGGGCTCCTCGTTGAACCAGATGTTCTGCGGAACCGCGTTGCCCCGGTGGCAGGTGTAGCAGGTGACGCCGGTCTCCTTGACGTGGTTCTGCCAGTTGCTGTTGATGTCCCAGGTCATCTGGATCATCCGGCGGGAGACCGTCTTGGTGTAGAGCGAGTCGTCCGCCAGGTTCTCGAGGTTGTGGCAGTAGCCGCAGCCCTCTTCCGGAGCCACCCACTCGGTGATCGCCGCCATCAGCCGCGTGAACTGCGGCTCCGGCAGGTCGCCGAGCACCTGGACGTTCTCGTAGATCTCGCCCGCCGTGGGGGCGGCCGCCAGATCCGCGGGGCTGTCCAGCGGATAGATTTCCGGCGGCACCTCGTTCATCGCCCGCAACACCGCCTGTTCGCGCGGGTTGTTGGGCTCCTCCATACCGGTCCCCCGATAGCCGACCTGCTGCACATCGATCGGCGGGCGTTCCCATCCGATGGTGAAGACGAAGGCGATCGCCAGGAGAGCGCCGAAGGGGATGAGAGCCGCTACGATACCGAAGTTCTTCATCTCATCCTCCTTGCGCCGGATCGGCGATCGGTGCCCACATTTCCGGATAGGCCGGCGCGAAGCTGTGTTTGACGGCCCAGAGGTACCAGTTGTCGACAACGGTGCCGGTGAGCAGGATGCCGATACCGCCGGTCAGCGTCGTCAGCACCGCGAACCACCACGCCCAACGGTGAATGCTCTCCATCGAGGCGTTGAAGCCCATGGTCCAGCGCCAGAACAGCGCCGCCCGTTCGGACGCGGTGCCGCGGTCGACGATCTGCTCGATCTCCCGCTCGCCGCCGTACCGGCCGACCGCAAGGATCGTCGCGCCGTGCATGGCGAACAGTAGCGCCGAGCCGTACAGGAACACGATCGAGAGGGCGTGGAACGGGTTGTAGAACAGGTTCCCGTACCGGATGGAGAACGCCGCCGTCCAATCCAGGTGCGGGAAGATCCCGAAGGGCACCGCTTCCGCCCAGCTGCCCATCAGCAGCGGCCGGATGAAGCCCAGCACCAGGTAGAGCCAGATCGCCGCAGCGAACGCCCAGGCGACGTGGGTTCCCATGCCCAGGGCCCGGGCCCGGGTATACATCCGCACCCACCACAGCAAGATGGAGACGGTCAGGGTGAAGCCGGCGAACAACCACCAGCCCCCCTCGTTCATCGGCGGGATGCTGAGTCCGTATTCCGGCGCGGGCGGCTCGAGCGACAGCCAGAAGAGCTGGCGGACGAACTCGATCGGGTTCCAGTCGACCGACGCCCACATATTGAGGCCGATCGTCACGAACGCGGTCAGGCCGAACGCCAGTGAGATGAGTCCCAGCGAACCGAGATAGACGGGACCGATCTGCGCGTTGCCGAAACGTCCGAGCAGCTTGCTGAAGATCGGCTTTCCGACCCTGGGTTCGTCGCCCGCCGGAAGCGGCACGCCGTAGTGCGGGTGACCCTGCACCTGAACGCGCGTGAAGACGTTCTGATAGGTAGGCATAGTTCCCTCCTTGGCCGGCGATCACCACACGGGCAGATCAAGCCACCAGTTCCACCATTCGGGCCAGCCACGGGTCCAGAACGGTCCGCTGATCACGATGCAGACGGCACTCCAGAACCCGGCGTTCAGCGCCACGAACAGACCCAGCCTGTGGATCCCGAGCGTGCCGACCGAGTAGCCGATGGTGTCGCGGACATAGGTGTCCTCATGCTCCGGCGTCTTGATGGTCTCGCCGGGCTTCGGGTTGACCGAGGACAGCACCACGGCACCGTGCAGCGAGAGCAGCAGGCAGGTCGTGAAGAAGAAGGTCACGGCCAGCATGTGCGCCGGATTGTAGTGGAAGTGCAGGAACTGGTAGCCGACGTTCGACACCCAATCCAGGTGGCTGAAGATGCCGTAGGGGAAACCGTGCCCCCAGGCGCCCAGCAGGAACGGCCGGATGACCACCAGCGTCACATAGGCGAAGATCGCGACGCCGAAGGCGATCGGGACGTGATAGCCCATCCCGAGCTTGCGGCAGATCTCGACCTCCCGCAGCGCCCAGGACACGAAGGCGCCGATGGCGCAGATCGTGATGATTTGCCAGAGCCCCCCCTCTTTCAGCGGAGCGAGTGCCAGGCCGTAGCTGATGTCCGGCGGCGCAATGCTGATGAGCCAGGGGTTCCAGGTGGGTCCAAGCGCAGCGCCCCAGAAGATCAGGGCGGTGCCTAGGACCGAGAAGAAGATCGTCATGACTCCGAAGAATCCGACGTAGAACGGACCAAACCAGAAATCGAAGAGGTCACCGCCGATCAGCGTGCCGCCTCGCACCCGGTATTTGCGTTCGAAACTGAGCAGAGCCATTGTCGCGCTCCCCGCGTCGCCGCTTTGTTGGCTATCCGTCGGGCCCGGTACGCGATGGCGTCCGTCAAGCTACCGGCGGTTGTCGGGAGACGGACGAAGCTGCCTGAGCACAACGTCCGCCTCCGAGTTGGTGACCGGGAGTGCGGTGTCCGGATGCCCGCTGGGCATGCCGGTCACCCCGTCCCCGGTTCGGTTTTCCTCAGCCCATCAGCCAGTTGAAGCGTTCGGTGCTCAACAGGATGAAGTGGATGAGGAAAGCCAGGATCGCCAGAAAGACGAACTGTCCGACCAGAACTCGGCGAGGATCCAGGATAAGCCAGACTCTCCACATTGTTCGTCCCTCCCTAGACCAGGTTGACCAAAGAGGTCGCGGCGACCTTCACACCGTCGATCATCGACTGTGCATAGCCGTCCGGACCCGGGATCCACGGACGCCACATCCAGACAAGGATGTGAGCGACCACCGCGATTGCGGTGAAAAGCATGAACCCCTGAATGTAGAAGCGATGGAATTCCTGCGCTTCTCCTTCGGTCAGTCCCGAAAGGGAGTCGGCCCGATTGGGATCTACCATGATGTTTCCCTTCGGATACTTTCTCTCATGCGTTACCGCGCTTCTCCCGCGCGGCGGAGACCGCCTCCGCGACCGACCGAAGCCGGACCACGTCGACGGATGCCCGCCCGGCCGAAGCCGGACGAACCACGGAGCCCGTCAGCTCATCATCGCGTAAGGCAGATACGCGTCGGCGGCGGCACGCGCCTCGCCGAAGATGGAGCGGGCAGTTCGGGTCGACGGCGGCCACGGGCGCCAGCGGGCCGGAAGGACCCGCGACACGATGGCCGCTGTCAGAAACAGCGGAAGGCAGAGGAAATAGAGCAACCAGTAGTCCCGCCTGGCGGTCACGCAGCTGCTATGCCGTTGGCAGTCGATCTTGGCCATTATCCGGTCCTCCCTTGGGATTCCTTGATCACTCATGCCGCCTGCCCCTCCTTGGCGTTGGACAGAGCCTGAATGACGCGTTTCTTCGTGATCCTGGGTTCGCCGGCCGACCGGGCGTCCCGTTCGACACGGTCGCGCAATCGCTTGGCGGCGGAGATTCTCACCAGGAACGGTTCGGCTTCGACATGCCGGTCGAAGATCTTCTGAGCGTCGTCGTCCCAGGGCCTCGCGTCCGTCGCGGCGGCGGCTTTCGCCGGCGTCGCCTCGACCTGGTCCATGTCTACCGAGAGCGGCAAGATGTGGAACAGGGCGTCGAACAGCGCGTTGCAGTACTCCTGGACGATGTAGGTCGCGCCGGCGTAGCCCATGAAGGGCGTACCGGTTGACCGGCGGATGATTGCGCCCGGGAAAGAGGCCGGGATGTACTGCGCCCGGCACCCCACTTCGGCGGCGTAGAAGCGCTCGTTGTACGAGCCGTAGAGCACCAGCGGCGGCGTCGTCTCCAGCGCTTCGCGCACGGCGGCGTTGTCCGGCTTGGTTCCCGCCTTGCGCGAGAACGCGAAGGTGCAGGGAATGCCGAGCTCGTCGGTCATGTACTGCTGCAGACCGCGGGCGTAGGTATCCGTTGCGACGACCGCGTAGGACGCCGTCGCGAAGAAATCCTGGGTGACGCTGCGCCACAGATCCCAGATCGGCTTCAGCGTCGTCTGCTTCTCCTGCTCGATGAACGGCTCCGGATCGAGCCCGGTCAGCTCGCCGAGCTTGCGCAGGAAGTTCGTCGTCGCGTGCATGCCGATCGGCGCCTGCAGGTAGGGCCGGTCCATCTCCTCGCAGAGATTGCGGCCGAACTCCCGGTACAGGCAGATGTTCACATCCGCGTCGGGAAGCCGTTTCACGTCCTTGATGTGGCTACCGAGCGGGAAGACCAGGTTGATCTCGCAACCGATCCCCTCGACCAGACGGCGGATCTCGGCCAGATCTGACGGCATGTTGAAGGTGCCGTAGATCGCGCCGATGATGTTGACCCTCGGCTTGGCCCCTTCCTTGACCTTCATCTCAGAGCGGGCCGGCACCTTCTTGGCGCCGAACTCCGTCCACAGCCAGTAGATCGCCCGATCGGCGCTCTGCCACTGGTCCTCGTCGATAGTACGCGGCAGGAAGCGGCGGATGTTCGAGCCTTCCGGCGTCACGCCGCCACCGATCATCTCGGCGATGCTGCCGGTGACGACCACGGCGGGAATGCTCTCGTCCTGGGTCGAGCTGGCCCGGCGCAGCGCCTCTTCGGTGCCGTTCATGGACAGTTCGTCCTCGGAGAGTCCGGTGACGGTCACCGGCAACTCGTGGGGCGGCAGGCCGTCGGTGTAGTGCAGGACAGCGGTGACCGGCAGATTCTCGCAGCCGACCGGCCCGTCGATGACGCAGCGCAGCCCCTTGATCGCGGTGAAGGCGTAGACCGCACCCCAGTAGCCACCGGCCCGATCGTGATCGAGAACAAGCATCGCTCAGTCCCCCGCCGACATCGGTTGGGCCGCCGCCCGCGACGGCACGGTGTAGCCGGTCGTCTCGCCGGTGCCGACACCGGCGAAGAAGTCGACCATGCCCGCGAACCGGTCCCGGCCGCGCGTCTGCGCCGCCACGATCCCAGCCAGGGAGCCGGCACCGGCCGGCCCGAACAGCGGACGGGCCGACACCATGTTCGTGAAGTAGATGGCGGGCGTGCCCCGCTCCTTGGCAGCCTGCACCAGGGGCGTGGTTCCCAGCGCCAGATCCGGCGCGAATTCCTTCATGGCCGCCAGATCCTGCTCCAGCGAGGCCCGGTACTGCACGTGAACGCCCTTGGCTTCGAGCCACTCGCGGTCGGCGTTGCTCCACTCGGTCTTCGGGCAGGCGGTGCCGACATACGGCACCCGCGCGCCGGCTTCGACCAGCAGGCGGGCGACCAGAAGCTCAGAACCCTCGTAGCCCGAGACCGTGACCGTCGCGTTGATCGGATTATCGGCCAGGGCCGCCCGGATCGCAGGCAGCGCGGCGTTCTTGGCGGCCGCGATCCGGTCCGTCGGCACGCCGGCCGCCTCGCCGATCGCGTCGAGCCAGTCGGCGGTACCGTCGACGCCCACCGGGCCGGAGCCGACCACCGGCCGGCCGGCGGCGGCGAACTCGCGCACGCTGGCGGTGTAGAACGGATGGACGGCGGCGGCGACCCGGCTGTCGAGACAGGCGTAGAGATCGCGCCACTCCCGAGACGGCAGCTGCGGCGCCACCGAGAGGCCCATCGGGTCGAGCAGCGCGCCGATGCCGACCGGGTCGGCCGGAAACAGTTCGCCGATCAGGGTGACGGTGGGGCGGTCGTCCTTCTTCGCCCGCGGCCGCGCCACGGGGCCGGCCTCGGCCTCCTTGCGGGCGTAGCGCAGCATGGCGCCGGCCAGAACGTCCTTGGCCTCCGCATGGGTCGGCACGCCGAAGCCCGGCACGTCGATCCCGATCACCCGCACGCCGTTGATCTCGGGCGGCAGACGGTCGAGCGGGACGCCCGATGCGGTCGGGACGCAGAGGTTGATGACGACGATCGTGTCGTACTTCTCCGGGTCCGCCATCTCTTTGACACCGTTGCGGATGTCCTCGTAGAGCTGGCCGGTCACCAGGGTTTCCGAATTGAAGGGCACGTAGCCGACGGTGCGCCGGGCACCGTAGAAATGCGAGGTGAAGGTCAGGCCGTACACGCAGCAGGCGGAGCCGGACAGGATCGTCGCCGTGCGGCGCATCCGCAGCCCGACCCTGAGCGACCCGAAGGCGGGGCACATGGACTGCGGTTGGTCGTGCGGCCCCTGGGGATAGTCGGCGGCCAGCTTGTCGAGGACGTCGCTCTTGCCGGCGGAGCGCGCGGCCTCCTCCATCACGCCCGGACCCGCGTGGCACCCGAGCAGCGCGGCCTCCGCCTTCTTCTTGGCGGCAGACGTGCCGGTGGCTTTCGCCTCGGCTGCCTTTCGGGGATCTGGACCGATATCCTGCATAATCAGAGCCTCACGCGCCTTCGTAGACGACTTCGAGGGAGGGCTTCGGCGCGTAGGTCGCGCCGCACATGTCTTCGATGGTCGCCGGCTGGAGCTGGACGCCGCGGCCCACCGCGTCGCCCTTGAACAGGCCGAGAAGATCGTCGTGGCTCAACGGTGTCGGGCGGACCGGCGGCGCCTCAGCCGCGCGGGCGGCAAGCCCCTCGAACAGGGACGCCCATTCGGTGCCGGGTCGGCCGATGATCTCGTAGTTGGCGCTCTTGCGGCGGATGTCCTCATGCGCGGGAATTTCCGCCAGGACCGGGATGCCGACCGCTTCGGCGAAGGCCTGGGCCTCGCCGGTGCCGTCATCCTTGTTGATCATCAGGCCGGCGACGCCGACATTGCCGCCGAGATTGCGGAAGTAGTCGACCGCCGAGCAGACGTTGTTGGCGACGTAGAGCGACTGGAGGTCGTTGGACCCGACGACGATCACTTTCTGGCACATGTCCCGGGCGATCGGCAGGCCGAAGCCGCCGCACACCACGTCGCCGAGGAAGTCGAGCAGGACGTAGTCGAAATCCCAGTCGTGGAAGCCGAGCTTCTCGAGCAGCTCAAAGCCGTGGATGATGCCGCGTCCGCCGCAGCCGCGGCCGACTTCGGGGCCGCCCAGCTCCATGGCGTAGACGCCGTCCCGCACGAAGCAGACGTCGCCGATCTCGACCGCCTCGCCGGCGGCCTTCTTCTTGGAGGACGTCTCGATGATCGTCGGGCAGCTCCGGCCGCCGAACAGCAGCGAGGTCGTGTCGCTCTTCGGGTCGCAGCCGATCAGCAGCACGCGCTTGCCCTGCTGGGCCATCATGTAGGACAGGTTGGCGAGCGTGAAGCTCTTGCCGATTCCGCCTTTGCCGTAGATCGCGATGATCTCGGTCTGCTTGGCGGGGGCCGCGTCCGCGTCTGCCGGTGTTTGGGCCGCTTGGATCGACACCGTCATGCTTGAGCTCCCCAATTCAGGATCATTTTCAGACAGTCACCGCCGGCGAACGCCTCGGCATAGGCCTCTTGGGCCTGCCCGATACCGCGGTGATGGGTGATGAGACCGTCCAGCGACAGCCGGCCGTCGGCCAGCAGTGTCTGCACCGCCTCAAGGTCCGCCGGCGCCCATTCCGCCGCGACCCGCATACGGGCCTCGCGCAGGAAGGCGGGCGGGAAGGTGAAGCTGACGGGCTCGGAGTAGAAACCGGCAAGCACGATGCAGCCGCCTTTCGCCAGGCGCGGCAGAAGCTCGTCGAGAATCCCCGCCTGGCCGCTCATGTCGTAGATCGAGGGGTAGTCCCAGCGGTCGTCCTCCCGGGGATCGATCACCGGGTATCCGTCCGCACCGCTCCGGCGGTGAGGATCGGGTTCCCAGACTGTGGGCGCCGGATGCCCCAGCGCGACCGTCAGCCGCGCCAGGAGCCGACCGAGGACACCGTGACCGGCGATCAGGGCCGGGGCCACGGCGTCCTGCGCACTCAGCGCGTGATGGGCGGTGGCCGCCAGGGCGAGCAGCGTCCCCCTGTCCTGCAGGGCCGGGTCGATGGTGACGGCGCGGGCCGACGGGACGACCAGACGGGACGCGGCGGCGCCGAAAAGACCGCGCAGCCCGTCAAAGCAGTTGGCGCCCGGCACGAAGACCGTCTCGCCTCCGCGCGGGCCGTCGACGATCCGTCCGACAGCTTCGTAGCCGGGGACCAGCGGGTACCCCATGCCGGGGAAGTGCGGCATCCGGCCGGTGAAAAGCAGACGCTCGGTACCGGTGCTCACGCCCGTCCATTCGATATCGACGACCACGTCGTCGGCGCCGGGCGCATTCAGTTCGACGGGGCGAACCGAGAGGCGTTCCGGTTGTTCGAGGATGATGGCGTTGGCAGAAGGCATCGAGGTCGCTTCCTTTTCCGGCAGTAAGGTCTGCCTGTCATTCGATGGTGTAAGCTTATCTTTACCATTCTGAGTGTCAAATATTTTTGACACTTAAAAACGATAATCGACGTTCAAACGTCCGCCACGAGAAGCCGAGCCAGCATCGGGCGGCGGGTCGGAATCTCCCGCACGGCGCGGAATCCTGCGTCCGTCAGCATCGTCTTCAGGGTGGAGTCGCTGCGGCACCGCCCCCGCCCCATGGCCAGCAGGTAAAATCCGAAATAGGCGTCACCGACGGCGTCCGGCCGGTCGGCATCGGTCATCGCTTCGGCGATCAGCAGGCGGCCGCCGCCGGCGAGTGCGGCGCGGGCGCGGGCGAGCAACGGTGCGACCCGGTCGTCGGGATGATCGAAACAGACTCGGACAAGCGAAATCAGATCCGCGCCCTCGGGCAGCGGATCGCGGTGGAAGTCGAGCCCGACCGCCTGCGCCCGCCCCCCGAGTCCCGCAGTCTCGAAGCGGCGCTCCGCCTCGGCGGCGACGGCCGGCAGATCGACAGTCACCACATTGAGTCCCGGCGCCCGGGCGGCGGCCGCGGCGGCGAATCCGCCGGTCCCGCCGCCGACATCCATCAGACGCCGGTGACCCGCCATCGGGTAGGCGTCCAGCACATCCTCGGCGATCATCGGCAGGGATGCGGCCATCAGCTCGCTGTAGGTGCCGGTCCGCTCCGCACCGAGACTCGCTGCGTCCGCGGCAGTTCCGTAGCCCCAGTAGTTTTCGAGCGCCCGGCCGGCGGTATCGCCGCGCAGCAGCGCGACCGGATCGGCGAGGTCGGCGTACAGCGCGGCATGGTGCTCGACCATCTCGGCGACGCCCGCATTGCCCAGCATCGCCGCCCCGAGATCGGCCAGGGCGTAGCCGTCGGCGCCGCGCGTCTCGACCAGGCCGAGGGCGCAGGACGCCCGCATCAGCCGTTCGGTTGCTTCCGGTGTCAGGGAAAGATCGGCTGCGAGCGCCGCCACGGTGCGCGGCCCTGCAGCCAGCCGGTCGGCGACGCGGAGCCGCACGAAGGCGACAAGGATCTGGGAGTAGACGAACCCGGCGCAGAGATCGAACAGCGCCTGCCCCTTGCGCCGGGCGATGCCGCGGGTCAGGGGAAAGGAAGAAGCGATTCTCTGGAAGGTCGGATCGGCGATCGTGCGCATCCGCCAATCGCGCAGGGCGTCACGCCAGGAGCGCCGGCGCCGCCGGTTCTCGGAGCCAGCGGCGTCGACCACCGTCGCCTCCCGCTCACGCGGCCCGGACCAGCCCCTTCGGCAGGATCTTGCCGCCTTCGGCCAGAACCATGTCGCGCAGGCCGTCACGCCCCGGAACGTCCGGAATGCTGTCGATCGTGCGCTGGACCAGTTCCGCCATCCACTTCTTCGCCCCGTCGATGCCGAGGGTGTGAGCGGCGTTCGGCCGGGCATGGGCGCGGTCCTGGCCGGTCGGTTTACCGATCTGTTCCGGATCGGCCGTCAGGTCGCAGATGTCGTCGGCGACCTGATACGCCTCCCCCAGGCCGGCGCCGAAATCGAGCCAGGCCGGGTCGTTGTGGCCCGCAGCACCGGCACCGGCGGCGGCGGCCCCGGCGAACAGGGCGCCGGTCTTCGCCCGCTGGTACGCGGAGAGGTCCACGTTGGTTTCGCATTCCCAGGCCTGGCCGGCACAGATGCCCGACGGCGTACCGACCGCCCGTCCGAGGGTCGCGACCAGCGTTCCGAGACGGTCCGGGGACTCCGCCGCCGCGCGGGCCAGGGTCTCGAAGGCCATCACGATGAGCGCATCGCCGGTCAGCACCGCGAGCGGCTCGCCGAAAGCCCGGTGGACGGAGGGCTTGCCGCGCCGGGTGGAGGCATCGTCGAAGGCGGGCAGATCGTCATGAACCAGGGAGGCGCAGTGCAGCAGCTCGATCGCCGCCGCCGCCCCGCCGCTCAGACCCGGCCGGTCGTCGCCGCAGGCCCGGGCGACGCCGAGGGCGATCCTGGGCCGGATGCGGTGGCCCGCGGGAAAGACCGCGTAGCGGATGGCCGCTGACAGCCCGGCCGGCGCAGAGGGCGACTCGCCCGCCGAGACGGCGTCTTCGAGTGCCTGTTCGATCCTGAGCTTGATATCCATCGTCGCCTCCCGGAACGCCTGTAACCGTACTGTCCGATATTTTGGACATTATAAAGTGTCAATTATTCTATACACTGATCGCTCATCCCGGCAACGGCGTTTCCGACGGCATCATGAGCGCGATCTCTCGACCGGTCCCACGACCCAGACCTCCCGCGTCCGACGACAGCGTCATCGTCGTCGGCGCCGGCATGGCCGGACTGGCCGTCGCCATCCGGCTCGCCGCCGCCGGCGTGGCGGTGACGGTGGTGGAATCGGCGGAGCGTCCCGGCGGCAAGATCCGCGAGGTGCCCGTCGCCGGCGTCCCGGTCGATTCCGGCCCGACCGTCGTCACCCTGCGCGCGGTCTTCGACGAGTTGTTCGATATCGCCGGCGCCAGTACCGAAGACCACCTCACCTTCCGCCCGGCCGAAATTCTGGCAAGGCACGCCTGGAGCGAGGGCGAACGGCTCGATCTCTTCGCCGACCCCGAACGCTCCGAGGACGCCGTCGCCGCTTTCGCCGGACCGGACGAAGCGAAGCGCTACCGAGCCTTCCGGGCGCAGGCGGCGAAGGTGTTCCGGACACTCGACGGCCCCTTCATGCGGGCGCCGAGACCGTCGGCGGTCGGCCTGACCCTGGCCGGCGGCGTCAACGGCGCCCGCAATCTGCTCGCCGCCCAGCCCTTCTCCTCCCTGTACAAGGCTCTGTCGAAGCAGTTCACGGATCCCAGGCTGCGGCAGCTCTTCGCCCGATACGCAACCTATTGCGGGGCCTCGCCCTATCTCGCCCCGGCGACTCTCGCCCTCGTCGCCCATGTGGAGCAGGAGGGGGTCTGGACGATAGACGGCGGCATGCAGCGCCTGCCGGACGCCCTCACCGCCCTTGCCCGAGGGCTCGGCGTCGATTTCCGCTTCGGCACCGCCGTCGCGTCGATCGCCACCGACGGCGGCGCGGCGTGCGGGGTGCGGCTCGGCGACGGCGAGGCCCTGTCGGCGGATGCCGTCGTGTTCTGCGGCGACGTCGCCGCCCTTGCCGCCGGACTGCTGGGCCCCGGCGTCTCGCGCGTGGCCCCTCCGACCCCACCGAAGGGCCGGTCCCTGTCCGCGCTCACCCAGTCGGTCGTGGCGGAGACCGACGGGTTCCCGCTGGTGCATCACAACGTGTTCTTCAGCGACGACTATGCCGGCGAGTTCCGCGACCTGATCGACCGGCGCCGCCTGCCGCGCACGCCGACCGCCTATCTCTGCGCCCAGGACCGCCACGCCTCGGCACAGGGCGACACCGCTCCCGCCGGTGCGGAGCGGCTTTTCCTGATCGTGAACGCTCCGGCGACCGGCGACACGGAAGATTTCCGCAACGAGGAGACCCAACAATGTCTGGACACAGCTTTCGCCCAGATGGCGCGTTGCGGGCTGACGGTACAGCCGTCGCCGAACGGATCCGTCACGACGACCCCGGCGGACTTCGCCCGGCGTTTCCCGGGCACGGGCGGCGCGATCTACGGCCCCGCGAGTCACGGCTGGAAGGCATCGTTCCAGCGCAACGGGACGACTACGGCGGTGCCGAACCTTTACCTGGCGGGGGGCAGCGTGCACCCGGGACCGGGCATTCCGATGGCGGCGCTGTCGGGCAAGCTCGCCGCCGACAGGGTGATGGCGGACCTGACTTCGCGCGGCAGGTTCCGGCGGGCGGCTACGCCTGGTGGTACATCGACGCGCTGAGCGACGACGGCAGCCAGGGGCTCACGATCATCGCCTTCGTCGGCAGCGTGTTCTCGCCCTATTACGCCTGGTCGGGCCGGCGCGACCCGGAGAACCACTGCGCGGTCAACGTCGCCCTCTACGGCGCGCGGAGCGACCGCTGGGCCATGACCGAACGAGGCCGGGGCGCACTTAGGCGGACGCCACGGACCTTCGCCGTCGGCCGGAGCGCCCTGCACTGGTCGCAGAACGGCCTCACCCTCGATCTCGACGAACGGTCGGTGCCGCATCTGACCGCCATCCGCGGGACCGTCAGCCTCACGCCCGACTGCCGGCCCGGAATCGACTTCGCGCTCGACGCCGCCGGCAGGCACCGGTGGTGGCCGATCGCGCCGATGGCCCGGGTCTCGGTCGAGCTGGACTCGCCGCGCACGTCCTGGCGTGGCCACGGCTATTTCGACAGCAACTGGGGATCGGAGCCGCTGGAAGCGGCGTTCCGCCGGTGGGACTGGTCCCGGTTCCGCGGCCGCGACTCGGCGGTCGTGCTCTACGACGCGGAGCGGCGGACCGGCGGCGACCTGTCCATGGCGCTGCGCTTCACGCCCGGCGGCGGCGTGGAGCGGGTGCCGTCGCCCCCCGACCGGGCCCTGCCGGCAGGATTCTGGCGGGTCGATCGCGCCACGCGGGCGGACGAGGGCCAACCGGCAACGGTCGCGCGCACGCTGGAGGACAGCCCGTTCTATACGCGGGAGATCCTGGACACCGGCCTGTACGGTGAACGCGGTCCGGCGGTGCACGAGAGCCTGGACCTGGACCGGTTCGAGAACCCGATCGTCCGGCTGATGCTGCCGTTCAGGATGCCGCGGGCCGCCTTCGGCTAACGCGACGTTTCGTCGGGGCGCGACGGGCCGGCGGCGGTGTCGATCGGCCCGGACCCGGTCGACCCGGCCTCCCGCCGTTCGCGCTCACGGCGCAGCTTGTTCAGCTCCCGGAGCTGCCAGAAGCCGATCCCGAACACCACGACGACGATGAAAAGCGGCTCGAGCAGCACCAGCCACGACATGGGTCACCCCCCCACCGTTTCGGGGTTGAGCCGGATGATCGCCCGGTTCAGCAGACCCGCGAAGGTCACCCAGCCCAGATAAGGGAGCAGCAGGAGGGCGGCGGCCGGCGAGATCGGGTAGAAGGCGACGATGGTCGCCAGGATCGAGGTCCAGAGCGCGAAGAGTTCGTAGAGCGCCAGATCGGGCCGGCGCAGGCCGAAGAACAGGGGCGACCAGCCGGCGTTCAGCAGCAGCTGCACGCCGTAGATCGCCATCGGCAGCGCCAGTGCCGGCCAGGTGCCCGCCTGCCAGACCCACCAGCCCGAAACCGCGATCATGGCGTAGAGCACCGTCCAGGCCGGACCGAACAGCCAGTTCGGCGGCCGCCACGGCGGCTTGCGCAGACCCTCGTACCAGACGCCCGGCTTGAAGAACGCGCCGGTCAGGGCGACGGTGGTACACGCGCCGATGAACGCGAGAAGGGTGTAATCGATCACGGGCGTCTCCAGAGGAGGGTCTATCCAGGATTGACATCCTGAACCAGGGATTTGGCCCTACGATCGCCGAATTCCAGACGCATCACCAGGTCGGTGGCCCAAACCGCCCTGGCGCGGAAACTCTGCCCCGGCTGCGGACGCGGCGCCGGGCAGGACCGCACGGCGTCCACGAGAAACCGGGTTTCCTCAAGCGGCTCCGCGGCGAGCCCCGGCACGATCGCCTGGCCGGACAGCTTCGCCCAGGCAAGCAGGGCCAGCTTGCGCCGGCCCGCCACGACCGCGCGGCCGTCGACGGCGTTTCCCTGCCGACGAAGGACCTCGCGGCCGATCTCGGCATACAGCAGCTGGGCCGTCCGGACCCCGGTACGGCATCCGATCGGCAACTGGCCGATCCCCGCGCGCGACCGGCGATAGAGACGCTCCGCCTCGTCCAGAAGGCGGCGCACCACCTCGCCCAAGGCTCGGCTGTGCCGCGGCGTGGCGAGCCAGGCGTCGGGTTCCAGCCCCGCCTCCCGCATCCACTGTCTCGGCAGGTACAGCCGACCGGCCCGCGCGTCGGTGCCGACGTCGCGGGCGATGTTCGTGAGTTGCATCGCCACGCCGAGGTCCGTAGCGCGGGCGACCACCGGCGCGGATCGCGACTCCATCAGCACGGTCATCATCACGCCGACGCTGGCCGCCACCCGGGCCGAGTAGGCCCGCACATCGCCGATGGTCTCGTACTGGCGGCCCTCCGCGTCCCAGGCGAACCCCTCGATCAGGGCGTCGGGAAGGGCGCGCGGCAGATTGAAGCGTTCCACGACACGGGTGAAGGCACGCTCCACCGGGTCGTCCGCCGGATCGCCGGAATAGACCCGGTCCAACCGAGCGCGGACCTGCTCCACGGCGTCGCGGACACCGCCGGCTCCGGCCTCGTCGACCGCATCGTCCGCCGTCCGGCAGAACGCGTAGAGCGCCAGCGCGGGCTCGGCCACCGATGACGGAAGCAGCTTGGAAGCGGCGTGGAAGCTCCGCGATCCCTGGGCGATGAGGGCCCGGCAGGCACGGCGGTCGGCGGCCTCCTGGGCGCGGTCAGCGGAAAACGTCGGCATGGGGCACCACCGTGTCCAGGATCTTTGCGGAACACAGTACACCGGGGACGCCGGCGCCGGGATGGGTTCCCGCACCGACGAGGTACAGGCCGTCAAGTTCTTCCGACTTGTTGTGGGGTCGGAACCAGGCGCTCTGACGCAACAGCGGCTGCAGCGAGAAGCCGGCCCCGTGGGGCGAGTTGAGCGCGTCGCGGAAATAGGTGGGCGTCACCACATGGGACGAGACGACGGAGTCGGAGAGGCCGGGCAGCAGGGTGGCCTCCAGCTTCTCGGCGATCCGCCGCCGGTAGGTCTCGGCGGTGTCCGCCCAGTCGATGTCGGCCTGCAGGTTCGGCACCGGCGAGAGCACATAGAACGTGTCGTGGCCCGGTGGCGCGAGGGACGGGTCGGTCGCGGTGGGCCGGTGCAGGTACAAGCTGAAGTCATCGGCGAGCACGCGGCGCTCGAAGATGTCGTCGAGCAGCCCGCGGTAGCGCGGCCCGAGCAGGATGCTGTGGTGGGGCACGTCCTCGTAGCGGCGGTTGGTGCCGAAGTACCACACGAACAGCCCCATGGAGTATTTCGACGCCCGAATCCGCCAGTCCGGCCAGCGGAACCGGCGGCGGTGGCGCAGCAGCCGCGCGTAGGTCCACCCCGGATCGGCGTTTGAGACAACGATATCCGCTGCCATCGTCTCACCGGAGGCAAGACGGACACCGGACGCCCGGTCCTCCTCGACCAGGATCTCGTCGACCTCCGCGCCGTAGACGATCCGACTGCCCTGCCCCGCGATCAGATCGCAGAGGCCGGCGACCAGCGCGCCGGTGCCGCCCATGGGGAAATGCACGCCCCAGCGCCGCTCGAGTTCGGGGATCAGCCCGTAGACGGCCGTGGTGTTGAACGGGTTGCCGCCGATCAGCAGCGGATGGAAGCTGAGGATCGCCCGCAGGTCCGGATTCCTGATCGTCCGCGCCGCAAGGCCGTGCACCGAGCGCAGCGCGCCGTGCTTCAGCAGGTCGGGGATCAGCTTGATCATCGACAGGGCCGCGCCCATCGGCTTGTCGCCATGGCCGAGATAGGCCAGGTCGCACAGCCCCCGGCAGGCCTCCTCGAACCGCTCGTAACCGGACGACTCGCCGGGGAACATCGCCTCGATCCGCCGGCGCATCTCGGCGGCGTCGCGGCAGATGTCGAGCCGGCGGCCGTCATCGAGCAGAATCGTGTAGAACGGGTCCATCTCGCGGAGGTCGATCTCCGCATGGAAATCGCGCCCGGCAAGCGCCCAGAGTTCCTCCAGCAGATACGGGACGGTGATGATGGTCGGCCCGGCGTCGAAGCTGAAGCCGTCCTGGCGGAATACACGGCCGCGGCCGCCCGCCTCGTCCCCCTTCTCCAGCACGGTGACCCGGTATCCCCGGGCGCCGAGCCGCACGGCGGCGGCCAGACCGCCGAAACCGCTGCCGATCACGACCGCGTGGGGGCGCCCGCTGGCGTCGACCGACCCGGCGCACAGATTGTCAGCGCGGCGGTCGATGGAGATCGGCCTGAGTGTATTCATCGCATTACACTATAAGTGTAAGGCAAACTTGCCAACATTAACTGTCGCGCGGGACGCCGTTTTGGACCCCGATTTCATCCGACACCCGGCGGATGAGATCGACGATCTCGGCCGGCCGCTCCTCATGCGCCAGATGGCCGCCCCAGGACAGCATCTCGAGGCGGGCGGTCGGCACATGCCGGGCCAGGGCCCTGGCCTGATCCGGCGGCACGGTTCCGTCACCCGCCGCAGCCACGAGGAACAGGGGAATCGGTAACGCCTTCACCTCCCGATGCAGCCGGCGCAGATCCCAGTTCGCCATCATCCCGAGCGCGCCGGCGACGTGGCGCGGGCTGGCCGCGAGCCGCCTGTAGGCCGCCGCCGATGACGGATCGAGATTCGACCCGGTCCCGGCGAGCAGACGCTCGAATGCCTCGGACCGGGAGAGGCCCCGCGCGAAGAGACCGGGGGTCACCGGATTCATCGCCAGCAGCTTGGCGAGCGGCGAGAACAGCCGCCCGGCCACGCCGCCGAACGGCACCAGGGCGCCATTGAGGCTGATAACCGCGCGCAGCGTCGACGGCCCCTGCAGGACGAGCTGGGCGAGGATCGCGGCGCCCGCCGAATGGCCGACCCCGAGGACCGGCTTCTGCCCGAGCGCGTCCAGCAGCTCGGAGACCCCGTAGGCCATGCCCGGCAGCGACAGACCGTAGAGCGAGGCCGATCCGGTGAAGCCGTGCCCCGGAAGGTCCGGGGCGATCACCGTGAAGTCCCTGGCCAGCGGACCCAGCATGCCGGCCCAGCTATGGGTCGACGCGCCGGTGCCGTGCAGCAGCAGGAGGCCCGGCCCCTCGCCGCCGACCTGGACGTGCCATTTCAGCCGGCCCGCGCGCACAAATCGGCTCATCTCGCGGTTCGGCCAGTCGGCGCCGTCCCGCTCCCAGTCCAGATCGCGCGGATCGGGCATGGCCCCCGCCTAGGCCGGGCGGCGCGTGCCGTCGCCACGCGCCGCGATCACGGCGCGGGAAACGGTCGCCGCGTCCGCCTGCGGCAGCGGCAGATAGGTGGCGCGCATGGCCGACGCGATCTCCGCCGCTTCGGGACGCGGTCGCGGGCCGGTGTCCAGCACCAGCGCGGAGACATCCTGCGCGGCCAGACGGCGGGCCGCATCCAGCGCGTCCTCCATCGCCTGAGCCCGGCCGCCCACGCCCTGGCGCGTCACGTTCGCCCGGCCGTCGGTCAGGACGACAAGGGACGGCATCCGTTCCTCCCGCCGGATCGCCTGGGCCATGGCCCCCGCCATGTCGAGGCCGGAGGCCAGCGGCGTACCGCCGCCGCCGGGAAGACCGGCAAGGCTGCGCTTCGCCCTGACGAGCGATCGCGTCGGCGGCAATAGGAGCTCACCCTCGGTCCCGCGAAAGGCCAGAAGCGCAACCTGGTCGCGGCGGACATAGCATTCGGCCAGCAGCAATTCGACGGCCCCCTTCGCTTCCGCGAGCCTGTGCAGGGCGGCCGAACCCGACGCGTCCACCACGAAGACGGTGACGGTCTCGGTGCGGTGCCGGTACCGGGTGACCCGGAAGTCCTCCGGGCGCACCAGTACGCGTGTGCCGGTGCGGCCGCGCAGCCGCTGCCACGGAGCCGCCGTGCGCAACGTGTCGGCCAGGTTGAGCCGATCTCCGCGCCGCGGATCACCCGGAAGGCTGCCGACCGGTCGCCCGCGCCGACGGGACAGACCGCCATCGCCACGCCGGCCCGCATTCGCTCCCGACCGCTGGCGCGCGGCCGAGGCAGCGAGCTGTTCCAGCAGGTTCGGCGGAAGTGCCGCGAGCGCCGCCTCGATCAGCCGGTCCGCCGAGGTCTCGGGCTCGCTCTGGGTCTGACCGTCCTCGGTTTCCGGCGGATCCTTCTGCTGGGTCTCCTCCTGTGGAGGATCGGGCTCGGCCTCGGGCGGGTCCGACGGATCGCCGGGAAGCTGGGTCGCACGCCGGGCATAGACGAGCCGGACCGCCGCCGACACGTCGGGCTCGGCGACTTCGGTTCGCCCGGCGAACGCGGCGTGAGCCCGCGCCACCCGCAGCGCCAAGCCGGCAAGGTTCAGGGACGGCACGCCCAGCGCCGCACCGATGGCGCACAGGGCCTCGACGGCGTCGTCGGCCGCCGCGACGTCCGGCAGGCGCCGGCGCGCGCGGTCCGCAGCCGCCGCCAGCGCCTCCATGGCGACGGGCAGGTCGAGCTCGGCCATGGCAACGGGGTCGAGGTCGACCGCGAGGGCCAGGCGCTGAAGCAGCATGGTGGGCACCGCCTCGTCGTCCTCGCGGCCCTCGTCGATGGCGACGACCGCAAGCCGGGCGGGCCACCGGGCGCTGACGCCCTCGCGCTCGGCCGCTACTATACCGGTGTCGAGTACCGACGAGATCCTTGAGGCGGCGCCCGCGGCGATCCGCTCCGCCATCGGGACGGTCAGCACGCCGCCGTCGATCTGGGCGAGCAGCCCGCGCTCCACCACCGGTCTGCCGCTGCGCAGAGTCGCGGCGAGGTCGAGTCCGCCGATCAGCCGGTCGTCGCCGACATGCACCGGCAGACGGCGCTGCGGGGTGTCAGGGTCGAGGCAGGCCCGGAACACGTCGAGCCACCGGTCGAGCACCGGCCCCGGCCGGGCCCGGACCCAGGCGCCGCCAAGCGCCGGCGGGTCGATCGCCAGAAGAACTGCGGCCATGAGAGCATCGGGGACGACCGGCGCCGGATGCTCCGGATCGGCCGGCCCGGTCACGGCGCGAAACAGGCCTCGAGGGCCCGTTCGACGCGGGAGGTGGCTCCGACGTCGTCCAGCGGATCGCGGCGCAGGCGATGGCGGAGGGTCATCGGCGCCACCGCGCGGAGGTGGGCATCCGAGACCGCCGGCTTCCCCTCCAGCGCGGCGAGCGCCCGTGCCGCCCGCATCAGGATCAGTTCGCCTCGCAGGCCGTCCGTGCCCAGGGCCACGCAGATCTCGGCCGCGCGCTCAAGCACATCGTCGCCCACCGCAACCGCCGGCAGCGCCTTGCGCGCCCGCACGATCTTGCGCCGCGTGGCCGCCTCCCTGGATTTCCAGGTCTCGAGAAAGCCGTCGCGGTCCCGCTCGAAGGCCTCGCGCCGGCGCACGACCTCGACCCGGTCTCGGATGACGGTCGGGGTCGACACCTCGACGGCGAGGCCGAACCGGTCGAGAAGCTGCGGGCGCAGCTCGCCTTCCTCCGGGTTGCCGCTGCCGACCAGGACGAAACGCGCCGGATGCCGGACGCTCAATCCCTCGCGCTCGACGACGTTCTCGCCGGAGGCCGCGACGTCGAGCAGGAGGTCCACCAGATGGTCCTCCAGCAGGTTCACTTCGTCGATGTAGAGGAAACCGCGGTTGGCGCGGGCCAGAAGCCCGGGCTCGAACCGCTTCTCGCCGCGGGAGAGCGCGACCTCCAGGTCCAGGGCGCCGACCACCCTGTCCTCGGTCGCCCCCAACGGCAGATCGATCACCGGAATCGGCACCGCGTCGGATTTGCCGGGGTCCGCGCCGCAACCCGACAGGCAGTCCGGGGACGGTGCGGCCGGGTCGCAGTTGTAGCGGCAGGACCGGACGACCTTCATGGTCGGCAGGAGCTGGGCGAGTGCGCGGACCGCCGTCGATTTGCCGGTCCCGCGGTCGCCGAGGATCAGCACACCGCCGATGCTCGGATCGACCGAGGCGAGGGTCAGACCGAGACGCATCTCGTCCTGACCGACAATCGCTGAGAAAGGATATACAGACACCATTACAGCGATGATGTCCGCTTGAGTTGACACTGACAAGTCGGATCGCAGAGGCTTCCGTTGACGGCGATCAAAAGCACCGTCGGCGGCAGGCCCGGACGGCGAAAATCTTTTTCCGTCACAGGCTTGAAACCCACGCTTGCCGAAACACAGTTGATCGGCAGCAACAAAACCCTGGAGGAAACTATGGGAATCCGCGCCATTGCTACGACCGGAGCCGTTTTGATGGGCCTGTCGATGGTCACGCCCGCGCTTGCCGAAGGCGACGCCGCGGCCGGTGAAAAGCTCTACAATAAATGCCGCGCGTGCCACGTGCTGGCCGAGGGCAAGCGCCGCGTCGGACCGTCTCTCTACGGTCTCTTCGAGCGCAAGGCCGGCGACTTCCCGGGCTTCAAACACTCCGACGACCTGGTCGCCGCCGGCGATTCGATCGACCCGTGGAACGAGGAGCATTTCCTCGCCTACATCGTGGCGCCGAACGAGTACATCGGCAGCCAGATCGGCAAGGACAAGGCGCGCACCAAGATGGTGTTCCCGGGCCTCAAGAACGAGCAGGAAGCCCAGGACATCCTGGCCTATCTGAAGCCGTACTTCCTCGGCGAGAAGGAAGGCCGGTAGTCCGACCTGCCTTCTGCCGGCGGTCACACGTGACTCCAGGGTAGACTTTCCGCCGGCCCGCCCCCTGTCGCGTCCTCTACGGATGGCGATGGGAGGCGGGCCGGCTTTTTTCGCGTCGGCGGCCGATCTGTCGGATCATTCCACTGGAGGAACGGTATCGTCGAACGGCTCCTCCTCGCCGGAGCCGGACTTCTCGGACGCCTCGTCGGTCTCTTCCGAAATTTCCTTGGCGCGGTCCTGAACCTCGACCGCGTCGGAGACCTGTTCCTTGAGCTCCGAACTCACCGAACTCCCCATATCCTCGACGATCTTCGGCAGGGCCTCGTTGACGTCGCCGAGATTGCCCGCGGCGGATGACAGGTCGCCGGATTCCAGGCTGTTCTCGGCATCGGCCAGCTTCCCGCCGGCCTCCTCGAGCTCGGGCGTGACCTCGATCTCCGCCAGGTCCTCGATCTGTTTGTTGGCGCTGTCGATCCCGCCCTTCAGGTTGTCCTCGGCCACGTTCTTGTAGGCCTCGGATCCCTCGCTCCGGACGTTCTCGACCGCGTCCTCGAACTCCTTCTGGTCTTCCGCCACTTCGATCTTGTCGTTCGGCGCCGCGCGGTCGGCCAGATCCTGGTCCTCCTTCTGCGCCGCCTCCCCGACCTTCTCGGCGGAGTCGTTGGCCTCCTCCTGCTGCTGCTTGTCCGGCTCGCCGCCCTCGTTCTTGTTGGCCTTGTCGTCGGCCAGCTTCTTCTCCTTGGCGGTGAGCTTCTGCTTCAGGAAGTCGAGCGCCATCCAGACGCCCATCCCCTGAAGGAAGTAGTCGAGCAGCTTCTCGAATGAGAGGCTCGACCAGAACTTGTGCCAATCGCTCTCCGGCGCGAGGGGGACGGCCATCGCCTTGATGTTCAACACGGTCCCGCTGAAGACCGGCCAGACCGTGGTGTCGCCGGTCTCGTTGGTGAACGTCGCCTTGTATCCGAACCCGCCGTTCAGGGCGATCGCCCCCGTGCCGTCGATCAGCTGGCCGTTGTCGAATGTCAGCTTCGTCGACGGCCCCGATGTCGGCGTGTAGGTGATGTCGAAGCCGCTGTTCGGGTCGGAGGGATCGGCGGGGGACGGGGCGCCGGACTTCTTGGCGAAGACGATCTTGCCCGCGTTCGTGACCCCGCCGGAGGACGAGCCGCCGCCCGACGACGTGTAGACGTAGTAGGTCTGTCCGGGCTGGCCCTTGTCGTTCATGCCCCAGAGATAGGCGAAGGCCCTGAGGTAGGTGCTGACCGCGACGTAGCTCGGGAAGTCCAGCCCGGCGAAGACCGGATACTGGTTCCAGAAAGCCGTCATGGCCGCCTCGATCTTGTCGATGCTCCCCTGCTTCAGCGCATCGGTCATCGCCGCCTGGAACGCGACCGACATCTTCGAGGTGGGGGACGTCATGATGTTCTGACAGAAGGCCAGGGCCTTCGTCATGTTGGCGTTCTGGGCCGAGGTCAGGGTGATGTCCGGATAGGACTGCTTGGCGAAGTCCAGCACCTCCGCTTGCACCGCCACGGGAAACAGCGAGTCCGGCTTGGAGAAGAGCAGATCGTAGATGTAGCAGGGCTGGGAATTGCCGCTGGAGTCCTTATAGGTCTCGTCGAGAACGACCGTCCCGTTGGCCCCCGTCGCCAGGGTCGCGGCACCGCTCACCTTCAGCAGGTCGAGCTGCTGCATGTAGCCCTGCTTGGGCGAGTTGTTCGCCACGTTGGTCGAGGAATTGAAGGCGTTGAGCGCGACCACGGTAACGCCCGAGTTGTTGGTGACCTTGCAGTTCTTGTCGATTGCCATCGGATATCTCCTTTCCTGGATCGCTGGTCAGTACGTCACGTGCGTGATGCTGTTGCGGATGCCGTCCTCGAACTTCGTCGCGACGACCGCGCCGCCCTTCGGCACGCCGCCGGCGGCGAACGACACCCCGCTGAAATCGACATCGGTCTCGCGGACGACCGTCCGTCCGTCCGGGGCGAAGAGGGTCAGGATGGTCCGGCGGGGAACCGTGCCGCCGGCGCCATCGGCCATCACCCAGTAGTCGGCGCGCTCAAGCAGGCTGCCGTCCGGACGCTTGGTCTCCACGGTCTTGTCTGGCGATCGGTAGGGACGGTTCGGGCCGGTGACGGCCGCGGCCGGGTACGGGGCGCCCGCCGCGACATCGAGAAGTTCTCCCTCGGGCACGGGCGCCACCCGCCGGACCTTGCCGTCGGCATATTCGAACAGCGTGCGCCCCATGACGGCGCCGGCGGCGTCGGCGGCCACGACCATCAGGCGCCCCCCGTTCACCTTGCGCCGGGGGTCGAAGGTGACACCGGCGTAGTTCGAGGTCAGCTTCTCGGCCGAGGTCTTGCCGTCCGCGCCATAGGTCTGGGTCTCGACCAGGTCGGGGACGCCGAAGCGGATCAGATGCGACGTCGTCCGGCTGGCAAGCGACCCGTCGGCCCGGGTCCGGGAGAGGCTGAGGCTGCCGCCGATCAGCCGCGTGCCGAGACTCTCGGCCTCGGCATAGTCGACGGCGAGACCGGCCGACCGGCGTCCGGAAGCGGGGTCGTAGCTGGACTGCGAGAGGCTGGCGAGCGTCTCCCGCGCGTAGGTCATCTCCGTGTGGTGCAGCGGTTTGCCGTCCGGATCGGTGGTCTTGATCACCGCGGTTCCGCTGATCGGCTGGCCGGCCGCGTTGGTCGCCAGCCGCGAGTAGTCCCCCGTCACGCATCCGACCACCTGACCCGCGGCGTCCAGCCGGTCGGACTGCGCGGTGGTCACCCGGCCCTGGGCATCGAGCGAGACCGCCGTCCGCGCGCAGACCTGGCCGCCGGGCAAGGCGCTTTCGTAATGGATCGTCGCGGCGGCCCCGGTCCCGTCGATGCCGTAGGTCGCGGTGCCGGTGCCGGCCACGCCGTTGCCGTCCGGCCCGTAGCGGGTCACCCGGGCGGCCCGGGGCGGGGCGGCGGAGATCTTCGCCGCGGTCGAGATCAGGTTCTGGACGTCTGCACTCGGGGCATGGTTTTCGGGCTGCATCACGCATCCTCCTCGGTCGTGGGCTCTCGGGGGGCCGGCGCGGGGTCGAGCACCCCGGCCAGATGGTTCAGGAGCGCGACTCCTTCGGCCCGGGTGGCCGATCGCTTGTAGGAGAAGCGCATGTCGAGGCTGACTCGGGTGCGCTCGGACCGGTTCTCCACCGAGCCGTGTCCGAGATAGCCGCCGTCGAAGATCAGGATCTGGCCGTAGCGGACCGGCACGGGCCGGAAGTCGCCCGCGCCGTAGTCGCTCTCCAGCCACAGGGCGGTCTCGTCGGCCACGTCGCAGAACGGCATCCAGAAATTGATCTGATCGATGCGCTCGGTGACGCAGATGTCGTGATGGAACGAGCTGACGCTGCGGGTGCCGGCCAGGTGAACGCGGAGTTTGGGCGTCTGGGTGTAGCTGATGCCGCGGCCCACGAGCGGCGCCAGAACCCGCAGCATGAAGCCGTGATACAGCCGCCAGAAGTCGGCATCGTCCGGCTGATCGGCCATCATCGCCGAGACGATCAGGTTGTCCCTGGCCGTCGGGCGGATCCGACGCTCGCCCATGCGCTGGCGATGCTCCTGCAGGTAGACGTGGAGCCGGTCCAAGCGCCGGACCTTGTAGACGTCGCGGCTGAGCACGGCCGCGAACGGCCAGCGCCTCGTGTCGTAGTCGAGCAGGAGCCAGGGCACGCGGGGCGTCGGCCCCGCCTCCCGGGCAAGCCGCGCCCTGTCAACCCTGGACGGGTCGGCCGGCAGAACGACAGGCGGAGTCGCCAACAGAACGGCGGTGGACGCGCTCATAGCGGCACATGCTCCCGCAGGGCGTCGAGCAGGCGGCCGATACGGCGCTGGTTCACCCCCGCCCGGTCCCAGCCGTGCCAGAGGAACAGACCGCCCTTGCCGGCCGCGTCGAGCTGGATGCGCAAGAGGTGAGCCCAGGCCCAGGCCGGCAGCCCCATCCGGGGCGCGGCGGCGAGGCTTTCCCGCTCCGCGTCGCCCGGATGCCGGAAGGCGCGCAGATGAACGACGCCTCCGGCCGCCGTCCGCGCCGTCCCATAGGCCATAGGACACAGGGTGATCGGGTCCAGCAGGAAGCGGAGGTCGCCGGAGCGGGCTCCCGCCGGTCCGGACGACCAGACGATCGCACCGTCCCGGATTTCCGTGTCTAGCCGGTGGCCGTCGATGAGCAGGCTTCCGTCGTCGACGACCAGGCGCCGAAGATCGGCCTGCCCGCCGGAGACGAGCCGCAGTGCATACTGGCCGTGGACATGGCGCAGGTCGTCGGCGTCGCGGTGCGACAGCGGCACCCGGCAGGTCCCCGCCTCCAGATGATCGCCTGTCAGGACCACCGCTGTCGGGTCCGGGACCCCGTCCCGCCAGAGCCGCATCTCGGTCCCACCCGCCTCGAAGACCGGCCGCAGATCGGCGCTGCCGTAGTGTCCGGCAAAGGCGCTCAGGGGCGGCGTCGGTTTGAGGCGGGTTTCGTAGAGGCGAAGGGTCGCGCCGGTTCCAGACTGCTGGTCGTCCGACCATACAGTCCCGACAAGGCGTCGCGTCCCGTCGCTCAGCAGGTCGACCTGAAGGCGGCCCGAGGTCGTGTTGCCGTCGGCTTGCTGCCAGGAGATCACGCCGTTCGCAAGACGCGCGCCCTGGAGCCGGACCCCGTCGAGCATGATCCGGTCGCCGGCCCCTCCGGGACGGGCATGGATGGCGAGGGACCGTTCCCGGCGGCGGCACAGGTAGAACCCGCCCCACGGAGTCGGCTCCTGCCGCAAGTACAGCGTCCAATCCGCCGACAGATCGGGCCAGTCGACGGCGAGACCGCGCCGGCCCGCCCAGGTTTCGGCCGCCGCCAGACGCTTTTCCGGCGGCAGTTCCGCCACCCGGCCGAGCTCCGCGGTCTCCGCCTTACGGGCCAGGAGGTAGGCGAAGAAGGATCGGTTCGCGGAGCTGCACGCCCGCCGCACCTCCTTCGCCGCGAGCTGAACCGCACCCGGATCGCCGCGTGCGAGAAGCCGCCGGCTCGTCGGGTCCAGAGGCCCCGGATAGGCGGCGACCGCCGCCGCCGGATTGTCGCGGTAGAGATCGCGGAACGCCCGGTCCTCGCGCAGGGCCAGGACGAAATCGGCCGCCGCGCTTTCCGGTTGCCACTGGTACGTCCGGGGCACGTCGAAGCTGGCGAAGTCCTCGAAGGCCTTGCGCTCACGGGCAGAGTAGCGGTCGATGACCCGCAGCGGGCTGTCGGGCGTGCGCAGCGGCTGGCCGGGCCGGATCAGGCCCAACCGCTCCAGCATGCCGGCATCGGACTCGGCCACCGTGCGCGGCGGCAGGTAGAAGGTGGAGATGCCGGTCACCCGCGCCTGCACCTGCGGGTCGCGCAGGGAGGCGATGGTCTGGCGATCGATCTGCGGTGCCACGCCGGGATAGCGCGACCCGACATAATTCACGACCTCCTGGTCGGCGCCGTAGAGCTCCTCCAGGTAGTCCAGCAGAAGGACGAAATTGGCGTTGATGTAGCCTTGGCGCCGGTAGCCGAGTTCGCCGATCAGCCCGACCTGCCACAACACCAGATGCAGACCCGTGTCCGGACGGCGGCGCCGGATCAGCATGTCGCTGGCCTCGTACATCACCATGCCGGGCTGACTCGGATCGACCCCGAGATCGGCGCAGAGCGTGTCGAGGGCGCTGACCGCCGGCCGCATGGTTGCGCGATGGCCCTCCCGCCGGGCGATCCTGATCGCCCGGTGGGTCGAGAGCACGAAGATCCCGGGGTGGCCGTAGAACACGGCGGCGACGCTCTGGCCCTGGCGCACGTAGTGCAGCATGGCCTCGGTCATCTGCATGTAGGTGACGTAGCGGGCCTTGGCGTCGTCGTAGAGCACGTAGAGGTCGAGCGCGTCCGGCCGCAGTCGGTTGAGCCAGACCTTGGTCGCCGGATCGGCGACGCAGTAGAGGACCTTGTCGGCGTCCCGGATCCGGGCCTCGTCGGCGCCGGTGAAGCCCACCGCCTCGATGCCGGAACCGATCACCTCCAACTCGCCGACCCGCGCCGGCGGCGCGATGCGGGCCGGGTCGTCGCCGATCTCCTCCGCCCGGGCGGCGATCTCGCGGGCCAGGCTCCGCCACCGCCGCCGGTGCTCGTTCTCCGATGGATAGGGGCTGTTGCTGGGCAACGGGTGCTGGACAGTCATGGCCAGCCCCCTCAACCCTTGAGGTACTTCATGGCGACGGCGGCTCCCACCTTGAGCGGCAGGTCCTTGCCGTCATGGGTCTGACCGCCGAGCGCGACGAACGCTTTGTCCGCGTCGGCGCCCGTGCCGGCGCTCTTCATCGCCGACACCGCCGCCTGCTCGTCCGCCTGCGACCACTTCCAGGCGGCCTGCGCCGCATCCGCCGTCGCGTTCTTGGTCTGCAGGATCGAGCTGACGGTGATCTGCAGCGTCCCGGTATCGGCGCCGGAGGTCGCCACGTACTCGCTGAACGTGGTCCAGCGGGTCTTCACCGGGATCTTGTCGTTCAGCATGTAGTTGACCAGCAGACCGAGGCCGGTGGTCTGGCGCGGCTGCAGGTCCGCCATGTCCTGCTCGTCCGCCTTCTTCCAGGCGTTCAGGATCTGGCCGAAGGAGTTGAAGGCGACGTAGATCGCCACACCCTCGACGAGGGTCGGCAGCGCCTTCTTCATGATCCAGTTGCCGATGCCGGACAGGGCCTTGCCGATGCCGCCCGGCTGGACGTCGACATCGGTGTCGATGTCGGTATCCACGTCGATGTCGATATCGGTCTCGGTGTCCGTGACCACGTCGATATCGACGTCCACATCAACGTCCACATCGACGTCGACCACCGCGACGAAGTCGACATCCACGTCCACATCCACGTCGACGTCCACATCCAC
Source organism: Thalassobaculaceae bacterium (assembly GCA_040223655.1). Classification (GTDB taxonomy): domain Bacteria; phylum Pseudomonadota; class Alphaproteobacteria; order Thalassobaculales; family Thalassobaculaceae; genus Thalassobaculum. Next base: position 15,922 of record JAVKFT010000004.1, on the reverse strand, counting down.
GTCGATGTCGATATCGATGTCCACGTCCACATCCACGTCGATATCGATGTCGATATCGATGTCGACATTGACCGGATCGGCCGCGTCGCCCATGCCGGTATCGGGGGCCGCACTGTCCCCGGTCTCGTTGAGCGAAGCGCGGATCTTGTCGGAGAGCTTGCTGACCGCGTCCGACAGCCATTTCGCGCCCTTGCCGAGGGCCTTCGCCAGATCGACCGCCGCGTCCACGGCCATTGCGAGCTGGACGGTGAAGAACGCGCCGTAGGTCAGATCGTAGAGGACCGAGTACCAGGGCAGTTTCGGGTCTTCGTAGCTCTGGGCGATGAACTGCTTGCCGTCATGGGTGCCGACGAAGCCCCAGGTGACGGTCGATGCTTTTCCCTCCCAGCTCAGGTCGCGGATGATCGCGGTGAGCGAGATCCCGGACATCCCGGTCGCGCCTGCGGAGGTCAGCTGCGAGGCCTCGAAACTCAGCGGGACAGCCTTGCCGCCGTTCGCCGTGTAGGCCGCCGTCCCGCCGCCGATGACGAGCTTGCCGACGCAGTTGGCGGGCAGAATGAACCCCATCGAGCTCGCCGCCGGCGGCTCGTAGCAGTAGTAGGTTCCCGGAAAAGCGTAGAGCTTGTTGGTCGCCCAGTACCCGATCGCCGAGAACAGGGCGAAGGTAAAGCCGGGCACGCCGTTCTGATTGAAAAACGTCTCGGACGCCGAGGCGAGGCTGCCCGGATCGGTGGTCTCGACCAGGTTGGCGAAGGTCAGCGACTGCGGCGCGTAGGGCTGGCTTGCGAAGGTCTGGTAGAACCCCCACCCCTTTTCCGCCACCGCCTCGTCGTCGCCGCTGAGCGCGATCGTCTGGCTCGCGATGTCCATCTGGTCGACCACCGCGGCTTTCACCGGAAAACGGTCGCTCTGTCGGACGATCACGATCTTCAGGACGAAGTCGCTGGCCGGGATCTTCACGCTGCCGTTCGCCGCCACCGCACCGAGCTTCGTGTAGACCGGAACGTAGTCCGCCGGATTGGGGGACGGCGGATCCGACGGCGTCGGCGCCATCGCCGAGAACACATCCACCGCGGTCCCGTATGTGCTGTTGATCGTGATCGTGTAGCTGCTCGCCATCGGACAAACCCCTCCATGGACGTCGCGGCGGGGACCCCACTGGTCCGTCCCGAGAGACCCTTGCTCGCCGAACGCCTGCGCGTCGGCGGACCGATCTCTTCCGGTCGGCGTGCTCGGCACGCTCCCGCTCCGCGGCAGGCGATGCGTCCGTCTCCGCTCGCACCACCCACCGTCCATGGTTGAATAATATATTACTCATCGCTATGCAACCAAAAATAGCACGACAAGAATCGCGTCTGCGGTCGTGCCGGATCGGGCCCGACGGGTAAGGAGAAGCAAGAGGCTGAAAGAGAGCGGCCGCGGTGGGGACACGCGCCGGCCGACCCGGCAGGGCCTATCTGCGGCCTGTCTGCGGCCCAGCCGACGCCGATGGCCCGCGCGACAGCGAGCGACGAAGAGTGTGGATAGGGGGAAACCCGGGCCCCGACGATACCGTCCTACGGGCCTTCCTCAGACCCGAGGTACCGCAGCTACCCGGCGAACGGGTTTTCCAAGCCGTCCACCAGTCGATCCTGAAAGCCGGCCGGCGCGCCTCTTCCGAGATCAACGAAATGCCGCTCCAGCAGTTGAGCGTACCGAAACGGGCTGTCATCGACGGTCTTGGCGACCCCGAACGTCGTCGGGCTGTCCATGAACAGAAGGTGTGTCGCGGGTCCGTCCGGGTCGGCGCCCATCAGCGGCACGCCGACGGCTTCGCAATACCGCTGCACACCGCTGGCGAACATCTGGATGGTCCGCGAGAGCATGGCGCAGGGGATGTCCGCGCAGTTCCGGAACGCCGCCAGCGCGTGCGACCGGCGTTCTTCCGGCACGAACTCAAGGTAGCATCTGCCGATCGGATTGATGTTGAAGTGGCGCTTCATGTTCTCGCCGATGATGCGGAACTGGACCTTTTCCGGATCGGTCACGTCGTAGAGAACGGCATTCGCCATGTGACCGCGAAGGCTTGTCGGATCGAAACCCGACCGCTCGGGAAGGCTCCCGTCATTTTCCTCGAGCAGTGCCTGATAGACCCTGACCAGATGCCGGGCCGGCTGCGAGACGAGCATGCGTTCGAGGTCGCCAAGACCGGCGACGACCGAGGCCTCCCGGTATACCCACTTGGTGCTGAATCCTTGCACTTACCCCCCCTTTTGGGCCCTCGAAGGCCGCCGCCCCGAAGGATCCTCCGCGGCCGATCCCCAGCCCCCCGGCGACCGCCTGTCTATCCCGCCTCTTCCCGGCGATTGAATCCGCTATACGGTAAGAACGTCCTGATGAAGGATTCCGCCACCGGCGAGAGACCCGCCAGGGCATCTCGGCCGCCGGCATCCGAAGACAGGCGCTCCAGGATAGCCTCGTCGTTGTCGCCAAGCTCATGAAAATCCATCGACCAGATCGGAAACGACCGTCCCACGATCCGATTGGACGCGACGACGATCTGCCCCCAGTGCGACGTCGCGGTAAGGATGCGTGCAAAATACGCGGTCGAGACGGCCGACTTCCGTCCTTCCAGCACCTGCAGAAAATTGGCCTGCTTGTGAAGAAGAACGCCGGTCAGATCGGCCGCACGGTTTGCAGCGACGGCTTCCTCCTCGATTTTCCTGAGCGTCCCATCCGATATGTCCGGCGAGCACGAGCTTATGTAGATCAGCTGCCACAGCTCGTCTGCTTCGCTTCCGAATGCGTCTTGTAGTTCTGCCGTTCTATGCTCGTTCAGCAGGGACATGGTCGTCTTCATCCGGCCAATGCTCGCAGAAGACCAAAATCCAACATTCCCCTTAAAATCGGATTAACTCACGAGACGCAGACCCGCCCACGAGGGCTTGGAGGCGCAACGACGCTCGAGCCCCGTTCACTCGAGCGCCTGCGCGCCATTCCCATCCGGGTCACCGGGGTTGTCCAAAGAGGCCTGAACCAAGGCAACCGCGTCAGTCGTCACCCTGTCCGGCGTAGGACCCTGCGCCCGCCGCCGACACCGCGGCCGCCAGGCGTTCAGCGGCCAGCGCATAGGCCGCCGTGCGCAGATCACTCTCCAGCTCCTGGGCCCTGTCGGCCACCGCCCGCGCGCGCTCCCCCATCCGGGTCTGAAGCTTGTCCTTGACCTCATCCGGTTCGAAGCGGATCTGCGTGCGGCCCTGCACCCATTCGAGCCAGCTGACGAACACGCCGCCGGCATTGACCAGGATGTCCGGCGCGACCGCGATCCCGCGATCCAGCAGGATCGGGTCCGCGGCAGGACTGACCGGGCCGTTGGCGATCTCGAGGACCGCCCGGGCGCGAATGTCGGCGGCATTGTCTTCGGTGATCTGATCGCCGAGGGCGGCGGGCACCAACAGGTCGCAGTCCACGGTCAGGACCGCGTCGGCGTCTGCGGTCTCGCCCAGGTCCGACGACGCGACCGATCCGTTCTCGTCCTTGGCCTTCTCCAGCGCGTCGATGTCGAGCCCGTCCGGATCGAGCACGGTGCCGCCACTATCGGCTGCCGCGACGATGGTCCAGCCGTCGGCCGCCGCCCTACGAGCGAACTGGCGGCCGCTGGAACCGAAGCCCTGAACCGCCACCCGCCGGTCGCCGTCGGCGAGCCCCAGTTCTTCCGCAAGCGCCGAGAGCGCGAGAAACGCACCGTCGCCCGTCGCCGCCTTGCGGCCCGCCAGCCCGCCGAGCGACGCCGGCTTGCCGGTGACGACGTGGCGGGTGTGGCCGCCGCGATGCTTGCCGAACGTGTCGGCGATCCAGGCCATTTCGACCGCCCCGGTGCCGACATCCGGAGCCGGGATGTCCCGGTCGGGGCCGAAGACATGGGCGAAGGACGCCGTGAACAGCCGGGTCAGGCGCTCCCGCTCGTGGACCGTGAGGTCGCGATAGTCGACCGAGATGCCGCCCTTGCCGCCGCCGAACGGAAGATCCATCAGGGCGCATTTGACGGTCATCCAGAACGCCAGGGTCTGAACCTCGTCTGCGCATACCGAGGGGTGGAAGCGCAGGCCGCCCTTGGTCGGCCCGAGATGGTCGTCGTAGCGGCAGCGCCACGCCTTAACCAGATCGAGACTGCCGTTGTCGCGGCGCAGGGGTAGCGAGATCGCCACCGTCTCCCGCGGGTAGGACAGCGTCTGGAGCAGGTCGCGCGAGATGCCTGCGGTGTCGGCGGCGTCGAAGAGACGCGCCCGGGCGGCGGAGAGCAGATCTCCCATGAATGAACATCCTGGTTGTCTGTAAACGGCGCGGCGGCCGGGGAGCCACCTTGCTTCCGGTTAAACGGCTACGGATAGAGCTTTCGCGGCGGTCGATGACGTGGGTTACGCGAGATACGTCGCACCGCCCGAAAGTCAAACCGCCCACCAGCCGGCCGGCCCGAGTGACGGCGTCGATCGGTCCAAGAGACGCCGAATAACCCGGTTAGAGACCGCCGGTTCAGACCGCGGGCTGCGGACCGAAGGACAGCTCGAAGAACTCGAGCCAGTTCCCGCCCATGATCCTCGCGGTATCGCTGTCGCTGAACCCGACCTTGCGGAGACCGTCGGCCAGTCCAGGGAAATCGGCGTTGCTGCGGAACCACGCCGGCTGCGGCGGGAACCCTGCCTGGGCGGCCGACCCCTCGCCGTAGTCGATCTCCTTCGACCAGGTGCCGACGCGCATCCACTCGACCACGCTGTCCGGCTGGTCCTGGCACAGGTCGCTGCCGAAGCCGATGCGCTCCACCCCCATCAGGTCCGCGGTCCGAGCGATCATGTCGCAGAAGCTGTTCAGCGTGCAGTCCGACTTTCCCGCCAGATGGTGCGGATACATCGAGAAGCCGAGCATCCCGCCGCTCTCGCCCAGGGCGCGCAGCACCGTGTCGGACTTGTTGCGCAGCGCCGGATGCCAGGACGCCGGATTCGCGTGGGTGATGGCGATCGGCCGCTCGGAGATGTCGATGGCCTCGAGCGTCGAGCGTTCGGCCGAATGGCTCATATCCACGACCAGTCCGACCCGGTTCATCTCCTTGATCACCTGCCGGCCCATCCGCGTGATCCCCGGATCCTCGGCCTCGTAGCAGCCGGTCGCCAGCAGAGACTGGTTGTTATAGCTCAGCTGCATGAACCGGGCGCCGAGCTGGTGGCAGATCTCCACCAGCCCGATGTCGTCCTCGATCGGCGACGGGTTCTGGAAGCCGAAGATGATGGCGGTGCGCCCGTCCTCCCGGGCGCGGCGTATATCGGCGGCGGTCCGGGCCGGCACGATCAGGTCCGAGAACCGCTCGAACCAGCGGTTCCACTGGATCATGTTGGCGACGGTCTCCCGGAAATCCTCGTGGTAGCAGATGGTGACGTGGACGGCCGTGACCCCGCCGGCCCGCATCTCGCGGAAGATCTTCTCCGACCAGTTGGCGTACTGGCAGCCGTCGATGATGAGAGCGGGCTGGGTCATGGTCTCGGCTCCGGCGAGCGGTTGATTGCGGCGTCCGACGCGCTCCCCCGGACCGGGTCTGCGGTCTGGCCGGAGAGCGTCCCCGCCGGACCGGGTCGAGTCTATCCAGGCCGCCTGCCCCGCAGCAAGCTGCCCGTCGCGCTTGACCGCACCCGCCGCCGGGATCGGGGCCGTTTCACCGCGAAGACACCCGATGTATCGTTCGCAGATCGGGCTCGCCGAGGCTCGACACCACGGACGACCCGGACGGCGATGAGCTTGGACGCACGACCGACCGCCGGCGCAGGACCGCCGCCCGCACCGGACCCGGCCAAGGCCGATCTGCCGTGACGGTCCGGCTGAGACCGCCCGCCGAGGTGATGCGCCTGGCGCGGATGGGAGCGGCACATCAGACACGGCTCAGCTTCATGCGTGTCCTGCTTCGGGGCCTGCGGCGTGGCGGCTGGACGTTCTCCCGGCCTCTTTGGGAGATCGACGCCAACGGCATCGGCCGCGCGGTCTACCGCGCCCAGGGTCAGGGACAGTGCTACAGTCTGGTCGCCTTCGCCCACGACATCCCCGACGCGCTGCGCACCGACCGGGTGATCGCCGAGGCCTGGGACGCCACCTTTGCCCTGGTCGACGGCGACGCCTCGCCCGCCGACCTCGACCGCCTCGCGGCGAACGTCCCTCGACAGGAAGCCGGCCGGGTGAGCGACCGCGAACTCGTTCTCTCCCGAGCCAACCGGTCCACCCGGCTTTGGGAGTATGTGGTCGAGTGCCTGGCCCAGGGACATCAGCCCGACCCGGACCGGGTGGCCGAGGTCGGCTATCTGATGCGGACGACGGCCGTCTACGGGTCCGGGAAGTTCGGCGCGGCGGACTACAGCGCCCTGGCTGGCCGGCCGCTACTGGACGGCCCCTTCCGGGTCGAGATGCTGGCCGTCTGGCTGATCCGGGCGTTCGTCCTCGACCTGGTCGAACACGCCGCCGCCGCGCGTGGCGGCGACCGGGCGGTCACGCTCGACCCGGAGATCCGCCGGAGCCTCGGGATCGGCAATTCGACCGGACTCGGTATGGCCCCGTTCCTGGTCAGCCATCCGGGGCTTCTCAACGCCTGGGTGGTCGCCCGCGAAACCGCCTTTGCCCGGGTCCGCGCGGTGCCCGAGGCGGACTCCGGGGCGGTCGACGCGTTCTCCAAGGCGCTGGCACGGACCCGCCGGCTCCTGACCGGGTGGCAGTCCGATCATCCGCTTCAGATCGCGAAACTGGCGGAGATCAGGGCCGACGCCGAGCGGCTGGAGGAGCAAATCTCAGGAGGAGCGCTCGCCCGCCCCGCGCCCTGGCAGGCGCTCTGGGAATGGGCGACATCCGCGCTGTCGGTCGAGGGGCAGGAGCTGGCCGTCTCGCTGATGATCGAACCCTACGGCGATCTCGTCGACGGGCTGGCCGACACCATGGCCGCGGACGAGATCGCCCGCTTCAGGATCGACGGCGCCATGCCGGTCTCCGAGTTGAGGCGGATCCTGCAAGAGAACTACGCCTGGGCACTCGGCACCGACTACGCGGCTCCCGAGGCCCGGGCCCGGTTCTGGTACGTCTCCACCGCCAAACTCGAACCGCGCCTCGGGGAGCGCCTGACGGAAGACGGCGCCGACCGCGAGCAGCCCCTCGATATCGGCCGGGCGGCGGCCGCCCTGGCCCGCGATCTCGCGGGCGCCTCCGAGGACGATACGGTCGCCGGGTTCCTGCGCGCCAACCCCCGGCACAGGCAGGTGGTCCGCCGCGTTCAGCAGTCGCGCACGGCGCCGTATGGGGAGATCCGGGACAACCTGATCTCCGCCGAGCTGCTGCCGGTCGACATGCTCCGCTTCAAGCTGGCCTTCTTCGGCGCCACGCGCTTCGACCCGCGGTCGGACCGCTGGGTCAGGATCACCATGTTCCAGAACGCCCCCTTCCCCTACGACATCCACGACATGCCGGAGGATGACTGGGTGCTGCCCTGTCCGGCGCCCTGTCCGGCGCCCCGTCCGGCGACACCGCCGGGGGACGCATGAGACGCACGCTCTCCGAGATCAGAGCGGTCTGCATCAGGGCCGCCCGCGGCGCGGGCTGTCCCTGGGGACTGGCGGAGGAGGCCGGGATCGCGGCACGGGTCCTGGAGGCGCACGGCCTTCCAGGCGTCGCGGCCCTGAGCCGGTTGTTCGAACGGCGCTCCGGCTGTGCCTGTCATCGCGATCCGGAGACGCCGTCCTGCGGGCTCTGGGAGATGGCTGCGCTGTCGGACGACCTGCCGGACACCGGACGGCGGCTCGGACCGGTATCGGCGCCTCTGCTGCTGGTCGTACCCTGTCTCCTCGACGCGCGGTCGGGCGGCGGCTGGCGGATCGACTGGGAGGACGGCGCCATCGTCTGCGGGCCTGGGGGAGTGGCCCGCGAGGGCGGCCTGTTTCCGGACAAGGTCGCCTCCGTGTCGGTCACTCGCGCCGCTCCACCCGCTGAGTCGGTTCCGCCCGACTGGCGGAGCCGGGATGTCCCGGACGCCGCGTGGTGCCATCTCGAAGCGCTGGCGGCCCGGACCTACGTACCGGAAACGGCGGCATCCCGGATCTCGGGAGCCGGGCCGGGAACGGCCGATACCGACTGACCGCAGGAGGAAAACGCGGATGCAGGTCTCGCTGAACGACATCGAATCCAAGAGCGCGAGGGCGCTGACCGCCCACGGGGCCGGCGACTGGCAGGCGGCGCAGGTCGCCCGGGCGGTGAGGCGTGCCGAAGAGACCGGCAACGTCATCTGCGGGCTGTACTATCTGGAAAGCTACTGCCTGCAGCTCGTATCGAAACGGGTCGACGGGACCGTGGAACCCATCGTCGCCCGACCGCGCCCGGGCGCCGTGACCGTGGACGCCCGCTTCGGCTTCGCCCAACCGGCCTTCGCCCGCGCGCTCCCGACGGCGGTCGAGGCGGCTCGGGAGAACGGGATCGCCGCCCTCGCCGTCGCGCATTCCCACACCTGCACCTCGCTCGGATACTTCACCGAACAGATCGCGGCCGAAGGTCTGATCGGCATCGGTGCCACCAACGCCTCCGCCATCGTCGCGGGCCCGTCCGGACGGCGCCCCATCCTCGGCACCAACCCGATCGCGATGACGATTCCGGGCGGAGCCGCGCCGGCGATGCATGCCGACTTCTCCACCGCGGCGGTCGCGCTCGGCAAGATCACCATGGCAAAAGCGGCGGGCGAGCGGATCCCGCTCGGCTGGGCGGTCGATGCCGAGGGCAATCCCACCACCGACCCGGAGAGGGCCCTCTCCGGCGCGCTCGTCTCGGCGGCGGACTATAAGGGCTGGGCGCTTGGGCTCATGGTCGAGGCGCTGGCGGCCGGGCTGACCGGCTCGGTCAACTCGCTCGATGTGAAGGGGTTGAAGCTGGCCGACGGGCCGCCGCACGATCTCGGCCAGTTCTACATCCTGATCGATCCGGGTGCCCATGGCGGCGATCTCGACGCCCGCTTCGGACGGATTGCCCAGGCCGTGCGCGACGACCCCGGCGTCCGTATCCCGGGCGTCCCGCCGCGGCACCTCGATCCCGTCGACGTCCCGGATGCGCTCTGGTCGCGGGTCGTCGAGTTGACGGCCGGCCCCGCCTGATCCGGGGCTCGAGCCGCGTCTGGTAACCGGCGTCTAGGGGACGCCGTAGCGACCGGTGATCATCGCCCAGAGGTCCGCCATCCGGGGCTCCGACTCGTCCCGATGATGGCGGAACACCACATGGGCATCGGCCCCGGCCGACGGGTCCAGACGGATCGACCAGAGCGGATCGATCTGGTTCGGCAGCATCGAATAGCGCACATCGATCACGCGCTTCGGATCCTGGGGATGGATCGAGAGATAGCCATCGCTGAAATGCCCGAACCGTCGGACGTCCTCCGCCTGTTGGGTCGCGTCCTGCAGCCAGGGCAGATCCCGTGCGACGTCCAGCACCGCCACGGAGTCACCCTCGTAGACGCGGGCCCCGAAGGACGGCCGGACAGCATCGACGTAGAACCGGCCGTCGGCGGCATAGATCGACTTCCAGACGATCAGGTTGGCGAAGCTGGGCTTCACGGCGAGTTGCTCGGGGCTGTGGCCGCGCTCGATCGCCAGGTCCCGCGCCATTTCCCGGGCGGCACCGTTCTGATAGATCGCGAAACAGAGATAGAGCGCGCACCAGCACAGCGCCGCGCGCACGGGAACGGCGCTCCGCCCGACCATCGAGAAGACGACGCCGGCCGCCAGGGGCAGCGTGAACAGCGGATCGATGATGGAGATGATGTCCCACGCGACCCGCATATCGCTGAACGGCCAGAAGAGCTGCGTTCCGTAGGACGTCGCCCCATCGAGCAAGCCGTGGGTCCCATAGCCGAGCGAGCAGAAGGCGAAGGTCCGCCAGAAGCTCAGCCCCCAGCGCCGCCCGCACACCAGATGCAACAGCCCCGCACAGAGCGCGCCGCCGATCGGGATGAACACCAGGGAATGGCTGAACTGCCGGTGATATTCGAGATAGAGCAGCGTATCGGTCTCGGACCGGATCAGCACGTCCAGGTCCGGCGCCATCCCGGCGACAAGGCCGAACAGGCCGGCGATCGCCACATGGGCCCGGTTCGTCTGCGTAGCTTGCGGCAGGGCGGCGCCAAGCACCCCTTGGGTCAACGGGTCCATCGAAGTCTGCCAAAGAGTGACCGGACGGTCGACATGGCTGCGGAGTCCGGCGAAGTCAATCGGCTTGCGGTGCTGGAGGAAGACCGCAGGAAGTGCATGGCAGCTACCATCAACCAGAAGCTCTTCCAGAGCCTATCTGTTTCAACAAAGGCCGCTCAGGCCGCTCGACTTACCACCGTCAGATCCCGAAGCGGTGTTGTGGGCAAATCCGCCTATCGGTTACGGTTAAACCACTGGCTGAAGGGATGCAGTCGGCATAGTCGGAACAGGGTGACGGAGCTGAACCACCCAATGGATCCCAGAGAATCCAGAGAGACGCATGATCGGTCCTGATAGAAAATGGGTACCGATACAGGACCTTGCTCCACCCTCCGCATCGTTGGTTCATAGGAATTTCTTGGCCCACTGGCTGAACCTGCGCGGTGAAAACGTCATGCCGTCGTTTTCTGATATTGACCCCGTTAACGTCCCTTGGGCACTTGCCTATATCTTCGTAGTTGACGCACTGCCGGATGGAGATTTCGTATACAGAATTGCGGGATCTGAAATCGAGGATCGGTATAATCGTTCCCTCAAGGGCGCGCGGGTTTCCGAGATCATGCAAGCCGCCGGCACACGTTCAATTCTTCAACGTTGGGCCGCAGTAAGAGACACCCCCGCTGGCTTCTACGTGGAAAGTAGCCATTTTTCTGAAAGTGGGCGGATCGTCGAAGGTGAGCGCATCGTCCTGCCGCTTGGGAACGATCGTTTACACACCACTCATCTCATAGGAATCACGAGATTTCATAGTCCGTCCACGCTAAACGCACATCTCCTGGGCGACCAGCAGGTCCGCTCTATACAGTGGGCGTCACTCGTCGGTTGACGGGACAGACAACGCGTGCGGCATCGGACAGAGCACCTTTTCCGTCTGATTCCCTGGCGCGACGCGCCGACCATCCATGCCCGAGAGGGGAACAGTTGGTCGCCCAATCCGGAAAGGCGCGACTATGCCTAGATGTTTACGGCGCTTGCTCGGCCCGCTTCTTTCCCAGAGTCCTATCCGCTTTATCGGTTCGCTGAACCTCCGAACAAGCCGACCCGTGAGCAGAACTCTGTTTTCTGAATACGTCCCCAAACCCGCACCGTGGCCGTCGTCCGGCTGGGGACCGTTCTTCACAAAGCCGGAACAGAGCCTCACATGGCAGGTTGGATGGAGGTAAAAATGACCGCTACACCCACCCGAATTCCAGAGCTTGATGCCGACCACACCCGCACGATCGAGGATTTCGGCGGCAAGATCTCATCCCTGGAGCCGATCGGGGCACAGGTCGAGGGGATCGATCTCTCGTCCCGCGAGGCACCGCCACCGGCCGTGTTGCACGCGCTCGAGTGGGAGATGGCCAGCCGGGGTTTCCTCGTCTTCAGGAACGAGAAGCCGCTGCAACCGGATGATTTTCTCCGGGCCAGTTGTTGGTGGGGCGGCAAGGCCCTGAACAGTACCCACGGGGTTCATCCGGCCACGCCCGACGGCAATCGGCATATCTTCCGGCTCTCTAACGACCCGCGCCACGGCATTCCGGGCGTCGGGCCGCAATGGCACAATGACGGCAGCTTTCTCGCCGACACGTTCTCTCACGCCGGCTATCACATCGTTCGGCCGGCCGAACATGGCGGAGGGACCTATTTCGCCCATCAGGCGGCGGCATACGACGCGCTCCCGGAGGCGGTGAAGGAATTCTGGTGCCGGCTGTCCTCGGTGAACTCCAACTCCGGCGTCGTCCACCCGCTGGTGCACACGCATCCGATCACCGGGCGCAGATGTATCTGGCTTCACCTCGGAATGACCGGCGCCGTCATTGAGAAACACCCCCATGAGGAGGGTTTCCGGCTTCTGGATTCCGACGACCTGACGGAACTCTGCCGCCGGTACAACGACGTCCTGGATGCCGGCCTGACCGACGGGTACACCGTCGCCTACGAGTATCGGGAGAACGACTGCGTCTTCGTCGACAACTGGGCCGTGGCCCATCGGGCGGCCCCGGAGGCGCACCTGCCTGCCGACGCGCAGGGATTGCGGATCATGCACCGAAGCACCGTCCAGGGCGTCCAGGACCTCGCGCCCGAGTTCGGTTTGCCGCAATACGTCAACATCGCCGGACCCAATCCATTCGGGCGCGGCGTCTGGCAGAGCGGTGGGATCGGATTCCGTTGGCAGGACGGCATTCCCATGCGGAACTAGCCCGCGCCCATGTCACGCCTCGCGAAGAGTTGGAGGCCGGGCTCCCCGCTCCCAGGCTGAAAGCAAGACGATGGGAGACACAACGCCAAGGCGGGACCACAAGACGTAAGATCGGTCTTGTCGCCCGCGGGATCACACGCGACCGTATCGCGACGTCACAGGAGACTCGCCCCTGCGCCTCTATCTCGCCGCCGCAATGATCCTGGTGTCGCTCGTGGTTCTGGAAGCCGCGCGCCACGGCCTGGAAATCACGCGTTTCCATGTCGGCGAGACGCCCGTCACCCGATACGCGCAGTCGGACGCGGACGGGCCGGTCGTCGTCATCGCCCACGGTTTCGCCGGCTCTCAGCAGATGATGCAGGGCTATGCCCTGCCCCTCGCACGGGCGGGCTACCGGGTCTTCGTCTTCGAGTTCCTGGGCCACGGGCGCCATACCGTGCCGATGTCGGGCAGCGTCACCTCGGTCGACGGCACCACACGGCTGTTGGTGCAACAGACCAACGACGTCTTGGACGCGGTAGGTCGGGGGCCGGAACCGGTCGCGCTGCTGGGCCATTCGATGGCAACCGACATTCTCGTGCGCGTCGCGGCGGACCGCGCCGATGTGGGCCCGGTTGTCCTGATCTCCGCCTTCTCCCAGGAAATCGACGCCCGCACGCCGGACGATCTGTTGCTCGTGACCGGCGAGTGGGAGCCGGGCCTGCGCCGCTTCGCGCTGGAGAGCCTGCGGATGGTGGACCCCGGCGCCGACGAAGGGGACACGGCGGTGAACGGATCCGTGTCGCGGCGCGCCGTCGTCGCGCCCTTCACCGAGCATGTCTCTGTCCTGCACAGCCGCACCGGCCGCCGGGAGGCCGTCGCCTGGCTGGACCGCGCCTATGGGCTCTCCTCGGACATCGCCGTTCTGCCGACGGGCTGGGCGATCCTGGGTCTCCTGGCGGGCCTGGTGCTGGTCGTTCGCCCGGTCTTCCGGCTGCTGCCGAAACGCGAGACCCCCCATCCCCCTCTCAGCCTTCGACAGACCGCCACGATCCTGCTCGCCCCGGCCGCCCTCGCTCCGCTCTGCGCCGTGGCGCTCAAGCCCGATTTCCTTCCGGTTCTGGTCGCCGACTACCTGGTTCTGCACCTCTTCGTGTTCGGCGCCGCTCAGCTCGCGCTGCTGCGGTTCTGGCGCGTTCCGCCCGGACCGCTACCCTGGCTCTCGCTTGCCGTTCTGCTCCTGGCCTGTGCGGTGTTCGGCGCCGCCCTGGACCGCTACGCGGCCAATTTCGTTCCGACGGCCGGGCGGCTTCAGATCATCGCCGCCATGATGATCGGCGCCCTACCCTACATGATAGCGGACGCCCTCCTCACCGCCCGGCAACCCTTCGTCACGCGCCTCTGCACCCGGGCCAGCTTCCTCGTGTCGCTCGCAGTCGCGGTCGCCCTCGATTTCGAGAACCTGTTCTTCCTGATCCTGATCGCCCCCGTCCTGGTCCTGTTCTACCTGGTGTTCGGGACCATGGGGCGCGAGGCCTCCCTGCGTGCAGGACCGCTCGCCTCGGGCCTCGCGCTGGGGATTGTGCTGGCCTGGGCCCTGGGGGTCAGTTTTCCGCTCTTCGACGCGTGAGACCTAAGGCCCGCTCGTCCCGGAACAGATACCGGTCGCCGAAACCAACGCTCACCGGTAGAACCGGACCCCCGCGACGGACAGGTCGGCCTCGAAGGCGCGGCCGATGGCGACCAGGCCGATCCGGCGCAGACGGGTGACGTCCAGGGGCGTGTCGATCCGGTGCGCCTCGAACCCGTCGAAGGGCAGGCGCACGGGGCGGAGCCGGTCGGTCGCCCTGAAGCCCTGGCGGTAGGACTGCCAAGGCCGGGTCACGTCGGCGGTCCGCAGATGCAGACCGTAGCGCTCGCCGTTGCCGGCGACCTCGATCTCGATGCCCGCGAACGCCGAGGCGTCGACGGTCCCACCGTCCGGGGCGAGATCGAGGGCGATCTGCACGAAGCCGCCGTTGTTCTCCAGGCTGACCGAGCCCCGCAGGCGCAGCACCGGCCGCCCCTCGAAACTCTCGCGCGTCAGGCTCCCGGTCGACCGGCCCCCCATCACCCCGTCGGAGATCAGTTCCCAATGACTGCCGACCGCCGTCCGCGGCGCCGGCTGGCTGAGATCGTCGATGACGGTGCCGGGCTCGGTCATGGAAGCTCCTGCGGTCAGGTCGGACGGTCCTCATCCGGATCGGCGCCGAGCGGATCGGTGCCGAGCGGATCGGCGCCACCCGCCGGCAGCGTGCGGCGCAGCAGCGCCACGAAGAGCAGGCCCGTCGCGAACATGATCAGACTGTAGGTCGCCGCCGGGACCACCGCGAGCCCGCCGCCGAAGAGCAGTGTGGCGACGGCGATGGCCAGGGTGCCGTTCTGCAGGCCGCATTCCAGCGAGATCGCCACGCGCTGCCGCGGGCCGGAGGCGAGCAGCGCGGCGAGCGCGAAGGCGAGCGCCATCATCGCGACGTTCAGGGTCAGGGTGACCAGCCCCGCCCGCGCCATGTAGTCGGCGATGTTGGCCCGTTCCTGAAAGATCGCGCCGGCGAGCACGACCACGAACAGGACGGTCGACAGGGTCCGAGCCGCCGGTTCGATCCGCAACGCCAAACGCGCCGCGAACCGGCGGAAGGCGAGGCCGGCCAGTACCGGCACGGTGACGATGGCGAAGACGCTGAGCGCGGTCCGGGTCACCGACACGTCCTGAGCGGTACTGCCGCCGATCAGATGGGCGTAGGCCGCGACGACGATGAGCGGGATGGTCAGCACGCTGAGCAGACTGGTCACGGCCGTCAGGGAGATCGACAGGGCCACGTCGCCCCGCGCGAAGGCGGTCAGGATGTTCGACGTCACGCCGCCCGGCGCGGCGGCGATGATCATCAGCCCGAGCGCCAGTTCGGCCGGCATCGGCCAGACGCTCACCAGCGCAAAGGCGACCAGCGGCAGCAGCACCATCTGCGCGGCAGCACCGACGAGGAAATCGCGCGGGCGGCGGACCACCCGGGTGAAATCGTCGACGGTGAGGCCGATCCCGAGCGCGAACATGATGAAGGCGAGCGCCAGCGGCAGGAAAATGTCGACGACAAATCCCATCGGGATCTCCAAAAACGAGGGGGAGCGGATCGCGGGGGATATGCTAGCCACCGGCGCCCGGCGCTGCAACGCCCGGTGGCGGCGGTGACGGAACGGATTCCGGTACAGGCCCCGGCTCATGGGTCGCGTGCCAGGGCCGGCCCCTATCGATCCGCGGTTCGCCAACTCTGTACAGCGTGTGAACAGAAAATGGTGGAGTGGGCCGCGCGGGGGGGCCTCGGTCATGACGAGAGGCAGGGGCCTTTGGATTGATATTCTTGACCTGAGCCCCGCAAATTCCTCCAGATTTGATTAGAGTCCGTCACCCTTCAGGAGACGGATCAGATGAAGCGCAGTCGGTTCAGCGAAGAGCAGATCATCGCGATCTTGCGTGAGCAGGAGGCGGGTCAGAAGACGG
>JAVKFT010000003.1:0-4335 GCA_040223655.1 Thalassobaculaceae bacterium | reverse complement strand
ACGCGCGCTTCTCGCGTGGCGGCGCTAGAGCGCGATCGGTTCAGATCGAATCGATCTGAACCGTGAATCGCCCTCTAACTCATTAACGATAGAGCAAATTCACACGACCAGATGTTTCCATCTGATCGTGATTTGCTCTAGGGACGGACTACCGGACCGGAGGCTCCGCACCGTCTGCGGACGCAGATGTCGGTGGCGGGTCCTCCGTGCGGGGGTCGAGCTCGAACATGATGGTGCCGCCGCGCGGGCTCACCACCAGCTCGGCCTGCTCCTCGAGCGCCACCGGCGGCCGCACCCGCAGACGCCACAGGCCGAACAGGACCAGGGCGAACCAGACCGCCGAGATGTGCAGGAACAGCGCGCGCGGCCCAATCGCCTCCATCATGAAGGAGGCGATCGGCGGCCCGACAATCGCCCCAAGCCCGAAGGTCAGCAGAAGGCCCGCGCTCATCACCACGAAGTCGCCGGCCTCCAGCCGGTCGTTGGCATGGGCCAGCGCCAGACCGTAGATCGGCAGGAACAGGCCGCCGAGCACGAAACCGGACGCGATCGCCCATTCGACCGACAGCGGCGCCAGGAACGACGCGGCGATGCTGACGATCGCGGTGGCGAAGGCGGCGCCGATCAGGACCTTGCGCCGGTCGAAGATCCGGTCCAAGGCGGCGATCGGCACCTGCATGACCGCGCCGCCGATCACCACGGCCGTCATGAACAGCGAGATCCCGACGGTGTCGAGCCCGGTCTTCTGACCGAACACCGCGCCCAGCGACCAGAAGGCGCCATTGCCCACGCCGACGGCGAGTGCCGCGGCCAGGCCGAGCGGCGAGACCCGCCAGAGATAGAACAGGCGGATCCGCACGTTCTGGATCGGCGCCGGAGCCTGGGCCGTCGAGACCGCGGTCGGCACCAGGGCGAGCACGATCAGGATCGCCGACAGGCTGAACAGCTCGAAGCCGGCGACCGGCGCGACGCTCAGCAGGAGCTGGCCGGCCGAGACCGCGCTCAGGTCGACGATGCGGTAGATCGAGATGATCCGGCCGCGGGTCTCGTCCGTCGCCCTGTCGTTCAGCCAGCTCTCCACGATCATCGTCAGGCCCGCCATGGCCGCGCCCGAGAACGCACGCAGCACGAACCACGCGACTGGATCGCCCGCCAGGGCGTAGGCCAGCGCCGTCGCCGCCGCCAGGGCCGCCAGCGCCGCGAAGCTGCGGATATGGCCGACTCGCTGGACGACCCGCGGGGTCAGCAGGCAGCCGAGCACGTAGCCGACGAAGTAGCCCGACATGGCGAGGCCGATCACGCCCGTGGCCATGCCGTCCAGCGCCGCGCGGGTCGGCAGCAGCAGGGTCAGCAGCCCGTTGCCGGCGAGCAACAGGGCGAGACTGGTCAGCAGGGCGGAGACGGAGGCGATCATGCGAAGCCGGGCAGTGGTGCGGAGGCGGGAGGAGGGCCTAGGATAGGAACCGGATGATAGCACGGGCGACAGAAACACCCGCCACGCTTGGAACGACCCCGAGGAGCGCTGCATGACCCACCCCGCCTTCACGCCGCAGGAGCCGCTGGATGCGTCCGTCCTGCCCGACGGCGTCCGGTCGCGCTTCGTCGAGGGTATCAACGGGCTCCGGATGCACGTTCTGGAGGCCGGCTGGGAAGGGGCGTCGGATAAGCCCTGCCTGCTGCTGCTGCACGGATTTCCGGAGCTGGCCTATAGCTGGCGCAAGGTGATGCCGGCGCTGGCCGCCGCCGGCTATCACGTGGTCGCCCCGGATCAGCGCGGCTACGGCCGGACCACGGGCTGGGACCCGGATTACGACGCGCCGCTGACGCCGTTCCGGCCGCTCAATCTGGTGCGCGACATGCTGGGGCTGATCTCCGCCCTCGGGCGCCGGCACGTCGATGCGGTGATCGGCCACGATTTCGGCTCGCCCATCGCCGCCACCTGCGCCCTGGTCCGCCCGGACGTGTTCCGGGCGCTGGCGATGATGAGCTCGCCCTTCCCCGGCCCGCCGAAGACGCCGTTCGATCCGCCGCCGGCGCGCGGCGACATCCACGGGGACCTCGCCGCGCTCGACCGGCCGCGCAAGCATTACCAGTGGTACTATTCGACGCCGACGGCGAATGCCGACATGACCCGCTGCGCCCAGGGGCTCCACGCGTTCCTGCGGGCCTACTACCACCATAAGAGCGCTGACTGGCCGGGCAACCGCCCCCATCGCCTCGCCGGCTGGACGGCGGAGGCGCTGGCGGAGATGCCGACCTATTACATCATGGATCTCGACGCGACGATGGCCGAGACCGTGGCGCCGGAGATGCCGTCCCCGGCCGAGATCGCCGCAAATGCGTGGCTGCCGGAAGAGGAGCTCGCGGTCTATGCCGGCGAGTACGGCCGCACCGGCTTCCAGGGCGGGCTGCAATGGTATCGCTGCAACACAACGGGTGCGTTCCTGGCCGAGCAGGAGGTGTTCTCGATGCGCACCATCGACGTGCCCGCCACCTTCATCGCCGGCGCCCAGGACTGGGGCATCCACCAGTTCCCCGGCGCCATTGAGGCGATGGCAAGCGACGCGGTCTGCCCGGACTGGCGCGGCACCCACCTGATCGACGGCGCCGGGCACTGGGTCCAGCAGGAGCAGCCGGAGGCGGTGGCGGAGAAGCTGCTGGGCTTTCTGCGGGGGCTGTGACGCCACTTCCCCCCTACTCTCTTCACTCACCGCTCCCTTCGCTCACTCCCCGGATCTAGTCCGGGGCAAGCGGTCAGCCCGCAGGGGCGATAACGACTTCTCGATGGCGCCAAGTTCGGGCCCCGACCCTCGCCCCGGACTAGATCCGGGGAGTGAGAGGGAGGTGTGGGATCCGATCGCAATGCGATTATCGCAATGACCGCCCGAGAGGCGTATGATCCCGGCCCTCGCCAACAGCCGCGCCGAGCCGCCGCCGATGTCCCTTCCTCCGCACTTCCTCGACGAGTTGCGCGACCGCGTGACGGTCTCCAGCGTGATCGGGCGGAAGTACAAGCTGGAGCGCAAGGGGCGGGAGTTTCTGTCGCTCTGCCCGTTTCATAACGACAGCAAGCCGTCGCTCTCCATCGTCGACGACAAGGGCTTCTACCACTGCTTCGCCTGCGGGGCGCACGGCGACGTCTTCAAGTTCCTGATGGAGAACGAGGGGCTGAAGTTCATGGAGGCGGTCGAGCAGGTCGCCGCCCTGGCCGGGATGGAGGTCCCGAAACCCAACCCCGAGGAACAGCAGCGCGCGGAGCGCCGGCGCTCGCTCCAGGAGGTGGTCGACCTCGCCTGCCGCTGGTACGAGCGCCAGCTCCACACCGCCGCCGGCGAGGCGGGGCTTCGGTATCTCAGGGATCGCGGGCTGACCGACGAGACCCTGAAAACCTTCCGGCTCGGCTGGGCGCCGGACGACCGCAAGGCGCTGCAGCGCGCCATGAAGGCCGAGGGGGTCGAGACCGACGTCCTGGTCGAGGCGGGCCTGGTGAAACGCTTTGAAGACGGCGAGCGGGCCGGCGAGACCGTCGACTACATGCGCGGCCGGGTGCTGTTCCCGATCACCGACCGGCGGGGCAAGGTCATCGCCTTCGGCGGTCGGGTGCTCGGCGACGGCCAGCCGAAATACCTGAACTCCCCGGACACCCCGCTGTTCCACAAGGGCCGGGTGCTCTACGGGCTCGCCCAGGCACGGGAGGCCGCCCACAAGTCGGGCGAGCTGCTGGTCGCCGAGGGCTATATGGACGTGATCGCGCTCGCCCAGGCCGGGTTCCCGGCGGTCGCCCCACTCGGCACCGCCCTGACCGAGGATCAGATCGCCGAGCTGTGGCGCCTGACGCCGGAGCCGATCCTGTGCTTCGACGGCGACACCGCCGGCCAGCGCGCCGCGCGCCGCGCCTGCGACCGCGCCCTGCCGCTGCTCAAGCCCGGCCATTCGCTGCGCTTCGTCACCCTGCCCGACGGCCAGGACCCCGACGACCTGATCAAGCGCGAGGGCCGCAAGGCGGTGCGCGACCTGACCGCGGCCGCCACGGGGCTGGCGGACTTCCTGTGGAGCAGCGAGTACGCCGCCAACCCGACCGACACGCCCGAACGCCGCGCCGCGTTCTTCAAACGCATGCGCGACCTGGTGCGCGAGGTCGCCGACCTGACCGTCCAGAGCACCTACCGCGACGATGTCGAGGCCCGGATCGAGGCGCTGCGCCGGCCCCGGGACGGCGGCCGGAGAGGTGGCGATGCGCGGGGCGGCTTCGGACGCGGCGGCGGCCGGGCGGGTGAGCGGGCCGGCGAGCGGTCGCGCGGCGGGCGCTGGGCACCGCCCCCGCCGCCCGAACCG
>JAVKFT010000002.1:0-100675 GCA_040223655.1 Thalassobaculaceae bacterium | reverse complement strand
GTCGCACCCTCGCCCCAGGGGCTGTCGGCCGTCACGCGGCGGCCGGCCACCAGCACGTAGAGCGTCATAACAATGAAGAAGACGGTCGCCGCGATGGAGATGTACGACCCATAGGACGACACCTGGTTCCAGCCGTGGAAGGCATCGGGATAGTCGATGTAGCGCCGCGGCATGCCCGACAGGCCGAGAAAGTGCTGCGGGAAGAAGGTCACATTGACGCCGATGAAGGTCGCCCAGAAGTGCAGCTTGCCGGCCCATTCCGGGAACTCGCGGCCGCTCATCTTGGTGAACCAGTAGTAGAAGGCGGCGAAGATGCCGAACACGGCGCCGAGGCTCAGCACGTAGTGGAAGTGCGCCACGACATAGTAAGTGTCGTGCATGGCGATATCCATGCCGGCGTTGGCCAGCACCACGCCCGTCACGCCGCCGACGGTGAACAGGAAGATGAAGCCGATCGCCCAGACCATCGGCGTGGTGAAGCGGATCGAGCCGCCCCACATCGTCGCGATCCAGGAAAAGATCTTCACGCCCGTCGGCACCGCGATCACCATGGTGGCCGCGGTGAAGTAGGCCTTGGTATCGACATCCAGGCCCACGGCGTACATGTGGTGCGCCCAGACGATGAAGCCGACGAAGCCGATCGAGACCATCGCGTAGGCCATGCCGAGATAGCCGAACACCGGCTTGCGCGAGAAGGTCGAGACAACCTGGCTGACGATGCCGAAGGCCGGCAGGATCATGATGTAGACTTCGGGGTGACCGAAGAACCAGAACAGGTGCAGGAACAGCACCGGGTCGCCGCCGCCGGCCGGATCGAAGAACGACGTGCCGAAGTTACGGTCGGTCAGCAGCATGGTGATGGCGCCGGCCAGGACCGGAACCGCCAGCAGCAGCAGGAAGGCGGTCACCAGCATCGCCCAGACGAACAGCGGCATCTTGTGCAGCGTCATGCCCGGGGCGCGCATGTTGAAGATCGTGGTGATGAAGTTGGCCGCGCCCAGGATCGAGCTGGCACCGGCGAGGTGCAGCGAGAAGATCGCCAGGTCCATGGACATGCCCGGCGTGCCGAGCTTGCCCGACAGCGGCGGATAGATGGTCCAGCCGGTACCGGTACCGTCGGACCCGCCGGTGCCCGGCACGAACATCGAGATGACGAGCAGCAGGAAGGCCGGGACGATCAGCCAGAAGCTGATGTTGTTCATCCGCGGGAAGGCCATGTCCGGCGCGCCGATCATCAGCGGCACGAACCAGTTGCCGAAGCCGCCGATCAGCGCCGGCATGACCACGAAGAACACCATGATCAGCCCGTGGGCCGTCACGTACACGTTCCAGGCGTTACCGTCGGCCATGTACTGGATGCCGGGGTCCTGGAGCTCCATCCGCATGTAGATCGAGATCGCGCCGCCAATCAGGCCGGCGATGACCGCGAACACCAGATAGAGCGTGCCGATATCCTTGTGGTTGGTGGAATACAGCCACCGTTTCACGAAGCTGGTCGGCGCGCCGTGATCGTCGTGGTCGTGAGCGTGATCCGCGCTAGTCATCTTGCTTCTCTCCACCGTGTTAGTCGGCGACCGAGGCGACCTTGGTCGCGCCCGGGTTCATCGCGAACTGTTCCTTCGCCTCGGCGAGCCAGGCGTCATACGCCTCCTGCTCCATCGCCTCGACGACGATCGGCATCCGGGAATGGTCGATGCCGCAGATCTGATTGCACTGGCCGTAGTAGACGCCCGGCTTGTCGACCTGGAACCAGGTCTCGTTCACCCGGCCCGGCGTGCCGTAGATCTGCACCGCCAGAGCGGGGACGAAGAAGGAGTGCATGACGTCGTACGTCGTGACCAGGACCTGGACCTTCTTGCCGACGGGGACGACCATCCGGTTGTCGACGTCGAGCAGCCGTACCTGATCGGGGCCGATCTGGTCGTCCGGGACCAGATAACTGTCGAACACGATCTCCTCGTCCGGATACTCGTAGTTCCAGTACCACTGATGGGCCTGGACCTTCACGGTCATGTCCGGATCGACCGCCTTGTCCTGCTTGTACAGGAGCGGGAACGAGTAGAACGCGATGACCACCAGGATCAGCGCCGGGATACCGGTCCACGCCACCTCGAGCAGGGTGTTGTGCGTGGTCTTCGTCGGCGTCGGGTTGTTGCTCCGCTTGAAGCGGATGCAGACGTACACCAGCAGCGCCAGCACGAAGAGGCTGATCAGCGTGATGATCACGAGCAGAATGTTGTGCAGCTCGTTGACATCGTAGCCAACCGGCGTCACCTGCTCCTGCAGGCCCAATTGCCAGGGCTCCGGCTGGGCGGCGGACGCGTCGAACGCCGCCACCGCGAGGATCGACACCGCAGCCAGCGCAGCCATTGCACCACGCTTCGAAGCCTCGGTTACCCGCTTGAGGATCCGCTCCATCACTCGGTCATTCCCGTCGTCGTTGGTCCTTGAGCCGCAATCCCCCCGGAGTGCAGCGACGCCCTTATGGCACCATCCGCGCAACCGTGCAACGCGACCCTTCAACTCTCGCAGCAAGGCTAGTAGCCCCGTCCGCGGGTAACAAGCGCGGGCGACGCGGCATTCGGTCGCGTAACGGCGCGCACCGGCGGGCGTCGCCGGGAAGCGGGTGCCGTCGTGCCCCAGTTCGACTTCCCTCGACGTCCGGCCGCTCGACTTCCACCGTCTGCGCGCCTATGTGACAGTGCGAGACGGGCGTCTGCGCCCGCGAGCGATTCCGCGTCCGACCGCCGCCGAAAACCCGGTGCCCGGACGATGACCAAGATGGAGACGACCCGTGTCCAACCTCGCCCTGACTGACGAGCTGTTCTTCGACCGCGCCGGTCTCGACCCCGAGCGGACCCAGACGATCGTGGACGACGCCCTGAACGGAGCCGACGACGGCGAACTGTTCCTGGAATACAGCCAGAGCGAGAGCCTCGCCTTCGACGACGGCCGGCTGAAGACCGCGAGCTTCGACACCTCCCAGGGCTTTGGCCTGCGCGCCATCGCCGGCGAGGCGCGCGGCTTCGCCCATGCGGCCGACCTGTCCGAGGATGCGATCAGGCGCGCCGCCGACACCGTGCGCGCGGTCCATGCCGGCCACAACGGCAAGATGGATCTCGGACCCAAGGGGACGAACAGCGCGCTCTACACCGCCGAGAACCCGCTCCAGGGTTTCACCACCGAGGCGAAGATCGGCGTGCTCAAGGAGATCGACGCCTACGCCCGCGCCAAGGACCCGCGCGTGCGCCAGGTCTCGGCCACCCTGGTCGGCTCCTGGCAGGCGGTACAGATCCTGCGCGCCGGCGGCCAGCGGGTCGCCGATGTCCGCCCGCTGGTGCGCCTGAACGTCCAGGTCGTCGTCGGCGACGGCGACAAGATGGAGGCGGGCTACTACGGCTGCGGCGCGCGGGTCACCTTCGACCGCTACGTCGACCCGGAGACCTGGCAGCACGCGACCGACGAGGCGCTGCGGATCGCGCTGGTCAATCTCGGCGCGGTCGAGGCGCCGGCCGGAGAGATGGAGGTGGTGCTCGGCCCAGGCTGGCCCGGCGTGATGCTGCATGAAGCGGTCGGCCACGGGCTGGAGGGCGACTTCAACCGCAAGCTCACCTCGACCTATTCCGGCATGATCGGCCAGCAGGTGGCGGCCAAGGGCGTCACCGTCATCGACGACGGCACCCTGCCGGACCGCCGCGGCTCGATCACCGTCGACGACGAGGGCACGCCCTCCGGCCGCAACGTGCTGATCGAGGACGGTATCCTGGTCGGCTACATGCAGGACCGCCAGAACGCCAGGCTCATGGGGGTTCCGGCCACCGGAAACGGTCGGCGCCAGTCCCACGCCCATCACCCGATGCCGCGCATGACCAACACCTACATGGCCTCGGGCGATGCCGACCCCGAGGAGATCCTGAAATCGGTAAAGCGCGGCCTCTACGCCGTGAACTTCGCCGGCGGTTCGGTCGACATCACGTCCGGCAAGTTCGTGTTCTCCATGAACGAGGCCTACCTTGTCGAGGACGGCAAGATCGGCCCCGCCGTGAAGGGCGCCACCCTGATCGGCAACGGTCCCGACGCCATGGGCAAGATCACCATGATCGGCAACGACATGATGCTCGACGACGGCATCGGCACCTGCGGCAAGGACGGCCAGGGTGTGCCGGTCGGGGTCGGTCAGCCGACCCTGAAGATGACCGGCATCACCGTCGGCGGAACCGCCGCCTGACGGCAGCGGTCCAAGGGAGACGGACGGCGGGTATCAACGCTCGAAGCACGGTATCCCGGGGCCTTATGCCCCGGGATCCCTGGCGGTTCGTCGGCAGGATCAACCGTAAGTCACATGGTGCTCAGAGAGAAACAACCTTAAAAACAATTTAGATTAAGGCCGCCTTAAATCTTTTGTGCCTATTGTCCGGCTGCCTTCATTGCAGAGAGCGCAGCCTTGACCGACCATCAGCACCATCGGAAGTCCTCCCTCCTCAGCTTCGTCCCCGCCGCCGTGGCGGGTGCAGCGATGCTCGTGGCAGCCACCGTCGGCGGGCTCGCCCCCGACGAGGACGGGACCGGACCGGTCGCCGCGGTCTTCCCTCCGTGGTGGTCGGCCCATGACGTGATGGCCGGGCTCGCCCGCACCGATGCGGCGATCCTGCGCGAAGGCTTCAATTCGTCCATCGTTCTGGCCAGCAGCCCGGCTCCCGGGCTCGCCGACCGCCTGCGCGCGGCCGGCGCCCTTCTGGTCCTCGATCCCCAGGCGGCTGCCGGCTGCCTCGGTATTGCGCCTCCGGCGCTTCGCGGCTGACCGCAGCCAGACCTTTCGGAGAAACACTGATGTCCGATATCCACAGCATCCGCCGCCGCGCCGTACAGGCGCTCTCGTTCTTCATCGCCGCGCATGTGCCGGTCGTGGCGGCGACGGCCTTCCTGCTCGGCCGGGACATGCTCTGGCCCACCGCCGCCACGGCGGTCGCCGCGGGCGCTGTCGTGGCCGCCGCCCGGCTGCAGCCCGACGCGCCGGCGACCCGGTACCTCATCGCCGCGGTGATGATGGGCTTTGTGTCGGTCCTGGTGGCCCTGTTCTGGGGCAATGCCTGGCAGATCGACATGCACATGTACTATTTCGCCGCCCTGGCGATTCTGACGCCGATGGTGTGCACGATCTCGATCGTGGTCGCCACCGCCGTCGTCGCGGTGCATCACCTCACCCTCAGCTTCCTGCTGCCGGCCGCCGTGTTCCCCGACGACGCCTCGCTCGGCCGTGTGATCATGCATGCGGTCATCGTCCTCGGCGAGGCCGGAGCCCTGCTCTGGATCGTCAACAACATCGAGCGCGCCTTCGACGCCTCGGCAAGCTCCCTGAAGGCCGCCGAAGAGGCCCAGGCCGAGCAGGCCCGCCTGGCCGAGCAGCAGCGGGAGAACGACCGCCGCGCCGCCGAGGAGAAGGCCGCCGCCCTGGTCGCCCTGTCGGACAGCCTGCAGCAAACCGTCGGCAGCATCGCCGAGACGGTCGCCGCCGCCTCGGAGGAGCTGAACCGCACGGCCACCAGCCTGACCGAGACCACGACCCGGGTCGGGGACCGGGCCGACTCCGTCGCCCGCGACGCCACCGAGAACCAGTCACGGGCCCGGTCCGCCGCCGAAGCGCTCGATCGGGTCTCCCAGTCGATCGCGCGGATCAGCGAGCAGGTGAGCATGTCCAGCCAGATCACCAGCGAGGCTGTCCAGCGCGCCGCCGACACCGACCGGACCGTCGCCGGTCTGGCGAAGGCGACCGACCGGATCGGCGAAGTGCTGACCCTGATCCAGGACATCGCCGAGCAGACCAACCTGCTGGCCCTGAACGCCACCATCGAGGCGGCGCGCGCCGGTGACGCCGGCAAGGGCTTCGCCGTCGTCGCCTCGGAGGTCAAGAGCCTGGCCGGCCAGACCGCGAAGGCGACCGAGACCATCGCCGGCGAGATCTCCTCGATCCAGGCCGAATCCCGGGGTGCCGTCGAGGCGATCCGCGGCATCGGCGAGACCGTCGGGCGCATCGACGAGGTCGCCCGGACGATCGCCGGCGCCGTGGACGAGCAAGAGTCGACCGCCCGCGCCCTCGGCGACGAGGTCGCCGCCATGTCCCAGAGCGCGAGCCAAGCCGCCAGCGGCGTGACCGAGATGGCCGGCGAGGCGCGGGACGGCAGCCGGTCCGCCTCCGACGTGCTCGGCGCCAGCCAGGAACTGGCGGCCAACGCCGAGAGCCTGCACCGGGAGATCACCAACTTCTGCGAGCGCGTCCGCGCCGGCTGACGACAACCACGGACCGGCCCGGCGTCGATCCCAGGCGCCGGGCCGATTTCCACGCACAAAGAGCGCCGGTATAACCTCCGCGGCCCGTTGCCTCGGACCTCCAGGTGTGTACACTCCCGCCACCATGAGCCTAGATCCTCCCGGCACGGACCCGTCTGTCCCCGTCACCGACCTGATCACCAAACGCCCGAACGTCTACGGCTTCGGTGGTCTCGACCGTTCCGCCCATATCCGCCAGCGCGAAGGCTGGCTCGAGGAGCTGCTGGAGCGGCCGGACACCGTGCTGGTGCCGGTCTGGCGCAGTCGTTCCCTGGTGGCCTCGGTCGATGTGCCGGGCGACGCACCGCGCGCCGGCCTGCTGTCGGTAGGGGACCACAAGGGCCTGATGCGGTTCGCCGACCTGTCCGCTTTTCTCGGCGAGTATGACGGGGTCGCCCATGTGGCGATCGACCTGTCGCCGCTGGAGGAGACCGATATCCTCAACATCCTGGCGGCCCATGGCGTCTTCCAGGACCTGCGCCAGATCGGCCCGCTGCTGAACCGGTTCGAGGGCTCGGTGCTGGCCTATGCCCGCGGCCTGATGTGGTGGCACCAGCGCCACAGGTTCTGCGGCGTGTGCGGATCCGAGACCCGCAGCGTGAAGGGCGGACACCAGCGGAGTTGCACCAACGAGGGCTGCCGGGCGCCGCATTTCCCGCGCACCGACCCGGCGGTCATCATGCTGGTCCATCACGGCGACCGCTGCCTGCTCGGCCGCCAGAAGGTGTGGCCCGAGGGCATGTATTCGACGCTCGCCGGCTTCGTCGAGCCGGGGGAGACCCTGGAGGAGGCCGTCGCCCGCGAGGTCTGGGAGGAGAGCGGCATCCACGTCCGCGACGTGCGCTACCACTCGTCCCAGCCCTGGCCGTTCCCGTCCTCGCTAATGCTGGGCTTCCATGCCGAGGCGAAGTCGTTCGACATCGTCCACAACGACGACGAGCTGGGCGACGCCCAGTGGTTCAGCCTGGATCAGCTCGCCGATTTCGAATCGATCGGCAAGTTCCTGCCCCGGCGCGACAGTATCGCCCGGCGCCTGATCCAGGACTGGGTCGAGAGCGTCCGCCCCGACCTGCTCGACGCCGTCGACAAGGTCCCCAGCGCCTATCCGGTCCGCCCGAGCTGACGGGGAAGGGCCGGCGGCCGCATTGCCCCTTCTCTCACTCCCTTCCTCCTCCCACTCCCCGGATTTATTCCGGGGCGAGGTGTCTTCCAAACCGGGCGTCTGACCACTGCGCACACCGTCGGCCTCGCCCCGGAATAAATCCGGGGAGTGAGAGGGGGTCTTAGCGGGGGAACGGAAGCAAGACCGTCCGAGACAGTGGAAGCCACCTGCGGCACGCCCTCGCGCAGGCGGTTTCGCGGCGCCCGCAAGTCGCGTATGACTGGCCCATGAGCGACAGGAACTATTCCGGCGCGAGCGACATTCCCCAGGGCAACTGGGTCGACCGCTGGCTGCCCGCGTCCTGGCGGCCCTATGCCCGGCTCGCCCGGTTGGACCGGCCGATCGGCACCTGGCTGCTCTACCTGCCCTGCCTGTGGGGGCTCGGCCTCGGCTGGCAGGCGATCGGCGCGCCGACGGCATCCGCGCCGCTGCTCGATATGTTCCGGCTGGTCGCGCTGTTCACCCTCGGCGCGGTGGTCATGCGCGGCGCCGGTTGCACGGTGAACGACCTGTGGGACCGCGACCTCGACAAGAAGGTCGCGCGCACCGCCGACCGGCCGATCACCAGCGGCGCCGTGTCGCCCTTCGCCGCCCTGGTGTTCCTCGCCATCCAACTTTCGATCGGCCTCGCGGTCCTGCTGCAGCTCAACAAGCCGTCCTGGGCCATCGGGACGGCGGTACTGGTGCTGGTCTTCCTCTATCCGGCCGCCAAGCGGGTCACCGACTGGCCCCAGGCGGTGCTCGGCCTGACCTTCAACTGGGGCGCGCTGCTGGGCTTCGCGGCGGTGACGGAGACCATCTCGACCGCAGCCCTCCTGGCCTATACCGCCGGCTTCTTCTGGACGCTCGGGTACGACACGATCTACGCCCACCAGGACAAGGAGGACGACGCCATCGTCGGCGTCCGGTCCTCGGCCCTGGCCCTGGGCGAGAAGACCAGACCGGCGCTGGCCGCATTCTTCGCCGTCACCCTCGCGCTTCTGGCCGCCAGCTTCTGGTTCGCCGGCCTGGGCCCGCTCGCCTATGCCGGCCTGGCCCTGGCCGGGTTGCACTTCGTGCGTCAGATCCGGGTGACCGACCTGAACGACCCCCACGCCTGTCTGCGGACCTTCAAGTCGAACCGCGACGCCGGACTGCTCATCGCGCTTGCCATCGTGCTCGGCTGAGCCGGCGGTGGGCAACCAACGCGCCTTCGTCCGACAGAACACGATCCTGAAGCCCCCCTCGCTCGTGCCCGAACTGCGCCTGCATCTGGCCGACCGGGCGGTGCCGTTATGGGAGTTGACCGAGGAGGAACTGGCGGAGAAGGACCTGCCGCCGCCCTACTGGGCGTTCGCCTGGGCCGGCGGGCAGGCGCTGGCGCGCTACATCATCGACCATCCGGAAACCGCCGCCGGCAAGCGCGTTCTCGACTTCGCCTCGGGCAGCGGCCTGGTCGCCGTCGCGGCGCTGTGGGTCTCCGCCGCCCATGTGGTGGCCGCCGATATCGACGCCTTCTCCATCGCCGCCATCGCCCTGAACGCCGAGGCGAACGGATTGGAAGGCGGCCTCGAGACCGTCCGCCGGGACATGCTGGACGAGCCGGTGCTGGCGGCGGACGGACAGCCGCTCTTCGACCTCGTGCTGGCCGGGGACGTCTGTTACGAGAAGCCGATGGCCGAGCGCGCCATCGCCTGGCTGCGCCGTCATGCGGCGGCCGGCGCGACCGTCCTGATGGGCGATCCCGGCCGGAGCTACGTGCCGGACAGCGGCCTGACCAGACTGGCCGAATACATGGTGCCGACCCCGCGCGAGTTGGAGGACAGCGACCTCCGGCGCACTGTCGTGTGGCGGGTCGAGGCGCCGCAGGAGGATCACGCGGCCCTCACGCCACGGTGACCCGCGCGGCAATCAGTCGTGGCCGAGCGCCGAGGCCGCGAGGCGGGCGGTCAGCCGGCGCCGGCGCAGCATCCCGGTCGTGCCGATATGGCCGGCGAGCCAGCGCTCGAACGGCTCCTCTCCGCCATGCTCACGATGCAGGCGCCGGAGCACGTCGGCTTCGGTAAGCGCCGGGGCGGCGCGCCGGGTCGCCGGGATCGCGGCGAGCGGCACCACCGCGCCGTCGAAGGCGAGGCAGCCGCGCAGGGCTGAATAGACCAGGGCGCGGTCCGGCACGGGGCCGGTCGCCGTCACGACGTCGAGCGCGCGTTCCTCCCGCCGGTAGTTCACGCCGACCGCCTCCGTCTCGTCCATCCGCCGCAGGGACGCCGCGTCGAGCCAGGTGATCCAGAGCTCCACCTCGGTGCCGGGGGATCGGGCCAGGGTCGCCGGGACGGCCCCGTATCCCGCCATATGCGCGGCGTAGACCACATCCAGATCGCGGGCCACCAGCCGGGTCACCGGGATGCTCACCGACATGCGGTCGAACTTCCGGGCGAGCTGCTCCGGAGCGCGATTGGAGCCGACGGCGATGACCGGGGTGCGCCGGGCGAAGGCCATGTCGGCGGGGAGCGCTTCGGCCCGCCCGTCGCGGAACAGGAACGCGTCCGGATGGGCCGGGTAGGGATACGCCAGGGCCCGCGCCAGCGCGTCCGCGCTCACCGCCCATCTCCCCGGTCCCCGCCGCCTGTCCGCCGCATATCGTCCTCTCCGCATCTCCCGCAATCCCATACTGGAACGGAACGGGACGACGTTGCATGGTTATTTCCCGCAGACTGGGGGAGACGGAGATGTTCGAAGGCTTCAGCACCGAACGGGTGACGGTCGAGGAGGCCGAGCTGCACGTGCGGATCGGCGGCGCCGGACCGCCAGTCCTGCTGCTGCACGGCTTCCCGCAGACCCATGTCGCCTTCCACAAGGTGGCCCCGCTGCTGGCGGAGCGGTTCACCGTGGTGGTGCCGGACACCCCCGGATACGGCGCGTCGCGCGGCCCGGCGCCGAGCCCGGAGGCCTTCTCGAAACGCACCCTCGCCCGGCTCTGTGCCGGCCTGATGACCGAACTCGGCCATGACAGCTTCCACCTCTCCGGCCATGACCGGGGCGCACGGATCGGATACCGCATGGCCCTCGACATGCCGGAGAGGGTGCGCAGCTTCGCCATCCTCGACATCATCCCGACCCTGGAGAATTGGCGCCGGATGGACTGGCGCTCGGCCCTGGGCGGCTACCACTGGCTGCTGCTGGCGCAGCGGGACCCGTTCCTGCGGCAGATGGTCGGCGCCGACGGCCCCGGCTATGTCCGCCACCTGATCGACCGCTGGGCCGGCCACCGGGACCGGCTGGACGAGGCGGCGGTCCAGGCCTATTGCGACGCCTACCGCGATCCGGCGGTCGTCGACGCGATGTTCGCCGACTATCAGGCGGGCGCAACGGTCGACATCGCCCTCGACGAGGCCTCGGTCGAGGCCGGCCAGCGCATCGCCTGCCCCTGTCTGCTGCTCTGGGGCGCGCGCTATCTGAAGGAAAAGGACGAGCGGCATCTGGACGTCTGGCGCCGCTGGGCCGACGATGTGGAGACCGTCGAACTCGATTGCGGGCACTTTCTCGTCGAGGAGGAGCCCGCCGCCTGCGCCGAGGCGATGGCCGACCTGTTCACCCGCGCGGAGCCCTGACCGCATGATCGAAGATCCTCCCGTCCTCACCATCCGCCGCAGCTTCCCGCGGCCGACCGAGACCCAGCTCCGTCGCTTCCGCGGCGCCTACACCGCCCAGGTGGTGGACGCCATGGAAGGCCGGGGCGCCATGGACCCGTCGATCAAGCCGCAGATCGCGCCGGGCGTGTCCATCGCCGCGCCGGTGCTGACCGCCTTCGCCCATCCGGCCGACAATCTGGCGCTGTTCGGCTGCCTGGACGTGCTGGCGGCGGGCGACGTGGTCGTCTGTGCCGCCGATGGCTACCGGCAGACCGCGCTGACCGGCGACCTGCTGGCGGGCATGCTGCGGAACGCCGGCGCCATCGGCCTTGTCACGGACGGCGCGGTGCGCGATCAGGACGGGGTCGAGGGCATGGGCCTGCCGGTCTGGCACGGCGGCGTGTCGCCGAACTCCCCGGCGCGGCTCGGCCCCGGCACCGTCGGCCTCGACATCCTGTGCGGCGGCGTGGCCGTCTCGTCCGGCGACCTGGTGGTGGCCGACCGCGACGGGGTCGTGATCGTGCCCCATGCCCGGATCGATGCGGTCGCCGACCGGCTCGACGCGATCCGCGCGGCGGAACAGGAACTGGAGGCGAAGGTGCGCGGCGGTCTTGTCAGACCGGCCTGGCTGGACGATGTCATGGGCTCGTCCAAGGTCCGGGTCGTCGACTGAGCGCCGAGACTGAGCGCCGACCGGGGATAGCCGAGGAAACGGAAGCGGGAGAGAGCGATGCGCGATCCGGAGACCGCCCGCCGCGAACGGCGCGCCCGGCTGGAACGGCGCATGAGCGGACGGATTCCGAAGGCCCCCGGCCGTACGCTCGATCCGAGCCGTCGGCTGCGCGGCCTGGTCGACATCGAGGAGGACGAGCCCAAGCGGGAACCCGCCCCGTCCGGGCGGTTCGGCGGCTCGCTCGCCTCTCGGCTCGGCCCCAAGGGCCGGTTCCTGGCGGCGGCGGTGTTCATCGGCGCCGCGATCACCATCGGCGACCTGGCGTGGGAGCGCTATACGAACCAGACCGCCGTCTCGGCCGACCACACCAACGCGGCGCAGGTCGGGCTCGGCCACACCCTGTACGACCAGCATTGCGGCTACTGCCACGGGCTCGACCTCGCCGGCAAGCCGGGCTGGGACGGCGACTATCCGGAGGGGCGCCGCCCGCCCCTGCCCCTGGACGGCACCGCGCCGACCTGGCGGCTCAGCGACCGGGATCTGTTCGACGTGATCAAATATGGCGGACAGCCGTTCTCGCCCCCGACCTACGTCAACGAGATGCCCGCCTTCGAGGCCGAGCTCGCCGACGCCGACGTGTGGGCGATCATCGCCTACATGAAGTCGCACTGGCCGGATGAGGCGCTGACCCGCCAGCGGGAGATCACGGCGGAGCAGCAGGGCGGCTGACCGCCCGTCGCGCCCCCACCCGGGCGGCCGTCAGCCCTCGCCCTTGTTGCCGTCACGGCGGCTCGGATGGGGAATGGCGACCGAATGGAAGCCGCCATCCACATGCATCACCTCGCCGGTGACGCCCGAGGACAGGTTGGACAGCAGATACAGCCCGGCCCGCCCGACCTCGTCCAGGGCGGCGTTCCGGCCGAGCGGCGCGGCATTCTCCGAGAACCGGAAGGTGTAGCGCGCATCGGCGATGGCCGAGCCCGCCAGGGTCCGCATCGGCCCGGCCGACAGCGCGTTGACGCGGATGCCGTCGGGCCCGAGATCCGCCGCCAGATAGCGCACGCTGGCCTCCAACGCCGCCTTGGCCACACCCATGACGTTGTAGTTGGGCGTGCTGCGCTCGGCGCCGAGATAGGACAGGGTCAGCAGGCTGCCGCCCTCGTTCATCAGCGGAGCCAGCCGCTGCGCCAGGGCCGTGAACGAGTAGCAGGACACGTCCATGGTCTTGGTGAAATTGGCCCGGCTGGTGTCGTAGTACTTGCCCTTGAGCTCGGCCTTGTCCGAATAGGCGACGGCGTGCAGGGCGAAGTCGAGCTTGCCCCAGCGCTCCGCGACCGTGGCCGCGACCGCGTCCAGCGAAGCGTGATCGGTCACGTCGCAGGGCAGCAGGATATCGGCACCGACAGATTCAGCGAGCGGCTTGACGCGCCGCTCGATGCTCTCGTTCTGGTAGGTGAAGGCGAGTTCCGCGCCGTGCTCTGCGACGGCGGCGGCGATCCCCCAGGCGATCGAGCGGTCGTTGGCCACGCCGATGATAAGCCCGCGCTTGCCGGCCATGATCGGCTGGGGGGAGGGCAATTCTGACATCGGGCTCCTGTTCCTGACGCGCCCCCGGCCGACCGGTCGCGGGCATTTGCTGGCGGCGGCGCGGAAGTGCGCAGCCCGTCCGGTAGCTCAGATATCCACGCGTTCAGACATCCGGGCGCTTGAAGGCCAGAACGGCATTGGTGCCGCCGAACCCGAAACTGTTAGACAGGGCCACGTTGATCTCGGTGTCGAGCATGGGCTCGCGCACGATCGGCATCGCCTCGGCCTCGGGCTCAATCGTCTCGATGTTGATCGACGGCGCGATGAAGCCGCCCTCCATCATCAGCAGGGTGTAGATCGCCTCGTGCACCCCGGTCGCGCCCTGGCTGTGGCCGGTCATCGACTTGGTCGAGCTGATGAAGGGGATCTTGTTCTGGCCGCGGAACACCTCGGAGATGGAATTCAGTTCCACCATGTCGCCCACCGGCGTCGAGGTTCCGTGGGTGTTGATGTAGTCCACCGGGTCGTGCACGTCGGCCAGAGCCAGCTGCATGCAGCGCAGCCCACCCTCGCCGGACGGCGCCACCATGTCCGCGCCGTCGGACGTCGCGCCGTAGCCGACGATCTCGCCGTAAATCTTGGCCCCGCGTGCCTTGGCGTGCTCCAGCTCCTCGAGCACGACCACCCCGCCGCCGCCGGCGATGACGAAACCGTCGCGGTTGACATCGTAGGGCCGCGAGGCCTTCTCCGGCGTGTCGTTGTATTTCGAGGACAGCGCGCCCATGGCGTCGAACAGGACGGACAGCGTCCAGTGAAGCTCCTCGCCGCCGCCGGCGAACACCACGTCCTGCTTGCCGTACTGGATCAGCTCGGTGCCGTTGCCGATGCAGTGGGCGCTGGTCGAGCAGGCGGAACTGATTGAATAGCTGAGCCCCTTGATCTTGTAGATCGTCGACATGTTGGCCGAGTTGGTCGAGGACATCACCCGCGGCACCATGTACGGGCCGACCCGCTTCGGGCTCTTCTCCCGCGCGGTGTCGAAGGCCAGCATCATGTTCTTGGTCGACGGGCCGCCGGAGCCCATGACCAGACCGGTGCGCGGGTTGGAGACGTCGCCGGGCTCGAGGCCGCTATCGGCGATCGCCTCTTCCATGGCGAGGTAGTTGTACGCCGCGCCGTCGCCCATGAAGCGCAGCAGCTTGCGGTCGATCCGGTCCTCCAGGTTGAGCTTCAGCGAGCCGTGAACGTGGCTGCGGAAACCCATCTCCTTGTACTCGGGCGCAAAAGTGATTCCCGAGCGGCCGGTCTTGAGGGATTCGGTCACTTCGGCTTTGTCGTTTCCGATCGGGGAGACGACACCGATGCCGGTGACGACGACGCGTCGCATGTGTTTCTCCGTCAGGCCAGAGCCGCCGCCGGATTGGCGAACAGGCCCACGCGAATGTCCTTGGCTTCGAACACCCGCTCCCCGTCGCAGTCAACCCATCCGTCGGCGATCCCGAGGAACAGCTTACGGCTGATGACCCGTTTCAGGTCGAGATGATACCGGACTTTCTTGGCGGTCGGCAGGATCTGACCGCTGAACTTGACCTCACCCACCGACAGGGCGCGCCCGGAGCCCGGACCGCCGAGCCAGCCGAGCGTGAAGCCGAGAAGCTGCCACAGGGCATCCATACCGAGGCAGCCCGGCATGACCGGATCGTCCTCGAAGTGGCACTCGAAGAACCAGAGGTCCGGCTTAATGTCGAACTCGGCCTCGACCTCGCCCTTGTCGTTGGCGCCGCCGGTCTCGGAGATGTGAGTGATGCGGTCGAACATCAGCATCGGCGGCAGCGGAAGCCGCGCGTTGCCGGGACCGAACAGGCGCCCGTGGGCGCATTCGAGCAGATCCGCGTAGGAGAAGCTGCTCCGCTTCTTGAAATCCAATGCCGGCCTCGCCGTCCGTTGGTCCGTATCTCTCGCGGGGCCGCTTTCGGCGGGTTCCGCGGTCCATGAGCCCCGGCACGGGGCCGGACTCGATTCCCGTCCAGCAAACCACATCGAACCCGCGCTTGCAAAGGGCATGGATTGCCAATTCTCGGCCTGCGTGATAATCGTTTTGTTTCAACGCTTTTGGATGCCGGGACCGGCCGGGGCCACCACCCGAAACCGGGGTCTTCGGAAAGCGACGGGAAGCGAGAGACAACAGGGTACGCGCCATGACGTCACGACCGTTCGCCCCCGCGGTGGACATGATGCGGGGAGCCGGTCTTCGGCCGACCCGGCAGCGCCTGTCCCTGGCCCGCCTGTTGTTCGACGGCGAGGACCGCCACGTGACGGCGGAGCAGCTCCACACCGACGCGGAGCGCGCGGGCGTGCGCGTCTCGCTCGCCACCGTCTACAACACCCTGCACCAGTTCACCGACGCGGGCCTTCTGCGCGAGGTCGTGGTCGAGGCGGGGCGCTCCTACTTCGACACGAACACCGCCGGCCACCACCATTTCTTCGAGGCCGAGTCCGGCCGGCTGGTGGATATCCCGGCCGATCAGGTGTCCATCGGCGCCCTGCCGGCGGCGCCGGACGGCGCGGAGATCGAGCGCGTGGACCTGATCGTCCGCGTCAAGAAGCTCGACCGCGGGTCCTGATGCCCCCGCTCAAAGGCACGAAGACCGAAGACAACCTGAAACGGGCGTTCGCCAGCGAGGCCCAGGCGAACCGCCGCTACCTCTACTTCGCCCAGCGCGCCGACATCGAAGGCTATAACGACATCGCCGCCGTCTTCCGCTCGACGGCGGAGGGCGAGACCGGCCACGGAAACGGGCATCTGGAGTTTCTCGAGGAGGTCGGCGACCCGGTGACCGGCGCGCCGATCGGCGATACCGGCGACAATCTCAGGTCCGCCATCGCCGGCGAGACCCACGAGCATACCGAGGTCTATCCGGAGATGGCCCGCAAGGCCCGCGAGGAAGGCTTCGAGGAGATCGCCGACTGGTTCGAGACCCTGGCCAAAGCCGAGAAGAGCCACGCCGCCCGCTTCCGGAAGGCGCTGGATTCGATGGAGGGCTGAGAGCGGCCCGAGAGCGGCCTGCGTGAGGCCTAGAGCAAATCACGGCCAGATGGAAACATCTGGTCGTGTGAATTTGCTCTGTCGTTAATGAGTTAGAGGGCGATTTACGGTTTAGATCGATTCGATCTGAACCGATCGCGCTCTAGCGCCTCCCGAACAGCCGTTCGATGTCGCCCAGCTTGAGCTCCACATAGGTCGGGCGGCCATGGTTGCACTGGCCGGAATGGGGGGTCGCCTCCATCTGCCGCAGCAGGGCGTTCATCTCGTCGGCGTTCAGCCGGCGCCCCGAACGCACCGAGCCGTGGCAGGCCATGGTCCCGCACACATCCGCCAGCCGGTCCTCCAGCGACAGGGCGGCGTCCGTCTCCGCCAGATCCTCGGCCAGATCCCGCACGAGGCCCGCCGCATCGGTCTGGCCGAGCAGGGCCGGAACCTCGCGCACCACCACGGCGCCGGGTCCGAACCCCTCGAGCACCAGGCCGAGCGCCTCCAGCTCCGGCGCGCGGGTCACCAGCCGGTCGACCGACGCCTCGTCCAGCTCCACGACCTCGGGCAGCAGAAGGGCCTGGCGCGCCACGCCACCGGCCGCCAGCGCCTCTTTCATCCGCTCGTAGACCAGACGCTCATGGGCGGCGTGCTGGTCGACGATGACGAGGCCGTCTCCGGTCTGGGCGATGATGTAGTTGGCATGGACCTGGGCCTTGGCCGCCCCGAGCGGATGCGCCGGATCCGGGTCCGCCGGCGCGGTCCCGCTCCCGTTCCCCGCCTCCACCCGTGCGGCCGGAGCGCTGTCGAAGGCGAAGCCGCTGCCGCCGCCGGTCCGATCGATGTCGGGCGCCTGCCATGCCGCCTGTGCCTCGGCCAGACCCGGCGAGGGGTGGCTGGGGTATCGGGCGGCCCAGGATGCCGACATGCCGGAATGGGGCCTGGGATAGCCTCCACCCTGGGGCCCTCCCTGGGGCCTGAACGCGCCGAGGGTCGCCGTGCCGACCGTGGTCGAGGCCCGGTGCCCGGCCTCCGCAAGGGCGTGCTTGAGCGCGCCGACGATTAGGCCGCGCACGAGACCTGCGTCGCGAAACCGCACCTCGGTCTTGGCCGGATGGACGTTCACATCCACCTCTTCCGCCGGCATCTCAAGGAACAGCGCCACCATCGGATGGCGATCGGAGGAGATGAAATCCATGTAGGCGCCGCGCACCGCCCCAAGCAGCAGCTTGTCCCGCACCGGCCGGCCGTTGACGAACAGGAACTGCTGGGCGCTGGTGCGCTTGTGCAGGGTCGGCAGGCCGGCATGGCCGGTCAGCCGGTAGCCGGCGCGCTCGGCATCCACGATCAGCGCGTTGTCCTCGAACTCGCGGCCGAGGATGGCGCCGAGACGGGTCAGCCGGGCGGCGAACGGGTCACCGGCCCCGACCAGGTCCGCGGCCGGGGCGAGATCCAGAAGGGTGCGGGTCCCGTCGCCGAGGGAGAAGGCGATCTCGGGATGGGCCATGGCGAGCCGCTGGACGATCTCGACCGCGTGGCCCTGCTCGGTGCGCGGCGCCTTCAGGAACTTAAGGCGGGCCGGCGTGGCGAAGAACAGGTCGCGGACCTCGACCCGCGTCCCGGCGCCGAGCGCTGCCGGTTCCGGCGGGCTGAGCCGGCCGCCCTCGACGCGGATGCGCCAGGCCGCGTCGGCGCGGCGCGCCCGCGACGTGATCGACAGCCGGCTCACCGCGCCGATCGACGGCAGGGCTTCGCCCCGGAACCCCAGGGTGGCGATATGGGTGAGGTCGTCATCCGGCAGCTTCGAGGTTGCGTGGCGTTCGACCGCCAGGGAAAGACCGTCCGGGTCCATCCCGCAGCCGTCGTCGGTCACCTGGATCAGGGTGCGGCCGCCGTCGCGGAGCACGATGT
Source organism: Thalassobaculaceae bacterium (assembly GCA_040223655.1). Classification (GTDB taxonomy): domain Bacteria; phylum Pseudomonadota; class Alphaproteobacteria; order Thalassobaculales; family Thalassobaculaceae; genus Thalassobaculum. Next base: position 82,433 of record JAVKFT010000002.1, on the reverse strand, counting down.
CGATCCGCCGGGCCCCGGCATCGAGGGCGTTCTCGACCAGCTCCTTCAGGGCGCTGGCCGGGCGCTCGACCACCTCGCCGGCGGCGATCTGGTTGACCAGCGTCTCCGGCAGACGCCGCAGCGTCGGCATCGGCGTCTGCATCGGCGACGCGGCGGTGTCGCCGGCCCCTTCGGGCATCAGCTCGCCTCGCGCAGGAACTGCCGGGCGAGCACCTTGCCCTCTTCCACGGCCGGCTGGTCGAAGGCGTCGATGCCGAGCATCCGGGCGGCGGCGATCGTCTCGATGACGAACTGCATCATCAGCCCGCCCATGACCTCCTCGTTCAGGGTGTTGAACCGGATCACCCGGGTCGGGCAGCCGTTCTTCACCAGGGTATCGATGGTGGCCCGCTGCTCGGCCGCCATGAGGTCGCCCATGGTGCGGCCGACCAGGTAGTCGAGATCGCCGGCCGCGGTGCCGGCCACCTCGGCGCGTACCCGGCCGCCGCGGCCGCGCGGATCGCTGCAGATCACGGTGAAGAGCTTGTCGCGCGGCCCGGCGAGGTAGAGCTGCATCTGGCTGTGCTGATCGACCGCGCCGAGCGCGTTGACCGGCGTGGTGCCGTACCCCTCCTTGCCCAGGCTCTCCGCCCAGAGCTGGCGGAACCAGAAGGACAGCCGGTCGAGCCGGTCCACATAGGGCAGCAGGACCGTCTGGTTGATCCCGTGGTCGCGGGCGAGCGCCACGTTGAGCGCCGCCCCGGCGATCGCCGGATCGTCCAGGGCGGACTCGGCAGACAGGGCCGCGTCGAGCACGGCCGCCGCCCCGCGCCGCACGCCCTCCACGTCGACGCCCGCGATCGCCGCCGGCAGCAGGCCGGTGACGGACAGGGCGGAAAAGCGGCCGCCCACATCGGGGTCGTGGTCGAGGCAGAACAGGCCGTGTTCCGTGGCGATGCGGCGCAACGGATTGTCGGTCGCCTCGGCGATGCAGGTGATGTGGGTGCCGAGATTCTCGGAGCCGATCCGCTCGATCAGCCGGTCGATGACGATCAGCGTCTGGGCCAGCGTCTCCGCCGTGCCCCCCGATTTCGAGATCGCCAGGAACCCGGTCCGCCCGAGATCGAGGCGGGCCAGGCGAGCGTCGAAGCCGATCGGGTCGATATTGTCGAGGAAATGGACCCGGGGACCGGTAACCCCGCCGCCATCGACCAGGGAGCACAGGGTGGCGCCGCCGAGGGAGGAGCCGCCGATCCCGAGCACGACCACGTCGTCGTAGATCGAGCGGTAGCGGTCGACGATCGGTTTCCAGGCGGTGAAATCGTCCCGCCGGCTCGGCAGGGTCAGCACCGGCAGACTGCCGTCGCCGCGCCGTGCCCGGATCCAGTCGAGCGCCGCGTCCGCCGCCTCCCCCATCGCCCGGAACGTGTCCGTCGGCAGTCCGGCGGACACCTTTGGCGCGAAGCAGGCGTCGATGTCGTTGGCGATCGGCAGTTCATGCAGCATGCGTCCCTCCAGTCGCCCAACAGTAGTCGATCGCCTGCCTGCCCGTCACCTGCCCGCCGTCATACCTGCCTGCTCTCAGCCGCCGGGGGCCGCCGGCGCGGGGCCGATGCCGACCGGCTGGCCGGCCACGACCACGGTCAGCGCCGACGCCCGGTAAAGCCGTTCCGCGACCCGGCGGGCGTCCTCCAGGGTGATGCCGCCATAGACGTCGTCCAGCCGGTCCAGATAGTCGATCGGCCGTCCATTCTCCTGCATTCCCACCAGCAGGGAGGCGATGCCGGGCGAATCGGTCAGGCTGAGCGGAAACGAGCCGAGCACGTAGGTCCGCGCGTCGTCCAGCTCCTCCTGGGTCGGACCCTCCTCGGCCATGCGCCGCCATTCCTGGCGTACCAGGTCCACCGCTTCGGCGACCCGGGCGTTCTGCGACGCCAGCCCGCCCATGATCAGCGGCGCGTGGTCGAGCGGCAGGAGATAGGCCCAGACGCCGTAGACGAGGCCGCGCTTCTCGCGGATCTCCTCCATCAGGCGCGATCCGAACCCGCCGGCCATGACCCGGTTCAGCAGGTTGGCGGTGAACCAGTCGGGATCCTCCTGACCCAGTCCCGGCTGGCCGAAGACGACCACCGACTGCGGAATCTCAAGGTCGACGACGATGGTCTCCCCGGTGTGCTCGGGCACAACGTCCGGTACGGACGGCGCGGTCGACGCCTCGGGCAGGTCGCCGAACACCGTGTCCAGCAGGGGTCCGAGTTCCTCGGCGGTGATGTCGCCGACCACGCCCACGACCAGATCGTCGCGGGTCAGCACCGCATCGGCGAAGGCGCGCAGGTCGTCGGGGGTGATCGCCGCAACGCTGTCGAGCGTGCCGTCGCCGGACCGGCCGTAGGGATGGTCGGGGAAGCTGGTGGCCCACCAGGTCCGGCTCGCGATCGTGCGTGGGTTCTGCAGATCGCGGCGGAGGGACGCGGTGATCTGGGCGCGGATGCGCTCCACCGGTTCGGCGTCGAAGCGGGGCTGGGTCAGCGCCAGGCGCAGCAGATCGACCGCCGTGTCCCGGGTCTCGGTGAGGGTGAACAACCGGCCGGAGAACCGGTCGGAGCGGCTGTCGAAGCGCAGGGTGATCGAATTGTCCGCCAGCGCTTTCTGGAACGCCGAGGAGTCGAGGTCGCCCGCGCCCTCGTCGAGCAGCCCCGCCACCATCCTGGCCCGGCCCTCCTTGCCCTCCGGGTCGGCCGATTCGCCGCCACGGAAGGAGAAGCTCAGGGCGAGCACGGGGTTTCGGTCATCCTCGACCAGCCAGGCCCGGATCCCGCCGGGGCTGGTGACCGGCTGGATATCGAGTGCCGCCAGCGCGGCCCCCGGCAGCAGCACGAGGGCGAAGGCGGCGACGCGCAGCAGGGATCGCATGATCGTCAGCTCCGGGGTTCGGGCAGGAGGATGCTGGTGACGCTCCGGCGCTCCGCCAGGACCGCGCGGAGTGCCTCCAGAACGGCGTCGGGGGTGACGGCGGCGATGCGCTCTGGCCACGCCTCCACATCGGCGACGGTGCCGCCGGATGCGAGGATGACGCCGAACAGCCGCGCCGACGCCAGGGAGTCGTCGCGGGAGAAGATCGCGCCCCGGGTCATGCGACGGATCGCCGCGTCCACCTCTTCGGCCGTAACGCCGTCGCGCAGGAGGGTGCGGATCTCGGCCTCGACCGCTTCCTCCAGCGCCGCGACGGTCACGTCGGCCCGGGGACTGGCGTAGACGGCGAAGGTCTGCGGCCCGAGGCCGGCCGGCGAATAGCCGGCACCGGCATAGACCGCCTTGGCCTGATCGACCACCAGAGCCCGGTACAGCCGGCTCGTCGTCCCGCCGCCGAGGATCTCGGCCGCGACTTCGAGCGCGGGCGCCCGCTCGGTGTCCCCCCAGACCTCGCCCGGCGCCAGCCAACGGCGCGACCAGGTCGGCTGATCGACCCGCGGGTGGGTGCCTTCGATACGGCGGGCGGACAGCTGCTCCGGCTCGACCCCGCGCAGGGCGACCCGGTCCGGGACCGGTCGGGCGGGCACCTGGCCGTAGGTCTCCTCGGCGAGGCGGCGCACCTCCGCCGCGGTCACATCGCCGGCGACCACCAGCACGGCGTTGTTCGGCGCGTACCAGGTCTCGTAGAACGCCTCCGCGTCTTCCTGGGTCAGGGCGGTCATCTCATGCTCCCAGCCGATGATCGGAATCCGGTAGGGATAGGCGAGATAGGTGGCGGCGGTGACCTGCTCGCCGTGCAGGGAGGCCGGGTCGTTGTCGATGCGCGACCGACGCTCCTCGCGCACCACGTCGAGCTCCGGGACGACCTCCTCCGGCGTCAGCTTGAGGTTCGCCATGCGGTCGGCCTCGAGCGCCATCATGCGGCCGAGATGCTGCTTGGCCACGTTCTGGAAATAACCCGTGTAGTCGTAGGAGGTGAAGGCGTTCTCCCGCCCGCCAATGCGTTTGACGATCGCGGAAAACTCGCCGGGCGCCACCGTGTCCGTGCCCTTGAACATCAAATGCTCGAGGAAATGGGCGATGCCGGACTTGCCCTTCGGTTCGTCCGCCGACCCGACTTTGTAGAACAGCATGTGACTGACGACCGGGACCCGGTCGTTTTCGACCACCACGACCTCGAGCCCGTTCTCCAGGGTGAAGGTCTCCGGCTCGAAAACGGCCGCGCGCACCGGTGCCGCCAGCGCGACCAGCAGGGCCAGAGCGACCGCCAGCACGGCCGCAAGACGGGCGGGCGGAGATGGAAGACGGAAGAGACGGATCGGATCGGGCTGCATCGCCAGGGAGCTCCATACGGACCGGGCCACCCGCGTCGCGGGCGCGTCCGTGTCAGATGGCGGCTCGGTGCCCATTCGTCAAACAACCGCCGCCGCGCCATCGGTCACTGCGGCGATCACACTCGCCAAAAGTGGCGAGATCGCGACCGGCTCCGGGCGCGGGGAGGCATGGCGAGACCACAAGGAGTGCGGGGCGCCGGTCGCGGCGGATCAGAAGATCCGCTGCAGCAGCCCTTCGCGCCGGCGCGTGATGGTCGGCAGTTCGCCCTCGTTCGGCTGACGGCCGAGGGCCGCGTTCTCCTGCAGGCGCTGCTGCTCCTTGGTCGCGTCGAGCAGGACGCCGCGCTCGGGCGGATCCTTCCAGAACAGCAGCCGGTCGATCGGGTACTGGGTCTCGTAGACGTAGTCCGCCGTCTCGACATCGACCGTCTCGCGGATACCCGGCTCCGCCTGGTCGAGGCCGAGCTGCTGGCGGAACCGCGCTTCGCCGACCGAGTTGACGATGACCGGGGCGGCGGGCACCGCTCCCGGCGAGCCGGACGCCGAGGTCGAGGACCGGGCGGCGCGGCCGAGGATGCGCTCGGCGGCGGCGTCGGTGGTCGACCGCTCCTGCGGGCGCGGGACGCCGGGACGGGGCGGGCGCAGGTCGTAGTTCGGCGGCAGCGCCAGCGGCGCGCGGGCCACCACCTGGAACTCGTCCGGCGGATCCTTGGTCTGGCCGAGGGCGTCGCGGAGCTGTCCGCAGCCGCCCAGGCCGACCGCCATGATTACGGCCAGAACGGCGGCGGGTACGATACGGGCCATGCGCCCGAGGTCGACGGTCTTACCCATCGTTCACTTGTCCTCCCTCGGTCTCCGCTCTGCGGGTGCCGATGCCGAAGGCATCGAGGAGCAGAAGACCGACGCCAAGGGTAATCGCGGAATCCGCGATGTTGAAGGCCGGCCAGTGCCAGCCGCCGTAATGCACGTCGATGAAGTCGACGACGGCGCCGTATAGCACGCGGTCGATCACATTGCCGATGGCCCCGCCGATCACCGCCCCCAGTCCCCAGACCAGCGTCCACGCCTGCGAGCGGGCCAGCCACACGGCCATGAAGGCGCAGACCACGAGCGCGAAGCCGCTGAGCAGCCAGGGTGCCCAGGGCGAATCGCTCGACAGGAGTCCGAAGCTCACCCCGCGGTTCCAGACAGGCACGAAGTTCAGCACCGGCAGGACCTCGATCCGGCGCGGCGGGTCGAACAGCGCCGAGAGCGCCCAGATCTTGGTCGCCTGATCGAGCAGGACGATCACGACGGCGAGGCCGAGGCCCCGGGTGAGCGCGGATCTCATGCCGGCAAGCTCACTCGGCCGCGTCGACCAGACCCGAGACCGCGTCGGCGCAGCGGCCGCAGATCGGCGACCCCGCCGCCACCTCCGGCAGCACGCGCCAGCAACGCTCGCACTTGCCGCCCTCGGCCGGCTGCGGGTCGCAGGCCACGCCGGCCACGTCCGACAGACGATAGGCGGCTTCCGGGCCCTCGCCCTCGACCAGGGTCGCGCCCGAGGTGATGAAGATCTCGGCCGGATCCAGGCCCTCGAACGCCGCCCGCTCGGCCGCCGACATGTAGACCGCCGGCGCCGCCTGGAGCGAGGAGCCGATGCGCTTCTCCGCCCGTTCCAGCTCCAGCGCGCCGGTGACGACGCGGCGGACCTGGCGGATCTTCGCCCATTTCTCGGCAAGCGCCTCGTCCCGCCACTCCGCCGGAATCGCCGGATAGGCCTGCAGGTGGACCGAATCGAACGCGCCGGTGTTGCGCGCCCGCCAGGCCTCCTCGGCGGTGAAGCAGCAGATCGGCGCCAGCCAGGTGGTCAGGCACTCGAACAGGGTGTTCATCACCGTCCGTACGGCCCGGCGCCGGTCGCTCTGCGGATCGTCGCAGTAGAGCGAGTCCTTGCGGATGTCGAAGTAGAAGGCCGACAGGTCGCTGGCGCAGAACTGGTGCAGGGTCAGGAACATGGTGTGGTAATCGAAGTCGTGGGTGCACTGGCGCACCACGGCGTCGATCTCCGAGATCCGGTGCAGCACCCAACGCTCCAGCTCCGGCATGCGCTCCGGCGCGATCGCCTCGGCCTCGGTGTACCCGTCGAGGGCGCCGAGCACGTAGCGCAGGGTGTTGCGCAGGCGCCGGTAGTGGTCGACCGCGTGCTTGAGAATGCCGGGGCCGACCCGCAGGTCCTCGGTGAAGTCGGAGCTGACGACCCAGATGCGCAGGATGTCGGCGCCGCTCTGCTCCATCACCTCCAGCGGATCGACGCCGTTGCCGAGCGACTTCGACATCTTGCGGCCGTCCTCGGCATTAATGAAGCCGTGGGTCAGCACCGCCTCGTAGGGCGCACGGCCGCGTGTGCCGCAGCCGACCAGCAGCGACGAGTGGAACCAGCCGCGGTGCTGATCGGAGCCCTCGAGATAGAGCTGCGCCGGCCAGGGCAGGTCGGCCCAGGCCTCGTCCTCGGATTCCAGCACGAAGGCGTGGGTCGAGCCGCTGTCGAACCAGACATCGGCGATGTCGGTGACCTGCTCGTAGTCCTTGGCGTTGTAGTCGTTGCCGAGGAAGCGGGACGGGTCGCTGGAGAACCAGGCGTCGGCGCCCTCCTGCTCGAACGCGTCGGCGATCCGGTCGAGCACCGCCTGGTCGCGCAGCGGCTCGCCGGTCTCCTTCGAGGTGAAGACCGGGATCGGCACGCCCCAGGCGCGCTGGCGACTGATGCACCAGTCGGGTCGGGATTCGATCATGCCGCGCAGGCGGTTCTGGCCGGCGGCGGGGACGAAGCGGGTCTCGTCGATCGCCTTCAGCGCCGTCTCCCGCAGCCCGTTCGTTTCCATGGAGATGAACCACTGGGAGGTGTTGCGGAAGATCAGCGGCGCCTTGGAGCGCCAGGAATGGGGATAGGAGTGCTTGATCTTGCCGCGCGCCACCAGCCCGCCGTGATCGCGGATGATGGCGGCGATCTTCATGTTGTCCTCGAGCACGTGCATGCCGGCGAAGATCGGCACGTGGTCGTAGAACACGCCGTCGTCGCCGACGGTCTGCGGCACTTCCAGGTCGTGCGCCTTGCCGAGCACGAAGTCGTCGGCGCCGTGGCCCGGCGCGATGTGGACGAAGCCGGTGCCGGCGTCGTCCGTCGCGAACTCCGCCGACAGGGCCGGCACGTCGTAGTCGTAGCCCTGGCCCCGCAGCGGGTGGGCGCAGACGGTGCCGGCGATCTCGGCTCCCTTCAGGCTGGCGACCTCCGTCAGGGCCTCGATCCGGGTCTGGGCCTTGAAGTCCTCCAGCAGGTTGCGGGCGACCACCAGCTTCTCGCCGACCTTGGCGAGGCTGTTCTCGGCGACCTCGGTCGGCTGCACCACCACGTAGTCGATCTCGTCCCCGTAGGCGACGGCGCGGTTGCCCGGCATGGTCCAGGGGGTGGTCGTCCAGATGACGATGGCCGCCCCCTCCAGCGCCGGATTGCCGGCCTTGATCACCGGGAAGCGCACGTGGATCGTGGTCGAGGTGTGGTCGTGATACTCGATCTCGGCATCGGCCAGCGCGGTCTTCTCGACCACCGACCACATGACCGGGCGCGCCCCCTTGTACAGGCTGCCGTCCATTAGGAACTTGCCGATCTCGCGCGCGATCTGCGCCTCGGCCTTGAAGGTCATGGTGGTGTAGTAGTTGTCCCAGTCGCCGGTCACGCCCAGGCGCTTGAACTCCTCGCGCTGGGTGTCGATCCACTGGTCGGCGAACTCGCGGCACTGGCGGCGGAACTCGACCACCGGAACGGCGTCCTTGTCCTTGCCCTTGGCCCGGTAGTCCTCCTCGATCTTCCACTCGATCGGCAGGCCGTGGCAGTCCCAGCCCGGCACGTAGTGGGTGCGCTTGCCGGCCATGTGCTGGGTCCGGTTGACCAGATCCTTCAGGATCTTGTTCAGCGCGTGCCCCATATGAAGGTGGCCGTTCGCGTAGGGCGGGCCGTCGTGCAGGATGAACGGCTCCGCACCCTTGCGGACCTCGCGGATGCGCCGGTCGAGGTCGATCTCCTTCCACCAGGCGAGAACCTCCGGCTCGCGCTTCGGCAGGCCGGCGCGCATGGGAAAATCCGTCTTCGGCAGGAAAACCGTGCTCTTGTAGTCCGTCGTCATCTCGAACGTCCGTATCGTTGGGGAGCCGGGACCGGCGGGGCCGCACTCAGTGCCCCAGAAGCTCCCGCGCCTGAGCCGCATCGGCGCCGATCTGCGCCTTCAGCTCGTCCAGGCCGTCAAACTTCCGCTCCGGCCGGATAAAGTCAACCAATCTCACGCGCAGGTCGCGGCCGTAGAGGTCGATTTCCCGGTCGAAAAGATGCACCTCCAGGAGCACGCCCCTGTCGTTCACCGTGGGGCGGACGCCGAGATTGGCGACGCCGGGCATCCAGGTGCCCGCATCCTGGCCGGTCGTCAGCATGGCGCGCACCGCGTAGACGCCCAGGCGCGGGCAGAGCAGGTCGCCGAGGCGCAAATTGGCGGTCGGGAACCCGATGGTCCGGCCGCGCCGGTCGCCCTGGTCGACGGTGGCGGTGATCTCCCAGGGCGCGCCGAGCAGGGAGGCGGCGCCCCTCGGGTCGCCCTCCATCAGGCACTGGCGGATGCGCGACGAGGAATAGACCGCCCCGTCGCTCTCGTGCACGGCGGCGACCTTGGTGGCGCCGAAGCCCTTGCCGGCGGCCCGCTCTACCAGCATGTCCGGGGTGCCCCGGCGCCGGTGCCCGAAATTGAAGTCGTAGCCGACAACCACGTGGCGCAGGCCGAGCCGGCCGAGCAGCACGTCGTCGATGAAGGCCTCTGCGCTGAGCTGGGCGAAGTCCCGGTCGAACGGGATCTCGAACAGGGTGTCGACGCCGAGATCCTCCAGCCGGGCGGCCCGGCCGGCGGAGGTGGACAGGCGGAACGGCTCCAGATTGGCCTGGAAGAACTGGCGCGGGTGCGGCTCGAAGGTCACCACGGAGAGCGGGGCGTGCAGGTCGCCGGCGAGGCGCGCCGCCTCGCCGATCACCGCCCGGTGGCCCAGATGCACGCCGTCGAAATTGCCGATCGCCGCGACCGAGCCCCGGTGGCGCGGCTCCACGGCGTCGAGAGAACGCAGGATCTCCACGGGACGTCCCCTTCCGCCGGTCAGGCCGCCTTGCTTGCCGCCCGGGAGGGCACGAGGATGGTGGCGTCACCGTCGATCACCACGGTGCGCCCAACCCGGCAGCGCGAGCGGAAACCGACCCGCTTCTTCTCGGCGTTGATCTCCGTCACCTCGACCGTGGTGGTGACCGTGTCGCCGATCCGCACCGGGGCGAGAAACCGCAGGGTCTGCGAGATATAGACCGAGCCCTTGCCCGGCATCACCGTGCCGAAGACCTTGGAGATGAAGGCCGCGCCGAGCATGCCGTGGGCGATGCGGCCCTTGAACATGGTGGTCCGGGCGTAGTCCTCGTCCAGGTGCAGCGGGTTGTGGTCGCCGGACACCTCGGCGAACTGCTCGATCATGTCCTCGGTGACCACGCGCTCGTAATCGGCGGTCATGCCGACCGCGAGGTCCTCGAGGAAATACTCGCCGACCGGCTCGCCCTTGCCGTCGCTCATGCCGCCCTCTCCCCGGTTTCTCCGCCGGTCGAACGGCGGCGCGAATGCGAACGCGCGGACTATACAGGCGGGCTCTTAGCGCCTCAAGCGAGGGCGGGGCTTGATCCCGGGCCCACGCCGTGCGATCCGGCTACCATGACCGCAGCGATCATCGATCTCGACTCCGTCGACAGCACCAACCTGGAAGCCCGCCGGCGGATCGCAGACGGTGTCGCCGGCGGCACGGTCGTCACCGCCCGCGAGCAGACCGGCGGCCGGGCCCGGCGGGGGCGCGTGTGGACCAGCCCGCCCGGCAACCTGTATTGGAGCCGGATCGACTATCCGACGCCGGACTGGCCACCGGCCTGGGGCCTGTCGATGGTCAGCGGCCTGGCGGTGCTCGACCTTGCCCGCGCCACCCTGCCCGACGACGTCGCGGTGACCCTGAAATGGCCGAACGACGTCCTGGTGGAGGGTGCGAAGGTGGCCGGCATCCTGCTGGAGAGCGGCGAGACCGACGGCCGACCCTGGGTGATCAGCGGCATCGGGGTGAACCTGGTCTCCGCACCGACGACCGGCCTTCTCTACGCCGCCACCGACCTGCGCTCGGCGGGCGCCGGGGAAATCGACCGGGACCGGGCGGTCAGCGGTTTCGCGGCGCATTTCGAGCGCCGCCTCGCCGCCTACCTCGACGGCGGCCTGCCGGCGATCCGCGACGCCGTCCTCCGGCACCTGGCCGGGATCGGCGGGCCGATCGTCGCCCGGATCTCCGACGACCCGGACCAGGACGTGGCCGGCACGCTGCGCGGGCTCGACGCCCAGTGCCGGGCCGAGATCGAGACCGCGGACGGGACGGTCCGGGCGATCTCCGCCGGCGACCTGTTCTTCGGTCCGCGCCCGGCCTGAGCTCCGGCTCGACGGCCCGAAGAACCGGTCGACGGCGGGGTCTCTCATATCCGACGCCGGGGTGACAGGCGCCGCACCGCGTCGTAGGAAGGCGCGACACAGGACCACACGCCGTCAGACCGTCAGGGAGAACCGCCATGCCGATGTCCGCCGATCTCGTGAAAGCCGCCGCGACCACGCTGCTGGACCACCGCGCCCGCAAGGCGACCATGGACGCCCTTCCGGGCGACCAGAAACCGGAAACGCTCGAGGACGGCTACGCGATCCAGGCGGAGGTCATCGAGATGCGCGCCGCCGACGGCGCCGCGTCCATCGGCTACAAGATCGGCGCGACCAACGCGGGCGCGCGCGAACTGCTCGGCCTGCCGGACATGTTCTGGGGCGTACTGCTCTCGACCATGACCACCGAGAGCCCGGCGGCCTATCCGAGCCAGGACCTCTACATCCGGGTGATCGAGCCCGAGATCGCCCTGCGCTTCGGCAAGCCGCTGGACGGGCTGAAGAAAACCGTCACCGAGGCCGACGTGATCGACGCGGTGGACGCGGTGCTGCCGGCCATCGAGATCGTCGACACCCCGTTCGGCGCCGGCTGGACCAAGGCGGGCGGCGCCTCGCTGATCGCCGATGACGGGGCGCACGGCGCCTGGATCATGGGCGCGCCTGTCGACGGCGCGAAGGACATGGACCTGCAGGGCCTCGCCGTCACGCTGACCGCCGACGGCCAGAGCGTGCGCGAGGGCAAGGGCGGCAACGTGGAGGGCGGCCCGTTCGCCGTCACCGCCTGGCTGATCAACGAGATCGCCAAGTATGGCAAGTCGATCGCGGCCGGCGAGTACGTCACCACGGGCTCGACCACCCCGCCCTACCCGGCCCAGCCGAACGAGACCGTCGTCGCCGATTTCGGCCCGCTCGGCTCGGTCAAGGTCGACTTCACCTGACCCGATGGCGCCGGCACCCTCCGGCGCCACGGCCACCGGGCGGTTCCACCACTTCACGCCACTCCATAAGCACTCCCCGGCCTCGTGCCGGGGGAAGGCGTCATTGGCTCGCTTGGTGGAGTGCCAGCACCCAGCCCATCCGACCGGCCCCGGCCTCACCCCGGCACAAGGCCGGGGAGTGGCTTGGGGGTTAGAGTGAGGGCGCTGTCGCGGTCTGGCAATTGGGCGGTCTGGCGAACGGGCGGTCGGCGAACTTGCGGTCTGGCGAACAGGCGGTCGGCGAACTTGCGGTCTGGCGAGCGGGACCCGTTTCCGCCCGGCGGACGCGCTGAACGTGGCCGCCCGGCCGATATCCGACTTACCCAAGCACTCCCCGGCCTCGTGCCGGGGGAAGGCGTCATTGGCTCGCTTGGTGGAGTGCCAGCACCCAGCCCATCCGCCCGGCCCCGGCCTCACCCCGGCACAAGGCCGGGGAGTACGTTGGGGCGGAGCGCGTGGAGCGGATCGAGGCGCCTCAGGAGCCGGGGCGCGGGTCGATGGGGATGCCGGAGCGGATGTCGGCCGCCTCCTCGTACAGCGCGGCCGCGCTCAGCAGGTCCGCCTCGCCGCGCGGCCTGCCGGCGATCTGCAGGCCGACCGGCAGCCCGTCCGCCGTGAAGCCGGCCGGCACCGACATGGCCGGGCAGGCGGCGCAGGTGAAGGCGTAGGCGACCGTGCACCACTCGATGTAGTTCGAGAAGGTGTGGCCGTTGCACTCCTCCACGTAGCGGTGCTCGACCGGATAGGGCGGCACGATGGTCGCTGGCGACAGGACCAGGTCGTAGGTCCGGTAGAACTGCTCCACCCGGTGATAGAGGCGGCCGCGGGCGAGCTCCGCCCGGGCGATCTCGTCCATGGTGAGCTCCAGCCCCTTCTCGATGTTCCAGATCACCTCGGGCTTCAGCAGGTCGCGGTGGCGCTCCAGCAGGTCCTTCTTGGAGGCGGCGAACTGCATGGCGCGCAGGGTCTGGAAGACCATCTGGACGTCGGTGAAATCGGGGCTCGCCTCCTCGACGATGCAGCCCATCTCCTCGAAGACCTTGGCCGCCTTCGCGACGATGGCGGCAACCTCCGCGTCGACCGGCGTGATGCCGCCGAGATCGGTGCTGAAGGCCACCCGCTTCGGCAGCCGCTTCGCCCGGACCGCGTCAGTGAAGGATTCCACAGGCCGGGCGAGCGAGATCGGATCGACCGGGTGCTCGCCCACCATGGCGTCCAGCATCAGCGCGACGTCCGGCACGGTCCGAGCCATCGGCCCCTCGACCGACATGCCGGCAAAGGGCAGGTCGGACGGACCGCGCGCGACCCGGCCCGGCGTCGGGCGGAAGCCGACGATGCCGCAGAAGCTCGCCGGATTGCGCAGGCTGCCGCCGAGATCGGAGCCGCTGGCCAGCCAGGCCGTGCCCGATGCCAGCGCCGCCGCCGATCCGCCGGACGATCCGGCAACGCTGCGCGCCGTGTTCCAGGGGTTCACCGTGCGGCCGAACACCTCATTGAAGGTGTTGGCCCCGGCGCCGAATTCCGGGGTGTTGGCCTTGGCGTAGACCACCCCGCCCTCGGCCTCCAGCATCTCGACCGTCACGTCGGACTGCGCGGGGATGTTGTCCTTGAAGATCGGCGAGCCGTAGGTGGTCCGCACGCCCTCGGTGGCCGTCAGGTCCTTGATCGCCACCGGCATCCCGGCCAGCACGCTGTCCTTCGGCGCGGCGGCGGCCCGCGCCCGCGCCCGGTCGAGGCACAGGGTCGGCAGGGCGTTGATGGTGCCGTCGACCGCCTCGATGCGCTGCTCCAGCGCGTCCAGAAGGTCGCCGGTGGTGACCTCGCCCTTCTTCAGCAGGGCGACGATTTCGGTGGCGGTCTTGGGAATCAGGTCGGCGACGGACATGGCGACGGCTCCGGGTCGTTGGGGCGGCTATCGGACAGTGCCCGGCCACGAATGGCAACCGCCGGAATGCGTGCGGCCTTGGGCTACGTCACCCGCCGCGGATCGACGAAGGGCAGGCCGACATAGTTCTCGGCCAGGGTCTTCTGCGCCGAGTCCGACTCCAGGAGGTATTCGAGCTCAGCCCGATGCACCCGGCGCTCGAATGCCGGTTCGGTGTCGAAATTGTGGAGCTGGGTCGAGAACCACCAGGAGAAGCGCTGCACCTTCCAGATCCGCGCGAGGCATGCCGCGCTGTAGCCGTCGATCCCGGCGGTGGAGTTGTCCCGGAACAGGTCGATCAGCGCCCAGGACAGGATCCGGACGTCGGCGGCGGCGAGGTTCAGGCCCTTGGCCCCGGTCGGCGGCACGATATGGGCGGCGTCACCGGCCAGGAACAGGCGGCCGTACCGCATTGGCTCGGCGACGAAGCTGCGCAGCGGCGCCACGCTCTTCTCGATGGCCGGGCCGGTGTGCATGGCGGCGGCGGCCGCGTCGCCGAAGCGGGTCTTCAGCGCCGCCCACAGCCGCTCGTCCGGCCAGTCGGCCACGTCGGTATCGAGCGGGCACTGGATGTAATAGCGGCTGCGGGTCTCGCTGCGCATGGAGGCCAGCGCGAACCCGTCCGGGTGAGTGGCGTAGATCAGCTCGTGGCTGACCGGCGGCACGTCCGCCAGGATGCCGAGCCAGCCGAACGGATAGGCCCGCTCGTAGGTCTTCAGGACGCTGTCGGGCATGCTCCGCCGGGACACGCCGTGGAAGCCGTCGCAGCCGGCAATGACGGCGCAGTCGACCGTGTGGGTGGCGCCGTCCTTCTCGTAGGTGACGCGCGGCCGCTCGCTGTCGATGTCGTGCAGGGCGACGTTCTCGGCCTCGAAGACCAGCGGCGCGCCGGAGGCGAGGCGGGCTTCGATCAGGTCCTTGGTCACCTCGGTCTGGCCGTAGACGGTCACCGTCTTGCCGCCGGTGAGCGCTTCCAGGTCGATGCGGTGGCGCTCGCCGTCGATGCAGATGTCGAAACCGGTATGCACCAGCCCTTCGGCCGTCAGGCGACCGCCGACCCCGGCCTCGACCAGCAGGTCGACGGTGCCCTGCTCCAGCACGCCGGCCCGAATCCGCCCCTCCACATAATCCCGCGACCGCCGCTCCAGGATCACCGTGTCGATCCCCGCCAGGTGCAGGAGCTGGCCGAGCAGGAGTCCCGCCGGCCCGCTGCCGATGATCGCGACCTGTGTCCGCATGACTCCCTCGCCCCTGATATTGTTCGTAGGCGAACGATTTAGAACGCGGCCACAACCTCGTCCACCGTCTTGACCTCGGCCAGTGCGTTCATCGCCGCCAACGCCGCCTCGTGCTGCGCCTCGGTGCCGGTCGAGCAGGCATCGGACGCGACGGTGACCTCGTAGCCGATATCGGTCGCGTGGCGCACCGTACCCTCCACCGTATAGGCCGTCGACACGCCACAGCAGATCAGGTGCCGCGCCCCGAGCTTGAACAGGACCTGGGCGAGCGTCGAATCCTGGAACCCGCTGTTGCGGGTATGGGTGACCACATGCTCGCCCGCGACCGGGCCGAGGCCGTCGACGAACGCCGTCCCCCAGGTCCCCTCCTTCCAGGCGCCGAGGTCGAGCCACTCGCGGATCAGCGGCGTGTTCGCGATCACGTCGCGATAGTCCGGGTCGACGGCGAGCCGGACATGGACGATCGGCACGCCCGCCGCCCGTGCGCCCGCGAACAGCCGTTTCGCGTTGTCGAGCCGCTGCCAGCGCCAGTCCGCGTCGGCGGCGATCCCGACCTTGATCTTGCCGTCCGGGTGGCAGTTTTCGTTCTGGTAGTGGTTGGCGACGATGACGGTGTCGGGCATGGGAGCACTCCTGTTCACGGCACGATCTTGAGGTCGCGCATTTCCCTGAGACGGTCGACCAGCATCTGCTCACTGTCCAGGAATTCGAGAAAGCCGTGCCGTCGGCACTTGAGCGTGTCCGCCATCACGTCCCAGGTCGTTCCGAACACGTAGTCGGCGAACGGCCAGGAGACCAACTCGTCGAGCCGGTTCGATTCAAGCCCGTGCTGCACCACGAGGCGGTCCCAGAGCGGCCCGGCTTTCGACATCGTCTCCCGCAGCATCATCGCCTCCGCCGCGCCCGCCTCCATCTCGAAGACCGACGCGATCTTCGGCCAGACATGGCGCCAGCGGAAGAAATCGCCGTTGGTGATGTTGAACGTCTCCCCCGAGACCGCCAGAGTGCCGGCCCACTCGATCGCCTTCGACAGCAGGTCGGCGTCCGTCGCCTGGTAGAGCGCATCGAATGCCGCCGGCGGTCCGGGAAACGCCAACGGCAGCCCCTGCGACCGCCGGATGGCGGCGTAGGTGGCGAGCACTGCAGCCAGGTTCTGTGGCGATCGCCGGGCCGGCCCGATCACCACGTGCGGCCGTAGGATCGTCCAGCGCCAGCCGCGCCGCGCCGTGCTCTCGGCGAGCAGATCCTCCTGGTCGTAGTAGTAGTGGCCCTGGGGAACGCGCGGGTCGCTCTCGCGCGCGGGAGTCCGGAACGGGCCAAGATGGCTGCCATAGGCCTTCATGCCTTGCAGCAGGGTGACATGTATAAGCCGCGGACAGTGGTTCCGCAGCAGATCCAGCGCCGCCGAGAACAGGGCGGTGTTGACCGTCCGCTGAGCCTCCCAACCGGGTGCATCGCCGAAGGCGCAGAACACCGCATGGGTCACCGGCTCCAGATCCGAGGCGACCGGCTCCGGTCGGCGGAGGTCAAGGGCCAGCGCCGACACGTTCGCGGCGGCGACCGTCGGCGGTCGCCGGGCCAGCGCGATCACCCGGTCCTCCGCGCGCCCGGCCAGCCGACGGACATGGGCGGCACCGATCACCCCCGAAGCGCCGATCACAAGATGCGTTCTCTCCACCATCGCTCCGCTCACCGCTCCATCGCCAAGCCGATCCGCGCCGCCGTCGCCATCACCATCTCGGCCAGGACCGGCAGCCGGGCGTCCGGGAAGCGGGCGGCGGGGCCGGTGACGCTGATGGCGCCGACCACCGTGCCGTGGCGGCGGATCGGCGCGCCGACGCAGCGCACCCCCGGATTGCGCTCCTCGTCGTCGACCGCATAGCCGCGCGCCCGGCAGACATCCAGCTCGCGCGCCAGCCGGGTCCGGTCGGTGATGGTGTTCGGCCCGAACCGTGGCAGACCCCCGCCGCCGGTCATGTCGGCGATCAGCCGGTCGCGCGCCGCTGCGTCCAGGGTCGAGAGGATCGCCTTGCCGGTGCTGGTGCAGTGGGGCGGTTCGCGCTCGATGCGGACGATCTCGTTGCGCGCGCCTTCCATCTCCCGGCGCTCGATCGAGACCACGTTGCGGCCGTCGAAGACGCAGATATGCACCGCCTCGCCGCTCTGCCCGGCCAGGGTACCGGCCGGTTCGCCGGCATGGCACATGAGATCGATATCCGCCAGCACCACGCCGCCCAACGCCAGGAGGCGGAAGCCGAGCCGATAGGTGTCGCGCCGGCCGTCCTGCACCAGGAAGCCGATCTCGCGCAGGGCGGCGAGCTGGCGGTGGACGGTGGTCTTCGGCAGACCGGTGCGCTCGGCGATCTCCGCCAGGGTCAGGCGGCTGGTCTCCCGGGTGAAACAGTCGAGCACCGCCGAGGTCTTGCGCAGGGACTTCATGGGAGGCTCCGGTTCCGGGGACGCGAACAGTTCCGGTTTGCGGAATTCATCAAACGCGGCGGTTCCGCCCGGCGCAAGAGGGCAGGCACACTCGCGGCCTGCGACAACGCCCCGGCCCTCTCGTTCCACGATGGAGAACAGCCGGGCATCCCAGGGAGAATCAGCCATGGCCAGCGCCGCCACCGATCTCGCGGGGGTCATCCCCCCGTCCACCACCCCGTTCGACGCCGAGGGCGCCATCGACTTCGAGGCGGCCGGCAAGCAGATCGACTGGCTCATCCAGGAGGGGGCGGCCGGCGTCGCCGTCGGCGGCTCCACCGGCGAGGGCCATACGCTCGACGCCGAGGAGACCCGCGACCTGGTCGCCGCCGCCACCGAGGCCGCCGCCGGACGGGTCCCGGTGGTCGCCGGCATCATCTGCGACAGCACCCGCGAGGCGGTACGCCGCGGCAGGCTGGTGGCCGACCTCGCCCCGGCTGCCCTGCAGGTGACGCCCGTGCATTACCTGTTCAGGCCAAGCGACGACGACATGGTCGAGCATTTCCGCACCATGGCCGGCGAGACCGGGCAGAAGATCATCATCTACAACGTGGTGCCCTGGACCTACCTGTCGCCGACGCTGCTGCTGCGGATCTTCGACGAGGTGCCCGAGGTGATCGGGGTCAAGCAGTCGGCCGGCGACCTGAAGCTGTTCGCCGACCTGATGATGGACGTGAAGCCGGGCAAGTCGATCTTCAGCGCGGTTGACGCCCTGATGTACCCGTCCTACGCCATGGGCGCCCACGGCTCGATCGCCGCCATCCTCGCCGCGGCACCGGGCGCGTCGGTCAAGCTGTGGGATCTGGTGAAGGCGGGCGACCACGCGGCGGCGCTCGACCTGCACTGGAAGCTGCTCCGGGCCTGGAACGCGCTGCTGCCGCACGACAACCTGCCGGCGGCGACGAAATACGCCCAGGCGCTCCAGGGCGTGCCGTCCGGCCTGCCCCGCCAGCCGATGGCCCCGGCCAGCGCGGAGCAGAAGACGGCGATCGAAGCGGCGCTGAAGGGGCTCGGCGCGATCTGAGGGGGGGGGGCATTCCCCAATCCCCCCAAGCTCACCCGCAAGCTCACTCCCCGGACGTGTTCCGGGGCCCGCGCGGGGGCTGCTCCAAACGCCGCCGTGTTCTCACCAGCGCCCGCGCGACTGTTGGGTAGGCGCCGGAATGAATCCGGGGAGTGAGGGAGAAGGGGAGTTCGGATCACGAAAAAGGGCCGGTGCTGCGATGGCGCCGGCCCTTTCCAGTTTTCTCACGGCCCCGGATCAAGTCCGGGGCGCAGTGACGCGCGACGCGCGTTACTGCGGCTGCGGCACGTAGCGGAGGTAGGGCTTCTCGGCGCGCCAGCCGTTCGGGAACCTCTCCTTGGCCTTCTCGTCGTTCAGCGCCGGCACGATGATGACCTCGTCGCCGTGCTTCCAGTTCACCGGGGTGGCGACCTGGTGCTTGGCGGTGAGCTGCATCGAGTCGATCACCCGCAGCACCTCGTCGAAGTTGCGGCCGGTGCTCATCGGATAGACCAGGATCAGCTTCACCTGCTTGTCCGGGCCGATGACGAAGACGTTGCGAACCGTCGCGTTATCCACGGCGGTGCGACCCTCGGAGGTCTCGCCGGCACCCTCCGGCAGCATGCCGTAGAGCTTGGAGACGTTCAGGTCGGTGTCGCCGATCATCGGGTAGTTCGGCTTCGCGCCCTGGGTTTCCTCGATGTCGTCGGCCCATTTCGCGTGGTTGTCGACGTTGTCGACGCTGAGACCGATGATCTTCACGCCGCGCTTGTCGAACTCGGGCTTCATCCGGGCCATGTAGCCGAGCTCGGTCGTGCAGACCGGGGTGAAGTCCTTGGGATGGGAGAACAGCACGCACCAGCTGTCGCCGATCCAGTCGTGGAAGGCGATCTCACCGTCGGTGGTCTTCGCGGTGAAATCCGGAGCGGTCTGGCCGATCTTGAGAGTCATTCGGTCCCTCCATGGTTGTCAGCATCACGCGCCGGCCATCCGGCAGCGCCTCGTCAAAGCGGTCCCCGACCCTTGGCGATCCGGCAGCCATCGAGGCTAAAGGCTCGATCGCGGTCGCCCAGGGGATGCATAGGTGGCCCTGACGTATCACGGCTGGGAGATAAGTGTTAGCCTCGTTTCGCGCCGGATTCATGGCGTCTGCGCCGCTTCCCCGATGCCCGAACAGGAGACCCCACCCGTGGCGACTTTCGCTCCCGACGACCTGCGTGCCCTCATCGCCGCCGTGTTCACCCGCTCGGATGTGGCGCCCGATATCGCCGGCGTTGTCGCCGACGCCCTGGTCCGGGCCGAAGCCGACGGGATCTCCAGCCACGGCGTCGCCCGGGTGCCGCCCTACGCCGAACAGGCCAAGAACGGCAAGGTCGACGGCCACGCCCGGCCGACCGTGACCCGCAGCGCCGCCGCCGTGCTCGACGTCGACAGCCGCATCGGCTTCGCCTTCCCCGCCATCCGGGAGGGGCTCGACCGGGCGGCGGAGATCGTCGGCGAGACCGGCATCGTCGCCGTCTCGATCAAGCACAGCCACCATTTCGGCGTCGCCGGCCACCATGTGGAGGATGCGGCCGCCCGCGGGCTGGTGGCGCTCGCCTTCTCCAACACCCCGGCGGCGATCGCGCCCTGGGGCGGTAAGACGGCGCTGTACGGCACCAACCCGATCGCCTTCGCCGCGCCGCGCGGCGACGGCAAGCCGCCGCTGGTGATCGATCTTTCGGTCTCCACCGTGGCCCGCGGCAAGGTGGTGCTGGCGGCGAAGAACGGCGCGGCGATCCCCGACGACTGGGCGCTCGACGCCGACGGCAACGCCACGACCGACGCGGATGCGGCCCTGACCGGCTCCATGGCCCCGCTCGGCGGGCGCACCGCCGGTGCCAAGGGGGCCGCCCTCGGCCTGATGATCGAGCTGCTCTGCGGCGCGCTCACCGGCTCCAATTTCGGCTATCAGGGCTCGTCCTTCTTCGAGCCGACCGGCGCCCCGCCCTCGATCGGGCATCTGATCCTGGTGATGGATCCCAAGGCGTTCGGCGGCGGCGCCGACTTCGCCGCCCGGTCGGAGGAGATGTTCGCCGAGATCCTCAAACAGCAGGGCACCCGTCTGCCCGGCGACAGCCGGCTGGCCAAACGGACCGCTGCACCGGCCGGCATCGCCATCCCGGATGCGCTCGCCGATGACTTGAGAAGCCGGGCGGGCGTATAAGCGTTCCGGGACGTCACCGGGGACCGGCGACCACATGACGAGGAGAAGGGCGTGAACGAAGACCTGATCGAAGTCCGTGACCAGATCGCGGAAATCCTCACCACCTACGGGCTCGAGGTGCTCGGCGCCGTCGCGATTCTGATCATCGGCTGGATCTTGTCCGGCTGGGCCAAGGCGGGCACCCGCCGGGCGCTCGGCCGGGTCCACTGGATGGACGAGACGGTGCGGCCGATCTTCGCCGCCGTCGTCGGTTATCTGGTGCTGGTCATCACCCTGATCGCGGTGCTGAACCAGTTCGGCGTGCAGACCGCCTCGATCATCGCCGTTCTCGGTGCCGCCGGCCTGGCGATCGGCCTGGCGTTGCAGGGCACCCTGTCGAACGTGGCGGCCGGGGTGATGCTTCTGTTCCTGCGCCCCTTCAAGGTCGGCGACTTCGTGGAGGCCGGCGGGGCAAGCGGCACGGTCAAGGAGGTCGGGCTGTTCAACACCGAGCTCGCCACGGCGGACAACGTCTACATCGTCGTCCCCAACTCCTCGATCTTCAGCCGGGACATCTCCAACTACTCGCGCCACGCGACCCGGCGGCTGGATATCGCGGTGGGCGTCGCCTACGACGCGGACCTGACCAAAGCCATGGAGGTGCTGACCGCCACCCTAGACGCGGACGGGCGGGCCCTGGCCGATCCGGCACCCGAGGCCATGGTCATGGAGCTCGGCGACAGCGCGATCACCATCAACCTGCGCTTCTGGGTCAACGCCGCCGACTACTGGCCGTGCAAGTGGGCCATGAACAAGGCGGTCAAGGAGTCCCTCGACGCCGCCGGCATCGAGATCCCGTTCCCGCAGCGCGTGGTCCACATGAAGACGGACGGGCCGGCCGGCTGATCCGGCTCCCCGATCCGGCCGCTCTTCAGCCCATCGTGACCGGGTCGCGGAACAGCGCGATCCGGTAGACGCCGATCCGGCGGAACCCGACCGCCTCGTAGGCCCTCGCACCGGCGGGGGACTGGGTGAACAGGATCGCCCGCCGGACGCCGCTCTCCCGCGCCTCAGCCAGGGTGACGGCCAGCAAATGGCGGGCGTAGCCGCGGTTGCGGTGTTCCGGCGGGGTCCAGACCGGGCCGATCTGCACGATCTCCGGCAGTGTCGCGTTGAAGCCGGACAGGCAGACCGGTCGGCCGCCGTCGATCAGCACCCAGAGGCTGTCCAGGCCCATGAAGGCGTCGACCCTGTCCGCCACCACGCTTTCAAGCGCGGGCCCCGGCGTCTTCCCGAGTGCCTCGATCTCGAACGCGCGGATCCAGTCGCTCAGAAGGTCGCGGCCGGCCTCCCGCGCGACGACGATTTCAAGCGCCTCCGCCCGCTCGATCAGCGGCATCCGCAGATCGTCGAGACCGAGCGCATAGAGCCCCTCGCGGGCGTGGAGGGCGCAATCCCTTTCCGCCGCGCCGACGACATCCAGCACCGCCTGAACCTGATCGTCGGCGCCGAGGGCTCCGGCGACCGGCCGGGTGGCGGCCGCGCCGAGGGTGTCCGTCAGGGCCGCCAGGGCGGGCGCTTCCGGCGCCTGAACGAGGACGTTACCGTTCCAGCAATGGGCGAGGACGCCGCGCAGGGCCCCGTCGTCGCCGAACGCGCCCCAATATTCCGCCGACCCGCGGCGCCCGGAATAGATCAGGCCCTGTTTCCGGGCGTTGTTCAGCAGGAACATGCTGGAATCGGCATGGCGCAGCAGGAAGCCGGTCAGCGCGTCCAGATCGCGGTCCGAAAGGTCTCTGACGCTCAGAGGTGAGGGGGGCATGGGGGCGGTCCCGGACGGTTGCCGGCGGTGCCGGCCACCGCCACGGACAACCATCGCCTGCGAGCCGCCCGCGCGCCAGCCCCGCGTTGTCCAAGGCAACCGTCAGTAGCTGCGTTCGAGCTTCAGCCAGCCCCGACGGTCGCGGGAGGTCAGCACCACATCGCGCACCCCGGACCCGCCGAGCACCTTGAGCGGCACCTCCACGCCGGCTGGGCCGAGCGCGCGGACCTTGCGCCAGAGCTGCTCCATATCGCCGACCGGCTCTCCGCCGATGCCGAGGATCACGTCGCCGGGGCCGATTCCGGCGGTCTGGGCCGGTCCGCCCGGGGCCACACGGCCGACCACCAGCGCGCCGTTCACCTCGTTCGGGTACAGCCCGATCCATGGTTGCGCCGGTGCCGTCGCCCGGCCGAACGCGAGCAAGTCACCGAGGATCGGTGGCAGGAGGTCCACCGGAACGTAGAGGTTGCCGGGCAGGCCGCCGCCGATATCGGGCAGGATGAGCGAGCCGACGCCGACCAGCCGCCCATCCGTGGAGAACAAGGCGGCGCCGCCGAAATTCGGGATGGGCGGCGAGGTGTAGAGCGCATCCTCCAGCAGATACTCCCAGCCCCCGGCGAAGGGCCGCACGCCGACCAGCACCGTGGATCGCGCATTGCCGGGGCCGGCGGCCAGCAGGGTATCGCCTTCGGACAGGCGCTCGACGCTGCCGAGCCTGGCGGGTGTCGCGGCCAGGGGCGCCAGGGCGCGGACCAGGCCGAAGCCGGTCTCGTGGTCGTAGGCCACGGTCTCCGCCGGCACCCGATTCGCGGCCGAATCGACGACCCAGACCGCATCGGACTCCATGATCAGGTAGCCGATGGTGAGGACCAGACCGCTGGAATCGATCAGAATTCCGCCGCCGGTTCTGCGGGTTCCGAGGGAGTCGGCGGTGCGGGCGTCGCCGGGAACGCTGCTCTGGATTTCGACGACCGCATTCAACGGGTTGTCGTCCGCGCGGACCGAGGCGAAGGGCGCCGTCAGGAGCAGGACGATCATCAGGAAGGCCAGTCTGCGCATGGCGCACCTCCTCTGTGTCAGCGATAGAGGGTAGCTCGGCGGGCCGCGGCGTCCAGTCCGCGCGTGTCGATCTCGCGAAAGCTTGATATCCTGGGGGTTAGAACCGCTTCGACCGGATGCCGCCGACCGGCGCCCGGCCCGGGCGGAGCACGCGCGGGAGACGGCGATGGCACGCGGACAGGACTACGTGAAGCAGAAGGCCCTCGAAGCGGTCGAGGCGGCCGACGGCAACCGTCACGAGGCCGCCCTGCTGCTGCGGGTATGGGCCGATGCGGACGACAAGCTCTACCGCGCCCTGACCGCCCCGCTGATGGCCAACCTGACGGCCCTCGCCGTGCAGCGCGCGACCGGAGCGTCCGACGGTCGCCAGATCGGCGGCGGCGCGCGCAAGAAGGGGGGCAAGGGCCGCAAGCAGCCGATCGCCGAGGCCGACCTGCTGGCCGCCATCGGATCGCGCACCGGCCAGACCATGTCGAGCTATCGGCAGTCGGCCGCCCCGCCGACCCAGGGCAGCGCCCGCCACAAGCAGGCGGTCACGCTTCTGGCTTCGGCCTATCGCCGCAAGCCGTCAAGCTGAAGAGCTGGGAACAGGAATAGTCCAGGCCGGCGGCCGCGACGCGTCCGGTCAGGCCGGGCGCGCCTTCACCATGTTCTCGTACAGATTGGAGATATAGGTCGGATCGGCGCCGATCTGCTGATTGGTCCGCGAGCGGTGTTCCGCCGTCTCGGCGACACCGGCGCTGATCATGTTGGGCGCCGCCTCGTCCGGGCAGATCGCGAGACCGGTCTTCTCAAGACTGGCCATGATCTCCTGGCTCTGCTTGCGGAAGCGCTGGAACGAGGAATCGAACTTGCCGGAATCCTTCTTGCCCGGGCTCGACGCCCGCGACAGGGCCATGGAGAAAATATCGAGGATCAGGTTGGCGTTCCGCGTCTCGATCCACTCGGTGATCATCGCCGCCCAGACCGCGCTCACGTAGGTCCGTGACGCCGACGCCATCATCCCCTTCGACAGGGTCTGGTCGGCGGCCTGCACCATGGCGTCGGTCGGGCTGCGCGGCACGATCACGAAACCGGCCAGCGTCA
The DNA here is from genome assembly GCA_040223655.1 of Thalassobaculaceae bacterium. Lineage (GTDB taxonomy): Bacteria > Pseudomonadota > Alphaproteobacteria > Thalassobaculales > Thalassobaculaceae > Thalassobaculum. Next base: position 57,860 of record JAVKFT010000002.1, on the reverse strand, counting down.
GGGACTCGATCACCTCCTCGGCGTCCTTGCGGTAGTTCTCCCACTCGTTCTCGATCAGGAAGGAGCCGAGGAAGTCCACTTCGTTGTTCTGGACATTATTGAGAAAGCGCGCGAATTCCTTCGCGAAATACTCCACGACCGATGGCTGTTGGTTGGCCTGTGTCGCGTTCCTGCCTCGCATCGCTCTCATCCTACCCGGTTCGGCTCAGGGCGTTTCGGTCGCTCTGCGACCATTTTGCGGCCCTGCTGCCCCACTTTTCCTCGCATGATCCCGGGACTTCCAGCTTTCGCCGACCCCGGTCCACGCCGCAATCATACACGACGAGAGTACCGGCCAGTGTCCCAAAGCCGACGCCGTTCATGGGCGCGTTCCTAGCATCCCGGCCTTCTCGTCGCCGCGGACTATAGACATCATGCGTATTTTTTGAAGTACGAACGAGTCCGAATTTGACGAATACCTAGCGGCGCGGTCGGTTTTACCGGGTCACCCGCGGCTTCAGGAAGCGCGGCGGTGAGGGGATGACCACCCGATCCTGGGTCTCGCGCAGGTCCTGCCAGTCCCGGGCGGTCTCGCGCACGGTCTCCCGCACCGGGGTCCGCCGCTGGTCCGCGGAGACGGACCGCAACCGCCGGGCGCGACGGCTGGCATCGTCGCCGATGCTCGAGCGCTGCCAGGGCGGCAGGGCGTCGAACGCCGCCGTCGCCGTGCGCAGATCGGCGCTCCTTCCGGACCGGTAGGCCCGGTTGACCTCGCGCGCCACGATGCTGCCGGCGCCCAGTTCCGCGTTCACCGTCTCCGACAGCACGCCAAGCGCGCGGCGATCCAGCGGGTCGATCTCAGACATCCGTTTCCCACCCAGAGATCATCTCACCTCCAGCGCGGTCAGCACCGCCCCGGACGCCCTAAGGTATGCCAGCCGGCGGAAAAAGTCAGCCTCGATGGGGCGATTCGGGTGCGGACGACGTTCAGCGGCGGCATGCCGGGTCAGCCGTCCCTGAATTTCGTCCGTACCGCAGAGAACGCCTTCAGGACCGCCGCCTCGGTCGGGCCGCCGCGGCCGGTGATGCGGTTCGCCAGGACGACGTAGAGCGCGTCGATATGGAGATCGATCACGTCTGTGCGCCGCCGGTCGAGTTCGGTCATGCCGGTCACGAAGTCGTTCAGCGACTTGCCGATGGCTGTCAGGAGGTCGTAACCGATCGTCCCGCCGGCGCCCTTGATCTCGAGCGAATGGTCGTAGACCAGGGACAGAACCTGCCGCTCCGCCTCCGGGTCGTCGCCGACGTCCCGCAGCGCCGTGCGCATGGCGACGAGCCGGTCGGCGATGTCGGCGGTGAAGGTGTCGCGCGCCTTGTGCACGACCTGCTCCAGCTTCTGCACCATCGCCGGCGAGAGCTTGAGATCGAATCCCTTGGAGTAGTTGACCGCCTTGCGCCGAAGGTCCGCGCGCGGCGGGATGATCTGGGCGCGCCGCGCCATCAGTCGATCTGCCGCCGGTCGGGGCCGTCATAGTCGACCTGCCGGCGCCGGCGGTCCGGGCCGAAATAGCCGTCGACGTTGACGAACGCCCGCGGCCGGGCGATCACCGCCACGAGCCGGCGATAGAGACCTTCGACGTTGAACGGTTTCGCCAGGAACTCGGTCACCCCCCGGTCGCGCGCCCGCATCACGTATTCCTCTTCGGAATTCGCCGTCAGCATGATGATCGGCGTCATGCGGTCGGGCGAGTCGCTCGCCGTGCGGACCCAGTCGATGAGGTCGATGCCGTCCTCCGGTTCCATGTGATACTCGGTGATGATGATGTCGAATGGCTCGCCGCGCATCACGTTCCGGGCGCGCTCGACCGACGTCACGCTGCGGATCCGCGTCACCTCCAGCATGGCCAGGATATCGCGGATGAGCTGGGTCGACAGTTTGTTCTGATCGACGATGAGGAAGCTCACCTTGGAGAAATCGATTTTTTCGGGCATGTGCGCGCCGTTTCTCGGCCTCTCCAGTGATCCCTTCAATCCGGCGAAACATAAGCGGAGCCGGCCGGCATGTAAATCTGCACACCGCCGGAGTCCCGCCGTTCGGTGTGTTTACTTCCAACGTCCGCCCGGCCAGGATCGCCGCCATGACCGATGACCGGATCCCCGTCTGCCAGGCCGCAGACCCCGCTCCCCGCGCCCCCCGCTTCCCGGTGCCGCCGGGCGCGACCGACTGCCATTTCCACGTGTTCGGTCCGGCGGACCGATTCCCGTATACAGAGAATCGCACCTACACGCCACCGGATCATCCGGCGACCGCGTACCGCCACCTGATCGATACCCTCGGCGTCAGCCGGTGCGTGACGATCCATCCCAGCGTCTACGGAACCGACAACGCCATCACAGAGTGGCTGCTCGAGGACGCGGCCGGCTGGGACGGCGTGGAGATGCGCGGCATCGCGGTCCTGGACGCCGGGATCGACGACGCGGCGCTGCGGCGGCTCGACCGTCTGGGCGTGCGCGGCGTGCGCTACAACCTGCTGTACAAGGGCGGGCCGCCGGCCGGGGAGATCCGGGCGATGGCCGGACGGATCGCCGAGATGGGCTGGCATATCCAATTCCTGGTCGACGTCTCAACCTTCGACCTGTCGACCTACGGCGAGCTGCCGGTGGAGATCGTGGTCGACCACATGGGCCATATGGACCCCGCCAAGGGGGTGGGGGAGCCCGGCTTCGCCACCCTCCTCGACCTGCTCGGCCGGGGCCGCACCTGGGTTAAGCTATCCGGCGCCTACCGCAGCACGAACCGGCAGCAACCGCCCTACGACGACGTGGTGCCGATCGCCCGCGCGCTCGCCGACGCCGCGCCGGAGCGCTGCGTTTGGGGCACCGACTGGCCGCACCCGTTCGTGCAGATCCCGATGCCGAACGACGGCGACCTGATGGACGAGCTCGCCCTATGGGTCCCGGACGAGGCCCGGCGCAAGGCCGTCCTGGTCGACAATCCGGCACGCCTCTACGGGTTCTGAGCGCCGCCCGACGGCGTTTCAACCGGTCAGTCGGCGCGGGTGGCGGTCACCGAGATCGCGATCGTCACATCGTCGCCCACCGCCTGATTGGTGGCCCACTCGCCGGTGCCGATGGCGAAGTCCTGCCGGTTGACCGTCAGCGTTCCTTCGGCCTGGGCCGTCGTGCCGTCGATCTCCAGGGTGAACGGCAGCGCGACGTCCAGGGTCCGGCCCTTCAGGGTCAGGGTGCCGAGCGCCTCGTATGCGCCCTCCTCTCCGGTGCCGCGGAATTCGGCGGCCTCGAACACCGCCTCGGGATGGGTGTCCACGTGGAAGAAGGCGGCACCGCGCGCCTCGGCGTCCCGGTCGTCGTCGCCGGTGTCGATGGACGCGGTGTCGATCACCACCCGCACGGCGCCGGACGGCCCGGCCGGATCGAAGCGGATGTCGATCGCGAAGTCGCGGAACTCTCCCTCGATCGGCGAGCCGAGCTGGGTGAAGGTGAAGGATAGGCGGCTCGCGGCGGGATCGGTCTGCCAGGACGGCGGATCGGCGGCCAGCGCCGACCGCCCCCCGCCCGCCGCCGCAACGGCGACGGCCAGAAGCAGGGCCGCCGGCAGCATCCGGCGCAGGGTCGCATCCCGGTCGACCAGGTGATGCTTGAGCGCCGCCGCGATATGCAGCGCCACGAGAGCGAGCAGGGTGTAGGCCAGCGTCTCGTGCATCAGCTCGAAGAGATCCGCGAGCCCGCGATCCGGCGCGATCAGGTCGGGCAGGACGACGAGGCCGAAGAGGTTGACCGGCGTGTTGGCCGCCGACGACATCAGCCAGCCGAGGATGGGCATGGCGATCAGGCTGGTATAGAGCAGCCCATGGGCGGCGGCGGACGCCCGGCGCTGCCAGATGCCGCCGCCGAGATAGGGCGGCTGCGGGTTGGCGATCCGCCAGATCAGGCGCAGCGCCGTGGCCAGCAGGATCGTCATGCCGAGCGACTTGTGCCAGCCATAGGCCTGCAGCTTGGCGAGCCCGAGCGGCAGGGCGTCCATGTACCAGGCGATGGCGAACATGGCGGCGATGGCGGCGGCGGTCAGCCAGTGAAACCCTTTCGCGACCCAGCCGAACGCCTGATCGGAATTGCGCAGTCTCATCGAACTCTCCTCGGTGCCCCCACTCTCCTCGGCGCCCCCACTCTCCTCGGCGCCCCCGAGGAAAGGATAGGTTGGCCGCGGCGCGTTCAAGTCCGGCTCGGTGCAGGACCCGCCGATCAGCCTCCGGCGCGGCGCGCGCGCCGCTGGGCGACGTGCTCGCGCCAGGAGAGGTAGATGCCGCTGGCGATCAGGATCGCGATCCCGGTCCAGGTGAAGGCGTCGGGGAAATCGCCGAACCAGAGATAGCCGATCGCCGTCGCCATCACGATCTCGGCATAGATGAAGGGCGAGATCACCGACGCGGGCGCCTGCTCGAAGGCGCGGATCATGAAATAGTGACCGAAAGCGCCGACCGAGCCCATCACGGCCATGCGGATCCAGTCGGCGGCGTCCGGCGTCTGCCAGACGAACGGCATCAGGACGGCGGTACCGATCATGCCGACCAGCGAGGTGTAGGCCAGGGTCACCAGCGGCGGGGCGGCCGTGCTCAGGTGCCGCGTCAGCAGCGCGTAGCCGGCGATGCAGCATCCCGCCGTCAGGGCGAGCAGCGCGCCCGGCTGAAACACGCCGAGCCCCGGCCGCAGGATCACCAGGACCCCCACGAACCCGACCAGGACCGCCGCCCAGCGCCGGAAGCCCACCTGCTCCCCGAGGAACAGCGCCGAGATCGCGGTGACGATCAGCGGGGCCACGAACATCAGCGCCAGCCCGTCGGCCAGCGGCAGGGTGCGCAGGGACCAGTAGAAGAAGCCGGTCCCCGCCAGGATGGTCACGCCGCGGGCGATCTGCAGGGCCAGGCGGTTGCCCCGTCTCAGATCGCGGCCGTGGCGCATGGCGGCGATCGGCACGATGAACAGGGACTGGAAGGCGAAGCGCGCGAAGACGAGCTGAACGACGACGTAGCGGTCGCTCATGGACTTCGCGAGCCCTTCCATGATCGGCAGCAGCGCCACCGACAGCAGCATGAGCCCGATCCCGAGCAGGACCCGGTCCGGCGGCGTGGGCGCGCCGGGCGGAGGCGATACGGGGGAAGGCGGGACGGTCGCGGGAGCGGCGGTCGGCTCGGTCATGGGGCACTCGCGGGACGGGATGCGGTGTGCGCGGCGGAGCGAAGGAGGGGTGCGCGCGATCGGCGGACCATCCTACGATAGCATCCGCACCAGGGGAGGGTTGAAGTGTCCGGTCTCGAACGCGTCCGTCTGCACGTCAAGAACAACCGGGCGGGCGAGCTCGTGTTCCGCATAACCGAGCAGCGCCTCGCCGAGGCCGCCGCCCGCCGTCCGGACGTGGCCGCGCGGCTCGACACGGTCATCGACTGGGACCTCGACCGGTTCGCGGAGAGCATGGCAACCGCCCACGCCCTGGTGACCTGGGACCTGCCGACCGAGAACCTGGGCGCGGTCGCCCCGGACCTGAGATGGATCCACATCATCGGCGCCGGGGTCGAGCATCTGCGCCCGCTGGACTGGCTGCCGCCGGGGGTCACGCTGACCAACAACCGCGGCGTCCATGCCGAGAAGACGGCCGAATCCGCCCTGATGGCGGTGCTGATGCTGAACAACCGGATTCCGGCCTACGTCACTGACCAGCGCAACCGGCGCTGGGCACCCGATTTTGCGACCCCGGTGGCTGGCAAGACCGTCGCGGTGATCGGCGTCGGCGAGATGGGCCATGCCGCCGCCCGGGCGTTCAAGAGCGTCGGGCTGAGCGTGCTCGGGATGCGCCGGGGTGGGCGGCCGCGCCGCTTCGTCGACCGCATGGCGGGCCCGGAAGCGCTCCACGGCGTCCTTGCGGAGGCGGACTTCGTCCACATAACCCTGCCCATGACCGAGGAGACCCGCGGCCTGATCGACGCCGCCGCCCTCGACGCCATGAAACCGGGCGCCGGGCTGATCAACTTCGGCCGCGCCCCTGTACTCGATCACGACGCGCTTGCCGACCGGCTCGCCGACGGGCGGATCGGCGGCGCGGTGCTCGACGTGCACGACCCGGAGCCGCTGCCGCCGTCCTCGCCGCTCTGGGACGTTCCGAACCTGATTCTGACCCCGCACGTCTCGTCCGACGACGATACGAGCTATATCCCTAAGACGTTGGGCCTCGTGTTCGACAACCTCGGACGTCTGCTCGAGGGCAGACCGCTGCGGAACCGGGTCCGCCCCAGGCTCGGCTACTGAGCGCAGGCGTCCGGCAAACCGGAGGTGTCCGCATGCTCCGCCTGCTGCCGATCGTCGTCCTTCTCGCCGTCCTATCCGGGCGAGCAGCGGCACAGACGCCCGTCGACCTTCAACTCGTGCTCGCCGTCGACATCTCCCGCTCCATGGACGAGGACGAGCAGCGCCTGCAGCGCGCCGGCTATGTCGCCGCCCTGCGCGATCCGGAGGTGATCCGGGCGATCCAGGGCGGGCCGCTCGGCCGCATCGCCGTGACCTATGTCGAATGGGCCGGCCAGGGTCTGCAGAGCGTGCTGGTGCCCTGGACGCTGATCGACGGGGCGGCCGCCGGCGCCCGGATCGCCGACCGGCTCGCCGCCCTGCCCCTCCAGCGCCTGCGCCGCACCTCGATCAGCGACGCGCTGACCTTCTCCGCCGGGCTGTTCGACGGCTCCGGTTTCACCAGCGCGCGGCGGGTGATCGACGTCTCGGGCGACGGGCCGAACAACAGCGGCTTTCTGGTGACCTCCGCCCGGGACGATGTGCTGGATCGGGGGATCACCATCAACGGCCTGCCGATCATGCTGAAGACCGCCTATCCGAGCGGCTTCTTCGACGTGCGCGACCTGGACCTCTATTACGAGGACTGCGTGATCGGGGGGTTCGGCGCCTTCATCGTCACCGTGCAGGAGCCGGGCGAGTTCGCCGCCGCGATCCGCCGCAAGCTCATTCTCGAGATCGCCGGCCGGCAGCCGCCGCCCCGCCTCGTCCCCGCCCAGTGGACCGACCCGCAGACCGGACGGATCACCGGCGAGATCGACTGCCAGATCGGCGAGAAGCTCTGGGACGCCTGGATGAACGGGATGGAGTAAACGTCGTGGCCACATGCGCATGACGTGATGCCAGAACGGCACGAATGCTGTTCCCTACGGACCCATGCGAATCCCGGCGCGGCAGCGTATATCTGACGTCCATGGCCAACTCACCCGCTGCCGAAACCCCCGCCACCGTCGCCCTGACCCGCGACACCCTCCGCTCGGGCGAGCTCCGGGAAGTGCTGCGCCGGCACGATCCGGACCTGAAGACGTTGAGCGACGAGGAACTGGCGGCGTCCCGAGCGTCGATGTTCCCGCCGAGCGGCCGGCCCGACCGTGACGTCTGGCTTTTCGGTTACGGCTCGCTGATCTGGAACCCGGCCATCGAGTTCGCCGAGAAACGGCGGGCCACGATCCACGGTCTGCACCGACGGTTCTGCCTGCGCACCGAGCTCGGACGCGGCACGCCCGACCTGCCGGGCCTGGTGCTGGGCCTCGACCGCGGCGGCCAGTGCCGCGGGGTCGCTTTCCGCATCCCCAAGGACGTCGCCGAGACCGAGCTGGAGATCGTCTGGCGCCGGGAGATGGTGACCCACGCCTACCGCCCGCGCTGGCTCAAGGCCGTGACCGACCAGGGCCCGATAGACACGATCGGGTTCGTGATCAACCGGGTGCATCACCGCTACTGCGGTCAGCTTCCGGAAGACGAGGCGGCGGACACCATCGCGCGGGCCGGTGGCTTCCTCGGTCCCTGCCGCGACTACCTGTTCAACACGGTGGACCACCTACGCGAGCTCGGCATGCCCGACGCGGGTCTGGAGCGGCTGGCGCGCCGGGTCGCGCCGAAGCGGGCCGCCACATGAAGCGGCGGGCGGCGGGCGGTGCCGATCCCGGCCTCGACGCAATGGTCGAGAACGCGTAAGACGGGAACTCTCTCACGCCAGAGGGTGCCGTGGCCCCGCCGAACACCCAGAGCTATCTCGACGACGGTCATGTCGGGCGCGGCATCGCGCTGATGTGCGGCGCGTTCCTGCTGTTCACCTGCCTCGACACCTCGGCCAAGGTCCTGTCGGCGGATCTCGACACCCTGCAGATCGTCTGGGCCCGCTTCGTCGGCCACGCGGTCCTGGTGATCCTGGTGATCACCCCGCGCAAGGGCACGCGGGTCTTCGCCACCAGCAACCTGCGGCTGCAGATCGCCCGCTCCTGCCTGCTGGTGATGTCCACGGTGCTGAACTTCACCGCCGTCAGCTATCTGCCGCTGACCACCACCGCCTCGATCTTCTTTGCAGCCCCGCTGCTGGTCGCCGCCCTGTCCGTACCGCTGCTGGGGGAGACCGTCGGCTGGCGGCGCTGGTCGGCGATCGGCGTCGGGTTCGTCGGCGTCCTCGTCATCATCCGGCCGGGGGCGGCCGAAATCCACTGGGCGGTCGGGCTCTGCGTGGCCAACGCCCTGGTCGCCGCCCTCTACAACATCGCCACCCGCAAGCTGGCCGCCCGCGACCATTCCGACACCACCTCGCTCTATTCGCCCCTGGTGGGTGCCGTCATCCTGCTGCCGGCCCTGCCCTACATCTGGGCGGCGCCGGAGACCGCGATCCAGTGGCTGCTGCTGATCCTTCTCGGGGTGTTCGGCGGGGTCGGCCATTGGCTGGTCATCATCGCCCACCGCTACGCCGGCGCCTCGGTGCTCGCCCCCTTCACCTACAGCGCGATCCTGTGGATGACCGCCTCGGGCTACCTGGTGTTCGGCGATCTGCCGGACCAGTGGACCGTGGTCGGCGCCGGGATCGTGGTTGCCAGCGGCCTCTACGTCTTCCACCGTGAACAGGTGCGCAAGGCGGGCGGCTGATCGGCCGGCGCGGGCTTCAAGAAACCATCAAGGGAGAGACATCGATGAGTGTCGCCACCGAGCTGTTCGATCTCACCGGCCGGGTGATTCTGATCACCGGCGCCTCGCGCGGGATCGGCCTGGCCATGGCCCGGGCCTGCGGCGCCCACGGCGCCACCGTGGTGCTGAACGGCCGGGACGCCGGCGCACTGGACCGGCGGGTGGCGGAGCTGGCGGCGGAGGGCATCGCCGCGGAGGCGGAGGCGTTCGACGTCACCGACGAGGCGGCGGCCCGGGCGGCGCTGGAGCGGATCCTCTCCCGCCACGGACGGCTCTGGGGCCTGATCGCCAATGCCGGGGTTCAGCATCGCGTGCCCGTGCTCGACTTCCCGACCGAGGATTTCCGCCGGGTGGTCGACACCAACCTGACCGCCTGCTTCACCCTCGGCCGCGACGCCGCGCGGCACATGGCCGAGGCGGGGGGCGGGCGCATCGTCAACACCGTCTCCATGCTCGGGCCCCAGGCGCGGCCGACCGTGCCCGCCTATATCGCGGCCAAGGAAGGGCTGCGGGCGCTGACCCGGGCGATGGCGGTGGAGCTGGGGGCGAAAGGGATCACGGTGAACGCCATCGCCCCCGGTTATGTCGCAACCGAAATGAATACCGCCCTTATCGAGAACGAGGAATTCAACGGCTGGGTGGTCGGCAAGACGCCGCTGGGCCGCTGGGCCGATCCGGCGGAGCTCGGCGGCGCGGCTGTCTACCTGATGGCCGATGCCGGCAGCTTCGTCAGCGGTCAGATCCTCGGCGTCGACGGTGGCATGAGCGTGCAGGTCTAATGCTCCCGTCATCCTGACGCACGTCAGGATCAAGCCACAGGCGCCGGACGCTTGGTCCTGAAACACGCTCAGGACGACGGATCGGTTTTCGGACCCCCCTACCCCGCCGCCAGCGCCTTGATCCGGCCCACGACCGTCTCGACGCCCGCCTGCGGGTCGCCGAGATCGACGGTCCGCGACGCCGCCAGCGCCCGCTCGGCAATGGCGTCGTCGGCGCAGAGCCGGGAGATCGCGTTGCGCAGGCTGGTCTCGTCCTCGCGGCCGGCGGCCAGCGCCACCGTCCCGCCGGTCTCCTCGAGCCGCCGGGCGGTCACCGCGTGCTCCAGGTTCCAGGGCAGGATGAACTGCGGCGTGCCCGCCAGCAGGGCCGCCACCGCCGTGGAGAGGCCGCCATGGTGCACGATCAGCCGCGCGGCGGGCAGCACGGCCGCGAAGTCCTGGGGCTCGGCATGGATGGTCAGGCCCGGGCCGCTCTCCTTCCACGCCCCGTCCGCCGACAGGTCGGAGATATAGGCCTGGCCCCGCACCTTCGCCGCCTTCATGGCCTTGACCGCCGTCGACGTCAGCTTGTGGGTGCGCGGCAGATAGAGGAAGACGCCCCGCGGCTCCCGCTCCGCCACCGGCTTGGGCACGAGCCCCCGCGGCATGTTGAACGGCGGCAGGGTCGGCTCGGTCCGCAGGGCGGCATAGGGATCGACCAGCGGCAGGGAGAACACGTAGGTCTCGTCGCCGTGCAGCACGTCGGCCAGATGCTCCACGCCCGCATCGCCCAGCGCCGCAAGGGCGCCGTTGACCGCCGCGTGCAGGGCCCGCTCGTTCTCGACGCTGAACGCCTCCAGCTCGGTCTGCCACGGCCGGATCGGCGGCATGGGACGGCCGGCGGGCGGCGTGGTGTAGCCATTGCCGACGCCGATCCGCGGCACCCGGCCGCGCGCCGCAAGGTTCAGGGTCGGGGAGAAGTCGCCGACCACCACGTCCGGCTTCACCACGTCGATCAGATCGCGCCAGGCGGAGATCCGGTGGCGCAGGGCGGCGGCATTGCCGTAGCCGATGATCTTCAGAACGTCGGCGAAGGTATGGGTCGGGATCTGCCGGAGCTTCGGGTCGTTCGGGATGTTCCAGCGCGGCGCCTGGATCACGCGGACCCCCGGCAGGCGGCGCCCGGTCGCCCGGTCCGTGAGCGCGTCGCCGCGCTCGATCTCCTGGAGCGCGCAGACGATCTCCCAGCCCTCGGCCGACAGCCGCTCGGCGATCGGCCGGAACCGCGTGACGTGACCGAGACCGGCCCCGAACTCCCAACCAAAAAGTACGCGCACTTCGCCAGTTCCCGTGCTTCGATAGGCAGACTCCACCTCCATAGCGCGCCCGGCCGGCCAAGGCCACACGGGGACGGCGCCGCCCGCCAGACCTCCCGGAGCTTTCCGATGACTTTCTCCATCGCGGCACGCGATCCCGAGACCGGCGCCTTCGGTCTCGCCGTCACCACGTCCGGCGTCGCCGTCGGCAGCCGCTGCCCCTACGCCCGGGCGGGGGTAGGTGCGGTCCTGACCCAGCACCGCACCGATCCGCGTCTCGGCCCGCTTGGCCTGCAGCTTCTCGCGCGGGGGCTGAGCGCCGAGGAGACGGTGGACGCGCTGGTCGCCGGCCGGGACGACGCCAAATGGCGGCAGGTGGCGGTGGTCGACGCGGCGGGCCGGACGGCGGCGTGGCACGGCGGCGAGATCTACTCCTATCACGGCCATGCCGCCCGCGACGGCGCCGTCGCGATCGGCAACCTGCTGCGCTCGGAGACCCTGCCGGACGCCATGCTCGACCGGTTTCTACGCCGGCGGAGCGATCCGCTGGAACAGCGGCTGATCGGCGCGCTGGAGGCGGGCCTTGAGGCGGGCGGGGAGCTCGGCGCGCTGACATCGGCCGGGCTGCTGATCGTGCGCGACGAGGATTTCGCCTGGATGGACCTCAGGGTGGACCGCTCGGACGACCCGATCGCCGAGCTGCGCAGCTTGGCGGCCGCCTACGCCCCGGCGGCCGAGGAGTTCGAACGCCGGGTGGTGCGGCCGGAGTCCGTGCCGAACGACGCGGCCATGGAGAAGGCCCATGCCGCCCTGCTTGGGTCCGGGCAATGACGCGGCGCGATCGGACTTGAGCGCCGGCCCCGCCGACCGTATGTGATCGGCCATGACCCTGCTCGCCGCGTTCGACCCGCCCGCTTTCGAGATCGTCAATCCCGACGGCGCCGCCGACATCCTCTTCGTCTCCGACCACGATTCCAACGCGGTGCCGGCCGCCCTGGACGGGCTCGGCCTGCCGCCGGGGGAGATCGACCGGCATATCGGCTACGACATCGGCATCGCCCGGATCGCCCGGCGGCTGTCGGCCCGGTTCGACGCGCCGCTGGTCGCCAGCGGCTATTCCAGGCTGGTCTGTGACGTCAACCGGGTGCCCTACGCCCCGGCCTCGATCCCCGAAGTGTCGGACGGCACGCCGGTTCCGGCCAATCAGGGGCTGCACGCGGACGACCGGCAGGCCCGCTACGACGCCCTGTTCCACCCCTATCACGGCGCCATCGCCGATCTGCTGGACGCCCGCGCGGAGGCCGGTCGTATGCCGCTTCTGGTCGCCCTGCACAGCTTCACGCCCACCCTGGTCAGCGCCCCGGCCGACCGGCCCTGGGAGATCGGCTACCTGTGGGCCGGCGACGCCCGAACCTCGGCGGCGGCGATGGCGGTGTTCCGCCGGCTGTTCCCGGATGTATGCGTCGGCGCCAACGAGCCCTATTCCGGTTCCTCGCCCGAGGGCTACACGGTGCCGGTCCAAGGCGACCGGCGCGGCCTCCAGAACCTGTGCCTGGAGTTCCGCCAGGACCTGATCGCCGACGCTACAGGCGGCGACCTCTGGGCCGACCGGTTCGGCGATGCGCTGGCGGAAATGCTGCGCACCGGCACCGAGGGGTAGCGCCGACCGGCCGCGAGACCGATATTCCGGCTCGGAACCCTAACACTGGAGGATCGACCATGGCCGACCAGCCGACCATCGACGACGCCACCCGCACCGAACTCGAGGCCGCCGCCTTCCGCACCCTGGTCGCGCATCTGCGCGAGCGGACCGACGTTCAGAACATCGACCTGATGAACCTGGCCGGGTTCTGCCGCAACTGCCTGTCCAAGTGGTACCGGGCCGCCGCGGAGGAGAAGGGCGTGGAGCTCGACTACGAGCAGGCCCGTGAGATCGTCTACGGCATGCCCTACGGCGAGTGGAAGGCGAAACACCAGACGGAGGCGTCCGCCGACCAGAAGGCGGCCTTCGACGCCCAGCCCAAACATTGAGCGGTCGCACTCGCGTCTAACACCGGTCACGATTCACGGCGTATGATGCCGCTCCGGTCACACGCACCCGGAGCCGGAACGGTCCTGGAGAAGGAAACGACGCCATGGGGGATCAGACCCGTATCGTTGCGCTGCTGCTCGCCGCCGTGGTCGTCGCCATCGGCGTCGCGGTGGGCGGAAAGTTCGTCGGCGACGGCTTCCGCGACGGCAGGGCGGCCGACCGTTTCGTCACGGTGAAGGGCGTCGCCGAGCGGGAGGTGGTCGCCGACCTGGCCGTCTGGCCGGTGCGGATCACCGAGACCGGCGACGATCTCGGCGCCACCCAGTCCCGCCTGGAACAGGATGTCGATTCGCTGGTGGTCTTCCTGGTCGGCGAAGGGATCGCCCAGGAGAGCATCCAGCGCGGCCGCGTCGAGGTGCAGGACCTGCTTGCCCAGGCCTACCGGCCGGACGGGATCGAAAAGGGGCGCTACATCCTGGCCCAGACCGTGACCGTGCGCACCGGCGACGTCGCCCTGGTCGACGCCTCCGCCTCGCGGATCGGCGAGCTGGTGAAGATGGGCGTGGTGTTCGCCGAGACCGGCGGACCGAGCTACGTCTTCACCGGACTGAACGAGATCAAGCCGGACATGATCGCCGAGGCGACCCGGGCCGCCCGCGAGGGCGCCCAGCGCTTCGCCGAGGACAGCGGCAGCACCGTCGGGGCGATCCGCCGCGCCAATCAGGGCGTCTTCACCATCGGCCCGCTGGTCGGCTGGAACCACGGCAACCCGGCCGGCGCCATCGAGAAACGGGTGCGCGTGGTCTCGACGATCGACTTCTTCCTGCGCGACTAGAGCACGACACACTCCTGGGCGATTGGGCGCGCGACCGACACGCCGGTCGGCAGCGGGTCCTCAGGCGGCCCGGCCGTGATCGCGCGCCGGCTCGAAGACCTGCAGATTCTCGACGAACATCTCCGCCGCGCGCCGCCAGGTGAAGGTCAGGCCGCGCGCCCGGGCCACGCTCCGGTCGACGGTCAGCGCGCCGGCCACCGCGCGGCCCAGATCCTCGTCCAGCACCCCGGCGCCGCTGTCGGCGACGACGTCGAGCGGGCCCGGCACCGGATAGGCCGCCACGGGCACCCCGCTCGCCAGCGCTTCGACCAGGACGAGCCCGAACGTGTCGGTGCGGCTGGGGAAGACGAAGACGTCGGCGGAGGCGTAGTGCGCCGCCAGGTCCTCCCCCGTCTTCGAGCCCAGGAAGACCGCATCCGGATAGCGCCGCGCCAGCTCCGCGCGCTGCGGGCCGTCGCCGACGACCACCTTGGAGCCCGGATTGTCGAGGGCGAGGAAGGCCTCGATGTTCTTCTCGACCGCCACCCGGCCCACATACATCTGGATCGGTCGGGGCAGGTCGAGGATCGAGGGGCGCGGGTGGAACAGGGAGACGTCCACGCCCCGGGTCCATTCGCGGATACTGGTGAAGCCGTTCGCCTCCAGCTCCCGCCGCAGCGAGGCCGTCGCCACCATCACGCCGGAGGACGGCGCGTGGAACCGGCGCATCAGCCGGTAGGTCCAGGCCACCGGAACGCCGGTGCGGGCGAAGACGTACTCCGGGAACTTGGTGTGATAGGCGGTGGTGAAGGGCAGCCCCCGGTTCAGGCAGTAGCGCCGCGCGGCGTGGCCGAGGGGGCCCTCGGTGGCGATGTGGATGGCGCAGGGATGGGCCGCATCCAGCAGCTCCGACATCCGCCGATCCGCGAACAGGGCGAGGCGGATCTCGGAATAGGTCGGGCAGGGAACGGTGCGGAACCGGTCCGGCGTGACGAAGGTCACCCTGTGGCCCATGGTCTCGAGCTCTCCCGCCGTGGTCACCAGGGTGCGGACGACGCCGTTGACCTGCGGATGCCAGGCGTCGGAGACCACGGCGACGTGGAGCGGAGCGCTGCCGGTATGATCGCGGCCAGTCGGTGCCGAATCGGCCGGGTGATCGAAGGTGGTGAGCGCGTTCACCGTCGCTGCCCCGCCCGCGCTCAGACCGCGAAGGAGAGCTGCCGGATCTCCGCCCAGTGCAGGATCTCCATCTCGCCGTTCATGTGCTCGACCAGGGCGGTGCAGCTCTCCACCCAGTCACCGTCGTTGCAGTACAGGACGTCGTCGATCATCCGCATCTCGGCCTTGTGGATGTGCCCGCAGACCACGCCATCGACGCCGCGCCGACGGGCCTCGTCCGCTAATGCGCCCTCGAACGCGCCGATGAACTCCACCGCCCGCTTGGCCTTCTGCTTCAGGTAGGACGACAGGGACCAGTAGGGGTAGCCGAGGCGGCGCCGGATCCTGTTGAACACGGTGTTGATCGACAGGAGCGTGCTGTACGACCAGTCGCCCAGCACGGCGATCCACTTGGCATGGGTCACCACCATGTCGAACTCGTCGCCGTGGATGACCAGGAAGCGCTTGCCCTGTTTGGTGACGTGAATGTGCTCGGGCCGGATCTCGATCTGCCCGAAGTCGGAATTGAGGAACTGCCGGAACAGCTCGTCGTGGTTGCCGGGGATGAAGATGACCTTGGTGCCCTTGCGCGCCTTGCGCAGCAACTTCTGCACCACGTCGTTGTGTTCCTGGCGCCAGCCCCAGCTCCGCTTCATCCGCCAGATGTCGAGGATGTCGCCGACCAGATAGAGGTACTCGGACTCGGTGTGCTTCAGGAAGTCGAGCAGGTATTCCGCCTGGCATCCCCGGGTGCCGAGATGAATGTCGGAGATCCAGATCGACCTATAGCGGGTCACCCCTCTCTGCGCGTTCATTCAGCACCCCCAAGTAGCCGCCATGCCTTGGATAGAGAATTCCATAACTTGGGAGCGCGGATACTTGAGCCTCTATATGTAGTAAAGTGAATTATCGGTGACAGTTGAGCCGGCTTTTCCGATACCGAACCATTGCCTCGGGTCTGAATCCGGGTGTCATAAATACTTAATGGCGCGGCATAGTGGGCGCGCCACCCCGACCCAGCGTTGAAACCCTTCGAGACGATCGATGGATGTGCTCCCCGACGACGCCCCGGTACCGAAAGCGCCGGCACCGACGGCGCCGGGCGATCCTGCCCCCGCGCCGCCGGGCCGGGTGCTGATCATCTTCAACCGCAACGCCGGCGGCGGTAGGAAGGTCGCGCGGCTCGAGGAGGTGGTCAGTCGCCTGACGCGCTGTGGGGTGAACGTCCAGGTGCACGAGACGTCCTTCGCCGGCGACGCCGGGCAGGCGGCGGCCCGCGCCCGGTTCCGAGCGACCGGACCGGACATGGTGATCTGCGCCGGCGGCGACGGCACGATCAACGAGGTGGTGAACGGCCTGGCGGGAGGCGACACGCCGCTCGCCCTGCTGCCGACCGGCACGGCCAACGTGCTGGCCGCCGAGATCGGCCTGGAGACCGATTCAGAGTCGGTGACGGACGCGATCCTGAACGGCGTATCGGTGCCGATCCATCTGGGCCGGGCGAACGACCGGTATTTCGTGCTGATGGCCGGGGTCGGCCTCGACGCCGAGGTCGTCGCCAGCGTCGACAGGTCGCTGAAGCGCCGGACGGGCAAATTCGCCTACGCCCTGGCGACGCTCAGGCGCTGGACGGCCTACAGCCCGCGGCGCTACCGGGTGACGGTCGACGGCACGTCATACGAGGCGGCGGCGGCGATCGTGGCGAACGGGCACTACTACGGCGGCCGCTTCGTCTGCGCCGAGAACGCCCGCATCACCGAGCCGGGCCTCCATGCCTGCCTGTTCCAGAAACCCGGACGCTGGCAGGCGATCTACTACATGGTGGCCCTGTTCGGCGGCTTTCTGGACCGGCTGAACACCTACCGGGTGGTTCCGGCCACGACCGTGACGGTCGAGGAGCCCGCGGCGGACGCGCATACCCCGGGACCGGTGCAGGGCGACGGGGACATCATCGCCCGGCTGCCGCTGAGCGTCCGCGTTGCGGAGGAAAGGGTTTTCCTCAGGATGCCACGAGGGATGCCGGCGGTCCGATCTCCCTGACGGACGCGACGTCCATCTACCCGCCGTCAGCGCACGAGCTGGTTCGGCGCCTCGGACCAGACCGCCTGCTTCCAGGCGTCGTCGGCAGCCGCGATATAGCCCTCCGGGTTGCGCTGCCAGATCCCACGCACCGCCTCGTTACGGGAGAGGTAGAGCTTGCCGTCGATGATGTCGAAGACGCGCGGGTCGGTGGCGTAGGCCTTACCGCGCGACATGCCGTAGAGGCTGTAGCCGCCGTATTGCGGCGCGAACCGCTCGGGCTGGTCGCGGAACAGGGCGGCGTTCTCGCCCGACGTGAACTGCCAGACGGCGCCGCTCCACTCGACCCGGTAGGTCGCGACTCCCGGCACCGGCTCCCGGTCCAGGAAATAGGCGACCGGATCGTAGCCGCCCAGCGCCAGCCCGTCGCGCTCGTACACCCCGGACAGGCTGTGCGACGCCGCGCCGCGCGCCGGAGTCCCGACGCTGGAACACACCACCATGACGGCGAGCGCGGCGAGGCCGGCGATGGCGGCAAGTCGATAGAAGGCGGGCAGGTAGGTCATGGCGCGGGTCTCCGATTTCCGGTTTTCGGCCGGCCCCCTCCGCCCGATCTGCCATATGGGAAGGGGGGCCGTGCGCCGCCAGAGGGACCGCGTCACAAGCGCGAGAGCGGGAACCTCAGCCCTCTCCGCCGCCGACCAGGAGCCCGTCGATCCGCAGGGTCGGGCTGTCCATGCCGTATTTGAACTCGAGATCGTCGGCCGCGACCATCGACGCGAACATGTCGGTCAGGTGCCCGCCGACCGTCATCTCCGACACCGGGTAGGTGATCTCGCCGTTCTCGATCCAGTAGCCGGACGCGCCCCGGCTGTAGTCGCCGGTCACTAGGTTAACGCTGGTGCCCATCATCTCGGTGATGAAGAAACCGGTCTCGATGTCCTTGATCAGGTCCTCGGGCGAGACAGAGCCGGCGGCGAGGTAGAAGTTGCTGACGCTGGGGCTCGGCGCGCTGCCGGTGCCGCGCGAGGCGCTCGCCGTGCTCTCCAGGCCGAGCTGGCGGGCGGTCGCGAGGTCGAGGGTCCACCCGGTCAGCCGGCCGCCGTCGATCACCGCGCGCTGGGCCGTCGCCAGCCCCTCGGCATCGAACGGCTTGGAGCGGAAACCGCGCGGGCGGTGCGGGTCGTCCAGGATGCGGATGTCCTCGCGGAAGAGCTGCTCTCCCATCCGGTCCTTGAGGAAGCTGGTGCCCCGTGCGATGGCCGTGCCGCTCACCGCCGAGGCCAGATAGCCGAGCATGGACCGCGCGGCGCGCGGCTCCATGACCACCGGGATGCGCGCGGTCTTCGGCCGGCGCGGGTTCAGGCGCCGCACTGCCCGCTCGCCGGCCCGGCGGCCGACCGCCGCCGGATCCTCGAGATCCGCGTCGAACACCTTGGCGCTGTAGTCGTAGTCCCGCTCCATCTTCTGGCCCGATCCGGCGATCACGGAGACACCGAGGGAGTAGCTGGAGCGCTTGTAGCCGCCGGCGAAGCCGTTGGTGGCGGCGAGGGTCACGTCGGTCACGCCGAAGCCCGCCTCCGCCCCCTCGGAATTGGTCACGCCGTCCACCGACCGGGCCGCGTCCTCGGCCGCCCGCGCCCGCTCGACCAGCGTGTCGGCGCTCGGCTCGGTCGGGTCGAACATCTCGAGCGCCGGCCACTCCTTCGCGACCTGCCCCGCCTCGGCGAGCCCGGCATAGGGATCTTCCGGGGCGACCTTCGCCATGGCGACCGCCCGCGCGACCATGTCGTCCAGGGCGTCGCCCTTGAAGTCGGTGGTCGAGACCGCCGCCTGGCGCCGGCCGACGAAGACCCGCAGCCCGAGATCCTTGCCTTCCGACCGCTCCACCGCCTCCGGCTTGCCGAGGCGCTGGGACACCGACTGGGAGACGCCCTGGGCGAGAATGGCGTCGGCGGCATCCGCGCCGGCCCGCTTGGCGCGGGTCAGCAGATCGTCGAGCAGATCGTGCGGCGAGAGATCGGTCATGGAAGCATCCTATCGAGGCTGGCTCTATTGGAACTGGCGCGGCGCGTGCGGACCACTTAAGGGGATGAAGCGGATGGCGCAACCGTGCGCCGGTTTACGCGGAGGGGGCGATGGCACTGGATATGGAGCGTCTGAAGCGGATCGAAAACGGGGAGAAGGTCCGCGGCACCTTTTCGCCGCAGGAAATGGAACGCCGCCAGGCCGGGCTGCGGGCGGTGCTGGAGGAGCTCGGCCTCGATGCGGCGATCCTGACCTCCTATCACGGCATCAACTACTACACCGACTTCCTCTACACCCGCTTCGGCCGGCGCTACGCCTGCGTCGTCACGGCCGACGCGGTCACCACCGTCACGGCGAATATCGACGCCGGCCAGCCCTGGCGCCGCACGGTGGGCGAGAACGTGGTCTACACCGACTGGCGCCGGGACAACTGGTTCCACGCGCTGCAGACCCTGCTGCCGCAGGCCCGGCGGATCGGCATCGAGTACGACCATGTCGATCTCGACACCCGGCGGCTCCTCGGCGAGGCGTTTGCGGACGCGGAGTTCGCCGATATCGCCGCCGCCTCCATGCGCCAGCGCATGAGCAAGTCCGCCGAAGAGATCGCCCTGATCCGCGAGGGTGCCAGGATCGCCGATATCGGCGGGGCGGCCTGCGTCGAGGCGATCGGCGTCGGCGTGCCGGAGCACGAGGTCGCGCTGCACTCGACCCAGGCCATGGTCCGCGAGATCGCCCGCGCCCTGCCTCATGCCGAGCTGATGGACACATGGACCTGGTTCCAGTCCGGCATCAACACCGACGGCGCCCACAACCCGGTCACCTCCCGGCGGATCGAGGCGGGCGACATCCTCTCGCTCAACTGCTTCCCGATGATCGCCGGCTACTATACGGCCCTTGAGCGCACCCTGTTCTGCGGCTCGGTCTCGGACGCGCACCGGCGCTACTGGGACATCAATCTGGAGGTCTACCACGCCGGCCTGGCACTGATCCGACCCGGCAACCGCTGCTGCGACATCGCCCACAGCCTGAACGAGATCTACGCCCGCCACGGCGTGCTGGAGACCCGGACCTTCGGCTACGGCCATTCCTTCGGCGTTCTGTCCCACTACTACGGCCGGGAGGCGGGGCTGGAGCTGCGCGAGGACGTGGAGACGGTTCTGGAGCCCGGCATGGTGGTGTCGATGGAGCCGATGATCATGATCCCCGAGGGCCAGCCGGGCGCCGGCGGCTACCGCGAACACGACATCCTGGTCGTCACCGAGGACGGGGCCGAGAACATCACCGGCTTCCCGGTCGGCCCGGAGAAGAACGTGGTGGGGTAACCGCCTCGTTCCCGCTCCCACTCCCGCACTCCCCGCCCCCGAATTTACTCCCCGGTCTCTCCCGCACTCCCCGGCCCTGTGCCGGGGCCCACGGTGCACGCGGCTCTCACCCCCGGGAGGAGCCCGTGCCGGCCGACCCGCGGGTCCCGGAACAGGTCCGGGAAGTGAAAGCGAGGATGGGGGAGGCCCTACCCCTTGCGCCGAGCTGTCTTCGGATACATCACCCAGGCCACCACGCCGGATGCCGCCGCCAGCACCGCAAGCCCGAGGGTCGCCACACGGAAGGCGTCGATCAGCGCCTCGCGGGCGGCGGCGACGATCAGCGGTCCCGCCGCCCCGGCCCCATCCGGCGCCGTCAGGTCGGCCAGGCGGCCGGGATCGCGCCGGATCGCCTCGCGCACCGCCTCGGGCATCTCGATCTCCGCCATCAGCGGTGCCTGTAGCCAGTTGAAGGCGATCAGCAGCAGCGGTCCTACGGCGGCCACCGCGATCAGGAAAGCGACGCGGCTGGCGGCGTTGTTGACCGCCGAGGCGATGCCGGCATGGCGGTCCTCCGCCGCGTTCATGACGCCGGTGGTCAGCGGCGGGATCGACACCGCCATGCCGATCCCAAGCACCAGGACCCCCGGCAGGAAGGTCGACCAGTAGGGCGCGCCGGTGGTCGGGATCGCCAGGATCGCGAGGCCCAGGGCGGTGACGACGGAGCCGGCGACGAGCGGCATCCGGGCCCCGTACCGGTCGATCAGCGTGCCGCCCCAGCGGGCCAGCAGGAACAGCATCAGCGCGAAGGGCAGGAACGCCGCGCCGGCCTCGGTCGCGGTGTAGTCGTAGAGCCGGATCAGCCCGAACGGGAACAGGAACACCGCAGCCCCCAGCGCCCCATAGAGCAGCAGGGTCAGCAGGTTGGCCGCCGAGAACTCCCGGTTGGCGAAGAGATGAAGCGGCATCAGCGGCATGGCCGTCCGGGCCTCGACCCGAACGAAGAGAACCAGCGCCAGAACCCCGACGACACCCGCCGCAACGCCGATCCTCAGGTCGAAATTCGCCTCGCCGGCCTGGATCAGGGCGTATGATACGAGACCCAGCCCGGACATCGCCAGCAGCCCGCCCAGCCAGTCCGGATCGCCCCGGACCTGGGGATTGCGGTTCTCCCGCACCGAGAACAGCGCCAACGTAAGGGCCACCGCGGCGACCGGCGGGTTGATCCAGAACACCGAGGCCCAGCCGAAACTGTCGACCAGCCAGCCGCCGAGCACGGGTCCCCCGGCCGAGAAGACCGCCGCGAAGGCCGACCACGCGCCGATCGCGCGGCCCCGCTTGTCGCGCGGATAGGAGGCGGAGAGGATCGCCAGACTGTTCGGCACCAGGAGGGCGGCGCCCACCCCCTGGAAGGCGCGGGCGACGATCAGCGTGTCGGCGCTCTCGGCCAGCGCGCAGGCTACGCTGGTCACCGAGAAGATCACCAGGCCGAGAATGAAGATGCGCCGCCGGCCGACCCGGTCGCCGAAGGCGCCGCCGAGCAGCAGCAGGGCCGCCAGGGTCAGCATATAGCTGTTGGCGATCCACTGCAGGTCGCCCACCGTCGCGCCGAGCTCGCGCTGCATGTCGGCCAGGGCCACGTTCACCACCGAGCCGTCGATGAAGGCGAGGCTGGAGCCGAGCACCGTCGTCGCGAGGATCAGCCCCCGGCGCAGACGGTTCGCCGCGATCGGACTATCGGCCGGCGGGTCGGAGTCTTTGGCGTCGGGCTCGGTCATGGCTGGCGCAATCTACCCAGATCCGTGGGTTTATCCCACCGCATAGATGGGGCGCGCCGGACCGCGCGATTGAAGCCGGGCGCGCGCTTCGCTATAGGGGGCCGAACGCACGGCGGAGGGTGCCATGGTCTATTGGGTTATCGGCGGCGAGTACACCGATACGAGCTTCACCAACATCGTCGGCGGCGACGCCGAGAAGAAGATCGGCCCGTTCGACGATTACGAAACGGCCAAATCGGTCTGGGGCAAGCTTGCCTGGCAGCATGTGGACGACGCCCATGTGCGCTATCGCATCCTGAACGAGGAGGCGACGGAGTTCTGGGTCGTCGGCGGGGTCTACAAATCGACCGACTTCACCGAGACCGCCGATGGGTCGCCGGAGCAGAAGTTCGGACCGTTCGCGGACTACGAAGAAGCCAAATCGGTCTGGTCGCAGAAGGCATGGGAGAGCGTGGACGACGCCCATTCCCGCTGGCGGATCGAGAAGATCAGCCGCTGAACGGTCGCCGACAGATCACCCGGTTGCCGGCCGCGGCCGGAACCGGCCGGCCACGTGCCGCAGCCGCAGCGCCAGCATCCCCCAGACCACGAACAGACCGAGCGCCAAGCCGCCCCACACGCCGGCGCCGCCGAATCCCATCGGGAAGGCGAACAGCAGGGCCGCGCCGATGCCGACCGGCCAGTAGCCAATCAGCGCGATGACCATCGGTATGCGGGTGTCCTTGAACCCGCGCAGCGCGCCCGCCGACACGGCCTGCCCGCCGTCGGCGAACTGGAACAGACCGGCGATGGCGAGATAGACGACCGCGTGGCCCACGGCCGCCGCCTCCGCCGGGTCGTCCACGTCCAGGAACAGCGACACCAGCGTCTCGCCGCCGAAGGCGTAGAGCAGGGCCGAGGGGATCATCACCAGGGTCCCGACCAGGATCGACACCCGGCCGGCCAGGATCGCGCCTTCGGGCTGCCGCCGGCCGACCGCGAGGCCGACCCGCACGGTTGCGGCCTGGGCGATGCCGAACGGGATCATGAAGGCGATGGCGGCGAACTGCAGCGCGACCGCGTGACCGGCCAGCTCGGCCACGCCGATCAGACCGATGATGAACCCGGTGGCGGCGAACAGCCCCGCTTCCGCCAGCTTGGTCAGGCCGATCGGCAAGCCGACGGACCAGAGCTCGCGGAAACGCGGCCAGTCGGACCGCCAGAACCGGACCAGCAGCATGTAGCGGCGATACCGGCGGTCGCGCTGGATGTAGACCAGCAGGGCGAGGAACATCGCCGCCTGCACGAAGGTGGTGGCCAGGCCGAGCCCGTAGAGCTCCAGGCGCGGGAACCCGAACGCGCCGAACATCAGCACGTAGTTCACCGCCGCATTTACCGGTATGCCGACCACCAGCATCCACATGGCGGGGCGCGGAAGGCCATGGGCGGCGATGAAGTTTCGCAGCAGGGCGAACCCGGCCATGAAGGGCAGCCCCCACATCACCCCGTCGCAGTAGCTCTGGGCCCGGGCGGCCAGAACCGGCGCCTGTCCCATGGCGAGCAGGATGTCCTCGGCATGGGTGAAGTACAGCCAGGAGGCCGGTGTCGCCGCCAGGATCAGCCAGAATCCCTGGCGGAAGGTCCGGCGCACGCCCTTGTAGCGCCGGCCGCCCAGCTCCTGGGCGAACATGGCCGAGGTGGCGAACAGGGTACCCAGAATGGTGACGAAGACCGGGAAGTAGAGATTGTGGCCGAGCTGGGCGGCGGCCAGCGCCTCGGGGCCGAGGCGCCCGGTCATCAGGACGTCGGTCGTCTGCAGCGCCATCTGGGCGAGCTGCGTGGCGGCGATCGGAATCCCCAGCGCCAGGGTCGCTCGAACCTCCGTCGCGAAGGCCGTGGGAGGTGGGGGTCGGGGGGTCTCTGCGGGGGCAGCCGGGGAGGCCATAAGTCGCTCCATGGGGCACCGCCGGAGGGCGGCGCCGATCCCCGCCTCTAGAAGCGGCGGTCGGACCGGTCAAGCCTCTTGTCGGTACGGGCGGCGGCTATGCGCCCGGCAGCTCGACGAGAATGCCCACATGGTCGCTGGCGCCGACCGCTGTCCCGACGTCCGTTGTCTTCCCCACCGGCTCCGCCGCCGCGGCCGCCCCCTCGTCCCGCATGTCGCGGCACAGCAGGAAGTCGATCCGTCGGCCCCCGGCGGTCGCGAACGGTGCCGCCTCGGCCAGGTCCCGGAACCCGGCCTCCCCGAGCTTGCGAAGCGCCGGCGCGTCAGGTTCCGCGTTCAGGTCGCCGCCGATCACCGTGGGCGTGCCCGCCGACAGCCGGTCCAGCAGGTGAACGACCTGGCCGCGGCGCAGGGCGTCGGCACCCTCCAGGTGGGTCAGGTGCAGGTTGACCACGGTGACCGCCCCGATCCGCGCGACCTGCGCGATCCTGTCCGGGTCGTCCGGATGGGTCGGCAGGGCGATGACGCGCTGGGCGTCGACGGGCCGCCGGGACAGGATCGCCAGACCGTTGGTGCTCTCGACCGAGCCGTCGCCGTGGCGGCGGGGCTTCGACCGGGCCGGCGCGGCGGTCACGCTGAGGCCGAGACCGCGGGCGATATGGGCGGCGGTATCCATCCCGCCGCCGACGAAGACCTCCTGCAGCAGGACGATGTCCGGGTCCGCCGCGGCGATCGCGTCGGTCATCAGCGCGAGCCTCTCCTCGTAGGGCGCGCTGTTCTTCCAGGTGTTCCATGTGAGGAGGCGCATCGCTGCACTCCGGGTGAGATATCGGGACGGGGCGGACGGGTCCGCGGTGGGGGCCGACATGCGATCCGCTCGGGACGGGAAGCCGCGCCCGCGTCCTGGATCTAGGTAATCTCCGCGTTGCGGACCAGGGGGCGCGCGTGCTTCGATTCCGGCAAGGTCCGCCACCAAGCCGGACCCGTGGGAGGAAACCAGAGAATGTTCCGAGAAAACGCGTTGAAGGCGAAGATCGCCGCCGGGGAACCGACCCTCGGCGTCTGGCTGCAGATGTCGGAGCCGTCGATCGCCGAGATCGCCAGCCTCGTCGGCTATGACTGCCTGATCCTGGACAACGAGCACGGCTTCGCCTCGCTCGACACCACCGTCCACATGATGCGGGCGGCCCAGGCCGGTAACGCCACCTGCATGGTGCGCTGCCCCGGCTCGGACGGCGACTACATGAAGCGGCTGCTGGACGCCGGCGCCGAGGCGCTGATGATCCCGATGGTCGAGAGCGCAGAGGAGGCGAGGGCCATCGTGGACGCCTGCCGCTATCCGCCGAAGGGCCGGCGCGGGTACTCGGCACCGACCGTGCGGGCCTCCGGCTACGGCGCCGCCCCGGACTATGCCAAGCGCGCGAACGACAACCTGCTGATCTGCGTCCAGATCGAGTCCGACAACGCGGTGGCCCAGGCCGGAGAGATCGCCGCCGTCGATGGTGTCGATCTCGTCTTCATCGGCGTCGCCGACCTCTCGGGCTCGATCGGGCTGCTGGAACAGCCGGGCGCCGAGGCGGTCACCCGTCAGATCGAGACGGCGGAGCGGGCGATCCGCGCCGCCGGCAAGCCGCTCGGCACCATTCCGCGCCCGGGCCACAGCCTTACCGACCTGGTCGCCGAGGGCTATTCCTTCGTGGCCGGCCTCGCCGACTCCTACCTGCTCCGCAGCGGCATGCAGGCCGACGTTGAGGCGTTCCGCGCCGGGATTTCCGGGTCGTCCGGACGTGGCTAGACGGCGCCCCATCGTCGCCGTTCCGCCCCGACTCTGGTAGACTGGCGATTCGCGGGGAGGCGTCGATGAGACACGCGCAGCGCTGGGTTGTCCTTTCGGTTCTGGCTCTTCTGGCCGGCTGCGGAACCGGCTCGATCTTCGAGACCGACGCGCAGCGCCAGGCTCGGATCGACACGGCGGTTCAGGAGGCGATGCAGCGGGAACGCGACCGGCAAGCCCGCATCGTCGACCAGCGCACCGCACCGGTGATCGACGATCAGCAGGCCCTTGCGGCCCGCATGGCGGCCGTCGAGCGGATGACCGCGGCGATCGGCGGGCGGCTCGACGAGATCGACCGGCTGCGGTCCCTCGACCGGACGGCAGGCACCGCCGGGTCCGCGTCCGGCTCCGGTCCCGGTCAAGCGGCAGTCGCGGCCGAGATCGAGTCGATCCGTCGGGACCTGGAAGCGTTGAGCGGCGCGCTGGCGGCCCTCGATCGCACCGGCATGCAGAGCAAGGCCGTGGTGCGCGCCCGGCTCGAACGCCTCGAGCTCCGCACCAGCCGGCTGGACTGGCCGGCGCCAAGCAGCCTGGTCCGGGCGGTCCATCTCGCGAGCTACCGATCGCACGAAGCCGCTCTTGCGGGCTGGGAAATACTCAGCCGCCGCTACCGGTCGGTTCTGGGCGACGAGACCCCGACCCTGATCGAGGTACGGACCGTGGCCGGCGCGTATGTCCGGCTGTTCGCCGGCGCCGGTCTGGACGACCGCGCCCTGCTGCGGATCCGCGAGGCGCTGCGCGACGGCGGAGACTACGCGATGATCCTGCCCCTGCCGGGCGGTGCCGGGAGCTGAGCCCGACGCGTCCCCCGCGACAGATGGCCGTGAGATCCTGCGTTCTGTACGTCACAAAGCCTATTTTTTCGTTCGGCCGTGTTGTTGATTTATAATAAGCTTTAATGGTAAAAATAAGTATAAGCCTCCACGGAACCGAGTACATCGGGAATGCCTTCGAATTATTCAACGTTTAATTTTGACCCTGAATTCAGCATCATAACGTTTACTATTCGGGGACGAGCCGACTCCACTGGAATAATCGATACGATCCGTCAGGCATTCGAAATCCAGCCTGCGGACAACAGTATCTGGGACCTCAGCGAGGCCGACCTCAGCGAGTTGGATCACCGCAGCCTTCAGCAGATCATCGACGCGGCGAAACCGATCAACCGACAACGCAAGGACGGCGCGAGGACGGCGCTCGTCGCCGGTCGAGAAGACGCCCGCGCACTTCTGAGCCTGTTCAGGGCGCTGAATCAGTATGCGCCGAGCCATATCGAGTATCGCGTTGTCGGCAGCATCGAGGAGGCGAAAAGATGGATCGCCGAAGGCTGACGTTCCGATGGGGTCGCGGGTACGAGGGGTCGATGAGCTGGAAAATGGTGCCGCAAGAGGGACTTGAACCCCCGACCCACGCATTACGAATGCGTTGCTCTACCAGCTGAGCTATTGCGGCCCCGGTAATACGGACCCGGGAACACGGGTCGCGCCGTGCCCGTCCGGCGCCCTAGATACGGAGGAAGTCGCGCGGATGCAAGCTTCGCATCGCACCGCGCCCCGATCCGGGTACCAAATCAGCGGAAGGACAGCGCCCCGACGCCGGGGAAGACCTGACCGAGCGCATCGCCGTCCACGGCCGATCCGCCGCCCTCGAACAGATCGCGCAGCGGCGTCTCGTCGCCGAGGCGGAAGGCCTGAAGCGCGTCCTGCATGGCCTTGACCCGTGCCAGGCCGGCGCGCGCCGCCTCCAGAAGTTCCCGCGCAGCGGTGCTCTGTTCTGCGTCGCCCGTGCCGGTCTCCGTGCGCGCGAAACGCCCGCCGGCGGCGAGGCCCGCACCGACCTGTTCGGCGTTGAGGCCGAGATCGCGCCCGTCGGGCGAGAGCACCCTTGTGTCCTCGGCGCTTACCGCGCCGTCGCGGGCGACACCGATCTCCAACGCGAACTGGCGGATCGAGGCGAAGGCCGGACCGCCCTCACCATCCGAGACCGCCACGTCCAGGGAGGCGATCCGGATCTGGACCGCAACCTCAGACCCCTCGGCCTGCGCCTCGTCCAGGGACGGTGTGATCTCGCCGAGGACACGCTCGACGATCGCCGAGACGCCCTCCCGGTCGGCGAAGGCCTTGACGACCGCCTCGATGGCCTGGCGCAGCCGGTCGCGGAATCCGATATCGTCGCGACCATCCGGCTCGACGGTGATGTAGCCTGGGTCGGCGGCATTGAACGCGCGGGACGTGACGCTCTGTCCCGGCGAGGGCAACAGCGTGTCCGGCTGCAGGCTGATGGATTGGGAGGTGGACGACGCGGCAGCGGACTGTGTGCGCGCAGCGTTAAAGGCTTCCCGTGTTGTTCCGGAAAGTCCCTCCGTCGAAACGGATGCGCCGACATTGGTTCGCGGTACGGCGGCGCTATCGATCATAGCGACCATGACACTGTCCTTTCTGGACTGCCCGGTGCCGATCCCCTTTCACCGTGCGGTCTAGTCATCCGGCATTCTCGCCAGATAGACCGCATTCTAACCAATCAAACCGGAACTGCCAACCGAAAAGTAAACAGCTCTTTACCGTCGACTTCAGCGATCCCGCCGATTCGCGCCTTTTCCGGACGCCCCCCCTAGAGCAAATCACGACCAGATGGAAACATCTGGTCGTGATTTGCTCTATCGTTAACGAGTTAGAGGGCGATTCACGGTTCAGATCGGTTCGATCTGAACCGATCGCGCTCTAGGCGGCGCTCACCTTGGGTCCGCCGTCGCCGCTCTCCTCGGCCGTCAGCTCGACGATCGGGCCGGCGGCGTCGCCGTCTTGGGTCACCAGCGCCGGCGACATCACCGCGACCTGGGGCGGCCGCGACCAGCCGACCGTGTCGAAGGCGCCGCAGTTCCCGCAGATCGCCGACCAGGTGGACGCGACCGCGCCGCAGGAGTCGCAGGTCCAGGACGGGTCGCGCG
Organism: Thalassobaculaceae bacterium; assembly: GCA_040223655.1. Taxonomy (GTDB): domain Bacteria; phylum Pseudomonadota; class Alphaproteobacteria; order Thalassobaculales; family Thalassobaculaceae; genus Thalassobaculum. The sequence continues at coordinate 28,969 of JAVKFT010000002.1, read as the reverse complement.
GCGCGTAGGCGGCCCGCTCGAGCCATTGGCGGGCGGCGACGGCATTGCCGTTCTCGCCCTCCTCGAGCCGCGCCCACAGCGCGCAGGCACGCGGGCCGACATGCTCCGGGTCGAGGGCCGAAAGCTGGGCCCGCGCCTCGCCCCAGAATTCCCCGTCCAGGGCCATCTCGGCGACCGCCAGGCGGCTCTCCGGATGGTCCGGCAGCTTGCCGACCATGGACTGCATCTTGCGCAGGAGGAAGGACGCGGACTCGCCCGGCCACAGCTCCCGCAGGGTCGCGGCCAGATCGGGATGGGGCGCCGCCGGCCACCGGTCGTCGATCAGCTTCCGCGCCTTCTCCTTGCGGCCCTCCGCCGCCATCAGCCGGGCTTCGGCGACGATGGCCGGCACGAAGTCAGGCTGGTTCTCCCGCGCCTTGGCGGCCAGATCCAGGGATTCCGCCTGGGTCTCGGCGCCGCGCGCGCGCTCGACCAGCAGTGCGGCCCGGTGCTGCCGACCCTCGGGCCGGGCGATCAGACCCCGCTTCACGGCGTCGTAGAGCGCCGCCTGCGCCTCGACCCAGCGGCCGGCACGGGCGAGGCCGTAGACCCGGGTATTGGCCACCTGGGCCGAACTCGGCCGCAGCTTGTGCGCCTCTTCGGCCAGCTCCAGCACATGGGCGTCGTCGCCGCGGGCATCGGCCAGCCGCATCAGGCCGATCAGGCCGATGAACGCCGTCTCCTCGTCGTCGCGCAGGGCGGCGAAGTACCGGGCCGCCGCCGCCGCGTCGCCGCTGAGCGCCGCGGCCTGGGCCGACAGCAGGCGCGTAAGGTGCGGTTCGCGCAGCAGCCGGTCGGCCTCCCGGGCGAGCCGCTTGGCCTCCTCCGCGTCGCCCACGGCCACCGCCGCCATCCCCTGGACCAGGGCCTTGTAGCCCGCCTCGTGGCGATGCTCGCTGCGGTGGCGCCAGAAGGAGAAGGGCGCCCGCACGGCGGACAGGGCCGCGCGCCAGCCGACCGCCGCCACCCAGAGCGCGGCGGCGATGACCACCAGGAACAGGGCGAACGGCGTCTCCAGCCGCCAGCCCAGCCAGTCGATGCGAACGCCACCGGGGTTCTGGACCAGCCAGACGGCGATGGCCACGAAGCAGGCGAGCTGGATCAGATAGATCAGGGACCGGCGCATGGATCAGCTCCCCGACAGGGTGGCGAGAGCGCGCGACTGCAGCGTCCGAACCGCCCCGTTGACCGCGATCCGGGCCTGCGCCTCGGCTATCCACGGTGCGGCCACGGTCGCCGGGTCGCCGTCCAGGGCGGACAGAGCCTCAACCGCCGCCGGCAGATCGCCCGCGTTGGCGGCCGCTTCCGCCCGGTTGACGATCGCGTCGATGGCGTCGCCGTCGTCGGTCTCGGTACGGCGCAGGGTCACCAGCGAGGCGATCCGGGTCAGCGCCGTGCCGATCACGCCCTCATCGGCCCCGACGATCGAGGCATCGATCACCGATGCCGCGACGGACGGGAACCGGGAGCGCAGATCGGCGGTCGACGGCACGCCGCCCGCATGGTCGCGCAGGGTGGCGATCGCCGTTGCCACCTCAGGCTGGTCGAGCGCGGCGGCCGCCACCGCGTCGAGTTCGGCCGAGAAGCCGCCCGACCCGCTGCTCGCGGCGGCAAGCAGGTTGGAGGCGAGCAGGAAGGCGCCCGCCTTCTCCTGCACATCGCGGCCCTGGGAGAGACGCTCCGACAGGTCAGCCTGCGCCGCGGCCAGCGCATCCAGCCGCGCGGCGATCTCGGCGTCGCCCTCCCGCGCCGCCTGCGCCGCCGCCTCGAGACGGTCGGACAGGCCGGTCAGATCCTGGGGAGAGACGGCGGGCGTCTCGGGACGCTGCTCGAGGGCGGACAGCCGGGCGTCCAGATCGGCCAGCCGGTCGGTGAGCGACGACGCCACCTCCGACACCCCGTCGGTGTCGTCGGCGGTGCCGAGGCCCTCGCGCACGATCGCCATCTCGTCGCCGAGGGCAGTGAGCTTGCCTTCGAGCGCATCGATCCGGTCCATCAGCGCCGGGTCGGCGGCGGACGGCGCCGGGGCAGCGGACAGCCGCTCGATCTCCGCCTCCGCGGCACTCACCCGCTCGGCCAGGGCCTCGAATTCGGTGGTGCTCACGCTGGACGCCGCCGGCGGCGAGGGCTCGGTCCGAGACGGCTCGGAAGCGTCCGCGCTCTCTTGCGGCTGGGTCGTATCGGGGACGGAGACCGCTGGGGCGGCGGGGGCCGTATCGGTCGACCCGTCGGCGACCTCGGCCGGCGCGCCCGGGACAGGGGGCAGCGAGAACCCGACCATTTCCGCATAGGGCTGCGCGTCGTCGCGCCATTGCGGATAGGTCGCATACCCCGCGCCGGCGATCAGAACGACGAGGATCAGGAAGACCACAAGCCGTCCGATCCCGCCGCCGCTCTTCGCCGGGCGGACCGGCGCAGGATCCGGGGTCTCGTTCGCGGCGCTTGCGTCCGTGGACGTCTCGCCCGCTGAAGTCGCGCCAGATGCGGAGGATGCGGACGACCAGGGGCTGGCGGGTGCGGCGTCCGACTCACCGTCGGACAGGGAGTCCCGCCCCTCACCGCCTTCGATATGATCGGAAGACGCGCCGCCGCTCAGGCTGTCGGCGGACAGACCGTCGTCGCCACCGCCGGGTCCGGTCTCCAGCGCATCGTCGGCCGGCGATGCGGCACCGCCCTCCAGGCTGTCCCGGGCGCCGGCCCCGCTCTCGCTGGCTCCGCTCTCGTTGGCGTCGGTCTCGTTTCCGCTCTTCGGCGTCTCCGCCATTGATCTGTCCTCACTTCGAATGACCATCGGACCCGCCGCGGTCCGTTCCCCCCGGCGGCTGCCGGGCCGGCGGTCTGACAAGCGTGCCGACCAGCGCCGCTTTCGACGGGGTCTCCGCTACATGTATGGCGCGCCACGCCAGTTTCGAGGCGGCCCGCACGATGGCGTCGCTCATGCAGTAGGCCGCGACGTCGGCGCATTCGGCCACCAGATCCGCCTCTACGATAAGCCTAGCAAACGCCTCCGCGCTGCGGGGAGAGAAAAACAGAACCCCCTCCACCGACCGCTCCCGCAGCGCCCGCGCCACCGCCGGCGGCAGCGCCTCGGCCTGGACGGTCCGGTAGGCGACGCGACGCTCAACCCGGAACCCCAGGGCGCCGAGTTCCGCCGTCAGGTCGGTGCTGATCGCCGCACCGCTGACCCAGATCAGCGGCCCGTCCGCCGGCCGGTACCGCTCCGACACGTGGGCGATCAGCCCGACCGCGTCCCCGGATGCCGCCGAGACCTCGCGGAAGCCGGCGGCCCGCGCCGCCGCCGCCGTCGCCTCTCCCACCGCCAGCACCGGCAGATCGCGGCGTTCGGTCAGCCGCGCGGCGCCCTCGGCCCCGTTGCCGCTGGTCACCAGGATCGCCCGGGCGGTCTCGGGGATCGGCGCCGCCGGCGTCAAGGTCTCGACGGTCAGCATCGGCGCCGCCAGGGCCTCGATTCCGTGACCCGCCAGCTCCGCAGCCAGATCCGCGGCCTGGTCGGCCGGCCGGGTGACGACGACCCGGCGGCGGGCCCTGTCGTTGGGCCCAGCGGCGGGCCCACCGGCGGGTCGGGTGTCGTCCGCCGGCGGTCCGGTGCCCAAACCCGCCCCGGGGCTCAGGCCAGGAAATCGCGCCCGCAGCGCGACAGGATATCCTCGCCGACCCCGCGGCCGAGCGACTCCGCCTCGCCGGCATCGGCGCTGGCCGACCCGGCATGGCTCTGGCTGCCGTCGAGCGCCAGGACGAGGCCGTTCAGGGTCAGCCGGCCGCCGTCGAGGACGGCGTGGCCGGAGATCGGCGTCCGGCAGGAGCCGTCCAGCGCCGCCAGCATCGCCCGCTCGGCGGTCACCCGGGCCCGGCTCGGCGGGTCGTCCAGCGCGCTCAGCCACCGGGCGATATCGGCGTCCCGGGCGGAGGCGTTGCCGTCGCGGCACTGCACGCCGATCGCGCCCTGGCTGACCGGGGGCGGGAAGACGTCCGGTTCCATCACGCGGGTGATGGCGTGCTCCATCTCCAGGCGCTTGAGGCCGCACACCGCCAGGAAAGTCGCGTCCGCCTCGCCGTCGCGCAGCTTGCGCAAACGCGTGTCCACGTTGCCGCGGAACATCACGACCTGGAGATCCGGCCGGCGGTTCAGCACCAAGGCCGCGCGCCGCACGGAGGCGGTGCCGATCCGCGCCCCCTCGGGCAGGGCCTCGAAACTGTCCGCCTGGGGCGAGATGAAGGCATCGCGGGGATCCTCGCGCGGCAAAACGGCGGCGAGAATCGTGGCGTCGGCCATCATGGTCTCCATGTCCTTCATGGAGTGCACGGCGGCATCGATGGCCCCGGAGAGAAGCTCGCCCTCGACCTCCTTGATGAACAGGCCCTTGCCGCCGAGCTCGGCGAGCGGCCGGTCCCGGATTACATCGCCGGTGGTCTTCACCGTGCGGATCTCGATGGCGCCGTCCTCCCGTAGCTCTGGCCAGGCGGCCATCAGCCGCTCGCGGGTTTCACGGGTCTGGGCGAGGGCCAGCGCCGATCCGCGCGAGCCGAGAATGATCCTGGCGGTCATGAATGCCTCTTGATGGGCTGCATCGTGCGCGGTTCCTCCTGTGGGCGTGGGCTTGGCCCGGGTCTCTTCCGTAGACGGTCTCTTCTGTCGGCCGATCGTGCCTTCGGCGCGGGTTTCGTGTAGACGGTGGCACGCTCGATTGGGAGACCGAACCGTGCCCTCCGGCCCGAACCGCATTCTAGGCATAGAAACCAGCTGCGATGAAACCGCTGCGGCGGTGGTCGACGCGGATCGGCGGATTCTGTCCAGCGTCGTGCTAAGCCAGCTCGAGGATCACCGGGTCTATGGCGGCGTCGTGCCGGAGATCGCCGCCCGGGCGCATCTGGATCACCTGGACGCCATCGTCGCCCGGGCAATGGAGGAGGCGGGGGTCGGATTCCGGGATCTCGCGGGCGTCGCCGCGACGGCGGGTCCGGGGCTGATCGGCGGGGTGCTGGTCGGCGCGACCCTGGCCAAGGCCATCGCCTGCGCCCACAACAAGCCGTTCCTGGCGATCAACCACCTGGAAGGGCACGCCCTGACCGCGCGCCTGACCGACGGCATCGACTTCCCGTACCTGCTGTTGCTTGTCTCCGGCGGCCACTGCCAGCTCCTGCTGGTCGAGGGGGTGGGCCGCTACCGTCGGCTCGGCACGACGATCGACGACGCGGTCGGCGAGGCCTTCGACAAGACCGCCAAGCTTCTGGGCCTCGGCTATCCCGGCGGTCCGGCGGTCGAACGGGCGGCGTTGGAGGGCGATCCGGGCGCGGTCGACCTGCCCCGGCCCATGGTCGGCAAGCCGGGCTGCGACTTCTCGTTCTCCGGGCTCAAGACCGCCGTGCGCCGGCGGGTCGAGGAGGCGGGCGAGGCCCTGGACGACCGACGTGTCGCGGACATCGCCGCCGCGTTCCAGCGGTCGGTGGCCGCCTCCCTGGTCGACAGGACCCGGCGCGCGGTCGATCTGTTGGAGGCCGAGGGGATCGTCGGACGGCCGCTGGTGGTCGCCGGCGGCGTCGCGGCCAACGGCACGATCCGCGCCGCGCTGGCCGAATTGGCACAGACGCGCGGCATGCGGTTCGTCGCCCCGCCCCTGGCGCTCTGCGGCGACAACGGCGCGATGATCGCCTGGGCCGGTCAGGAGCGGCTGGCGCTGGGCCTGGTCGACGGCCTGGACTTCCGGCCCCGCCCGCGCTGGCCGCTCGACCCGGACGCCGCACCTTCCATCGGCGCGGGACGGGTGAAGGCGTAGAGCGACGCCGCACCCCTACCTTCTCCCATTCCCCGGAACGGGTCCGGGGAGTGAAAGAGAAAGCTGGGGAGTTGGAGAGCGGAGCGGTCGGCGCCCGCCTCCGCAGTCCGGGGGTGCACTCCCGAGCGATCTCGGGCTAAATCCTCCCTCCCATATCGAGACGAGAGGCACCCCCCATGGCGTACTGGCTGTTCAAATCCGAGCCCGGCACCTGGTCCTGGGACGATCAGGTGAAGAAGGGCGATGTCGGCGAAGGCTGGGACGGGGTGCGGAACTACCAGGCCTCGAACAACATGAAGGCCATGAAGGTCGGCGATCTCGGGTTCTTCTACCACTCGGTCAACGAGAAACAGATCGTCGGCGTCGTCGAGGTGATCGAGGAGTACCACCCGGATCCGACCGACAAGTCCGAGCGTTTCGGCATGGTGACCGTCAAGGCGGTGAAGCCGGTGAGCAAGCCGGTGACCCTGGCCGACATCAAGGGCGAACCCTCCCTCGAGGAGTTCGCTCTGGTCCGCCAGTCCCGCCTCTCCGTGGTGCCGGTCACCGAGGCCCAGTGGCGGCAGATCCTCGCGATGGCCGAGACGACGCTCTAGAGCGCGATCGGTTCAAATCGAATCGATCTGAACCGTGAATCGCCCTCTAACTCATTAACGATAGAGCAAATTCACACGACCAGATGTTTCCATCTGGTCGTGGTTTGCTCTAGCCGCGCCGGACCCAAATCCGAACCCGCCGGGTCCACTCAGTCCGCCGAGCCCTCCAGGGCGGCGATCATGTCCGCCATGTCGACAAGCCGTTGCGCTTCCGCAACGTGAAGGCCTTCCACCAGCTTGCCGTCGACCTGCAGCACGCCCTTGCCCTCGGCCATGGCGGCGGCATGGGCCTCGGCGATCCGGCGGGCCCAGGCGATATCCGCCTCCCGCGGCGAGAACGCCTCGTTGGCGGCGGCGATGGTCTTGGGATGGATCAGGGTCTTGCCGTCGAACCCCATCTCCACGCCCTGGCGGCAGACCGCGGCGAACCCCGCATCGTCGTTGAGATCGGCATGAACCCCGTCGAGGATCGCCAGCCCGTAGGCGCGCGCCGCCAGGATGCAGAGGCCGAAGGAGGTCATCATCGGCAGCCGGTCCGGCGTGTGCAGGCAGTGCAGATCCTTGGCCAGGTCGTTGGTGCCGAGCATGAGCCCCGCCATGCGCGGCGTGCTGGCGGCGATCTCCTGCGCCGCCAGCACGCCGCGCGGGGTCTCGACCATGCACCACAGGCCCATCGCCGCGGGCACACCGTTACGCTCAAGCAACGACTCCGCCTGGCGGACGGTCCCGCCGCTCTCGACCTTGGAGAGGATGATGCCGTGGGCCGGCTGGGCGGCGGCGAAGACCAGATCGTCGTGGCCCCAGGGCGTGTCCAACCCGTTGACCCGGATCAGGATCTCGCGCGCGCCGTAGCCGCCCGCCGCCAGCGCCTCGGCGATCGCATCCCGCGCCGCCTGCTTGGCCTCGGGCGCGACCGCGTCCTCCAGGTCCATGACGATGCCGTCGCAGGGCAGGCTGCGTCCCTTGTCGAGGGCGCGCGGGTTCGAGCCCGGCATGTAGAGGACGGAGCGGCGGGGACGGGTCACGGCGGCCATGGAGGGACTTCCGGTGGATTGCGGGGACCGGGAGGGTAGCGAGCCCGGACCGCCTCGACAACGCGCCGGATTTGTCCCGCTGACGGCGGCGGCGGAACCGGGTATGACGGGCCCATGCCGGTGCTCGCCCTCTCCTCCCACGTCGCCGTTGGCCATGTCGGCAACGCCGCGGCCGTCCCCGCGCTGGAACGGCGCGGCCACGAGGTCTGGCGTGTCGACACGGTCAGCTTCTCCAACCACCCGGGCCACCACAAGTTCACCGGGACAGTGCGCGAAGGCCACGAGATCGTCGAGCTGATGCGCGGCATCGCCAACCACACCGGCTGGAAGGGAGTGGAGGGCATCTATTCCGGCTATCTCGGCACGGCCGAGACCGGGCGCGCCTTCGCCGGAATCCTGGACGCCATCGAGGAGGCAAGCCCGGACGCGGTGTATCTCTGCGATCCGGTGATCGGCGACCATGGACGGGTGTTCGTGCGACCGGGCATCGAGAACGCCTTCCGCGACCGGCTGGTGCCCCGCGCCACGATCATCACGCCGAACGCCTTCGAGCTGGCGCTCCTATCCGGCCATCGGGTGGAGACGGTTGCCGACGCCCACGACGCCGCGGTCACGCTGCTCGAATGGGGCCCGGAGGTGGTGATCGCCACCGGCGTACCCGACGGGGACCACCTGGCCGTGGTGGCGGTGACGGCGACGGAGAACTGGGTCGCCCGCTCGCCCTGGCACGACCGGCCGTTCTTCGGCACCGGCGACCTGTTCGCCGGGCTGTTCCTGTCCCACTGGCTGGAGCACCGCAGCGCCGCCCCGGCACTGGCCCGCACCGTCGCGGGGCTGGAGGTCGCGACGGCGGCGACGGAGGCCGCCGGCTCGGTCGATCTGGCGCTGATCCCTCATCTGAACGCGATCACCAGCGCCCCGCCCGCCGAGGTCCTGCCGCTCGGCTGACCGCGGGCGCGTCCGCTCACAGATCGAGCAGGGCGGGTGGGTCGTCGGTGACGATGCCGGCGACGCCCCAGGCATACAGCTGCTTCGCCCGTTCCGGGTCGTTGACGGTATAGACCATCGGCACCCAGCCGCCGTCGAGGACCTCGGCAATCTGCTCGGGGCCGTCGATCTGGCGGGTCCAGGGGATCACCGCGACGACCCCGAGCTCGACGGCGGCCTTGCGCCAGTCCGGATGCCAGGCGTCGATCAGGAACCCGCGCAGAATGTCCGGCGCCGCGTCGCGCGCGACGGCAAGCGCATCGCGGTCGAAGGACGTGATGATCAGCGCATCCTCCGCCCCCCAGCCCTCGGCGGCGAGCACGGCGAGAACAGCCCGGGCCGTCTCGGCCCCCGTACCGGAATCGGGCTTGATCTCCAGATCCAGGCCGAGGCCGATCTCCCGGCACAGCGCGAGGCACTGGGCCAGGGTCGGCACGCCCTCGCCGCCGCCGGCATCCACCGCCGCCAGTTCGGCCGATGTCAGCGCCACCACGGGGCCGCTGCGGTCGGTGGTGCGGTCGAGGGTTGCGTCATGGATCAGCACCGGCACGCCGTCGCCCGCGAGCTTGGCGTCGATCTCCACCCAGCCGGCCCCGGCGGCCTTCGCCGCCCGGATCGAGCCCAAAGTGTTTTCCGGCGCCAGCGCCTTGGCACCGCGATGGCCGATCAGACGAGGGGCGGCGAAGGGGCGAGCGGACATTGCTACCTCCGAGAACAACCAAGCATTGAGTCTGGACGGATTGAGTATCCGGATATTATTCTGGGCGTGACCCTGGGAGATTCCCGGAGAACCCTATGCCATCCATCGCGTCGGTAGCATGACAATCACCCATCGCGAATACCTTCCGGCCATCGTCACCGCGATCGAGACGGTTGGCATTCCGGTCCGCTGGGAACCGGTCGGCGACGACGCCAAACTGCCGGGCATCCGCATCGCTCGGGGTGGGCTCTCGGTCGATGCCGACCGGCTGCGTTATGCCGGCGACGTTCTGCACGAGGCGGGACATCTGGCGGTGCTGGCGCCGGAAGACCGGGCCGCGGTCACCGGAACCCTGCGGGCGGACGGGGCGGAGGAGACGGCGGCCCTGGCCTGGTCCTACGCCATGGCGGGGCGCTTCGGCCTGCCGCTGGAGGTGGTGTTCCACGACGGCTTCAAGGCCGGCGGCGCCTGGCTTCGCGAGACCTTCGCGGCCGGGCACGTGCTGGGCCAGCCGATGCTGCAGTACTGGGGTATGACGCGACTCGATCCGGACGACCCGGACCGCGCGCACCTGCCGCTCTATCCCGAGATGGGGTGTTGGCTGCGTCTGGCGTAAACGAAAACGGCGCGGCAACCGAAGCTGCCGCGCCGCCGTACTTTCCGAAACCCGGTCCGCTCAGTCGGCGGCCTTGGTCTCCAGGTCCTCGCCGGTCTCCTGATCGACGACCTTCATCGACAGCTTGACCTTGCCGCGATCGTCGAAGCCGATGACCTTGACCTTCACCTTGTCGCCTTCCTTGACGACCTCGGTGACCGTCTCCGGCCGCTTCTCGTTGGTCAGCTGGCTGATATGCACCAGACCGTCCTTCGGGCCGAGGAAATTGACGAAGGCGCCGAAGTCGAGGGTCTTCACGACCTTGCCGTCGTAGATCTTGCCCACTTCCGGCTCGGCCGTCAGGGAGTAGACCCAGTTGTGCGCGGCATCGAGGGACGCCTGCTCGACCGCCGCGATCTTCACGGTGCCGTCGTCGTCGATGTCGATCTTCGCACCGGTGGTCTCGCAGATCTCGCGGATGACCTTGCCGCCCGACCCGATCACGTCACGGATCTTGTCGACCGGGATCTTGATGGAGATCATCTTCGGCGCGGTGTCGGACACGCCATCGCGGGCGCTGGTCAGCGCCTTGCCCATCTCGCCGAGGATGTGCATGCGGCCGTCCTTCGCCTGCTCCAGCGCGACCTGCATGATCTCCCGGGTGATCGAGGTGATCTTGATGTCCATCTGCAGAGCGGTGACGCCCTTGTCGGTGCCGGCGACCTTGAAGTCCATATCGCCCAGGTGATCCTCGTCACCCAGGATGTCTGACAGGACGGCGAACTTGTCGCCTTCCTTGATCAGGCCCATGGCGATACCCGCGACCGGACGGGCCAGCGGCACGCCGGCGTCCATCAGCGACAGCGAGGTGCCGCAGACCGTCGCCATCGACGACGAGCCGTTGGACTCGGTGATCTCCGAGACGACGCGCAGGGTGTACGGGAACGCCTCCTTGCTCGGCAGCAGCGGCTTCACCGCCCGCCAGGCGAGCTTGCCGTGGCCGATCTCGCGGCGGCCCGGGGAGCCGACGCGGCCCGCCTCGCCGACCGAGAACGGCGGGAAGTTGTAGTGCAGCAGGAAGTGCTCGCGGTACTCGCCCTCGAGCGCGTCGATGATCTGCTCGTCCTGGCCGGTGCCGAGCGTGGCGACCACCATGGCCTGGGTCTCGCCGCGGGTGAACAGCGCCGAGCCATGGGTGCGCGGCAGCAGGCCGACCTCGGCGACGATCTGGCGCACGGTCTTGGTGTCGCGCTCGTCGATGCGCTTGCCGGTTTCCAGGATGCGGCCGCGCACGATGTCGGCCTCCATGCCCTTGAGCAGACCCTTGGCGGCTTCCTTCTCGGCGTCGTCCTCGATCGCGGCGAGCGCCTTCTCCTTGGCGGCCGCGACCTTGTTCTGACGCTCGGTCTTGTTCGGCTCGTCGTAGGCCGTCTCCATGTCGGCCTTGCCGGCCGCCTCGAGCTTGGCCCGGATCGCGTCCAGGTCCAGCGGGCTCTCCGGCAGATCCATCGGATCCTTCGCAGCGGCCTCGGCCAGTTCGATGATCGCGTCGATCACCGGCTGGAAGCTGTCATGGCCGAAATTCACCGCGCCGAGCATAACCTCCTCGGACAGCTCGGAGGCCATCGACTCGACCATCAGCACGCCTTCCTGGGTGCCGGCGACCACCAGATCGAGCTCGCTCTCGTTCCTGGTGACGTCCATGGTCGGGTTCAGGATGTACGCGCCGTCCTTGTAGCCGACGCGGGCGCCGCCGATCGGGCCGAGGAACGGCGCGCCGGACAGGCACAGAGCGGCCGAGGTGCCGACCATGGCGACGATGTCCGGATCGTTCTCCAGATCGTGGGCCAGGACGGTGCAGATCACCTGCACCTCGTTCTTGTAGCCCTTGACGAAGAGCGGGCGGATCGGCCGGTCGATCAGGCGGGAGGTCAGGGTCTCCTTCTCGCTCGGACGGCCCTCACGCTTGAAGAAGCCGCCCGGGATCTTGCCCGCGGCGTAGGTCTTCTCCTGGTAGTGGACCGACAGAGGGAAGAAGTCGATGCCCGGGCGCGGCGTCTTGGCGGCGACCACGGTGCAGAGAACGGCGGTATCGCCGTAGCGGGCCAGAACGGCGCCGTCGGCCTGGCGGGCCATCTTGCCGGTCTCAAGGGTGAGCGTGCGCCCGCCCCACTCGATTTCCTTACGGTATACGTCGAACATCCGTGTCATTCCTCATTTGCGAACCGACATGCATGACGTCCTGCGTTCCAGTTCCCGTTCCGGCCGGCCCGTGCCGCGGTGGATGCCCGCGACCGGATGGACCAACACGACCAGCCGCCGGCAGCGCACAGCCGGCGGTGACTCGCGATCAATTTTGCGATGAACGGATAATGGACGCCCCTTGCGTCATGGCGCCCCAACGGCAGCCTTCGGTTCTCATATTTCGTCTCTTCTTGCGCGCGGGTTCTTTGACACGGAACGCCCTGCGGGTCAACGCGCACGTGCCGGGGTGAAGAGCCCGGCGGTCCGGGTCTCGCCTTCGCCGGGCGGCCGCGGGAAGATGGGCAAAGGTGCCGCCACAGGGCGGTCAAAGGCAAAGGAGGTCTCCATGCGCTGCCTGCCGGCCTCGGTGGAGGCTTACAGGAAGACGCCAGTCTTCACCGAGGACAGCATCCCCGCAGGCCTGACGCGCGACCACAGCACGAAGGCGGGGGTCTGGGGACTGATCCGCGTGACCTCGGGCGCGCTGCGGCTCAGCTTCGCCGACGGGGTACCGACGGAACGTCTGGTCCCCGGACGGCCCGGGGTGATCGCGCCGCAGCAGCCCCACGCGGTGGCCGCCGACGGACCGGTCCGGTTCTTCGTGGAGTTCTACCGCGTCCCGGACTCCTGAAATCACGAAGGCCCAGGCCGAAACACACGGGCCGAAACACACCGGCCGAAACACACCGGCCCAAACACACCGGCCGAAACACACCGGCCCAAACATGCCGGCCGAAACGCGAACGCCCCGGCCGATGGCCGGGGCGCAGGGTATCGCGTCGGTCCGGGCGCGTTTAGCGGCGCAGGCCCAGGCTGGTGATCAGCGAGGTGTAGCGGTCGTTGGACTTCTTCTTCAGGTAGTCCAGCAGACGACGGCGCTGGCCGACCAGCATCAGCAGACCCCGGCGGGAGTGGAAGTCCTGCTTGTGGGTCTTCATGTGCTCGGTCAGATTGGTGATGCGCTCGGTCAGGATCGCGACCTGCACCTCCGGCGAGCCGGTGTCGCCTTCCTTCTGGCCGTATTCCTTGACGAGCTCGGCCTTGCGCTCCGCGGTAATCGACATCGTCCTCTCCTTCTCTAGAGGTTCAGCACCCTCACCGGACGAATGGCGCCGCTTTCGATCCGCGCGATGGCGACCGGGACCGTGCCGTCGGTGGCATAGACCAGATCGCCTTCCTGCAGATCGCCGAACCGGTCCCGATCCATCGAACGATAGAGCGGCACGCCCTGTCCGTTACGCAGCGTCGTCGCCTCGGGACCTCTCAAGGCCAACGCCGGGATGCCGTCCAGCGCGGTCTCAACAGGCCACAGGTGTTCCAAGGAGGCGGGGTTATGCATCAGCTCCGCGAGGGAATCCAGCGAAATCGCGCGGTCGGCGCCGAACGGGCCGACGCGCAGCCGGCGAAGATCGCGGATGTGCCCGACGGTACCCAGCGCCTCCGCCAGGTCGCGGGCGAGCGAGCGCATGTAGGCGCCCTTGCCGGAGGTCACCCGGAACCGCGCCTCGTCGGGGCCGGGGATATCGACCAGCGCCAGATCCAGGATCTCGATGACGCGGGAGTCGAGCTCCACCGCCTCGCCCGAGCGGGCCAGGTCGTAGGCGCGCTCGCCATCCACCTTGATCGCGGAGAAGCGAGGCGGAATCTGCTCTATTTCGCCAACGAAACGGTCCAGAACAGCGCGGATCGCGGCCTCGTCCGGGCGCGCGTCGCTGGTGGCCACCACCTCTCCCTCGGCGTCGTCCGTGGACGTCGCCTCGCCCCAGCGCACGGTGAAGGCGTAGTCCTTGGTCGCATCCATCACGTAGGGGACGGTCTTGGTCGCCTCGCCGAGCGCCACCGGCAGCACGCCGGTCGCCAGCGGGTCCAGGGTGCCGGCATGCCCGGCCTTGGCCGCGTCGAACACCCGCCGCACCGTGGCCACCGCCTGGGTGGAGGTCACGTCGACCGGCTTGTCCAGGATCACCCAGCCATGGACCGGATTGCCCCGCCGCCTACGCGCCATTGTCGTCCGTCTCGCCGCTCTCAGGGTCCCCGGACCCGCTCTCCGCCTCGGCCTTCGCGACGTCCTGGCGGATCACCGGGTCGTTCAGGATCGCCTGCATCCGGCCCGAGGCGTCGAAGGCGGTGTCCCGCTTGAAGGTGAGGCGCGGGGCGAACTTCATCCGCACCTCACGAGCGACCTGGCCGGACAGCCGACCGGACACGCGCGTGAGAACCGGCAGCACGTCCGCGATATCGCCGTCGATCGGCGGGATCACCCAGACCGTGGCGTTGCGCAGATCCGGGGAGACGCTGACCTCGGAGAGGGTGATCCGCACGCCGGCCAGCGCCGGCTCGTGCAGCTCGCCGCGCTCGAAGACGCGGGCGAGAACGCGGCGGATCTCCTCACCGACACGCAATTGTCGCTGACTCGGGCCCTCACGGGCCGCGTCACGCTTTGCCATGACCGTATTCCCGTTCGGCGAGACGCCGCCGCGTTAGCCGGCGGACGCCTCCTGCTGAACCTGCTCGAGCGTGCGGGCGACTTCCTTCAGCTCGAAGCACTCGATCTGATCGCCCTCGCGGATGTCGTCGTAATTCTCGAACGCCATGCCGCACTCGTAGCCCTCGCGCACTTCGCGGACCTCGTCCTTGAACCGCTTCAGGGTCTTCAGCGTGCCCTCGTGGATCACCACGTTGTCGCGCAGCAGACGGACCTTGCAGCCCCGCTTGATGACCCCGTCGGTGACCATGCAGCCCGCAACCTTGCCGACCTTGGTGATGTTGAACACCTGACGGATCTGGGCGTAGCCGATGAACTCTTCCTTGAGCTCTGGCGCCAGCATGCCGGTCAGCAGGGCTTTCACATCGTCGATCAGGTCGTAGATGATCGAGTAGTAGCGGATCTCCATCCCGTCGCGGCGCGCCATATCGCGGGCCTGCGGGTTGGCGCGGACGTTGAAGCCGACGATGATGCCGCCCGATGCACCGGCGAGGGACACGTCCGACTCGCTGATGCCGCCGACGGCCGAGTGCAGGATCCGCGGCTTGACCACGTTGGTCTCGAGCTTCTCCAGGGTCGCCCGGATCGCCTCGAGCGAGCCGTGCACGTCGGTCTTGATGACCAACGGCAGCTCGTCCGCCTCGCCCGACTTGATGGCCGACAGCATCTGCTCGACCGTGCCGCGCGCACCGGCGGTGGCGCTCTTCTCGCGCAGGAGACGCTGACGGTAGTCGGCGATCTCGCGGGCCCGGCTCTCGTTCTCCACGACGACGAACTCGTCGCCGGCGGTCGGCGTTCCCTGCAGCCCGAGCACCTCGATCGGCTCGGACGGGCCGGCGCTCTCCGCCTGCTCGCCGCGGTCGTTGACCAGGGCGCGCACGCGGCCCCATTCCGCTCCCGCAACGAAGACGTCGCCGGTGCGCAGGGTGCCGCGCTGGACCAGGACGGTCGCGACCGAGCCCCGGCCGCGCTCCACCTTCGCCTCGATGACCACGCCGGCGGCCGCCCGGTCCGGGTTGGCCTTCAGCTCCAGCACCTCGGCCTGCAGCGCGATCGCCTCCAGCAGGGTGTCGAGACCCTGCTTGGTGAGCGCCGAGACGTCGATCGCCTGGACGTCGCCGCCCATGTCCTCGACGACGATCTCGTGCTGCAGCAGCTCGGTGCGAACCCGCTGCGGGTCGGCGTCCGGCTTGTCGATCTTGTTGACGGCGACGATCACCGGCACGCCGGCTGCACGGGCGTGGCGGATCGCCTCGATCGTCTGGGCCATGATGCCGTCATCGGCCGCCACCACCAGGATGACGATGTCGGTGACGTTGGCACCGCGGGCGCGCATTTCGGTAAAGGCCTCGTGGCCCGGGGTGTCGATGAACGTGATCTTGTCGCCCGACGGCACCTCGATCTGGTAGGCGCCGATATGCTGGGTGATGCCGCCGGCCTCGCCGGATGCCACGTCCGCCTGCCGGATCGCGTCCAGCAGGGAGGTCTTGCCGTGGTCGACATGGCCCATGACCGTGACGACGGGGCACCGCGACTGCAGATCCTCGTCCTTGTCTTCAACCCCGCCCATGCCGAGCTCCACGTCCGATTCCGCGACACGGCGGACCTTGTGGCCAAATTCCTGGGCCACCAGCTCGGCGGTATCGGCGTCGATGATCTGATTGATCGTCGCCATGACGCCCATCTTCATGAGCGACTTGATCACTTCGCCACCGCGCTCGGCCATACGGTTGGCCAGCTCCTGCACGGTGATCGTTTCCGGAACGACGACGTCGCGCGACTGCTTGACGGCGTCTCCCTGATCGCTGCGCGACCGCTGCCGCTCGCGCTCTCGGGCGCGGCGCACGGAGGCGAGCGAGCGGACCCGGCCGCTGTCGCCGCTGAGCGCGTCGCTGATCGTCAGCTTGCCCTGACGGCGCCGGGGCTCGCTGGTGGTGCGGGTGCGGGCCGGACGCTTCGGCGCCTCCTTGGCGCCGCCGCCACCGCCGCGCTTGCGGCGATCGTCGTCCTCGCCCTCGGACGGCGCCCGGGCCGCCGGGGATGCCGCCGGCGCGGGCGCACCGGTGGATTTGTCGAGGCGGGCGGTCGCCCGTTCCGCCGCGGCCTTGGCCTGGCGGGACGCCTCTTCCTCGGCGAGACGCGCGGCCTCGGCGGCCTTCACAGCCGCTTCCGCGTCCTCGATCTTGCGCAGCTCGTCGAGCTCGGCCTGGCGGCGATCCACCGGCTCCGGCGCGGGCTCGGCCGCGGGGGTCGGGGTCTCCGGTCCGACGGCGCGCGGCTCGGCGCCGGTCGGCGACGGCTTCGCCTGGGTGGCCGGTTCCTGCTCCTCTGGGCGCTCCGGACGCTTGGCCGCCTGCTCGAGGACCCGGGCGCGGGCTTCCCGCTCCTCCGAGGTCAACTCGCGGCCGCCCTTGCCTCCGCCCGCCTTGGCGGCGGCGATTGCGGCTTCCCGCGACCCCGGGGCCGGAGACGTCGGCCGGCGCCGGCGCACCTCGACCTGCACGGTCTTGGATCGGCCATGGGAGAAGCTTTGCTTGACCTGCCCGGCCTCAACCGTCTTGCCAAGCGACAGCTTGCCTCGGCCGGAGCCCAGGCTCAGCTTCTTGCGGTCTTGTTCGTTGGTGCTCGACATATCGTCTGTGCCCACGTCATCCATCCGTCAACGGGCAAGCCATCATTACTTGGCGCCCTGAATACACGTCCCGGCACGGTTTTCCAAGCCGGGGCCCACATCTGATGCGGTCTTTTCCGACCGCAGTCCCTCAAGTCTCGCCGCTTCCCGCAGCAACCGATCGGCGAGTCCCGCCCGCGGACCGGTCGATTCTACGAACGCATGCACCGCATGGTCCCGTCCGAAAGCCTCGGCGATCTCCGCCGAAACCAGGCAGGACACCACGGGCCGCTCCGCCGCCAGCGCCCGCAAGCGGGCCCGGCCGTCCTCGGCGCCATCGGCGGCCTCGACCAGCACACCGGCGCGTCCGGCTTCCAGAGCCTGCCGCACCTTGGTCTGCCCGGCCACCGCGCCGCCGGCCCGGCGGGCCAGCGCCAAGGTCTCGACGCAGCGCCGGGCGACCAACGCCTCGACCCGATCCGTCAGGGCCGGGTCCACCGTCACCGACCGTTTCGCCGCCCGGGCGAACAGCCGCTTGGACACCGCCTGATCGAGGATACCACGGTCCGCCGCGACCCACAGGCCACGGCCCGGAAGCCGCTCGTCCACGTCGGGCACGACGGAGCCGTCCGGCCCCACCACGAAGCGGATCAGTCCGCCACGCGGCCCGCTCTCGCGGGTGACGAGGCAACGGCGATCGCCGTCGTCCTTCTCGGTCGCCGGATCACGCCGTCGGCTCAGGATCGCTCTCCTCGGCCGCCGCGTCCACCCCGGCGTTCGCCTCGCCGCCTTCCTCATCCTCGAACCAGTGGGCGCGCGCCGCCATGATGATCTGGTTGGCCGCGTCCTCGTCGAACCCGGCATCCGGCAGGATCTCGCGCAGCTCGTCGCTGGCAAGATCGGCGAGATCGTCCAGGGTCTTCACGTCGTTTTCGCCCAGCGTGACGAGCATGGCGGGGGTGAACACCTCCATCTCCGCCAGGTCGTCGGTCACGCCGAGCTCGCGGCGGCGGCTGTCCTGCCGCTCGCGCTCGGCCTCGACGAAGTTGAACGCGCGGGTTCGCAGTTCCTCGGCGATGTCCTCATCGAACCCTTCGATCCCAGCCAGGTCGTCGACATCGGTGAACGCGATTTCCTCCACCGACGCGAAGCCCTCGGCAACCAGCAGGCCGGAGATGACGTCGTCGATGTCGAGCGCCTCGATGAAGTTCTCGGAGCGCTGGCGGAATTCCTCGCGGCGGCGGTCCGACTCCTCCTGCTCGGTCAGGATATCGATGTCCCAGCCGGTCAGCATGGACGCGAGGCGCACGTTTTGACCGCGGCGGCCGATGGCCAGCGAAAGCTGCTCGTCCGGCACCACGACCTCGATCCGGCCCTGGTCCTCGTCGAGAACCACCTTCGCCACCTCGGCCGGTGCGAGCGCATTCACGACGAAGGTTGCCGGATCGTCGGACCACGGAATGATGTCGATCTTCTCGCCCTGCAGCTCGCCCACGACCGCCTGTACGCGCGATCCCCGCATGCCGACGCAGGCGCCGACCGGATCGATCGAGCTGTCGTAGGAGATCACCGCGATCTTGGCGCGGGAGCCCGGGTCGCGGGCGACGGCCTTGATCTCGATGATGCCGTCATAGACTTCCGGCACCTCCTGGCGGAAGAGCTGGCGCATGAACTCCGGATGGGTGCGCGACAGGAAGATCTGCGGCCCGCGCTGCTCCTCGCGCACATCCTCGATATAGGCCCGGATCCGGTCGCCCTGGCGGAACGTCTCGCGCGGCAGCAGCCGGTCGCGGCGCAGCACCGCTTCGGCGCGCGGGATCTCGACGGTGACGTTGCCGTACTCGACCCGCTTGACCACGCCGTTGATGATCTCGCCGGAGCGGCCATCGTATTCCTCGAACTGGCGCCGGCGCTCGAACTCGCGGACCTTCTGGACGATGACCTGCTTGGCGGTCTGGGCGGCGATGCGGCCGAAATCGATCGGCGGCAGCGGCTCCTCGATCACCGACCCCAGCTCCAGCGCCGGGTCGATCTTCTTCGCCTGGTCGAGGGTGATCTCGGCGAACTCGTCCTCGACCTCCTCGACCACCGTGGTGCAGCGCTTCAGGCTGATGTCGCCATTGCGCCGGTCGATGGTCGCGCGGATGTCGTGGTCCGGCCCGTATTTCGAGCGGCCCGCCTTCTGGATCGCCTGTTCCATGGCGATCAGCACTTCCTCGCGATCGATCCCCTTGTCGCGGGCGACCACATCGGCGACCTGGATCAGCTCCAGCTTCGGTGTCGTGGCGATGTCCATCGGCTCTCTCGTCCTCTTTAACCCGGCGGGCAGGCCCGATCCGGTTGCTCCCTTAATCCCGTCCGTCGGCCATGTCGGCCGGCCGGCTCGCCTCCAGCAGGGCGTCGGTCAGCACCAGCTTGGCCCGCGAAATGCCGTCGAACGGCAGCTCCGCGGCGATCCCGCCCTCGATCTCGATCAGCACCCGCTCCCCGTTCTGCACGCCCTTCAGCCGGCCGCTGAACCGCTTGCGGCCGTCGAGCGGCACCGCCATGTCGATCCGCACATCGAACCCGGCCCAGCGCTCGAAGTCCTTGATCCGGGTCAACGGACGGTCGATCCCCGGCGAGGAAACCTCCAGCGTGTACTCCCCGGCGATGGGGTCCTCCACATCCAGGACGGCTGAGACCGTACGGCTGATCTCGGCGCAGTCGTCGACCGAGATCATCGATCCGTCGCGGCGGTCCGCCATGATCTGCAGGGTCGGCCGCTGGCCACCGGTGATCATCACGCGCACGACGTCGAAGCCCATGGCTTCGATCGACGGGGTCACGATGCCCTCGATGCGCCGGATGTGTGCGTCCACCAGTCGTCCTCACCTGTGACCGGCGGCGGCACCAACAAAAAAGTGGGCCGCTGGCCCACCCCCGATCGAATTCCGATTGAAGAGCCGCTGATATATCCCACGCGGCGGCCGAGTTCAAGTGCGGCGTGCGGCAAGGGCCGACCCGGAATCTCTTCCGGTTTGATTCAACGGGTCTTCGGGGCGTCTTCGCCGCGCCTTTCGAGCGCTGCGGTCGGACCCGCGTGCGGCCGAGGGGACTCACGCCGGTTTGCGGAACTCCATGTAGACCGGCAGCCGGCCCTCGCGCCGGGCCTTGGCCTCGTAGCGGGTCTCGGGCCAGTCGTCGCGGCGCTCGGTGAAATCCGTCACCGACGCGCCGGTCCACCGGAACCCCGGATGGGCCGTCACCCGGGCCAGGATCCAGACCAGATAGCCAGGATCGTCGGTCGCCAGGCGGAGGATGCCGCCCGGCTCCAGCAGCTCGTAGAGCCGCGCGACGGTCTCGTGCTGGATGATCCGGCGATAATGGTGGCGTCGCTTGGGCCACGGGTCGGCGTGCAGAACGAAGATCCGCTCCACGCTCTCCGGCGCCAGCACGTCGAGGACCTCGCGCGCGTCGTCCGGATGGATCCGCACCCGGTCGCCGTCGACGTCGTCCAGGTGGCGCAGCAGGGACGCGACGCCGTTGACGAAGGGCTCGCAGCCGATGAAGGCCGTGTCGGGATTGTGCCGCGCCTGCCAGGCGAGATGTTCGCCGCCGCCGAAGCCGATCTCAAGCCAGACCGCCCGCGGCGTCTCCGGAAACCAGCTCTTCGGATCGACCGGCCCGGCTACCGCCGGATCCAGTGGAACCCGGCGCGGCGGCAGGTCCTCGTCCAGGCGCCGCTGCATGGCGGCGCGCAGCGGACGCCCCTTGCGGCGGCCGAAGAACAGGCGCTCTTCACCGGGATCGGACATGGCGGGCCAGTCGGTGCAATGCGTTACCGTGCGAGCCGGGTCGCGGGCGACGGAACGGCGACCGCCGCCCGCGCCGGCCCGACGCTGATCAGAACGCGGATTTCAGGTCGTCGACCAGATCCAGGCGCTCCCAGGTGAAGTGCCCGGCCTCGTCCGGCTTGCGGCCGAAATGGCCGTAGGCGGCGCTCGGCGCGTAGATCGGGTTGCTCAGCGCCAGCCGCTCGCGGATGCCGCGGGGCGACAGGTCCACCATCTCGCTGATGACCTTCGACAGCTTCTCCTCGTCCACCGTGTTGGTGCCGTAGGTATCGACGAAGATTGACAGCGGGTGCGACACGCCGATGGCGTAGGACACCTGGAGGACGCATTTCTCGGCCAGACCGGCGGCAACCACGTTCTTGGCGACCCAGCGCGCGGCATAGGCGGCCGAGCGGTCGACCTTGGTCGGGTCCTTGCCGGAGAAGGCGCCGCCGCCATGCGGCGCGGCACCGCCATAGGTGTCGACGATGATCTTGCGCCCGGTCAGGCCGCAGTCGCCGTCGGGACCGCCGATGACGAAGCGCCCGGTCGGGTTGATGTAGTAGACGGTGTCGTCGTCCACCCAGCCCTCGGGCATGACCTCGCGCACGAAGGGCAGCACCAGCGCGTGCACCTCGTCCTGGGACAGGTCGGCGTCATGCTGGGTCGAGACCACCACCGAGGTGCAGCGGACCGGCTTGCCGTTCTCATACTGCAGGGTGACCTGGCTCTTGCTGTCCGGGCCGAGGCCCTTGGCGGTGCCGTTCTTCCGGGCGACCGCCATGCGGCGCAGGATCTCGTGGCTGAAATGGATCGGTGCCGGCATCAGCACGTCGGTCTCGGTGCAGGCGTAGCCGAACATGATGCCCTGGTCGCCGGCGCCCTCGTCCTTGTTGCCGGCCGCGTCGACGCCGACGGCGATGTCGACGGACTGTTCGTGCAGGACGTTCTCGAGCGCGGCGGTCTCCCAGTGGAAGCCCTCCTGCTCGTAGCCGATATCCTTGACCGCGGCGCGCACGGCCTCCTCGATCACCTCGGGAGTCACGCTGGACGGACCGCGCACCTCGCCGGCGAGCACGATCTTGTTGGTCGTGGCCAGGGTCTCACAAGCCACCCGGCTGCCCGGATCGGCGCCTAGGTAGAGATCAACCACCGTGTCGGAGATCCGGTCACAGACCTTGTCCGGATGCCCTTCGGAGACGGATTCGCTCGTGAACAGGTAGCTGGCTTGACTCAACAGGACCTCCGGGATGCTCATTTGTCGCGGGAAATTGCGCTTGAATGCCGCCGGGCGGCGACGCGCGCAGCAGCGGATACCGGGCCGGCGTTTTTGCGCGAATGCCCGTTCGGGTCAAGCGGAAAGCCGCGGGCGGGCGGGCAACGCCGACCACCGTCTCCATGCTCAGGACTTGTCGTTCTCCATGGATCCCGCGATCGACCGCATCAGCTCGTAGAGCCGCCGGCGGGCGGTCTCGTCGGGGATCCGGTAGTAGGCACGGACCAGTTCGATGGTCTCGCGCCGGCGCATCGGGTCCTCTTCCGCCGGGCCGACGGGTTCGGCCGCCTGCGCCGGGTCCCCGTCCTCCGGCATGTCGTCGAAGAAGTAGGAGACCGGTACCCCGAGCGCCTTGGCCAGCTCGAACAGCCGGCTCGCGCCGACCCGGTTCGCTCCGCGCTCGTACTTCTGGACCTGCTGGAAGGTCAGCCCCAGGGCGTCGCCCAGACGTTCCTGGCTCATGCCGAGAAGCGTGCGGCGCAACCGCACCCGGGTGCCCACATGGATATCGATCGGGTTCGGGTTCGTGGCCGTCGGCGGACGGCCGACCCGGCGGCGTCCTGGGCGCTCGTTCGCCATGCGATCCTCTATACCCGTTAACCAAATTTATTTAACTGTATTAGCCCATACAATTGTACTCAGTCAACGTGATGAAACCGGCAAAAAGATTTAATTCCAATCAATTCTCGGGAGTTCTTCGTTCCGTCCAAAGTCGCCCATACGCTGCCGCGGCCAGCATCAACACGACCATAAGAATGAAAGGGATATCGCCACTTATGCCGTAAGGCGTAGGCGGCAGGGCGGCAGGCAAGGGAGCGTCCAGGCTGCCGGTCACGCCGATGCCAAGGCTTGCGACGATTTGCCCCGCCGGATCGATCACCGTCGATACCCCGGTATTCGCCGCACGAATCATCGGCAGCCCCTGCTCAATCGCCCGCAGGCGGGCGATGGCCAGATGCTGATAGGGCCCGCTCCAGCGCCCGAACCAGGCGTCGTTGGTGGCGTTGAGCAGCCAGGCGGGACGCCGCTCAGCAGCGACCGCGCCGCCGGGAAAGATCGCCTCGTAGCAGATCAGCAGGGAGACCGGCGGCGCCCCGGCGAGATCCAGGGTGCGCGGCCCGGGCCCGGGAATGAAGTCCCGCCGGCTCTCGACGATCGGATTGACGGGCAGGAATTCGCGCAGCGGCACGTACTCGCCGAACGGGACCAGATGCGCCTTGTCGAACACCCAGGACACCGACCCGTCGGGATCGACGGCGAAGACGCTGTTATGGACGGTGTTCCCGCCGTCCTCGCGGCCGAGGCGGGGGGCGCCGAACAGCAGGCTGCCGCCGACGGGGGCAGCACGCGCCAAGGCCCGGAGCAGGTCCGGCGACCCGTTGACGAGATGGGCGACGGCGGTCTCCGGCCAGACCACCACCGTCGGCGACGCGGCGGGGTTCAGGCCGGGCGCCCGGATATCGGCCGGCCGGCCGGCCTCGCTCAGCGTCATGTACCGGCGCAGGTGTTCCGGCTTGAGCAGCGGGTTCCACTTGTCCCGCTGGGGAACGTTTCCCTGAACGACGCGCACCACCGTCCCCGGCACCGCGCCAGATACGGTATCGTCCGCCAACGCGACCTCGGTCACCGCCGCCAGACGGAGCAGGCCGCCGCCCGCCATGGCGACGAACAGTGCCCCCGCCACCGCGGACGCGATCAGGCGGGGCCGCCGCGCGGCGGCGGGGTCGGACCACATCCCGCCCCACCACAGGGCCGGCGCGGTCGCGACCACCAGGACAAGCAGGCTGAGCCCATAGGTTCCGAGCAGCGCGGCCGGCTGGAGCAGCGGCAGCCAGCCATCGACCGTGGCGGACGGGAGGTTCCAGGGAAATCCGGTGAAGGCATGGCCGCGCACCCATTCGACGCCGGCATAGAGGGCGGCGAAGCCGAGCCACAGCGGCCAGCCGCGGCCGAACAGCCGCCGGGCCAGCCCGCCGGCGATCGCCGCGTAGAGCGCCAGAACCGCCGGCAGCCCGATATTGGCGAAGGGGATCAGCCAGGCGTGCTGACCCGCATTGACCAGCATGGCGTTGGCGATCCAGTGCAGCCCGGCGACGTGGTAGCCCAGCGCCCAGAGCCAGGCCCGGAAGGCGGCACCGCGCACGCTCTCCGCACCGGCCACCGCGGCCAGCAGCACCGCGTGACCAAGGGCGAAAGGCAGCAGGTGCAGGGGGGCGAGGGACAGGCCCGTGGCCGCCCCCGCCAGCACTATGGCCAGGAAGATGAGCCAGCGCGGATGCCGACCGCCCGGGGTGCGCGGGACGATCACGGCGTCGCGGCCCCGGACCGGTCGCGCCGGTCCCGGATCAGCCGCCGGCACAGCCCCGTGGCAGGCCGGTCATTCCGCGGCACGGTCGACGGCGGCAGGCTGGGTCATGCGGACCTTGAGGCGGCGCAGGCGCCGCGGGTCGCCGTCCATCACCTCGAACTCGATCCCGCTCGGATGGCGGATCACCTCGCCACGGGTGGCGACGCGGCCGGCAAGGCTGAAGACCAGGCCGCCCAGTGTGTCGATCTCCTCGCGCTCCTCGTCGCTGAGGAACGGTCCGACGCGCTCCTCCAGATCCTCCACCGTGGCGCGGGCGTCGGCGATGATGGTGCCGTCCGACCGCTCGGCCAGCTTCGGCCCCTCCTCGGTGTCGTGCTCGTCGACGATGTCGCCGACGATCTCCTCGATCAGGTCCTCGATGGTGATCAGGCCGTCGATGCCGCCGTACTCGTCCACCACCAGCGCCATGTGGCGCCGGGTCATCCGCATCTCCTGCAGCAGGTCCAGGGCGCGCGACGACGGGGCGACGATCAGGATCTCGCGGGCCAGCGTGCCGGCGGTCACATCGTCGCCGCGGTTGAGATGGGCAAGCACGTCCTTGATGTGGACCATGCCGATGACGTCGTCGAGCGAGTCCCGGAAGACCGGCATCCGGCTGTGGGCCACGTCGCTCATATGCCGCGACAGGTCCGTGAGGCGGGTCGCCTGATCGACCGCCAGGATGTCGGCGCGCGGCACCATCACGTCATAGGCGGTGATGTCGCGCAGACCGAGCACGTTGCGGATGATCGCGCCCTCATGGGGGTCGATGGGCGAGGCGTCCTCGCCGTTCTCGTCGATCAGTTCCTCGAGCGAGGCGCGAACGGCGGAGGTGCCGTACCGGCCGAGACCGACGGAACGCATGAGCGTGCGCCATGCCTCGACCAGCGGGCCGCGGTCGGACCCGCCGTTGCCGTTCGACCCCCCGTTGCCGCCGCCGTTGGTCCCGGAACCGTTGGTCCCGGTGCCGTTCGCTCCGCCGGTGCCGGTGACGGCGCCGCTGCCGCCATAGACGGTGTTCTCGTTCATCCCCTCCCTCCGTCGACCGGCAGCGGGTCGCCATTGGCGTAGGGGTCGGCGATGCCAAGTCCCGCCAGGATCTCCCGCTCGAGCGCCTCCATCTCCTCGGCTTCCACATCGTCGACGTGGTCGTAGCCGAGCAGGTGGAGGGTGCCGTGGACCAGCAGATGGCTGACATGGTCCGCCGTGCTCTTGTCCTGGTCGCGGGCCTCACGCACCACCGTCTCCAGGGCGAGCGCGATGTCGCCCAGCGGCCGGGGTCCGGCCGGCGGCACGAAGCCTGCGGGGAAGGACAGCACGTTGGTGGACGAATCACGGCCGCGATGGTCGCGGTTCAGGCGTTGCTGCTCCGCGTCGTCGGTCAGCAGAAGCGACACTTCCACCGACCCGTCCACACCGGCGCGCGCCAGGGCGGCGTCGATGGCGGATTCGGCACGCAATCGGAGATCGTCTACGGAGTCGCCCCAGGCGGGAGCCGTGATGGAGATATCGAGATCGACCGACCGGCCAGCGCCGGAGGGTCGGGTTCTAGATCGAGGACAACTATCGTCCTCGGCAGAAGAATCTTCGTCGCTCATCGACCTTTGTCGCCGGGTAACAAGACGCCGTCACGGGCATTGTACGCATGTACGATGCGCGTAACCAGGGGGTGGCGGACGACATCGGCCGCGGTGAATTCCACGAATCCGACGCCCTTGACGTCATGTAGGTGATCCAATGCGTCCCGCAAGCCGGATTTGTTGCCGAGCGGCAGGTCGACCTGGGACAGGTCTCCGGTCACCGCCATGCGGGAGTTCTCGCCCAGTCGGGTGAGGAACATCTTCATCTGGGTCGGCGTCGTGTTCTGCGCCTCGTCCAGGATGACGTAGGAGTTCGCGAGGGTCCGCCCGCGCATGAAGGCGAGCGGCGCCACCTCGATCTCGCCCGCCGCAAGACGCCGCTCGACCATCTCGCCGGGCATCATGTCGTAGAGGGCGTCGTAGAGCGGCCGCAGGTAGGGGTCCACCTTGTCCTTCATGTCGCCCGGCAGGAAGCCGAGCCGCTCCCCCGCCTCGACCGCCGGCCGCGACAGGATCAGCCGGTCCACCTTCTTGGCCTTGAGCATGGCGCAGGCCATGGCGACGGCGAGATAGGTCTTGCCCGTACCCGCCGGCCCGAGCCCGAACACCAGCTCATGCTCCATGAGCTGCTTCAGATAGTGCGCCTGGTTCGGCGACCGGGCCCCGATCGGCCGCTTGAAGGTCTCCAGCCCGGCGTCGCCGGCGAACTCGCGCACACCCTCGACGGCGTCCGCCGCCTGGGCGTACTTCACCGCCGCATCGACGTCGCCGATCTCGAACGGATAGGGCTCGCGGCCCTTCTTCTTCGTCTTCTCCAGCCGCCGGTACAGCCCCTCAAGCGTGCCGCGCGCCGCCTGCAGCGACTCCTCGGCGCCCAGAATGCGCACCACGTTGCCGAACGCCTCGAGCTTGACGCCGAGCTTCTGTTCGATGCGGGCCAGGTTGCGGTCGTGATCGCCGAACAGCAACGGTATCAGCGAGTGATCGTGAAACTCGAGCTGGACGGAGGCGTCGTCGGCCATGCCTGTGCTCACGCAGGAACCCTTTCGGCAGGAGGGGGCTGGGGGGAATGCTGGGAGGACCGAACCGCGGCAGCGGCCGCATCGCCGGTCTCGACCGTCAGGACGCGCCCGGAAAGGCTGTTGCCGCCGCCGAGGTCGATCGCCACGTCGACCAGCGCACCGAGCAACCGATCCGGCGCCTCGGCATGGATCGACTGCATCCAGGGGCCGCGGCCGATGAGCTGACCCGGCCGGTTGCCGCGGCGCTCGAACAGAACCGGCTGAACGGTGCCGACCGCGGCCTCGTTGAAGGCCCGCTGCTGGGCATTCAGAAGCTGCTGCAGCGCCTCCAAACGGTCCGACTTCTCCGCCTCGGAAAGCTGATCGGCGACCGACGCCGCCGGCGTGCCCGGCCGGGCGCTGTACTTGAAGGAATAGGCCTGTGCGTAACCGACCTCGCGTACCAGCCGAAGCGTGTCGGCGAAGTCGCGGTCGCTCTCGCCGGGAAAGCCGACGATGAAGTCCGAGCTCAGCGCCAGATCCGGCCGCGCCGCCCGCAGCCGGTCGACGATCCGGCGGTAGTCGTCGGCGGTATGGCCCCGGTTCATGGTGTCGAGGATGCGGTCGGACCCGGACTGCACCGGCAGGTGCAGATACGGCATCAGCGCCGGGACCTCGCCGTGGGCGGCGATCAGGTCGTCGTCCATGTCGCGGGGATGGGAGGTGGTGTAGCGGATGCGAGCCAGACCGTCGATCTCGGCCAGCGCCCGGATCAGCCGGCCGAGGCCCCAGTCGCGGCCGTCCGGTCCGGCGCCGTGATAGGCGTTGACGTTCTGGCCGAGCAGGGTGATCTCGACCGCGTCGCCCGCCACCAGCCGCCGCGCCTCGGCGACCACGGCATCCGCCGGGCGGGAGAACTCGGCCCCCCGGGTATAGGGCACGACGCAGAAGGTGCAGAACTTGTCGCAGCCCTCCTGGATCGACAGGAAGGCGGCCGCGCCCTGGACCTGACTTTCCTCGGGCAGGTGGTCGAACTTGTCCTCGGCCGGGAAGTCGGTGTCGACGACGCCGGCGCCACGCCAGCCGCCGCGCCCGGTCTCGCGTCCCAGGGCCCGGGTCACCAGCTCGGGCAGGCGGTGATAGGTCTGCGGTCCGAAGACCATGTCGACCACCGGCGCCCGGCGGACGATCTCCTCGCCCTCCGCCTGCGCGACACAGCCGGCGACGGCGATCAGCATCCGCCGGCCTTCCTGCGCCGCCTCCTCCTTCATCACCCGCAGCCTGCCGAGTTCGGAATAGACCTTCTCGGTCGCCTTCTCGCGGATATGGCAGGTGTTGAGGATCACCAGATCCGCATCGTCCGCCCGGTCGCTCGCGGCATAGCCGTGCGGCGCCATGACATCCGCCATGCGCGCGGAGTCGTAGACGTTCATCTGGCAGCCGTAGGTCTTGACGTGGAGTTTCTTGCTCAAGGGAACCGTCTTGCTCAATGCCGTCGCCTTCCATCAAGGCGTCCGTGGTTCCCGGGCCGCGGCGTCACCGTGCCCCTCCGGGAACGTCCCGGCCGGAGGCAGCGCCAGATCACCTGATCCATCAAGGTCGGAGAAACTCCCCCCTGCTGTCCGCGCCGGGTGATACCGACCGCGTCCGGTTCTTTTCGGACCCTACGAATCGCCGCCGTCCTGTCAAGCGACACGCGCATGGCCTGTCGTCGCGGAGGGCGGCCTAGGGTTCGTACTCAATAGGGATTCCGTCTGAGAGGGATCCGTGATTCAAGCTTCCCAACGTTAGGAGGCTTGTA
Organism: Thalassobaculaceae bacterium; assembly: GCA_040223655.1. Classification (GTDB taxonomy): domain Bacteria; phylum Pseudomonadota; class Alphaproteobacteria; order Thalassobaculales; family Thalassobaculaceae; genus Thalassobaculum. Next base: position 63 of record JAVKFT010000002.1, on the reverse strand, counting down.
TGAAGGGTCTGTACTGGCTGAGCGATGCGGAGTGGGGCCGGATCGAGCCGTTGTTGCCGCGAG
>JAVKFT010000001.1:0-458787 GCA_040223655.1 Thalassobaculaceae bacterium | reverse complement strand
TTCGAAATCGATATGCTGGCGCGTTATATCGCCCGTTTAATGGAGAGCTGATCGCTTTGTCTCACAGTAAGTTTCTTTCCGATCCCGATGACATCATCGAAGAAGCGCGCAATGGTCGTATGGTCATACTCGTGGACGATGAGGAGCGGGAAAACGAAGGTGATCTGGTTATCCCGGCCCAGATGGCCACGCCCGACGTCATCAATTTCATGGCCAAGCACGGGCGTGGCCTGATTTGTCTCGCTCTTAATCGGCGCCGGGTTGAAGAGTTGGGGCTCTCACTCATGAGTCAGGCCAACCAGTCTCGGCACCAGACAGCGTTTACCGTTTCCATCGAGGCACGCGAAGGTATCTCGACAGGGATTTCAGCGCACGACAGGGCACGGACCATTGCCGTGGCTATTGATGAATCCAAGGGCCAGACGGATATTGTCAGCCCGGGGCATGTTTTTCCACTTGTGGCAAATGATGGCGGTGTCTTGCTTAGGGCGGGTCACACCGAGGCCGCCGTCGACATCGCCCGTCTCGCCGGGCTTTATCCGGCCGGCGTGATTTGCGAGATCATGAACGACGACGGCACCATGGCCCGGCTTCCGGACCTCGTGCAGTTCGCCCAGTTCCACAACATGAAGATCGCCACCATCGCGGATCTGATCGCCTATCGCCGGCGCACGGAGAGCGTGGTCGAGCGGGCGGTCGAGACGTCCCTGCGCAGCCGTTTCGGCGGCGACTGGCGGATGATCGTCTACACGAACAAGGTCACCTACGCCGAGCACGTGGTTCTGGTGAAGGGCGACATCACCACCAAGGACCCGGTGATGGTCCGCATGCACGCCCTCAACGTGCTGGACGACGTCCTGGGCGAAGCCAGCGCAACCCGCGGCGGCACTCTCGGTGCTGCGATGGGACTGATCGGCGAGGTCGGCCGCGGCGTCGTCGTCCTGATCCGGGAGCCGAGCCCGACCTCCCTGTCCGATCGGGTGCGCGACAAGCTGCGGGCGGAAGCCGAGGGCCGCACGCCCCAGGCCGAGCTGCGCGACTACGGCGTCGGCGCCCAGATCCTGCTGGACCTCGGCATCCACGAGATGGTGCTGCTGTCGAATAACCGGAAGACGATCATCGGGCTGGACGGCTACGGCCTCAGTGTGGTCGATCAGCGCCCGATCCCTGTCGATGAGTGAGAAGAGACCGACCCATGCCCCGCGTCCTGATCGTTGAAGCCCGTTTCTACGAGGACATCGCCGACGAACTCGCCCGCGGCGCTGTCCAGCATCTGGAGGCCGCCGGTGTCGAGTACGATCGCGTGACAGTCCCGGGCGCGTTCGAAGTGCCCGCCGCCATCGCCTTCGCCCATCAGGGCTCCGCGAAGGGCGGGGTGTCCTATGACGGGTATATCGCGCTCGGCTGCGTGATCCGTGGGGAGACGACCCATTACGACTATGTCTGCGGCGAGAGCGCCCGCGGCCTGCAGGACCTGGCGATCCGCGACCATCTGGCGATCGGCTACGGCATTCTGACCGTCGAGAACGGCGACCAGGCCTGGGCCCGCGCCGGCGTCGAGTCCGGCAAGAACAAGGGCAAGGACGCGGCCGAGGCATGCCTCGCCATGGTCTCCCTCCGCCACCAGTTCGCCCTCACATGAGCACGTCCGCGAAAAAGCCGTCCCCGCGCGGCAAGGGCCGATCCGTCTCCCGGACCCTGGCGCGGCTGGCCGCGGCGCAGGCGCTCTACGAGATCGAGGTGGCGTCGGCCTCGCCGCACGAGGTCGTGCCGGCCTTCGTGTCCAGCGGCTTCCGCGGGATCGTGGAGGATGCCGAATCCGGACCGGTGGACGCGCTGTTCTTCGAGAAGCTGGTGCTCGGGACGGTCGGGGATATGCCGACGATCGACCCCATGCTCACCACCGCCCTGGAGCCGGAGTTCAAGCTCGGCCGCCTGGAGGTGCTGCTGCGGGCGATCCTGCGTCTTGGCGCCTATGAGCTGCTGTCTTTCGGCGACGTGCCCGCCAAGGTCGTGATCACCGAGTATGTCGAACTCGGACGCGACTTCTTCTCCGGCCGCGAACCGGCCCTGGTCAACGGCGTTCTGGACCGCCTCGCGCGGCTTCTCCGCGAGGAAGAAGTCGGCGACCGGGCGTGATGGCGGCCCGGCTTGATGGTGGCCTGGCGGATCCGCGATGACCGGTGACGGGGACACGATCGGCGAATTCGACCGGATCGCCCGCTTCTTCGCACCGCTCTCGCAAGGCGCACCCGGCGCGTTCGGCCTGACCGACGACGCGGCCGTGCTGCCGCCTGCCGGTAACGACCGCGAGTGGGTGGTCACGGTCGACGCCCTGGTGGCCGGTATCCACTTCCTACCGGACGATCCGCCGGACCTGGTGGCGCGCAAGGCGCTGCGGGTCAATCTGTCGGACCTCGCCGCCATGGGAGCGGCGCCGTACGGGTACACCCTGGCGCTCGCGCTGCCGACGGATATGCCGGATCCCAGCGGCTGGCTCGACGCGTTCTCCCGGGGCCTCGGGCAAGACCAGGCGGAATTCGGCGTCTCCCTCCTCGGCGGCGACAGCGTCTCCACCTCCGGTCCGGCAACGCTGTCCATCACCGCTTTCGGGCAGGTGGCGCGGGGCAGGGCGCTGCGGCGCTCCGGCGCGTCGGTCGGGGACGATCTGTGGGTGAGCGGCACCGTCGGCGACGGCGCGCTTGGCCTCGATGTGGCCCGGGGGCGGTTGTCTGGCGTTCTCGCCGATCTCGCGGACCGCTACCGGCTGCCGCGGCCACGCGTGACCCTGGGGCCGAGGCTGGTGGGGCTCGCCAGCTCTGCGCTGGACGTGTCCGACGGGCTTCTGCAGGACGCGGGTCACATCGCCGCGCGGTCGGGATGCCGCCTTACGATCCGTGCGCCCGACGTGCCGCTTTCCGACTCCGCCGCCGCCGCGATCAGCGAGGACCCGGGCTTGTTCGCCCAGGCGCTTGAGGGCGGCGACGACTACGAACTTCTGTTCACCGCGCCGGCCGACGCCGCGGAGGCGGTCGAGGCGGCGGGCCGCGACGCGGGCGTATCCGTGACCCGCATCGGTCGGGTAGTATCCGGTGCCGGTGTCGAGGTGCTGGACCGCACCGGCGCTCCCATGGACGGCTTGCTGACGGGCGGCTGGCGCCATTTCTGACGCGGCCGCAGGAAAGGGTACGCCTGACCGATGAAGATCGTGATCATCCTGGTCGTACTGCTTGCGCTCGCCGGGGGCGGTCTGTTCGGCGCCGCCTCCTTCGCGCCGGAGCTCCTGCCGCCCGCCCTGCAGCAGCTCATGGGCATCGAGGTCGCGGAAGGGGAAGAGCCGGTCGAAGACGTGCGCCCGGAGAACACCACCCTCATCGACATCGAGCCGCTGACCATTCCGATCTTTGAGGATGGCGACGTGTCGCGGTTCCTGGTCATGGACGTCCTGCTCGAGGTCGAGTTCGGCGATAAGCAGGCCTATGTGAACCAGCAGATGCCGCGGATCATCGATGCCCTGATCACGCATGTGCACGCGCTGGCGGCGCTGGACATCGCTCCCGGCATTGGCGACCGGCAGTTTCTCAAGGAGCGGCTTCTGGCAAAGCTCGATGAGACAATAGGTCAAGGTTATGTGGTTAACATATTGTTTGAAAATCTTTTTGAGAGGCCTTTGAGCTAAGCTCTCCGGCCCTGCGGCAGTCTTTTCAAATGGTCTTCGTAAGGCAGCTGATCGACCGGCAGATCTTCATGCGGGATTGAAGTTCTCGTGACGCGACCGGTCACCGGATCGATTTGAACGAAATGGTACCCCTTCTCGGACGCGTGCGGGATCGGACCGTCGTCTCTCAAGGGCGCGGTTCCGCTCACCGACAGGCTTCCGAGGATCTGAACCGTTCCGCCACGGTGAATCGGCAGAAGAATACGCTCGAACTCGGCGTTGCGCCGGGCAGAAACGATCACCTTTCCCTTGAAGACGCAGACGGTCCCCCGGAGAACGGCGTGATAGAAGGGCTCGACGACGTCCTGGAGGCTTGGGGCGATGACCTCGTCCACATACCGGCCTCCGTGGTTGGCCCCGAACAGGTCGTTCACGGCCTCGCCGGCGACCCGATAGCGCAGCCTCTCGCCGTCGCGCTCCAGGAGATACAGGTGTCCGAGGATGCCGCCTGCGTCGAGCGGATCGAAACCCGGAAACCGATGATCGTGAGCGGCCTCGAGAGCCTTCGTCCAGATCCGCAGAAGGTCGCAGGTGGGTTTGAACCGCAGCGTGTCGCCGGATAGGGCGTTCAAACTGTCGATCGCCGCAGTCGAAAGCCTGTTTTGCGTCGTTTTCATACTTTGAACCGCAACAGTAGCCGCAACAGTTTGGTCCGGGTTTGTTTAGCGGATTTTAGTTAACAAACTGGAAAGACCTCGATACCGCGAGTGGACCGATCCTAGAGGGCTGGACGCGATGCGCCGGGGAGAGTACGGGTCAAGGCTCTGTCCCTCGCGCTTCGCCTCTCGCTGCGCGGACCCCCTTCGCCTTCCCCGGAGTCTGTCGTCCCATGTCCCTGCGCGACCCGTCGGTCAAGAATGTGGTGCTGCTGGCGATCTGCCAGGCGCTGGCGATGACCGGGATGACCATGAACATGTCGGTGACGGCGCTCGCGGGGCACGAGCTCGCGCCGGATCCGTCCCTGGCGACCCTGCCGCTCGCGCTCCAGTTCACGGCGACGATGCTGACGACCATGCCGGCCTCGCTCTACATGCGGCATGTCGGGCGGCGTCTTGGCTTCGCGACCGGCGTACTGATCGGCGTGACCGGTGCGGTGTTGGGTGTCACGGCGATCTTTGCCGAAGGGTTCGTCCTGTTCTGCGTCGCCTCCATGCTGATCGGCTCTTTCCAGGGCTTCGCCGTGCTGTACCGCTATGCGGCGGCCGACACAGCGTCGGACAGTTTCCGGCCGCGGGCGATTTCGCTGGTCCTCGCAGGGGGAGTGGTGTCGGCGCTGCTGGGCCCGACGCTGGCGAAGTACTCGTTCGAACTGTTCGCTCCGATCCTGTTCGCGGGCACCTTCGTTGCCATCGCCATCGTCCAGGGGCTCAGCCTGTTCTTCCTGGCCTTCGTCGAGATTCCGCGGCCGAGCGCCGAGGAGCGGTCGACCAGCGGACGGCCGTTGCTCGAGATCGTGCGCCAGCCGGTGTTCCTCGTCGCGGTCTTCGGGGCGATGATCGGCTACGGCAGCATGACCTTCGTGATGGTCGCCACGCCGCTGGCCATGGTCGATTGCGGATTCGCGGTGCCGGACACGTTCATCGTGGTCCAGTGGCATGCGGTCGGCATGTTCGCGCCGTCCTTCTTCACCGGGTCGCTGATCCAGCGGTTCGGCGTGATTCGGATCATGCTCACCGGCGTCGTGGCCTACCTTCTGTGCGCCGCCATCAACCTCTCGGGGGTAACGTTCCTGCAGTTCTTCTCGGCCCTTGTGCTGCTCGGGATCGGCTGGAACTTCCTCTTCATCGGCGGGACGACGCTTCTCACCGAGTCGTACCGCAAGGAAGAGCGGGCGAAGGTTCAGGGGCTCGGCGATTTCCTCGTCTTCTCCATGTCGACCCTGGCGGCGTTCTCCTCCGGCGCCATCAACCATGCGTTTGGCTGGGAGGCGATCAACTACGGCCTTTTGCCGCTCTCGGCCGCCGTTGGGATCGCCCTTCTTTGGTACGGAAAAAGAAAAACAGCCGCGCCCGCCTAAAACCTCCGCAAGCACCGGGGCCAGTTGAACGGTCATCCATATTTGTTATTGTCCTCAGGCTTTTGAACCGGGGGGCAAGAGCACTGCAACCGACTCCTCCGGCTTTTTTAATGAGAGCCCCGTAAGCCGTCACAAACCAAAAGATCGGCAGCGGACGCTCCTTATAGGGATGGAAGGGCTTCCGAAGATGGATGAAATGCTTCTGTTCGTAGTGGTGTGCGGTGTGGCCGCGCTGATCTACGGCTGGTGGGCGAGCAGGTCGATCCTGTCTGCAAGCGCCGGAACCGAGCGCATGCAGGAAATCGCGGGCGCGATTCAGGAAGGGGCGAGCGCCTACCTGAACCGCCAGTATACGACCATCGCAATCGTCGGTGTGGTCGTCACCGTCATTCTGCTGGTGACCCTGGGCCTGACGGTGGCCATTGGCTTCGTCATCGGCGCGGTTCTGTCGGGCGTCGCCGGCTATATCGGCATGAACGTCTCGGTGCGCGCCAATGTCCGCACCACCCAGGCAGCCACGAAATCGATGGTCGCCGCCCTGGACGTCGCCTTCAAGTCGGGGGCCGTGACCGGCATGCTGGTTGTCGGGCTCGGTCTGCTGGGCGTCGCGGTCTACTACGTGATCCTTCAGTCGATCTACGACGCCGGCGATCCGGTTGGCCTGCGCCATATCCTCGAGGCCCTGGTCGCGCTCAGCTTCGGCGCCTCGCTGATCTCCATCTTCGCTCGTCTCGGCGGCGGCATCTTCACCAAGGGGGCCGATGTCGGCGCCGATCTGGTGGGCAAGGTCGAGGCCGGCATTCCCGAGGACGATCCCCGCAACCCGGCGGTGATCGCCGACAACGTGGGCGACAATGTCGGCGACTGCGCCGGTATGGCGGCCGACCTGTTCGAGACCTACGCGGTGACGGTGGTCGCCACCATGCTGCTGGCGGCGATCTTCTTCACGGGCGCCGACGTGGCGGTCATGATGAGCTACCCGCTGATGATCTGCGCGGTGTGCATCATCGCGTCGGTGATCGGCACGTTCTTCGTGAAGCTCGGCTCCAGCCAGAAGATCATGGCGGCGCTCTACAAGGGCTTCATCGTCTCCGCCGTGCTGTCGGCCGCTCTGATCGCCGCCGTGACGTTCTACATGTTCGGCACGACCGACGAGATCGTGATGGGCGACACCACGGTGAACGGCCGCTTCCTGTTCTACTGCGCCCTGACCGGTCTGGTCGTCACCGGTCTGCTGATCTGGGTGACGGAGTACTATACCTCGACCGAGTACCGGCCGGTGCGCTCCATCGCCAAATCGTCCGAGACCGGCCACGGCACGAACGTCATCCAGGGCTTGGCCGTCTCCATGGAGGCGTGCGCGCTTCCGGCGATCATCATCGCCGGCGGCATCATCGTCTCCTACCTCTGCGCCGGCGTGTTCGGCATCGGCGTGGCGGCGACCACAATGCTGGCGCTGGCCGGCATGGTCGTGGCGCTCGACGCCTACGGTCCGGTCACCGACAACGCGGGCGGCATCGCCGAGATGGCCGAACTGCCGGAGGATGTCCGCAACGTCACCGACGCGCTGGACGCCGTCGGCAACACCACCAAGGCGGTCACCAAGGGCTATGCCATCGGCTCGGCCGGCCTGGCGGCCCTGGTGCTGTTCGCGGCCTATACCGAGGACCTGAAGCACTACTTCCCCGATCTGTCGGTGGAGTTCCGGCTGCAGGATCCGTTCGTGGTGGTCGGCCTCTTCATCGGCGGCATGCTGCCCTATCTGTTCGGCGCGCTCGGCATGCAGTCGGTCGGCCGTGCCGGTGGTGCGGTGGTCGAAGAAGTCCGCCGTCAGTTCCGTGAGAAGCCGGGCATCATGCAGGGGACTGACAAGCCGGAATACGGCACCTGCGTCGATATGCTGACCAAGGCGGCGATCAAGGAGATGATCGTCCCGTCGCTGCTGCCGGTGCTCGCACCGCCGGTGGTGTACTTCGTGGTGCTGTGGATCGCTGGCCAGTCGGCGGCGTTCACGGCGCTGGGGGCGATGCTGCTCGGCACCATCGTCACCGGCATCTTCGTGGCGATCTCCATGACCGCCGGCGGCGGCGCCTGGGACAATGCCAAGAAGTACATCGAGGACGGAAACCATGGCGGCAAAGGGTCCGAGGCCCATAAGGCCGCGGTGACCGGCGACACGGTCGGCGATCCCTACAAGGACACCGCGGGCCCGGCCATCAATCCGATGATCAAGATCATCAACATCGTGGCGATCCTGCTGCTGGCGGCGCTGGCGGCCTGATCCCCGATTCCATCACGACGAAAGGCCCCGGAGCGTCTCCGGGGCCTTTTTCGTTACCGTGCCGTTGACGGCCGCGAATGGTGGCTATTCGGTCGGGGTGAACCGCCCGATGTTACCGATGAGCTGCTTCAGTAGGGTGATGCGCTGCCCGGCGGTGGGGGTCTCGCGGTCGACGAAGGCGATCTTGTTGCCGTCCTCAAGGTCCAGGCTGCCGATCGACTTGACCGTACCGCCCGGCTCGAAGTCGATATAGACGACCCGGCGCTCGATCGTCTCGGGCCGGTAGAAGGCCTGCCGCTCGGTGCGCTGGCCGATGTAGTACCAGGTCGGCTCGCCGAAATTACCCTGGCTCGACGGCGATCCCAGCAGCGCCAGCACCGTCGATTGGTCGGTTCGTCCGGGTTCGATCTTGGCGAGGGCATCCACATCCACCATGTTCCCATGGGTGGCGATCTGCGGCGCGCAGGCGGAAAGAGCGACGGCCAGGGCGATCCCGGCTGCGCAGGTTCTGAGACGAGAAGACAAAGCGGACAGGCGCATCGCGGATCCTGGTATCAGTGTATCCCGCAGCAGGCGGGTCGGCGGTCGGTCCGCCGTCGAAGTAACGGAGAACAGAGATTTTCGCACGGTTTTTCAAGAGGGACGAGACCCGGCAGGTGGTCGACCGGCTGTACACCGGTATCGTCGACCAGGCTCGCTCCCCCGCCTTCTACTCGGAGTTCGGCGTCGCCGACCATCTGGAAGGCCGGTTCGATCTTCTGGTGCTGCACCTCCATCTGGTGATCCGCCGGCTGTCGGCGAGCGGCGAGAAGGGCGCGGGAGATCTGTCCCAGGCGCTTTTCGATACGTTCTTCCATGACATGGACCGCACACTCCGGGCGATCGGCGTGGGCGACATGAGCGTCGGCAAGAAGGTAAAAGACATGGTGCGCGCCTACTACGGGCGATGCGCCGTCTACGAGGAGGCGCTGACGGGCGACGGGGATCTGACCGACGCCATCACCCGCAACATCTATGGCGGCGAGGCGAATACGGCCCATGCCGCCGCGCTGGCCGGCTATGTCGAGCGGGCGCGTCAGAGCGTCGATGCGATGCCGATCGAGGACCTGATGCGCGGTACCGTTACGTTTCCCGCCGTGACGGAGTCCCCATGACCGAGCCGGCGACGCCTGTCCTCCTCGACCCGGTCCCGCTCGAGCGGATCGGCGCGAAGGTCATCACGCTGTACTTCGACGCCGGCGCGGCGGAGCGGGCGGCCCTGGCCGAGCGGTTCGGCCTGCTCGAGCTGTCGGCGTTCACGGCCGAGGCCACCCTGCGGCGGCGCAAGGACATCGGCTGGATCGAGCTCAAGGGCCGCCTGCACGCGACCGTCGTCCAGGAATGCGTCGTCACCCTGGAGCCGGTCGTGAACACGGTGGAGGGCGAGATCGACGAGCTCTTCGACGACAGCGCCGCCCAGAGGACCGGCGACCGGCGCGACGCGAACGAGCGCATCGAGGTCGATCTTGACCCGGTCGCCGATGAGCCGGAGCCTCTCGATGCCGAGACGCTCGACGTCGGCGAGATCGTCGCCCAGGTCCTGTCGCTGTCGATCGAGCCCTATCCGCGGGCGCCGGGCGTGGCCGACGGCGATGGGGCGCATGGGACGGCGGCTGCGGGCCAGGACGGGCAGGGGAACGGGGAGCCGTCCCCCTTCGCCGCCCTGGCCTTGCTGAAAGACAGACATGTCAAGAAACGGTAACGTGGTTGTCCGCCGGGTGGGTTCTGACGTACAAGACGCGCCCGGAGCGCCTCAGGGCGCGGGGGTGGTGCCCGTCGGGCTATGGTCGACGCGGGTCGGCTTGAAGGCTAGAGTCCGCGTGATCGAAACCTTCGGTCTGGCGACGCACGGGACCGAGGGAGAAGCGATAATGAGGGTCGACGAGTGTCGGACGGTCTGACGATCGCGCTGGACGCCATGGGCGGAGATCAGGCCCCCGATATGGTTGTCCGCGGGGCCGATATCGCGCTTGAGCGCAGCCCGGAGCTCAAATTCATCTTCGTTGGCGACGAGACGCGGATCGCGCCGCTCGTGGCGAAGACCAAGCGTCTCAAGACCCAGTCGCCGGAGATCGTCCACACGGACAAGGTCATCTCGGCGGAGGAGAAGCCGTCCGTCGCGTTGCGCAAGGGCAAGGGGTCGAGCATGCGGCTCGCCATCGACCTTGTGAGCGAGGGACGGGCCGACTGCGTCGTCTCCGCCGGCAATACCGGCGCCCTCATGGCCATGTCGAAGCTCGTCCTGCGGCCGATCCGCGGGATCGACCGGCCGGCCATCGCCGGTTTCTTTCCCACGCGGCGCGGCGAGAGCGCGATGCTGGACTTGGGCGCCAACGTAGTTTGCGATGCCACGAATCTCGTGCAGTTCGCGATCATGGGCCAGATCTTCGTGCGCACGGTTCTCGGCCTGGAGCGGCCCGTCGTCGGCATTCTCAACGTCGGCAGCGAGGAGCAGAAGGGGCACGAGTCGGTCCGGGAGGCCGCGACGATCCTGCGGTCGATGACCGACATGCCCTTCGAGTTCCACGGCTTCGTCGAAGGCGACGACATCCCGGCCGGCACGGTCGACGTGGTGGTCACGGACGGATTCTCGGGCAATATCGCGCTGAAGACGGCGGAGGGCACGTCGCGCCTGATCGGCCAGTTCCTCCGCGACGCGTTCCGTAACTCCTTGCTTTCGAAGCTCGGCTACCTCCTCGCCCGCGGCGCGGTGGGACAGTTGCGGCAACGGATGGATCCGCGGCGCTACAATGGTGCGATGTTCCTCGGCCTCAACGGCATCGCCGTGAAGAGCCATGGCGGCACGGACGCGCTCGGTTTCGCCAACGCCATCGGCGTGGCGGCGGATATGAAGCGCTACGGCTTCCTGGAGAAGGTCCGCGAGGAGCTGACAAACGGCGGCCTCGATCGGCCGGAAGAGCAACCAACGGCGGTGGCAACGGCATGACGAGACGGTCCCTGATGATCGCGACCGGGTCCTATCTCCCCGAACGCGTGGTCAGCAATGCGGAGCTGTCGACCTGGGTCGACACGTCCGACGACTGGATCCGCCAGCGCACGGGAATCACCCAGCGCCACCTCGCGGCCGAGGGCGAGCTGACCAGCGATCTCGCCATCAAGGCGGCGCGCAACGCGCTCGACATGGCCGGCCTCGAGGGTGAGGACATCGATCTCATCGTCGTCGCCACGACCACCCCGGACGACACTTTTCCGGCCACGGCCACCAAGGTGCAGAAGGCGCTCGGCGCGTTCCGGGGCGCCGCCTTCGACGTCCAGGCCGTGTGCGCCGGGTTCGTCTACGCGCTCGCGGTGGCCGATAACTTCCTGAAGGCCGGCCAGGCGCGCACCGCCCTCGTGATCGGGGCGGAGACCTTCTCTCGGCTGCTGGACTGGGAGGACCGCACCACCTGCGTGCTGTTCGGCGACGGTGCCGGAGCCGTCCTGCTGCGGGCGACGGAGAGCGGCGCGAGCGCCGGCTGGGGCGTGCTGTCGACCCATCTCCATTCCGACGGCCGCGAGCGTGATATCCTGTATGTCGACGGCGGCCCGTCCGCCACCGGGACGGTCGGCCACGTTCGCATGAACGGCAAGGAAGTGTTCCGGCACGCGGTGTCCAAGCTATCCAGCGTGATCGACGAGTCGCTGGACGCGAACGGCCTGACGGCGGCGGATGTCGACTGGCTGATCCCGCACCAGGCCAACCGCCGGATCATCGACGCCATGGCGAACCGCATGAAACTGCCGATCGAGAAGGTGGTCGTGGCGATCGAGCGCCATGCCAACACCTCCGCCGCATCCGTCCCTCTCGCGCTGGACGAGGCGGTGCGCGACGGCCGGATTAGCCCGGGCGATCTGCTTCTTCTGGAGGCGATCGGCGGCGGGTTGGCCTGGGGGGCAGGGCTGGTGCGGTTCGGCGTTCCGGCGCGCACGGAACAGGCCGGGAGCGAGACGATACGCGAGGAAGTCGCGCCAATCGCCTGAAATCACCGAATTAATTGACGCTGCGATTCGTTCGGGGTACCTTGCTCATCCACAACGGGGGTGCGTATGTCCGGCGAAACGATCACCCGCGCTCATTTGAGCGAGGCCGTCTACCAGGAAGTCGGCCTGTCCCGGAACGAATCGGCGGACCTCGTCGAGTCGGTCCTCGATGAAATGATTGGCGCGCTGGTGCGCGGGGAGATGGTGAAGATCTCTTCGTTCGGCAGCTTCTCGGTCCGCCAGAAGGGCGAGCGGATCGGGCGCAACCCCAAGACCGGCGAGGAGGTGCCGATCCTCCCGCGCCGTGTCCTGGTGTTCCGCCCCTCGCACGTCCTGAAGAATCGGATCAACCGGGACTCCGGCGAGTGATCTTCTGGGGGTAGGGCGCGATGGCCGACACGCAGACAACCTCCTCTTCCGTGCCGCGTCGCAACGGCAAGTCGGCGGCGGCCTTCCGCACCATCAGCGAGGTTGCGGAAGACCTGGACGTGCCTCCGCATGTGCTGCGGTTCTGGGAAACGAAATTCAATCAGGTCCGGCCGCTGAAGCGCGGCGGTGGGCGGCGTTATTACCGCCCGGAGGACATCGCGCTGCTGCGCCGCATCCGCGAGCTGCTGTACCGCGAGGGCTACACCATCAAGGGCGTCCAGAAGCTCCTGCGCGAAGGGGCGGTCCGGATGCCGACGGCGGGCGAGACCGCCCGGGCCGTGCAGTCGGGCGACGCGCCGACTGCGCCGCCGGCCAGTAACACGAATGGGAACGGCGATGCCGAGGCGGGCGAGACGGCCGCTTCTGGCGTCGCCACTTCGGTGGTTATCGACCGGACCAGCGTCGAGGCGCTGGTGGCGGAGTTCACCGCGCTGAAGAAGATGCTGGCCGACGCGCGACGCTGAGCCGGCGACCGTACTGATTTCCTCGCCTTTCTCCCGGATTTCCCCGCTGCTTCGTGTTGTGGCCCCCCGACGGATCGCCTATAGTCCGCCGCGTCGGAGCGTAGCGCAGCCTGGTAGCGCACCACACTGGGGGTGTGGGGGTCGTGGGTTCGAATCCCGCCGCTCCGACCAACCGCCCGTCGACCGACCCGTCCACCCCCTCAGCCTGATGCCGATCCGTCACCGGAAGGCCGCCGATGGAGGGACAGATGTCGCTTGCCGCCGTACCCGAGACCAAGACCCACGACGCCCGCGCCAAGACTCGCATCGAGCTGGCCGCGGCGCTTCGCTGGGCCGTGCGCATGGGCATGCATGAAGGGATCTGCAACCATTTCTCGGCGGTGATCCCGGGCGAAGACGACCGCTTCCTGATCAATCCGCACGGCTATCACTGGTCCGAGGTGCGGGCGAGCGATCTGGTCGAGGTCGATGCCGACGGCAACGCGGTCGACGGCAAGGAGCCGCCGGAACCGACGGCGTTCTTCATCCACTACCACATCCATCGCCTCGTGCCGGACGCTAAGGTGGTGCTGCATACCCACATGCCCTACGCCACGGCGATCACGATGCTTGAGGCGGGCCGGCTGGAGCCGGTGCTCCAGACGTCGCTGAAATTCTACGACCAGATCGCCTATGACGATCTCTATAACGGTCTGGCGCTGGACGATTCCGAGGGCGAGCGCATCGCCGCCGCGCTTAAGGGCGGCAAGCGTGTGGCGTTCCTGGCCAATCACGGCGTGGTGGTCACCGGCCGCAACGTGGCCGAGGCGTTCGATGATCTGTACTATCTGGAGCGGGCCGCGCAGGCGCAGGTGATCGCCATGTCCACCCAGGCGCCGCTGCGCCGCGTGCCGCAGGATGTCGCCCGGATGACGGCGGATCAGATGGCGTCGAACACCGAACGCGCCCAGGCGCATCGGCATTTCGCGGCCCTCATGCGGCTGTTGGACCGCGACGAGCCGGATTACAAGGACTGAACGCTGCAGGCTCCCCTGTATACTTTCGATATCGAGTTAACAAAGCCCTTTAATTAATTGATCTCGTCGCACTAATCGAGATCAGGGCCAGGGCTGATCGACCGGCTGCATGCCGACGCGCTTGAAGTAGGAATCGAAATTGGTCTCCGGACCGACGAGCTGGTGGACCAGCTTGGCGATTTCGATCCGGCGCTTCGGCACGCGGAAGATCGGGCCGCTCTCGTCGATCGGCTGCGGCAGGATGCAGCGCCAGCCATCGACCGCCACCAGCATGTCCCGATAGACCATCGCGCCGTTGAAGAGAAAGTCGATGAGCACGCCCTGCGCCCGTTTGTTCGGCAGCTTCTCGACCCATTCCTCGCCGTAGTTCTTATCGCCGATCAGGCCCCAGGCCATGCCGAAGCGGATATCGCGCTGGAAGGTGAGGGTTGTGGTGTGCTCCTGCACTTCGAAGTCGATGGTCGAGCCGCCGGAGGCGCGGATGGGAACGACGCGAAACATGAAGGTCGGCAGAACGGTCGCCCGCCAGTCTGCCGGCGTGCTCGATGCGATCACGGTCAGATAGTCGTCCAGCGTCATACGAGTCCCCCGGAAAGTTGACGGATCATCGCCATGCGGAGGGCGACTGTCCACCCGTGCGAGGCGCCATCCGCGTCAGCGGTCAGCGATTTTCCGGCCCTGCGGGGTGAGTTTGCAGACCAGCCAGTCGGGCTTGAGCGGGTTCTCGAACCAGGGTTCGGCCCAGCCCTTCTGCAGGCAGGCGCGGACCATGCGCGTGCTGACGCGCTGTCCGTTCTCATCGAACAGAGGCAGCTTGCCGCCGGGCTGATCGAGCCCGCGCCGCAGCCAGTCGCGCTGCGGACCGGTCGGCCTGGCTCCGGTCTTCTTGCCGGAAGAATTCACCGCGTCCCCCATGGCGACGACTCTAGAAAGCGGCGGCCCCGGGAGCAAGGAGATGACGCCGGCTGCGGGCGCTTGTCGGCACTTTCCGGGCCGTGGGATAGTCGGGACGAGAGGATTTGTCATGACCCCGTCCGTTTCGTCGCGCCTGGCGCTCGCCTTTTCCTGCGTCGGCCACACCTTTTCGCACCTGCTGATGCTGCTCTATCCCACCGTCGTTCTCTCCCTCGAGGGCGCTTGGGACATGTCTTTCGGCGAGCTCATCGCGCTCATGCTGGTGGGCCAGATCCTGTTCGGGGCGGCCGCGGTCCCCGCCGGCTGGCTCGCGGATCGCTGGAGCGCGCCCGGCATGATGGCGGTGTTCTTCCTGGGGACCGGCGGCATGTGCGTCGCCACCGGGTTCGCCGACGGGCCCCTGGCCATGGCGGTCGGGCTCGGCGGGATCGGCCTGTTCGCGTCGATCTATCACCCGGTCGGTATCGCCTGGGTGACCCGGGACCCGGCGACCCGGGGCCGCGCCCTCGGCATCAACGGCGTCTTCGGCTCGTTCGGCACCGCGGGCGGCGCCGCCGTCGCCGGGACGCTCGCCGCGGCGTTCGGCTGGCAGTGGGCTTTCTTCGTGCCGGGCGCCGTCTGCATGGCCGTGGGCGGCGCGCTCGTGGTCTCCATCGTCCTCGGCCTGGTCGAGGACAACCGGGCCGTCCACCACGCGGCGGTCAGCGAGGCGAGCCGCGGCGACATGCTGCGCGGCGCCCTTGTGCTGATGCTGACCATCGCCTTTTCCGGCCTGATCTACCAGTCGACGTCGTTCGCCATGCCGAAGCTCTTCGACCAGCGCCTCGCGGGGATCGTCGATACGACGGCGGGGGTCGGGCTGCTGGTGTCGCTGATCTACGGCGTCTCCGCGTTGGCGCAGATCCTCGGCGGCTGGATGGCCGACCGGTTCGACCTGAAGCGGGTGTATATCGCCTGCTGGGCGCTGCAGATCCCGTTCCTCGCCGTCGCCGCGTCCCTGGCCGGCCCGCTGCTCCTGCCCGTCGCGGCGATGATGGTGCTGGTCAACACGGCCTTCGTGCCGGCGGAGAACAGCCTGTTCGCCCGGTTCTCGCCGCCGGCATGGCGGGGGACGGCGTTCGGGGTGAAGTTCCTGGTGTCGCTCGGCGTGTCGGCGATCAGCGTGCCGCTTGTCGGCCAGCTCTACGACATGGCCGGCGATTTCGAGCCGCTGCTGATCCTGCTGGCGTTGTTCGCCGCCGGCGGAGCGATCGCCGGGCTGCTGCTGCCCTCGGTGCGGCGCCCTGCGCCGGCAGCCCAACCGGCGGAGTAGGAGGCCACCCACCCCCTCACACACCCTCCGTCATCCCGGACGACCCCGGGCTTGATCCGGGAGCGGGCCGGGATCCGCGGCAGGCACACGGTCCCGGTCGATCCCCGGATCAAGTCCGGGCGCTCACCGGGTGAGGGTGGTTTCTTGTGCGGTATTAGCTTCGCTTCGCGGCGAAGCGGACGGCTTCCTCGGCTGCGCGGATGAGGGCGCGGGCCTTGTTCTGGGTCTCCTGCCACTCGGCCTCCGGGTCGCTGTCGGCGACCACGCCGCCGCCGGCCTGGACGTGCATGGTGCCGTCCTTCACCAGAGCGGTGCGCAGCGCGATGCAGGTATCCATGGCATTGGCGGACAGGTAGCCGACGGCCCCGGCATAAACGCCGCGCCGCGAGACCTCGAGCTCGTCGATGATCTCCATCGCCCGGACCTTAGGCGCGCCGGAGACCGTGCCGGCCGGGAAGCCGGCGAACAGCGCCTCGAGGACGTCCTTGTCCGCCGCCAGGCGGCCGTCGACGTGGCTGGCGATGTGCATCACGTGGCTGTAGCGCTCGATGGTGAACTGGTCCTTGACCTCGACCGAGCCGATTTCCGCCACCCGGCCCACGTCGTTCCGCCCGAGGTCGAGCAGCATCAGGTGTTCCGCGCGTTCCTTCGGGTCGGCCAGCAGCTCGTCGGCCAGCGCGTTGTCCTCCTCCGGCGTCGCGCCGCGCTTGCGGGTCCCCGCGAGCGGGCGGATGGTCACCACCCCGTCGCGCAGGCGCACCAGGATCTCCGGGCTGGACCCGACGATGGCGTAGGCGCCGAAGTCGAAGAAGAATAGGAACGGCGAAGGGTTCAGGCGCCGCAGGGACCGGTAGAGGGCGAAGGGGGGCAGGGTGAACGGCACCGACATGCGGTGCGACGGCACGACCTGGAAGGCGTCGCCGGCGTTGATGTAGTCGACGGTCCGCCGCACCATCTCGTGGTAGCGCTCGCGGCCGGTGTTGGACACCGGCTCCGGCAGGGCGTCGACGTTGCGGGCGCTCTCGCGGCGGTACGGCAGGGAGCGCTCGAAGTCCGAGACAACATCCGCCAGCCGTTCGGCGGCGGCGGAGTAGGCGGCCCCCGCCGTCATCTCCGCGCCGGGATAGACGGGCGTGATGATGGTGACCATGTCGTCGATGTTGTCGAACACGCACACGATGGTCGGCCGCAGCATGATGCCGTCCTGGATGCCGAGCGTGTCCGGATTGTCGTCCGGGATGTCCTCGAACAGCCGGATGGCGTCGTAGCCCATGTATCCGAACAGCCCCGCGGCCATCGGCGGCACCGCGTCCGGCAGGTCGATCCGGCTCTCGGCGATGAGCGCGCGCAGGGACGCGAGCGGAGCCTCTTCGACCGGCACGAAGGCGTCTGTATCGATCCGCGCCTGGCGGTTGATCTCGGCCTTGTCCTTGTAGAACCGCCAGATCACGTCCGGCTTAAGGCCGATGATCGAGTAGCGCCCCCGGACGGCGCCGCCTTCGACCGATTCCAGGAGGAAAGCGTTGGCCCGCCCGTCCGCCAGCTTCAGCATGGCCGAGACCGGCGTCTCCAGATCGGCGACGAGCGTGGTCCAGACGACCTGCGCCCGCCCCGCCTCGTAGTCGGAGCGGAACGCTTCGAAGTCCGGGCTGGTGCTCATTGGGCGCCTTCGCTCGTGGTGAAGAGCTGGCGCACGACGGCCGGATTGACGAACACCTCGTGGCGCTCCTCCAGGTCCGCCAGCAGCAGATCCACCACGTCGGAGGAGACCGCTCCCGCCAGTTCCTGGCGCACCCGGTCCTCGGGGCCGGCCATGTCGCCGCCGCCTTCGACCACTTCGACCAGGGACACGACGACCGCGCCGTCGCCGCTGCTCACGGCGCTGGCGTCACCGGCGTCCAGGCCGAACAGGGCGCCGGCGACCGCGGGCGGCCAGCCCTGGGTGAGGCCCTGGCCGCGGCGGGTGATCGCCGGCAGGCGCTCGACCACGAGACCGCGCTCGGACGCCGCATCTTCGAGCGTGGTGCCATCTTCCACCGCCGCGACGATCTCATCGGCGATGTCCTCCGCCGCTTCCAGGCGCTGCTCGACGATCCAGTCGGCGACCACCTTGGGGCGGATCTGGGCGAGGTCGGGAATGCGCGGCGGTTCGATCCCGTCGACCCGCAGGATGAAGAACGTGCCGTCCCGCGTTTCGTCGAGCTGGCTCTGCTCGCCGGTCTGGATCTCGAAGGCCGTCGCCAGGAACGGCTCGCCCGGCACCGTGGTGACGACACCGCCGGAGGGCTGGCTGCCGTCGCGGGCGATGAACGGGATCTGGTTCAGCGGGATGTCGAGCGCCCGGGCGGCTTCCTCAAGCGTCGATCCACCGGCCAACTCGTCCTCAAGGGCGTTGGAGCGCTCGAAGACGGCGTCGTAGGCCTGGTCGAGGGCGAGGTCGCGGCGTAGGTCGTCGCGCACGGCCTCGAAGGTCGCCGGCGCGGCGATCTCGGCCGCGCGGATGCGGAACAGGTGCCAGCCGAAATCGCTCTGCAGCGGCTCGGTGACGCCACCGGTCTCGGTCACCGCGAAGACGCCGTCGGCGGTGCCCTCGGGCAGATCCGCCCGGGTGACCACGCCGAAATCGAGCTCCGCGGCGGTCATGCCGGTCATGTCTTCGGCGACGGCCGCGAAGTCCTCGCCGGCCTGAACGCGGTTATAGGCGGTGCGGGCGCTCGCCTCCTCCGTGAACAGAACCTGGTCGACGGTCCGCGAGCCGCTTGTGCCATAGCTGTCGCCCCGCTCCTCGAACGCGGCGCGCAGGTCCTCTTCCGGAATCTCGATGGTCTCCGCGACCGATTGCGGCGAGATCTCGATCCAGCTCACGCCGCGATACTCGGGCGTCTCGTACCGCTCCTTGTTGGCGTCGTAGTACGCCTGCAGCGCGTCCTCGCCGGGCTGCGCCGGAGCCGGCAGGGTCGCCGCATCGACCCGCACCGCCTCGGCGACCCGGCGCTCCTCGCGGTACGCGTGCAGCGTTCTGACCAGGGCGGAGGGGACGGTCTTCTCGCTGCCGGCGGCGACGGCGCCGATCAGCTGGTTGCGGGCGAGGTCGCGCCGGGCCCGGGCGACGAACTCCTCTTCCGTCCAGCCGTTTGAGGCGAGGAAGGTCTGGTAGGCGGTCCGGTCGAATTGGCCGAGGCTGTCGCGGAACTGCTGGCGGATCAGCGCGACCACCTGAGCGTCAGAGGCCGACAGGCCGAGCCGGTTGGTCGCGGCGACCATCAGGCTCTGAACCGCCAGGTTCTGCAGGGTCTGGTCCAGCAGACCGAGCTGGATGGCCTGGTCCACCGACAGCGGGACGCCGAGACTGCGCCGGGAGCGGTCGAACTCGCTGGCGGCCTCGACCGCGGTGATCCGCACGTCGTCGTCGACCTCGACGGCGGCGCGTCCCGCCGGGTTGCCGAAGATCGTGTCGCCGATGCCCCAGACCGCGAAGCTCGCGATGAGCAGCACGAACAGGATCTTCACGAAGATCGAGGTGACTTTGGATCGGATGAACTGAAGCATGATCTGGCGGCCTGATGCAGCGGGTCGCGGGTGGTCTTCGGATCAGGGTTGTAGGCTCCCGACGCCTTGGAACGCAAGGCTTGGGCGTCGTCCGGCGACGGGATCGGGCAGGGTTATTGGCGTGGGCTGTTGCGTCGTGGTAGAGGACTGCCCAAATCCGATGCATCGCAATGACGACCGAGGAGGGTATCGCCGTGGCTCCGCGCGCGCTGATCGCAGGCAATTGGAAGATGAACCTGGAGCGCGTGACCGCGGAGGCGCTGGCGTCGGCGCTGGCCAACAAGGTCCGCAGCGTCGATGTGGAACTGGCGGTCTGCCCGCCCTCGGTCTACCTCTGCCCTGTCAGCGTCGTGCTCGGCTCCAGCGGCGTCGCCCTCGGCGCGCAGGATTGCCACACCGCGGAGAGCGGTGCGCATACCGGCGACGTCTCCCCGGAGATGCTCGCCGACCTGGGCTGTACCTATGTCATCGTCGGCCACTCCGAGCGCCGGGCCGATCACGGCGAGGACGACGCCGCGGTGCGGGCCAAGGCGGAATCGGCGCGGCGGGCCGGCCTGGTGCCGATCGTCTGCGTCGGCGAGACCGAGGTGGAGCGCGATGCGGGCAAGGCGCTGGACGTGGTCGAACGGCAGATCCGGGGCTCCGTGCCCGACGGGCTCGACGGCAGCAGCCTGGTTGTCGCCTACGAGCCGGTCTGGGCCATCGGGACCGGGCGCACGCCGACGGCGGAGGACGTCGCCGCCGTTCACGCCCATATCCGCAAGACCCTGGCCGACATCACCGGCGACGCCGACAACATCCGGCTGCTCTACGGCGGATCGGTCAAGCCGGGCAACGCGGCCGAGCTCATGGCGGTGGCGAACGTCAACGGTGCGCTCGTGGGTGGGGCGTCGCTTAAGGCGGACGACTTCCTCGGTATCGCCAAGGCCACGCCCTGACCGCATCGCCCAACGCCGATCCTCGGCTCGTTTCACCCTCCGTCGATGAACGACGGACTGGTCAACGGCCGACGGAGACGTTACAAACCGCGCCGACCGAAGACCGGGGTTCGACATGGAACTGATCATTCTCACCGTACATCTGATGATCGCGCTCGCGCTGATCGTCACCGTGTTGCTGCAGCGCAGCGAGGGCGGCGGCCTCGGCATCGGGGGCGGCGGTGGCGGCGGGGGCGGTGGCCTCGGATCGTTCATGTCGGCGCGCGGGACGGCCAACCTGCTGACCCGCACCACCGCGATTCTCGCCGCCTGCTTCATGGGCACGAGCCTGACGCTTGCGATTCTCGCCTCCCAGACGACGACCTCGTCGATCGTGGATCAGGCGCCCGCCGTCGAAGAACCGGCCGAGCCGGCTGCACCCGCAGCCCCGCTCTCTCAGTAACACGCTGAAAAGGCGGGAGTTTCTCGCCAACTCCCGACCGGCACCGCAGTTGTGGCGCCGGATGGTCACAACGCGTGCTTGGATCGCGCTCGATGATGTATAAGGAACGCCCATGACGCGGTTTATCTTCATTACCGGCGGCGTGGTCTCCTCCCTCGGAAAGGGTCTCGCCTCCGCAGCCTTGGGCGCGCTGCTGCAAGCGCGCGGCTACAAGGTCCGTCTGCGCAAGCTTGACCCCTATCTCAACGTCGATCCGGGCACGATGAGCCCGTATCAGCACGGCGAGGTCTACGTCACCGACGACGGGGCGGAGACTGACCTGGACCTCGGTCACTACGAGCGCTTCACCGGCGTCTCGGCGCGCAAGAGCGACAACGTGACCACCGGCCAGATCTATATGGATGTGATCACCCGGGAGCGGCGCGGCGATTATCTCGGCGCGACGATCCAGGTGATTCCCCACGTCACCGACGCGATCAAGGAGTTCGCCAAGGGCGACATCACGGACGAGGATTTCGTTCTGTGCGAGATCGGCGGCACGGTCGGCGATATCGAGGGCCTGCCGTTCCTGGAGGCGATCCGCCAGCTCGGCAACGAGCTCGGCCACGAGCGCTCGCTTTTCCTGCATCTCACCCTGGTGCCGTACATCCCGTCGGCCGGCGAGCTCAAGACCAAGCCGACCCAGCACTCGGTGAAGGAACTGCAGAGCGTCGGCATCCAGCCGGACATCCTGCTCTGCCGCTGCGACCGCGACATCCCGAGCGACCAGCGCCGGAAGATCGGCCAGTTCTGCAACATCCGGCCCGAGGCGGTGATTCCGGCGCTCGACGCGTCGTCGATCTACGCGGTGCCGCTGCGCTACCACGAGGACGGGCTGGACACCGAGGTGCTGCGGCATTTCGAGCTGCTCCAGGACGAAAGCGAGCCGAATCTTGAGCGCTGGACCGGCATCATGGACCGGGTCGACAACCCCGAGGGCCGGGTGAAGATCGCGGTCGTCGGCAAGTACACCAGCCTGCTGGACAGCTACAAGTCGCTGGCGGAAGCCCTAAGCCACGGCGGGATCGCCAACAACGTCAAGGTCGAGCTCGACTGGATAGACAGCGAGATCTTCGAGACCGAGAGCGAGGCGGTCATGCGCCTCGAGGACGTTCACGGCATTCTCGTACCGGGCGGTTTCGGCGAACGGGGAGCCGAAGGCAAGATCGCGGCCGTCACCTTCGCCCGCGAGCGCCAGATCCCGTATTTCGGGATCTGCTTCGGCATGCAGATGGCCTGTATCGAGGCGGCGCGGTCCGGCGGCGGTGTGCCGACGGCCGGATCGACCGAGTTCGGTCCCTGCGATGAGCCGGTCGTCGGCCTGCTCACCGAATGGACCCGCGGCAACGTCACAGAAACCCGCGACAACGACAGCGACTACGGCGGCACCATGCGGCTCGGCGCCTATGAGTGCCGGCTGGAGGAGGGGAGCCGGGTCCACGAGATCTACGGCGCCGAGCTCATCCACGAGCGCCACCGGCACCGCTACGAGGTGAACATCAACTACCGCGACGCGCTGGAGACCGCCGGCCTGCGGTTCTCCGGTATGTCGCCGGACGGCGTGCTGCCGGAGATCGTCGAGCTGCCGAGCCACCCGTGGTTCGTGGGCGTGCAGTTCCATCCCGAGCTGAAGTCCAAACCGTTCGATCCACATCCGCTGTTCACGAGCTTCATCGCCGCGGCGGTGGAGCAGTCGCGCCTGGTCTGATCCGGAAAGGGACGCTCCGATGGCTGCCGCCCGCACCGTGCGTATCGGCGACATCGCCGTCGCCAACGACCGCCCGTTCGCGCTGATCGCCGGCCCCTGCCAGATCGAGAGCCGGGAGCACGCCCTGGAGATTGCCGGGGAGCTGGTCAGGATCACCGGCGAGGCTGGGATTCCGCTGATCTTCAAGGCGTCCTACGACAAGGCGAACCGCACCAGTCTGAATGCAGGACGGGGGGTCGGCATCGACCGGGGCCTCGCGATCCTGGCCGAGGTGCGCGAGACGTTCGGCTGCCCGGTGCTAACCGACGTGCACGAGCCGCCGCAATGCGCCATCGCCGCCGAGGCGGTGGACGTGCTTCAGATCCCGGCCTTTCTGTGTCGCCAGACCGATCTGGTGGTGGCGGCGGGCGAGACCGGCAAGGCCGTCAACGTCAAGAAGGGACAGTTCCTGGCGCCCTGGGACGTCGCGAATATCGCGGCTAAGGTGGCCGCCACCGGCAATACCGACATCCTGCTGACCGACCGCGGAACCAGCTTCGGCTACAACACCCTGGTCTCCGACATGCGCGGCCTGCCGGAAATGGCCCGCGACGGCTATCCGGTCGTGATCGACGCGACCCATTCGGTGCAGCAGCCCGGCGGTCGGGGCGGCTCGTCCGGCGGACAGCGCGAGTTCGTGCCGGTTATCGCCCGGGCCGCGCTCGCGGTCGGCGTGGCGGCGGTGTTCATGGAATGCCACCCGGACCCTGACAGCGCGCCTTCGGATGGGCCGAACATGGTGCCACTCGACCAGGTCGCCAGCCTGTTGGCGACCTTCAAAGCCTTCGATAGCATCGCCAAAGCGAATCCGATCACGCTCGACTGAGCGGAAGGGGCTATCATGGCGACCCAGGAGGGCCGGTACGGCCTGACCTACACCACCCGCAATCCGGAGGCCGTCGCGGCCTTCGACGGCATGGTCTCCTCCTATCTCGGCTTCGGCCGGGATATCGGCGACCGTCTGAAGCAGGTTCTCGCCGCCGATGCGGACATGCCCCTGGCCCTTGTCGCAAAAGGCTATCTGTTCAAGCTGTTCGGCAGTGGGGCCATGGCCGAACGCGCCAGGAAGGCACTGGCCGAGGCGACGGCGCGGGCCGAGGCTCATGGCGTGACCGAGCGGGAGGCGCTGCATCTGGCGGCGCTGCGGGCCTGGTGTGCCGAGGATATCGACGGGACGACCGCGTGCTGGGAGCGGATCGCTATCGACCATCCCAAGGACGCGCTCGCCCTGCGGCTCGCCCACTTCAATCATTTCTACGCCGGCGAAGGGCGCATGATGCGGGACAGCACCGCCCGCGTTCTGCCGGAATGGAGCGAGGCCGACCCGGATTACGGCTATTTGCTGGGTATGCACGCCTTCGGCCTGGAGGAGGCGGGGGACTACGCCCGAGCCGAGCCGATCGGCCGCGAGGCGGTGGACCGCAATCCGGCCGATGCCTGGGCGGTCCATGCGGTCGCCCATATCATGGAGATGCAGGGCCGCCACCGCGAGGGCGTGGAGTGGGTCCGCGGCCTGGAAGGCTCCTGGTCGGCGACCAACAACTTCCGCTTCCACCTTTACTGGCATCAGGCGCTGTTCCACCTGGAGCGCGGCGAGACCGACGCGGTGCTGGCGCTATACGACCGGCATATCGCCTCCGATCTGGAGGCGGACATGTATCTCGACGTCTGCAACGGCGCGTCGCTGCTGTGGCGTCTGGAGATGTACGGGGTGGATGTGGGGGATCGCTGGCGCGATCTCGCCCGCGTTTCCCTCCGCCATGTGGAGGATCACGAGCTGATCTTCGTGTCGCTGCACTATCTGATGGCCCTCATCAAGGGCGGGGAGGCGCAGGCCGCGGCGACGCTGGCCGAGCATCTGGAGCGCTATGCCAACGCCGCCTCGACCCAGGGGCGGGTTGCGGCCCGTGTCGGGACCGCGACGGCGACCGCGATGGCGGCGCTCGCCAAGGGCGATCCGGCGACCGCGGTGCGCGCGCTCCATCCGGTGCGCTATGACCTGTACTGCATGGGCGGCAGCCACGCGCAGCGCGATCTGTTCGAGGAGATGCTGGTGACGGCGGCGGTCGAGGCGGATCCGTCCCTGGCCCGCGCGCTTCTGGCGGAGCGGACGGACGCCAAACCGCGATCCGCCTGGAGCTGGCGGAAATACGCCGAGGCCCTGCAGGCCACCGGACGGGACGAGGCGGCCGAGTTAGCCCGGTCGCGGGCGATGGATCTTCTCGCGACCGACTGAGGGCGGCGCAATGCCGGCGGTCGACGGAAGGCTGTCGGTCAGGCTTTCTGGATGATCGACCCGTCGCTCCGCCGCACGAAATACTCCTCGCCGTCGATGAGGCGGACCTGCATGTCGACGTCGGGGTAGTCGACCTCATCGCCCCCGGTCCGGTCGCCGACTTCCAGATAGGTCGCTTCCGCGCCGGATCGGTTCACGAGCGTATGCCCGTCCGGGCGACCGGCGGGGAAGGCGGCGCAGTCCCCGGGGCGCATGATCCGCTCGCCGGCGTCGGTCAGCAGGACCAGCTCACCGCTCAACACCATGACGAACTCGTCCTGGCGCGTATGCCAGTGGCGCAGCGACGAGCCGCAGCCCGCCGGCAGGGTCACGTGGTTCACGCCATAGCGGGTGAGCCCGCCATGGTCGCCGAGCCGGCGTTTGATCCGCGCCGCTGATCCGTCGGCGACATCGCCGGGATAGTTGTTGCCGGTCGTGGCCGGCACGGAAAGCGCTTCGAAGGCCGGGCTTTTCAAGGGCTGATCGGGCATTGCGACACCGGGCGGGAGAAAGGCGTCATCATGCTAACAGCCGGACATCCGCCATCCCACTGTCCGGTTGCTTGGGGAACAGGGGAGTGGCGCGGCCAAAACAAAACGGCGGCCCGCAGGCCGCCGTCCGAAATGGTGTCCGATGTAGAAGATTTAGACCAGAAGCGATACGCCTCTGGTGTCGGTCGACCCGTCGGCAACGCCGGCGGTCGTTCCGGGAGCGAGCGAGTTCGTGCTGTTCCCCGACGCCACCTGCTGCTGCCGTGCCTCATCCGAGGCTTCCGCTTCGCCGTCGGTCTGATCCGTCGGTAGACCCGCCGTGTCCTGCTGCTGCGTCGCCTGGATCAGCGCCGTCAGCGACTGGCTGTCGAGGGTTGAGGCGGGGCTGCTGAAACCTGTCCGGTCGGCCGCGGTTTCGGCGGTCCCGAACCGGGACTCCCGGTTTTCCGTCTCGCTTGTGTCCTGGGCTCCGGCCCGGGCTTCCTGAGACTCCCGCGCATCCTGCTGGGCGCGGAGTTCCTCGGCCCGCGAGGGCTGGGTATTTCTGAGGACGGCAAGCTGATTGCCGGTCTGTGTGTCGACGCCGCCGATGGCCATGTCGATACTCCTCTCGGTTTTGCCGTCCGCTACTGTTGAACGACGCCTACTATTTAAGGGTAACCGGCGGTGATTTCAAACGCCGTGGGATTTACGGTCGCCGCAATCCGCTCACATTGCGTTGAACTTGGCGTGTTGAATGCGGCTCGGAGCAGGGCTATTGAAGGCGCGCCCATTCGCGCGACGCGTGACGTCGTCCGTCGAACCGTTCCGAACAGAGGACAGATATGAGCGCCATCATCGACATCATCGCCCGCGAAGTTCTGGACAGCCGAGGAAATCCGACCGTCGAGGTCGATGTGACCCTGGAGACCGGCGCCACCGGCCGGGCCGCGGTGCCGTCCGGCGCGTCGACCGGCGCCTACGAGGCGGTGGAGAAGCGGGACGGCGATGCCAAGCGCTATGGCGGCAAGGGCGTGCGCGCCGCCGTCGACGCGGTGAACGGCGAGATCTTCGAGGCCCTTTCCGGTCGGGAAGCGTCGGAACAGCTCCTGATCGACCGAACGATGATCGATCTGGACGGCACCGAGAACAAGGGACGGCTCGGCGCCAACGCGCTGCTCGGCGTCTCCATGGCGGTCGCCAAGGCGCAGGCGGCCGAGATGGAGCAGCCGTTATGGCGCTACCTGGGCGGCGCCTACGCCCATGTGCTGCCGACCCCGATGATGAACATCGTCAACGGCGGCGCCCATGCGGACAACCCGATCGACTTCCAGGAATTCATGATCATGCCGGTGTCGGCGCCGACTTTCGCCGAGGCGCTGCGCTGCGGGGCCGAGGTCTTCCAGGCGCTGAAGAAGCGACTGGTCGCGGACGGCCACAACACGAATGTGGGCGACGAAGGCGGCTTCGCGCCGAACCTGTCGACCGCCGACGAGGCCCTCGGCGCGATCATGAAGTCGATCGAGGCGGCCGGCTACACGCCCGGCGAGGACGTGATGATCGCCCTCGACCCGGCCTCCACCGAGTTCTTCAAGGACGGGAAATACGTGCTGGCCGGCGAGGGCAAGACCCTCGACACCGACGGCATGATCAAGCTCTATGCCGATCTCTGCGCCCGCTATCCGATCGTCTCCATCGAGGATGCCCTGTCCGAGGACGACTGGGACGGGTTCAGGGCCCTGACCGCCGAGATCGGCAAGAAGGTGCAGATCGTCGGCGACGATCTCTACGTCACCAACCCGAAGCGCCTGAAGCGGGGCATCGCCGAGGACAGCGGCAACGCCATCCTGGTGAAGGTCAATCAGATTGGGACCCTGTCGGAGACCCTGGAGACCATCCACACGGCGCAGGGTGCCCGATTCGGGGCGGTGATCTCGCACCGCTCCGGCGAGACCGAGGACACCACCATCGCCGACATCGCGGTCGCGACCAACGCGGGCCAGATCAAGACCGGGTCGCTGTCCCGCTCGGACCGGATCGCCAAGTACAATCAGCTGCTCCGCATCGAAGAGGCGTTGGGTCCGGCGGCGGTCTATGCCGGCCGGCAGTCTCTGGCGCCGCTCGCCGGCTGACGCGCGCCCTGGCGTGAGCGAAAAACCCGACACCGCACGGCCGACCGGGGAGGCGCCCCGGTCGGGCAAGGCCCGCGCGGAAAAGCCCCGGACCCATCCGTCCCGGCTTGGCGACACGGCGTTGCTGAAGCTGCCGGGCTGGCGACGGGGCGTGTTCCCCTTCGCCTGCGCCGTCGTCGCGGCAACCGGCGGCGCGATGATCGTCGGCGAGCAGCCGCGGCCGGAGAGCGGGTGGCCGATGGTCGCCATCGGTCTGATCGCCGGCGGTCTCTTCCTCTTCGCCACCGGCGTCCTGAACCGCCTGCAGGTCCGCCTCGACCGCGACGGAATGACGGTTGCCCGGCTATGGACCGTGCGGCGATACCGCTGGGACGAGGTATCGGAATTCTCCATGGCCGGACGCGGAACCGGGCGCAACCCGAAGCTGGCCTATGTGGTGTTCGACGCCGACCGCGGGTTCGCCGTGATGCGGGCGCTCAACCGCTTTCTCACCGGGCATACCCAGATCCTGCCGATCGGTCTGGTCTTCGAGGACGGGTCCGGCGACGCCATCGTGATCGCCGATGTCTTGAACGCGTGGCGCGAGCGGGCGCTGAAGCACGTCCGTCGGTCCTGAGACGCGCCTACAGCCTGAGTCATTTCTGCAACAGGTTTGCGGATTCGCCTTTTGATTCGGTTCGATTCGCGTTCTGTTCACGGTGACCCTCAATCCTCCTCATGATTCAATGAATTCGCTTTGCAATCAGGAGGGCGGAATGTCCCTGACGGCGGAATTGAAAGGTCGCGTTCCCAAGGTCCTCGGGCCGCTGATGGCCTGTCTGCTGATTGCCTACTTCACCTATCACGCGGTCGAGGGCGATCGGGGACTGCGCGCCTGGCAGCGTCTTGACGTCGAGATCGCCGATGCCGGTTCCGTCCTGTCGGCGGTGGCCGCGGAGCGACAGGCCCTGGAAGACAAGGTCGCGCGGCTGAATCCGAAAAGCCTGGACACCGACCTGCTGGAAGAGCGCGCGCGTCTGGTGCTTGGTTACGTGCCGGCGGATTCCGTGGTCATCGGCAACGGGCTGGTTCCGACCGGCGACCTGGTGCTCAATGTCGCTGTTCGCTAAGTGATTACGACGGCTTAACCATTATTCAGTTAAGTCACGTTTTTGCGTTGCAGCACAAGATGTTAGGCATCTTGAAAAACTGACGGCTATCCCTTAGTTCTGTGCCTCACCGGGTTGGCGCCGCCTCAATGCGCCCCGGCCACGAACAGGGGGAGACCCATGGCCCGTGCAGCCACCACGAAGTCGGCCTCGAGCACCTCGGGGACCGCGAAGAAGCCTGCAGCCAAACGAACGTCCCGAAATTCCAGATCGACTGCCGCGAAGTCCAAGATGCCGTCCAATGACGCGCTCATCGGCTACTACCGCGACATGCTGGTGATCCGCCGCTTCGAGGAGAAGGCAGGTCAGCTCTACGGCATGGGACTGATCGGCGGATTCTGCCACCTCTATATCGGGCAGGAGGCGGTGGTCGTCGGCATGCAGGCGGCGATCGAGGACGGCGATACGGTCGTCACCTCCTACCGGGACCACGGGCACATGCTGGCCTGCGGCATGGAAGCGCGCGGCGTCATGGCGGAGCTCACCGGGCGCATCGGCGGCTACTCCAAGGGCAAGGGCGGCTCGATGCACATGTTCAGCCGCGAGAAGAACTTCTACGGCGGCCACGGCATCGTCGGCGCCCAGGTGCCGATCGGTACCGGGCTCGGCTTCAACCATCGCTACCGCAAGACTGACCGGGTCTCGCTCACCTATCTTGGCGACGGCGCCGTCAACCAGGGTCAGGTCTACGAGAGCTTCAACATGGCGGCCCTGTGGAAGCTTCCGGTGATCTTCATCATCGAGAACAATAAATACGCCATGGGCACGTCGCAGCAGCGCGCTGCGGCCGGCCCCTCCCTGTCCCAGCGCGGCCACGCCTACGGCATCCCGGGCGAGGAGGTCGACGGTATGGACATCCTCGCGGTCAAGGCGGCCGGCGAGAAGGCGGTCAAGCACTGCCGCGAGGGCAAGGGCCCGTATATCCTGGAAATGAAGACCTACCGCTATCGCGGCCACTCCATGTCGGACCCGGCGAAGTACCGGACGAAGGAGGAGGTCAACAAAATGCGCCAGGAGCACGATCCGATCGACACCCTGCGCCGTCTCGTGCTGGAGCAGGGGGTGGCCGAGGACGACCTGAAGAAGGTCGACCGCGAGGTGAAGGATCTCATCACCGACGCCGCCGACTTCGCTCAGCAGAGCCCGGAGCCGGATATCGAGGAACTCTGGACGGACGTGCTGGTCGAGGCGCACTGACGCGCCGCCGCGCAGACGAAACAATCGCGCGGCCCGGCCCCGATGGCGACATGCCAGGGGTCAACTCGGCCGCTGCACCCGAGAGGGGGATACCGAATGCCTACTCCCATTCTGATGCCGGCTCTGTCGCCGACCATGACCGAGGGCAACCTCGCGAAATGGATGGTCAAGGAGGGCGATACGGTCTCCGCCGGCGACGTGATCGCCGAGATCGAGACCGATAAGGCGACCATGGAGGTCGAGGCCGTCGACGAGGGAACCGTCGGCAAGATCGTCGTTTCCGAGGGCGCCGAAGGCGTGCAGGTCAATGCCGTGATCGCCTATCTGCTGGAAGAGGGCGAGAGCGCGGGCGACATTCCGGCCGAGGGCGGCGATGCCGCGCCGGCGCCTGCATCCGACGCCGGAGACGGCGCGGCGGATGAGGGCTCGGCCGCGCTGACCGACGGACCGAACCGGCCGGCTGCCGTCTCGGCGCCGTCCGGTGACCCGGGGTCGCCGCTCGCCACCGCGACGCAGATTCCCGAGGACGTCGACGAGGACAAGTTCTTCAAGGAGACCACGCGTCAGACCGTGCGCGAGGCGCTGCGCGACGCCATGGCCGAGGAGATGCGCGGCGACGGCGAGGTCTTCCTGATGGGCGAGGAGGTCGCCGAGTACCAGGGGGCCTACAAGGTGACCCAGGGCCTGCTCGACGAGTTCGGCGCCGACCGGGTCATCGACACGCCGATCACCGAGCACGGATTCGCCGGTCTCGCTGTCGGTGCCGCCTTCGGCAAGCTGAAGCCGATCGTCGAGTTCATGACCTTCAACTTCGCCATGCAGGCGATCGACCAGATCATCAACTCGGCCGCCAAGACGCTCTACATGTCCGGCGGCCAGATGGGTTGCCCGATCGTGTTCCGCGGCCCGAATGGGGCGGCGGCCCGCGTCGCGGCCCAGCACTCCCAGTGCTACGCGAGCTGGTACGCCCACTGCCCGGGCCTCAAGGTCATCTCCCCCTGGTCGGCGGCCGACGCCAAGGGCCTGCTCAAGGCGGCGATCCGCGATCCGAACCCGGTGATCTTCCTCGAGAACGAGGTCCTGTACGGCCAGTCCTTCGACGTGCCGACCGACCCGGACTTCGTGCTGCCGATCGGCAAGGCCAAGGTGGTGCGCGCCGGCAAGGACGTCACCATCACCGCCTTCTCGATCATGGTCGGCAAGGCGCTCGAGGCGGCCGACAAGCTGGCCGAGGAGGGGATCGAGGCCGAGGTCATCGACCTGCGGACGATCCGCCCGCTCGACATCCAGACCATCGTGCGGTCGGTCGAGAAGACCAACCGCCTCGTCACCGTCGAGGAGGGATGGGCCTATTCCGGGATCGGGTCGGAGATCGCGAGCCAGGTGATGGAGATCGCGTTCGACCATCTCGACGCGCCGGTGGGTCGGGTCGCCGGTGCCGACGTGCCGATGCCCTACGCCGCCAATCTCGAGAAGCTGGCCCTGCCGCAGGTGGAGAACATCGCCGCCGCGGCCAAAGCCGCCTGCTATCGCGCCTGAGGGGGGACCGAGCCATGCCTACTCCCATTCTGATGCCGGCGCTGTCGCCGACCATGACCGAGGGCAACCTCGCCAAGTGGATGGTCAAGGAGGGCGACACCGTCTCTCCGGGCGACGTGATCGCCGAGATCGAGACCGACAAGGCGACCATGGAAGTGGAAGCCGTCGACGAGGGTAAGATCGGCAAGATCGTGGTTTCCGACGGCACCGAGGGTGTCGCCGTGAACGCGGTCATCGCCTACCTGCTCGAAGAGGGCGAGAGCGCCGACGACATTCCCGCCGATGGCGGCGAGGCGCCGGCCCCGAAGAAGGACGAGCCGCCCAAGGAGGAGCCGAAGCAGGAAGCTCCCAAGCAGGAGGCCAAGCCGGCTCCGCAGGCAGCTCCCGCTCCGTCGAAGAGCAGCAACAGCGGCGGGCGCGTGTTCGCGAGCCCGCTGGCCAAGCGTATGGCCGAGCAGGCTGGCATTGACCTGAACGACGTCGCCGGCTCCGGGCCGAACGGCCGGATCGTGAAGGCGGATATCGAGAAGGCGATGGAAGGCGGCGCGCCGAAGAAGGCCGCCGCGTCCGAGAGTGCGGCTCCCGCCGCGGCACCGGCTGCAGCGGCCCCGGCCGCCCAGGCACCCTCGCCGGACGTGCCGGGCCTGCCGAGCTACCAGGAGATTCCGAACTCCAACATGCGCAAGGTCATCGCCAAGCGCCTGGCGGAGTCGAAGCAGTTCGCCCCGCATTTCTACCTGACGATCGACTGCGAGATCGACGAGCTGCTCAAGGTCCGCAAGGACCTCAACGCCAAGTCCGACGCCTATAAGCTGTCGGTCAACGATCTGGTGATCCGCGCCTCGGCCATCGCGCTGAAGCAGGTGCCGGCGGCGAACGCCACCTGGACCGAGAAGGCGATCCGGATCTACGACCAGGTCGATATCTCCGTCGCCGTGGCCATCGAGGGCGGCCTGATCACGCCGGTGATTCGGGACGCGGGCTCCAAGGGCCTGAAGGAGATCTCGGCCTCGATGAAGGATCTCGCCACGCGTGCCCGGGACGGCAAGCTGTCGCCGGAGGAGTACCAGGGCGGCACCTTCTCGATCTCCAACCTGGGCATGTTCGGCATCAAGGACTTCGCCGCCGTCATCAACCCGCCCCAGGGCGCGATCCTGGCGGTCGGCGCGGGCGAGCAGCGGGCGGTGGTCAAGGACGGCGCCCTGGCGGTTGCCACCGTGATGAGCTGCACCCTGTCGGTCGACCACCGGGTGGTGGACGGTGCCGTAGGGGCCGAGTTCCTGGCCGCGTTCAAGAAGCTGATCGAAGATCCGCTCACCATGCTGCTGTAAGGGGAGGCGAGACATGGCCGATACCCAATTCGACGTCATCGTGGTCGGCGGCGGTCCCGGCGGCTACGTCGCCGCGATCCGCGCCGCCCAGCTCGGCATGAAGGCGGCGGTGGTCGAGCGCGAGCACCTCGGCGGCATCTGCCTGAACTGGGGCTGTATCCCGACCAAGGCGCTTCTGCGCTCCTCCGAGGTCGGGCATATCCTTCACAACCTCGACGCCTATGGCTTTTCCGCCAAAGACATATCGTTCGATCTTAAGAAGGTGGTTAAGCGCTCGCGCGACGTGGCGAAGCAGCTTTCGTCGGGCGTTGCCCACCTGCTGAAGAAGAACAAGGTCACCGTCGTCGACGGCCAGGGCAAGCTGGCCGGTACGTCCGGCGGTCTGCGCAAGCTGGAGGTGACCAAGGACGGCAAGGCGGTCGGAACCTACGGCGCCAAGCACGTGATCCTGGCGACCGGCGCCCGTGCCCGCACGCTGCCGGGCATGGAGCCGAACGGCAAGACCATCGTGACCTACAAGGAAGCGATGGTGCCCGAGACCATGCCGAAGAAGCTGCTGGTCATCGGCTCCGGCGCCATCGGCATGGAGTTCGCCAGCTTCCATCACGACATGGGCGCCGAGGTGACCGTGGTCGAGGTGGTCGATCGGATCCTGCCGGCCGAGGACGCGGAGATCTCCGCCTTTGCCCTCAAGCAGTTCACCAAGCAAGGTATGAAGGTCCACACCGGCGCGAAGGTCCACAAGCTCGAGGCGACCTCGAAGGGCGCCAAGGCCGAGATCGAGGTGAAGGGCAAGAAGGAGACCCTTGAGGTCGACCGGGTGATCCTCGCCGTCGGGATCGTCGGCAACGTGGAGAACATCGGCCTCGAGGGCACCAAGGTGAAGGTCGAGAAGACCCACGTGGTGACCAATGAGTGGATGGAGACCGGCGAGCCGGGCGTCTACGCCATCGGCGACCTGACCGGCCCGCCCTGGCTCGCCCACAAGGCCAGCCACGAGGGTGTGCTCTGCGTCGAGAGGATCGCCGGCGTGAAGGGGCTGCACCCGATGAACACGGACCTGGTCCCGGGCTGCACCTACTGCCGCCCGCAGATCGCCAGCGTCGGCCTCACCGAGGCGCAGGCCAAGGAGAAGGGGCACGAGTTGAAGGTCGGCCGCTTCCCGTTCATAGGCAACGGCAAGGCGATCGCACTGGGCGAGCCCGAGGGTATGGTGAAGACGATCTTCGACGCCAAGACCGGCGAGATGCTGGGCGCCCACATGATCGGCGCCGAGGTCACCGAGCTGATCCAGGGCTACGGGGTCGCCATGACTCTGGAGACCACGGAGGCGGAGCTGATGCACACCATCTTCCCGCACCCGACCCTCAGCGAGATGATGCACGAGTCCGTCCTTGACGCCTACGACCGGGCCATCCACTTCTGAGGTTCGCAATTCTTCACGGATCCAGCCGGCAAAGGACCGAGCGATGACAGAGGCGACCATTTCTGCCGACAAGGCGCGGGTTCGCCATCCCGAGAAGGCGCATAAGCCGGACAATCCGGTGCAGAAGCGTAAGCCGGCCTGGATCCGGGTGAAGGCGCCGACCTCGGCGACCTACCAGGAAACGCGCAAGATCATGCGTGACCACAACCTCCACACCGTGTGCGAGGAGGCGGCCTGCCCGAATATCGGCGAGTGCTGGTCGAAGAAGCACGCGACGATGATGATCCTGGGCTCGGTCTGCACCCGGGCCTGCGCGTTCTGCAACATCGCCACCGGCCGACCGGACATGCTCGACCCGCACGAGCCGGAGAATGTCGGCAAATCCGTCGCCAAGCTCGGCCTTAACCACGTGGTCATCACCTCCGTGGACCGCGACGACCTGCCCGACGGCGGCGCCGGCCATTTCGCTGAGACCATCCTGCAGATCCGTAAGCACTCGCCGGGGACGACCGTCGAGGTGCTGACACCCGACTTCCGGCGCAAGAAGGATGCGCTGGCCATCGTCGTCGCGGCCAAGCCGGACGTCTTCAACCACAACCTGGAGACCGTGCCGCGGCTCTACGGCACCGTGCGGCCCGGCGCGCGCTATTTCGGCTCGCTTCACCTGCTGCACCAGGTCAAGGAGATGGACCCGTCGATCTTCACCAAGTCCGGCATTATGGTTGGCCTCGGTGAGGGGAGTGACGAAGTCCTTCAGGTGATGGACGACCTGCGGTCCGCCGAGGTGGATTTCATGACCATCGGCCAGTACCTGCAGCCGACGCCCAAGCACCATCCGGTCGATCGGTTCGTCGAGCCGACGGAGTTCGACACCTACAAGTCGCGCGCCTTCAACAAGGGCTTCCTGATGGTCTCGGCCTCGCCGCTCACGCGGTCGTCCTATTTTGCCGGCGACGACTTCGCGAAGCTGCGGGCGGCCCGCGATGCCCGCTTGGCCGGCAAGCCCGTACGGGAAGCCGATGTGCTGGCACAGCCGGCGCCTGCGCCGGTCGCTCCCGCTGCCGCCTCCGCCGCCGAATAACCGACCAGACCGGACCGGAATGCCAACACACGCCGAAAAGCGCGTCGTCCCGTATTCGCCGGACCAGATGTACGCGCTGGTCGCCGACGTGGAGACCTACCCCCAGTTCCTGCCGTGGTGTGTGGGGGCGCGGATCAAGAAGCGCGAGGGCAGCGTCTTCTTTGCCGACCTGATGATCGGCTACAAGATGGTCCGGGAGCGGTTCACCTCGCGCGTTGAACTGCACCCCGACGACCGGCGCATCGACGTGACCTATACCGACGGGCCGTTCCGGTACCTGAACAACCACTGGGTCTTCCGCGAGGACGGCGAGGGCTGCCTGATCGACTTCTACGTCGATTTCGAGTTCAAGAATCTGATGCTGCAGCGGATCATGGGCCTGTTCTTCAACGAGGCCGTCCGCCGCATGGTGCGGGCGTTCGAGGATCGCGCCAAGTCGCTATACGGTTAGGGTCGGGTTCTCGGGTCCCGGCCCGCCCCCGGATCAGGCCCCGGATCAGGCCCCGGGCGAGTCCGGAATGACGGGGTTGTTCAAATTTCCTAGCTATAAACGTCATCCCGGTGAACTCCGGGCTGGACCCGGAGGTCGACCGGGACCCGGCGTCTCTACAGCCGATCCCGCAGCAACTCGAGCGCGGTGCGGACCGTCGCCTCCCGCACCGCCGACCGGTCGCCGTCGAACACCACCCGTCGGTGCAGCGTCTCGGCCCCTTGCATCGCGCAGCCAAAATGGACCAGCCCGACCGGCTTGTCCGCCGATCCGCCGCCGGGCCCCGCCACTCCCGTGACGGCGACCGTCAGCAAGGCTCTCGACCGCGCAAGCGCCCCCTCGGCCATGGCGCGCGCGACCTCCTCGGACACCGCTCCGACGGCCGAGATCGTCGCCGCCGGGACGCCGAGCATCTCCGTCTTCGCCTCGTTGGAATAGGTCACGAACCCTCGATCGACCACGGCGGAGGAGCCGGCGATCTCGGTCAGGCAACCGGCGATCAGCCCGCCGGTACAGGACTCCGCCGTGGCGATCATGACGCCTCGGACCTTGGCGCGGTCCAGGACGTCGGTGGCGAGGGCGAGCAGGGGGGCGGGGAGCATGAGAACCTCCAAACCAGCAATCAGGGGGCGGCCCACAGCCAGGCGGCGGCGATCCAGACCGCCAGTGCGGCATAGGCGCCGGCCACCAGGTCGTCCAGCATCACGCCGAAGGCGCTGTGCATGTTGCGATCGATCCAGCTAGCCGGGAACGGCTTGGCGATGTCGGCGATCCGGAAGGCGACGAAGGCGGCCGCCCACCACAGGGGGTGCGGCGGGCAGAGGGCCAGCGCCAACCACTGACCCGCGACCTCGTCGATCACCACCGCGCCCGGATCCTCGGTGCCGGTGCGCTCCATATAGACACGCGTCGCCCAGGTGCCGACCAGGGTCGCCAGCGCCGCGCCAACCAGCAGGGCGACGGGTCCGCCCGCCTGCGCGAGCGGCCAGGCCAGCACCGCCGCCATCAGGGAGCCCCAGGTGCCGGGCGCCTTCGGCAGATAGCCGGTACCGAGCCCGGTGGCGATCAACACCGCTGGGGAGGCGAGGGACGGGCGGGGTGACGCTGTCACCGCTCTTCCGGGGCCGGCAGCACGATGGTCGCGGCCGCCTGGGCGGCGATCCCCTCGCCGCGGCCCGGGAACCCGAGCCGCTCGGTGGTCGTTGCCTTGACGGACACGCGAACGGTCGGCAGCCCGCAGATCTCGGCGATCCGGGCGCGCATGGCGTCCCGGTGCGGACCGACCTTCGGGCGCTCGCAGATCACCGTCAGGTCCAGATGCCGGATCGCCCCTCCGGCATCGCGCACGCGCCGGCAGGCATCGGCGAGAAACCGGTCGGATGCCGCCCCCTTCCACTGCGGGTCGCTTGGGGGGAAATGGGCGCCGATATCGCCGTCTCCCAGCGCGCCGAGCAGGGCGTCGGTTAGCGCGTGCAAGCCCACATCGGCGTCGGAATGGCCGAGCAGGGCCCTGTCGTGCGGGATGACGATGCCGCCGAGCGCGACCCCGTCCACGCCGCCCGGGACCTTCTCGCCCAGCCGATGCACGTCGAACCCGGTGCCGACGCGGGTCTCCATCGTGCCGGCGAGCAGCCGTTCGGCCATGGCGAAATCCTCCGCGGTGGTGATCTTCATCGCGTCCTCGGCGCCGGCGACCAGAGCAACCGGGTGTCCGGCCCATTCCATCAGGGCGACGTCGTCGGTGACCGCCATGCCGTCCGCTGCGGCCCGCCGGTGCGCGTCGAGGATGTCGGGATAGCGCATACCCTGGGGCGTCTGCGCCCGCCACAGTCCATCGCGGCTGACCGTTCCAGCCACGAGGCCGTCGGCGCCGCGCTTCAACGTGTCGGCGACCGGCAGCACCGGCAGGGCGGCCGGCGTGCGATCGAGCGCGTCGAGCACCCGGTCGATCACGGCGGCCGGCACCAGGGGACGGGCCGCGTCGTGGATCAGCACCCGCTCCGGCGCGTCGGCGCCCAGGCTCTCGAGGCCGTTGCGCACAGACGCCTGGCGTTCGTCGCCGCCGATCACGGGGTCGGGGAGGGCGACACCGGCGGTGGCGGCGTCGTAGAGGGCGCGATGGTCGTCGGCGATCATCACGCGGACACCGTCGACGCGCGGATGACGCAGGAAGGTCTCGACCGCCCGGCGCAGAACCGGAATGCCGGCCAGGGACCGGTACTGTTTGGGCACGCCGCCCCCGGCGCGCTCCCCCCGGCCGGCGGCGACGATCAGGGCGAGGGTGGTCATGGATGCGGTGTCCGTGCAGTCATGGCGGGGGATCGGCGCTATCTTGGTCGTGGAGTGGGGGCGGATCTTAGTGTAGGCAACGGCCCATGTCTCTGTTCGGCAGCTCTCTCGCCGGCACCTCTCTGCTGGTCAACATCTCGGCGGTGATCTCGATCCTGCCGCTGGCCCTGCTTGCCTGGCGGCCCCAGCCTGTCCGGGACCGTCGCTTCTGGGCGGCCGTCGCGGTGGCGGCGATCGGCGCGGTCGGCTGGACGCTGGTCCGGTTCGGCGACCACTGGGACGGGGGGCTCGGCGCCGCGCTCTGGGTGTCCGCGGCGACGACGGTGGCGCTCTTCGCGGCGATCTCCGCCGTCTCGGCCACCATGGCGCGGCTGGCGGGTCTGCTCGGGCCTTATCTGCTGATGATGGCGACGCTCGCGAGCGTTCTCGACGCGCCGCGCGCCGGCGGTGTGGGCGGGATGCCGGAAGGCTGGGTGGTGCTGCATATCGTGGTGTCGCTCGCAACCTATGCCCTGGCGACCCTGGCCGCCGTCGCCGGCATCGGTGTTTTCATCAAGGAGCGGGCGCTGAAGGCGAAGCGGCCGTTCGGCCTGAGCGCCGGACTGCCCGCAGTGGCCGATGCGGAGACCCTGCTGTTTCGCCTGCTGACCACGGCGGAGATCGTGCTCGGCGTCGGGATCCTGTCCGGCGTCGCCCTGAACGTGACCGCAGGCCATCCCTGGATCACCGGCGATCATAAGTCCGTGCTGTCGCTCGTGGCCTTCGCGGTCGTCGGCGCCGTGCTGTTCGCCCATGCCCGGCTCGGCCTGCGCGGCCGGCGCGCGGTGCGCGGGGTCCTCGCGGTCTATCTGCTGCTGACGCTAGCCTATCCCGGCGTGAAGGCCGTTCACGCGCTGGTGGGGGGGTAGTTCCCCTTTTCCGGCGCGATAGGCCTTTGCGGCGGCCGGAAATCCGGCTATCGTGCCTAAAGATTGACCACAACCGGTGGCTGCCCAATAAATGTGCATTCAGATCGGTGAGCATAGCCTCTCGGCTCCGGTCGTCGTCGCGCCAATGTCCGGCGTGACCGACCGCCCGTTCCGCCGTCTCGCCCGGCGGCTGGGCGCGCCACTGGTCGTCACCGAGATGATTGCCAGCCACGCCGTCCTGCGCGATGTGCGCGAAGAGACCCGCAAGGCGGAGATCGACGCCGAGGACACGCCCGCCGTCGTCCAGATCGCCGGTTGGGAGCCCGAGGTGATGGCCGAGGCGGCGCGGATGATGGCCGACCGCGGTGCCGATGCCATCGACATCAACATGGGCTGCCCGGCCAAGAAGGTGGTCAACCGCTACGCCGGCTCGGCCCTCATGCGCGATGAGGCGCTTGCGGGCCGGATCATGGAGGCGGTGGTGGGCGCCGTCGACCTGCCGGTGACCCTGAAGATGCGTCTCGGATGGGATGCTGACAGCCACAACGCGCCGGCCCTGGCGCGGATCGCCGAAGACGCCGGCATCAAGCTGATCACCGTGCACGGCCGGACCCGCTGCCAGATGTACACAGGAACGGCGGACTGGGGCGCCATCCGCGCCGTCGTGGACACCGTTTCGGTCCCGGTCGTCGCCAATGGCGACGTGGTGTCGATCGAGACGGCGCGCGTGTGTCTGCGCCAGTCCGGCGCGGCGGGCGTGATGATCGGCCGCGGCTGCTACGGCCGTCCCTGGTTTCCCGCACAGGTCGCCGCGGCCCTGACCGGCGGCGAGGTGCGGCCAGATCCGGACGCGGAGGAGCGGCGCGCTATCCTTGCCGAGCATCTCGACGCCATGCTCGGGCACTACGGAACCCAGGCGGGTATCCGCAACGCGCGCAAGCATATCGGCTGGTACACCGACGGCCTTCCGGGATCCGCCGCCTTTCGCCAGCGGGTCAACAACACCACCGATCCGACGACGGTCTTCGCGGAGATCGACCGCTTCTTCGGCGCCATGGAGCCCGGCAACCCTGCCTCGAGGATCGCGGCATGACGGCGGTCGCGGCAACGGAGAGCAGCCGGCTCGCGGCCTATATGGACGGCAATACGGTTCTGAACGCGCTGCCCTGGGCGGTGATCGTTCTCGACGGCGAGAACCGCGTCGTCTCCCTCAACATCGCGGCCGAGAACCTGCTGGCGTCCAGCGCGGCGGCGGCGGCCGGGCGGAGCCTGACCGACTGGGTTCCCCAGGACAGTCCGCTGCTCGGGATGATCGCTCAGGCGCGGTCGTCGCAATCGGGGCTGAGCGACTACGATCTTGAGATCGAATCCCCGCGGGTCGGCCAGATCGTCGTCAACCTTCAGATCGCGCCGATCCCGGAGGCGCCGGGCGCCGTGGCGGTCAATCTCCAGGAGCGCACCATCGCCTCGAAGATGCATCGCCAGCTCACCTATCGCGGGGCCGCCCGGTCGGTCAGCGCGATGGCATCGATGCTGGCCCATGAGGTGAAGAACCCGCTGTCTGGCATTCGCGGCGCCGCGCAGCTTCTGGAACAGTCGGTTCATGGCGACGAGCAGGTCCTGACCCGCCTGATCTGCGACGAGACCGACCGGATCTGCGCCCTGGTCGACCGCATGGAGGTGTTCAGCGACGAGCGCCCGATCGAACGGACGGCCGTCAACATCCACGAGGTGTTGGAGCGGTGCCGGCGGGTCGCCCAGAACGGGTTCGGGCGCACCGTGACCTTCATCGAGCGGTACGACCCGTCGCTGCCGGCGGTGCTCGGCAACCACGACCTGCTGGTTCAGGTTTTTCTCAATCTCATCAAGAACGCCAGCGAGGCGGTGCCGGACGAGGGGGGCGAGATCACGTTGACCACCAGCTACCGCCACGGCATGCGGGTCGCCGTCGCAGGATCCGGCGAGCGGGTACACCTGCCGCTCCAGATCACGGTCCAGGACAATGGCCCGGGCATTCCCGAGGAACTCCAGGCCAACCTATTCGAGCCGTTCGTGACGACGAAGACCAACGGTTCCGGGCTCGGTCTCGCCTTCGTCGCCAAGGCGGTGGCCGACCATGGCGGCGTGATCGAGGTGGACTCGGTCCCGCGCCGCACGATCTTCCGGCTGACCTTGCCGATCGTCGATGCGCCCAAGCCCCGCCGGGTGCGACGCCGTCGCGGGCAGGGCGCCGGTGCGGAGGCGGGCGCATGAGCCAGCGCGCGGCCTCCATCCTGATCGCCGACGACGACCGCGCGATCCGAACGGTTCTCGGCCACGCCCTGACCCGCCTCGGGCATTCGGTGCGCAGTACCGGCACCGCCGCCGGCCTGTGGCGCTGGATCGAGGACGGCGAGGGGGATCTGGTGATCACCGACGTGGTGATGCCGGACGACAACGGGCTCGACCTGCTGCCCCGCATCCGCAAGATCCGCCCGGATCTGCGGGTGATCGTGATGAGCGCCCAGAACACCCTTCTGACGGCGGTCAAGGCAAGCGAGCGGGGCGCGTTCGAGTATCTGCCGAAACCCTTCGACCTCAACGAACTGGTCGCGACCGTGGGCAAGGCCCTGGCCGCGCCGGCACCGGGGGTGAAGGAAGCCGAGGGCGAGGTTCGCGAGATCCCCGAGCGGAGCGACGACGCCTTGCCGCTGATCGGCCGGTCGCCGGCGATGCAGGAGATCTACCGGGTTCTGGCGCGGCTCATGGGCACCGACCTCACGGTGATGATCACCGGCGAGTCGGGCACCGGCAAGGAACTGGTCGCCCGCGCCCTGCACGACTACGGCAAGCGGACCGGCGGGCCTTTCGTCGCCATCAACATGGCCGCCATTCCGCGCGAGCTCATCGAGTCGGAGCTGTTCGGCCACGAGAAGGGCGCCTTCACCGGGGCGACCGTCCGCGCCACGGGACGGTTCGAGCAGGCCCAGGGCGGCACGCTGTTCCTCGACGAGATCGGCGACATGCCGCTGGAAGCCCAGACCCGGCTGCTCCGGGTGCTCCAGGAGGGCGAGTACACGACGGTCGGGGGGCGGACGGCGATCCAGGCGAACGTGCGGATCGTCGCCGCCACCCACCGCGACCTGCGCCAGCTCATCCGCCAGGGGCTGTTCCGGGAGGACCTGTTCTACCGGCTCAACGTCGTGCCGATCCGGCTGCCGGCGCTCAGGGAGCGCCGCGAGGACGTGCCGGATCTGGCACGCCATTTCCTGGCACAGATGCCGGCGGAGGGGCTGCCGAGCAAACATCTGGACGCCGGCGCGATCACCCGTCTTCAGGCCTATTCCTGGCCCGGCAACGTGCGCGAGCTCGAAAATCTCTGCCGGCGTCTGGCCGCGCTGTATGTCGAGGAGACCATCGGTGCGGAGGCGATCGACGCGGAACTGGCCGAGCCGCCGCCCGGCGACGTGGAGGGAGCGCGGCCGCCGGCGGATGACGAGAATCTGTCCGGCGCCGTGGAACGGCACCTGAGCGCCTATTTCGACGCGCACAAGGATGACCTTCCCGCTTCGGGGCTGCACGAGCGGGTGCTGCGCGAGGTGGAGCGGCCACTGATTTCGCTCAGCCTGAGGGCGACCCGCGGCAATCAGATCCGGGCCGCCGAACTGCTCGGTCTCAACCGGAACACCCTGCGCAAGAAGATCCGCGAGTTGGACATTCCCGTGGTCCGGAGCGTACGATCCGACCCATGATCGGTGCCGGATCGGGACGTGTCGTCCGCAGCGACCGGCGATCCGTATGACCTCCGCGACGGCAGGATGACCGGATACCCCACGTTCAGCGACGCACAGCCGGAGCCGCGGCTGACCCTGTGGCGGGCCTTCCGCCGCTGGGCCCGGCGCGTGGCGTTGGAACGCAAGCTCGCCGTCGCCTTCAGCGTGCTGGCGATCCTGTCGGGGGCGGCGACAGCGATCGTGATCACCCGCTCGGGGCCGCTCGGCCCGGACCCGGACCTGGTCCTGCTCTGCGTCTATCTGAACATCGCTTTCCTGCTCGGTCTCGGCGCGCTGGTCGTGCGCCAACTCATCCGGATCTGGATCGAACGGCGACGCGGTCTGGCGGGTGCGCGTCTGCATCTGCGCCTGGCGCTTCTGTTCGCCCTGATCGCGGTAACGCCGACCCTGATCGTGTCGGTCTTCTCGGCCGTTTTCTTCGATCTCGGCATGCGGGGCTGGTTCAGCGAGCGGGTATCGACGGCGGTCAACCAGTCGGCCGTCGTGGCGGAGGCGTATCTCGAGGAGCACCGCCAGACCATCCGCGGCGACGTGCTCGCCATGGCCAACGATCTGAACCGCGAAGCGCCGTTCCTGCTGTCCGACAGTCGGCGGTTCGAGCAGGTGATCACCGCCCAGGCGGCGGTGCGAAACCTGACCGAAGCGGTCGTGTTCGACGGGGCGGGCCGGGTCTACGCCCGCACGGGGCTCTCTTTCGCGTTCGACTTCGAGCCCCTGCCGGAACAGGCGATGGAACGGGCGCGGCGCGGCGAGGTGGTGATTATCACCTCCGAGGACGACGACCGGATGCGCGCGCTGGTCGCCCTGAACCAGATCGTCGATACGTTCCTGTTCGTCGGCCGCTTCGTCGATCCGGCCCTGCTGGCGCGGGTCGAGGACACACAGCAGGCGGTGTCGCAGTACGAGGCGCTGGAGGGGCGGCGGCTCGACTTCCAGCTCACCTTCGCAATCGTCTTCGCCCTCGTCGCCCTGCTGATTCTGCTCGCCGCCATCTGGGTGGGCCTGCTCCTGGCCGACCGGCTGGTGCGCCCGGTCAGCTCGCTGATCGACGGCGCCGAGCGGGTGCGCCATGGCGACCTGTCGGTGCGGGTGGCGCTCGGCGGTGGCCTGGACGAGATCGCGAGCCTGACCCGGGCGTTCAACCGGATGACCGCGCAGCTCGAATCACAGCACGAGGAGCTGGTCGAGGCCAACACGCAGCTCGACGAGCGGCGGCGGTTCACCGAGACGGTGCTCGGCGGCGTCTCGTCCGGCGTCGTCGGCCTCGACGAGGATGGGCGCATCAATCTGCCGAACCGGGCTGCCGGCCGTCTGCTCGGGCTCGATCTTGAGGATAAGCTCGGCACGACCTTCGCCGAGACCCTGCCCGAGTTCGCGCCGCTCATGGCCGAGGTGGCGCTGCGGCCCTGGCGCGAGGCGTCGGATCAGATCGCCATGACCCTGGAGAACGGCGAGCACCGGACCTTCCACGCGCGGCTGTCGGCGGAAATCTCCGACGGGGTCGTGACCGGGTACGTCCTGACCTTCGACGACGTGACCGAGCTTCTGTCGGCGCAGCGCAAGGCGGCCTGGGCGGATGTCGCCCGGCGGATCGCACACGAGATCAAGAACCCGCTGACGCCGATCCAGCTCTCG
Source organism: Thalassobaculaceae bacterium (assembly GCA_040223655.1). Lineage (GTDB taxonomy): Bacteria > Pseudomonadota > Alphaproteobacteria > Thalassobaculales > Thalassobaculaceae > Thalassobaculum. Next base: position 414,206 of record JAVKFT010000001.1, on the reverse strand, counting down.
GCCGAACGCCTGCGACGGAAGTATCTGAAGGAGATCTCTTCCGACCCCGACACCTTCACGCGGATGATCGAGACCATCGTGCGTCAGGTGGGGGACATCGGCCGGATGGTGGACGAGTTCTCGTCCTTCGCCAGGCTGCCGACGCCGCAGATGCGCGACGAGGATCTGCGCGACGTCGTGACCGCCGCCGCCGACCTGCAGCGCAGCGGCCGGGTTGGTGTGGAGGTCACCGTCGATCTGGGCGACGAACCCGCCAGCTTGAGGTGCGATTCGCGCCAGATCCGGCAGGCTCTGACCAATCTGCTGCAGAACGCCGTCGATTCCGTTGAGGCGCGCCAGGGGGCCGAGGGAGCGGATGCCGCACCCGGACAAATCCACGTGAAGCTGGAGCGGCGGGAGGGGGCGTTCGCCGTCTCCGTGGCCGATAATGGCCGCGGTCTGCCTGAGACAGAGCGCGACCGCCTGACCGAACCCTACGTGACGACCCGGGAGAAGGGCACCGGGCTCGGTCTGGCAATCGTTAAGAAAATCATGGAAGATCATCACGGTTCGATCGAACTCCGGGACCGTCCGGAAGGCGGCGCCATCGTTACTCTGATATTCTCCCTGGCGCCCACGGTCCTGAACGAAACCAACCCGGCTCTGGCATCCCATGGCCAATGACATCCTCATCGTCGACGACGAAGCCGATATCCGGATGCTGATCGGCGACATCCTCGAGGACGAAGGTTACGAAAGCCGGCAGGCGGCCAATTCGACGGAGGCGCTCGAGGCGATCCGCCGGCGCATGCCGTCCCTGGTGATCCTCGATATCTGGCTGCAGAACAGCGAACTGGACGGGCTCGGCATTCTCGGGGCGATCCAGCGCGATCATCCGGGACTCCCGGTGATCATGATCAGCGGCCACGGCACCATCGAGACCGCCGTGACCGCGATCAAGAAGGGCGCCTACGACTTCATCGAGAAGCCGTTCAAGGCCGACCGGCTTCTGTTCATGGTGCAGCGCGCGATCGAGGCGGCACGGCTGCGGCGCGAGAACGACGAGCTGAAGCGGCGCAGCGGCACCGGCATCGATCTGGTCGGCCTCTCCGCCGGGATCAACATGGTGCGCGCGTCGATCGAGAAGGTGGCGCCGACCGGCAGCCGTGTGCTGATCACTGGCCCGGCCGGTGTGGGCAAAGAGATCGTCGCCCGGCGGATCCATGAGCGCTCGCGGCGGGCGGCCGGGGCGTTCGTGGTGCTGAACTGCGCGACCCTGACGCCGGACCGTCTGGAGACGGAGCTGTTCGGCACCGAACCCGGCGGCGCCGAGCCGCGGACCGTCGGCACGCTCGAGCTCGCGCATAAGGGGACGCTGCTGCTCGACGAGGTCGCGGACATGCCGCTTGAGACCCAGGGCAAGATCCTGCGCGTGCTGCAGGAACAGTCGTTCCGGCGGGTCGGCGGCGACACCGAGGTCGAAGTCGACGTCCGGGTGATCGCGGCCACCAACCGCGACCTGCAGCAGGAGATGAGCGCCGGCCGGTTCCGCGAGGACCTGTTCTACCGGCTGAACGTGGTGCCGATCCGGGTACCGCCCCTGCGCGAGCGCCGTGAGGACGTGCCTCTTCTGGCCCGCCATTTCGTCACCCAGTCCGCGGAGGCGAGCGGCATGGCCGCCCGTCCGCTCGGCGAGGATGCGGTCGCCGCCCTTCAAGCCTACGAGTGGCCCGGCAATGTGCGCCAGCTCCGCAACGTCGTTGACTGGATGCTGATCATGGCAGGCGGCGGCGCCCGCGACCCGATCCGGGCGGACCAACTGCCGCCGGAGATCGGATCGGCGACGCCGGCCTCGCTGCGCTGGGAGAAGGGCAGCGAGATCATGGGGCTCAGCCTGCGCGAGGCCCGCGAGACCTTCGAGCGGGAGTATCTTCTGGCGCAGGTCAACCGGTTCGGCGGCAACATCTCCCGCACCGCGTCCTTCGTCGGCATGGAGCGCTCGGCCTTGCACCGCAAACTCAAGTCCTTGGGCTTGCAGCAGGCGGAAAAGCCCGTCCGGTCGGCCGGCTGACGCTCTCATGAAAGCTCTCAGCCGATGAAAGTCGTTATCTGCGGCGCCGGACAGGTCGGCACCAGCATCGCCCGCCATCTCGCCGGCGAAAACAACGACGTGACGGTCCTCGACCAGTCGCCGGAGCTGATCCAGAAACTGAGCGATACCCTGGATGTCCGGGCAATCTCCGGCTTCGCATCCTACCCGAGCGTGCTCGAGCAGGCCGGGCTGCGGGACGCGGACATGCTGATCGCGGTGACGTACAGCGACGAGGTCAACATGGTGGCCTGCCAGGTAGGCCATTCGATCTTCAATGTGCCGACCAAGATCGCCCGCGTCCGGAACCAGGACTACCTCCTGCCGATCTGGGCCGACCTGTTCTCCCGCGAGCATATGCCGATCGACGTCATCATCTCGCCGGAGCGAGAGGTGGCCCGCGCCATCGGCCGCCGCCTCCAGGTGCCCGGCGCGCTCGACGTGGTGCCCATGGCGGACGGCAAGGTCCGGATCGTCGGCGTGCGCTGCGAGGAGAACACGCCGATCATCCACACGCCGCTGCGTCAGCTCACGTCGCTGTTCACCGATCTCGCCGTGGTGATCGTCGGGATCCTGCGCGATGGACGGGCGATCGTGCCCAAGGCCGAGGATCAGATGCTGCCCGGGGACGAAGTGTATTTCGTCTGCGACAGCCGGCACCTGTCCCGGGCGCTCGCCAGTTTCGGGCACGAGGAGCCCGAGGCGCGCAGCGTCATCATCGCTGGCGGCGGCAATATCGGTCTGACCCTGGCCGAGGAAATCGAGCGCGAGCACGACGGCGTGAACGCCAAGGTGATCGAGTTCAACCGAGCGCGCGCGCGCTCGGTCGCCCAGTCGCTTCGTCGCACCATGGTGATCAATGGCGACGTGCTGGATCCGGACATCCTGGAAGAGGCCAATATCAGCCAGACCGAGACCTTCGTTGCCGTATCCAACGATGACGAGGTGAACATTCTCAGCTCCCTGCTGGCGAAGCGGTCCGGTTGCGCGCGCACGGTCGCCTTGATCAACGCGTCGACCTACGCCCCGCTGATCACTCAGCTCGGGATCGACGCCGTGGTGAACCCCCGGGCCATCACCGTGTCGACCATCCTTCAGCACGTGCGCCGCGGCCGCATCCGCAGCGTCTACTCCCTGCGCGAGGATTTCGGAGAGGTGATCGAGGCCGAGGCCCTGGAAACCTCGGTGCTGGTCGGCAGGCCGCTTAAGGACGCCAAGCTGCCGAACGGCGTCATCGTCGGGGCCATCGTGCGCGGTGAGGAGGTGATCGTGCCGCGGGCCGAGACGGTGATCCAGGCCCGCGACCGGGTGGTCGTCTTTGCGACCTACGAGGCGGTCAAGAAAGTCGAGAAACTGTTCGCCGTCCGCCTCGATTTCTTCTAGATACCGACTACGTCCCTTCTTTGTTTCGTCCCGCCCAGCCGGAGGTCCCATGTCCCGGATCGCCTATGTCAACGGTCGTTTCGTTCCCCATTCCCATGCGGAGGTCCATGTCGAGGACCGCGGCTACCAGTTCGCCGACGGGGTCTACGAGGTCGTGCTTGTCCAGAACGGGGTCATGGTCGACGAGATCCCGCATCTAGACCGCCTCGACCGCTCGCTCGACGAGCTGCGCATCCCGCATCCGATGAGCCGCGGCGCGCTGCGGGCGCAGATGCGCGAGCTGGTGCGCCTGAACCGAATCCGCAACGGGCTGGTCTACATGCAGGTGACCCGTGGCGTGGCCCGGCGCGATCACCCGTTCCCGAAAAACGCCAAGCCGAGCATCGTCATGACCGCCAAGCGCATCGCGATGGCGTCGCCGGAAGCGGTGGAAAACGGGGTCAAGGTCATCACCATCAAGGATATCCGCTGGGAGCGGTGCGACATCAAGTCGGTCTCCCTGCTGCCCAACGTGCTCGGCAAGCAGCAGGCGCGCGAGAACGGCGCGTTCGAGGCCTGGCAGGTGGACGACGCGGGGAACGTCACCGAAGGCACCTCCAGCAACGCCTGGATCGTCACCCAGGACGGCGAGCTGGTGACCCGGCCGGCCGCCAACGACATCCTGAACGGCATCACCCGCCTGTCGATCCTGAAGCTGGCGGACCGGCAGGGCCTGAAGTTCGTCGAGCGGCCGTTCTCGGTCGAGGAGGCGAAATCAGCGCGGGAGGCCTTCGTGTCCTCCGCGACCGCCTTCGTGACGCCGGTCACCCAGATCGACGATACCGTGATCGGCAACGGCAAGGCGGGTTCGCTGTCGCGGGACCTGCGCGGCTCCTACATGGACTATGCCGCCGGGGAGGGGGCCACCGCGTGAGCCCGCTGCCGCGTCCCGCCGCGGTGCTGTTCGACTGGGACTCGACGCTGGTGGACAACTGGGGCGGCATCGCCCGGGCGATGGCTGTCACCTTCACCGAGTACGGCCTGGAGCCCTGGAGCGAGGCGGAGTGCAAGGCCAACGCCAAGCTCTCCATGCGCGAGAAGTTTCCGAGCCTGTTCGGCGACCGGTGGGAGGATGCCTCGACGCTGTTCTACGACAGTTTCGCGGCGATCCATCTTGAGACGCTGAAACCGCTGCCCGGCTCGCTCGACCTGCTGGAGGCGCTGATGACGGCCGGTGTGCCGACCGGCGTGGTCAGCAACAAGACCGGTACCTACCTGCGCACCGAGGCAAGCCATCTCGGCTGGGACCGGTACTTCCACAGGCTCGTGGGCGCGACCGACGCCGCGCGCGACAAGCCGGCTCCCGATCCCATCCATCTGGCGCTCGAGGGGACCGGCGTGGATGCCGGGCCGGAGGTCTGGTTCGTGGGCGACAGCGCGGTCGATCTGCAATGTGCCCATGCGGCGGGCTGTGTGCCGATCCTGCTGCACCCCGACAATCCGCCGCCGGAGGATATGAGCGCGCACCCGCCCGCCGCGCATCTTTTTGGATGTAATGCGCTGCTCGAAGCCCTACGCGGTTGAGTCGCAAGGATTTCGCGGTATATCTTGGGCGTTGATCTCGCATCTGCGAAACGGGGGCGGAGGCGCCGCCCGTGCGGACGAGCCGATTGAGGAGCGAAGGAAAAAACCATGGCCGCAGAAAAGAGCCAGAGCGTCCAGGACGTCTTTCTCAACAAGATCCGCAAGGACAAGACGCCCGTCACCGTGTTCCTCGTCAACGGCGTGAAGCTCCAGGGGATCGTCACGTGGTTCGACAACTTCTGTTTGCTGCTGCGTCGCGACGCGCATTCCCAGCTCGTCTACAAGCACGCCGTGTCGACGATCATGCCGCAGCAGCCGGTGAGCCTGTTCGAGCCGGGCGAGGAAAGCGATAGCTGACCGCCGCACCGTGCATGGGTTAGGCTCTCGGGTATGACTGGAACGCGTCATGGGTAAGACCCGCGCGATCGTCCTGCATCCGCGCCTGCCCTCGAAGGACGACGACACCCCGGGTGTTCGCGATCCGGAGGCACGCCTGGAGGAGGCCGTCGGGCTGACGGCGGCGATCGACCTCGAGACCGCGCATGGGGAGGTGGTAACGGTCAACCGGCCGCGTCCGGGTACGCTCCTCGGCGTCGGCCAGATGGAACGGTTCAGGGCGCTCGCAGAAGCGATGGAGATCGAGGTCGTCGTCATCGATCACGGCCTCACGCCGGTGCAGCAGCGCAATCTCGAGAAAGAGCTGAACGTGAAGGTCATCGACCGCACGCAGCTCATCCTCGAGATCTTCGGCGCGCGCGCCCGGACGCACGAGGGTCGGCTCCAGGTCGAGCTCGCGTCGCTGACCTTCCAGCGCTCCCGGCTCGTTCGCTCCTGGACCCACCTCGAACGTCAGCGGGGCGGCGCCGGTTTTCTCGGCGGGCCGGGTGAGCGACAGCTCGAACTCGACCGCCGGCTGATCGGCGACCGCATCACGCGGATTAAACGCGAGCTGGAAGAGGTCAAGCGGACGCGCGAGCTGCATCGCGAGGCGCGCCGGCGCGTGCCGTTCCCGATCGTGGCACTGGTGGGCTACACCAATGCCGGCAAGTCGACCCTCTTCAATCGACTGTCCGGGGCGTCCGTTATGGCCCAGGATCTGCTGTTCGCCACCCTGGATCCGACCATGCGCCGGATCGACCTGCCGGGTGGCCGGACCGTGATCGTGTCCGACACGGTCGGCTTCATCTCGGACCTGCCCACGCATCTGATCGCCGCCTTCCGGGCCACGCTGGAGGAGGTCACCGAGGCGGATATCGTGCTGCATGTGCGCGACATCTCCCATCCGGACACCGAGGCACAGAAGCGCGACGTGCTGACGGTTCTGGAGGATCTCGGGGTCGACGAGACCACGCGACCGGGCCGCATGCTGGACGTACTCAACAAGATCGACCGGCTGCCGGAAGAACGCCGGATCACCCTGCGCAACGAGGTCAGCCGGCGAAACGACGGCACCGTCTGCGTGTCCGCTGTCACCGGCGAGGGCATTCCCGATCTGGTCGAGGCGATCGACGCCGTGCTGTCGGCCGACCACCGGGTGGTGACACTGCACGTCGATTATGCCGACGGCGAGATCGCCGCCTGGCTGCACAGCCATGGCGACATCATCGAACGGGTCGATGACGAGACCGGCTCGCGGATCACCGTGGGTCTCGACCCCAGCGCGCTGGCCCGCGCGGAAAAGCGGTTCGGCGACCGGTTCCAGCGCCTCGATTGAGGCCCGCCGGTTGACACGCGGGGACTGAGCCTCCATACCCCTGGCACTCATTTGCGGCGAGTGCTAACGCGCGCCGCTTCCCAGGACCGAGCATGGAGGAGGCCCGATGAAGTTCCGTCCGCTGCATGACCGCGTGGTCATCGAGACGCTGCAAGCTGATACGAAGACCGCCGGCGGGATCATCATTCCCGATACCGCCAAGGAAAAGCCGATGCAGGGCAAGGTCGTCGCCGTCGGCCCCGGCGCCCGCGACGAGACCGGCAAGGTTCAGCCGCTGGACGTGAAGAAGGGCGACACCGTGCTCTACGGCAAGTGGTCCGGCACCGAGGTCAAGATCGACGGCCAGGAGCTCCTGATCATGAAGGAGTCCGACATCATGGGTGTCGTCGGCTGACGCCGGGCTCCAGACCCTCAAGACCCCAGGAACGACCCACGGAGACTGGAACATGGCTGCAAAAGACGTGAAATTCGACGTCGACGCCCGCGACCGCCTGCTTAAGGGCGTCGACACGCTGGCGAACGCCGTCAAGGTGACCCTCGGTCCGAAAGGCCGCAACGTTGTGCTGGACAAGTCGTTCGGCGCGCCGCGGATCACCAAGGACGGCGTCACCGTCGCCAAGGACATCGAGCTCAAGGACAAGTTCGAGAACATGGGCGCGCAGATGGTGCGCGAAGTCGCCTCGAAGACGTCCGACCTCGCCGGTGACGGCACCACCACCGCCACGGTGCTGGCCCAGGCGATCGTGCGCGAGGGCGTGCGCGCCGTCGCCGCCGGCATGAACCCGATGGACCTGAAGCGCGGCATCGACCTCGCGGTCGCCGCCGTTGTGAAGGACGTCGAGAGCAAGTCGAAGAAGATCAAGTCCTCGGGCGAGGTCGCCCAGGTCGGCACGATCTCTGCCAACGGCGATGCCGATGTCGGCAAGCTGATCGCCGAGGCGATGGACCGGGTCGGCCGCGAAGGCGTGATCACGGTCGAGGAAGCGAAGTCGCTGCACACCGAACTCGACGTCGTCGAGGGCATGCAGTTCGACCGCGGCTACCTGTCGCCGTACTTCGTGACCAACGCCGACAAGATGATCTGCGAGCTCGACAACCCGCTGATCCTCATCCACGAGAAGAAGCTGTCCAACCTGCAGCCGATGCTGCCGCTGCTGGAGCAGGTGGCGCGCTCCTCCCGCCCGTTCCTCATCATCGCCGAGGACGTCGAGGGCGAGGCCCTGGCCACCCTCGTGGTGAACAAGCTGCGCGGCGGCCTGAAGGTCGCGGCCGTGAAGGCGCCTGGCTTCGGTGACCGCCGCAAGGCCATGCTGGAGGACATCGCCGTCCTGACCGGCGGCACGGTCGTCTCCGACGACGTCGGCATCAACCTCGAGACCGTCGACCTGAAGATGCTGGGCACCGCCAAGAGCGTGACCCTGACCAAGGACGAGACCACGGTCGTCGACGGCGCCGGCAAGAAGAAGGACATCCAGGCCCGCGTCGCTCAGATCAAGGCGCAGGTCGAGGAGACCACCTCCGACTACGACCGCGAGAAGCTGCAGGAGCGTCTGGCGAAGCTGGTCGGCGGCGTCGCGGTCCTGCGCGTCGGCGGGGCCACCGAGATCGAGGTGAAGGAGCGTAAGGATCGCGTCGACGACGCGATGCACGCCACCCGCGCCGCGGTCGAGGAGGGCATCGTCGCCGGTGGCGGCACCGCGCTGCTCTACGGCACCAAGGTGCTCGACAAGGTGAAGCCGGGCAACGACGACCAGCGCATGGGCATCGACATCGTGCGCCGCGCGCTGCAGGCCCCGTGCCGTCAGATCGCCACCAACGCCGGTGCCGACGGCTCGGTCGTGGTCGGCAAGCTGATGGAGCAGAAGTCCCTGACCTTCGGCTACAACGCGGCCACCGACACCTACGAGGACCTGATCAAGGCCGGTGTGATCGACCCGACCAAGGTCGTGCGCACCGCGCTCCAGGATGCGGCCTCGATCGCCGGTCTGCTGATCACCACCGAGGCCATGGTCGCCGAGAAGCCGGAGCCGGCCGGCGCCGGCGGCGGCATGCCCGACATGGACGCCATGGGTGGCATGGGCGGCATGGGTGGTATGGGCGGCATGGGCTTCTGAGCCGACTGCACCCGTGATAGGGAAGGGGCCGGGCCGCGTGTCCGGCCCTTTTCATTTTTAAGCCGACTTTCCGAACCGCCGATCTCCGGAGCTCCGCGTTATGACAACCGTCGATCTCGACCGGCTGGCTGCCACCCTCGACGCCGTGGCCGAGGAAGAGGTCCTGCCGCGCTGGCGCAATCTCGGCGCCGGCGAGATCCGCGAGAAGACCGGCCCGAACGACCTGGTGACGGTGGCGGACGAGGCGGCCGAGCGTCGTCTGGTGGAACTGCTGCCCGCGCTCTACCCCGGCTCCGTGGTCATCGGCGAAGAGTCGGTTGAGAAGGACCGCTCCCTGTTGAAGGCGATCGACGGCGACGCGCCTGTGTGGATCGTCGATCCGGTCGACGGCACCAAGAACTTCGCCGAGGGCAAGGACCGGTTCTGCGTCATGGTCGCGCTGACCCATCGGGGCGAGACGATTGCATCGGCCATCCACCAGCCGGTCGACAAGCGCACCGCCATCGCCGGCCGGGGCGAGGGAGCCTGGATGCTGGAAGCCGCCGGCCGCACACGCCTATCGGTCGCGGACGCCGCCGGGATCGGTGAAGTGGAGGGGTCGTTCAACTTCCGCTTCTTCCCCGAGAGCGTGCGCCCGGGGATCCGACAGCGGGCGAACGAGGTGCTGGGAGATCGGCACTACCGTCGCGGCTGCGCCGGCTACGACTACATCCAGCTCGCCACCGGGCGCTGGCACTACGCCGTGTACTGGAAGAACATGCCCTGGGACCACGCGCCGGGCCTTCTGATCCATGCCGAGGCCGGGGGATACGCCGCCCGGATCGACGGTCGCCCCTACCGTCCGTCGGAGCTCGATGGCGGTATCATCGCCGCCGTCGACCGCGACGTCTTTCGCGCGCTGCGCGACCGGGTGATCGGCGACATGCCGGCCGCCTGAGCGGCCATGTCTGGCGCGCGGCGCCCCGTGGTCACTCCGGCGGAGGTGGACCGCGCCGCCGCTCTGACCAGGCCCGTGCCCGCTCGGCGAAGGCGGCGCGCTGCTCCGGGGTCATCGCGTCCACCACTTCGGTAACCGCGCCGTGGATCGCCGCGTGCATCCGCCCCATCGCGCCCCGCATCTCGGCCAGCGCCGTCTCGTAGTCGGCGCGCACGAACGGATCCGCGGCAAGCGCGTCGGCCACGGCGGAGCGCGCGGCGTCGGCCTCCGCCCGCAACGGGTCGATGACCGCTTCATGACGGGACCAGACGGCGCGGACGGTGTCGATACCCTCCTCGCCGACCATGCGGCGCAGCCATCGGGGTCCCGGGCCCTCCGGCGGCGGACCCGCATGACGGTGCGGTCCGTCACGCCAGCCATGATCGACCCAACGGCCGATGGCGAGGCCGCCGATGAACAGGTTCACGGCGAGGGAGGCGAGCAGGGCAAAGATCAGCCAGCGGGTGCGCGTCATGTCGGGTCTCGGTTCGGTCAGGCTTGCGGGGTCAGAACGTTTCCGGCGTGGAGAAGCCCGCCGCCGAGGCGGCGGCCAGCGATACGGTGTCGGTTTCGATGGTCTCCGCGCTGAGTGCGGTGACGGTCTGCGTCCCGAAACCGGGCAGCGGCAGGTCGGGATTGGCGGCCCCGATGGCGATGCCGAGCGCTGCCGCCGCTGCCAGTCCCGCCGCCGGGCGCCACAGGCCGAGCCAACCGGCGATCAGCTCGATCAGTCCGGTACCGGGTTCGGGAATCTCGTTGAGGCGGACTCGCAGAGCCGGGTTCGGACAGGGGCGGGGCAGGGCGTCGAGGGTCAGGTCCAGCAGCCGGGCATCGTCGGCCGCGCGGGCAAGCTCGCTGTCGCCCGACAGGCGTGCCACCGCGGCCTCCCGTTCCGCCGCCGGCCAGCGGGCGGGATCGCCGCCATAGGCCTCGATCAGGGCGAGGACCCGCTCGCGTGTGATGTCCGTCATCGTGTGTCTCCCAGCAGCTCTACGCGTTGGTCGGCCAGTGCCTGACGCAGGGTGCGCCGACCGCGCGCCAGAAGCGATTCAAGGGCTTCGACCGAAATCTCCAGGGCGGCCGACGCCTCGGCACCGGACAGCCCTTCGTAGTGAACCAGGACGATCGCCGCCCTTTGACGCTCCGGCAGGGCGTCCAGGGCCGCCCGCACGCTGTCGGCGGTGGCCGCGTCGTCCAGGCCCCGGTCGGGGGCGGGTCCGGAATCGATCAGGGTGACGTCCTCCGGGTCCACGGTCGGCTTCGCGCGGCGGAGGCGGTCCAGCGCGGCGTTGCGCGCCACCCGATAGAGCCAGGTGGACACCCGCGCCTGGGGTGTCCAGTCGCCGGCCTTGCGCCAGAGCGATAGGTAGGTGTCCTGCACCACGTCCTCCGCCGTCGCGCGATCGCCCAGCATGCGCTGGGCGAAGGCGAGGAGGCGGTCAGCATGGCGGTCGACCAGCGCCCGGAAGGCGGCGGCGTCGCCATCCGCGATCCGGGGCATGAGGGCCGCATCGGGATCCTCCTGGGATCGATCGGTCAAGCCGACGCCTCCTCGCGCAGATGGTCAGTGTTTCGCGCCGTGACGGCCCTTGGCCGCCTTCATCTCGTCGAGGGATACGGCGCCGTCGCCGTCGGTGTCGAGGCGCATCATCCGATCGCTCCGGTCCGGCATCTCCTCGGCGCTCAGCAGGCCGTCGCCGTCCTTGTCGAGCTTGGCGATCATCCGGCCGAACCGCATCTTACGCTGCTCGGCGCGGGCGTTGGCCATTTCCTCGACGCTCAACTTGCCATCGCCATTCGCGTCGGCGGCGGCGAAACGCTCGGCGCGATGGGCCAGCATCTCCTGCGGCGTCACCTTGCCGTCGCCGTTGGCGTCGAGCTCGGCGAACCGCTGTTCCATATGGGCGGCCCGATCGCCGCCCTTCGGGCCGTCGCCATGGGCGAGGACCAGCGAGGGGGCGATCACCGCCGTGCCGAGGGCCGCGGCGAGGGCGAGGGCATGAATCCGGGTGGTGGTCATTTCCGATGTCTCCGTTGGGGGGGCTTTGATGTCACCAGGTGGCCACCTGTGCTTTCCTCAACGCCGGCATCCGGGATTTCCGTCGCGCCGATCCCGCCGTTCGTTTTCGGGGCCTTTGCCGCCCCGGTGCAACGGGCTACCGTAGCGCGCAAAGACGACCAGCCGGACAGACGGAGGAAACCATGGCGGCGAAGCAGAACAAGGTGATCATCACGTGCGCGGTCACGGGGTCCATCCACACCCCGACCATGAGCCCGCACCTGCCGATCACCGCCGACGAGGTGGCCCAGCAGGCCATCGACGCGGCCGAGGCCGGCGCCTCCATCCTCCACCTCCACGCCCGGAATCCCGACGGCAGCCCGACCCCGGACCCCAAGGCCTTCATGGAGTTCCTGCCGCGCATCAAACAGAACTCCGACGCGGTGGTGAACATCACCACCGGCGGCGGTCACGGCATGACCCTGGAGGAGCGTCTGGCGGCGGCCGTGGCGGCCAGTCCGGAGATGACCTCGCTCAACATGGGCTCGATGAATTTCGGCCTGTTCCCGATCCTGGACAAGATGAAGGACTTCCAGCACGAGTGGGAGCCCAAGTTCCTGGAGAACAGCCGAGATTTCATTTTCCGCAATACTTTCAAGGATATCGAGTACGTCCTTAAGGAGCTGGGCGAAGGTCACGGCGTCAAGTTCGAGTACGAGTGCTACGATGTCGGCCACCTGTACAATCTGGCGCACTTCCTCGACCGCGGGCTGGTGAAGCCGCCGCTCTTCGTGCAGACGATCTTCGGCATCCTCGGCGGCATCGGCGCCGATCCGGAGAACCTGATGTTCATGAAGCGCACCGCCGACAAGCTGTTCGGCGACCAGTACAACTGGTCGGTCCTGGCGGCCGGGCGGCACCAGATGAACTTCACCACCATGGCCGCGATCAACGGCGGCAACGTCCGCGTCGGCCTGGAGGACAGCCTGTTCATCGGCAAGGGGCAGATGGCCAAGTCGAACGCCGAGCAGGTCGCCAAGATCCGCCGCATCATCGAGGAGCTGAGCCTCGAAGTCGCCACCCCGACCGAGGCCCGCGAGATGCTGGCGCTTAAGGGCGGCGACATGGTGAAGTTCTGATCGGGTGGATTCAGCGATGCCCACTCTCAATATTACCGGCAAAACCGCCGTCTACGGCATTCTCGCCCACCCCACCGACCATGTGCGGGCCCCGCAGGTGTTCAACGCGGCCTACGAGGCGGCGGGGATGGACGCCGTGCTGGTGCCCCTCGACGTGACGCCGGAGGACCTGGCGACGGTCGTCGCCGGGCTGAAGGCGACCCGTAACTTCCACGGGCTGACGGTCACGGTGCCGCACAAGGTGGCGATGGCGGAGCTATGCGACGAACTCGCCCCCGGCGGCGCGCGGGTCGGCTCGGTCAACGCCATCCGCTTCACCGAGGACGGCCGCATGCTGGGCGACAATTTCGACGGCAAGGGCTACGTCACCGGCATGGAGAAGGCCGGGTACGACTTTACCGGCAAGAAGGTCCTCCAGCTCGGCGCCGGCGGGGCGGGGATGTCGATCGCCTTCTCCGTGGCCGAGGCCGGGGCGGCGGAGATCGCCATCGCCAACCGCACGGTCGCCAAGGCTGAGGCTCTGGGCCAGCGGGTGCAGGCGGCTTTTCCGGGCACCAAGGTCACCGGCGTGGCGGCCGATGCGGATCCGGCGGGCTACGACCTGGTGATCAACACCACCTCCCTCGGCCTGCATGACGGCGACGCGCTGCCGGTCGACATGGACAGGCTCAGCCCCGGCACGGCGGTCAGCGAGATCATCATGACCCCGGTGCACACCGAGCTGCTGAAGCGGGCCGAGGCCAAGGGCCATCCGATCTTTTTCGGCAAACCGATGCTGGACGAGCAGATCAGGCTGATCGGCGCCTTCATGGGCTGTCCGCTGCCGGATTAGCGGCGTACCGGGGATTGCGTTTTTTATTAGCGCAGCAGCGGAACTAAACCGCTTCCAGCCCGTCCGGTTCTAATCCGTTGCGGCATCGCGGCACCGTCCCATCTTTATGCGAGCCCTTGCTGGGCGTCGATACTGAGGGAAGGGGCCGCGATGACCGATCAGCCGATCCATGTGATCCACGAGAATCCGGAGTGGCTGCCGCCCTTCGCCCGCGCCTTCGAGGCGCGCGGCGAGGCGTTTGTCGATCTCGACCTGTCGGACGGCGCCATAGATCTGGCCGCGGAGCCGCCGGAGGGCCTGTTCTACAACCGCATGAGCGCGTCGGCCCACACCCGCGGCCACCGCTACTCGCCGGAATATGCCGCCGCCGTCATCGCCTGGCTGGAAGCCCACGATCGGCCGGTGATCAACGGCTCGGGCGCGATCTCCCTCGAGGTCAACAAGGCGGCCCAACTCGCTCGGCTGAAGCGCGCCGGGGTGCCGGTACCGCGCACCGTCGCCGCCCTGGGTGACGCCAGGGTCGCCGAGGCCGCCAAACTCTGGGGCGAGGGCCCGGTCATCGTGAAGCCGAACCGGGGCGGCAAGGGGCTCGGCATCCAGCTCTTCGAGGACGCGCGCGAGGTGGTGGAGCGCGCCGCCGCCGGGACCCTTCCGGGATCGACCGACGGCATCACCCTGCTGCAGGACTACATCGCCACCGCCGACGGCAGTGTCACCCGCGCCGAATTCATCGGCGGCAAGCTGTTCTACGCGGTGCGCATCGACACCGGCGGCACCTTCGAACTCTGCCCCGCCGACGTCTGTGCGCCGGACGAGGCGGAAGCGACCAGCGGCCCGGTCTTCACCGTGGTGGAGAACGCGGTAGAGCCGGACTTCCAGGCCGCCATCGAGCGGTTCCTGGCCGAGGCTGGCATCGACATCGCCGGGGTCGAGTTCGCCCGCGACGCCGAGGGCCGGCCCTTCGTCTACGACGTCAACACCAACACCAACTACAACCCGGATGCCGAGGCCGCCGCCGGCGTCTCCGCACCCCAGGCCCTGGTCGACTACCTGATCCGCGAGCGCAACCGCCGGCTCGCGGCCCCAAGGGTCGCCGCCCATCGCGGCTAGCGCCCTGGGTCGCCCCGGCGGTCCCCGTCGAGGGTTTTCCACAGAAAATCAGAGCATTGGCATGCGGTCGTCCGGATTTCCATGCCGGGCGATTCGCGAATCGTGGTAGGGAATCTTCACGCCGATTCCAGCTCCGGAGTCGGGTCTGTCGACCTCAGCGCTGACTGCGAGTCGCCGCGAATCAACAACTTCTTGTGTTATCCACAGCATTCTGCCCCAAATCTGGCGAAGCCGCTTGTGGTGTGCCCCCATATCCCGTAGCGTCTTGCCAGTTAGCCACTAAATGTGGGTGCAACGAGTCGGAGGGCTCGTGCGCCCGATACGGCCGGCAAGGAGGCAGAAATGGGCGACAATTCTCAGAGCGTGTGGGACGAGGAGCGGTTGGAGCAGCTTAAGGCGCTCTGGGGCGAGGGGCTGTCGATCACGCAGATCGGCCTGAAGCTCGGCGTGTCCCGCAATGCGGTTGTGGGCAAGGTCCACCGCATGGGTCTGCCGAAGCGCCAGTCGCCGATCGTGCGCAGCGCCAACCCTAAGCGCGACGAGCGCCCGATCCAGCGCCGCCGGGCGGTGCCGCTGACCCTGGAGCAGTGGGACCGCAATACCTGTTCCTGGCCGATCGGCGACCCCAAGACCGACAACTTCCGGTTCTGCGGCTCGACCGTCGAGCCCGGCCGCCCGTACTGCTCGCAGCACTGCGCCGTCGCGTACACCACGTCGCGGGAGCGCGACACCAGCGCGGCCTGACCGAGCAGGCTGACGCTTTGGCGGCCCTTCTTCCCGGCGACGGGGAGGAGGGCCGTTTGCGTGCGGGGGCCGGGGCCGCCGAGCCCCCGTCGATCCGACCGGGCGGGCGCTCACTGTTCGGACGGCTGGACCACCTTCAGCACCCCGCCGAAGGCCGATCCCACCGCGGCGGCGATCGCATCGATCTCGGCTTCGATCTCGTCGGTTTCCGCCGCGTCCGAGCCGACTTCGGTCACGGCCAATGTCAGGCTGACCGGGTTGCTGTCCTGAATGACGAAGATATCGGTCTCGCCGGGACAGCCGTCGCGGTGCTTGCTGCTGCAGTGCGGGGCGGTCTCCGTCGCCTTCAGGGGGATCTTGGAGAAGGTCAGCGCCGCGGCATCGATGGCCTCGATCTCCAGACCCGACTTCGCGGTCCGCGCCACGGGCGCCTTAACCGAGAGGGCGAGGGACGCCGATACGGGCTTGTCGCAGCGGGTCTGCGCCGCCGACCGGTCGAGACGCGCGAAGATCGGCTTGGCGGTATAGGCCGACCCGTGCTTCAGCAGCCGGAGGCCGAAGACGGCGGTGTACGGCGCGTCGGTCAACGCAACTGGCGCGCGGCAGGGGGAGAAGTCCTCCGGCGGCGAACTTTTGCGGGCGATGAAGACGCAGAAGCGCTCTCCGCCCGATAGGGACGGCGCCCCCTCCAGCAGGATACGGGCGGTGTAGGTCGATTTGTTCGCCTTTGCGATGCCCTGCGCCTTGGTCTTCACGACGCCGAACGCCGCGTTGACGCCGAGCTCCACAAAGGGCGCGACCACGGCACCGATTGCGAGCGCCCCGGCCCCGGCCCCGAAGATCGGCGCCACCAGGGGCTCCTGCTGCGCGGCGGTCGACAGGCACTCGGTCTTCAGGGTCGCCTTCAGGGCTTTGTCCTTGGGGAGCAGCGCCTGTATCGTCTCGATGCCGGAGGTTGAGTCAGCGTTCGAGCGGGAATAGGAATACACGGCTCCCACATGGGACTTGCCCTGACCTGATAACGGATCGGGTTTGTATGTAAGGACTTGTGTGGTCAGGCAGCCGGACAACGAAATCGATAATATACCTACGTAAAGTACAGTTTTCATTTTCCCCTCCGCAATCAGAAGGGGAAATACAATCATGATTAGAGATTGTTTTCAATAAAGTCTACGGCCGCACGAAGACCAGGAAGAAGACGGCGCCCGAGGCCATGTGGAGCGGCTGCAGCAGCAGGACGGGGTAGGGCATCCGGCCGGTCAGCCGGCGTACGGCGGGAATGCCGTAGAACACCGCCGCCGACAGGGCGGACACGGCGATGGCGATGATGGGAAAGCCCAGCAGATAGAC
Organism: Thalassobaculaceae bacterium; assembly: GCA_040223655.1. GTDB lineage: Bacteria > Pseudomonadota > Alphaproteobacteria > Thalassobaculales > Thalassobaculaceae > Thalassobaculum. The sequence continues at coordinate 397,214 of JAVKFT010000001.1, read as the reverse complement.
CACCAGATAGCTGAGAGCCGACGGGCCGCCGAAACTTCCGTCCACGAAGATCGGGACCAGCCGTCCCAGCATCAGCAGCAGAACAACAGCCAGGAACAGGACCAGCGAGCGCCAGAACGCGGCGTAGATCGGATCCTGGCCGTCATTGACCCACATCGGGCGGATCGCGCGGCCGGCCTAGGCGGCCGCCGCGGCCTCGATCCCCGCATCCTCCTGCATGCCGAGGAGCAGGTTCAGGTTCTGCACCGCCGCGCCCGACGCGCCCTTGCCGAGATTGTCGAGGCGGGCGGTCACGACGGCCCGGCCGGTCTTCGCGTCGCCGAACACGAAGAGCTCCATCATGTTTGTGCCGTTCAGCGCCTGGGGGTCGAGTTCCTTCATGCCCTCGGTCTCGCCGAGGGGCGCCACCCGAACGAAGCGCGACCCGCCATACTGGGCCGCCAGGATCTCCCGGACCGCGGCGGGCGTCGGCCCCTTGTCGAGCGCCCAAAGGGCCAGGGGCACGCTCACCAGCATGCCCTGGGCGAAGCGGCCGACGGCGGGCTGGAAGATCGGCGGATGGCCGAGGTCCGACCAGCGGGTGATCTCGGGCACGTGCTTGTGGGCCAGGGTCAGGCCGTACTGCCAGTAGGCGTCGGGCCTGTAGCCGCTGTCCGCCTCGGCTTCGTAGCGGGCGATCAGCGCCTTGCCGCCGCCGGTGTAGCCGGAGACCGCGTTGATCGTGACCGGATAGTCGCGCGGCAGAAGGCCGGCGGAGACCAGCGGCGCCAGGATGGCGATGGCCCCGGTTGAATAGCAGCCGGGGTTGGAGATCCGCCGGGCGGTGATCACGGCGTCGCGCTGTCCGGCGCGGAATTCGGGGAAGCCGTAGACCCAACCGCCTGCCGTGCGATGGGCGGTCGAGGCGTCGATCAGCCTGACGTCCGATCCCTCGGCCAGGGCGGCCGCCTCGCGGGCGGCGTCGTCGGGCAGGCAGAGAATGGCGACGTCGGCCGCATTCAGGGCGTCGCGGCGCGCGCCGGCGTCCTTGCGTTCGGTCTCGCCGAGGGAGATCAGCTCGATGTCGTGACGCGCCAGCAGACGCTCGCGGATCTGAAGACCCGTGGTACCTGCCTCGCCGTCGATGAACACCCGTGCCGATCCCATGACCGTCTCCTCTGTTTCGGGAGGCGCACCATACAGGAAAGGCGGGGCGAAGGGGTAGGGGGCCTTACCGGCGGCGATTGCGCGCGCGCGGGGTAGGAGGTTTGCGGATTTGAGGGGTGAGCGCTTGGTCCCGGCCCGTCGCCGGATCAAGTCCGGCGACGTCCGGGATGACGAAGCGTTATTTCCGGGATGACGAAGAGCTCTTGATTGTTTCCGTCATCCCGGCGGGCTCCGGGCTTGACCCGGAGGTCGGCCGGGCCCCTCGCTTCGGCGGTCGGCACCCGGCGGGCCGTGTCGGCTTACTTCAGGCCGCGCACGATGTTGAACGGCGAGAAGGCCTGGGCGCCGGCCATGATCTCGATCCGGTTCACGTTGATGTTCTTCGGACGGGTGGCCGCCCAGAACACGGCGTCGGCCACGTCCTCCGGCTTGATCGGGTCGACGTCGTCATAGACCGCCGACGCCTTGTCCTTGTCGCCCTTGAAGCGAACCTCGGAGAACTCGGTTTCGGCCAGCCCCGGCTCGATGTCGGTGACGTGGATGTTCTTGCCCACCAGGTCGGCGCGCAGGTTCAGGGAGAACTGGCGCACGAAGGCCTTGGTGGCGCCGTAGACGTTGCCGCCCGGATAGGGCCAGTAGCCGGCGATCGAGCCGATGTTGACCACGTGGCCGTAGCCGTTGGCGACCATCTGGGGCAGCAGCGTGCGCGTGCAGTACAGCAGACCCTTGATGTTGGTGTCGACCATCAGTTCCCAGTCGTCCAGGGAGACCTCGTCGGCCCCCTCGAGACCGACCGCCAGGCCGGCGTTGTTAACGAGCACGTCGATCGGCGTGAACGCGGCGGGCAGGGCGTCGACCGCGGCCGCCACCGCGTCGCGGTCGCGCACGTCCAGCACGATGCTGTGGCAGGGGTTGGTCAGTTCGGCCTTGAGCGCGTCCAGGCGCTCGCTGCGGCGGCCCGAAATCACGGTCTGCCAGCCCTCGGCGTCGAAGCGCTTCGCGGTCGCCCGGCCGAAGCCGCTGGTCGCACCGGTGATGAATGCCGTCTTAGCCATCTCGTCCTCCAATGACGTCAATTTCAGTGTTTTCCTGGAACATCAGAGTGTTCCGGGTGTTTCTTCGTGTTAGGTCTCGGCTTTTTCAGCCTGCTTGGCGCGCTGCCAGTGGCGTTCCATCTCGGCGAGTTCGCTCGTGTCGACGGCTTTGCCGTTCGCCGCCAGCCCGTCCTCCATGAAGCGGAAGCGGCGCTCGAACTTGGCGTTGCAGCGCCGCAGGGCGGTCTCCGGATCGACGTTCAGGCGCCGGGCCAGGTTCACCACGGTGAACAGGAGATCGCCCATCTCGTCCTCGATGCGGTCGGCGTCGTCGCCGGGGCCGCCGGTCACTTCGGCGCGCAGTTCGCCCAGTTCCTCGTCGATCTTGTCGAACACGTCGTCGATGTGGTTCCAGTCGAACCCGACGCGCACCGCGCGGTTCTGCAGCTTGAGCGCGCGCATCAGCGCGGGCAGGGCGCTCGACACCCCGTCCAGCGCGGAGAGCGCACGGCCTTCGGCCTCGGCCTTGGCCGCCCGTTCGGCCGCCTTCTGGGTCTCCCAGGCCGCGGTCTGCGCCTCGGCGTCCTCGACGCTCGCGCCGGCGAAGACATGGGGGTGGCGCCGAATCATCTTCTCGGCGATGCCGCGCGCCACGTCCTCGAAGACGAAGGCGCCGTCCTCCTCGGCCATGCGCGCGTGATAGACCACCTGCAGCAGAAGGTCGCCGAGCTCGTCCCGCAACGCGTCCATGTCACCGAGGGTGACCGCCTCGGCGACCTCGTAGGCCTCTTCGATTGTGTAGGGCGCGATGGTGCTGAAGGTCTGCTCGATATCCCACGGACAGCCGCCGTCGGGATCGCGCAGCTTCGCCATGATCGCGATGAGCCGCGCGATGGCCGGCGCCTCCGGAAGGGCGGCAAAGGCCTCGGATCGGTCGTCCTGGGTCTCGGTATCGGTCATGACGGCGGGAGACTAACCAGCCGGCAGCGCCGAGGAAAGCCTCATCAAGCCGGAGCGATGTAGCGCGTATAATGTATAGAAGCGGTATTTTTCTGCACGGTATCGTGCATCGCGTGCAATGTATTCGCGTCAGTAATGAACAGTAAAAAGCACGCGGCCAGGCCAGCCCGAATATATTGAAGCATGCGACGAATATAGATGCGGTCAGCCGGTTTACTTCGCCAGTAGTTCACAATCGCCAATACTTCACAAGGGTCTCGCCCGCATAGCCGCGCAAGCCTTATCGCAACGTCGTTTTTCGGGTGCGCCCGTTCCGACTTCCATTCTCGAAGCGTTGTGTTGTGAACCTTCAACTGTCGCGCGAGGTCGCGATAGCTGGAAGCGGCGCCCCGTTCAAGGGCCGCATCCACCAGTTCCGAAATGGTCGGGACGTCATTTTTTGAAATGTCAATACTCATTCCGAGCCGTCCGGGGCGGGTGCGGAAAAAACATCTTCACTCAGGGCCAGCCGATTGCCAATCCACCACGGATTGTGGCGATGTTTTCTCCGCACACCGGATCTGGGGTTTAGCGAACAGGGCCTCCTACATCCGGTGGCACTCCGGGGCCGGGGCCGCTGCATGTGGTCCCGGCATCCCCGGACCCGGTGAGAAAAAACACCGGATCGAGTTTCGCCCGCGTCGGGTGTTGGAAGCTACCGGCGCGGGGGTTTGGGGCGGGAAACCGCATCCATGGGCGGGGCCGGACCTGAAAATCCTGCCCCGCCCTAAACCCCTAGAGCTTCCCCTGCGCGGAGCGCGCCAACCCGGAGGATGCAAATGGCACTTGGACACCTGACAGAGACGGAAACGGAGATTGTGGACCCGCAGACGGGGGAGATTTCCAAGGCTCGGATGCTCCATGGGGAGATCCGTACGCCGTCTTTCCGCTTGAAGATCAAGCTGCACCCGCTCGACAAGCCCACGCGTGATCATCCGGATTTCGATGTCGAGGGCGTGCTTGACGGGAATGACTTCGACGCGGGGGCCGCTTGGCAATACCGCGTCGAGATCGGCCCGACCGCTGGCTCCAATATGTTTCAAATCCGGTTCGATGACTGGGCAGAGCTTAAGGGGCTCGCCGGTCAGCAGGTCGCGGCGTTCGCGGATGGTCCGGGGCGGTACAAGCTGCGACGCGACCGCCCCCGTCAGCAGGGGGCCGCGTGATGCGGATCGTCCCGGCAGATGACCGTCTCGGCCGGTCTGACGGCGCGCGGCAACGGCGGATCAGGGCGTTGATCTTGGTCAGCAAGGGCAACCCCGACGCAGCCCCGGCCGATCTGGCCTATCTGGAGCGGCACGGGCTCATTGAGTTCGATATCGGCGGGCCTTGGCTGATCACCGACGCGGGCCGCGCGGTGCTGATCTGCTTCGCGGCCAATCAGAACAGGCACCGGGCGGGCTCCTAATGCCCCGCACCGGGACGCACACGGCAGGAACGCCCGGCGGAGGACCGCCGGGCGTTTCTTGTCGTCACTGCGCGGCGTTCGAGCCCACGGGCGGCAAGAACGGCAAGTGCGGCGAGTGGCGGAAGCGGATGCACCGTGAGCCGACGCCGATCTATCGGCACGCCATGGCGTGCGAGTTCTTCCAAGAGAAGCCCCCTCGCGACCATGACCCGGTTGTCCGGGTAGAGCGGGGGGTGGTGTTCGTCCGCAATCGGCCCATCCAGCCGATCACGGCGCAGGAGGCCAATGCGCGGCGCCTGGAGGCCGCCCAGGCGGCCGAAACGCCCGCCCGGTGGCGTCACCCGCCGAAAATGGATGAGCGGCATGCAGCGGCCTACGTGCCGTTCTTGTTGCAGTGCGCCCGCGTCGATGCTCGCGCGGAGTTCACGGCATCCTCTCGCTTGCTGGATGAGGTCTGCGAAGCCCTGGGGGTGGAGCCGATCGATTTTGGCTTGGAGCCGGGGGCGCGCGAGTGATGGGCGCCCCGTTGGTGCTGTCTTTATGCGATTTCACCGGAGAATGGTCGCGGCCCTATCGCGAGGCGGGGTATCGCGTGCGCCAAGTCGACTTGGCGCACGGTGATGACGTTCGGCTGATGAGGGCGCCAGGTGAGCCGGTTCGCGGCATTCTGGCCGCGCCTCCGTGCTGTCATTTCTCCCGAGCTGGCGCCAGGTGGTGGAAGGAAAAGGGAGATGCGGCCCTGTTGGAGGGGCTTTCGGTCGTGGATGCGTGCCTGCGCCTTGTCGCGGTGTGTGAGCCCGACTGGTGGGTTCTGGAAAACCCGATTGGTCGCCTGAAAGACTACCTGGGTGATCCCGTTGAGAAGTTCGATCCATGTGATTTCGGTGATCCCAGCACTAAGCGCACCTGGCTGTGGGGGCGGTTCAATTCGCCAGCTCGCGCCCGCGTGGAGCCGGAGCGGGTCGATTGGATTACCCGAGTGCCAGGTGGTCGAAATCAGAAGGTGATCCGCAGCGCTACACCGGCGGGCTTCGCGCGGGCGTTTTTCGAGGCGAACCCGTGATGCACGCGCCCCCCGTCGAAGCCCCCGTTTGGCGGCGCCCCCCGCCCCCCGACCTGGCGCCTCCTTGTCACTACGCAAGTAGAGTTTCCGCCCCCGCCGCGAGTGATGCGGAAAAGCGGTCTCAGCAGCGCCTCCGGAACCGGCGCGAACGCTACCGGCTTCGCGAGACGGCCGGGCGGATCGTGGGGGAGCGGATCGGCCGCTGTGGTGTGGTTCCCATCGGCGGCATGGTCCGGGTGATGAAGGGGGCGGGCGGAGCGCATGTCGAGGGTGTCGAGACGTGCGGGAGCGTGTGGGGGTGCCCGGTCTGCGCGGCGAAGATCGCGGAGCGGCGGCGCGGCGAAGTTGAGACCCTGTGCCGCGAACACAAGGCGGGCGGTGGATCGCTCTACATGGCCGCGTTCACCATGCCGCATGATCGTTTTCAGGAATGCGGAGAGCTCAAAGAGGCGATAGCCGGGGCCTGGCGGAAGGTGTGCGCAGGTCGCAGGTGGCAACATTGGCGGCGGGTGCTTGGGCTCCATTACACCCGGTCTCTAGAGGTCACTCACGGGGGCAATGGCTGGCACCCGCATTTGCACTGCCTTTTCTATGTGACCGGGGCGGCCGACCGGGCTGTGATTGATCAGTTCTCAGAATGGCTGTTCGAGCGCTGGCAGTCGGCCGTTGACCGTCTCGGCTACGGCATGCCGACGCGGCGCGTGTGGCGGTTCGAGCCGGTCGAACATACGGAGGCCGCAGGCGACTACGTGGCGAAGTGGGGAGCGGATAGCGAGATCGCGCGTGGCGTCTTGAAACAAGGCCGGGGCGGCAAGTCGCCCTGGCAGTTGCTACAGGAGGCGGCCGGGGGTGACAGGCGGGCCGCTGCGCTGTTCCGGGCCTACTATCTCGCGTTCAAGGGCGCGCGTCAGTTGACCCATAGCCGGGGGCTGAAATCGCTCTATGGCCTGGACGATGTAACCGACGACGAAGCGGCAGCCGCCGACGCAGAAAGCGAGACGGCGGGGACGCTGACCAAGGTCGAGTATCGCGCGGTTCGGCGGGCCGGGATGCTTTGCCGTGTGCTCGAATTGGCGGAGCAAAATTCATGGCGAGAAGTGCTTATCTATATAGATAAACGCTTGCGTGTGATAAATTGGCAACACTGTAGCGAGAGAGCAACGGAGGCAATCCATGAAGGACGAGCAGGCACGGGCCGCCGCTGAGGCTGTGGGCGCGATGGGGTTTGTACCCAAGACGGCCGTGACCCTTCTGCGGTGGTTGGTGGAGGAGGCAATCATCAATCGGCGGGCGCGGGACGCGGCCAAGGCGGCGGCGGATGGCTGAAAAGGAAATCCTGGCCTCGCGCCCGTGCCCGGTCTGCCAAGGGTCGGCGTACTGGCAGTTCGACAAGGGGGGCAAGCTGTTCACGATGTGCGACGGCCGTCACCCGGATAACGCTGGATGCGGCGCGCGCATCTACTACGGGGCGGGCAACACCGCTCGCATGAAGGCAGACGTTGCCAGAAAGGGGAATGCACATGGCACCGCGAAAGCGAAGCCCGCGAACGACAACCGACCCGAAGCCGCAAACGACAACGGCGGAAGCGGAACCGGAGACGGCAGCGCCGACGATGGATGGAGCTTCCTCTGAGGCTGGCGATGCGCCGGTCGAAGTGCTGGGCGATATCGTGTCGCAGTACGAGGCCGAGACGGGCCAGGACGTGCCGGAGGACGACGGCGAGACGGGAGCGGAACCGCCACCGGAACAGCAAGGGTACATTCCCAAGTCGGCGTTCATCGCGATGTTGGCTGGCATGTTCGGCATGACGGGCGGCGCGGTCGGGCTTCGCACGCTCCATGACGCATCGCGTCGGCCGACATTCGTTCCGGCTGCGGAGGCGTTTTACGATGTGTGTGTGGACACGCCGGCGCTGCGGTTCTTGATTGAGCCGGAGAGCCGACAAATCCACAACTACATCGCTATCGGGTGGTTCGTTACGCCGCTGGCGCGGGAGTGCTTCATGGAAATGCGGGCGCTTCGGGCCAAGCCGGTGAACGACAACAAGCCGAAGCCGGAGACGGCCGAGGCATCGCCGGACGGACCCGCCGACGACGGGGACACCCCGAGCGCGGAGGCTGTCGCCGCATGAGCCGGATCACCACGGTTTACGGGTCTACCGGGTCCGGCAAATCGACGTTCACGAAGCGGGCGCTGCAAGGCGCCCGCCGCGTGATCGTCTTCGATACCCAGGACGAATACGAGGCTCAAGGCTTCGTGCGCTGTACGTCCATGGCGGAAGTGTTCGAGGGCGCGATGGCCGATGATTGGCGCGGCTACCGCATTGCCTACGCGCCAGATGGAGAAGCCGATATGGTTGCTGAGCTTCATCACCTTGCTCGGGGGCTCAGGGCGTCTCAGAAGGCGGCCGGGGGCATGCCTGCAACCCTGGTGATCGAGGAAGCGAACCGCGGATATCCCAATCAGCAGATGCCAGCGGATCGGCGCGGTGTTCAAGCCCTGGTTCTCCAAGGGCGGCACGAGAACATCAACATCCTCGCGGTGTCGCAACGGCCGTCGAACGTCAACCCCGATTTGCGCGGAAATGCCGACCGGATGGTCGTGTTCCGCCTGCCGAGCAAATTGGACCGTCAACGGCTGGCCGATGAAGTCGGGCACGAATATATAAATGATTTCAGGCGGTTGAAGGACCACGAGTATATGCTGTTCGAGCGGTCCGAGTTCATCGCGAAGAAATCGAATTTTCCTATATAAATAGATTATCTAGATAGGTTCGCTCTATCGATTGCGACCGCTGATCCTGCGCTCTCTCAACTGAGGGGCGTAATATGACGGTCAAGCAATTCGGGTGGAGTGTCGCTATCGGCGTGGTCTCCGCGCTGGTCGCCAGCTATCTGAAAGACCGGCTTTCCCCCTCGCAATCCAACTCCGAGATGTGAGGGCGAAATGAAGGGGAACCTTAAGAGCGTCGCGCTGGTGGCGGCCGGTGTGATGCTGGCCGGTCTGGTCATGTACTACGGCCGCGACCTGCCGGTGATCGGCGACGCGCGCAACGGCTACGACGTCTGAGGCGGCGTCATGGGCCTGAATAACATCAAGCTCCCGGCGCTGAACGCGGTGGGAGCGGGTCAGACGGCGACGCTCGACGTTCCCCTCGGCCCGACCTATCACCAGATCGATCTGATCTATCGGTCCAGTGGCACCCTCGGAAACGAGGCGACCATGAAGGCCGACATCCCTGATATCCGGGTCAAGATCGCGGGTAAGGCGCAGCGGACGCACTCGGCCGCGCAGGTGCTCGAAGTCAACCAGTTCTACGGGGAAACCACGTCGGATGGGGTGATCTCCCTGTTCTTCGCGGAGCCGTGGCGCCGGACCCCGCAGGGCGAAGACTTCTATGCGTGGGGTACGGCTGACGTTCCGACGTTCCAGATCGAAGTCGATGTGGCGAGCGGCGCCTTGGCGCCGACGCTGGAAGCCTACGCGACCATTTCCCGTGCGCGGCGCCCGCTCGGCGCGATCAAGCGCATGCGGCGGTTCGTTGTGCCGGTGACCGCGACGGGCGATGTCCAGGTGCAGAACCTTCCGAAGATCGGAACCAGCTACAACGCCCTGCACATGATCGAAACCACGGCGGGAGATATCAATTCGGTCCTGGTCGAAGTCGATCAGACGAAGGTGTGGGATACCCCCGCGTTCCTCGCCAATTCGCTGTACGCGCAGCGTGATCTCGTGCCGCAGTCCGGAATTTTCCATGTCGTCTTCGACTACGACAAGCGGGCGGGTTCGCCCCTCTCGATGGTCAAGGCGGACGGGTCCGTGGTGTCAGATTTCATGGTCACGGCGAACATGGCGGTGGCGGCGAACGTGACGATCCTGACGGAGGAAACCGGGCTCCGCTTCTAGGCGGCCGGGGTTCATCAAGGGCGGGCGGCCGGTGTCGCCCGCCCCTATGAGCCAAAAAGGGAGATTGTCGGTTATGTCGTGGGATGGTGGGAATACTGACGAATTGCCGCCCGATCAGTTGCCGTCTCTTGATGACGGCGGCTTTTTCGACGGGCTCTGGAACACCGTTCGGGGTGTGGCGAACGCGGCCGTGGACTATATCGGCGCCGAACGCGAGTGGGATCGGTTCAAGTGGATGGCCGAAAACGGCTATGCGGACGGGTCAGCGCCGGGCGGCACGCCGGGATACGGCACCATCAACGCGGGCGGCAACGGCGCGGGCGGGATGCTGAACAACACCACGCTTCTCGTCGGCGGTGGGCTCGCCCTGGTGCTGCTGTTCGTCGCCCTGCGGAAGTAGGGCCATGGCAATCGCCGGTATCCGCCCGCCGAAAGCGCCCGCGCCAAGTGGCGGCGGCGGCGGCTTCAATCCGTTGTCGTTCCTCGCCGGGCCTGCCGGTGGCATTCCGGGCCTGTCGTCCAGTTCGTCCGCCACGTCGTCCGCGCGGTCGGGCGACATTTCCCAGAATATCCTGTGGCAATCCCCTTTCATCGTCGGCGGCGAGGGCAACACGGCCGATCTGTCCGGGTCGATCGATAGTGCCGCGGGCGGAAGCGGTGCGGGCGTGCCGGGCGGTCTCGGTGGCGGGATTTCAGCGGGGCAGGGCGGCATGACGCTTGCCGTCGTCGCCATGCTCGGGGCGGCGGTGGTCGCGGTGGTGATCGCGCGGGGCTCCAAATGATCGCGGTGCGGCCGGTGGCGTGGGATGACGGCGCCGACGCGCTGTTTGGCCGGATCGCGGCCACCTGTCCGATGCCGGGCGGTTTCTACCGAGACGAAGTGCTGGCGCGGGGCTCCCGGCTTGTGGAGGTCGTCAGCGACGGCGAGCGGGTCGGTGCCTTCATCGTGCGTACCGAGCCCGAAGATGCGGTTATCGTCGCGGCGGCCGGTGCGGCGCCGGGTGTCGATCTGGTGCGCGCGGTCCTGCCGGTGGTGGAACGGGAAGCGTTCGCGGCCGGGTTCCAGGGGGTGCGGTTTCACACCGGGCGCGCTGGGCTGATCCGCAAGGCGGAAGCGATGGGGTGGCGCCGACAGGAAACGGTTATGCGGAAGGATCGCGGGTAATGGGCGGGTCACGGTCAAGCTCTAGTGCCAGCACGAGCACGAACACGATCACCAACGATTACCGGGTGGCGGCGGCGGATAACGGCATTGCAATCGGCCGTGAGGGGACGCTTGACACGTCCACGAGCCTGTCCGATCAGGCGTCGATCAACTACACGACGACGACGACGGACAACGGTGCTACGGCGGCGGCATTGGCGGCGAATGCGGCGGCTGCGGCCGAAGCGCGGCGGACCACGGAGGCGGCGCTTGCGGTCCTGGGTGAGACCACGCGGCAGAGTTTCGATTTTGCGGGCGGTGTGAGTGCCGATGGCTTTGACTTGGCCGGATCGGTCGCGGGCGAGAGTTTCGAGGCTGTAGACGCGGCGCTTGCCGGTCTGCTGGCCGGTCAAGAGACCATCGAAAATGCCTCGATCCAGGCGAACGAAAGCGCGTTCGGTTTCGCGGGCAGCGTGCTCGCCGGATATGAGCGGGCGAGCCTGGAAGAGAGTGAGCGGAATTTCCGGCAGGTGATGGTCGCGGCGATGGTCCTAGGCGGGCTCGCAATCGTCGCCTGGGCCTATGTGAAAGGGCGGTGATATGGACACGGAGTATCTGTCAACCCTTGTTCGGGTGATCCCGGCCGACAGTGAAGTCGTCGCCAACGTGACGGGCGATTTTCTCACGTTCACGTCCGCCACGTCGTCGCTGTTCGATATCGCCATAGGCGACCAGTCGTCATGGGTGCCGTTCGATGCCGGTGTGCGCTATCGCCTGCCGGTCGGCGTGCAGTTCAACAAGGTTCGGCTGCGGGACCGTTCGGGCGCCACCAATACCGTGCTCATGTACTACGGTTTCGGTGAGTTTCGCGACAACCGGGTGACGCTCGCCGGAGGCGTGCGGGCGGACGTGCCAGGTCGCCTGGAGGACGTGGCGGACGTGTCGCTTGCGGCGGGCGCCACCACGCTTATCGCGGCCGCCGACACCCTGCGGCGCGAGATCATCATCACCAATCTGTCAAGCACGGAGACCCTGCGTATCGGGTCCGCGTCGGCGGGCGCGGCGCGCGGAACGCCGCTGTTGCCGAACGGTACGCTGGTGCTCGAAACGGCGGCGGCCGTCTATGGCTACAACCCCGGCGCGGGCGCGGTCCTCGTCGCGGTCAACAGCACGGAATTCGCGTCGTGACCAGTATAACGGCTGGCTACACCCTGCCGATGAACTTGCAGGCGGGGAACAGCTTCCAGTCGTCCACGGGCGGTGTCGTGCGAACGATCATCGATACAGCCGGGCGCACGAAACTATGGGGTCTGTCGATCTGGGGAACGGGCGGCGGCGTGGTGGAGGTCCACATGGGCGCATCGGTCCTGGCAGGGGATGTGATTTTCGAGATCGACACGTCCGTGACCAATTACGGCGGCGGCATCGGCTTTTTCGAGGGGGTCGTTTTCCCCGATGGGGTCGGTCTGTTCATGCGGAACGTGGGCGCCGGGCAAGGCTTCTACTACGCTACGACAGAGGTTCTGTGATGAGCGGGATTTTCGGCGGTGCGCCGTCCGTTGAAATGGGCGACGTGATCCGTGCGGCGCCGGTCAGCGCGTCGCTTTACATCACACCGGCCGAGAACACCAACGGGTTCATCATCACATGGCTTGCCTATGCGGTGGAGAGCGGTTTCGGGATCACGCTCACGCCGGGCGGTCAACGGCTTGTGGAGGGCTCTCCGACAACGGGTCGGTTCGCCACGGGCGGCCACGGCTACGGCTACATTCCGCCCGGTGTCGGGGTCGAGGTCAACGGCAACAATGCGTGGATCGTGGGGAGGTTCCTGTGAACCGTTCGGAATGGATTGCGGTAGGGTCGGTTCTAGGGCTGGCGGCGCTGTTCGCGGGTATGCACCGTACGGCCGTTGCGGCGGGCGACGTCCTGAGCAAAGAGCGGATCCGGCAGATGGCAGCGCAGGTGATCGCCCGACACGGGTTCGACACCACGGCGGACGTCGTGGCGAACATCGCCATGATCGAAAGCAGCGGCAACCCGGCCGCGCTGCGCTACGAGCAGTTCATTCCCCACCTCGGCCGGGCCGACTACTCAACCGGGTTGATGCAGGTGCTGACCAGCACGGCCGAATGGCTGGCGCGGGACATGGGCTATCGCTTCTATGGGGTCAATCCGACCCGTGACGCGATGCTGGACCCGTGGGTGTCGCTCTACTACGGCGCGGCCTATCTCGACTATCTCGCCCGGTATCCAGGGGGACCGCATCCGATTGAGTGGATCGTACAGAGCTACAACGCCGGGCCGGGCAATTCGCAATCGAACTACCTGCGGAAGTATCGGGCGGAGGCCACGCGCTGATGCCGTTCATCCTGATCGCGGCCGGAATAGGCGCCGGAGCGGCGCTGTTCGGCTACCGGGCCGGGGGCGGTGCCTCTGATGGCCTGAAATACGCCGCTATCGGCGCCGGCCTCGGGGCGGGCGGATACATCGCATGGAGGGCCTTCAAGTGACCCTCGAAACCCTGTTGGCGGGCGGGTTCGCGTTGATGGCAGCACAACTCGCGGTGCAGTTCGGCACCTATTACCGCCTGGGCTCGCTCACGGAGCGGGTGAAGGTTCTGGAACGGAAAAGTGAGGAGGTGCGTGATGAATTGGCTTCTTAAGCGGCTGCGCGAGCCGTCCACGTCTGCCGGTGTGGCGGCCGTGGCGGTGGGGCTGGAACAGTTCGCCACCACGGGGTCGTGGATCGGCGGCGTTGTCGCGGCGCTCGGGGCGTTCGCGGCCGTCCAGGGGGAAAAGGGCGATGGCGGAGCCTGATATCGACACGCTCGAATGGGCGACGTTCCCCGGAACGTATGACGCCTTCGGCGGGTATGGCGGGTTCGGCGGCGACATGTTCGGCGGCGTGTTCCGGGGCGACGGCCCGACAGAGACGTTCGGCACGGTGCCGCTGCCGGTGCCGCGCCCGGATCGGTCGAACGGGGCGCCGGGCGGGATTGCCTGGACGCCCTCGGGCACCGCGTACCAGCCGGGAATGTCGCCCATGGTCATGGCAATCGCGGTGACGGCGCTGGGCGTCCTGGTCTGGCAGGTGGCGAAATGAGCACGTTGCCGCTGGATGAGCGCATTCGCTGGCAGGTGGCGGCCAACGGGCTCGGGCTGACGGCGCCGAACGGTCAGCCCTGGGCGACGTTCGGAAGCGGGGCCGCATCCGGGACCGTCACGCAACTGCCGACACAGACGCTCGGGGTGCCGTGGTGGTTGATCGTCGGCGGGGCGGCGGCGGTGATCGGCTTGGCGGTGTTGCTGCGCCGGTAGGTGTTTCGCGCTCAATCGTCGGATCGGCCGCGCTGACGGCCGCCGGGAAAGCCGCACGGGGTGCGCCTCCGTGCGGCTTATTTTTTGCCCGATTGTTGCTTTTTCAACACACGTGAAACCGTCGAAGGGTGGACGTTTAGGGCGTCTGCAACGGCCGATTGGGTCGGGAGCAGGGCGGCGAGGGCGATGATCTGCCGGTCTCGCGCGCGCCGTCTTCGGGTGTCGCCAAGCCGGGTCAGGTACTCCGGATTTTGCTCCACCATGCGGGAGAGAACATCGCGCGACAGGCGAGGCGGCCGGGTGTCGGTCGCGGGTTTTCTCGCCTGGATTTCCCGTGCGGTGGCGAGCGCGCGCTCCATGCGTGATATGGCGATATCAAGTTGATGTGTCGTAAGTGTATGTAGAAACGCCGGATCAATCATGCACTGTGCTCCTGTGTGGCCGGGCATTGAACCCGGCGGGCAAGTGCCTGTAAACGCTCAAAAATAGTGAGGAATATCCGCGCATAATGTATATTATGGGAAATATTGGAATACTCCGAGACACCAAGCAATCAGCCACCCGACAACACATTCGCACGTATGCAAATGCTGTCATGTGGTAGTCTTGCGGTAATTGGATCGGGCGATCCGGGTCTGATGGTTGAAGACGGCTCTCATGGCGGCACCGGTGTCGGCGCCTCGATGAGAACCGTATATCTGACCACCGAGTGCCGAGGATCCCATGAATTCGGAGTCGAAACAGACACCCAAGGCGGCTGCCACCCAAACCACTGCCCACGCGTCGGCCGCCATCAGTCCCGGGTCCACCGACGCCACGGCGAACGATCCCGAGCAGATCGTGCGGCTCAGCGAGGAAGTCGCGCGTATCAGCCGAGAGAAAATCGCCGATATCCAGTCGATCACCGGCCGCACCCGGATCCTGGCGCTGAACGCGCTGATCGAGAGCGCGCGCGTCGGCGAGCTTGGCCGCGGCTTCGCCGTGGTCGCCGGCGAGGTCAAAGGCGTTTCGGCCGAGGTCGCGGAGATCGCCGACGTTCTGGTGAAGGAGCTGTCCGAGAAGACGGCGCTGCTGGAGACGATCGGCCGCCAGGTGGTCGATCACCTCACCGGCCAGCGGCTGGTCGATCTCGCCCTGAACGCCATCGAGCTGATCGACCGGAACCTGTTCGAGCGGACTTGCGACGTCCGCTGGTGGGCGACCGACAGCGCTGTGGTCGACTGCCTCCAGACCCCCGGAGACGACGTGATCCGTCACGCGTCCGATCGTCTCGGCGTGATTCTGTCGGCCTATACCGTTTATCTCGACCTCTGGATCTGCGACGCCCAGGGTCGGGTGATCGCCAACGGCCGGCCGGGCAGCTACAGCGTGGCCGGTGCCGACGTCTCCCAGGAACCCTGGTTCCGCGAGGCCATGCAGACCGCCACGGGCGACGACTACGCGGTGGCCGACATCGCCGTCAGCTCCCATCTCGGCAACCAGCCTGTCGCCACCTATGCCGCGGCAATCCGCGAGGATGCCAAGGCGGACGGTCGCCCTATCGGCGTGCTCGGGATCCATTTCGACTGGGGCCCGCAGGCCGATGCGATCGTTCAAGGCGTGCGGCTGTCCGACGCCGAGAAGACCAACACCCGTGTCATGCTGGTCGACGCGAAGAACAACATCATCGCGGACGCGGGCCACGGTGCCGGAACCGGGACGCGCTTCGATCTGCACACCGACGGCCGGGACTCCGGAACCTATCAGACCTCGGACGGGGCGACCGTCGGCTTCCACCGGACGCCCGGCTACGAGACCTATGCCGGGCTCGGCTGGTACGGGGTGTTGGTGCGGGCGTAGGCGTTCGTCTCGGCCAATGCCCGCCGCTTCCCTTACATCGCCCTTCCCTTGTATCGCCCGTTCCTAGAGTCCCAGGAGGAGACACGGCGTTCCTCACGATAGGCAGTAGAGCGCCGCATTTATCCCATGAGCAGCGCGCGCAGCCCCTGCTCTTCCGGCGTCCAATCCGGGCTGACGATATGGCCGAAGGCGGCCGCAGCGGTTGCGGTCCGGTCGAGCGCGTCGACTTGGGCGTCGGGTCCGCTCAGCCGGAACGAGGCCGGCGACAGCGGACCGACGGCCAGTGCCCGTTCCAGATGCGGCCAATCGCCTAGCGCCGGCTCAGCACCCAGCAGCCGGGCGAACATCACCGCCAGCATATGCATCGGCACGGCCGGCGGGCGTTTGAACTCCGGCGGCGTAGTGGCGATCGCTTCTGCCATCTGCGCGGCGGGCGCCATCGTCTGCGGTTGCGCCAGGCTCTCGGCCACCCAGCGGGCCTGCAGCTCCAACACCGGGAGATACGGGCCGATCAGCTCGTACAGGCCGACGAAGGCCAGTCCCGGCAGATCCGGATGGAATGTCTGGGCGAACAGGTCCATGCCGACGGGATCGAGCTGCAGGGTCTCGGCGATCTCCGGCGCCAGGAACGGCAACGACAGGCTGTATCCCGTGCCGAACAGGATGCCGTCGACACGGGCCGCACTGCCGTCGGCGAAATGGGCCGTGTCGCCCTGGATCCGCTCGATCCAGGGTTTCGTGGCGATCCGGCCCTCCGAGACGGCCGGCAGGAATCCCTGGGACTGGGTGATGCCGGCGGCGAAGATGTTGTCGTGCGGCACCTGCGCGCCCCAGTCGGCCGGATTGCCGGCGACCTTCAGCACCTGGGCCTTCAATCCCTCGGCCAACGCCTCCGGCGGCAGTTTCTCGCCCATCAGGGCGGCCGCCCTGGTGAACATCACGTGGTCGGTCGGCACGCCGACGATCTGTTTGGGCAGCACATAGCGCTGGCGCCGGTAGACGACGGTGACCGAGGCCGCGTGGTGCGCCAGCTCGGCGGCGATCTCCAGAGCGCTGATCGAGCAGCCGGCGACCAGCAACGACGCGCCCTGCCACTCCGCCGGCCCGCGATACGCGCTCGTGTGCCGCGCCCCCAGCTTCCCGGTGAACCCGTCTAGACCCGCGAGCTCCGGCACCGCGGCCTCTATCTGGCGGCCGGTGGCGACGATCACCCGGTCGAACCGGGCGCTCTCGCGTCCCTGCGCCGTCGACCAGTCCAGGCGCCAGCCGCCGCCCTCTTCCCGGCGCAGCCGCTCAACCCGGCAGCCGAAGCGGATGCTGTTGCGCAGCCCGAACCTGTCGGCATAGGCCAGCAGATAGGCATGCATCTGCTCGCGGGTCGGATAGACCGGCGTGCCCTCGGGATGATCCAGGTCGGAGAAGGCGGTCATCACCCGGCTGGTGTTGGTGCGCATGCCGGGCCAAGTGGCGGTATGGGGGCCGTGCGGGTTCCACTGGCCGCCGAGATCGTCGCCCGCCTCCAGGACCACCGGATCGAGGCCCTTGGCCTTGAGCCAGCGGGTGGCCGCTAGGCCGGACGGACCGGCACCGATGATGGCGATGGCAGGCAGGTCTTGATTGGCCGTCATGGCGACTCCCCGGTTAAGTCAGTGAACAGCCATATCATTATTCCGGGTTTTTCGGCGCACTATTCAGAGGGCGTCGGGCTCTTGTAGTCGATCTGCGCCGCCGCGCAGCGTCCCTCCTTGTCGACCATCGCCCGGAGCACGGTGCGCTGGTCGCTGTCGGCGAAGACCTTGGAGAAGCGGATTGTCTGGTCAGCGGTGCGCAGGAACACCCGATGCTGCCGGCAGACCGCCATCAGGTCCTTCAGGAAGGCGCGGGCCTCGTCCCGGGTCATTACGTTCTTCTGGTGGTCCTTGGCGAGGTCGCCCAGCAGCTTGGGATCAATCATGGCGGGACGCCGCTCCGTTTTCGCGATACGATTCCTACAATGACCAGGGTAGCACTCGAACGCGCGCTTAAGAAACCGGGCCGCATTCTGACCTGGCACGCGGGCGCGGGCTGCCGGAGCCACAAATCCTCGACCCGCGAGGACTACTACACGGTCATCCCCCCTCACCTCGCGGCCTTCGTCCATGGCTTCGGCTCCGACACGACCGAGGCGGACGTTCTGGAGCTGTTCCTCGAGGAGATGCTGATCGACCTCGCGGTGCTCGAGGCCGAGATGGAGGAGCTGGCCCGGGACGATCCACTGATCCCGAAAAGCCCCGACGGCGCCGGCTCGATCCTCTTCGAGGTCCGCGGCTACTTCCAGGGCTGCCTGGAGTTCTATGTGACCCAGCGGGTGCAGCCCCGCACGGACCCGTTCCGCGCCGAGAAGGAGCCCCGCTGGCTGATCCTGGCGAGCCCGCACATCCGCCTTCCGGCACGATGCGCCGCCGCTTTCGACGAGTTGCTGGACCGCTGCGAGGCGGTATCGGCGCGGCACGACCTGGTGCTGGACATGGAGCGGGTCCGCGACGGGTTCCGCACCATGCTGCGGCGCCGATCAGGATACCGGGCGGGGCACCAGCCGAGGGACCGACCTGGGCGGCCGGCCATGCTGGCGGACGACGCGGTGCCGGAAGAGGTCTGGACGTAGCGGGCAGGCGGCCATTCCTCCCCTGGCCATCCCTCCCCGGCCATCCCGCCCCGGCCATCCCGCCCCCGGCCATCCCGGACCTGACCGGGGATCTGGCCGCCAGGGTCGATGACTGGGTCTCGACCCGCCCCCGGATCAAGTCCGGGGCCGTCCGGGATGACGGTCTCATAGATGTCCGGGATGACGGTCGCAAAGGTGATGAACATGCCCGTCATCCCGGCGAACTCCGGGCTCGGTCCGGAGGTCGGCCGGGACCCCGCACCGGCGTTGGAGGCTTGGTCCCGACTGGCGTCAGGATGACGGTGGGACGGGATAAAGCGCCACCACCAGCCCGTCATAGCCCGGCTCGACCCCCGGCGGGCACTTGGCCAGCGTGGTCGCGTAGTCGAGCCGGCCGTTCATATGGGTGAGATAGGCCCGTTTCGGCGCCACGCGGGCGATCCACTCCAGCGCCTGGGCCAGGGACGCATGGGCGCCGCTCTCCTCCTCGCGCAGGCAGTCGACGATCCACAGATCGAGGCCGAGGGACGCCAGCCGGTCGAGCTGCGGCTCGCTGAGGACCGCCACGTCGGTCGAATAGGCGAAGCGGCCGTCGAAGACGAAGCCCAGGCTCTCGCCGGACACGCCGTGATCCTGGCGCATCACTTCGACCGACATGCCGGCGATCTCGTAGACACCCTCGTCGATGTCGTGGCGTTGCAGCGGCGGGACGAAATGGGGCGGCGATGTTGGCGCCGGCTCCATCATATAGCCGAACCGCGCCATCAGATCGTTCCAGGTCACCGCATCCGCATAGGTCGCGATGCGCTCCCGGGTGGTCCAGTAGAGCGGGCGCAGATCGTCGATGCCGTGGGTGTGGTCGGCGTGCATATGGGTGAACATCAGGGCGTCGATGCTGTCCACGCGCGCGTCTATGAGCTGCTCGCGCAGGTCGGGCGACGCGTCAACCAGGATCCGCCGGCCGTCCCGTTCGACCAGGACCGAGCACCGGCGGCGGCGGTTCTTCGGCTCCTTCGGGTCGCAGCGGCCCCAGCCGCCGCTCAGGCTCGGTACGCCGACCGAGGCCCCGCAGCCGAGCATGGTGACCTTCATGCCGCCACGCTCAAGCTGCCGCCTCGAACCCGTCGGGCGCCGGGACCCGGTTGAACAGGCGCAGGAAATTCTCCGTGGTGATCCGTGCGCTCTCGGCCTCGTCCAGCCCCTTGGTCTCCGCCACCACGCGGTGGGTGTGGACCACATAGGACGGCTCGTTGCGCTTGCCGCGATGGGGTGGCGGCGCCAGGAACGGGGCGTCGGTCTCCACCAGCAGCCGGTCGGCCGGCAGGTCGGCGACGATGTCGCGCAGGTCCTGGCTCTTATTGAACGTCACGATGCCGGAGAGAGACACGTAGAAACCGATATCGATCGCCCGCATGGCGAGGTCGCGGCCGGCGGAGAAGCAGTGCAGGACGCCGGTGAAGGGCCCTTTCGCGTATTCCTCCTCCAGGATGGCCGCGGTATCCGCATCGGCGTCGCGGGTATGCACCACCAGCGGCAGGCCGGTCGCCCGGGCGGCGGCGATATGGGCGCGGAACCCCTCCTCCTGCGCGTCGCGGGGGCTGTTGTCGTAGAAATAGTCGAGCCCGCATTCGCCGATCGCCACGACCTTGTCGTAGCTGTTGGCCAGGGCGACGATCTCGTCCGTCGGGATGCCCCGCTCCTCGCCCGCCTGGTGCGGGTGGGTCCCGACCGAGCAGTAGACTGACGGGAACCGGTCGGCGACGGCGCGGATCCGGTCGAACCGGCGGATCCGGGTGCAGATCGTGACCATGCGCGCCACGCCGGCCCGCTCCGCCCGGGCGACGACCTCGTCCAGTTCCGGAGCGAAGTCGTCGAAGTCCAGATGGCAGTGGCTGTCGACCAGGATGGGCGAAGTTGCGGTCATGGCTGCACGATCGATCGGGGTAAGGGCTGCGCCGGTCGGCGTTGGCAGTGCCTAACCCGAGGCGGACCCGCGATCAAGCCGGGCCTCATGCGCGCCGTCGATCCAGCCCCTCGCCGAAGGCCAGGGTATGCACCGCGTCGATGAGGACCTGCTTGCGCTCCAGATTCAGCCGGTCTTCCAGGTGGATCAGGCGCTGCACCGCCTCGCGCCGCCGGAACGCCGCCTCGACGCCGGTTCGGGCGACGAAGGCGCGCCCCGCCTCGAGATCCGCCGGGACGATCTCCCTCAGGCCGGGCGCATCGTTGGCGGCGCGGATGGCGCGGTCGATCCAGCGCAGCATCAGGTCGGTCCCGGTGCGGAACGGGTCGACCTCTCCTTCCTTCGGTTTCCGCCCGCCCCAGCTCCCGGCCAGCGCGTGCAGGTTCTCCACGTTCACGTCCGGCAGCTCGCCCAGGACCTTGGCGACATTGCGGTACAGGTCCGCGCCGCCGGCGGCGACGAATTCCAGGGCCCGGCCCGGACTGCCCTCCGCCAGCCGGAGGATCAGGTCGAGATCGGCCGGCAGGATCTCCGGATGCGCCCGCATGACCAGGGCGCCCACCGCGTCGTCCGGCAGCGGCGCCAGCATCAGGCGGCGGCACCGCGACCGGGTCGTCGGTAGCATCGCGTTGAGCGCATTGGAAACAATAATTATCAGTGTCTTGGAAGGCGGTTCTTCAAGTATTTTCAGAAGCGCGTTTTCGGCGTTCGGGTTCATCCGCTCCGCCTCGTCCACGATCGCGACCCGCCAGCCGCCGGCGCTCGTCTTCAGGTGCAGCGAGTTCTCGAAGGCGCGGACATCGTTGACCCTGATCACGTTGCTCATGACGCCGCGCTCGTTCGGTTGGCGCCGCAGGATCTTCAGATCCGGATGGGCTTCCGCCGCCACCAGCCGCGCTACCGGATCGTCCTCCGGCACCGCCAGGCTGACGGGCGGCAGGGCCTCGCCGAACAAGCCGCCCGAGGCCGCGCCGCCGCCCGACAGGACGAACCTGGCGAGGCGGAAGGCCAATGTCGCCTTGCCGATGCCGGGCGGCCCGGCGAACAGCCAGGCATGCGGCATGCGGCCGGACATCCAGGCATCGAGAAGCCGCTGCTCCGCCTCGCCGTGGCCCAGCAGCTCGGACGTCGCGGCCGGTGTCCGGAGGCCGTCCACCGCATCGCTGTTCGGATCGTCGCTCATGGCCGGCAGTCTAGACCAGGGACAGGCGGTCGGACACGGCCGCGAGGATGTTGCGGGTGACGTCCTCGACCGGGAGTCGGGCATCGATGAGGACGCAGCGTGATGGCGCCCGTTTGGCAAGCACCCGGAACCCTTCCGCCACGCGGGCGTGGAACGCCGCCCCCTTGCTCTCGAAACGGGTCTCAGAGCCGGCGCGGTCCCCGGCTCGCTTGAGGCCGGCCGTGGGGTCGATGTCGAGCACAAGGGTGAGATCGGGCCGGGTGTCCTCGACGGCGACCGCGATCAGCGCCTCCAGGGTCTCGGTCGCCACGCCGCCGGCGGCACCCTGATAGACCAGCGTGGAGTCGGAGAAGCGGTCGCTGATCACCCACTCGCCGCGCGCGAGGGCGGGCCGGATCGTGCGGACCACATGGTCCCGGCGGGCGGCATTCATCAGCAGCGCCTCGGTCACCGCGTCCCACTTTCCGGGCTCGCCGGTGACCAGCAGCTTGCGGATCTCTTCCGCGCCGGGGGCGCCGCCGGGCTCACGGGTCCGCAGGGTCTTTATCCCGCGCCGCTCGCACCAGGCGCAGAGGGCGGCCGCCTGGGTGGACTTGCCGGCCCCCTCGCCTCCCTCCAGGGTGATGAAGCGGCCGCGCGTGGCGGCGGGAGCCGAAGGCGGGGCCTCACTCACCGGAGCTCGGCCCCCAGATCAGGTGTCCGATCGCAGAGGTGATGCGGCCGACCGGGCCGAGCTTGGCCACGTCCTCGCCGGCGCGCAGGGCCAGCACCCTGTCCTCCATCC
The DNA here is from genome assembly GCA_040223655.1 of Thalassobaculaceae bacterium. Taxonomy (GTDB): domain Bacteria; phylum Pseudomonadota; class Alphaproteobacteria; order Thalassobaculales; family Thalassobaculaceae; genus Thalassobaculum. Next base: position 374,783 of record JAVKFT010000001.1, on the reverse strand, counting down.
CGGGGGCCGCGACCCGCAGGCGGGCCAGAACCTGTCCCTTGACGATGGGGGCCGGGATCGGTCCCTCGTACTCGACGGTGACCCGCATCTCTTTGCGGGCGGCGCGTGGCATGGTCAGGACGAGCTCCTCTTCGGTGACCAGCGGCACCGTCTCCTCGGCGCCGAGCCAGACCGTCGCCTCCTCGACCATCTCGCCGCGCTCCAGCAGGGTGTAGTTGTCGAACTCGCGGAAGCCCCATTCCAGAAGCCGCTCGCTCTCGCTGGACCGTTCGCGGACGCTGCCGAGGCCGTTCACCACGAGGATCAGCCGGCGATCGCCGCGTTGGGCGCTGGCGGTCAGGCCGTAGCCCGCGTTCTCGGTGTGGCCGGTCTTCAGACCGTCGGCGCCCATGCCCTTGTAGAGCAGCGGGTTCCGGTTGCCCTGCTTGATACCGTTATAGGTGAAGGTCGTCTCTGCATAGATCCTGTAGTACTCGGGGAAGCGCCGGATCATCTCCCGCGCCAGGACCGAAAGCCCCTCGGCGGTCATGCGGTGTTCCGGATCGGGCCAGCCGGTGGCGTTGCGGAACGTGGCGTCCTTCATCCCGATTTCCGCCGCCTTCTCCGTCATCAGCTCGGCGAAGGCCTCTTCGGTGCCGGAGATCGCCTCGGCAAGGGCGATGGCGGCGTCGTTTCCGGACTGAACGATGATGCCGTGCAGGATGTCCTCGACCGACACCCGGGTTCCGACCTCGACGAACATCTTGGAGCCGCCCTTGCGCCAGGCCTTCTCCGAAATCGGGATCTCGTCCTCCATGCGGAGCCTGCCGTCGGCGAGACGCTCGAAGGCCAGGAATACCGTCATGATCTTGGTCATGGACGCCGGCGGCATCGGCTTCTCAGCGTCCTTCTCGAACAGGACCTGCCCGGTGTCGTAGTCGATGAGGATCGCCTCCCGCGCGTTGGTCTCGATCCTCGCCGCCTCGGCGGCCGGCGGTGCGACCAGGGCAGCAACCAGGGCGGCGGCCAGGATCAGGACGGGCGCAAGCGGGGCGATACGGGCGAGGAAGCTCTGTCTCATCGTGGACGGTCCGCTTCGGTGGTTTTGGGGTTCAGGAACGACGGTTCGGCAGGATGGCCGGCGAATGGGACGGAACTGCGGCGCGGCGCCCGGTCCTCAATCGACGACGATGCGCGAGCCCGGATACCCGGCGACGATGACCCGCTCAAGCAGGCTGTCGGCGTTGTCGACATCCGAGATCGGCCCGATCCGGACCCGGTAGAAGGTCTTGCCGGACACCTCGGCCGGTTGGACATGGGCGCCGTTGAAATAGGCGCCGAGCCGGCCGGTCAGCCGGTGGGCGTTGTCCGGATCCTCGAAGGAGCCCGCCTGGATGAAGATCTGTGTCGGCTCCGGCGCTGTTCTGCTTACCAGCGGGCGCACCGTCGCCGCGTCCGCGCTCGTGGCCCGGCTTGGCGGAGTGGCGTTGGCGGCGCTGGTGACCGGCGTGCGGGGTTCGGGCGCGTCGATCGCCACCGGAGACCCCGTATCGGCGGACGGAACCGTTCGGGCGCCGGACGGTGCGTTGAGGACGGCGACCTGGACGCTTCCCGACGGTGCCGCGCTCGGCGGCGGCGCGGCGGGCAGCGTCGGGTCGGGCGGAGGCGCGTACCGCTCGCCGAGCGCATCGGCCCGCTCCTGCCGGCTCTCCTCCTCCAGCAGCTCGACGCGCACCTTGGCGGTCCCCTTGCGCATGAAGCCCAGGAGCTGGGCGCCGCGGCGCGACATGTCGATGATCCGGCCGTGGGCGAACGGTCCGCGGTCGTTGATGCGGACGACGATGGAGCGGCCGTTGTCCAGGTTGGTCACGCGGACGATGCTCGGCATCTGCAGGGTCCGGTGGGCCGCGGTCAGGTCGTTCTCGTCGAACACCTCGCCATTGGCTGTCTGCTTGCCGTGGAAGCCAGGGCCGTACCAGGAGGCGATGCCGGTCTCGACGTAGTTCCACTCCTCCTTGGGGTAGTACCACACGCCCTTGATCTGATAGGCCGAGCCGACCTTGTAGTTGCCGCGCGACGGTGTCGCGGTCTGGCTCTTGGCGGTCTTTGCCGTGTGGACGAGGAGCGTCGTCTCCGCGCAGCCCGTGAGCAGAAGGCCCGTCCCCAGGACGGCCATCGCGCCCCAGCATGCCGGCCGACGAAAGATCTCTGAAAGTCTCATGATGTGGTGGTCCCGCTGCTTTCCACCGCTAGATCCTGAACCTACCGTGCCCCAAGGGCATCGGCAAGCGTACCGACCGCGATCGCGAAATAGGTCGAGCGGTTCCATTTCAGGATCGTCTCGAAATTGTCGTAGGCCATGAAGTGGCGGGCCGAGCCATCGCGCTGGGTAACCTCGACGATCCGGCCCTCGACCGCCCGGGTCGGCAGGGCGTCGCCCGAGAGCCGACGGACACCCGCTTCCTGCCAGTCCGGAAGCGACTTGCGCGTCTCGTTCTCGATCAGGCTGCGGTCGAACCCGGCGGGAATCGAAACCTCCCGCCCCCAGGTGAGGTCGTCGCGCCATCCCGAGCCGGACAGGTAGTTGGCGATGGAGCCGAAGACGTCCGGCAGGCTGCCCCAGATGTCCTTGTCGCCGTCGCCGTCGTGGTCGACCGCGAAGTTGTGGAAGCTGGAGGGCATGAACTGGCTCTGTCCCATGGCGCCGGCCCAGGATCCTTGCATGGCCGCGGGTGCGATATGGCCCTGCTCGAGGATCTCCAGGGCCAGCATCAGCTCCTTGCGGAAGAACGCGCTGCGGCGCCCGTCATGGGCCAGGGTCGCAAGGCTGTCGATCACCGGGAACCCGCCGGTGATCCGGCCGAAATCCGTCTCGATGCCCCAGAGCGCGACGATGAACCGTTTCTGAACGCCGTACTGCCGGGACACCTCGTCGAGGATGCCGGCATGCCGCTCCAGCAGCTGGCGGCCGTAGCGGATCCGGCCCTGGGTAACCACGCGGCTCAGGTACTCGTCGACCTTCAGCTTGAATTCGGGCTGGCTGCGATCGAGCTCAATCACCCGCGGGATCGGTTTCACCCCGCTCAGGGCCCGGTCGAGGATGTCCTCGGAGACGCCGCGCGCGGCCGCCTCCTCGCGAACGCCGTCGAGCCAGGCTGAGAACGCCTGGTCGCTGGCGCGGGCCGGGGCCGAGAGCCCCGTCAGCAGCATGCCGAGCGCGATCAGCGCAATAGCCGCAAACCGCGCATCGAAGGGCGCACGTTCAGTCGTTTCCGTCACCGCCAACTCCCTGGCCGATCGATCCGTGCCCATCCCCGACAAGCCGTGTGCCACGGCTGGCGCCCCGCTTCAAGTCATGCCGGTGCCGCCTGCCGGCGCGGATCGTCCCGTCCACGGTCCAGTCCGCCATGGCTCGGCCCGCAAACGCGCGGTAGGGCGCCGCCCTGCCGGAACCGACCTGCCGGAACCGCCCGGCCGGTTGGGACATCCTTGCGGTCCGGCGTCCGCGCTTGTATCGATGGCCGGTGCGCGGGGCCTTGGCGGGTCGCCGCGACGAGGACGGGTGGCCGAGTGGTTGAAGGCAGCGGTCTTGAAAACCGCCAGGGGTGCAAGCCTCTCGTGGGTTCGAATCCCACCCCGTCCGCCACGCGGTAGATGCCGCTGGTCCAAGCATGCCCTGGACCGAGGGCGCGGTACCGGACACTCAGAGACAGGTATTTTTCTGTCTCGACGGGCAGCCTACAGTATAGGCATGTTTCGTTTCTCTGGTGGGCGCTGATGTCTCGGCCTCCAATCCGGCAGCATCCACTGTTTGTTAAGAATTTTAGATTAATTCCCTGATATCCGCGCAACAGGAGGCAGGGACATGTTCGGCAAGCCTGGAACGACCCGACGATCTCGGGACCGCCGCCGATTCCACACGCTGTTCGTGGGGCTTCTGTTTTGTGCCGCTCTCGCGGCCGGATCGGTCATCGCCCGGCCCGCCACCGCAGAGCCCTTTCGCATCTCGGCATCCGCCACCGGCATCCTCGTCTGGGTCGCCCAGGATCTTGGGCTGTTCGAGGAGAATGGCGTCGACGTCGAGGTGAGCACGACATCCTCTGGCGTGGCGGCTCTGAACCAGGTGCAGAGCGGGGAAATCGACCTCGGGACCAGTTCGGAGTTCGCGTTCATCAGCCGCGCGATCGAGGATCCCGGGCTCTGCATCTACGCGACGATCTCCGCATCGCGAACGGTTCGCCTGCTCTCGCGGGCCGATCGGGTCGGTGACGGCGCGGCGGCGCTTCGCGGCAAGCGGATCGGAGTGACCTTCGGCGCGGCCGCCAGATTTTTCCTGTGGCAGTATCTGACGTTGGCAGGCGTGGACGAGGACGACGTCACCCTGGTCAACCTGAAGCCGGCCGAGTTGATCGAGGGCATGGTGGCCGGAACGATCGATGCAGCGATCGTCTGGGAGCCGCACGCAACGAAGATCCAGAAAGGGGTCACCGCCGGAGTGATCGAATACCCAGATCAGAGCGACCAGCATTACTATTTCACCCTGCAGGGGAAATGCGGCCTCGCCGAGAGCAAGCCTGAGGAACTGCGAGCCGTGTTGAGCGCCCTGATCGCGGCCGAGCGCGTCTCGATAAACCAGCCGGAGGTGGCGCAGCAGGCTTTTGCCGCACGCTTTGGCCTGGAGGCTGCGGACGCGTCGGCGATCTGGGCATTGCACAGTCTCACCGTGAGCCTTCCACAGGACCTTCTGTTCCTCATGGAGCTGCAGTCGACATGGCGCCGCTCCTCCGGGCTGGACGGGGGAGCCGAGCTCAATGTGCTCGACCGTATCAAAACCGAACCCCTGGCCGATGTCGCGCCCAACGCCGTCCAGATCATCCGGTAGGGGGCGATGAACCTCCGCACAAAGATCCTGGGTTTCAGCCTGACCATCCCGGCAACCGCGTTCGTCCTCGCCGGGCTCAGCGCCGGCTCGATCTACCTGACCGCGCGGGACCGCGACCGGCTGAACCTTGTGCGCACGATCGACCGCGACATCCGCGATGCGGAGACTCTGGCCACCGAAATCCTGATCGACGGCGGGGAAAGGCCTTACCGTCAATGGCAGGTGCTCTACACTTCGCTTTCGAAGCAGATCGACCTGCTGCAGGGACTGCCGACCGTCTCAGCCGGCGGCATTCAGGAGTTCCAGACCCGCCTGCAGGCCATGGACCGCGCCTTCAGCCGCATTTCCCGCGTCGGTGCGGTGGAAGACCCCCTCGCCCGGTCAATTCTCGCCTCGCAGGTTCGCACCAACAAAGCCGCCCTCGTCTCCCGCATGGCGGCGCTGGAGGTGCGGGTTCACGACAGCCAGGAAACGACCTTCAGGATCATCGTCGCCGCCAATTCCGTCGTCCTGATCGTTCTTCTTCTGCTGGGGATCGTTCACCAGGTGGTTCTGCGCCGCTTCGCCGCGCGCGCGCTGGACGAGGTGACGGACTCCATCCAGCAGATCGAGGACGGGCGGCTGTCGGAGCCGATCAAGTCCGAGCGGAAGGACGAGATCGGCTGGATCCTGTCGGCGCTCGACTCCATGCGCCAGCAGCTCAACCGGAGAATCGAGGCGGAGGACAGCGCGCGGCAGCGGGCGGAGGACCTCAGCCGGGTGAAATCCCAGTTCGTCGCCTCCGTCAGTCATGAATTGCGCACGCCCCTTACGGGGCTTCTCGGCTTGATCGACCTCGCCCATCGACGCGACGACCCCGCTCAGATCAAGCGCGAACTCGACACGGCCCGGAAAGCCGGTGTGCATCTGCTCGACCTGGTGAACCAGATCCTCGATTTCTCGAAGATCGAGGCCGGAAAGATGGAGCTGTCGGAGGAAGCGTTCTCCCCCGCTGCCCTCCTGGAGACCGCCAGTTCCGTCTTCGCCGTCCAGGCGGCGGACAAAGGGCTTCAGCTCGACCTTATGGCGCCCAAGCGCCCCACGCCGCCCCTCATGGGCGACGCTCAGCGGCTCTCGCAGGTGCTCTTCAACCTGGTCGGCAACGCGGTGAAATTCACCGATATCGGCGCGGTCTCGATCCTCTACAACGTCGAGGAAACCCCGGAGGGGCTGTGCCGCTTCCGGGTGGATGTGATCGATACGGGCCCGGGCATCCCGCCGGAGAAGCAGGCGGAGATCTTCGACGAATTCGCCCAGGTCGGCGCCCGGAGTGTGGCCGGCAAGGTCGGGACCGGACTCGGCCTGACGATTTCGAACCGTCTGATCGCGCTGATGGGAGGCCGCATCGGGATTCTCCCAAGGAAAGGCGGCGGCGCCCATTTCTTCTTCCATGTCGATCTTCCGGCGGCACCCGCCGAAGACGAGACGGCGCCCGGGGCGGTGTCGACGGGCGATCACCAGATAGCGCCGTGCCGCATCCTCGTGACCGACGACGTCAACATCAACCGGATGATCGTGGCGGAGTTCCTGAAGTTCGACGGTCACTCCATCGTGGAGGCGGCGAATGGGGCGGAATGCCTGGAGCAGCTCGCGAACGGCGGTGTCGACGTGGTGCTCATGGACGTCAACATGCCGGTCATGGACGGGGTAGAAGCGACCGAGACCATCCGCCGGAGCGCGGAGCCGTGGAGCGCGATCCCGATCGTCGGCCTGACCGCGAACGCCTTCGAGGATCAGGTGAAGGGGTATCTGGCCGCGGGGATGGACACCTGCATTTCCAAACCGGTCGTGCAGGACGAACTGCGGTCGGCGATCGCGGAAGCTGTCCGGTCCCGGGGCCAAAGCCGGCCGGCGGACGGGTCTGCGGAGCATTCCTCCGCGGAATCCCCGGCAGCGTCTCGCGAAGCGGGCGCGGCCTAGAGCAAATCACGATCAGATGGAAACATCCGGTCGTGTGAATTTGCTCTATCGTTAATGAGTTAGAGGGCGATTCACGGTTCAGATCGATTCTATCTGAACCGATCGCGCTCTAGAGATAGGGTCTCATCGAAAGCGCCGGCCTCACCCGGTGGCGGCGCGCGCCTCGCGCAACCAGTCCATCGCCTCCTCGTGGTCGAGGAACCAGCGGCGCGCGCTGGGCACGTCGTCGTCGAACCCTTCGGCCCACAAGCGCAGGATATGCGTGTCGATCTCCCTGGAGACGAGGCAGGCGATGCGCAGCGGCTTGTTCGGCTCCACCGCGTTCTTCGACTGAAAAATGTCGCGCAGACTCGCGGCGGTGAGGTGGCTGAGGTCGGCCTCGCGGAGGTCCCAGAGCACGCCGACGGTTTCGCTGTGCCGGGGATATCCCTTCAGATCCAGGATCGCGGGTAGGATCGTGTCGGCCACGAACTTCTGCCGGAAGTGCACCGTCGCTATGTCGCCTTCCGGGGCGTAGACGATCGAATAGTCGGTCATCATCCGTTTTCTTCGGCCGCTTTGCTCAGCAGTCGGACCGGTCCTTGGCTCCAGTTGCAGGCCGGCTTATCCGAACCCGGCGCAAAACGCTACAAATACTTTCTTTTGTCCGGATAGGGGTCGAACGCGGCGTAGAAGACGAAGGCGAATTCCCGTTCGGAGATGCGGTACGGCGTTATGAGCCGGCGGACCCGGCGGATGTAGTCGACCGCCCCGATATAGGGGCCTTCGGAGAAGACCGGGCCGCCGTGGCGCAGCGTCCAACAGAACTCCCGGCGCATGACGTTGCGGTTCTTCAGGGGAAGCTCTCGCATCGGCCTGTTGTTCCCGAAGAAGCCGTTATGCGCCTCGATGGCGCTCCCGATCATCGCGACATGGAATTCCCGCCGAGGGTTTCCGATCAGCTTCGTCAGGCAGATATGGGGCCACAGAGCCGGCCGGAGATCGAGGATGTCGAAAGATCGGTAGTCGGGCATCGTGCCGACCATGCCGCCCGCCCCGCCCGAGGAGAACCAGAGGTCGGCCAGTTCCTGCCAGGGACCGGGAGGGCCGTCCTGCCCCTGCGTCAGGAAGTGCCGGATCTCCGTATCGTACGGGCCCGATCCGGCAACGTTCCTCACGCCCGTTTCCCTGCTCTCCATACCGCCCCCGTTGAAGCCTGCGCCTTCCGGGCTTATCTTGAGAGTAACACCTTTAAGGAACGCAGACATGCCCGACGGTGCAGTCCAGGAACGCGTATTCGGCATCACCGAGAGCGCCGCGAAGCGGATCGCCTTTCTCAAGACCCAGGAGGGCGACGGCGCCGCGCTGAAAATGCGGGTGTCGGTGCTTGGTGGGGGATGCTCCGGCTTTCAGTATGTCTTCGACTTCGATCGCACGGTGAACGACGACGACCACGTGTTCGAACGTGACGGTGTCGAGGTTCTGGTGGACGATGTATCGCTGGATCTCCTGGCCGGCGCGCAGCTCGACTATAAGGACGAGCTGATCGGCGCCTATTTCGCCGTCGAGAACCCGAACGCCACCGCGTCCTGCGGCTGCGGTACCAGCTTCGCCATCGGCTGAGCCGGTCTCCGTCCTCTTCCCGGCATCTCTCTCCCCGCGTTGCGACCGTCATCCGGGCTTGCGGCGTCGCAAGGTTTGCGCTGACCTTGCCGTCCTGCGAACAAGAGGGCCGAGCCGATGAAGATCGCCACCTGGAACGTCAACTCGATCAAGGCGCGGCTGCCGAACGTGCTGGATTGGCTGAAGACCGCCGAGCCGGACGTCGTTCTTCTGCAGGAGATCAAGACCGTCGATGACGGTTTCCCCCGTCTGGAGATCGAGGAGCTCGGCTACGACTGCGCGGTCCACGGGCAGAAGAGCTACAACGGCGTTGCGATTCTCTCCCGCCGCGGCCTGGAGGACGTCTCCGCCGGCTTGCCGGGCGACGACGGCGACGAGCAGGCTCGCTACTTGGAAGCGACCGTGGACGGGGTGCGGGTTGCGACAATCTACCTGCCGAACGGCAACCCGACGGACAGCGATAAGTACCCCTACAAGTTGAGGTGGATGGCTCGGCTGAAGGATCGGGCGGCCGACCTTCTCGCCGACGAACGGCCGGTGGTGCTGGGCGGCGACTACAACGTCATTCCGAGCGACGACGACGTGCACGATCCTGTCGCCTGGCAGGGCGACGCGCTGATCAAGCCGGAAACCCGCGCGGCGTTCCGCGAGATCCTCTGGCTCGGCTATACGGATGCCTTTCGGGCCAAGGTCTCAACCCCGCATAAATATTCGTTCTGGGACTACCAGGGCGGGGCCTGGCAGAAGGATCACGGCATCCGCATCGACCACCTGCTGCTGTCGCCGCAGGCGGCCGACCGGCTGGTGGACGCCGGCATCGACAGCAAGCCCCGTGGCAAGGAGAAGGCGAGCGACCACACGCCGGTCTGGTGCGAGCTGGCGGATGTCGAATGATCGTGAGTCCGTATACGGCATGATTCGCCAGCGATAAACTCGCTTAGGTAGAATTTCATATCGACATAATATGTTACTCGCCTTACCCTGACGCCGTAATACGTCGAAGGGGCGAGGCTCCATGGACCGCAGAACGATCTCCCTACTACCATCCAGCCGACCGCCGATTGTCGGTTGCCTGCTGGGGATATGCGCGCTGCTCCCGATCGCCGGCGGCTGTACCCAGGTCACCGTGCATTCGGGCGACGGCACCGTCTCGGAGCGGCTGCGCTTCGGCGCCATATCCCTGGCGCCCGTCCCCCGGACAACGCCGCAGATCGTCGATCTGCGCGGTTTCGGCCTCTACGCCCAGAACGGCAGCGTGACCCTGGGCTACGTCTCCTCCAGCACAGCCGCCCTGCCGGCCGCCGATTGCAGACTGGTCCTCTGGATCGAAGACGGGGCGGCGGCACCGGCTGAGATCGCCGCGCTGCTCGACGGAACGCCGGACCTTTGCGCGGTCGGCCCAGGGGCCGCACCGGTCTCAATTGCCGGGCCGGCTCGACCGAACTGACCCCACACCCACGGAGAAACACATGAAACCGATCATCGCCGTCGCGGCCCTGAACTGCCTGGTCCTCTCCGCCTGCGGCAATACCGAAGGCGCGGACCTGATCTTCGGTCAGCAGGAATCCGTCGGTCTGACGATCTCCGGATCGGCACCGCAGCAGGGCGGCGGGCTCACACTTGGCTACAACAGCTTGGATATCGCCGTCGTGCCGGTCGTCGTGGAAACCCCGGACGGCACCAAGGTCGTGAAGGGCGAAACCAAATCCCTCGACGACCAGGGCGACTCAGCCGGCGGTCTCTCCGACGCGCTGTCGACCGTCGGTCAGTTCGACCTGGACACCGGGACGGCGGGTACGGTCTCGGCCGGGCTGCAGAAGTTCTTCGCCACCGGCAACGCCGCCCAGATCCTGGCCCAGGGCTTCGCAGCGAAGTTGGGTGCCGCTCCGGCGTCGGGAAAGTAAGGTCAGCCGTTCCAGGCCGGCCCCATCGGCGACAGGCGCATTCCCTTCCGCAACCGTTTCCACGGCAGTTTGGCCGGATCCGCGATCATCGGTCCGGGCGCCGCGGCGACCAGGATCTCGTGGGCGATCGGCGCGAAATCGGCGCGGAAATGCACCGACGACTTGTTGACGAGGATCGCCTGCTCCGTCGGTTCGATCCCGACATAGCGGTACAGGTTCTGGTCCGCCATCTGCACCTTGTTGGTCGCCAAAGCGATCCGCACCCCGCCGATCCGCAGGCAGGCCGACGGGCCGAGCCGCATGGTGGCGTTCTTGTAGAACGGGCCGGTCCCGGTCGTGTTCCCGTCATGCAGGGCTTCCACCGTGTAGGTCGCCTCCAGCGGCGTGTCTCCCGGGATGCCCGAGCAGCCGCCGAGCGGCATGGTGATCTCCGCCCCGACACCGGCGGCGTGGGCCGCCTTCGCCGCTTCGGGATCGATCATCAGGCCGATCGCCGCCTTCTCCACCCCGGCTGCGACCAGCGCCTTCAGCATTCCGGCGGTGTCGCCGTTGCCGCCGGCGCCGGGGTTGTCCTGGGTGTCGGCGATCACCACCGGCTTACCGGCGCCCCTCGACAGACGCACCGCCTCGGTAACCGCCTCGTCCGGATCGTAGATCTTGCCGGCGAATTCCGGCTCCAGCCGGCGGATATCGGCGGCGATGGCGTCGGCCGCCCGGTCCGCGTCGTCCTGGGTGGCGCCATAGGCGAAGATGCTTGGCCCGCAATCGGCGATGTCGGCGGCCGGAAAGCCCGGCAGGTAGGAGGTAGTCCACACCCCGCCGGTCTCCAGGGCGGTCATGCGGTCATAGACCGGGCCGGACGGCGCCATCATCGTGCACTGCCAGGACAGCGGGATCAGGAAGTCCAGCTGGCGATAGGCCTTGGCCGGCTTGCCTTCGGCGATGATGCGGTCGAGGACCGCCGCCGTGCGGCGCCCGGTATCGGCCATGTCCACATGGGGATAGGTCTTGTAGGCGACGCAGGCGGTCACCAGGTCGTGAAATCGCCGGGTCATGTTGCCGTGCAGGTCCAGGGACACGATCACCGGCAGGTCCGGGCCGACAACCTCGCGGACCCGCGCGACGGTCTCCCCCTCCCCGTCCTCGTGGCTCTCGGTGACCATCGCGCCGTGCAGGCAGAGATAGACTGCGTCGATCGCGCCGGCCGTCCGGATTCCGTCGCAGATCATCGCCGTGATCCGGTCGAAGGCGTCGTCGGTCACCTCCGCCGAGGGCGACGCGGCCGCCCAGGTGGTCGGGATCAGTTCATGGCCGGCGGCCCTGGCGCCGTCGATGAACCCGGCGCAGGAGATGTTCCGCCCCTCCATCGCGGCGAACAGGTCGTCGCCGGTGGTGACCGGCGGCCAGCCACCGCCGATGTTGAACGCGTCCCAACCGGCCTTGGTCGGCGCGAAGGTGTTGGTCTCGTGCTGAAAGCCGCCGATCGCGATGCGCGCCATGCTGCCCGTCCACCTTGAGGTTGTCCGTGGAGGCGAGCTTAAACGAGCTTCTCGGCGGCGAGAACGCCTGGAAATCGACGCCGGACGGGCACAGGCGAGCTTCGGGAGGGCGGCAGGCCTTGAAGCCCGCCCTCCTCAGAGTCGCGTTGTGCAGCGCTTCAGTTCCCGCACGGCGATCCGCCTTACCCGACCTGCTCCAGGCGGCTGAGGGCGGCGGCGAGACGGTCGCGGCGTTCCCGCTCCTCGGCGAGGCGCTCCTTGTTCTCCTCGACCACCGCCTCCGGCGCCTTGGCGAGGAAGCCCTGGTTCGACAGCTTCTTGTCGATCTTGGCCATCTCGCCTTCGGCCTTGGCGATCTCCTTGGACAAGCGGGCCCGCTCCTGGGCGATGTCGATCACGTCGGCGATCGGCAGCACCAGCGTCGCCTCGTCCAGCACCCCCTGAACCGCGCCGGCCGGCGCCGGGCCGCCGGTCTCGATGGTCGAGAGGCGCGCGAGGCGGGTGATCAGATCCCGGTACGTCTCCGCCCGGGCCGCGGTCTCGTCGCTCGCGCCGACCAGCAGCAGCGGGATCTGCGCCGAGGGCGGCACGTTCATCTCGGCCCGGATCGAGCGGACCTCGGAAATCAGCCGAACCACCCAGTCCATCTCGGTCGAGGCCTTGGCGTCGATCAGGTCGCCGGACAGGGCCGGCCAGGACCGCGTGACCAGGAGCTGGTCCGCCTCCTCGCCGAAGCTCGCCCAGAGCTCCTCGGTGATGTACGGCATGATCGGGTGCAGCAGATGCAGCGCACGGTTCAGGGCCCAGGCGGTGGTCGCTCGGGTCTCGGCGGCGCTCGGGTGCTCCGTACCGCCCTCCGGCGTCTGCAGGATCGGCTTGGTGAACTCCAGGTACCAGTCGCAGAACGTACCCCAGAAGAACTGGTAGAGCGCCGCCGCTGCGTCGTTGAAGCGGTAGCTCTCCATCGCTTTTGCGACGCTGTCGGCGGTCTTGGCGACCTCGCCGACGATCCAGCGGTTGACCGTCTCTTGGCAGCCGGCCGGATCGAAGGACGGATCCGCCTTGCAGCCGTTCATCTCGGCGAACCGGGCGGCGTTCCAGATCTTGGTCGCGAAGTTGCGGTAGCCCTCGACACGGCCCTCGGCCAGCTTGATGTCGCGGCCCTGGGCGGCCATGGCGGCCAGGGTGAAGCGCAGCGCGTCGGTCCCGTAGGTCTCGATCAGGTCGAGGGGGTCGATCACGTTGTTCTTCGACTTCGACATCTTCTGGCCCTTGGCGTCGCGGACCAGGGCGTGGATGTAGATCGTATGAAACGGCACTTCCTTCATGAAGTGCAGGCCCATCATCATCATCCGGGCGACCCAGAAGAAGATGATGTCGAAGCCGGTGACTAGCACGTCGCCGGGATAGTACCGGGCGACTTCCGGCGTCTCATCCGGCCAGCCGAGGGTCGAGAACGGCCACAGAGCCGAGGAGAACCAGGTGTCGAGCACATCCTCGTCGCGCGTGAGCTCGACCGGCTTGCCGTAATGCGTCTCGGCGGCGGCGGCGGCCTCCGCCTCGCTCTCGGCGACGAAGACCTCGCCGTCCGGACCGTACCAGGCGGGGATCTGGTGGCCCCACCAGAGCTGGCGCGAAATGCACCAGGGCTGGATGTTGCGCATCCACTCGAAATACGTCTTCTCCCAGTTCTTCGGGACGAAGACGGTCTTGCCGGTCTCCACCGCCTCGATGGCCGGCTTCGCCAGGGTGGCCGCGTCGCAGTACCACTGATCGGTCAGCCAGGGTTCAAGTGGCACGCCGCCGCGGTCGCCGTGCGGCACCATGTGGCGATGCGGCTCGATCTTCTCGAGCAGCCCGGCCTCCTCCATGTCGGCGACCACGGCCTTGCGGGCGGCGAAGCGCTCCATGCCCCGGTACTTCTCCGGCACCTCGTCGTTGAGGTGAGCGTGGGCGTCCATGATGTTGATCATCTCGAGGTCGTGGCGCTTTCCCACCTCGAAATCGTTGAAGTCGTGGGCCGGGGTGATCTTGACCGCGCCGGACCCCTGCTCCGGGTCGGCATAGTCGTCACCGACGATCGGAATGCGGCGGCCGACCAGGGGCAGGACGGCGTACTGGCCGATCAGGTCCCTGTAGCGCTCGTCTTCCGGATGCACGGCGATCGCCGTGTCGCCCAGCATCGTTTCGGGCCGGGTCGTCGCGACGACGATATGCCGGCTGGGATCGTCCTCCAGCGGGTAGCGAAAATGCCAGAGATGCCCGTCGATCTCCTTCGGCTCCACCTCCAGGTCGGAGATCGCCGTCACCATCTTCGGGTCCCAGTTCACCAGCCGCTTGTCGCGGTAGATCAGGCCCTCGTTGTAGAGCTGCACGAAGACCTTGAGCACCGCCCGGGACAGCCCCTCGTCCATGGTGAAGCGCTCGCGCTCCCAGTCCGGACTGGCGCCGAGACGGCGGAGCTGGTTGACGATGGTGCCGCCGGACTGGCCTTTCCACTCCCAGACCTTGTCGACGAACGCTTCGCGCCCGATGTCGCGCCGGTCGATCCCTTCGGCCGCCAGGTTACGCTCCACCACCATCTGCGTGGCGATGCCGGCATGGTCCGTCCCCGGCTGCCACAGCGCGTCTCGCCCGGCCATCCGGTTGTAGCGGGTCAGGATGTCCTGGACCGTCATGGTGAGCGCGTGGCCCATGTGCAGGCTGCCGGTCACGTTCGGCGGCGGCATCATGATCGTGTAGGGCTGAGCATTGGAGGCGGGATCGCAGGCGAACGCGCCGGATGCCTCCCAGCGGCCGTACAGACGGGCTTCCACGTCGGCGGGCGAATAGGTCTTCTCAAGCATCGCTCGGGTCCTTGAGGGGCGCAGCGGCGGCGGTCCGCAAGCCGGCCGCATACATCAGGAATGACGGAGGCCGTTCATAGGACAAGAGCGGGCGAAACGCCACACCCGGGCGCCAGAATCACGCCGGAAACCGGTATCGGCCGCGGCCGAACGGCGGCGCGGGCCCGTCTCCCGGATCTACCAGCGGTCGCGGCGCTGGGAGAGCATGACCAGCCGCTCGATCTCCTCACGGACCAGCCGCTCGACCATCGACGGCAGGTGCTGATCCAGCCAGTCCTTGAGCATCGGCCGCATCAGCTCACGGGTCAGACGCTCCAGGGTGACCGCGCCGTTGCCGAGCGGAAGCTCTTGATAGTCTTCGTTGAGCTTGGCCTGCAGCTCCGAGAAGGAATGAACCGTCTCCTGGGCCTGGGGCGGCGAGACCAGACCCTGGGGCTGCGGCGCCGGGCGCGTTGCCGGCGGCGGCGGTGCCGCGTAGACGGGCGCAGGCTCAGGTTCCGGCTCGGGTTCGGGCTCCGGAAGCGGTTCGGGTTCCGGCTCCGGCTCGGGTTCGGGGTCAGGCTCCGGTTCGGAGTAGCGCTGCTCGTCGAACAGCGGTTCGGCGTCCTCCTCGTCGTCGTCGGCTTCCATGTCCGACAGGTCGAGGACGTCCTCTTCTTCTTCCTCGAGTTCGGGCTCGGGTTCCGGCTCGGGATCAGGTTCCGGCTCGGGCTCGGGCTCTGGCTCCGGCTCGGCTTCCGCCTCCGGTTCGGCCGCCTCTTCTTCCGCCGGCGCCTCTTCCTCTTCTTCACCATCCTCGGAGATGATCCGGCGAATCGACGCCAGGATCTCTTCCATGGATGGTTCTTGCGTATCGCTCATGCCTTCGCCCCGGCGACCCTGGCTGTCCGGTACATTCGAATCTGAAGATTACCCGATAAATATCTGTCCGGCCAACTCTTCACACGAATCGCCGTTACTGGCCGGGCATGGTGCCCGGAGGCGTGCTGCCGTAATACTTCGACTCGACCGCGAGGTAGTGGCGATCGTAGTCGTAGATCTCGACGGGCAGTGCCAGATCCTGGGCGGTCAGCCGGCCCATCGCCGACAGCAGGGTGAAGGCGGCGACGACCGCGTTGCGATCGGCCACGACCAGGCTCACCTGGGCGTCCAGCAGCTCCTGCTCCGCGTCCAGCACGTCGAGCACTGTCCGCGCGCCGACGGTGGCTTCCTGCTCGACGCCGTCGAGGGCGATCTCCGCGGACTGCACCTCCGAGCGGAGCGACTCGATCTGTGCCAGGGCCGTCTTGTAGTCCTCGAACGCGCTTGCGGCGTTCTCGACGACCACGCGGCGCGTGTTGTCGACCAGCAACCGGATCCGGTTGACGTTCTCCTTCGCCGCTCGGATCTGGGAGTAGACGATGCCCTGCTGGTAGATCGGCACCGAGAGCTGCAGTTCCGCCGACAGCGTGCTGACCTCGTTGTCGCCGCCGCTGGTGTTGTAGGTCTGCTCCGCCTGGGCGACGAGGTTCAGCTCCGGCAGCAGGTTCCCCTCGGCCTGGGACACCAGGTGACGCGCGGCCAGTTCCTGGAACTTGGCCTGGATCAGCGAGTAGCTCTCCTCCACGGCGATATCAACCGCTTCGTTGCGCGACTCGGGCATGCCCGGCGGGATCGACGGTTCCGTGAGGTTGGCCGGCACGACGCCGACCACCCGTTCGAAGGCCACGCGCGAGGTCACGAGATCGCCTTCCGCCTGGGTCCGATCCGCCTCGGATCGGGCGCGGCGGGCTTCGGCCTGGGCGACATCGGTGCGGGTCACCTCACCCACCCGGAAGCGGTCGCTAGTCGCCTCGAGCTGCTTGTCCAGGCGCTGCACGTTGTTGACCTGCAGTTCGAGGATCGACGTATCGCGGATCACGTTCACATAGGCCACGACGGCGTCGAGCAGGGTGTTCTGCTCCGTCGCGAACAGGCCCGCGCGCGCCGCCTGGATGTTGGCGTCCGCCTCGTCGACCTCGGCCTGCACCCGGCCGAACGTGTAGATCGGCTGCCGGGCGGTCAGCGACCCGGTGATCGGAAAGGAGTGGTCGTCTGTCGTCGTCGTGCCCCCGCTCTCGGCGGTGACGTCCGTCACGCCGAAACTGCCGCTGGCACTGATGTTCGGGCGCCAGCCGCCGCGCGCCTGGGGAGCGGATTCATCGGTCTGGCGCAGGTCGGCCCGCGCCGCCAGAAGTTCCGGATTGGTCTCGTAGGCCAGAGCCAACGCTTTTTCGAGGGACTGCGCCCCGGCCACGGGCATGCCGACCGAGAACCCGGCGAGCAGCGCCACGACGGCGGCGGACGAACGGAGCGACTTCGCGAACGAGGTCATGAACTTCCTTTCAACTTGCGACAGTCCTGGCAAACAGTTGTCGAGGGGTGAACGAAGTGTCGTCGGTCAGAATACGAACCCGGCTTCCTGGCGAAACCCATTCAGTAAAGGCGTGCCCGCATCGAAGAGGATCCGGCGGCCGATGCGGGTTCCAAGCTTCTCGTAGAGCACGGCGACCCCGGGCTCGGTCGGCGATCCTCCTTCGACCACCACGAGCCGACCGCCGTCCGCCAGTTCGTCGAACAGCGCCTGCGGCACCGTCTCGACCCCGCCGTCGATCAGGATGACGTCATAGGGCGCCTGCTTGCCATAGCCCTGCGCCAGGGGCGCATTGACGATGGCGGCATTGTCGATCTGCAGGGTTTCCAGATTGGCGTTGCCCGCGTCGACCAGGGCCTGATCCTCCTCGACGCCGACGACCATCGAGACCAGCTTGGACAGAACGACGGTCGCGTAGCCGGTGCCGCAGGCCACATCGAGCGCCACGTCCCCCGGCTTCGGCAGTGCTGCCTGGAGCAGCCGGGCCAGCACCATCGGCTCGAGCATGTAGCGACCGCCGCCGATCTCCAGCGCCTCGTCGACATAGGCGATGCCGCGCTTGGCCTTGGGGACGAACAGTTCCCGCGGAATCGTGTCGAAGGCTTCGATCAGAGCCGGGTCGGTGACCTTGTTGGTCCGGATCTGGCTCTCGACCATGTTCAGGCGCGCCAGCGCGTAGTCGACCATTGCATTCCTCACCGCAACGGGCGCCCCACCGCGCGGGCGATGGACGGCACCGAATTACCTAGACTAGCTTTATAGGCAAGTGGATGGCCCGACACAATGAACTCCACGGCGGGAAAGCCGGTGCGGAAGCCGGTTTGTCCTTCAGCCCGCCCGGGGTCGCGGGACCCTGGGTCAGTCGCCGATCCGTCCCCGCCGGCACCAGGGTTTTTCTGATGTAGTGCTCGAAGTTATCCGCTTATAGTATTGTAAAATATATCAGGAAGATTTCTGCGCCGGGTGATGGGCGTGCCAATGCTCGGCGATTTCGATCCGCCGGGCGACCCAGGTTTGTCCCTTCGCCAGAACGTGATCGAGAAACCGCGCCAGGGCCCGCGCCCGACCAGGCCGACCGATGAGGCGCTGGTGCAGGCCGATCGACAGCATGCGGGGGCGCTCAGCCCCCTCGTCCCAGAGCTGGTCGAAGGCGTCGGTGATATAGCGGAAGAAATCCTCGCCGGACCCGTAGGACGCCGGTGCGCCGAACTTCACGTCGTTGGTGTCGAGCGCGTAGGGAATCACCAGGTGATCGGTCCCGTTCACATCGACCCAGTACGGCAGGTCGTCGCTGTAGCTGTCGCTGTCGTAGCGGAAGCCTCCGGCCTCGACCAGAAGCCGCCGGGTATTGGGGCTCGGGGCATAGCGGCAGTACCAGCCCTTGAGCCGCTGGCCGGTCATCCGCTCTGTGATCTCGATGGCGCGGGCGATGTGCTCGCGTTCCTCGTCCTCGCTGAGCTCGTAGTGATTGATCCAGCGCCAGCCGTGCCCGGCGAACTCCCATCCCGCCGCGGCCATGGCCTCGGTGGCGACCGGGTTCCGCTCCAGCGCCATGGCGCAGGCGTAGACGGTCAGCGGCAGGTCGCGCTCGGTGAACAGCCGGTGCAGCCGCCAGAAGCCGGCCCGCGGGCCGTAGTCGTAGAGCGACTCCATGCCGAGGTCGCGCGCGCCGGCCGGATGACGCCCGCCGACCACCTCTGACAGGCCGCCTTCGTTCCGGGCGTCGCCGTGCAGGACGTTGGTCTCGGACCCCTCCTCCACGTTGAGGACGAAGTTCACCGCCACCCGCGCGCCGTCGGGCCAGCGGGCATGGGGCGGGGTCGCGCCGTAACCGATGAGGTCTCTCGGGTAGGTCCCGGTCATATCCGTCTCTCCCGCGCCAGTTTTTCCCGGCCCAGCGTCTTCGCCACCCTGGCCGCCTGTTCTCCGGCGATCCGGCCGAGGGTCACCGCCGTCAGCAACCCGTTTCCGGACAGGTAGCCTTCAACGCCGCTGCCGGACACACCGACCGCCGCACCGCCGCCGGCGAAGAGGTTCGGTAGCTGCGCGCCCGCTGCCGTCAGAACCCGGGCGGTCGTGTCGATGGCAAGCCCGCCCTGTGTATGGAACAGCGCGCCGGTCACGCGCACCGCGAAGTAAGGCGGCGCATCGAGCGCGGGCGCCGTCGTGAAGTCGCGGCCGAACGGGTCGCTTGCCCGTCCGCCGGCGGCGTCGGCGGCGTGGCGGAGCGTCTCACCCAAGGTCGCTTCCGGACAGCCGATCAGCGCCGCAAGCGCCGTCAGGTCCGGCACTTCCCGGATCGCCCCCATCTCATTGGCGCGGCGGTAGTCCTCATGGCCCATGCCGAGATCGTGGAGCCGCCGGTCGTAGACGTTCCAGGCGATTTGACCCGGCTGGGCGAGCACCTTGAGGGACTGTTCCGAGTAGCCCTCATGCTCGTTGGAGAAGCGCCGGCCGTCGCCGTTCACCTGAACGCCGCCCTCCATCATGATCGCCCAGGAGATCAGGACGCCATGGGGGTGGGCGACCGAGCCGTGACCCTGGTAGCTGCCCATCTGGGAGATCGCCGCGCCGAGCTCCGTGCCCCAGGTCACGGCATCGCCCTGGTTGCCGGTATGGCCGAAATAGAGCGCGTCGGCCATCTCCGGGATGTGGGTTCTCAGCATCTCCGGGTTGCCGCCGTAGCCGTTGCACGCCAGCACGAGCGCGTCGCAGCCGATCTCGTCCTTCGATCCGTCGGGCCGCTCGACCACAACGCCCAGAATCCGACCGTCGGCGTCGGCGAGCAGATCGCGCACCGCAGCCTCGCAGACGATATCGATGCCGGCCCGCTCAACCGCAGCCGCAAGCGATCCGACGAGCGCGGCACCGGTCTTCTCCGGGTGGGAATGCATGCGGAAGGCGTTGTGGCCTGGATAGCGGAACTTCGTCTCAAGGACGAAGTCCTGCCCGTGGGCGTCCGCGAGCCATTCGAGGGCCGGCCCTGACGATGTGCAGACCGCGCGCCCGAGCACCGGGTCGCCCTCGTCGTGATTCTTGGCCTGAATGTCGGCCAGCATCCGCTCAACGCTGTCCTCGGCCTTGACCTCCCGTTGCCACCGGGTCCCGCAGGCCGGAATGTAGCCGGCGGACAGGGATGTCGAGCCCGACGGCACCGGGTCGCGCTCCAGAACCATCACCTCGGCACCGGCGTCGTTTGCGGCGAGGGCCGCGATCAGGCCGCAGGCGCCGGCACCGACGATCAGGACCGGGACATGGGCCTCGGGGCCGGTCTCCCGCCGGATCACCGCCATCAGGACGCCTCCCAGGCGGCCGCCACGTCGGCTATCGTCGCGACCTTACTGACCGGCCGCAGGGCGTCGATGGCGGTCCGGTGGACCGGGTCCGAGAACGCCGCGCAGCCGTCCTCCAGCACCACCGTGTCCAGGTCGCGCACATGGGCGTCGCGCACCGTGGAGGCGACGCCGCCATTGGTGACGATCCCGCCAACGATCAGGGAGGTAATGCCGGCCTTCTTCAGAACCCACTCGAGGCGGCTCATGTAGAAGGCTGAAAAGGCAACCTTCTCTACCTTGATGTCGATCGGCTGTAGTGCGTCCACGACGTCGTGCCCCCAGCCGCCCGAAACGAAATCGCCCTTCGTCAGGAACGGCCGGATCGCCTTGAGGTGCGGCGAGATCAGCGGCTCGCCGCCCCTGCCGCCGACCAGGGTGAAATGGGTCGAGACGATCCATCCGCCCTTCGCCCGCACCGCGTCGGCCAGCGGCGACAGCCGGAGCGGCAGGGCCGCGATCTCCTCGGCCGTCGCCCCGCCCCTCGCATAGGCTCCGTCCGGGTGGATGAAGTCGTTCTGCAGGTCGACCAGCAGCAGCGCCGTTGCCGACGGATCCGGAAAGACGAGATCGCCGCTCATACGCCCTCTCCGATCAGCACGTTGCCATAGGCGTCGACCTCGCCGACCAGTCCCGGTTCGATCAGGATGGTGGTGTCGCTCTGCTCGAGGACCGCCGGCCCTTCGATCACGGCGCCGGCCGGCAGGGCAAGGCGGTCGACGATGGTGGCCTCGTGCCAGGCGCCGTCGACATAGACGTTGCGCATACCCCGCACCGCCGCATCGACCGTGCTGCCGCTTTCCGGAGCCAGCAGCGACAGGTCGAAGCGCGGTCGCCGGCCGACAACGGCGACCCGCAGGTTCATCAGTCGCATCGGAATACCCGTCAGCAGCCGGCCGTAGGTCGCGGAATAGGCCGCCTCGAACGCAGCGCGCACGGCGTCTGCGTTGATCGGGGTGCCCGCGTCCACGGCGATCGGCACGGCGACCGTGTGGGTCTGGCCGACATAGAGCATGTCCAGTTCGACCACCGTCTGCAGGCCTTCAAGGGTGACCCCGGCGCCGCGCACGGTTCGGGTGCCCTCTTCGGCCAGGCGGTCGACCGCCGCCTGCAGCGCCGCCGCATCCAGGTCATCGAGCAGGACGTTCCAGGTCTCGACAAAATCCTGCCGCAGATCGGCGATGGTGCAGCCGAGCGCGCTGGTCACGCCGGGATAGCGGGGGACAAGAGCCTTCTTCAGGCCGACCTCGCGGATCAGTGCGCCGGCATGCAGCGATCCGCCGCCGCCGAAGGGCACCGCGACGAACTCCTTGGGGTCGTGGCCGCGCTCGATGGAGACGACCCGGATCGCGCCGGCCATCTTGGCATTGGCCACGCGGATGATCGCCTCGGCGGCCGCTTCCGGGGACTCCAGGCCGAGCGGAACGGCGACGTGATCGGTGATCGCCTGGCGTGCTGCGGCGACATCCAGCCGGTCGAGCTTACCGCCGATCGGTCGGTCGGCGTTGATCCGCCCGAGCACGAGGTTGGCGTCGGTCACCGTCGGTCGCGTATTGCCGAGCCCGTAGCAGACCGGGCCCGGGTCCGAGCCGGCGCTTTCCGGCCCGACCTGCAAGAGCCCGCCTGCGTCGACCCGGGCGATTGAGCCGCCGCCCGCGCCGATGGTGATGATCTCGATCATCGGCGACCGCACGACCAGGCCGAAATCGATCGAGGTCTGAGCCGCGAGCGCGCTCTCCCCGCCGACCACGAGAGAGACGTCGAAGGACGTCCCGCCCATATCGCAGGTGATCAGGTTCGGGTATCCGGCGACCGACCCGATATGGGCCGCGGCGGTGACGCCCGCCGCCGGTCCAGAGAGCGCGGTGCGCACCGGCACCTTCCGCGCCGTCTCTAGGCTCATCACCCCGCCGTTCGACTGGACGATCAGCACCTGCGCCGGCGACTGCGCTTCGCCCAGAGCCTGTTCGAGCCGGGCGAGATAGCGGCCGACGGGGGGTTGCAGGTAGGCGTTGAGCGCGGCCGTGGAACTGCGCTCGAACTCTCGGATTTCCGGAACGATCTCGTGGCTCGCGGTAATGTAGTCGTTCGGCCAGACCTCCCGCAGGGCGTCCAGGGCCGCCCGCTCGTTCTCCGCGTTGGCGTAGGCGTTGATGAAGACGACCGCCACCGCTTCGCAGCCGAGGTCCTGGAGGCGCATCGCCGCCGCCTTGACCGCCTCCGGATCGACCGGCTCGCGCACGGTCCCGTCGGCAAGTGTCCGTTCGGCGACCTCCAGTCGGCGGTCGCGGGGGACGATCGGCTCGAACTGGCCCCACAGGCCCCAGGTGCTCGGTCGGTCCCGTCGCCGCATTTCAAGAACGTCGCGGAAGCCGGCAGTGGTGATCACCCCGGTCGCCGCCCCCTTGCGCTCGAGCAGCGCATTGGTGCCGACGGTCGTGCCGTGCACCACGGTGGACAGCCGCCTGAGGTCCCCCGCCCCCGCCTCCAGGCCGGACAGGAAGCCGATCGCCTGGTTGGCCGGCGTCGAGGGAACCTTGGCGACCCGCGCGATGCCGGCCGCCTCGTCCAGGACGAACACATCGGTGAAAGTGCCGCCGACATCGACGCCGGCAATCAGATTCGGTGTATCGCTGCTCATGCTGCGCCGCCCGCCCGGAGCTTGGTTGTCATGTCAGTGTCGAGGGTGCCGTCTTCGGCGACGGCGACCCGGTAGCGCTCGCGGGCCGCGCCGGAGCTGACGTATCCGAGGCGCACGTCCTCGGCCACGCGGGCCGGATCCCGCTCCACCGGCGGGCCGTAGCCGCCGCCGCCTGGGGTCTCAAGCAGGGCCGACTGGCCCTGGATGAGTTTGATGCCGACCATCTTGGAGGCCATGGGCGGGTGCGCCGCGCCGCCGTCCAGGCCGGCCGGATAGGTGAAGCGGTTGAGTGCCGCCGCCTCGCCGCCGACCACCCCGGCCGGGGCATAGCGCCCGCGCTCGCCGAACAGGAAGGCTTCCGCCTGCTCTTCCAGAAGCTCGATCTCGTAGACCGCGCCGAGACCGCCTCGGTTGCGGCCGGGTCCGCCGGAGTCGGGGCGCAGGGCCCATTGCCGGAACATCACCGGATAGGCGGCTTCCAGAATCTCGAGCGGCGGGATCGTCGCGGTCGAAATCGGCGCGTTGCCGTGGTTGAGGCCATCGCCCTCCGGATGACCGCCATGGCCGCCGCCGAAGAAGCTGAACATGACCCAGCGCCGCCCGTCCTCGCGCCGGTAGCCGGCGAGCGAGAGAGCGTTGATCGTTCCGTAGGCGCAGCCGTTGACCCGCTCCGGCGCCGCCTGGGCCAGGGCCTGGAAGCTGAGATCGATCAGCCGCAGGATGGTTTCGGTATAGCCGCCGACCGGGCGTGGCGCCCGTGCCGCGAGGATCGAGCCCTCTGGGATGACGAAATCGATGGGTTCCAGGACGCCGGCGTTGGCCGGCACTTCCTGAAAGACGTGCTTCATCGCCACGTAGCAGGCGGCGACCGTCGTCGACCGGGCGATGTTGACCGGCCCGAGACAGGCCGGCGCCGAACCGGTGAAGTCGAGGCTCAGCCGGTCGCCGGTCACCGTGATCGCAAGTTCCAGCGGCAGCGCCTCGTCCACGATGCCGTCATTGTCCAGGAAATCGCTGGCGCGGTAGGTCCCGTTCGGCAGGGCCGAGATCTGGGCGCGCATCAGGGACGCGGCGCGGGCCTTGAGCTCGTCGAAGGCGGTGGCCACGGTAGAGTCGCCGTACTCGTCCAGAAGGTCGCGCAAGCGTCCCTCGCCGAGCTTGAGCGCGTTGATCTGGCCGTTCAGGTCGCCGTAGAGGCTGTTCGGAAGGCGCGAATTGGCTTGGAGAATGTCGACCACGTCCTGACGGAACCGGCCGGCCTCGAACAGCTTCACCGGCGGCATCAGGAAGCCTTCCTGGAAGCATTCCGTGGCGGCCGGATTGTAGTTCCCCGGCACGTTGCCGCCCACGTCGTGGTAGTGGCCGACCGAGGCGAGATAGCAGAACACCTTGCCGTCCCGGAAGATCGGCTGCACCAGCCGGAAGTCGGACAGGTGCGTGCCGCCGTCATAGGGGTCGTTGAAGATGTAGACGTCGCCCTCGGCGAGATCACCGTCGCGGGCTGCCTTGTCGATCACCGTCTTGACCGCGAAGGCCATGGCGCCGACGAAGATCGGCAGGCCCGACTTGCCCTGGACCAGGGTTTCGCCGGTTTCGGCATGGTACAGCCCGTGGGACGCGTCATGCGCCTCGGCGATGATCGGGTTGAAGGCGCTGCGGAACAGGGTCGCGTCCATTTCGTCGGCGATCTGCTCCAGCCGGCCGTTCAGCACGGCCAGCGTGACGGGATCAATCGTCCCCATCGGTTCCTGTTCCTTTGCGAGTGGAAGACTGCGCCACGGAGGCGGCGTCGTACTTGGCACCCTCGGCCAGCATTTCCGGCGTGCCGAGGACCGCGTTCAGTCCGGTCAGGTCGAGCATGCGGTCGCGCCACGGCGCCGTGGTGCCGTGCTGGCGGAGCGAGGCGAAATATCCCTGAAGGGCGGGCACCATCGCGCGGGCCGTGCCGCCGGGAAAGATCACGACCTTGAAGCCGAACGCCGCCATCTGCTCGGTCGAGCGGATCGGCGTAGCCCCTCCCTCGACCATGTTGGCCAGCAAGGGCACGCGCCCGGCGAAGCGCCGGGAGATCTCGGCGATCTGCTCGTCGGTTTCCGGCGCCTCGACGAAGAGCAGGTCGACACCGGCCTCGACATAGCGCTCGGCTCTGTCCAGGGCGGCCTCGAACCCCTCGACGGCGATGGCGTCGGTGCGGGCCATGATCAGGGTGTCCCGCCGGCTATCCAGGGCGGCCTGCAGCTTGCCCACCATCTCGTCCGCGCTGACCAGCGCCTTGCCCTTCAGATGGCCGCAGCGTTTCGGCAGCGACTGGTCCTCGAGCTGGATCACGTCGGCGCCGGCCCGCTCGTACTCGCGGACCGTGCGCTGCACGCTCAGCGCGTTGCCATGGCCGTTGTCGCCGTCGACGATCATCGGGATCGAAATCCGCTCCCGGATGACCGTCAGGGTGTCGGCGATCTCGCGGAGGCCCATCAGCCCGATATCCGGGCGGCCGAGCCGGGAATAGGCGATGCCGGCGCCGCTGACATAGGCGGCGTCGAACCCGGCCTGCTCGATCAGCAGCCCGGTCAGGGCATCCCAGCAGCCGGGCGCCAGAACGGTTCCGTCGCCCTGCAGCAGGGCGCGCATGCGGTCGGTGGTCTCGGTCATGTCCCTACTCCCCGGCCTCGGCAAGGGAGACGGCGTTCAGACGGCGGGTCAGGTCGTTGATGTCGTCCAACCGCTCCAGACGGAAACAGTCCTCGTACACGCCCCGGGCGACCGCGTCCGGCCAGACAAGGCCGCTCAGCTCCGCGTATTTCCGGTCGAGTTCGGCGTCGTCGTAGGGGTCTTCGGTATCGCCGCGGTTGGTCTTCGTCTCCGCGTCGAGGACCGTGCCGTCGGTCAGGGTGACGATCACCCGGGCGGGGCGGAAGTCCGGCATCATCGCGGTGAGCGCCGGGTCCTCGGCCACCTCGACCCTGTCGGCGAAGGCCTGGATGCGCTCGTCGAGCACCTTGTCCCAGGTGAAGCTCTCGACCCCGCTGGAGCCGTTGATCAGGGTCGACGCGACAGCGAAGGGCACGGAGAACTTGCCGGCCAGCGTATTCTTCGGCGAGGTGTCGCGGAGCTCGGCGGCGAGCGAATAGGTCTCCACCCGCACCTTCTGAACCTCATCGGGGCTCAGGCCACCCCGCCGGTCGACGATCATCGCCAGGGCGTCGAGGGTGCCATGGTTGTAGCGGCAGCAGGCGTGGCGCTTGAAGTAGTTGCGGGCGATCTCCCAGCGCGAGCCGAGATCGCGGGTCATCTCCTCCGGCTTCCAGTCGGTGGAGATCACCGTGCCCCAGATCGTGCCGAGCCCGTCGGCCTCGCCGGTGAAGCCGCTCTCGACCATCTGCCAGGCCATGATGCCCATCTGCCCGGAGAAGCCGGCGAAGGAGTTCCGCACCGTGCCGCCCTGCAGCATGGTCTGCCGGCTGGTGGCGAGGCCGAGGCTGGAGGCGACGTTGATGGTCTCCCGCACCTGCGCCGCATCGGCGCCGGCCAGCTTGGCGACGGCCACCGCCGCTCCGACGGTGCCCCAGGTGCCGTGGGGGTGCATGGTCGGGAGGATTTTGGCGCTGATCCCGATCCGGGCGCCGATCTC
Organism: Thalassobaculaceae bacterium; assembly: GCA_040223655.1. Classification (GTDB taxonomy): domain Bacteria; phylum Pseudomonadota; class Alphaproteobacteria; order Thalassobaculales; family Thalassobaculaceae; genus Thalassobaculum. The sequence goes on along the minus strand of JAVKFT010000001.1, from coordinate 348,119 downwards.
GTAGCCCAGGATCGCGGCGGTCAGGACGTCGGCGCCGGAGCACCCATGCGCCTCGCCCCAGGCGAGCGCCGTCGGGATCGCGTGGATACCGGGGTGTCCGCGGCTGTACTGGTTGCCCTCGTCGAGTTCGAGGAACGTGCCGGCGGTGCCGTTCAGGAACGCCGCCTTGGCCGGCTCGGTCCGCTGACCGGTGCCGATGATGCTCGACTCGCCGCCGGGCGTCGGCACGATCTTCGCCTTGAGGGCCTGCACCTCCGGTTCGCGCGCGCCGGCGCCAACGGCGGCCATGGTATCCGCGAAGACACGATGGCCGCGGTCGATCGCCGCCGGAGCGATATCGGCGAGAGCGGTATCCGCGACGAAGTCGCAGACCGTATCCAGATATCCGGTCATTTCGTCCTCCCTTTGTTTTTTATCAGCGCGCCGACATCATCCGCCGTTCCAGGCGGGACAGCAGGCGCACCATCGGCCACAGCATCAGCAGATAGATCACTGCCGCCGCGATCAGCGGCGTGGCGTTGTAGGCAAGCCCCTGGGCGATCCGCGCTTCGCGCAGCAGCTCCGGCAGCGCGACGGCGCTGGCGATCGAGGTCGCCTTGATCAACTCGATCGTGTTCGAAGTCAGGTCCGGCGCCACGTTGCGCAGCGCCTGCGGCAGGATCACGTAGATCATCGCCTGGACGCGGTTGAGCCCGGTGGACCGAGCCGCCTCCATCTGTCCGCGGGGGATGCTCTCGATCCCGGCACGCACGATCTCGCCGTAATAGGCGCCGGAATTGAAGGTGAACGCCACCAGCACGGCGCCGAAGGCCGGAACGTCGAGCCCCATGATCGGCAGGCCGTAGACCACGTAGATCAGCAGGACGAGCGGCGGGATCGACCGGAAGAAGTCGACGAAGGCCACCAGTCCCCAGTTCAGCGGGCGAATGTGCAGGCTGTGGACCGTGGCGATCAGCAGACCCGCGAAGAACCCGAGGGGAACGACCGCGAGGCAGAGCTGGATCGTGACCCACAGCCCGTCCATCAGCCGCGGCCAATAGGTGACCAGCGTCTCGTAGTTGAAGAAGCTGAAACGAATGATTTCCCAGTCCATCACAGCCCCCTCAGCGCTTCCAGGCGTAGCGCGTCTCGATCCAGCGCGACGCCATGGTCAGTGGAAAGAAGATCAGCAGGTAGCCGATGGCCGCCAGGGTCAGCGGCGAGGTGTTGGCGGCGTAGGCGAGCGAGGTCTGGGCCACGGTCAGCATCTCTTCCACCGTGATCACGCTGGCAAGCGCGGTGTTCTTGGTGATGGCGATGGTGCGATTGGTGAGCGGCGGGATCGTCATCCGGATCGCCTGGGGGATCACCACGTAGAACAGCGTCTCGGTGAAGCCGAGGCCGGTCGAGCGCGACGCCTCCCACTGGCCCCTGTTCACCGACGTGATGCCCGCCCAGTAGATCTCCTCGGCGAAGGCTGCCAGCACGAAGGACAGCACCAGCCAGGCGATCACGAAGGCCGACATGGTGAGACCGACGAAGGGCAGGCCGAAATAGAAGATGATCAGGATGACCAGCGGCGGTAGCGCCCGGTAGAGATCGACGAACAGGATGATCAGCCAGTTGACCGGTCTGATCTGGAACGCCCGGATCACCGCGAGCAGCAGACCGAGGGCCAGACCGGTGACGATCACCGACAGCGCGAGCTGGATCGTGACCGCGAACCCTGCCGCCACATCCGGCAGGTATCTGGCCATGATCTCGAGATTGAAGAACTGATCGAGGAACCGCTCCATCGCCGGCCTCAGTGCCCGGTCACGCTGTGGAGGAAGGACTTCAGGCGGTCCGAGCGGGCGTCGGTGAAGATCCGCTCCGGGCTGCCCTCCTCGACCACCAGCCCGCCGTCCATGAAGATGACCCGGTCGGCCGCGTCGCGGGCGAAGCGCATCTCGTGGCTGACCACCACCATGGTCATGCCGCTTTCGCGCAGCTCCCGCATGACTTCGAGCACGGAGCCGACCAGCTCCGGGTCGAGGGCCGAGGTCGGCTCGTCGAACAGGATCACGTCCGGTTCCATGGCGATGGCGCGGGCGATGGCGACCCGCTGCTGCTGACCGCCGGAAAGCTCGGTCGGATGGTTGCCGGCCTTGTCGTCCAGGCCGACGCGGCGCAGGGCGGCGTGGGCCCGGTCGTCAGCCTCGCTGCGGGCCATCTTCTTGACCTTGCGCAGGGCCAGAGACACGTTCCCGAGGGCCGACATGTGCGGATAGAGATTGAACTGCTGAAATACCATGCCGATGCGCTGGCGGACCTTGTTGATGTCCACGCCGCGGGCGGTGATCTCCTCGCCGGTGATCTTGACCTGGCCCCGGCTCGGCTGCTCCAGCAGGTTACAGCAGCGCAGCATGGTGCTTTTGCCCGACCCGGACGGGCCGATGATGAATACCAGTTCCTGGGGCGCGACCGTCAGGTTGACGCCTTTCAGCGCCTCGAAATCGCCGAAGGACTTATGGATGTCGTAAGCCTCGACGACGTATTTCGACGCGGCATCGGTGGCGTGGGCCATGGAATAAAACCTCGCACGGGTGGGCGGCGGCTCGGGAATCCAAAAGGCCGCCGGCCGTCGGGTGACGGCCGGCGGAACAGGGTCGATCGGTCAGCAGCCGCTGTCCGACGGGGTCTCGTCGTATCCCGGCATGCCCGGGACGCCGATGCCGTCCACCACCTTGTAGGCAGCACCGCCCTCGATCGGCTTCTGGCCGGTCCACTTCTCATGGATCTGCGCGACGGTACCGTCGGCCTTCATGCACTCGACGATCTTCTCCATCTTGGCGCGCAGCTCGGCATTGGACGGATCGAAGGCGAAGGCCCCGACCCGGCCAGAGGAGATGACCAGAGTCGACGGCTCGACCAGCGGGTTCTTCTTGGCGGTCCAGCCCGCCACCGTGTCGCCCGCGAAGTTGGCATCCGCCCGGCCGGCCGCCACCGCGGCAATGGCGTCGGCGTTCTTGCCGAACCGCTCGATCTTCCAGCCGTACTCGTCCTGACGGTCGCTCAGCCACTTGTCGTAGAAGTTGCCCCGGTTGACCGCGATGGTCTTGCCCTTGAGGTCTTCGAGCTTCTCGATCTGGGGCGCGCCCCGCTTGACCAGGAACTGGTAGTTCACCTCGAAGTAAGGCTCGCCGAAGAGCATCTTCTCGGCGCGTTCCTCGGTCACCGTGGTCGGCGCGATGATGGCGACGTACTTGCCGGCGGCCAGGCCGGCGAAGATGCCCGACCATTCCTGATCGACGATCTCGTACTCGATCCCCATGCGCTTGGCGATCTCGGCGGTCAGGTCGACGTTGTAGCCCTCGACGCCGCCGGACGGCGCGGCCATCACATGCGGGGCATAGCCGACATCGGCCGCGAACTTCATGGTCTCGGCCGCAGCCGGAGCGGCGGCGATGCCGAGGGCCGCGAGCGCCCCCAGGATCATGGATTTCTTCATTCTATACCTCCGGTTCCTGTTCAGGTTTTGGCGATGGTCTCGCCGGTGGTGCGGTCCCCATTCTGATGCGGGGTCCCGCGGTTCGAAACTGATGTCCCCTACCCGCCTGCATCCCCCGCGCCGTGCCAGCCGCCGGCGGACGGCGTTCCGGTCACCGCATCGGCCGACCACTCGGTCGCCGGGTCGCCGCCGCGGCTGAGGGTCATGGTCAGCTGGTAGATGTCCGAGCGATACAGGGCGACGAGAAGCTCGATCGGCCGCCCGTCCTGATCGCGCACCACCCGCCGGATGCGGAGCAGCGGGGCGCCAACATCGACGTTCAGGCGATGGGCGACGACCGTATCGGCCAGGGTGGCGGAGACCGACTGTTCGGCATTGGCCGGGCTCACCCCAGCCCGGTTCAGCAGCGAAAGAAGCGGCGTCTCGGCCAGGTCGTCGCGTTCGTAGGTGCGCCCGAAGGCTTCGGGGACATAGGTGGTGAGGTGCGAGAACGGATCGCCGCCGATCGACCGGACGCGGACCGCCCGCTGCACCGGCGTGCCGACCTGCAGGCCAAACGTGTCGGCCACATCCGGGGCCGCGGCGTCGTATCCGAACTCCATCACGGCGACCTCGGTCTCGCCGCCCATGGCCAGGAGCGGGTCGAGCGCCCCCGTGCCGCGGCCGGAGATCCGAACGCCGGGCCGCCCCTCGACCAGCCGCGTCCCGCGCCCCCGCTCGCGCACGACCAGACCGTCCTTCGCGAGCTCGTCGAGAGCCCGTTTGGCGGTGATGCGGGAAACCCCGTGGAATTCGGCGAGCTCCTGCTCGCTCGGCAGGGCGCCGTCGGCGTCGAACTCGCCGTCGGCAATGCGCTGACGCAGGATCAGGTAGATCTGATGGTAGAGCGGAGACTTGAAGCGGCCGAGGGCGCCGGCGGCCCCCGTCGCACCGTCCGCGCTGCGCGGCCCGGTTTTCTGGGCGCGGTCTGACGGAACGGTGCGGGGCGAACGTGACCTCATGAAATGATATAATGATATATCTTTCAGTGCTGGCAATCCCGGAAATGCGCCGGGCGGCGAGCGGACACCGAAAAAGCATTTGGGGACAGAACGGCCGTCCGCTGTCCAAGGCATCGCGCGCCGGTCCGGGGACCTTTCGGGGTTCCGGTGGGCGCGGAAGCCCCTTGCACCGCTGTGCCGGCTCGGGTATCACGCCTGTCCGCTCAGGCGCGGCCCCGTGGCAGAGTGGTTATGCAGAGGACTGCAAATCCTTGTACATCGGTTCGATTCCGGTCGGGGCCTCCAGAGTGGGTTTTGGGTAATTCTCAGGGCATATTCGCCTTGAACGACATCGGACGGGACGCTATACAGCGCCGTCTCTGGTCCCGGGTAGCTCAGTGGTAGAGCGAGCGGCTGTTAACCGCTTGGTCGGGGGTTCGAATCCCTCCCCGGGAGCCACACTCTCCTCCTCGACATTATAGCGATCGACCCGAGGCTCTCCGCACGCGTTGCCGGCAGTGGCGTCCAAGCGGTACGATCGTGCATACTGGCCTGACCGGGACCGCTCTATCGCGACGCGTTGGCGCCCGAGCGGCGAACCGGTTTTGAACGAGCAACCTCCAGGTGCCTTGTCGATGCTCAATCCTCGTCAGTGCCGGGCGGGGCGCGCCCTTCTCGGACTTACCCAGCAGGAACTCGCCGACCTAGCGGGCGTCAGTAAACGGACCGTCATCGAGTTCGAGGGCGCCCTTCGCGTCCCGCAGCCCGCCACGACGGCGAGCCTGAAGACGGCCCTCGAGGGCGCCGGCATCGAGTTCCTGAGCGGCGGTGGCGCGGGGTCGGGCGTGCGGTTCCGGGATCCGGATTTTGAGGAAGCGATGGCGCCGCGTCTGTTGTCGAGGCGCAAGGCCATGGGCCAGGTCGGCCTGCTGGCGACCGGTGCGGCCGTCACCGGGCCGCTGCTGGGGGATGCGCGCGCGAGCGGCACCAGTGTTAGCAACCGAGGGATCAAGGTGCCGGACTCCTTCGCCGCGACCGAGCTGTCGCCGGACCGGTTCGCCGATTTCGCGTCCGAGGAACAGAAGCGGGCGCTGGAGATGTTTCGGCGCGGCGACCTGACGGTGCCCGACGCCGTCGCACGCCGCGCCACCCTGGTCCACTACGACGGCGCGCGGCAGATCGTGGACTGGCAGGGAATCGGTATCCGCCTGTTTCCGAAGACTCGCAGCCTCTGCGGTACGCCGATGGCGGAGCAGCCGGATCGCAACTACGGGCGGTGGGCCGAAAGCCGTGTGATGCGGGCGTTCCAGCGCGGCGAGCCGGTGTTCGAGCTGTGCCGGGGCCTGGTCGAGGTGGATGGGAGCCGGAAGATCTGGCGGTACTACTCCCTCCGGCTCCCGCGTCCCGATGGGACGACCCTGAACGTTACAAGGAGCGCATGAAATCGTCGGCCTCGCGTCGGGCGAAAGCCTGGGAGGCATAGCCGAACAGGCGGGGCTCGCCAAACGGTTGGCCGTCGCGTGTCCAGGCGATCTCGGGCTCAAGCCGCTCCGGGCGGAACCGGACGCCGAGGCCGGGGATGTTCGGCTTCACCATGAAGACGAAATGCGGTGCATCCCAGCGCTCCACGCCAAGGGACCTGCCGACCATCGGCAGCATCCACACCAGCATCCTCGAGATCTCCGTCTTTCGCATGTCGGGCGTGACGACGATTCCACCCGAGAAGATGGCCATGTCGCGGATCCTATCGGTGAGGTCGCGTGCGGAACCGCGAACCTGCCAGCGTTCCGTGTCCGTCGGGTACCATCCCTCGTGCTCGATCTGATCGGTGAGCGAGGCCGGCAACACGATCGGGTAGGCGCCGTAGGTGGCGATCGGTCGGCCGTGCGGGCGCGCCTCGATCCAGAATCCGTCGGGCGAGACGTCGGGGGTGAAGCCCTGAAAGACGGGCTGACCGCCCCGGTCCATGGGCAGGCTTTCCAGACCTTGGAATCCGGCATGCGGAATCAGCTCCATGTCCATCGCGCGCAGAAACGCGTTGGTTTCGGCGAGAATGTGTCGCATCTGTCTCTCCATCGGCCGCAAGGGCCGTCGGTTGGTTTCGAAGACGGCCCAGGCGCACCGATCGGCCCGCGCTAAACGCGGACCCGGTCGGGCGGGCCGCCCGAAACACTACCTTTCCAAGAGAAACAAAGAGATCGTTCGGGCTTTCGAAGTCTTGTGCCTAGACGAGGTCTTTGGGGACGACGAACCGCTTCAGCTCGGCCGATCGCGGAGCAAGCGCGGCCCAGCCGGCCCGGCTCGTCAGGGTGGCGAGCGCGCAGGTCGGAAACTTTGTGGCCGCCGGGGCTCCCGTAAGCAGGCGGACCGTGTCCTCCATCCCCGGATTGTGGCCCACCACCAGGGCAACCCGGGCGCTCGCCGGGATGCGCTTCAGGCGGGCCATGACCTTGGAGGCATCGACTTCGTAGATGTCGCGAGTGGTCTCGACCCGCAGATCCTCCGGCAGTCCCTGCCGCAGGATCCGTAGGGTCTCGACCGTCCGCCGGGCGGAGGAACAGAGAACGAAATCCGGCGCGATGCCCTGCTGGCGGCAGTAGACCGCCATGGCCGCCGCCGCCCGCTCACCGCGAGCCGACAGCGGACGGTCGTGATCCGCTTCCTCGCCGTTCCAGTCGGACTTCGCGTGGCGCAGCAGATGCAGCGTGATCACTGCGGCACCTCCCCTCCGCTCTCACCTCCATCCGCCACCGTTGTGACGATGGAGATCTGCGAATGGAGGGTCCGGTGCACCGGGCATTTGTCGGCGATTTCCAAGAGCCGCGCCCTCTGCTCGCGATCGAGCGATCCCTCGATCACCAACTGCCTCTCGATTCGGTCGATCTTGGCGTTGCGGCCCCCACTGTCGCTCCCGTCCTCGGCATGGACCTTGGCGTGCCGCAGATGGGTCTCCAGACGATCGATCGCCCAGCCCTTTCGGTCCGCGTACATCTTGATGGTCATGTTGGTGCAGCTTCCGAGGGCGGCCAGCAGGTAGTCGTAGGGGTTGGGGCCGGTATCCGTGCCACCGACCGAGGCGGGTTCGTCGGCCCGCAACCGATGACGTGGGCCGGCGGAGATCCATTGCGGAAACACGCCCTCCCCCGCATCGGACACCACCACCTCGCCGGTCTCGGCCGGGACTCCGGCCGTCGCCGGATCGGGCAGGAAACGCTCGGCCCAGGCGGACAGAACCGCGGCAACGTAGTCGCTGTCGGATTTGCGAGTCAGAAGGTGATCCGCCTGATCCAGAGACACGAAGCTCTTAGGGTGCTTGGCCGCGACGAAGATGTCGGTCGCGTTCGAGATACCGACGGTTTCGTCCCGGGGAGCATGAAAGACAAGCAGATCCTTGCGGAGGTCTTTAATCAGGTCTGTCAGGCGGTGTTCCTTCAGGTCGTCGATGAAGGACTTGCGGACCCGAAAGGACCGGCCGCCGAGCTGCACCTCGGCCTCTCCGTCCCGTTCGATGGTCTCCAGATGCGTGCCGAAATTGTGGACCACATGCTGCGGGTCGGACGGCGCGCCGATCGTAGCGACCCCCTTCACCTCGCCGATCCGACCGGCGGCGGCGAGGACCGCCGCCCCGCCTAGGGAATGCCCGACCAGGATCTGCGGCGCGCTGAGAGTCTCGCGCATATGGTCGGCGGCCGCGATCAGGTCGTCGACGTTGGAGGCGAAGGTCGTATTGGCGAACTCGCCCTCGCTGTGACCGAGGCCGGTAAAGTCGAATCGCAGAACCGCGATCCCGCGGCCGGCCAGCCCGGCGGCGATCCGCCTGGCCGCCGCCAGATCCTTGGAGCAGGTGAAACAGTGGGCGAACAGCGCGTATCCGCGCACCGGCCCCGGGGGGTAATCGATCCGGGCCGCGAGGGAATCGCCCAAGGCCCCGGTGAAGTTGACACTTTCCGTACGCACAGCCATGGTCGACCTCACTGGTTGGCGGGGACAGACGGGGTTCTAGCACATGGCGGTTGAGGAGGAAGCGCTCGCCCGCGGCGCCCGGGATCCTGCGACCGTGGAGATCCGTTTCGCCCTCCCGTCCGACGCCGATGCGCTCGCCCTCCTGAGCCAGGAGCTGCTCGCGTTCTATTCGCTGCCGGTGCACTACCAGCGCTCCTACATGGCCCATGTGATCGCCGACAAGGCTTTCCGGGAGACGCCGTCGGTCGAGATCCTGATCGCCACCGGCGCCGACCGGGCGGTCGGTTTCCTGGCCTTCAACGAGACCTTCGCGCTCGCCAACTGCCAGAGCGCGGTTTTCATCCAGGACCTGTTCGTGACCCGCAAGGCGCGGACCGGCGGCGTCGGCCGCCGTCTCATGACCCGCCTTGCCGAGATCTGCGTCGAGCGCGGCGTCACCCAGCTCGACTGGACCGCCGATCCCTGGAACGACAAGGCTCGGACCTTCTACGAGGCGATGGGCCCGCTGCTGAAGAGCGAGAAGATGTACTACCGGCTGCTCGGCCCGCATCTGACGCGGCTCGCGGCCGACCATGACGGGCGCTAGACGCCCCGGTCGATGCGCCCACCGCACCATCCACCGTATCCTTTCCCAGAGCCGATCCTTGCCGGGTTTATCCCGGCGGCCCGTCCGGCTAGGCTCGCGTCAGCGGATTGGCGTGGCATGGCGCCGACCGGATGGAGACGGATGGAGACGACCCCATGGACGTGCGTGACGGTTTCATCGGCGCGATCGGAAACACCCCTCTGATCAAGCTCAAGGCGGCGTCCGAACGGACCGGCTGCACGATCCTCGGGAAGGCCGAGTTCCTGAACCCCGGTGGGTCGGTCAAGGACCGGGCGGCGCTGGCGATCGTGCGCGACGCCGAGGAACAAGGTCTCCTGCGTCCAGGCGGCGTCATCGTCGAGGGTACGGCCGGCAATACCGGTATCGGCCTCTCGCTTGTCGGCAACGCGCTCGGCTACCGCAGCGTCATCGTCATGCCCGAGACCCAGAGCCAGGAGAAGAAGGACATGCTGCGCCTGTGCGGCGCCGATCTCCGGCTGGTTCCCGCCGTGCCCTACAAGGATCCGAACAACTACGTGCGCTACTCCGGACGTCTCGCAGAGGAGATCGCCGCGCAGGAGCCGAACGGCGCGATCTGGGCCAACCAGTTCGACAACGTTGCCAACCGCAAGGGCCACTACGAGACCACGGGCCCGGAGATCTGGGCGCAGACCGACGGCAAGGTCGACGGCTTCATCTGCGCGGTCGGCAGCGGCGGGACCCTGGGCGGCGTCAGCCTGGCGCTCAAGGAGCGCAACGCGAACATCCAGATCGGCCTGGCCGACCCCATGGGCAGCGCGATCTACGGCTACTACGCGAATGGGGAGCTGAAGGCGGAAGGCTCGTCGATCACCGAGGGCATCGGACAGGGCCGGATCACCGCCAATCTCGAGGATATCGTCGTCGATGTTCCCCTGCAGGTAACCGACGAGGAGGCCCTGCCCGTGGTGTTCGACCTGCTGAAGCACGAGGGGCTCTGCCTCGGCGGGTCCAGCGGGATCAACGTGATGGGGGCGATCAAGCTGGCTGAACACATGGGCCCCGGGCACACCATCGTCACGATCCTCTGCGACGGCGGGACGCGCTATCAGTCGAAGCTGTTCAACCCGGCCTTCCTGAAAGAGAAGAGCCTGCCCGTTCCGGCCTGGCTGGACGACTGAGGGGACCTGAGATCATGACCGACGCACTTGTCACCACCGACTGGCTGGCTGATCACCTTAACGATCCCAAGGTCGTTATTCTGGACGGCACGTATCACCTGCCGACCGCCAAGCGCGACGCCGATGCGGAGTTTCCCGAGGGGCACATTCCCGGTGCCCAGCGGTTCGACATCGACAGGGTCTGCGACCCGGACGACCCGCTGCCGCATATGGTGCCCTCCGACGACGCCTTCGCTGCGGCTGCGAGCGCGCTCGGCATCGATGCCGACACCCTGGTCGTCGCCTACGACGTCTACGGTCTGCAGTCGGCGGCACGGACCTGGTGGATGTTCCGGCTGTTCGGCCACGACAAGGTCACCGTGCTGGACGGCGGCATGCCCAAATGGGTGGCCGAGGGTCGGCCGCTGGAGACCGGCGCCGCCCGGCCGCGTCCGCAGACGGCGTTCGAGGCCACCCTGCGGCCCGATCTGGTGAAGTCGCGGGATGAGGTGCTCGCCGCCGTCGAGGCGGGGAACGTCCAGATCGTCGACGCCCGTCCCGCCGGACGGTTCACCGGCGACGACCCGGAGCCGCGGCCGGGTATGCGGTCCGGCCACATTCCGGGGTCGCGCTCACTGCCGATCGGCGACCTGCTGAACAGGGAGACGAAGACCGCGCTGGACCCCGACGGTCTTGCGGCCCGTTTCGAGGCCGCCGGCGTCGATCCGTCGAAGCCGACGATCTCCTCCTGCGGATCCGGCGTGACCGCCTGCATGATCGCGCTCGCCGCCCATCGGCTCGGGCATCCGGGGATGGCGGTCTATGACGGGTCCTGGTCGGACTGGGGCTCGCGCCCGGACACGCCGGTCGACACCGGTCCGGCGGACGCCACGTGAGCTTGGACTTCCGGGCGATCGATGACGCCGATATCGACGGGGTCGTCGATCTCTGGGACCGCTGCGGTCTGCTGGTTCCGCACAACGACCCGCGCCGGGACATCGAGTCCGCGCGCCGGGCGCCGGACGCCGAGATCCTGGTCGCCGATGTCCTGGGCAAGATCGTCGCGACGGCGATGGTCGGCTATGACGGCCACCGCGGCTGGCTGTACTACGTAGCCGTCGATCCGGGGCGTCAGAACAAGGGCGTCGGCCGGCAGGTGATCGCGGCGGCCGAAGCGTGGATGACCGCGCGCGGCGTTCCGAAAGCGGAGCTGATGATCCGCGCGACCAACGAGAAGGTGCGCGGATTCTACGACAGGCTCGGCTGGGGCGAGGAACCGGTCGTCGTCATGAGCAAGCCGTTCCGCGACGCCCCGCCGATCGGTCTCGGCACGGTCGATACGGTCGTCACCGCGCTCGAGATGCTGAACCGCCCGACCCGACCCTCGCCGCATCCGCCGGGCGGCATGCGGACCGCCCTGATCCGAGCGGAACCGCCGACGGTCTCGTTCTACCGGTATCTCTACGACACGATCGGCGCCGACTGGACCTGGGTGTCGCGGCGGCTGATGGGCGATGCCGAGTTGCGCGTCCATATCGTCGACCCGAAGGTCGAGATCTACGTCCTCTATGTCGACGGGGCGCCGGCCGGATACGGGGAGATCGACCGTCGCGAGGGCGGCGGTGTCGTGGAACTCGCCTATTTCGGGCTGCTGCCGGACTTCATCGGCCGGGGCGTCGGCCGCTATCTCCTGGACACGGTGGTGGATATCGCCTGGATGGGATCGACCAACCGCTTGTGGGTCCATACCTGCGATCTCGACCACCCTCGGGCGATCGGCACTTATCAGAAGGCCGGGTTTGTCCCGTTCGACCAGTACGTGGAAACCCTGCCGGACCCGCGTCTTGCGGGCCTGCCGATTCCGTCGCGCCGCCCGGCGCCGTCCGATATGTCGTCGGCGTCAGGGAATGACACGGTGACGCCGATACGCCGATAGGGCGCCCAGCAGGCTTTCCCGGCTGGCATAGACCGCGTCGAATCCCGCGCGCCGGATCTTGACGGTGGACGACATGTCGTCCCAGGTCGCGGAGAAGGTGGCATCGCCGTACGGACCGTTGGCGATCCGGGCGATATCGGGCTCGCTCAGACCCTCGCGCGCCGCCATGGCCCGCCACGGCTCGGCCGCCGCGGAGAACGCGTCGGTCAGGCTTTCCGTCTCGACCCCTGCCGCCTCAAGTCCGAAGAACGCGGCGATCTCCGGCCAGACGTCCTTCCATCGGAAATAGTCGGCGTTGATCACGTTGAACGCCTGGTTCGCTGCCGCGGGCGCTGTGGCGCACCAGCGCATGGCGTCGACCAGCAGGTCGATATCGGTCACCTGGGAGACGCGATCGAAATGTCCCTGACTGCCGGGAAAGGTGAGCGGCCTGCCCTGCTCCCGGCACAGCACCGCGTGGACGGCGACGACGCTCAGGATGTTGTGCGGGTAGCCCAGGGAGAAGCCGATCAGCAGGTGCGGCCGGGTGGTCGACCAGGTGAAGCCGCGCCTCGGGGCCTCGGCGGCGAGCCAGTCCTGCTGGTCGAAATAGAAGTTCGGCACCGGACAGCGGGGATCGTCCTCCTCCGCCGGCGTCTTGAAGGGGCCGACATGGCTGCCGTACCACTTCGTGCCGTGGACCGCGTGAACATGGGTCAGCGAGCCGCCCGCCGCCTGGACCGCCTCGACGGTGTTCACGAGCATCGCGGTATTGCGGCGGGCCTCCGCCGCCGGGTCCGGATCGGGGGCCCGGCCGGCGTAGAACACATGGGTCACCGCCCCTCCGGCCCCGGCGAGCGCCGCGCGCAAAGCGGCCGCGTCCGTCAGATCCGCGCCGACATGCTCCAATCCCACGATCGGCGGATTCGGCGCGCTGCGCGACAGGCCGATCACCCGCCAGCCCTCGCCCAGAAGCCGTGTGGCGATACCTCTGCCGACGATGCCCGAAACGCCCGCGATCAGGGCCACGCGCCCGGTGTCTGCCATGTGTCCCTCCCCGTGATCCGACGCCTGCACCCTAAAAGCAGTGGGGGCGCACCGGAAGACCGATACGCCCCCAAGGACCGCCCCCGCCCCCCGCGGGTTTGGCCGTCTCGTCGGGTCCCGTTGCGGCGTGCTCCGGGGCTCAGTGCGCCAGGATCTGGCTCAGGAAGAGCTTCGTGCGGTCCGACTTCGGGTTGGTGAAGAACTCGTCCGGAGTGTTCTGCTCCACGATCTCGCCCTGGTCCATGAAAATCACCCGGTCGGCGACGCGCTTGGCGAAGCCCATCTCATGGGTGACGACCAGCATGGTCATGCCGCTCTCGGCGAGACCGACCATCACGTCGAGCACCTCCGAGATCATTTCCGGATCGAGGGCCGAGGTCGGCTCGTCGAACAGCATGATCGTCGGGCTCATGCAGAGGGACCGGGCGATGGCCACGCGCTGCTGCTGTCCGCCGGAGAGCTGGCCGGGATACTTCAGCGCCTGTTCGGGGATCTTCACGCGCTCGAGATACTGCATGGCGATCTGCTCGGCCTCGGCCTTGGGCATGTTCTTCACCCAGATCGGGGCCAGCGTGCAGTTCTCCAGAACGGTCAGATGCGGAAACAGGTTGAACTGCTGGAACACCATGCCGACATCGCGTCGGATGGCGTCGATGTTCTTCAGGTTGTTCCCCATCTCGGTGCCGTTGACGATGATGTCGCCTGCCTGATGCTCCTCCAGGCGGTTGATGCAGCGGATCATCGTCGACTTGCCCGACCCGGACGGCCCGCAGATGACGATCCGCTCGCCCTTGTTGACCGACAGGTTGATGTCCTTGAGGACGTGGAACTCGCCGTACCACTTGTTCACGCCGGCGAGCTCGATGACGACCTCGTCGGAGATGGCGGAAGCGACGTGGACGACGTCGTCCAATTCTTGGGTCTCTAGGCTCATGGGCTCATTCCCTGTTCGCGTACTTCGCGTTTGTTATCGGTGCGTCACCGCCGGCCGTAGCCGCCGCCGATCGTCCGTTCGAGATGCTGGCTGTACTTCGACATGGCGAAGCAGAGGACGAAGAAGAACATCGCCGTGAACAGCAGCGGCTCGGTGTGGAATCCGAGCCAGCTCGGATTCTGGCCCGCCGCCTTGCCCATCAGCAGGATGTCGTACAGGCCGATGATCGAGACGAGCGTGGTGTCCTTCATCAGCCCCATGAAGCTGCCGACGATGTTCGGGATCATCAGCTTCAGCGCCTGCGGCATGACGATCAGGGCCATCATCTTCCAGAAGTTCAGCCCCATCGCCTGGGCCGCCTCGTACTGCCCCTTGTTCACCGCCTGGAGACCGCCGCGCACCGTCTCCGCCATATAGGCGGCGGCGAAGATGCACACGGCGACGATCACCATGGCCAGCTTCGGCGGGTTGAACTCCACCGGCAGGAACAGCGGCATCATCGTCACCGCCATGAACAGGATGGTGATCAGCGGCACCGACCGGAACAGCTCGATGAAGGCGGTGCAGAACACCCGGATGACCGGCATCTTCGACCGCCGCCCGAGAGCGAGCAGAATGCCGTTCGGCAGCGCCGATGCGATGCCGATGCCGGAAATCACCAGCGTGAGGAACAGGCCGCCCCAGATCGTGGTCGGCACCTCGACTAGTTCCCAGCTCCCGAGATAGATCATCGACAGGACGAAGCCGACGCCGAAAGCACCGAGCAGGACGTACTTGTGCAGACGGTCGTCCTTGTTGGCGAAGCCCGTGATGCTGACGAGCAGGTCCGGCAGGGAGCGGCCCGAGAGATACGTGCTCGCCACATGGAGCCAGACGGCAACGAACAACGTCAGCGCGATCGAGGCCATCACCTGCAGAAACAGACCGAACTCGCCGCCGATGAACATCGCCGCGCCGAGAAACGGGAAGGTCAGCACCGCGGACATGCCGATCTGGATCTTGCCGGTGATCTTCGGCAGCCAGAACGGGATCAGCCAAAGCAGCAGGACGATGCCGCCGAGGTTCACCCGCCACTGCTCCTCGTCCGGATAGCGGCCGTACATCATGCTGTTGAACCAGACCGCGATCCCGGCCCAGCAGGCCCCCTCCCCGCGGTTGCGGTCGAGGCACTCGCGGTAGGTATCAGCCGACCAGATCGCGTTGACGATCCCGTAATCGATCGCGAATGCGACGATCTGGTAGATGATGTACAGGCCCAGCAGGGTCATGATCGTGTCGATCGGACCGCCGAAAAGATTCTTCCGGAGCCATCCGACTGCCCCGACCGTATTGGCTGGCGGGGGCAGGCTGGGTTTCGGCCGAAAGACGGTGTCGGACTGTGTCGCATCCGTCATGGCTCACCGCTCCTTAATCTGAACGATCTTGTTGTAGTAGTTCAGCGCCGCCGAGATCGTCAGGCTGACGGTCATGTAGAACAGCATGACCATGGCCACGATCTCGATCGCGTGACCGGACTGGTTCAGCGACGTCTGCATGAACACCGCGACCAGGTCGGGATAGCCGATGGCGATCGCCAGCGACGAGTTCTTAACGACGTTCATCCAGTTGCTGATCATCGGCGGGACGACCGCGCGCATGGCCTGCGGGATGACCACCAGCCGCAGGGTCCAGCTCGGCTTCAGGCCGAGGGAATAGGACGCCTCCGTCTGGCCGTGGCTGACCGACAGGATGCCGGCGCGGACCGCTTCGGCCATGAACACCGTGTGGTACAGGACCAGCGCGAAGAGCAGCGCGCAGAAGGCGCGCGGCACGTCGGCCCCGCCGCGGAAATTGAAGCCCTGGAGCGACGGGTAGTCAAAGGTCAGGGGCGCGCCCAGTGCGACGAAGGTCGCGAGCGGCAGGCCGACGATCAGGCCGACCCCGGTCCAGAACGCCGGGAACTTCTGGCCGGTCGCGAATTGCCGCTTGGTCGCCCAGACGGCCACCGCATAGGCGGCGACAATGCCCACCAGCGCCATGATCACGACGAACTGGAAGCCCTCGCCGGGTACCGGAGCCGGAACGTAGAGGCCGCGGTTGTTGAGGAAGACACTGTCGAAGAGTGCGATCTGGTTCTCCTTGTCGCGCGGGCTCGGAAGCGCGGCGGACAGGGTGAACCAGAAGATGATGTGCAGGAGCAGCGGGACGTTCCGCATCACCTCGACGAAGGCGGAGGCCAGCTTCGAGACCAGGAAGTTCTTCGACAACCGCATAACGCCGACGATGAAACCCAAAAACGTCGTGGCGATGATGGCGAAGAACGAGACGATGAGGGTGTTCGCGATGCCGACCAGATAGACGTCCAAATAGGTGTCTCCGGGCGCGTAGTCGATAATCGACCACGCGATGGAGAACCCCGCGGTGGAGCCGAGGAACCCGAAGCCGGCGGACATGCCGCGCGCTTCCAGGTTTTCAGCGGTGTTGGTGATGAGATAGTTCGCCGTCCAGATCACGGCGATCGCGACGATCACCTGGTAGAAGACGGAGCGATACCGCTCATCGTTGACGATCTCAGAGAAAGATCGCGCGTCCTTGCGCGGGCCAGCCTTATCGACCACGGCCATCGCCAAGCCCTCCGAACCAGTAAAAATTGTCTAACGAAAACGGACGGTGCCCGATCGATCTGCGACCGGGCACCGAAACGTTCAGACGATCACCGGAACGGCGGGGAGTACATCAGACCGCCGCGGGTCCACAGGTCGTTGACCGACCCCGGACGCGGGATGTTCATGACGGTCTTGGCACCCATGTACTCTTCGTAGTTCTCGCCATAGTTGCCCACCATCTTGATGATGTTGTAGGCCCAGTCCGGACCGAGGCCGAGACCCTTGTTCAGGTCACCCTCGACGCCAAGCATGCGCTTGACTTCCGGATTGGTGCTGTTGGCGCGCATCTCGTCGATGTTGCCCGAGTTGATGCCCAGCTCTTCGGCGTTGACCATGGCGAACACCGACCACATGACGATGTCGTTCCACTGGCTGTCGTTCTGACGGACGACCGGGCCGAGCGGCTCCTTGGAGATGGTCTCCGGCAGGATGGTGAAGATCGACTGGTCCGGCGCCTTCGCACGGATCGACGCCAGGCCGGACTTGTCGTTGGTGACCGCATCGCAGCCGCCCGAGAAGAACGTGCTGTCGCGGACGTTGCTGTCCTCGAACACGACCGGCTCGATGCCGAGATCGTTGGTCCGGCTGTAGTCCGTCAGGTTCAGCTCGGTGGTGGTACCGGTCAGAACGCAGACGGTGGCGCCGGCGAGCTCAAGCGCGCTGGAGACGCCCAGATCGTTGGAGACCATGAAGCCCTGGCCGTCGTAGAAGTTCACCGTGGTGAAATCCAGGCCGAGCTGCGTGTCGCGAAACAGCGTCCACGTGGTCGTCCGCGACAGGACGTCGGACTCACCGTTCGCCATCGCGGTGAAGCGGACGGCCGAGGTCACCGACTGGAATTCGATGTTGTCGGGGTCGCCGAAGATCGCCGCGGAGATCGCGCGGCAGTTCTCGACGTCAAAGCCCGACCAGTTGCCGTCGTCGGACAGCGAATAGAAGCCCGGCGCCGGCGTGCCGACCTGGCAACGCAGAACACCGCGGTTCTCGACGATTTCGAGCGTGCTCTCCTGCGCCGCTACCGGCTGAGGCGACAGCGCGAGGCTTGCCACGAACCCCGCTCCCAGAGCCAAAAGGCTGACCTTCTTCATGATGTGAAACCCACCCAGGTTATCGTTGTTACTGGATCGACCTCCGCGATCCCGGGGTCCCACTTTCGCAAGGACCTTGCCAAGACCGTTTTGGCCGTATTCCGCGACCTTCCGTCCCCCGACACGCCAGACAACTGCCTAAAAGGCGTGCAATTGCCGTTTGGCTGCCAACTTACGGAGCAGTCCGCCCGGAACGTCAGCATTCCAACATGGCGTTTGCCAGAAAAGCAAGCTTTCGAGGCCGCCGCCTCGCCTGTCCTCTCCTGAGCACTTGCCCGGCGGCGCAGACAAATCGACACTGGACCTCCCCGAAGACTGGGCGGCTCTTGCCGCACCACTCATGACACCCCGATCGAGGACCCGATGGCCGACGACCGTCCGCACAAGACCCGAACGCGCCTGGTACATGCCGGACGCACGCCCCACGAGTTCCGCGGGGTGGTCAACACGCCTGTCTTCCACGCCTCGACGGTGCTGGCGCCCAGCCTGGACGCCTGGCGGAAGGTCCGGGCGGCCCCGCTCCCGAACTATCCCGAAGGTATCGACGCGTCGGTGACCTACGGCGTCAGCGGGACGCCGACCACCTACCGTCTGGAGGCGGCGCTCTGCGAGATCTACAAGGCCGGCGACGTGGTGATGACCTCGTCGGGCCTGTCGGCCATTACGGCGGGGCTTCTGGCAGTCCTGAAGGCGGGCGACCATCTTCTGATGACGGACACCGCCTATTTCCCGACACGGAAGTTCTGCAATCAGGTCCTGGCGAAGTTCGGCGTCGAGACCACCTACTACGATCCACGGATCGGCGCCGGAATCGCCGACCTGATCCGGCCGAACACGACATGCGTCTATACCGAGAGCCCGGGATCCCAGACCTTCGAGATCCAGGACATTCCGGCCATCGCCGAACAGGCGCACAAGGCGGGTGCGGCCGTGATGATGGACAACACCTGGGGCACGCCGCTGTTCTGCGACCCGTTCGCGCTCGGTGTCGATATCGTGAACGAGGCGGTGACCAAGTATATCGGCGGCCATTCGGACGTGATCATGGGGCTGATCGCCAGCACCCGGGAATACTCGGAGCGGGTCCGCACCACGGTCCGGCTGCACGGTCACTACGTGGCGCCGGACGACCTGTACCTTGCCGCCCGCGGTCTTCGGACAATGGAGTTCCGCCTGCGGCAGACAGGCGAGACCGGTCTTGCCCTGGCCCGCTGGCTGGAGGGCCGGCCCGAGGTCGAGACGGTGCTGCACCCGGCGCTGGAGAGTCACCCGGACCATGCGCTCTGGCGGCGCGACTTCAGCGGCTGCAGCGGCCTGTTCTCGGCCGTGTTCAAGCCGGTGCCGGATCAGGCGCTCGCCGCTTTCTACGACGGCCTGGAGCTATTTGGCATGGGCGCGAGCTGGGGCGGATTCGAGAGCCTGGTGAAGCCGACCGATGTCACGCTTGAACGCAGCGCGACCGACTGGCCGCATGACGGCCCCATCGTCCGCTTCTACACCGGGCTTGAGGATCCGGAGGATCTGATCGCCGACGTCGAGGCCGGGCTCGACCGGATGCGCGCGGTGGCGGAGGCGGCCGACGCTGGGACCTGAACGGCGCGTTAACCCATCTTGAAGACAACTGCGTATAGTTGCCGCGCCATGTGTGGAGCCGGAGCTCGCGCGTGTGTTCGACGGAGTTTTGAGGTGATGCTTGGCCGACCGTAGCCTCGGCGCTGACCGCAAGCGGCGGCTGGTCTTCTGCACCAGCCGCCCGTCGCGCTATGCGCCGGTCCTGAACACCCTGCGCCAGACCTTCACCATCACCGTGACGGGAACCGGTCCGGCCGCCGTCGACGCCATCGAGACCGCGCCCGACGTGGTGGTCATCGAGGATCAGCTCGTCGGCGGCGATGGGAGCTGGCTGGCACATCAGGCGCGGATGGTGCGCCAGGGACGATCGACCACCATCATCATGATCGGGCCGCAGCAGACCATCGCAATCGGCCGCCTGCTCGAGGACGGCGTGATCGACGGCGCCCTTATCGGCGACCTGAGCTCGGGCGAGTTCCTCGAACAGTTCTGGCGGCTCTACGGCGCCGGGGAAGAGGACGCGCTGGTCGGAGCGATCTCCAAGCCCGCGGCCCGGGTCATGGGTGACGGCCGCAGGATGTACAGCCGGCTTGAGGGGATGGTGGCCGACGGGGCAATCGGCCGCGAGGGCCGGCTGCTCGTGACCGCGGCGGCTGAAAGCGTCGTCAGCCTGGCGGGCGATCCGAGCGTCGCGCCGATGCTGCAGCAGCTTCGCGGTCATCACGACAGCACCTTCGCCCATAGTCTGCGGGTCGGCATCCTCATGGCGTCCTTCGGCCGCGCGATCGGGGTCCCGGAGGACCAGCTGCGGCTGATGGCCGAGACCGGCCTCTTGCACGACATCGGCAAGATGAAGATTCCCCTGTCGGTCCTGGCGAAACCGGGACGGCTGACCCAGGAAGAACGGGCGGAGATCAACCTCCACCCGGAACTCGGCGCCCAGCTCGTTGCCGAGGGGTATCGCGATCTGCCGGACCTGGTGACGGCGGTCCGCCACCATCATGAAAAGCTTGACGGGTCCGGGTATCCCGACGGGCAGGCCTTCGGCGAGATCCACGAGATGTCGCTCTGCACGGCCGTCGTCGACATCTACTCCGCGCTGACCGACCGGCGCGACTACAAGGACGCCATGGACCAGGGGGAGGCATTCTCGGTCATGGACTCGCTGGTCGGCCACCATCTGGAACCGCGGCTGTACCGGCGCTTCCGCGAGCTGCTCATGGATACCCGCCTCGCCGGCGCGGACCCGCTCTGACCGCCGACCGGTCCGCGCCCGGGCCGCGGAGCCGGACGCGGATCGCCGTCAGGCCGCCGGATAGTGGCGGAAGCTGATACCGCCCGCCTTCTTGATCTGTTCGACGAGGGCGACCTCCCAGGTGAGATAGTCGTTCATCGCCTTCTCGATCTCCGCCTTGTCGGTCCGATCGTAGGGCCGCAGGTAGCTGTCGTTCGGTTCCGAGAGCACGGCGGTGATTCCGCTCTGCAGCGGCAGGCCGGCGGCCCGCCATGCTGCCGTGCCGCCCTCGATGAGCCGGACGTCGCGGCCGCTGCCGGCCAGATCCGAGCCGGCGAAACGCGCCAGAACGCCGTCGGGCGAGGTCAGCAGGATGGTAAGGTCGTCGGGGATCTTCGACAGATTGTCGGCGATGGCGACGCGGCCGGCCCACCAGGCCCCCTCCGGATGGGCATCGCGGTAGTCCAGCGCCTTGGCCAGGTCCAGGATCACAGCTTCGCCGGACCCGGTGAGCGCCCTGGCCTCTGCGGGCGCCACCGTCGCAATCGGGTTCAGCGCATCCAGGCCAAGCACGGTGGGCGTGTAGGGACCCGACGCCGTCGGCTGCCCCTCGAGGCCGCTTTCCAGAACATAGACCTCGGTCCAGCCGAGCTGAACCAGCCAGCTTGCGGTCATCAGCGCGCGGACCTTGTGGTCGTCCACCAGCACCACCCGGGCGTTGCGGACCGGCAGATAGCTGTCGGTCGCCTGGACGAGCTGGCCGCCCGGCGCGTGGCGGCTATCCGCGATGCGACACGTCTCGAACTCCTCGATCGTGCGCACGTCCAGGATCGACAGGGTCCGGCTGCCCCGCTCGCTCCGCCAGGCGTCGAGCGTGGGCGTGTCCACCGTCTTGACGCCGAAGCGCTCGGCGCAGGCCTCGGCTCGGGCAACCGCCTGCCCCAACGTTTCCTGCGAGGGGACCGGCGCGGTCCGCCCGTTGCCGTGCTCCAGCTGGTAGCCGGAGAGGTGCCAGCCCATGGTGCCGTTCCGCAGGGCGACGACCTTGTTGGGGATGCCGGCGTTGATCAGCGACTGGGCGCCGATGATCGAGCGGGTGCGTCCGGCGCAGTTGACCACGACGGTGGTCTCCGGATCCGGCGCCACCTCGCCGACCCGCAGGACCAGCTCGGCCCCCGGCACGTCGATGCCGGTGGGGATGTTCATGACGCGGTATTCGTCCATCGGCCGGCTGTCGAGGACGACGAGCTTCTCGCCGCCGTCCATCATCGCCTTCAGCTCGTCGGCCGAGACCGACGGGGTGTCGTAGGCGTGCTCGACGAACTCGCCGAAGGCCTTGGACGGGACATACATGCCGCTGAACAGCTCGAAGCCGGCCGCGGCCCAGGCCGGGGTGCCGCCGTCCAGCACGCAGACGTTGGAGTAGCCGAAGCTCTCCAGCAGCGCCGCGGCGCGCTGGGCAAGCCCCTCGCCCGCATCCTCCACGACGATGGGCGTCGCCCGCCGCGGTATCTGCTCGCCGACCCGCAGCTCGAGCTGGCCGAGGGGAATGTTGGCCGCGAGGATCGGGTGCGACGCGCCGTACTCCGCCTGCTCGCGCACGTCGATCAGCGCGATCTCCTCGCTGCCGTCCAGGGCGGCTTTCAGGCGCGCGGCATCGATCGTCTTCACCATTCCCGTCTCCTCCATGTGCTGGCCGCTCGGGTGCCAGCCTTTCAGGCGGCCGCGGCTTCCAGTGCCTCGGCGGTCGTCAGCCAGTGTTCCTCCGCCTGCTCGATGGCGGCATCCAGTTCCGCTTTTTTGTGTATCAAGCGCTGCAGGTCGGCGGTCGAGCCGTCATAGGTCGACGCGTCGCCCAGCTTCGCCACCACGGCGTCACGCTGCTGAACCAGTTTTTCGAGCGCCTTCTCGGCGTCCCGCGCGGCCTTGCGCAGCTCCGCGCTCTGCCGCCGCGCTTCGGCGCTCTGGCGGCGCTGATCCTTCTTGGTGACCTTGTCGCCGTCCTTGTCCCGGGCCTTCTCGCCCCGCCGGTCGTCGCGGATGCGGTCGCGGTAGGCAGCGAGATCGCCTTCGAACCTTGACACCGTACCATCGGCTACCAGCCACAGACGGTCCACCGTGAGCTCCATCAGGCGCCGGTCGTGGCTGATTAGGATAACCGCGCCGGGGAAGTCGTTCATCGCCTGCACCAGGGCGGTGCGGGCATCGATGTCCAGGTGGTTGGTCGGCTCGTCGAGCACCAGCACATGCGGGTCGTCGGCCATCACCAGGGCGAGCGAGAGCCGCGCCTTCTCGCCGCCAGACAGCGCGCCGACGCGGGTCGTCTGCTTGTCCTGGGTGAGACCGACGGCGCCGAGCCGGGCCCGGATCCTATCGACCGCCTGCCCCTTGAGCCGGCGGGAGAGATGATCGACGGCGGTGTCGTTCGGGTCGAGCTCGTCGGCGTGGTGCTGGGCGACGTAGCCGACCCGCAGCTTGGCCGCGCGATGGACCTCGCCCGCTTCCGCCTGGAGTTCGCCGGCGATCAGGCGGGCCAGGGTCGTCTTGCCGTTGCCGTTGGCGCCCAGGAGCCCGATCCGATCGTCGGGGTCGAGGCGGAGGTTGAGCTGCCGCAGGACGGGCTTGCCGGGCTCGTAGGAGATCGACGCCTTGTCGATGGCCAGAAGCGGCGGCGCCAGCTCGTCCGGTTCGGGAAAGCGGAAGCGGGTCTCGGGGTCCCCGACGGCGGCCGGAATGACCTCCATCTTCTCCAGCATCTTGATCCGGCTCTGCGCCTGGCGGGCCTTGGACGCCTTGTAGCGGAACCGGTCGACGAACGCCTGGAGATGCTTGCGCTGGGCATCCTGCTTGACGCGCTCGGCCTCGATCTGCGCGAGACGCTCCTCGCGCATCTTCTCGAACGTATCGTAGTTGCCGGTGTACTGGGTCAGGCCCAGCCGCTCCACATGCAGGATCGAGGTCGGCACAGCGTTTAGCAGGTCGCGGTCGTGGCTGACGATGATCAGGGTCTTCGGATAGGCCTTCAGGTGCTGTTCCAGCCAGACCGTCGTCTCGAGATCGAGATGGTTGGTCGGCTCATCGAGAAGCAGAAGCTCCGGTTCCTGGAACAGCACGGCCGCCAGGGCGACGCGCATCCGCCAGCCGCCGGAATACTCGGACAGCGGGCGCTGCTGCATCGCTTCGGTGAACCCGAGACCGGCGAGGATACGGGCCGCGCGCGCCGGCGCCGCATGGGCGTCGATATCGACCAGGCGGGTCTGGATCTCCGCGATCCGGTTCGGGTCGGTCGCCGTCTCCGCCTCGGCCAGCAGTTCGGCGCGCTCGCGGTCGGCGGCCAGCACGTGCTCCACCGGGGTCTCACTCCCCCCAGGGGCCTCCTGGCGCACCCAACCGATAGCGTTTTTCAGCGCGAACGGACCCGTCAGGCTGACCGATCCCGTATCGGTCTGCAGATCGCCGACGATGACCTTGAGCAGAGTGGATTTGCCGGTGCCGTTGCGGCCCACCAGGCCGACCCGGTGGCCGGGAGGAATCGTCGCCGACGCGTCCTCGATCAGGATGCGCCCGGCCACGCGCACGGTGATGTTCCGGATCGACAGCATAGGCGGGTGATAGCACCGCTCGGCAAGGTGGGCCAAGCCGGAACCCGTCGCGCTTCTATCGGGCGGCGGGAGCCGACACCTTCCCCCCTCGCCGCACCGGGCGTATGAAGGAAGAGATGGTCTCCGCCCTTCCCGTCTCGTCCTCCTCCGCCGCCGCCAAAGCCATCGTGATGATGGTTGCGGCCGCCGGGATCCTCACGGTCAACGACGCGATCGCCAAATGGCTGACCGAACGGTATCCGGTGGGTCAGGTCCTCGCGCTGCGCGGGATCCTGGTGGTGGCGCTTGTCTTCGGCTGGGCCGCAGCCTCTGGCCGGATGCCGGCGCTGCGGGTCCTGAGCTGGCGTCTCAATCTCACGCGCGGCGGGCTGATGGCGCTCTCGACCTTTCTGTTCGTGACGTCGCTCTCCCTCATGCCGATCGCCGACGCCATCGCGATCTCCTTCGCCGGACCGATCTTCGCCACCGCCCTTGCCGCCCTGCTGCTGGCCGAGCCCGTCGGCTGGCGCCGCTGGAGCGCGGTCGCCGTCGGGTTCGCCGGGGTCGTGGTGATGGTGCGACCGACGCCGGAGATGTTCCGCATGGTCGCTCTGATCCCGATCCTGGCGGCCTTCGTCGGGGCTCTGAGGGACATCGTCACCCGAAAGATGGGAACCGGTGGGGAGTCGACCCTGATGGTTCTCATCGTCTCCACCTCCGTGGTCGCCTTCGCCGGCCTGCTGACCCTTCCCTTCGGCTGGGTCGTCCCGACGGCGGTGGAACTCGGGCTCTTCGTCCTGACATCGGCCCTCGTCGCCGTCGCCCAGGGGCTGATGATCGAAAGCCTGAAATACGGCGAGGTCGGTCTGGTCGGGCCGTTCAAATACACGAGCCTGCTTTGGGCCCTCGTCCTCGGTCTGCTGGTCTGGGGTGACGTGCCGGGCCCGTGGACCTGGGCAGGCGCGGCGCTGGTCATCGCGAGCGGCCTCTATATCTGGTACCGCGAGACCATGGTCCGGCGCACGTCCTGAAGCGGCCACGCGACGGAGTCCGATTGGACTTGACCCGCGGGGCTCCGCATCGCATCTTCTGCCCAGCGCCGATTTGCATCCCGCTTGCGGGCGCTTAACAAATGCGGCTAAACGGATCGAGCAAACCGCCCGGCCGTTCTGGCTTTCGAGGGCGGTTTTTTTCTGCCTTCCACGCGACTAAGGGCCTGGTCCTCCCCGACGGACCCCCGGCGATTTGAGGGGCAGCTTGCTCCGGGTCAACAAAAGCTAAAGCGCTTCGGCACGACCGGCCCCTCGAAGATTTTGATGAGGAGTCCACAGATGTCGCTGCAGAACCATAAAACATCCGATAATCGACAGAACCACGTCGTCACAGTCGCCGAACAGGATGTTGAGGCGTCAATTTTGAATACTTTGTCGCACACAGAACAAAGTGATTCTTTTAGCCCGAACGCGAAGTCATCGTCGTGCTTTGAACAGACGCCTTCCGGATCTCTCCTGCACGATTACTCCGCTGACAACGAAATACCGGTCGATGAACGGCCGGTTCCAGGGAAGGAGAGCGTCCAGATGATCGATCCCACAACCACCGTCGCCACGTTGGCCGCACCGTCCCCGAGCCTCGCCTTCGGGCCGCGCGTGCGAACCTCACCCTATTTCGCGGCGACGAAGCGATGGGGGGCGAGCGCGTTCACCATCTACAATCACATGTACATGCCGGTCGCCTATCAGGGCGAAGCGGACTACTGGTCGCTGATCCACGACGTGACCGTGTGGGACGTGGCGGCCGAGCGCCAGGTCGAGATCGCCGGCCCCGATGCGGCGGGTTTCGTTCAGTACCTGACCCCGCGTGACCTTTCGACCATGCGGGTCGGACAGGCGAAATACGTACTGATCTGCGATCACGACGGTGGCGTCCTTAACGATCCCGTCCTGCTCAAGCTGGCGGAGGATCGCTACTGGCTGTCGCTCGCCGACGGCGACCTGCTGCTCTGGGCGAAGGCCCTGGCCCGCGCCGGAAGCTGGCGCGTCACGGTGACGGAGCCCGACGTCTCGCCGCTGCAGATCCAGGGGCCGAAATCCGGCACCCTCATGCAACGGGTGTTCGGGGACTGGGTCGCCGATCTGAAGTACTTCCGTTTCGTCGACACCGAGCTGGATGGCGCCCCGGTCGTGGTGGCCCGGACCGGCTGGTCGGGGGAATTCGGCTACGAGATCTTCCTGCGGGACGGCCGCTACGGCGACGCTCTGTGGGAACGGCTGTTCGAGCTCGGCTCCGACCTCGGCGTCGCTCCGGCCGGACCCAACGCCATCCGCCGCATCGAAGCGGGGCTGCTGTCCTACGGCGCGGACATGACGGCGGAGAACAATCCGTTCGAGCTCGGGCTGGACCGGCTCGTCTCGCTCGACCTGGAAGCGGACTATGTCGGCAAGGACGTGCTTCGGCGTATCGCGGCGGCCGGCGTGACGCGCAGGCTGGTGGGGATCGAGGTCCTTGGCGACCCGATCCCGGCGAATGTCGAGCCCTGGGCCGCCCGGTTCGGCGGTGAAGGCGCCCCGGGAGTGGTGACAAGCGCGATCTACTCCCCGCGTCTGCACCGCAACATCGCCCTCGGCTACGCACCGGTCGGCGACCATACCGTGGGGACCGGCCTGATCGTCGAGACGCCGTTTGGCCCGCGTGCGGCGACGGTCGTTCCGGTACCGTTCGTCGACCCGTCGAAAGCCCTCGCCAGGGGGACTGCCCTCCCGGGTTGATCGGCCCTTCCCCACCGTCCAGCGGTCCGGGCGGGGTCGACATCCCCTCCCAGACCGTTAGGCTCGGTCGCGATCCCAATCGTGCCGAGACAGACAGCGGTGGAAGAGACCTGTGACTGACTACGACAAGATTCTGCGCGGCGACGGCCAGGTGTCGAAAGACGGGGCGACGAACGCGGAGAGCTACGACGCCTGGGCCAGCGACTACGACCGTCAACTCGTCGAGTGGGGCTACGAGGCGCCGCAGCGCGCGGCCGCCCTCCTCGCCGAACACCTGGCGGATGCGGGCGGCGCCCGGATCCTGGATTGCGGCTGCGGAACCGGTATGACCGGGGCGGCGTTGCGCGATGCCGGGTTTGCCGGTCCCATCACCGGGTTCGACATGTCGACCGCCAGCCTGGACATCGCCCGAGCCAAGGAGATCTACGCCGACTTGCGGAAGGTCGACCTTAACGGCGCGCTGCCGCTCGACAGCGACAGCGTCGACGGCATCCTCTGCGTCGGGGTTCTGACCTATGTCGAGGAAGCGCCGCTGTTCCGCGAATGGATCCGGGTTCTGCGCCCGGGCGGCGTCGCCGTCTTCACCTGCCGCGACGACTTCTGGGACAGCCGCGGCTATGCGGCGACGCTGACCGCCATGGAGGAGAGCGGCACGCTGAAGCGCCTGGAGACCACCTGTCCGTTGCCCTACATACCCGGCAATCCGGATTTCGGGACCAAGGTCCAGATCATCTACGGTGTCGTCGGATCCGTCTGAGCGGCGGGCGACGCCCCGGCCATATCCGGCTCCGGCTTGCCCGCCGGCGCGTCGTCGCCGACCCGTCGGATCGCCGGATCGTTCACGAAGAGCTGGAACTGCAGCAGCCGACGGGTGCGATCGCCCTCGGAGACCTCCCTCACCCCATGGAAAGTCTTCGGCGAGGGCGGGAACATGAGCCCCCCGTTCGGCTGGTACGGGGCGGTGGCAACCCGGACGAAACGGTCGCGCTGATAGCGCGTGCGCATTGGATTGGTGCCGGTCAGCGTCACGCCCGGGGCGGGCATGTACATCTCTGTCCCGTATGAGGGGTCGGCGCCGTCATCGGCCAGATAGACAAGCAGGGTGACCGCCTTGAAGGGCGTGTCCGTGTGCGGCAGCAGCGCGTAGCCGGTCCGGTCCTCCACCACCAGCATGGTGGTCGCCATCGGCAATTCGGCCTTTCCGAAGAAGCCCACGAGATCGCGGCCGAAGATCCGCGAGAGCGCCGTCACGCAGAGCCGGTGCGACAGGACCTTGTAGGTGTAGCGCAGCAGCGGCGGCAGGGTCGGGTCGGAATCCACCGTATCCGGGGTTATGCCGATGCCGTAGCGGTTGGTCTCGGCCGCCAGATTGCCCATTGCCGATCCGTGGAGCTGCGGGGCCGAGGACGCGAAGTCGGCAGACCGGAGCGCTCGGAAGAGATCGTCCGGCAGCACGTCGCCGAGGACCGCATGCGGGTAGGGCCACTCCCGTCGGGGGCTGTTGTAGAGGCGGTAAGCGATCTGCGCCGCCCGCTCCTCCCCGGGAACCGCCATCACCGCATCCGCGTCAGTGTTCATCACCGCATCCGCGTCAGTGCTGGCCTGCATGATCTGCCTCTCTCCGGTCGGTTCCTTTTCACGGGCCGGCGGATGGCGCGCCCAGCAGGACTCGAACCTGCAACCGTCCGCTTAGAAGGCGGATGCTCTATCCAGTTGAGCTATGGGCGCCCCGTGCCGCCGTGGGCCCGCACTGCGGCAGCCGGCGTCAGTGGGTCCAGTTGCCGCGCCGCTGATAGGCGAAATTGTCGGCATAGGCCTTCGGCTTGAGCTTCCGCTCGCGCGGTTCCTGGACGATGAAGGCGAAACCGTGCTTGCGGGCGAAGGCGATGGCCTCGTCCTTTGTATCGAACGGGATGCGGACCTGGTTGGTCGTGTCGCCGGCCGAAACCCACCCCATCAGCGGCTCCGGAATGCGCCGGCTCTCGGGGCGGTACTCCAGGAGCCAGTCTTTGGTCTTCGCCCGTCCGGACTGCATGGCGGTTTTCGCCGGCTTGTAGATCCGCACCATCATCTCTTGGCCGCTCCTCATACGCGTGCCGCTGTCTCGGTGCACACCGACCGATCCGTCGCATGTGCCGCGGCGAGTATATCCCAGGTCGTGGTCGGGGTGGACGGATTCGAACCGCCGGCCCTCTGCTCCCAAAGCAGATGCGCTACCAGGCTGCGCTACACCCCGTGACCCCGGTCTGGTTCCGGATGGATATCCGCACCGCAGCGCCACCGCAAGCCCGGTGTCGTCCCGCAGAGGGAGACAGAGCCCTGCGCCGCGTACCGGTTCCGGTGTCCCCGCACGGCGCAGGCCGCCCGTGTTGAAGGCTTTTTCCAACTCGTTGCCCTGGGCTACCGTCCCGGCTGCAAACCGCTGACACCGAAGAGAGCAACATGGCCAACCGTTCCCTCGCCTTCGACGAGACCCTGCATGCCTACCTCACCGATGTCGGCGGGCGCGAGCCGGTGGTTGCTGCGCGCCTCAGGGCCGAGACTGCCGGCATGGCCGAGGCGGGGATGCAGATTTCCGCCGACCAGGGAAACCTCATGGCGTTCCTGGTCGAGCTGCTTGGGGTGACGCGGGCGGTCGAGGTCGGCACGTTCACCGGATACTCGGCTCTGCGCATGGCCCTAGCCCTGCCGGAGGACGGCAGGTTGATCTGCTGCGACGTCAGCGACGACTTTACCCGGATTGGCCGACCGTACTGGGAGGAGGCCGGCGTTGCCGGGCGGATCGACCTCCGGCTCGCGCCGGCGACGGAGACCCTGCAGGCGATGATCGACGCCGGCGAGGCGGGCACCGTCGACCTGATGTTCATCGACGCCGACAAACCGAACTACGACGCCTACTACGAACAGGCGCTGGTCCTGGTCCGGCGGGGCGGCCTGATCCTGGTGGACAACGTGCTCTGGTCCGGCGCGGTGGTCGATACCGCCGACGACCGAGAGAGCACGCGCGTGATCCGCACGCTCAACGTCAAGATCCGGGCCGACGAGCGGGTGTCGATGGCGATGCTGGGGATCGGCGACGGGCTGACCATGGCCCGCAAACGCTGATCGACGTTTGATCTGGATGAGCGGAACGTCGTCGATTACGGTCCGCCGTCATGGACCTTCGCGCGCCCTACCCCCGCCCTCTCGTCGTCGCCGGCCTGCTCTCCGGAGAGGCCCTCGCGCATCTACAGCGCTATGCGCACGCTCTGGCGACGCCGTCGCCGGATTCGGACGGTCGCCTGGATCGCGCTACCAAGTGGTGGCAGACCTTCGCGGACATCGCAGCGGAGGAAGGGCCCAAGGCCCGGCTGTCCCTTATCCAGACGCTGGTGAGCGCGAAATTGTTCAGTTTCGCGCGGGCCAGCCTCGGCGACGACATCGCCATCATCACCGAATACTGCCAGTTCCGGCGCTATGATCCGCGCCCCGGCCTCCTGCCGTCCCATTGGCACTTCGATACGTTCCTGATCAGCCGGACCGCCAGGATGCTGACGTTCTGGATCGCCTTGGACGATGTCGACGATGCGACCCCGGGGCTGACGATCGCCACGTCTTCCTGCCGACCGGCGCCGCTCTGGGACCGGGTGCTGGCGGGCTATGACGACCCGGACAGGATCTATCCGCGCGAAAAGCGGGACGCCGCCGTCCTGCAGGACCAGGACGTGGAGCAGGCCGTCGCGCTCGATCCGGAGCTCGAGTTCATCTCTCCGAGGCTACCCGCGGGCGGTGCGATCGTCTTCGATGGACGCTTCCTTCACCGCACGCAGATGCTGTCGCCCGGGCACTCGAAGCCGCGCTTCTCCCTCGAGGTCCGGGCACTCGCCTGGGACGATCTGCCGGCGGACATCTTCGACGCGAACTACGAGATCGCCCGAACCGTCTTCAATCCCGACCAGGGCACCAGCGACATCTCGATCGTCACGACCCGCTGAGGGTCCGCCGGACGGCGGAGCCAAGCGCCTATCGCATCGCCTCCGACGCGACGACCGCCCCCTCCCCGATCCCCAGCCTTTCCGAGGAGCCGCCGACCAACTCGAGCACGTATCGGACCCGGCGCCGCGAGGCGATCGTCTCCTCCGAATAGGGGACCGCGCGTTCATGGATCTGCAGGACCTGCCCGTCGTCATCGATGAACAGCATGTCGAGTGGGATCCGCGTATTGCGCATCCACATGGCGATGCGTTCCCGGCGGGGAAACACGAACAGCATCCCCCGATCCGCCGCGAGCTCGTCGCGATGCATCAGGCCGCGCCCCCGCTCTTCCGGCGTGTCGGCGACCTCGACCTCGAACGCGTGCACGTCCCCCGCTGGCGTCGTGACGGTCAGCGGGACGAGTTGGTCGGCCCGGGCAGCGGGCGTCAGCAGGATCAAGGCAAGAAGAACAAGGATTCTCATGGCGACAGCACCGCCTCGGCCAGTCGGTGGATCTCGTCGCGGATGGGACCGCGGTTCGGGGGGTCGGCAAGCGTCGTGAACCAGTGATCGGGCGGATTGCGCCCGCGGCTGTGGTTCCATTCCAGGTCCCGGAGCACCCGTTCCGCGTCCCTCTCAAGCGGGACGTCGGGATCGATGCCGTTGAGCGTCGCCCAGATGCCGGTCCAGGCCCGCGCCACCGACCAGGGATTATAACCGCCGCCGCCGACCACCAGCACCCGAGGCGCGCAGTGGACGAGGCGCTCGACGGCGGCCCAGAGCCCTCGGTTCGACAGGTCCAGCTTGGCCTGCGGATCATCGGCGAGCCCGTCCGCCCCGGTCTGGATCACCAGCGCGTCGGGGAAGAACCGATCGACCAGGGGCACGACCGCCCGATCGATCAGAAGCTCCAGTTCGCTGTCGTTGAGACCGCGCGGGACCGGCAGGTTGCGGGCCATCCCTCCCGCCCGATCGTCGATGCCGCCGGTGCGCGGCCAGCGCCCGTCCTCGTGGATCGAGACCGTCAGCACCCGATCGTCATGGTGAAAGGCATCCTGGACGCCATCGCCATGATGCGCGTCGAGATCGACATAGGCGACCCGCTCAAGGCCGTGGTCCAGCATCGCCAGGATGCCGAGGACCGGATCGTTGAAGAAACAGAACCCCCACGCCATCGCCCGGCGCCCATGGTGGGTGCCGCCGGCGAGGGAATGGATCACCCCCCGTTCGACGCCGGCGAGAAGCGTGCCGGCGAGGATCGACGCGCCCGAAGAGGTCGCCGGCCGCCGGAAGATCTCGGCGAAGACCGGGTTGCCGTTGCGGCCGATGTTGTAGCGGTCGCGGACGTCTTCCGGCACGTGACGTGTGCGTTCGGCCTCGACCACGGCGGCGATGTAGTCGGGATCGTGGAACCGGCCGAGCTGCTCGGGGCCCGCCTGCCGGCAGTCGAGATACTGGTCTTCGTCCAGCCAGCCGAGGGCGCGGACGAGATCCAGCACCGGGGTCACCCGTTGGATCGACAGCGGATGGCGCCGGCCGTAGACGGAATGCCGGTAGATCTCGTTGGCGATCAGAATCGGGCGCCTGGGAAAGACCGGCGGCGCCGGCGCCTGGACCGCGCGGGTCCAGGCCGGGTCGCGCCGGGCGGTCACCGACGGGTCGACGATGGGGCTGTCCGGAGCCTGTGTGGCCATATCCATGCGAGGCAATCTGGAACGCGGCGCGTGGCTTGCCAAGGGTTCGTCCGCCGAAGTTCAGCGATTGCCAACGGCGGCCCGGCAGTCCATCCTGCGCTTGCCACTTCGGGGGAGCCGCATCCTGCGGCTGAGAGGTCCGATCGTCGGACGACCCCAGGAACCTGATCCGGTTTGTACCGGCGTAGGGAGCAAGGAGGCTCGAATGCGCGCCCGCGCACCTGCCGTCAGATCCGATAATACCGGCCTCAATGCCGCCATCGCCCGCCTGCGGCCACTGGTGATCGCCGCCGGTCTTCTCATGGCGTGGCAGCTCGTCGTCTGGATCAGCGGCGCGCCGGCCTACATTCTGCCCGGCCCGCAGGATGTCGCGCAGAGCTGGGTGGATCGCTCCGCGACCATCCTGCGCCATGCCGGCGTTACGCTGCTGGAGATCGTTCTCGGTCTCGCCATCGGAGTCCTGATCGGCCTCGCAACGGCGGTCATGCTGTCGGAGTGGCGGCGTCTGCGGCCCTGGCTGCTCCCGGTCCTGGTCGTCAGTCAGGCAATTCCGGTCTTCGCGCTCGCGCCGATCCTCGTCCTCTGGCTCGGCTATGGCATGGCCAGCAAGGTCGCCATGGCCGCGCTCATCATCTTCTTTCCCGTCACCTCCGCGCTCTATGACGGCCTGCGCCGAGTCGATCCGCTCTGGCTGGAAGCGGCCCGATCTCTCGGCTGCAGCCGTCTGCGGCTGTTCCGACGGGTCCGGCTGCCCGCCGCCTTGCCCGCCTTCGCCTCCGGCCTGAGGGTCGCCACGGCGGTCGCGCCCATCGGCGCGGTTGTCGGCGAGTGGGTCGGCTCCTCCGCCGGGCTCGGATACCTGATGCTGCACGCCAACGCGCGGCTGCAGATCGACCTGATGTTCGCCGCCCTCCTCACCCTCGCCGTCATGGCGGTGGCGCTCTACGCCGCCGTCGACGCGATCCTGCGCCGTGCCGTGGCCTGGCAGCCCGGCGAGGCCGATTCCTGACGCATCCAACCGGAGACATCTAAATGCGCCTACTGCTCGCAGCCCTGCTCGTCTTTTCGCTCGCGGCCCCCGCGCGCGCGGCGGACAAGCTGACCATCCTGCTCGACTGGTTCGTCAACCCGGACCACGCCCCCCTCTACGTGGCCGAGGCGATCGGCGCCTTCGAGGCCGAGGGTCTCGAGATCGAGATGATCGCGCCGGCCGACCCGAACGATCCACCCAAGCTGGTCGCCGCCGGCAAGGCCGAAATCGCCATCTCCTACCAGCCGCAGCTTCACCTCCAGGCCGAGGCGGGCCTTCCCCTGGTCCGGTTCGGAACCCTGGTTGCGACGCCGCTGAACACACTGGTTGTCCTCGAAGACGGGCCGATCAAGGAGATCGCCGACCTCAAGGGCCGGAAGATCGGTTTCTCGGTCGGCGGATTCGAGCATGCGGTGCTCGGGGCGATCCTCCGCGACGCGGGGCTCGGCGATGACGACTACGAGCTCGTCAACGTGAATTTCTCCCTCTCGCCTTCGCTGATCTCCGGACAGGTCGATGCGGTGATCGGCGCGTACCGGAACTTCGAGCTGAACCAGATGGACATCGTCGGCCGGCCCGGCCGTG
Organism: Thalassobaculaceae bacterium; assembly: GCA_040223655.1. Classification (GTDB taxonomy): domain Bacteria; phylum Pseudomonadota; class Alphaproteobacteria; order Thalassobaculales; family Thalassobaculaceae; genus Thalassobaculum. Next base: position 313,935 of record JAVKFT010000001.1, on the reverse strand, counting down.
CCTTCTATGTCGAGGAGCACGGGGTGCCGCCCTACGACGAACTGATCTATCTGACCAACCGGGAGCTTGTCGGCGACGACCGTCTGAAGCGCTTCCTGCGGGCTGTCGAGATCGGCACCCAGTATCTGGTGAACCATCCCGACGATTCCTGGGAGAAATTCATCGCGATCAATCCCGATCTGGACGATGAACTCAACCGCCGGGCCTGGCGGGACACCCTGCCCCGTTTCGCCCTGCGTCCCGCCGCCCTCGATATCGGCCGCTACGAGCGGTTCGCGGCCTTCATGAAGGAGGCGGGACTGATCGAGACGGTTCCGCCCGTCGAGACCTACGCCACCGCTTTGCGGTAGGCGCTACCAGCCTCCGGGACGCGGCTCGCCTCCACATGGGCCGCGTAGAGGTCATGGGCGGCGCGGAAGATCGGCCCCGGCTGAAGCTCCCGCGCCTCCCAGCCGGTCACGGCCTGCACCTTGCCGGCATTGCCGGTCATGAAGATCTCGTCGGCCGCGTTCAGATCGGCCGGCGTGACCACCCGCTGCTCGACCGCGACCCCGTTGCCCTTCAAGAGAGAGATCACCCGATTCTTGGTGATGCCGTCCAGAAAGGTGCCGTTCGGCGTCGGCGTGACCGCGACGCCGTCCTTCGCGATCCACAGATTCGCGTGGCTGAATTCGGCGACATTGCCCGCGTGATCGCACACCACCGCCAGGCTGAAGCCGCGCTCCATCGCTTCCCGCCTGGCCCGCTGCGAGTTCGGATACAGGCAACCCGCTTTGCTGTCAGTCGGGGCCATATCCGGTGCTGGCCTGCGGAAGGGCGAGAGCGTCGCCTTGCCGGCGTTCTCGTTCGGCATCGGCATCTCGAAGATCGCCAGGGTGAAAAGGCTTTCCCCGGTTTCCGGCAGGATCGTGCCGCCGCGGCAGAACACCATCGGGCGGATATAGTAGTCGCGGTCGACGGGGAGCCGCGTCAGGCCCTCGAGGCACAACGCGTAGACGTTATCGCCGGTGATCGTCGGCGCGAGGCCGATCGCCCGGGCCGATCGGATCAATCGCGCGCAGTGCCTGTCCAGGTCCGGAGCGCATCCCCCAATGGCCCGAGCACCGTCGAACACCGAACTTCCCGACCAGAACCCGAGGTCGGTCGGGCCGGAGACCATCGGCGGTTCGTTGTGCCATGTGCCTTCGAAATAGTAGATTCCGTCCATCGAGAGATCCTCCACGACATGAAATTTTTATGTCAGTGGTTCTGACGTAAAAAAGGTCAGTATTCCAGACCTATTTGTGCAAAGGGCTTTGCGCCAAATCGATGTCGAGGTGACAGTGCCCGGGATCGGCCTCCCCGCCGGATCATCCCCAAACGCGTGAGCGAGCACCGAGCCGCATTGCCTCGACCCTGCGCGCCCGGTACGGTTCCGCTTCACATTCAACGACAAGAAACCTGACCGGAGACGTCCCGATGGCGATCAAATCGATCCTCTGCCACATGGCGAACGACGAACGGCACCGAGACCGCCTCGAGCTGGCCATTCAGCTGACCACCCGGTTCCAGGGCCATCTGGACGTCCTCTACAACACCGCGCCGGTGACCATGCCGGCAGGGGCCGCCGGCCGCGCCGCGTCGAACGTCTATCTGGCCGAGCAGCGCGACATCGCGAAGAAGAAGGCCGACGGTATCCGCCAGGAACTGGTGGACCGGTTTTCCAAGGCGGATTGCAGCCACGAGTATCACCAGACCGAGGGGGACCACGTGGCGACCCTGGCGGAATACGCCCATCTGAGCGACCTGGTCGTCGTCTCCCAGGCGCCGCCCAAGGGCGTCACCAGCAGCATCGCTCTGCACCACCCGGAAGACATCGCCCTGGAGGCGGGCTGCGGCACGCTTGTCCTGCCGCACGAGGAGGAGTTCTGGGCGCCGGGCCGGAAGGTCGGGACCCGGATCGCCGTCGGCTGGCGCAACTGCAAGGAAGCGATCCGCGCCGTCCGCGAGGCCAAGCCGTTCCTGCTGGAGGCCGACGAGGTCCACGTCTTCACAGAGCAGGAGGAGGCACACTCCCTCATGGGCGTCGGCATCGGCCGCTATCTCTCCATGCACGGCGTCAAGGCCACGGTCCACTCGGACATCGATTCCGACGGCAATATCGGCGAGCAGCTTCTTGCTCGGGCCGCGGCCTACGAATGCGACCTGCTGGTGATGGGCGCCTACAGCCGCGCGCGCTGGCGCGAGAAGCTGCTCGGCGGCGTATCAGAATACATCCTGCACCACCTCGACCGTCCGGTTCTGATGGCGCACTGACGCGAGGCGCCGCCCGGCCGTTTGGGCCGGGAAGATCAAAGAGAAAGGGAGGGTCCGGCGACCCTCCCTTTTCGTTTGTGCGGTTGGCTAGCAGGCCTCGTCACGATGGCGGGGAAGCCAGATGCTCCCGCCGCCCTCGCCACTAGAAGAACAGCAAGCTGATCACCAGGAACAGCGGCATCAGGATCAGGCCTGACCAGATCATGTAGCCGAAGAAGCTCGGCATCGCGATGCCCCGCTCCTCGGCGATCGCCTTCACCATGAAGTTCGGCGCGTTGCCGATATAGGTGTTGGCGCCCATGAACACGGCACCGGCGGAGATCGCCAGCAGCGTGTTGGCCATCGGTCCCATCAGCATCTCCGCGTCGCCGCCGGCCGTGTTGAAGAACACCAGGTAGGTCGGTGCGTTGTCGAGGAACGAGGAGAGGATGCCGGTCAGCCAGAAATAGGCCATGTTCACCGGCTCGCCGGTCTCCGTCGACACCGCCGAGACCACCTGGGACAGCGCGCCGTCGGTGCCCGCCTTCAGGATGGCGATGGCCGGGATGATGGTGAGGAAGATACCGGCGAACAGCTTGGCGACCTCGAGGATGGGGAACCAGGTGAAGCCGTTCGCATGACGGCTCTCCAGGCTCGTGACTTTCCAGGAGATATAGGCGATCGCCAGCAGCAGCAGGTCGCGGACGATGTTCTGGATCTCCCAGGTCACATGATAGACATCGACGCCGATCCCGGGCTTCCAGACGCCCGATAGCAGCACCGCGCCGACCACGCCGCCGAGCAGCAGGATGTTGAACTTGCCCTCGAGGCCGATCTTCTCGCCCGCCTCGCTCGGCACCGCGCGAACCGTGTCGTCCTCCTTGGACCACATGTACCGGTCGAAGCCGTAGAAGATCACCAGCAGCGCGGCGGCCAGGATCGCCATCGGCGCCAGCATGTGGGTGGTCGGCCAGAAGAAGGACACGCCCTTCAGGAAGCCGAGGAACAGCGGCGGATCGCCGAGCGGCGTCAGGGAGCCGCCCACGTTTGCCACCAGGAAGATGAAGAACACCACCACATGGACCTTGTGCCGGCGCCCCTCGTTGGCGTTCAGGATCGGCCGGATCAGCAGCATGGCGGCACCGGTGGTGCCCATCCAGCTCGCAATCAGCGTGCCGAGCAGGAGGATGCCGGTATTCATCTCCGGCGTGCCCCGCAGCGTCCCGGTGACCCGCACGCCGCCGGCGACGGTGAACAGGGAGAGCAGGAGGATGATGAAGGGGATGTATTCCAGCAACCCCACATGGATCACTTCGTAGAGCGCCAGGTCGAAGCCGAAGACCAGGGCGAACGGGATCAGGAAGGACAGCGCCCAGAAGGCGGAGATCTTACCGAAATGGTGGTGCCAGAACTCGCCCGCGACCAGCGGGAAGACGGCGATGGACAGCAGAATGCCGGCGAACGGGATGACCCAGAGCAGGTTCATCTGTGCGCCGTCCAGGTGCGGCGCTCCCTCGCCCGCGGCCAGCGCGCCGGTTCCCGAGAGCGCCGTCAGAACCATCGCCGCGATCAGGGGGGTCGCCAGACCGCGAAACGCGGTCGGGCCAAACAACGTCTTCGGCATCCCACTCCATCCTTGCAAAGGCGTGCATCCACCGGTGTGTCCCAGGCCGCCCGCACGGCCTCAGACACATCGGCGATCTTGAAGGCGGGCGAGTATGCCCCAAGCCATGTCCGCCCGAAACCCCCGGCATCCGCAAGCAACCGGGCGCCGCCGGGTCGGTGACAAGCCGCGCGCAATCATGATAGATGCCTGACACGACCGAATCCCGACGACCCAGGAGATCGTCCCGATGGACATGACCGGCCAGCAAACCATTCCCGCCCCCCGCGAGACGGTGTGGGAGGCGCTGAACGACCCGGACGTTCTGAAAGAATGCATCCCGGGATGTGAGGAGATCGAGCCGACCGGCGAAAACGGCTTCACCGCCAAGGTTTCCGCTAAGGTCGGCCCGGTGAAGGCGAAGTTCTCCGGTGCGGTCGAGCTGCAGAACCTGAATCCGCCGGAAAGCTACACGATCATGGGCGAAGGCAAGGGCGGTGCCGCCGGCTTCGCCAAGGGCAGCGCCGACGTCAAGCTCGAAGAGGCCGAGGGCGGTGCCGCGACGGTGCTTACCTACAACGTCAAGGCGAGCGTCGGCGGCAAGCTGGCCCAGATCGGCGGCCGCCTGATCGACTCGACGGCGAAGAAGTACGCCAACGACTTCTTCGACAAGTTCACCGAGATCGCCTCCGCCCGCGCGGAGGCCGGAGGGGCACCGGCCGCGGCCGAAGCCGTGCCGTCGGAGAGCAAGCCGTCGGAGAGCAAGCCGGCCGAGAGCACGCCGGCCAAGACCACCCCTGTCGAAACGAAGAAGGAGAGCGCCGCCGTGGCCGACAGTGCAGATACGCGTAGCGAGGAAATGAAGCGTCTCGGGGTTCCGGCCGAGAATGTCTATGACAGCCTGCACTGGGCGGCCGCCGCGGCCTGGATCGCCCTCGCCGTGTCCTCCGTCGTGCTCGTCGTCTACGCCTGACCGGCAGCGGGCGGAGCAGGCGCCCGGCCAACCAACGAAAAAGCCCGAGGGGGACCCGATGAAGACACGTGCCGCCGTCGCATTCGCCGCCGGCAAGCCGCTGGAGATCTGCGAGGTCGACCTGGACGGTCCGCGGGAGGGCGAGGTCCTGGTCGAAGTCAAGGCCACGGGGATCTGCCACACTGACGCGTTCACCCTCTCGGGCGGCGATCCGGAAGGGATCTTCCCGTCGATTCTCGGTCATGAGGGCGCCGGCGTCGTGGTCGATGTCGGCCCCGGCGTGACCTCGCTGAAGAAGGGGGACCACGTCATTCCCCTCTACACGCCGGAATGCCGTGAGTGCGAGTACTGCCTCAACCCGAAGACCAACCTGTGCCAGAAGGTCCGGGTCACCCAGGGCCAGGGCCTGATGCCGGACGGCACGTCGCGGTTCTCGCTCGATGGCAAGCCGCTCTATCACTACATGGGCTGTTCGACCTTCGCGAACCACACGGTGCTGCCGGAGATCGCCCTGGCCAAGGTCCGCGAGGACGCCCCCTTCGATAAGATCTGCTACATCGGCTGCGGCGTGACCACGGGGATCGGGGCGGTCGTCAACACCGCCAAGGTCGAGCCGGGCTCCAACGTGGTGGTGTTCGGGCTCGGCGGTATCGGCCTCAACGTCATCCAGGGCGCGAAGATGGTCGGCGCCAACATGATCGTCGGCGTCGATATCAATCCGGCCCGCAAGGCGCTGGGCGAGCAGTTCGGCATGACTCACTTCGTCAATCCGAAAGAGATTGACGGCGATGTGGTCGCCCATCTGGTCGAGCTGACCGGCGGCGGCGCCGACTACTCCTTCGAGTGCATCGGCAACGTCACCACCATGCGCCAGGCGCTGGAATGCGCCCATAAGGGCTGGGGCGAGAGCATCATCATCGGCGTCGCCGGCGCCGGCCAGGAGATATCGACCCGACCGTTCCAGCTCGTCACCGGCCGGTCCTGGCGCGGAACCGCGTTTGGCGGCGCCCGCGGGCGCACGGACGTGCCGAAGATCGTCGACTGGTACATGGACGGGAAGATCGATATCGACTCGCTGATCACCCACACCATGCCGCTGGACAAGATCAACGAAGGCTTCGACCTGATGCACGAGGGCAAGTCGATCCGTAGCGTCGTGGTCTACTGAGAACGATCACACTCCCGTTATCGCGGTTACGCGGAAGAAGCCGCCGGCATTCAGCCGGCGGCAATTTTTTTCGGGAGACACCGCAATGGACCTTACCCTCCTGCTCCAGGGCTGCAGCCTCGCCACGCCGCAAGAGAAGGCGGAGCTGAAGGCCGCGTGGGACGGATTCGTCGCCGACGTCATCGACGGCGCGCTGCGCGACGCGTATGGCGCCTGCCGTCGTCATGCAGCGCTCCAAAGCTTCCTTTGGGGGCAGGACGAGCCGACCTGGGTCGCGAACCACCTTGATCGCTGGCGTGCGGTCTTCGCGCGGGGCATCGATCAGGCGCATTACGATCAGGTGGTCGAATTCGCCCGCGGGGATCTGGAGGAAGGCATGGACCCGGCGGTCTACGGCCTGTTCTTCGCCACCCTTGCGGACCGGATCAACAACCGCCTCCTGGTCGCCGGCGACTGCGCCCAAGAGCGTCGTTCGGCGGTATTCGCGGTCAATCGCCTAATGAGCGCCGAGGCGACCATCGCGTCGGCCGCCTATGCCCGCGCCCAGGACGCGCGCACCGCCGCGACGATCGAGCAGCTCACCGCCGAACTCCGCTCCGGGGTCGGCGACACGATCAACGGCGTGGCCGCCGCCTCCGAGGAGCTGTCGGCAACCATGCAGACCATCCAGGCCAACGTGACCCGCAACCTGAACCAGGCGCAGACGATCTCCGCCAGCGTCGGCACCGCCGTGGACCAGATCGATGCCTTCCGGGCGGCAATCCGCGATATCGAGAGCCTGCTGAAGAACATCACCACGATCGCCAGCCAGACCAACATGCTGGCCCTGAACGCCACCATCGAGGCGGCGCGCGCCGGGGAGGCGGGCAAGGGCTTCGCCGTGGTCGCGCGCGAGGTCAAGGAACTCGCAGGCGGCACCCGCGGAGCGGCCGAAACCATCGGACGGAACACCGACCGCCTGGCGGAAGCGCTTGCGGTGGTCCAAGACGCCTTCGGCGATGTGACCGGCCAGGTCGAGCGCATGCTCACCGACATGGACGAGACGGGGGCGGCGACCCAGGAGCAGCGGCAGGCCACGGACGAGATCGCTACCCGCATGGGGCAGGTCTCCGGACAGGTCGATACGGTGATCGAGGGGATCAGGGCACAGCACGCCGGATAGTGGCGCCCGATGCTCGCCGCTTGACCTCGGGCGGGCGGGGAAAGAGACTGCACCGTGAGAGGGGCGGCGCCGGTTCCGGTAACGCCTAAGAGCCCCCACAATCTAACCAGTCGACTGCTTCACGAGGGAGAATAAGGGCATGCCCACGGTATCCATGACGGTGAACGGCAAAAAGGTCTCCGGCGAGGTCGAGGGCCGGACCCTGCTCGTTCAGTTCCTGCGCGAAAACCTGCACCTCACCGGCACCCATGTCGGCTGTGACACCAGCCAGTGCGGCGCCTGCGTCGTCCATGTCAACGGCGACAGCATGAAGTCCTGCACCCTGCTGGCGGTCCAGGCCGAAGGCGCCGAGGTGACCACCATCGAGGGTCTGGCGGACGGCGACACCCTGCACCCGATGCAGGAGGCGTTCCGCGACAACCACGGCCTGCAGTGCGGCTTCTGCACGCCGGGCATGGTCATGAGCGCGGTCGATCTGGTGAAGAAGAACCCGAAGGCCAGCGAGCACGAGATTCGCGAGTGGCTGGAGGGCAACATCTGCCGCTGCACCGGCTACCACAACATCGTGAAATCGATCCAGCAGGCCCAGCAGACGATGTGACCGGTCGGGGCATGGCCCCGATCTATTCTTATGCAATGCTTCAACAACGCCAGTTAACCCCATCACTTAAAACAAAATAATGGGGAGCGGCGACCAGGGAGAGAGAGCATGCCCGAGGGAGGTACCGGCATCGGCGCGGCCGTAAAGCGCGTCGAGGACAAGCGTTTCCTGACCGGTCGCGGCAACTACACCGACGACATCAACCGCCCGAACCAGAGCTACGCCTACATCCTGCGCAGTTCCCATGCCCACGCCACGATCAACAGCATCGACACCGCCGACGCGGCGTCGTCGCCCGGCGTGTTGGCCGTGTTCACCGGCGCCGACATGGATACCGGCGGCCTGCCCTGCGGCTGGCAGGTCCACTCCAAGGACGGCTCGCCCATGCACGAGCCGGTGCACCCGCCGCTTGCCAAGGGCAAGGTGCGCCACGTCGGCGATCCGGTCGCGGTCGTGATCGCGGACACCTACGCCCAGGCTAAGGACGCCGCGGAGAAGATCGCCGTCAACTACGGCCCCCTCCCCGCGGTCGTGAACATGAACGACGCGCTGGCCTCCTCGACCTACGTGCATGACGAGATCGGCACCAACCTCTGCTACGACTGGGAGATCGGCGACGAGGCGCAGATCGACGAGGCGTTTGCCAAGGCGCACCACGTCACCGAGATCGACATCGTCAACAACCGCCTGATCCCCAACGCCATGGAGCCGCGGGCGGCGGTGGGCGAGTACGACCGGGCGACCGACGAATACACCCTGTTCACCACCAGCCAGAACCCGCACGTGATCCGCCTGCTCATGGGCGCCTTCGTGCTGTCCATCCCCGAGCACAAGCTGCGCGTGGTGGCCCCGGACGTGGGCGGAGGTTTCGGTTCGAAGATTTACCACTATGCCGAGGAGGCGATCGTCACCTGGGCGGCGCCCAAGGTCGGCCGGCCGATCAAGTGGACGGCGGAGCGCGGCGAGAGCTTCATGTCCGACGCCCATGGCCGCGACCATATCTCCAAGGCCCGCATGGCCATGGATGCCGAGGGCAAGTTCCTGGCGCTCAAGGTCGAGACCAAGGCCAATATGGGCGCCTATCTGTCCACCTTCGCGCCCTGCGTCCCGACCTACCTATACGCGACGCTGCTGGCCGGGGTCTACGCGACGCCGCTGATCTACTGCAACGTGAAGGCGGTCTTCACCAACACGGTGCCGGTGGACGCCTATCGCGGCGCCGGACGGCCGGAGGCGACCTATCTGCTGGAGCGGCTGGTGGCGAAATGCGCCCGTGAAATGGGCATGAGCCAGACCGATATCCGCCGGGCCAACTTCATCCCGGCCGACGCCTTCCCCTACCAGACCCCGGTGGCCCTGCAGTACGACAGCGGCGACTTTACCGCGACCCTCGACAAGGCCGAGGTGGCCCATGACGTGGCCGGCTTCGAGGCCCGTCGCAAGGAGTCCGAGGCCCGGGGCAAGCGCCGCGGCATCGGCTATTCGACGTATCTCGAGGCCTGCGGCATCGCCCCGTCCGCCGTGGTCGGTTCGCTCGGTGCCCGCGCAGGCCTGTACGAGTCGGCCGAGGTCCGGGTGCACCCGACCGGATCCGTCACCGTCTTCACCGGCTCCCACAGTCACGGCCAGGGCCACGAGACCACGTTCGCCCAGCTTGTGTCCGAGCGCCTCGGGCTGCCGATGGAGAACATCGAGATCAGCCACGGCGACACCAACAAGGTGCAGTTCGGCATGGGCACGTACGGCTCGCGCTCGCTGGCCGTCGGCGGCGAGGCGATCGTAAAGGCGATGGACAAGGTCGTTAACAAGGCCAAGAAGATCGCCGCCCACATCCTCGAGGCGTCGGAGAGCGACATCGAGTTCAAGGACGGCACCTTCACCGTCGCCGGAACCGACCGCTCCATGGCGTTCGGCGAGGTGGCACTGGCCGCCTATGTGCCGCACAACTTCCCGCACGATGAGCTGGAGCCCGGGCTGGACGAGAAGGCGTTCTACGATCCGCTGAACTTCACCTTTCCGGGCGGCTGCCATATCTGCGAGGTCGAGGTCGATCCGGACACCGGCGTGGTGACCGTGGAGCGGATGACGGCGGTCGACGATGTCGGCCGGGTCATCAATCCGATGATCGTCGAAGGCCAGATCCACGGCGGTCTCGCCCAGGGCATCGGCCAGGCGCTGCTGGAAGGCTGCGTGTACGACGAGGACGGTCAGCTCGTTACCGGGTCCTACATGGACTACTGCATGCCGCGGGCTGATAATTTCCCGAGTTTCTCGGCCGGAACGGAGATCACGTTGTGCGCCCACAACTCGCTCGGCGTGAAGGGCTGCGGCGAGGTCGGGGCCATCGGCTCGCCGCCGGCCGTGATCAATGCGGTGGTCGACGCGCTGTGGGATCTCGGCGTACACGACATGCCGATGCCCGCCTCCCCGCAGGTGGTGTGGAAGGCCGTCCAAGCCGCCGCGCCGGCTGCCGCCGCCGAATGACCGAATATCTAATGCCCTGAGAACAAGGGTTACAGGAGAGACAAGCCATGTACGATTTCGCCTATCACAAGCCGTCCTCCGTGGCCGACGCGGTTGCCGCGCGCACCGGGGCCGAGGACGGAACCTACGTGGCCGGCGGCATGACGCTGGTTCCGACGCTCAAGCAGCGTCTCGCCCAGCCTTCCGACCTGATCGACCTGGGCGGCGTGTCCGAGCTCCAGGGCGTGACCGTGTCCGGCGACACGGTGACCATCGGCGCCATGACCACCCATGCGACGGTGGCGAACTCGGCCGAGGTCCAGGCGGCAATCCCGGTTCTGGCGGCGGTCGCCGGCGGCATCGGCGACCCGCAGGTCCGCAACCGCGGCACGATCGGCGGCTCCATCGCGAACAACGACCCGGCGGCGGACTATCCGGCGGCCTGCCTCGCGCTCGGCGCCACGATCAAGACCGACAAGCGGGAGATCGCGGCCGATGACTACTTCACCGGGATGTTCGACACGGCCCTGGACGAGGGAGAGATGATCGTGTCGGTCTCCTTCCCGAAGCCGGAGAAGGCGGCCTACGAGAAGTTCGACAATCCGGCATCGCGCTACGCGTTGGTCGGCGTCTTCGTCGCCAAAACGGCCGGCGGTGCCCGCGTGGCGGTGACCGGAGCCGGCCAGGACGGCGTGTTCCGGGTCGCCGACATGGAAAGCGCCCTGTCGAGCAACTGGTCGCCCGACGCGGTCGCCGGTATTTCCGTCGACGCGGGAGACCTGAACTCGGACATCCATGCCAGCGCCGAGTACCGCGCCCACCTGATCACCGTGATGGCCAAGCGCGCGGTCGCCGCCGCCGGCTGATCCGGGTTCCAGACTGCGGGCACGGGCCGGTTCCAGGGCGGAACCGGCCCGTTTCTTTCGCGTTCTCTGCTATCCTGGCCCCAACAAGGCTTCTGGAGAGACGCATGCCCCACCTTCCCGTGACTCTGGCGCTGGTCGCGGCGATCGCCGTCGGCGCACCCGCTTACGCCAAGAACGACAAGGCCCCGGGCAACGCGGGCGGCAAGCCCGCCCATGCCGGAAAACCTGCTACCCGCTCATCCGGGGGATCCGACGCCGTGGATGCGGCCGTGGCGGCCGGCGCGGTCCTGGCAGGCGTTCTGTTGAGCGATGCGGAGAAGGCGACCATCACCCGCTATTTCCGCAACCACCCGCAACCCGCCATCACGCTCCCACCAGGAATCGCGACGAACCTGGCCCGTGGCAAACCGCTGCCGCCCGGTATCGCCAAGAAGGCGGCTCCGGGCGACCTCGTGAACCGGCTGTCGATCCCGGAAGGCTTTGAACTGCAGACCGTTGGGACCGACGTGGTCCTCATCGAGATCGGCAGCCGGATCGTCGCGGATGTGCTCAAAGACGTGCTGCGCCCGTAATCGCACCTTGCCCTCGGCCCGCGAGCGGTTTATGTCGCAGCGCAACAAATTCATCCTCACGCGATCACCGGGGACCCTCCCATGCGCATCTCCCAGATTCCGATCGGAAAGAACCCGCCCTACGACATCAACGTGATCATCGAGGTCTCCCTCGGTGCCGATCCGGTGAAGTACGAGTTCGACGAGGACAGCGGCGCCCTGTTCGTTGACCGATTCCTGCACACGGCGATGACCTACCCGTGCAACTACGGCTTCATCCCGCACACCCTGGCCAATGACGGCGATCCGGTCGACGTGCTGGTGGTCGGTAGCAACCCGATCCTGCCGAAGTCTGTGATTAACGTGCGCCCGGTCGGCGTGCTGATCATGGAAGACCAGGACGGCATGGACGAAAAGATCCTGGCGGTCCCGGTGGACAAGCTGCACCCGTACTACACGGACGTCGCCTCCTGGCGCGATCTGCCGGTCATTCTGACCGACCAGATCAAGCACTTCTTCACCCACTACAAGGATCTGGAGGTCGGCAAGTGGGTCCGCGTCGACCGCTGGGGCGAGGCCGAAGAGGCCCTGGAACTGATCCGTGCCGGCATCAAGGCCGGTAAGCAGGGCGCCGCCTGACCCCCTCTCTCTCCTGCTCGCGCGCCCACCCGTCCGGTGGGCCGCCGACCGATCGACCGGGGCCGTTTCGACGGCCCCGTTTGCTTTTGCGAGCATCGGCCGTCGGGGCGAATGCGCCCCGCATCGTAGGATACGGGCCGCCCAGGCGCCGACAGGTGCGTGCGCCCGCTTGTCGCCCCTCCGCCCGTGGTCTAAAACCGGCCAAAAGCGTGCAATCAGGAAGGGAGAGCCCCGCATGGCAGCGGAGGAAACCGTCTCGGCGCAGCCGGCATCGGAGACCAGGACAGGGCCGCTCAGCGGCATCACCGTGGTCGATCTCAGCCGTATTCTGGCCGGCCCCTACTGCACCCTGATGATGGCCGAGCTCGGCGCCAGGGTGATCAAGGTCGAGACCCCCGGCACTGGCGACGACGCCCGGCACTACGGCCCGTTCGTCAACGGCAAGTCCGCCTATTTCCAGTCCGTGAACCGCGGCAAGGAGAGCATCGCCCTCAACCTGAAGGACGACGCGGACAAGGCCACCTTCGAGAAGCTCCTGGCGAAGGCCGATGTGGTGGTCGAGAACTTCCGCCCCGGCACCATGGAGAAGCTCGGCTACGGCTGGGAGACCCTGCACGCCAGGTACCCGAAGCTGATCTACGCCGCGGCCTCCGGTTTCGGCCATTCCGGGCCGGAGATGAAGCGGCCGGCCTACGACATGGTCGTGCAGGGTATGGGCGGCATCATGAGCATCACCGGGCATCCGGGCTCCCCGCCGACCCGCATCGGTACCTCGATCGGCGATATCGGCGCCGGGCTGTTCACCGCGATCGGCGTGATGTCCGCCCTGTTCAACCGGGCCATGACCGGCGAGGCGTCCAAGGTCGATATCGGCATGTTCGACTGCCAGCTCGCGCTGCTCGAGAACGCCGCCATGCGCTACTTCGTGACGGGCAAGGCCCCCGGCCCGCTGGGCGCCCGGCATCCGTCCATTACCCCGTTCCAGGCGTTCAATACCAAGGACGGGCACATCATCATCGCCGCCGGGAATGACGGCCTGTTCCACAAGATGGCCGACGCCCTCGGCAGGCCGGAATGGAAGACCGACCCGCGCTACACGACGAACGACCTGCGCGCGACCAACGTCACCGACCTGGAGCGCGAGATCGAGGACGTGCTCGCGACCGAGCCGACCGCTCACTGGATGGCGGCCATGGATGCGGCCGGCGTGCCGGCCGGACCGATCAACGATATCGGTCAGGCCGTGAACTACCCGCAAGCGGGTGCGCGCAACATGGTCGTGAACATCGACGATCCGGTCACCGGACCGATGAAGGTCGTCGGTAACCCGATCAAGGTTTCCGGCTTTGAAGACCCGTCGACGCGGCGTCCGGCCCCGAACCTGGACCAGGACCGCGAGACCATTCTGAGGGAGATCGAACAATGAACCTGATGGTGAGCGATCTCGACTTCGGCCAGGAGCCGTTGCTCGAGCCGAACCTGGACCCGTATGCGCTGGCGAAGGCGCTTTCCGGCCGCCACCTGATCGGCGGCAAGCTGGTGCAGGCCGCGTCGGGCAAGACCTTCGAGGTCATCTACCCTGCCACCGGCGAGATCATCGGCTTCGGCGCGAACGGTGATGCCGAAGACGTGAATCGGGCGGTCGAGGACGCCGCCGCCGCCCAGAAGAGCTGGGGCAAGATGCGGGCCCGCGACCGCGGCAAGCTGCTCTACAAATGCGCCGAGGCGCTGGAGGAGCATGTCGAGGAGCTGGGCCGGCTGATCGCGCTGGAGACCGGCAAGGCGCTGCGCACCGAGAGCCGGGTCGAGGCCTCGATCCTGGCGGACGCGTTCCACTTCCACGCCGGTCTCGGCTCGGAGTTGAAGGGCGAGACGGTCCCTCACCATCCGGACATGCTGACCATCACCGTCCGCGAGCCGATCGGCGTTGTCGGCGCGATCATCCCGTGGAACGTCCCGCTGCTGCTGATGGCCCTGAAGATCGCCCCGGCGATGCTCGCGGGCAACACGGTGGTGGTGAAGTCGGCCGAGGAGGCGCCGCTCACGGTGCTCCGCGTCTGCCAGATCATGAACGCGATCCTGCCGCCGGGCGTGTTCAACATGCTCTCCGGCTTCGGGCCGGAATGCGGCGCGCCGCTGGTCGAGCACCCGAAGGTCGGCAAGGTGACGTTCACCGGCTCCGTCGAGACCGGCAAGATCGTCTACAAGACCGCCGCCGACAAGCTGATCCCGGTAACCCTGGAGCTGGGCGGCAAGTCGCCGATGATCATCATGGCCGACGCGGATATCGACAAGGCGCTGAACGGCGCCGTGGTCGGCATGCGCTTCACCCGCCAGGGCCAGTCCTGCACCGCGGCCAGCCGGATCTTCGTCCATGACAGCCTCTACGACACCTTCGTCGAGAAGCTGCGGGCCCAGGTCGACGCCATGGTTATGGGCGATCCGCTGGACGAGAAGACCGATATCGGCACCATCATCTCGCCGGACCAGTTCAAGAAGGTCACCGGCTATATCGATCATGGCAAGTCCGAGCTGGGCGCCAAGCCGATCGAGTGCTCGGCCATGCCGAGCGACGAGAAGTTCAAGGACGGTCTCTTCGTGCGGCCGGTGCTGTTCACCGAGATGACCAACGACAGCAAGCTCTCCCGCGAGGAGATCTTCGGCCCGGTGACCTGCATCATCCGCTGGACCGACCTCGACGCAGTGGTCGAGGCGGCGAACGACACCGAGTACGGTCTGGCCGCCACGCTCTGGACCAACGACCTGCACGCCGCCCTCAACGTGACCGAGAAGCTGGAGGCCGGCTTCGTGCAGGTGAACCAGAACCTGGTCGTTCAGCCCGGCCTCAGCTACGGCGGCGTGAAGAGCTCCGGTCTCGGCAAGGAGGCCACGCTCGAGGCGATGCTGGACCACTTCACCCACAAGAAGACGGTCATCTTCAACAAGACCTGACCGGTCCGCGATCCGTCGGTTACCGAACGAGGGAAAAACATGGCCTCACGCCTGACCCGCCGTCTGGTGATCGGCGCGATCGTCGTCTTTCTCGGGCTGAACTTCCTCGGCGCCCTGGGCCTGTTCTGGCTCCAGGGCTCCCTGCCGGAGACCGACGGGGAGATCGCCGGGTTCCCGGCCCTCTCCGCCCCCGCCCTGATCGAGCGCGACGAGGCCGGCACCGTCACCGTCCGGGCCGCCACCCCGGAAGACGCCAGCTTCGCGCTCGGCTACGCCCACGCCCAAGACCGGCTCTGGCAGATGGAGCTGATGCGGCGGATCGGGGCCGGCCGCCTGTCGGAGCTGATCGGCGAGGGCGGCCTCTCCTACGACAGGCTGCTGCGCACCATGGGCCTCTACCGGCTCGCCGCCGGCAGCTACGACCGGCTCACTCCGCCGGCTCGCCGCCACGTCGACAGCTATGTCGCCGGGGTCAACGGCTACCTCGAAAACCGCAGCGGGCCGCTTCCGCCGGAGTTCCTGCTGGCCGGCATCGATCCCGAACCTTGGGCGCCGGCGGACAGTCTCGTCTGGGGCCGACTGATGTCGCTTCAGCTCGCCGGGAACTGGTTCAGCGAGATCTCCCGCGCGCGGATGCTCAAGGCCGGGTTGACGACCGATCAGATCGACCTGCTCTACGCACCGTTCGAGACCGACGCATTCGTCCCCGCCGCCCCCGATCTGGCCGCAATCGAGCCGTTGGATGGACCGCGGCTGGAACGTCTCGCGGCCGAATTGCCGGAGTTCCTGCGTCCTCGCCGCGCGTCGAATGCCTGGGCCGTTACCGGCCTCCTGTCGCCGTCCGGCAAACCGATCCTGGCCGGAGACCCGCATCTGGGTTTCCAGAGCCCCAACCTGTGGTGGCTCGCCCGCGTCGAGGCGCCCGGCTACCTGCGGGCCGGCGCGTTCGTTCCGGGCGTGCCCTTCATGGTCATTGGCCACAACGGATCGCTCGCCTGGACCTTCACCACGACCCATTCCGACACCCAGGACCTGTTCGTCGAGCGGATCGACCCGGCCGACCCGACGCGCTATCTGACGCCGGACGGTCCGGTGCCCTTCGAGACCCGAGTCGAACGGTTCGATCTGGACGGCGAGACCGTGGAGCATGTGGTTCGGGCCACGCGGCACGGCCCTGTCGTGTCCGACGCTCTGGACGATGCGGCCGCCTCCGCCGACGACGGGACCGTCCTGGCCCTCGCCTCGCCGTCGCTGGCGGCGGACGACGATACCGCTCAGGCGCTGTTCGATCTCGGCGGCGCGCGCGACGTCGACAGGGCGGTCGCCGCGCTCCGCCTGTTCCACAGCCCGCAGCAGAACATCTTCGTTGCCGATGTCGCCGGCCGGATCGGGACTGTTTCGGCGGGTCGGGTGCCGCTCCGGAAGTCCGGCGACGGGTTCTACCCGAGCCCCGGATGGACCGGCGCGCATGACTGGCTCGGCTGGGCACCGTTCGAGGCCCTGCCCCAGGCCATCGATCCGCGCGGCAACGCTATCCTCAACGCCAACAACCGTGTGGTCGGCGCCGATCCGGATCTGTTCATCGCCCGGCATTTCGACGCGCCGTATCGCGCGCGGCGGATCGGCGACCTGCTGGCCGGTGACGACCGCACGCCGGCGGCGATGGCGGCTATGCAGATGGACACGGTGTCCCTCTTCGCCCGCGACCTGCTTCCGCGCCTGCTGCCGCATCTGCCGGCCGCAGAACGCGACGGCGTCGAGACGCAAGCCGCGACGCTCCTGCGAGGTTGGGATGGAAACATGGCCGCTGACCGGCCGGAGCCGCTGATCTTTGCCGCCTGGATACGGGCCCTGAACCAGCGGCTCTTCGCCGACGAGCTTGGTGCCCTGATGGATGAGTACCGGCGCCCGCGGGCGGCAACCCTCCTGCGGGCCCTCGACGGCGACGGGGCGCTCTGCGACGACAGGACGACGGCGGGCACGGCGGAGACCTGCCCCGACATGGTCGCCGGCGCCTATGCCGACGCCCTGTCCCTGCTCACGCGGCTGCACGGCACCGATATCGGCGCCTGGGCCTGGGGAAAGACCCACCGGGCCTGGTTCAATCATCAGATCTGGAGCCGGATACCGGTGCTCGGTCCCCTCCTCACAACCCGGACGCCGACCGGCGGCGGGGACTACACGGTCTCCCGCGGGACGTTTTCAGGTCCCGACGACGATCCGTTCCGCCATCGCCACGGCGCCGGCCTGCGGGTTGTCTACGATCTGGCCGACCTTGCGAATTCGCGGTTCGCGGCGGCGCTCGGCCCGTCCGGCAATCTGCTGTCGCCGCTGAGCCTGACCTGGCATGCGGGCTGGGCGGACAATTCGGGCATCCGGCTGGTGCCGCCAGAGACCCCGAGCCACATCCTCACCCTGTTGCCCTGAGCGACAAGCCGGACGCGAATGCGGGGCTCAGAAGCGCAGCTTCGCGCCGATCATGAATTTCTGGTCGAGCTGCGGGTCGAGATCAGAGCGGCCCGTGTCGGCGCTGCCGCGCACGGAGGCACGGTACTCCGCGTTGAGGTCGAGCGCGCCGGAGATCGAGACTTCGGCGCCGATCCCGACCTGGGCCGCCGGCGCGAGATCGCCGACCGGCGATCCGTCCGGGCGCAGGCGGGTCGGAACACCGTCCGGATCGAGATAGCTGACCCCGACACCGGCCATGAACCGGGGGGTGACGATCGTCCCCGTGTGCCAGTCATAGGCGCCGGAAACCAGGAAGGTGAACCGGTCCTCGGCCTGTTCACCCGGGACCGACGACGGTGCCGTGAAGCGCAGTGTGCGGTCGGACTCGGCGTTTGAGAACGTCAGACCGAGGGCGATCGGCCCCCGCACCGCATCCCCGGCGGTCAGCCGGTCGTCAAATCCGGCGAACCGATCGATCCCAGCCAGCCGCTCGCCCCCGACATCGCCGACCACATACCACTGCGCCGGCGGCGGGCCGTCCGTGCCGGACGCTGTGTCGGTAAGCGCGGTTTGTGCAGAGACCGGGGTCGCCGCCGCAAAAAGAGCTACCAACGCGGCGACCGCGCAATGGATCCCAGAAGAGTGTGACCAGAACCGATACACCTGCGCCTCCCGATGAAGGCCTGAACACGGGGGCGGCGGACGACGTCTGCGGCCCATCTCCGATCTTCCTATCAAGTATCATGCCATCTTCGGATATCCAATCATCCGGGCGGAGAAACGTTCCGGACGTCGGCGACCGATGCGTGAGAGCCGGCGCCGTCCGCCGCAGAATTCGGGAATTGCTTCCAATCTCGCGGCCTCTGGGATATCGCCTCGATATGAACGCCGCCGATCCCGACCTGCCGGTAACGCCGGCCATGATCGCAGACGCCGCGCGCCTTCTGGACGGCGCCGTGCTGCATACGCCACTCGTCGCCGCCCCGGCCCTCGGCCAGACCCTGGGCTGCACCCTGGCGCTGAAGCTCGAAAACCTGCAGTACACCAGCTCCTTCAAGGCCAGGGGCGCTTTTGTGAAGCTTCAGAGCCTCGACGCGGCGGAGCGCCAGCGCGGTGTCGTCGCCATGTCGGCTGGAAACCATGCCCAGGGCGTGGCCTACCACGCCGCCGCTCTGGGGATCCCGGCAACCATCGTGATGCCCGCCACCACGCCGTTCTCCAAGGTGGAGCGCACCCGGGCGCATGGGGCGCATATCGTCCTCGAGGGCCGAAGCGTTGCGGACTGCGCGGCGAGGACGCAGGCGCTGATCGACGAGAAGGGCCTGGTTCCCATCCACCCCTACGACGATCCCGACATCATCCGGGGACAGGGCACGGTCGGCCTGGAGATCAACGCGGACGCCGGGGAGCTGGATGCCGTGGTCGTGCCAATCGGCGGCGGTGGGCTGATGGCCGGCATGGCGATCGCCCTGAAGGATCGCCGGCCGGACCTGCGGATGATCGGCGTCCAGGTCGATAGCTTTCCGTCCATGTACGACGCGGTGAAGGGCCTGCCCGATCGGTCCGGCGGCGCCACCCTGGCCGAGGGTATCGCGGTCAAGCGGCCGGGCGCCCTCACCCGACGGATCATCTCCGAGTTGGTCGATGAGATCGTCCTGGTCCCCGAGCGGGCGATCGAACGCGCCGTGCAGCTTCTCGTGGAGCAGCAGCGCATCGTCGCCGAGGGGGCCGGCGCGGCGGGCATCGCCGCTCTTCTGCACGCCCCGGACCGGTTCGCCGGTCAGTCGGTGGCGACCGTAATCTGCGGCGGCAATATCGACTCCCGACTGCTGTCCTCCGTGCTTATGCGCGGGCTGGTGCGCGACGGCCGGCTTGTCAGCCTGCGCCTGGAGATCTCGGACGAGCCGGGCGTTCTGGCGACCGTGGCCGAGACCATCGGGCGGACCGGCGGCAACATCGTAGAGGTTCTCCACCACCGGATGTTCCAGGACATTCCGGTGAAGAGCGCGGACCTGGACGTGGTCGTCGAGACCCGGAACCCGGCCCATGTGGAGGAGATCGTCGCGCGCTTCGCGGAGCTTGGTATTCCGGCCCGCCTGCTGGGCACGGACGGGGCCGGGCCGAAGCCCTGAGGCCTCAGTCGGGTGCGCCGGGAAGCGCCGCGCCGCCTACGCCAACCGGCGATAACCCCCGCGCCAGTAGATCAGCGGGTCGCCGTCGTCGAGGACGGCAAGCTGCCGCACCCGCCCGACCAGGATGACATGGTCGCCGCCCTCGTGCCGGGCATGAACGCTGCAGTCGAGAGCGGCGAGCGCGTCGGCGAGGATCGGTGCCCCGCTGGTCCAGTGGGCAACGCCCTCCTGGGTGAAGCGGGCGGCCTCCGGGTCGGCGAACCGGTTTGAGACGGCTTCCTGCCCGGCGCGCAGGATGTTCACGGCGAACCCGTCGGCCGCCTCGAAAGCGGGCAGGCTTCCCGCCTCAAGATCCAGGCAGAACAGCACGAGCGGCGGATCCAGCGAGACCGATGTGAAGCTGTTGACGGTCAGCCCCACCGGGTCGCCCTCCGGCGTGCGCGTCGTCACGACGGTAACGCCCGTCGCATAGCGGCCGAGAACCGCCCGGAAATCGCCGGGGGACACGATGTCTGGGGCGTTCATGGAAACCTCACGTTAAGGAACGGGAGGGTACATAGCGCGACAAGAGAGGTGTTTCAAACTGCCGCGCGGCGAAAGGCTCGCGATCAGCATAAATACACAGTATTCTCTCACACCGTCCTTGGTAGGGCGTGTCGACAACGGCCGGAAACGCGAGCGGAGCCGAAGATGTTCATTATCATCGGATGGATCACAGTTACCGTCTGCGTGCTGGGCGGATACATGGCGATGGGCGGCAAGCTCGCGCCGCTCTGGCAGCCGTTCGAGCTCGTGATCATCGGCGGCGCCGGCGTCGGGGCGTTCATCGTCGCGAACCCGAAGCATGTTCTGTCCAAGGCGGGCTACGGATTCAAAGCCGCTCTCAAGGGCCCGAAGTACACCAAGGACGATTATCTCGAATTGCTCTCCCTGCTCTACGCCATCTTCAAGCTGGCGAAGACCAAGGGCATGCTCGCGATCGAATCCCACATAGAACGACCTGAAGAAAGTTCATTATTTCAAGCCTTTCCAAAGTTCTCCTCGGACCACCACACGATGGAGTTCCTGTGCGACTACCTGCGCATGATGACCCTCGGGACGGATAACCCGCACGAACTCGCCGACCTTCTGGACGAGGAGTTGGAGACCCATCACGCCGAGGACGCCGCGGTGCAGTCGGCCTATCAGACCATGGGCGACGGCTTCCCGGCCCTTGGGATCGTTGCCGCCGTGCTGGGCATCATCAAGACCATGGGATCCATCACGGAACCGCCGGAAGTGCTCGGCAAGCTGATCGGCGGCGCCCTCGTCGGAACGTTCCTTGGGATTCTGCTGGCTTATGGCTACGTGAGCCCGCTCGCGGCCTCGATGAAGAACACGTTTGAGGCTGACTCGAAATACATGGCCTGCATTCGGGCCGGGCTGCTGGCTCATGTATCGGGCTATGCGCCGGCGGTTTCGGTCGAGTTCGCGCGGAAGACGCTGCTGTCCAAGGACCGTCCCTCCTTCTTCGAAGTCGAAGAGGCGGTCGCCGCCTTGCCGCCGGTTTGATCGGCAGCGGCGGGCCCAGGGTGGAAAGCGTCTCGCCGCGGGGTTGACGTGGTGTGGTTCGGCACCGACCTTGCAAGGCCGTAGCCACTGGTCACGATTAGGGGACGCGAACGGTGGATAACCACGCCACAATCGTCATCAAGAAGGTCAAGAAGGGGGGACATGGCGGCCACCACGGCGGCGCGTGGAAGGTCGCGTATGCCGACTTCGTGACGGCGATGATGGCCTTCTTCCTGCTCCTCTGGTTGCTCAACGCGACCACCGAAGAGCAGAAGATGGGTATCTCCAACTATTTCGATCCGACCGCGATCAGCCGCTCCACCCGCTCGGGCTCGGGCGGTGTGCTCGGCGGAACCTCGATCACCGTGCCGGGCGCCCTCAAGTCCGCATCGTCTCCGCCGATGATCTCGACCCCCCAGGTCGCCCGGCCCCAGGCGGAACGCACGGAATCCCTGGACCCCGACTCCGACGATCCTGAGAACATCGAGTCCCGCCTCGGCTCGCGGGAGGACGAGGAAGGCACGGTCAACCAGGAGGTCGTGGAGCAGCTCCTGCGGGAGCGCGAGCAGCAGCAGTTCGAGGATGCGGAAGCCGCTCTGCGGGAAGCCATCGAGCAGACCCCGGAATTGGCGGAGTCCGGCGAGTCTCTGCAGATCGAGGCGGTCCCCGAAGGCCTGCGCATCCAACTCATCGACCAGGAGCGGGTGGCCCTCTTCCCGAATGGCAGTGCGGCCATGTACGAACAGACCCAGGCGCTCTTGCAGAAGGTGGCCGAGGTCATCAAGAGGCTGCCCAACAAGATCGAGATCTCCGGCCACACGGACAGCTCGCAGTTCGCGCCCGGCTCGACCTACACGAACTGGGAACTCTCCTCCGACCGGGCGCACGCCTCGCGCCGGGTCCTCGAGGCGAACGGCATCCCGCGCGACCGGATCGCCAAGGTGGCCGGCCGCGCGGACCGCGAGCCGCTTGTCGAGGACGACCCGGCCGACCCGACCAACCGCCGGATCAGTATCGTGCTGAAGAACCTGACGCCGGAAGAGGCCGAGGCGCTCAACCTGCTCGACCCGTCCGTGTCGGGCACGACTCCGGGCGGTGCGCCGGTCGGCGGCCCCAACGATACCGGCGCGCCGGTCGGAACGCCGCCGGCCGCCTCGAACGATACGGGTGCGCCCGTCCTGAATGACACCGGGGCCCCTGCCCCTTCGGTTGGAGGCTGACCGACCACGCATGCATGACGCCACGCTCGCCCCGCCGCTGACCTTCTTCCACACCCTGCCCATGCCCTGCCCCTACCTGCCGGGACGACAGGAACGGCGGCTCGTGTGCGACCTGTCGACCCGACGCGGCCGGCACGCCCACGACACCCTTGCCCGCGCCGGGTTCCGCCGCACTCAACATCTGGCCTACCGCCCGGCCTGCGAGGGCTGTCAGGCCTGCGTGCCGGTGCGGATCCGCGTCGCGGACTTCCAATGGTCGAAGGGCCAGAAGCGGGTGCTGCGCGCCAATGCCGATCTGACGGCGGAATCCGTGCCGAACGAGGCGACCCGCGAGCAATTCGACCTGTTCTCGCGCTACCAGTCCGGTCGCCACGGCGACGGCGAGATGGCGCTGATGGACGAGGCCGACTACGCCGCGATGGTCGAGCGTTCGCCGATCGAATCCTCCCTTGTCGAGTATCGGGACCGGCGCGGCGCGCTCTGGGGCACGATCCTGATCGACCATCAGGACGACGGGCTGTCGGCGGTTTACAGCTTCTTCGAGCCTGGCGCGCCGAAGCGGGCGCTGGGCCGGTTCATGGTGCTCGACGCGGTGCGCCGCGCGGCGGAGGCCGGCCTGCCTTACGTCTATCTCGGCTACTGGATCGAAGACTGCCGGAAGATGGCCTACAAGACCCTGTACCGCCCGGTCGAGATGCTCGGGCCCGACGGTTGGGTCACCTTCACGCCAAAGGCCGAGTAGCGCACGCGATGCGATACCTCTCCCGCCGCCGCATCGACGGCGGGAGATCGGATCCTAAGATCGGACACTTTCCCGTCATGTGAACCGGGGCGGACGCGGGAAGCCGGTCGGCGGCTCCTTGCCGGCGCCGGCGCGTTTGCCGCGCCAGCGCGCGACATCCGGCTCGGTGCGCCGTCGCCCGCCCTGAAGCGACCAGGACAGCCCCTCCTCCGCCTTGAAGACCGTGACATCGGCCAGAGATCCGCCCGCCTTGTACTTCTGCAGGATTACGCCCTTGCCGCGGCCCATCTCCGGCAGGTCGGCCACGTCGAAGACCAGCAGGCGCCGGTTGCTGCCGACGACGGCGACGGTATCGCCGTCGACCGGGATGCAGACCCTGGCCTTGGACGTCTTGTCGGTGGCGAGTACCTGCTTGCCGGACCTGGTCTGCGCGACCACGTCGTCGGACGGAACGATGAAGCCGCGCCCCTCGGTGGACGCCACGAGCAGGCGGGCACCCGGACGGTGCGGGAAGATTGTGACGATGTCCTCTTCGTTGGCGAGGTCGATCATCAGGCGGATCGGTTCGCCGTGGCCCCGTCCGGACGGCAACTTGTCACCGCCGATGGTGTAAAACCGGCCGTCGGTGGCGAAGACCAGTATCTTGTCCGTGGTCTCCGCATGCACCCGGAACCGCTCGCCGTCGCCCTCCTTGTACTTGACCTCCTGGTCGGCCCCGATATGGCCGCGCAGCGCCCGGATCCAGCCCTTCTCGGAGCAGATCACCGTGATCGGTTCGCGCTCGACCAGAGCCTCGGTCGGCACGATCACGGTGCTCGGCGGCGTGCCGATCTCCGTCCGGCGGCGGCCGATCTCGGTCGACTTGCCGAACTCACGGCGGATCTCGCCGATCTGCTGGCCGATTGTCTTCCAGCGCCTGTCCTCGTTGCCGAGAAGGTCCGTCAGGTCGTCCCGCTCTGCCGAGAGCCGCTCGTGCTCCTTGCGCAGTTCGATCTCCTCGAGCTTCCGGAGGGACCGCAAGCGCATGTTCAGGATCGCCTCGGCCTGAACGTCGCTGAGCTCGAAGGTCCGCATCAGCTCGGCCTTCGGCTCGTCCTCCTCGCGGATGATGCGGATCACCTCGTCCAGGTTCAGGAAGGCGATAATGTAGCCGTCCAGGACCTCCAGCCGGTGGGCGATCTTGCCGAGCCGGTGCTCGGTGCGCCGGACGAGCACCTCGTGGCGATGGTCGAGGAAGGCCTTCAGCGCCTCGGGCAGGCTCATCACCCTGGGCACGTTGTCCTTGTCGAGCACGTTGAGGTTCAGCGAGACCCGGCTCTCCAGATCGGTCTGGCGGAACAGGCTCTCCATCATCACGTCGGGGTCGACGTTCCGGCTCTTCGGCTCCAGAACCAGCCGGATATCGGCGGCGGACTCGTCGCGGATATCGCCGAGCAGGGTCAGCTTGCGGGTCTGCAGCAACTCCGCCATGCGCTCGACCAGCCGGGACTTCTGCACCTGGTAGGGGATCTCGGTGACGACCACCTGCCACGTGCCGTTCTTGAGCCGCTCGACCTCCCAGCGGGCGCGGACCCGGAAGGCGCCGCGGCC
The DNA here is from genome assembly GCA_040223655.1 of Thalassobaculaceae bacterium. GTDB lineage: Bacteria > Pseudomonadota > Alphaproteobacteria > Thalassobaculales > Thalassobaculaceae > Thalassobaculum. The sequence continues at coordinate 289,000 of JAVKFT010000001.1, read as the reverse complement.
GGTACGGTAGGCCTCGGTCACCGCCTCGCGGGACTCGACGAGGATGCCGCCGGTCGGAAAATCCGGACCCGACACCTTCTCCACCAGGGTCTCGATCCGCGCGTCGGGGTGGCGGATCAGGTGCTGCAGGGCGTCGCAGAGTTCGTCCACGTTGTGCGGCGGGATCGACGTCGCCATGCCCACCGCGATGCCCTGGGCGCCGTTCGCCAGCAGGTTGGGGAACGCCGCCGGCAGCACGACCGGTTCCTCGCCCTCCCCGTCGTAGGTGGCGCGGAAATCGACCGTGTCCTCGTCGATGCCTTCCAGCAGCCGCTGCGCGACCTCGGTCAGACGGGCCTCGGTGTAGCGCATGGCCGCGGCGTTATCGCCGTCGACATTGCCGAAGTTCCCCTGGCCGTCCACCAGCGGGTAGCGCACGGCGAAATCCTGCGCCAGCCGCACCATCGCGTCATAGATCGCCGCGTCGCCATGGGGATGGAACTTACCCATGACGTCACCGACCACGCGGGCCGACTTCTTGAACGCACTGTCCGGGTCCAGCTTGAGCTGCCGCATCGCGAACAGCAGCCGTCGGTGCACCGGCTTAAGCCCGTCTCGGACATCGGGCAGCGACCGCGCCATGATGGTCGACAGCGCATAGGCGAGGTATCGCTCGCTCAGCGCGTCGGCCAGCCAGGTGTCGCGCACGGTCCCCGGTTCCCCCGGGGGCGGCAGATCGGTAGATGTCGTGTTCATGCGTTAGAACCTCCACCAGATACTGTAACCCGCTCGGCGAAGCGTTCAACGAATCGCGTGCGCACCGGGGGCGGTTGTCTGCCGTGGGTGGCAAACACATGACGCTCAAGGAAGAATCCGGTGAGCGCCAAGCCCGCGAACAGGTCGTCCGAATCGCCGCCGCCGCGACTCCCCGGGTTTCCGACAAGGAATCGGGGCAGCGTGAGCAGCTTGTCGCGGTAGGGCTCCCCCGCCGCGAGGGAGACCGCCCTGCCCGACCGCGGGCTGACATAGGCCAGGTCGTCGTTGCTGCCGGTGGCCGCGCAGGTCTCCAGGTCGAGACCGTAGCCGAGATCGGCCAGCAACCCGATCTCCCAGCGGACATAGACCGCGATCCACGCATCGCCGAGGCTGTCATCCGCCATCACCTCAAGAAGTGCCACCATCGCGTCGTAGAGGCGCGGATGGGGCTCGCGCTCGGGAAGGGCCGCGTCGGCCACCGAACAGACCGCCGACAGCCCGGCCAGACGGAGCGGGTCGTTCAGGACCCCCGCCGCGTAGCCCGTGTCCAACTCGCAAGTCCAGCTACCCAGATGCTCTGCCAGACGGGCGCGCCAGACCGCGTTCAAACGGTTGCCGGGCTGGTAGACGCCCCGGCCACGGCCGGAGAAGACGCCTCGGGCCAGACCGGCATGGCGGCCGTGCTCGCCGGTCAGAAGCGTGACGACCGCCGACCCTTCGCCATGGGGCCGGGCGGAGAGAACGATGCCGGTGTCATGCCATTCGATCATGGATTCGGGTGGCCGTGGACGGTTTGCAGAACTGTTCTCAACCCCACCCTAGCCTTCCTCTCATCCAGACCCTATCCGTGATGCTGGTGCCAACAGGAACCGAGCCCCCAGACCGCACCCGTCATCCTGATGCAAATCAGGATCAACCCCCCGGCGTTTCCGGGTAGACGAAGCGCAGATCCTGACTTTCGTCAGGATGACGGGAACGGATAGTGGACGGAAACGGCGGACGACAGGAAGGCTTGGTTGGATCGGATCACACATCCCATTCCAACCCCCATTCGCTCAGCCGCTGACGGTCCTCCTGCCAGTTCTCGCGGACCTTCACGAACAGGAACAGGTGAACCCGACGCTCTAGCATCTCTTCGAGCTCGACGCGGGCGAGCGAGCCGATCTCCTTGATCTTCTGGCCGCCCTTGCCGAGCGCGATCTTCTTCTGACTGTCGCGCTCCACGTAGAGCGTCTGGTCGATGCGGACCGAGCCGTCATCGCGCTCGGTCCACCGCTCGGTCTCCACGGTGGCCGAATAGGGCAGCTCATCGTGGAGCTGGAGATAGACCTTCTCGCGGGTGACCTCCGCCGCCATCAGCCGGAGCGGCAGGTCGCTCAGCTCGTCCTCCGGGTACAGCCACGGCCCCGGGGCCATGTTCTCCGCCAGATAGCGCCGAAGATCGGCGCAGCCGCTTCCGTTCAGGGCCGAGATCATGAACACCCGCTCGAAGTCGAAGACCTCGCTGAACGCGGCGGCGACCGGCAGCAGCTTCTCGCGCTTGATGTCGTCGACCTTGTTGAGCGCGAGCACGGCCTTGCGACCGTGCTCCTTCAGCCCTTCGATGATGCGCAGCGTGTCGTCGTCGAGGCCCTGGCGGGCGTCGGCCACCAGCACCACGACATCGGCGTCGCCGGCACCCGCCCAGGCCGCATGGACCATCGCGCGGTCTAGCCGGCGCTTGGGCTTGAAGATACCCGGCGTGTCGACGAGGACGATCTGCGCATCGCCTTCCAGCGCGATCCCGCGGATCCGCGTGCGCGTGGTCTGCACCTTGTGGGTGACGATGGAGACCTTGGCGCCGACAAGCTGGTTCACCAGGGTCGATTTTCCGGCGTTCGGCGCGCCCAGGAGGGCGACGAAGCCGCAGCGTGATGTTGGGGCGTTCATGCTCCCACCCGTTTGATCAGTTCCGCCGCCGCCGCCTGTTCGGCGAGGCGCTTGGAGCGGCCGATGCCGGTCGCCGGGCTCTGGCCGTCGACCACGACCTGCACGGTGAATTCCGGCGCGTGGGCCGGACCGGACTGGGACAGGGTGTCGTAGCGCGGCAACGCCAGCTTGCGGCCCTGGGCCCATTCCTGAAGCGTCGTCTTAGGGTCCTGCGGCGGGCGCAGATCAAGTTCCAGGAGCCGGTTCCACTCGGTCAGGATGAACTGACGCGACGCCTCAAGCCCGCCGTCGAGATACAGCGCACCGATGACCGCCTCCATGGCGTCGGAAAGGATGGTGTCGCTGTCGCGCGACCCGGACTCCTCCTCGCCGCGCGAGAGAATCAGGAATCGGCCGAGACCGATCGTGCGCGCGACCTGGGCCAGCGCCTCGCGGCGCACCAAGTTCACGTGGCGCTTGGCGATCGCCCCCTCCCGCTCGTGCGGGAAGCGGTCGAGGAGCTGTTCGGCGACGACGAGCGCGAGGACACGGTCCCCGAGAAACTCGAGGCGCTCATAGGCGTTCCAGGCGCGGGGCTCGGCGCTGGCGTGGGTCACCGCGCGGCGAAGCACCTCGCTATGCTCGAACTCGTGATTCAGAATCCCGGCAAGCTCGGCTAGGTCTCGGTCGGCCGAGCTCATTCGATACCGTCCAGGAGACGTCCGTAGCGGATGGCGAACGGCCACTTCCAGATTTCCCAGAGCTCGGCCGTGCCGTCATGGGAGAAGAAGAGCACTTCGGCGCGTCCGACCAGATTCTGGGCCGGGATCGGGCCGACCTCGGGGAACCGACTGTCCCGCGAATTGTCGCGGTTGTCGCCCATGGCGAAATAGTGACCATCGGGCACCCGATAGATCGGGGTGTTGTCGGCGCTCATGGTGTCGCTGAGTTCGAGAATACGATGCTCCCGGCCGTCCGGCAGGGTCTCGATGAACTGGGCGATCGCCCGACCGCCATTGGCCGGTTCGAAATCCTCGATCCGCCGCCGCTTCACCGCTTCGCCGTTGATGTGCAGGATGCCGGCCTTCACCTGGACCGTGTCGCCGGGCAGGCCGACGACGCGCTTGATGTAGTCGGTGCTGTTGTCGCTCGGCAGTTTGAAGACCACGACGTCGCCGCGTTCCGGTTCGCTGAACAGGACACGCCCCGGGATCAGTGGCAGCGACAGCGGCAGAGAATAACGGCTGTACCCGTAGGACAGCTTGGAGACGAACAGATAGTCGCCGACCAGCAGCGTCGGCTTCATCGAGCCGGACGGAATATTGAACGGCTCGTAGAGGAAGGTCCGGATACCGAGCGCGATGGCGCAGGCGATCACAACGGTGCGGATCAGTTCACCGTATCCGCCCGACTTCTTAGCTGCCATCGAAACCCATCCTGACAAGTCCCTCATGCCCGGCGCCGATGGCGCGAGCCCGGCCCGGTATGCCGAATTTGACGCGCCGGAGCAAGGAAGAGGACACCGTCGCAGATTGAAGGCGGCTGGGTCGTCGGCTACCGTCCGCACCACTCCATCGACCGGATCCCCCCATGGCCACCGCCAGCAAACCCGATCATGACATAGATACGCTCCATGTCAGATGCGGCAGCGATATTCGCAGCGCCCTGACCAAGGCGGGTTTCATCGGCCGGTTCCTGGAGGTCTCCGACCCGATATGCCGGGGACCGGTTCCCCGCGACGTGCCGCTTCTAGACATCCGAAGTCGTTTTCTCTCTGCGGCCTACGTCATGCCGCAAGAGGAGGTCGATATCCGGTTGGTGCGCGAGCAGGAAGGAATTGAACAGGCCCGTCGCGTTGATCGGGTCGTTCTTTGGTTCGAACACGACAGCTACGACCAACTGATCCTCGCCCGCCTTCTGGCAGCGTTCGAAACCGGCCCGCTCCCTTCGCGCCTGGAGGCGGTGATCGTCAATCACGTGCCCGGTATCGATCGTTTCATCGGCCTTGGAATGCTGTCGCCGACCACTCTGCGGGACCTCTGGGATACACGGCGGCCGATCACCAGGGCAGATCTGACCCAGGGCAAGCGTGTCTGGGATGCGTTGCGGGAACCGGATCCCACGCTCCTCCATCAGGTCCAGGCACGTGGTTGCCGTGCCATTCCGGTGATGAAGCCAGCCCTGAGGCGTCACCTTCAGGAACTGCCTTGGACCGACAATGGCCTCTCGCTCACCCAGCGGCTTGTTTTGGCCGCTGTGGCGGACGGAATGGACACCGGCGGGGCAGTGTTCCGGCATCTGCATGACGTGAGCGAGCCTCTGCCCTTTCTCGGCGATCTGATGCTGTGGGCCAACCTCGCGGATCTGGTGAACGCAAAGCGGCCGGCGCTCGCCGTTGCCGACCGGTCCGTGCCCTGGCCGAAGCGGCCGATCGTCCTGACCGATACCGGGCGATCCCTACTGGCAGACGAGACCGACTGGCAGGACTGCGGTGCAAGACCTCGCTGGGTGGGCGGTGTGGAAATCGCCGCCGACGCGCCGGACTGGCGATGGTCTCCGTGCGACGACCGGCCGGTCCGAGCCGGGTAGCCTGCGCCGATCAGGTCGCCGGCGATGCGGAGACGACGACGAACGCCTGGGCATACGGCGGTTCATCCGACAAAGACAGATCGACCCGGGCCACCATGCCCTCCGGCGTGAGGGTCAACAACCGCTCGGCCGCCCGGCCGCTCAAGACCAGCTTGGGCTTTCCCGAACGGGCATTCTCGACCACCAACTCGCGCCATTGGATGCCGTCGCGGGCGTCATCGCCGAGCGCCTTCCAGATGGCCTCCTTCGCGGCGAACCGCTTGGCGTAAACCAGGGCCGGGTCCGATGCGCGCTCCGCCCGAGCGATCTCCGGCTCGGCGAAGCAGCGGTGCCGGAATCGGTCGCCGAAGCGGTCGAGCGCGGCCGCGATCCGTCTCGTGTCGACCAGATCGGCACCGATGCCCAGGATCATGCCCCTGCCCTCTCAGCCGCGCGCGCGGTCGACGGAATTGATCACCGGCGTCGCCCGCAGGGCCGCGATGATGGTCGTCAGATGCCGCACATCCCCCACCTCGACGTCGATCAGCATCTCGAAGAAGTCGACGGAGCGGTTCACGATCTTCAGATTCATGATGTTGCCGCCGTTCTTCCCGATCACGGTCGACAGGGCGCCGAGACTGCCCGGTTCGTTGGCGATGACGACGCTCAACCGGCCGACATGGGCGCTTTCGGCGTCGTCGTCCCACGCGACGTCCACCCAGCGTTCCGGCTGATCCTGGAACCCCTCCAGGGTCTCGCAGTCGATCGTGTGGATCGTCACGCCCTTGCCCGTGGTGACGATGCCGACGATCCGCTCGCCCGGCAGCGGGTGGCAGCAGCGCGCGAAATGCATCGCCATCCCCTCGATCAGCCCGCGGATCGGCAGCGCGTCCTTCTGCTTGCCCCGCTTGGCGCGGCCGCGCGCCCGGGCGAGCGGGACGACATTCTCGTCCTTCTTTGGTTCCAGCACGGGCGGATGGACGGCGTGAACGATCTCGAGCGCGCTCTCCAGTCCCTCGCCGATTCCGGCGTAGAGATCGTCCACGTGATCGGCCTGATACTTGGCGAGCAGCGGATCCAGCAGCTTCTCGGAGAACGGATGCCCCTCCTGACGGAACGCTTTTTGAAGCATCGCCTTGCCGAGATCGGAGAACTGCTGGCGGCGCTTCAGGCGGACGAACCGCCGGATGCGCGCCTTCGCCTTGCCGGTGACGACGATCTGTTCCCAGTTCGGCGAGGGTGTCGACGTCTTGGAGGTCACGATCTCGACCTGGTCGCCGTTCCGCAACTGGGTCATCAGTGGGACCAGGCGTCCGTTGAGCTTGGCCCCGACCGTGCGGTCGCCCACCTCGGAGTGGACAGCGTAGGCGAAATCGATCGGCACCGCCCCCTGCGGCAGGGCGATCAGATCGCCCTTCGGGGTGAAGCAGAACACCTGATCCTGGTACATCTCCAGTTTCGTGTGTTCCAGGAACTCCTCCGGCCCCGACGCCTGCTCGAGAATATCGAGCAGTTCGCGAATCCATCGGTACTGCTTGCCTTCGTTGATCCCGTCCCGCTGCTTGTAGTTCCAGTGCGCCGCGACACCGAGTTCGGCGATATCGTGCATCTCGCGGGTCCGGATCTGCACCTCGATGCGCTGGCGGTGCGGGCCGATGACGCCGGTGTGCAGCGATCGGTAGCCGTTCGGCTTCGGCGTCGAGATGTAATCCTTGAAGCGGCCGGGCACGGTCGGATAGGAGCCGTGCATCGCGCCGAGGCACTGGTAGCAGCCGCCGATATCGTCAACCACCAGACGGAACGCCATGATGTCGGACAGCTGCTCGATCCCGACTTCCTTGCGCTGCATCTTCTGCCAGATCGAGTACGGCGTCTTCATCCGCCCCGAGATGTCAGCGATCACCCCGGCCTCGGCCAGCTTCTCGTGCAGTTCGGCGATGATGCTTTCCACCATGTCGCCGCCCTGGCTCCGCAGGTAGTCCAGCCGGGCCTTGATCGAGGTTCGAGCATCCGGATTGATCTCGGCGAAGGCTAGATCCTCGAGCTCGTCCTTGATCTCGTTGATGCCGATCCGCGCGGCCAGCGGCGCGTAGATATCCATCGTCTCCGCGGCGATGCGTCGACGCTTGTCCGGGTTCTTGATGAAATGGAGGGTGCGCATGTTGTGCACCCGGTCGGCCAGCTTGACCAGCAGCACCCGGATATCCTGGCTCATGGCCAGGACCAGCTTGCGGAAGTTCTCGGCTTGCTTAGTGCGGTCGGACTGCAGCTCGATCCGCGTCAGCTTGGTGACGCCATCGACCAGCCGGGCGATCTCGTCGCCGAACAGGTTGCGCACGTCCGCGAGGGTCGCCTCCGTGTCCTCGATGACGTCGTGCAGCAGCGCGGTGATGACCGTGCCGTGGTCGAGCTTCATCTCGGTGAGGATGCCCGCGACTTCCAGCGGATGAGAGAAGTATGGGTCACCGGACGCGCGGGTCTGCGACCCGTGCATCTTCATGGCATAGACGTAGGCACGGTCCAGAGCGGCCTCGTCCGTCGTCGGATCGTAGGCCCGAACCCGTTCCACGAGCTCGTATTGGCGGATCACGGTGACGGCACCTCATTCAGGTGCCGCGCATCCCGCGCCATGGAGGGTGTCGGAAGGCGTGCCGAAGAGACCGGCAGGGCTTCAGCTCTCCCGGTCGAGTTCACCCGCGTCGACATCCTCGAACTGCTGTCCGCCGTCACTCTGTTCGACCTCCATGCCAAGGCCCTGCGCCGCGTCCTCACCCAGAGTCTCGCCCTCGGCCAGACGGCCGTCCAGCCCGACATTGCCGGCGCCGGCATCGGAGCCGATCAGACGCTCCATATCGTCGTCCTCGGGCTCGTCGACCTCGACATGCTTCTGAAGGCCCTTGATGAGCGCTTCGTTGAGCGCGGGGATATCCACCGTCTCGTCGGCGATCTCGCGCAGCGCGATGACCGGATTTTTGTCGTTGTCCCGGTCCACGGTGATGGACGAGCCGGAGGAGATGTCGCGCGAGCGTTGCGCGGCGGCCATCACCAGGTCGAACCGGTTCGGGATCTTGACGATGCAGTCTTCGACGGTAACGCGGGCCATGAAAGCCTCTCGATCGGGTGCGCACAGAGAATGGGCAGAGCCGCAGAATATATAGTTTCCGCAGATGCGAAACAAGCAAAGATCCCGAGGTCGGGCGGGAAAACGGCCGCCCGACGTGATCGCCTCGCGGCCCGCCGCTACAGCGGTCGGATCGCGCCGGGGTCGGGGGCCAGCCCGGCGACGAGGCTCTCCACATCTTCGCCGGAGACCGGATGCCGCCAAGCCGGGTCCAGATCGCGGACCGGCAGCAGCACGAAGGCCCGTTCGTGGGCTCTCGGATGCGGCAGCGTCGGATCGATCGCCCCGATCCTAACCAGTCCGTTGTAGTCGATGAGGTCCAGGTCGAGCGGGCGCGCCTCGTTGCGGACCCGACGCACCCGTCCGAACGAATCCTCGATGACGTGCAGGCGGGCAAGCAGCACCTCGGGGATGAGATCGGTCGTGACGGCGATCGCCCCGTTCACGAACCACGGCTGGTCGGACTTCGGAACGGGTTCGGATTCGTACCAGCGGGACAGGCCGACGACGCTGATCGCCGCGTCCTGATCGATCCGGGCGACGGCGGCTTCGCAGGTCGCAAGAGGCGTATCGAATCCGTCGGCGGGCAGGTTCGCGCCGATGGCGATCACGATCATGGCCGGACCGTCCCGGGACCGGACTTGCGGCGTCTGCGCCGCCACCAAATTTCCATTTTCAGGCTCGCTTTCCGTGGGTCTAGACCCTGTACATCAACCCGTATTCGGACCTAGACTGCGGCCGATCACGTGTTGTGCGATCTATTACTGTTCCGTCGTTCCAATACCTGACTTATCAGCCAATTCCATAGCCCAAAGAAATTGAAAGGATTGTATATGTTTTTTCATCCTGACGAACGGATGGCTCTGTTCATCGATGGCGCCAACCTTTATTCGGCGGCACGGTCGCTCGGTTTCGATATCGACTACAAGCGCCTTCTCGATCTCTTCGCGGGGAAAGGGCGTCTTATTCGCGCCTTCTACTATACCGCGCTTCTGGAAGACCAGGAGTACTCGCCGATCCGGCCGCTGGTCGACTGGCTCGACTACAACGGGTACACGCTGGTCACCAAGCCGGCCAAGGAGTTCACGGACAGCGCCGGCCGCCGCAAGGTGAAGGGCAACATGGATATCGAGCTGGCGGTCGACATGATGGAGATGGTCGACCGGGTCGACCATGTGGTTCTGTTCTCCGGCGACGGCGATTTCCGGTCGCTCATCGAGGCGGTGCAGCGCAAGGGCGTGCGCGCGTCGGTGGTGTCGTCGATCCGCACCCAGCCGCCGATGATCGCGGACGAGCTGCGCCGTCAGGCCGATCAGTTCATCGAGCTCGACAAGCTCGCCTCCCAGATCGAGCGGGTGCACCAGGACCGGGGGCCGCGCCGAGAGCGGCCGAACGCCCCGAACGCCGCCCCGTCCGAACCGGAAGAAGACCTCGATGACGACTATGTCGACGATGAGGACGATTTCGACGACGAGCCGCCCGCCGTCGTGCGCCGGGGTCCGGCACGCCGCCGCGACTGAAGCGCCGCCACCCGTCCAGGCCCGTCATCATGCTCACAGACCCGCCGCTGGACTGCGGACTCTGTCCGCGCCTCGTCGCCTTCCGCGCCGACAACGCCCGGCTCTATCCCGACTTCCACAATGCCCCGGTGGCGAGCTTCGGGTCGAGCGAGGCACGGCTGCTGATCGTCGGCATGGCACCGGGACTGAAGGGCGCGAACCGCACGGGCCGGCCCTTCACCGGCGACTATGCGGGCGACCTGCTCTACGACACGCTCCGCACCTTCGGATTCGCAACCGGCGACTATGGCAAGCGGGCCGATGACGGGCTGTCGCTGGTCGAATGCCGGATCACCAACGCGGTCCGCTGCGTGCCGCCGCAGAATAAGCCGGTCGGGGCGGAAGTCGCCACCTGCCGGCCGTTCCTGACGGCGACCATGGAGGGGATGCCGCGTCTCAAGGTGATCCTGGTGCTGGGCTCCCTCGCCCACGGCGCGACTCTGGCCGCCCTCGGCCGCAGGAAGTCATCCGCCAAGTTCGGCCACAACACCGAACACGACCTGGGCGACGGCCGGACGCTCGTCGGCTCCTACCACTGCTCCCGCTACAACACGAACACCGGCCGCCTTACCGAGGCGATGTTCCACGACGTTTTCCGGCGGGTGCGTGAACTGGTGGATAGCGGCCGGTAGCGGCTACCCCTTGTCGCGCAGCAGCCGCGCCTTCTGGCGTTCCCAGTCGCGTTTCTTGATGTCCTCGCGCCGGTCGGCGAGCTTCTTGCCGCGGGCGAGACCGATCTCCAGCTTGGCGATGCCGCGCGGGTTGAAGTACAGCGACATCGGCACGAGCGTATAGCCGTCGCGCCGGATCAGGCCGAGCAGCCGGTCCTTCTCGCGGCGATGCGCCAGCAGGCGGCGCACCCGGCGCGGCTCGTGGTTGAACGGCTCGGCCGGCTTGTATTCCGGAATATGGGCGTTGATCAGCGCGAGCTCGCCCTTCTCCTCCCCGGCATAGGCCTCGCTGATCGAGGCGCGGCCTTCGCGAAGCGATTTCACCTCGGACCCGGTTAGAACCAGGCCGACCTCCATCGTGTCCTCGATCTGGTATTCCCGTCGTGCCCGCCGGTTGCGAGCAACCTCTTTGCGGGCGCCTTGCGTCCCCGCCATGGCGCTCTCCCTAGAAACAGACGTGCGTATATAGGCAGCCGCCTCTTCTTGTCGAGGCCGAGCGGCAGAACGGCGACGGCCCGCCCCGGAGGGCGGGCCGCGTCAGCCGGCGTATGAGCGGCAGGCCGCGTCTAGTTCAGCAGGCCCGCATGGCGCATGGCGCTCTCGACCTTGGCCTTGCTCTCGTCGGCGATCTCGTAGATCGGCAGGCGGGCGGTCGCGTCGCAGATGCCGAGCAGGCTCGCCGCGTATTTCACCGGACCGGGGCTGGTCTCGCAGAACAGCGCGGCGTGCAGCGGCTGCAGCCGCTCGTTGATCGCGAATGCGGTGTCCAGGTCGCGGTTCTGCCAGGCCACATGCATCTCCGAGAGCTGCTTCGGCGCCACGTTCGCGGTCACCGAGATGCAGCCGTGGCCGCCATGGGCCAGGAACGGCATCACCGACGCGTCCTCGCCGGTGAGCTGGCAGAAATCCGCCCCCATCGCCATGCGCTGCTTGATCGGACGCACCAGATCGGCGGTCGCGTCCTTCACGCCCTTGACGTTCTTGAGCTGCTCGTAGCACCGCTTCATCGTGTCCACGGACATGTCGACGATCGACCGGCCGGGGATGTTGTAGATGATGATCGGGATGTCGGCGTTGTCGTTGATCGCCTCGAAGTGACGGAACAGGCCTTCCTGGGTCGGCTTGTTGTAATACGGCGTCACGTGCAGGACCGCGTCCGCACCGGCCTCGGCCGCGTGCTGGGTGAATTCGACGGCTTCCGCGGTCGAGTTCGAGCCGGCGCCGGCGATGACCGGCACCCGGCCGGCGGTCTGCTCGATGCAGAGCTCGATGACCCGCTTGTGCTCCTCGTGGCTCAGGGTCGGGCTCTCGCCCGTTGTGCCGACCGGGATCAGGCCGTGCGTGCCCTGCTCGATCTGCCAGTCCACGAGTTTTCGGAACGCATCCTCGTCCACCGCGCCATCTTTGAACGGCGTGATCAAGGCCACCAGTGATCCCTTGAACATCGGCTGTCCGAATGCGTAGCCCATCGGTTCTCTCCCGAGTCGGCAGTTGCGAGTAGATTGAGGGGCGGACATTACGCCCCCGTCGGGAACGGAGCAAGTGGGGCCGGGCGCCTCCATCCCCCTGCGCGCTTGGCGGTTCGCGGCCGCGGCACTACCTTGTGCGTTCGACGTCGGCCCCGCCTCCCCCCTGCGGATCCCCGGCGCTCGTGCGGAGGACAGCAATGCACGCTCGCGGTCTCCCGGCCCTCTTCGGCGCCGCCGTCGTCGCCCTTACGGCCGCCGCCCATGCCGCCGATGCCGCGCCCGAACCGGAGCGGCGCCCCGGGCAGACCACCTCAGTTTCCGCATCCGGACTCCCCGTACCGGAGCCGCGACCACCTGGGCTCGGCGGGCTTTCCCCGGTCGATGCGGCGTGGCGGAGCACCCTCTCCTTCGCCGATGACGGCGACTGGGAGCGCGCCGCGGCGGTCCGAGGGCGGGACCGGGACCCGGCGCTGGAGACCATCCTCGACTGGATGCGCCTGCGCGACGACGACCAGCCGGTCTCCTTCGATGCGCTCGAGCGGTTTCTGCGCGCCCATCCGGGCTGGCCCTCCCAGAGTACACTGGTGGCCGAAGCCGAGGGTCTGATCGACGAAACGGTCAGCCTCGCCCGCCGCCTCGAATGGTTCGCTGCCCATCCGCCGCGCACGACGCGGGGCCGCCTCGCCCATCTGTCGGCACTCGCGGAGACCGGCGACGAGACGGTGCTGCGCGACGCGGTGCGCGAGACGTGGCGGCGGATCGAGTTCGGGCGGCGCGACGAGACCGCCTTCCTGGCCCGTTACGGCAAACATTTGCGCGAGAGCGATCATATCGACCGCCTGGACGAGCTGCTGTGGCGCGGCCGGGCCGGGGCCGCGCGGCACACGATGGACCTGGTGCCCGAAGGGTGGCGACGGCTTGCCGACGCCCGTATACGGCTGCGCTACCGGGAAGCTGGGGTGGACGCCGCGATCCGGCGCGTGCCGGCGGAGCTGCAGGACAATCCGGGCCTGCACTACGAGCGCCTGCGCTGGCGCCGGCTGGCCGGGATGCGGACGGCGGCCCGCGAGCTGATGTTCGAAGCGCCGGCATCGGAGGAGTTCGTCCGCCTGTGGTGGCGCGAGCGGGCTTGGCACATCCGCGAGGCACTGGACGACGGCAACCACGAGGACGCCTACCTGCTCGCCGCGTCCCACTCCCAGACCTCCGGCGCCGCCTTCGCCGAGGCCGAGTGGCTCGCCGGATGGATCGCGCTTCGCTTTCTCGACCGGCCGGATGACGCCCTTCGTCACTTCTCCCTGCTTCACGCCAACGTCTCGACGCCGATCAGCTCGGCGCGCGCCGGCTACTGGGCCGGCCGCGCGGCAGAGGCCGTGGGCAGACCGGACGAGGCGCGGGACTGGTACGCCCACGGCGCCGCCTTCCAGACCACCTTCTACGGACAGCTTGCCGCGGCCCGCATCGGCGCCGAGCGGATCTCGCTGCCCGAACCGGCGGCCCCCGACGCCGACGCCCGGGCCGCCTTCGCCGCCGACGACCGGGTCCAGGCGGCCCGCGCCCTGATCCGGCTCCGTCTGGACGGTCTGGCGCGCCTGTTCCTGCGCCATCTCGCGGTGGAGAGCTCGGATATGGACCGCTCCGCGCTGCTCGCCGAGACCGCCGCGGAGGCGGGCGAGCTCGGCACCGCCGTATTCACCGCCCGGCGTGCGGCGGTCGGCCGGATGGTGCTGCCGGCCCTCGGCTACCCGGTTCTGGACGACGTGCCCGCGGGGGGACCGGAGCCGGCGCTGGTGCACGCGATCATCCGCCAGGAGAGCAGCTTCGAGACCACGGCCATCAGCCGGGTCGGCGCGCGCGGGCTGATGCAGCTCATGCCGGCCACGGCGGAGAGCACGGCCCGGTCCCTGGGCCTGGAGTACGACCTGGGCTCCCTGATCGCCCGGCCGGACTACAACGTGCGCCTGGGCAGCACGTATCTGAAGCGGATGGTGGACAGGTTCGACGGCCACTACATCAAGGCGATCGCCGCCTATAACGCCGGGCCGAGCCGGGTGGTGCGATGGGTGCGCGAACATGGCGATCCGAGCGATGCCGGGGTCGATGTCATCGACTGGATCGAGCGCATCCCCTTCTCCGAGACCCGCAACTACGTCCAGCGGGTCCTCGAAGCGCTGCATGTTTATCGCGAGCGTCTGACCGCGGACCGCCTGCAGGAGACCTATCTCGCCGCCCTGTCGCCGGGCGCGCGGGAGGTCTGGTGCGTCTATTCCTGCGGTGTTCTGCTGGACCGCCAACAGGCCGCGCTGCAAGGGAACTGACGCCGGAATGAGGGTATCTGGGGAGAGAGTATGACGACCGACCGTTTCGACGGTATCGAGGCCTGTGTCTTCGATGCCTACGGCACCCTTTTCGACGTGCATTCCGCCGTCGCCCGCTGCCGCGACGACTTCGGCCTCGAGGTCGAAGCGGCCCAGACCATGTCCGATGTCTGGCGGACCAAGCAGCTCGCCTATTCCTGGCTGCGCAGCCTCATGGGCCGCGAACACTACGTGCCGTTCTGGCAGGTGACGGGCGATGCCCTGGACTTCGCCCTCGAGACCGCATTCCCCGGCGGGCCGCCGACCGGGCTGCGCCAGGCCCTGATGGACAGCTACTCCACCCTGGACACCTATCCGGAGGTGATCGGCGTCCTCAAGACCTTGAAGGACAGCGGCATGAAGACCGCCATCCTCTCTAACGGCTCCCCTGACATGCTGCGCAGCGTCTGCGACAGCACGGGCTGCACTCCGCTGCTCGACGCCGTGCTCTCGGTCGACGACCTGCGCGTGTTCAAGCCGGACCCGAGCGTCTACCAGCTCGCCGTCGACAGACTCGGCGTGTCCAAACCGGCGGCGGTGAGCTTTCAGTCCTCCAATGCCTGGGACGCCGCGGCGGCGTCCGCCTTCGGCTTCCGCGTGGCGTGGTGCAACCGGTTCGGCCAGGTCCGCGAACGGCTGCCGGGCAAGCCTGACATCGAACTGACGACCCTCGACGCGCTACCGGCGATCGTCGGCGCGGCGTAGCGGAGAGTCGCATGGGAATTCCCTGCCGGGAGCGTTTCGTGACCGTTCGGTCAGGCGCCCGCGTGTTCACCGCCGACTGGGGCGATCCGCTCGATCCGCGCGTGCCGGTCCTCGGCCTGCCGGGCTTCGCGCGCACTGTGAAGGACTTCGCCCATGTGGCCGAAGCCATCGCGCCGCGCCGCCTGGTCAGCCTCGACTACCGTGGACGCGGCCGGTCCGACTACGAGGCCGATCCGGCCCGGTACGCGCCGCCGGTGATCGTCGACGACATCCGAGCGGTGATGACGGCGCTGGGGCTGCACAAGGTCGTCGCCATCGGCACGTCCTTCGGCGGGGTCATGGCGATGGGCCTCGCCGTCGTGGCGCCCACGACCCTGGCGGCGGTCGTGCTGAACGATATCGGGCCGGACATCAGCGACAGCGGCGGTCACTACCTGATCGAAGTCATGGGGCGCGAGAGACGGCCGGCGAGTTGGAAGGACGCCGCCGACGAGATGCACGCGATCCTCCCCACCCTCTCCCTGCAGACCGAGGAGGAGTGGATCGCCTTCGCCAAGACCACCTACCGCGAGGAGCCGGACGGCACCCTGCGGCAGGACTGGGACACGAAGATCGTGAAACCGTTGGCCGAGCCGGAGTCGAAGAATGCCGATCTCTGGGCCCTGTTCACCGCCCTGACGCCGGTGCCGACCCTGGTGTTCCATGGCGGCCGCTCCATCGTTCTGAGCACCGAGACGGCCACCGCGATGCAGCACCGCCATCCCTCGCTCGAGCTCGTCACCCTGCCCGATGTCGGCCACGCCCCGACCCTGGACGAGGCCCCGGCCCGCGCGGCGCTGGAGCGGTTCCTGGCGCAGCACTAACGGCGGCGATCCCGACCGACCGGATCAGATCTCGAGCACGACCTTGCCGATGACCCGCCGGTCGCGGATCACGGCGAGCGCCTGGGCCATCCGGTCGAGCGGGTAGCGCGCCGTGACGTTGGCTCTGAGCTTGCCGTCGGTGTGAAGCCGGAAGATCTCGGCCTGTGCCTCGGCCATGCGCTCGGGGGTTCGGTCCCGGTAGTCCGACCATTGCAGACCGCTGACGGCGATGTTCTTGACCAGCAGGTAGTTGGCCTTGATCACCGGAATGCGTCCGGCCGCGAACCCGACGACGACCATGCGGCCGCACCAGGCAAGCGCCCGCATGGCCGCGTCGAAGGGATCGCCGCCAAGCGGGTCGATGCAGATATCGGCGCCGCGACTGTCCGTGACGGCCTGGACCTGTGCACGCAGCCCGTCGCGCAGGTTCTCCCCGGACAGGTCGATGACCTGGTCGGCGCCGGCGTCCACGGCGGCCCCCGCCTTCGCCATGGTGGTCACGCCGGCGAGCGCGACCCCGCCCAGGGCCTTCACAAGCTGGATCGCCGCCATGCCGACACCTCCGGTGGCGCCCATCACCAGGACCGTCTCGCCCGGTCTAAAACCGCCGCGGTCGAGCAGCGCGAACCAGGCGGTCTGATACACCAGGCCCATGGCCGCCGCGTCGCTGAATGCCATTCCCTCGGGCAGGGCGAAGCACTGGTCGGCGCGGGCGATCACCGCCTCCGCGAAGGCCCCGTATTCGACCTGCGCCATCACCCGGTCACCGGGCGCCCAGCGGGTCACGCCCTCGCCGACGGCGGCGATCTCGCCCGCCAGTTCCTTGCCCGGTGTGAAGGGCAGTGGCGGCTTGTGCTGATACTTTCCCTCGACCACGAGAAGGTCGGGGTAGTTCACGCCCGCCGCCCGCGCCCGCACGAGAACCTCGCCCGGCCCGGGAGCTTCGGACGGCAGCTCCTTCACCAGCGCGGTCTCCGGCGGCCCGAATGCCTCCATCACGACGGCCCGCATGGTCTACTCCTCCAGAAGATCCGGGTTCGCGTCGCCCAAGGCCGGGAACGACTGCCCGCCTTCAGGATCGCGATAGATCGGTGCGATCGGCGGCGGCAGCGGGGTCATCGCCGTCCGGCCCGCCGGCATGCTTCCGGCGAAGAGTCCGCGCTCGCGGAAATGCGGGTCCTCTGCCGCCTCGGAGAGCGAGCGAACCAGGGTGACGCAGGCATCCACGCCGTCGAACGCCGAGAGCCAGTCGGCACTGGTCCGGGCGGCGATGATCGCGCGGGTCTCCGCCATCGTGGCCGCCGGATCACGCGTATCGTCGCGCAGCGCCGGATCGAGGCCGATCACCTCGCAGAAATTCGCCCAGAACTTCGGCTCCAACGGCGCGCAGGCGAGCCAGCGTCCATCGGCGCACCGGTAGACCTGGTAGCGCGGCGATCCGCCGGTGACGAGCTCGCCGCCCGGGGTCGGATCGCCCTTGCCGGCCGCCCGTTCGCCGAGCGCCCAGTAGCCCCAGGCGAACAGGTTGTCGGCCATGGCGACGTCGAGATGGGCGCCCTCCCCGGTCTTCTCGGCCTCGCGCAGGGCGAGTAGGATCGAGATCACGGCCGGCATCGTTCCGCCGCCGATATCGGCGACGAGCACCGGCGGCAACACCGGGTCGCCACGGCTATCCGCCCCGAAATTCAGGACGCCGGTTTCGGCCATGTAGTTGAGGTCGTGGGCCGCCAGCGACGCCTTCGGGCCGGTCTGGCCGAAGCCGCTGATCGAACAGTAAACCAGGGCCGGGTTCAGGGCCTTCATTGCCTCGTAGCCCAGGCCGAGCCGGTCCATGACGCCCGGGCGGAACTGTTCCACCAGCACATCGGCGTCCTTGACGATCCGCCTGACCCGCTCGACCGACGCCGTGTCCTTCAGGTCGACGGCGAGCGAGCGCTTGCCCCGGTTCAGGAGGGCGAAATTAACCCCGCTGTCCTCGGTCACCATCGGCGGGTAGGCGCGCATGTCCTCGCCCGTGCCCGGCCTTTCGAGCTTGATCACCTCCGCGCCGGCCTCGGCGAGGATCAGCGTCGCCATGGGCCCCGGCAGGAGGGTGGAGAAGTCGACGACCCGCACGCCCGCGAGCGGTTTGCGCGGCGCTGTCCCCATCAGGCGATCCCCCGATCGGCGCGCTTCTTCGCCACCCGCGCCCGCCGGGCCGGAGCGTAGTGCTTGGAGCCGTAGACCTCGAACAGCGCCTGGGTCACGTCGTGGTGGTGGTGCAGGCCGGTGCGCTCCAGCAGCTCGATCGGACCCTCCGGATAGCCGAGACCGAGCTTCACCGTGAGATCCATGTCGTCGGCGGTCGCCAGCCC
Source organism: Thalassobaculaceae bacterium (assembly GCA_040223655.1). Taxonomy (GTDB): domain Bacteria; phylum Pseudomonadota; class Alphaproteobacteria; order Thalassobaculales; family Thalassobaculaceae; genus Thalassobaculum. Next base: position 270,690 of record JAVKFT010000001.1, on the reverse strand, counting down.
CTCGTCGAGCTTGGCCAGAGCCTCGTTGTAGTAGGGCCGGATCAGCCGGTCGAGGATTCGCCCGGCGAAGTCGAAACACTCCGAGACCTGCAGGCCCGCCCCCTCGAACGCCATCCGCGCCGCCTCCAGGGCCGCGGCGTCGGTATGCGGCTGGCGCACCAGCTCGACCAGATCCGACGGCGCGCCGTCGCCGACGCGGAACCGGGCGAAACCGACGGTGTTCGACCCCTCCTCGCCCCGGCTCTCTCCGGTCACCTCGCCCAACGTTTCCGTAGCGAGCTCGACCAGAATGGCGGTGCGCGACGGATCTTCCTGCCACGCGGCAACGGCCCCGGAACCGATATAGGCCACGACCTCTCCACCCTCGCCGGCACCGGCCAGGAACGGATGGTCCTCCGGGAACGACAGGCTGTCGCCGGTATAGACGATCGAATAGCTCACCATGGCTCAGGCCCCGTACATCTTGTCGCTGTCATAGGTGAAGAATCCGCGCCCGGACTTGCGGCCAAGATGCCCCGCCGCGACCATGCGGTGGAGCAGCGGCGGTGCCGCGCAGCGCGGATCGTGGGTGACGCCGTAGAAGGCGTCGCAAAGCAGCACCTGAGTGTCGAGCCCGATCAGGTCGAGCAGTTCGCACGGCCCCATCTTGTAGCCGAGCCCGGCCTTGACCGCCCGGTCGATATCCGCCGGCTCCGCCACGCCCGCCTCGATCAGTCGGATGACATCGTTGTTAAACGGCACCAGGAAGTAGTTGAGGATGAAACCCGGCGCGTCCTTTGTCTTGACCGGTTTCTGCCCCAACGCCTCGCAGAACGCCCAGGCGGCGGCGAAGGTGGTGTCCGACGTGTTCAGCCCCGGCGACATCTCCACCAGCTTCATGAGCTGGGCCGGCAGGCAGAAATGCATGCCCACCACCCGGTCCTCACGGCCACAGCCGGACGCGATCTGGGTGATCGACAGGGTCGAGGTGTTGGAGGCGAACAGGGTGTGGTCCGAGCAGACCTCGTTGAGCCTGGCGAAGAGCTCCTGCTTCACGCCCAGGTTCTCGAACACGGCCTCGATGACGATGTCGCACTCGGCGAGACCGTCGAGCGTGTCCGTGGTCTTGTAGCCGGCCAGGGCGGCGTCGACCTGCTCCTGGCTCAGCTTCCCGCGCTCCACCGACTTGGCGAGGAACGCCTCGGTCTGCCCCCGCGCCCGCTCCAGCGCCTTGGCGTTGGTGTCGTAGAGGACGGTGCGATAGCCGGCGCGGGCCGCCACGATGGCGATCCCCGCGCCCATGGTCCCGGCGCCGCAGACACCGACGGTCTGGATGGTTGTCATGCGAACCTCTCGATCATCTCGTTCTTCGTCATCCTGAACTTGTTTCAGGATCAAGCTTTAGGCGCCGGAAGCATGATCCTGACTTGCGTCAGGATGACGGCTGGCAGTGGCCACCATCCGTCACTCCTTCCGCGCGAAGCTGCGGCCGATGAGTTGGCGGTGGATCTGGTTCGTGCCTTCCCAGATCTGCGTGATCTTGGCATCCCGCATCAGCCGCTCGACCCGGTAGTCCTGGCAGTAGCCGTAGCCCCCGTGAAGCTGAACCGCCTCGTCGGCGATCCGCATGGCGAGGTCGGAGCCGCGCATCTTCAGCATCGACGCCTCGATGCCGAAATCGGTCGCGCCGGCGTCGACCATGCGGCCGACCTTCCAGAGCCACGCCTCGCACATGGCGAGGTCGGTCGCGAGGTCGGCCAGGGTGAACTGGATGCCCTGGAACTCTACGATGCGGCGGCCGGACTGTCGCCGGTCGTTGATGTAGTCGACCGCATCCTCGAAGGCCGCCCGGGCGATGCCCAGCGCCTGGGCCGCCACGCTGGGCCGGGACTTGTTGAGCGAGGACAGCAGGATGCGCAGCCCGTCGCCGGGCTCGCCGATGATGTTCTCGCGCGGGATCTTCATGTCCTCGAAGGACAGCGCCACCGTCGGCGCCGCCCGGTGGCCCATCTTCTCCTCCTTGCGGAGGATCTCCAGGCCGGGCGTGTCCTTGTCCACGACGAAGGCGGTGATCGACTTCTTCGGATCGTCGATCTCGCTCCACTTGCCGAACACCAGCAGGTGGTCGGCCACGTTGCCGTTGGAGATGAAGGTCTTGCCGCCGGTGACCACGACGCTCTCGTTGCCGTCCGGCGTGATGCGGGTCTTCATGCCCGTGGCATCGGAACCGGCGGTCGGTTCCGTGATGCAGAGCGAGCCGATGCCGCCGGCCGCGATGGTCGGCAGGATGCGCTGCTTCTGCGCCTCGGTGCCGAAATCCATCACCGGCTTCATGCCGTGGAAGTTGGTCGCCCAGATAATCCCGGTCGAGGCGCAGGCCTTCGAGATTTCCCGCACGCAGGCGAGATAGACCGTGTAGGACAGACCGAGCCCGCCATATGCCTCCGGCACGAACATAGCGTTCATACCGAGCGCGTTCATCTCCTCGATGTTATCCGCCGGGTAGGTTCCGTTGCGGTCATGCTCGGCGGCGCGCGGCGCGATCTTATCGGCAGCGAGCTGGCGCACGCTCTCGAGAACCATGGCCTCTTCCTCCGGCAGGTCGAGGCTGGCGTCCAGTCTGTCGAGTACGGTGGCCATCAGCGGTCCTTAAAGGTCGGTTTGCGCTTCTCGACGAAGGCGGCGAGCCCTTCGTCGGCGTCCTCGGTGCGAAACGCGAGGGTCGAGAGATCGGCCTCCACCTTCAGGCCCTCGTGCACCGGCAGGTCCAGGGCACGGGTCACCGCCTGCTTGGCGAAGCTGACCGCCGGCAGGCCGTAGCGCGTCACCTCGCCGAGGAAGCCGGTCGCCTCGGCCAGGGGATCGGCGGTTTCGGCCAGGCGGCTGACCAGACCGATGCGATGCGCCTCCTCGGCGTCGACGGTGCGGCCGGTCAGGATCATCTCCAGCGCCCGTCCTTCGCCGATCAGGCGCGGCAGGCGCTGCGTCCCGCCATAACCCGGGATCAGGCCGAGCTTGATCTCCGGCAGCCCCATCTTCGCCGTGGGCACCGCCATGCGGAAGGTGCAGGCCAGCGCCATCTCCAGCCCGCCACCGAAGGCGAAGCCGTTGATCAGGGCGAGCGACGGGGTCTCCAATGCGGCGATCTTGGCGAAGGCCGCCTGTCCGGCTTCGGCGCCGCGCTTCTGGGCCATCAGGTCGCGGCCCATCAGCTCCTTGATATCGGCGCCGGCGCAGAACGCCTTCTCGCCGGCGCCGGTGATCAGCAAGCCCCGCGCATCGGAATCTCTAACCTCATCCAGTTTCTCGGCTATATCCGATATCAAACTGAAATTAAGCGCGTTCAATGCTTCCTGACGGTCGATCGTCAGGGTGGCGATGCCCTCGGACAGGGCCAGGGTCACGGTCATCGTTTCCACACTCCTCAGGCGTCTTCGGGCACCTTGAACCGGCAGGGCTCGGGCGCGATCCGCCCGGTCTTCGCCCAGTCCGCCAGCTCGCGCTTCAGGATCTTGCCGCTGGGGGTCAGCGGGAAGCTGTCCATCACCAGGAAGTATTCCGGCATGTCGTATTTCGACAGTCCGACGGCGTAGAGATGGCTCAGCACGGCAGCCGCATCGGGCGCCCCGCCGCTCGGAAGGACCGCCAGGGCCAGTTTCTCGCCCAGCCGCTCGTCCGGCATCGGGAAGGCCGCGGCCTTGGCGATGTTGGGATGCTTCACCGCGAGATCCTCGACGCGGGCCGGAAAGATGTTGTGGCCACCGCGGATCACCACGTCCTTCAGCCGTCCGACGATGGACAGGTTGCCGTTGCCGTCGAGCACGCCGAGATCGCCGGAAAGAAACCAACCGTCGCGGTTGAACGAGCCCTCGGTGGCGGCCTGGTTGTCGAAATAGCCCAGCATCAGGGCGGCCCCTTTGCCGCCAATCTCGCCGATGGTGCCCGGCGGCACCGCCTCGTCGCGGTTCTCCTGGGAGAAGATGCGGACCTCGTACCCGGCCCCGCCGCGCCCGCAGGTGGCGCAGACCGTTGCCTCGTCGTCCTCGGGGTGGGTGTACTGGTGCGAGGAGTTCTCGGTCATCCCATAGATGTTCTGCGGCCGCACCCCCTGGCGCACGAACCGTTCGGCCACGGCCGGCGGGATCGGCGAGCCGGCCATGTAGAACAGGTTCACCGAGCCAAGCTTCTCGATGCCCCGCCTCGTCTGCTCGACCTGGATGTCCATGGCGTGGGTCGGCACCCCCATGACGTAGGTCGCCCCGGTCTCGATCATCCAGTCCAGGCGGGACAGGCCGGGGGCCGGATCGTCGATCACCAGTTCCATACCGGCGACCAGCCACTGGCCGACCGCCACCCAGGCGATGTGGTGGCTCAGCGGCGACAGGGTGAGCAGGACGGTGGAGTGGTCGTGGCGCCAGTCCCTCACCAGATCGCGGCAGTTGGCGAGCAGGGAGTTGTCGGAATGCATCACGCCCTTGGGCCGCCCCGTCGTCCCGCTGGTGAAGGCTAGATAGCAGACGCTGTCCGGGTTGCCGTCCGGATCCCGGAGGCGACGCGGCGGCGTGCCGATCGGCGGCAGATCGCCCTCGGCGCGCTCCGGCGGCAGGACGAAGACACGGCGCATGGCCTCGAGCCCGTTGAGAGCCGCGACCGGATCCTGCCTGTCCGTATCCGCTCCCCAACCGGTCTCCACCACCGCCGCCGTCGCCCCGACCCGCTCCAGCAGGCCGGCGATCTCCTCGACCGTGTAGTTGCGATGAAGCGACGGGTTGCAGACGTAGCCGTTGCGCGAACAGGCCAGGAACGACGCGACCACCTCGACCCGGTTGGAGGCCCAGAGCGCGACCCGCTCGCCGGTGACCACGCCGGCCTCGTGCAGGCCGTCGGCGATGGCATCGACCCAATCCTTGAGCGCCGCCCAGGTCAGGTGGCGTGCCGAATCCCGGACCGCCTTGGCGTCCGGCCGCGCCGCCGCGTGCTTGGCCAGCAGGGCGTAGAAGGTCTCGTCATGCCACAGCCCGGCCTCGTAGTAGCGCCGGGCGGTGGCCGGGTCGTGCAGGGTGAGAAGCCGGCTCATGGCGCCGCCCCTCAGTGGCCGAACTTGTCCGGGTCGGGGGCACGGCGCTCACCGAAGGCCTTGGACAGTTCCTGGCTCTCCTCGGTCTTCAGGTACAGCTTCAGCAGCATGTCGTGGGAAACCCGGCCGAGACCGCCGACGCCGCCATGGCGGGCCAGGAAGGCGTGCTTGATGCCGGCGAGCGCCAGCGGGCCGCGATCGGCGATGGTCATCGCCCAGTCCCGGGTCTCCTCGCGCAGCGTGTCGTCGGGCACCACCCGGTTGATCAGGCCCCAGTCCAGGGCCTCGGCGGCCGAGAGCTTGCGGTTCGTGTACCACATCTCCTTCGCCCGCTTCTTGCCGATGGCGTCCTCCAGATACCAGGTGCCGTAGCCGGCGTCGAAGCTGCCCATCATCGGTCCGACCTGACGGAAAACGGCGCTCTCCTTGGCGATCGAGAGGTCGCAGACCGTCTGCAGAACGTTGCCGCCGCCGACGGCGAAGCCGTTGACCATGGCGATCACCGGCTTCTGCAGCTTGTCGATGGCGTCGTACATCTCCAGCGTCGGCAGCACGCCGGCATAGAGCGTCGTGTCCTCCATCCCGTCCTTACGCCCGCCAATGCAGAAGAACTTCTCGCCCGCGCCGGTCAGAACAACGACGCGGGTCCGGGTCTCGCGCCGGATCGCCTCGATGCAGTCGCGGATCTCGACGCAGGTCACCGGCGTGAACATGTTGCCGTCATCCGGCCGGTTGATAGTGATCCAGCCGATGGGGCCGTCTTCCTCGTACAGGATGGTCTCGAACGTCTGGGACATGCGTCTCTTCCCTCGGGGTGGTGTTCGTTCGTTTCGGTTTCAGGGCTCGCCGAGCCAGTCGGCGCGGACCTCCGCCTCGTCGGCGCCGAGATCGGGCGGCGCCCGACGGGGCGTGTTGGCGCGGCCGTCGACCTGCACGCCGGTCCCGACCTGGGGCGACGGGCTCCTGCCCGGTCGGTCGATCGTATAGAGGAAGCCCCGGTCCTGCAGATGCCGGTCGGCGCAGACCTCGTCCACCCGCTGGATCGGGCCGGCGGGGACCTTGTTGGCATCGAACAGTTCCAGCCAGGCGGCGCGCGGGCGGGTCTTCAGAATGCCCTGAATCTCGTCGACGAGGGCGGCGCGGACCTTGCGGCGGTCGCTGTTGGTCGCCGTGGCCGGGTCTTCGCCGCGGGCCGGTTGTCCGACGGCCTGCCAGAACCGCTGCCAGATCGCGTCGTTGCCGAGCCCGAGCGTCATCGGATCGTCGGCGGTCTCGAAAACCTGATAGATGGCGATCACGCTGTCCCGCGCTCCGGACCGCGCCGGCACCTCGCCGGAACCGAGATAGCTGGCGATCCGGGGCACCATGAAGCGGGTCATGCTCTCGACCATGGAGACGTCGATCACCGCGCCCTGCCCCGTCCGCCCCTTTCGGACCAGGGCGGTGGCGACGGCGAGTGCGAGATCGTGTCCGGCCAGCAGGTCAGCCGCCGGCGTGCCGACCTTCTGCGGCGGGCTGTCAGCCTCGCCGGTGAGGTCCATCACGCTGGAATACCCCTCGGCGATCAGGTCGTAGCAGGGTTTGTCCTTCCGCTCGCCGGTGAGGCCGAAACCGGTGACCGCGGCGACGATCAGTGCGGGATTGAGGGCCCGTAGCGTCTCCGGGTCGGTCTTCAGCTTCTCCTGGACCCGCGGGACCTGGTTCAGCACCACCACGTCGGCGGCGGCGACCAGCTTCTCGAACAGGCTGCGGCCGGGTTCGACCGTGTAGTCGACGGCTACACTGCGCTTGTTGCGGTTGACCGACATGAACCAGAGGGAGTCGCCGTCGAGGAAGGGCGGCCCCCAGGCGCGGGCGTCGTCCCCGCTGCCGGGCCGCTCGATCTTGACCACATCCGCCCCGTAGTCCGCCAAGAGAAGCGTGGCATAGGGCCCGGCGATCGAGGTGGTGAGGTCCAGAACCCGAACGCCGTCCAGCATGTCGAACGCGGCCCCTTGCGGCGCGGGCGGCAGGTCTTCGAGGGGCAGGCGCTGGTCTGACATGGGCATCTCCTCCGCCCCCTCGGTCCGCAACCTCCATGCCAGACGCGGAACGGCCCGAAATGCGCGGCTGGACACGCAGCTATGTTCTCGACGCGGACACATCTCTCGAATAGTGTCCGCAACATGAACACCGCTCCGAGCATCCGCCTGATCGACCCCACCGGCGCCCGGATCTTCGCCGACGGTCCGCATCTGCCCGAGGAGGTGGAGCGTGCCCTGGCTACAACGACCGGCGGCGACCGCATCTGGAGCGTCGACATGGGCGATACGGTCTGGTCGGCCCTCTCCCGCCGGTCGGAGGCGGGCATCGGCCTTCATCTGGTCTGGCCCGCCGGCCGGGAGGACCCGGTGGTGGACTTCGCGGCCAGCGTCGATTTCGCCCATGAGATCCTCGCCCATTTCCTGACCAACCCCTACGAGGCGATCACCGTCGTCGATGCGGACGGGCTCTTGCGCTGGGTGAGCCCGGTGCATGCCCGGTTCTTCGGCATGAAACGGGGCGACGGCCTTGGCCGGCCCGCCGGAGACGTCATCGAGAACACCCGGCTGCCCGACGTGGCGAGATCAGGTCGAGCCGAGATCGGCCGCCTGCAGGAGATGAACGGCGTAGCCCGGATCGTCAGCCGGTTTCCGATCCAAAGTGGCGACCAGACGGTAGGCGCGATCGGCCAGGTCATGTTCAAGGGACCGGACCAGGCGCTTGAGTTCGGCCGCGAGATCGCCAAGCTCCGCGCCGAGGTCGACTACTACCGGCGCGAGCTTCAGGAGATGCGACCGCGCCCGGCCGATCTGGAGGCGATCATCGGGGACAGCCCGCCGATCCGGAAGCTGAAAGCCGACATCGCCCGCGTCGCCCCGCTCGACATCTCGGTCCTGATCCGCGGCGAGAGCGGCACCGGCAAGGAGCTCGTCGCCCGCGCCCTGCACGGCCAGTCGAACCGGGCGGCCAAGCCATTGGTGGTGCTGAATGCAGCCGCCCTGCCGGCCACGTTGGTGGAGGCCGAACTGTTCGGCTACGAGCCGGGCTCTTTCACCGGCGCCGACAAGCGCGGCCGCAGCGGCAAGTTCGAGCTAGCCGACAAGGGCACGCTGTTCCTCGACGAGATCGGCGACATGGGCACCGACATCCAGGCCAAGGTGCTGCGGGTCCTGGAGGAAGGGACGTTCGAGCGCCTGGGCGGCCACCGGTCCCGCTGCGCCGATTTCCGCCTGGTGACCGCCACCAACCGGCCGGTGGAGCGGATGATCCAGGACGAGGATTTCCGGGCCGACCTGTACTTCCGGATCGGCGCGATCACCCTCTGGCTCCCGCCGCTGCGCGACCGCGCCGCGGACATCCCGGCTTTGGTGCGGACCTTTCTCGCGCGGACCGCCAAGCGTCACAACCTGCCGGTCAGAAGCGTGCGGACGGACGCCATGGCGCTGCTCACCGGCCACCCCTGGCCCGGCAACGTCCGCGAGCTCTTCAACACGGTGCAGAAAGCGGCGATCTTCTGCGACGGAGAGGAACTGACACCGGCGGACCTACCGGACCTGATCGGCGAGGCGCCCCATCCCGATCCCGCCGCGACCCTGGAAGCGCAGCTCCGGGCGCTGGAACAGCGGCTGATCCGCGAGGCGATGGAGCGGGCCGACGGCAACAAGAAGCGGGCCGCCGAGGCCCTGGGGATCAGCCGGACCTATCTCTACAAGCGGCTCGGCGAGATGGAGGGGTAGCGGGACGGCGCTAGGCGTGGAGGGCGAACATCATGGCGTAGAGGCCGGGCTCGACGTTGCGCGCGCCCCGCCTCTCCAGACCGGCGACGATGTCGGCCTCTTTCAGCGCGGCTTCGACGAAGGCCCGGTCGGTGCCCTCGATCACCGCGGTAAACGGCGCCTCGCCATCCGTCCCCTCGCGGATGTCCTGTTCGCCCGTTTTGGCGAGCGAGCGGCCCATATCCGCCTCCCAGTGCTGAACCCGGGTGATGCCCTCGCGGGTCCGCAGGTCGTGCAGGGCGGTGCCGGCGAGCCAGCGCGCGATTTCTTCAGCATTGCCGTCGCCCGGCGCGTAGCGGACCGTGGCGACCACCGATCCCAGCGCTTCGCCGCTGGAGAAGCGGACGCGGCAGGTGGCCCGCACGAAGTTGCGGAAATGCGCCATCATCCGCGTCGTCCACTCGGTCGGATGGTCCAGGGCGTGGCGGTAGGCTGGGTCGTCGAAACAGGCCAGGCGGTCCACGTCGTAGGCCGCCAGATAGCGATGCCGACCCCGACCCAGCTTCCGGTATCGGCGGCCGTTGCGCCATCCCGGCATCCCGACGCGCTCGGGGATGTGCTCGCGGTGATACCACTCGCTGAACTCGGCGTCGTGGGCCGGCGCCGCATCGCCCCAGACCGCCATCACCGCATCCGACATCTCGGCTCTCCCCTCGCCGTTTCGTTCAGGTCTCTGAGGCCGATCAGGCCGCGTCGATCTGGCGGGTCGGCCCGTCCGGATGCTCCGGCTTGGCCGCGGGAATGCGCGGGGTCTCCCGCTCGTCTTTCGGGCGGCGGTCGGGCGGCGTCACGATACCGCCGGAGACGACCATCTTGATCCCCTCCTCCACCGTCATCGACAGGACGTGACAGTCCTCGCGTGGCACGAATAGCAGGAAGCCGGAGGTCGGATTCGGCGTCGTCGGCAGGAACACGTTGAGGGTGTCGTCCTCGGTGAGGTTCTGAACCTCGCCGATGGTGTCTCCCGTCAGGAAGCCGATCGCCCAGATTCCGCGGCGCGGGTATTCGATCAGCACGACCTGCCGGAATGCCTTCGACTGCTGCGCCAGCACCGTTTCGAGAATCTGCTTGAGGGCGCTGTGCACGTTACGAACGACGGGCATGCGCGCCATCAGCCGTTCCGACAGGCTGACCAGCCAGCGCCCGACGAGTCCGGCGGTGAAGGCGCCGATGACGGTCAGGACGATCGCGGCCACGATCAGTCCGAGACCGGGAATGGAGAACGGCAGATAGGTTTCCGGATTGTACCGGGCCGGGATGAGCGGGGTGACTCTGTTGTCGATGAAATCGATGATCAGCCAGGCCAGATACAGGGTGATCCCGATCGGCGCGGTCACGAGAACGCCGGCGAAGAAATAGGTTCTCAGGCGCGAGAACAGAGAAACCTTGGTGTTCGGCGCCATATCGGGCCGCCTCCTGAACGCGACGTAGCGAAGCTTGGGACTGATGTAGGGCGCGGCACCACGGATCGCCAGAGTCCCGGAGCCGCGAGTGTGCAGTGCAAAATCGCGGTGGAGCATAGACCCAAGCCGCCGTCCGGCACAATCGCCGCCCCGGATACGCATCTCACCCTTGGCGGTTGGCGAATGGCTGCGGCACACTCGCAGGATGAAGTCCGCTCCCTCCGCCTTCGGCGCCGATCTCCGCCCGCTCTTCGCCCTGGAAGACGGCTCCCTGCATCTCAACCACGGTTCCTACGGCGCGACGCCCCGTGCGGTTCTCGAAGCGCAGGGCACTTGGCGAGCCCGGATGGAGGCGGAACCGAGCCGGTTCATGGAGTTCGAGTTCCGCCCGGCGCTGCGGGCCGCGGCGACCCGGCTCGCCCCCTATGTCGGCGCCGCCGGTGACCGGCTGGCACTGGTGGAGAACCCGACCCAGGCGGTGAACGCGATCCTCCGGTCCCTCGACCTGAAGCCCGGCGACCGGATCCTGATCAATGACCAGACATACGGTGCGGTGCGCAATACGGTCCGGTTCGTCTGCTCGATGACCGGCGCCGAGATCGCCGAATGGACCCTCCCCTTCCCCGCCGAGTCGCCTGAGCAGGCGCTTGTCGCCTTCGAGGCCGCCCTGGCCGAGGCCGGGCCGAGGGTCGCCATCATCGACCACGTGACCTCCGCAACCGCGCTCGCGCTCCCGGTCGCGGAGATGACCGCCGCGGCGCGGGATGCCGGGGCGCTGGTGCTGGTCGACGGCGCCCATGCCCCCGGCATGATGGCGCTCGATATCGAGACGCTGGGCGCCGATTGGTACACCGGGACCTGCCACAAGTGGATGTTCGCCGCCAAGGGCTGCGCCTTCCTCTGGGCCGGCGACCGGGTGATCGACCGGCTCCACCCGGCGGTGATCAGCCACGGTTACGAGGGCGGCTTCCGCGAGGAGTTCGACTGGGTCGGGACCCGGGACGGGTCGGCCCAGCACGCCCTGCCCGCGGCGCTCGATTTCATCGACGGGTTCGGTATCGAGGCGATCCGAACCCACAACCATGCCCTGGCCGTGGCCGCGGGACGGCGCCTCGCGGGCGCCTGGGGAACCGAGATGGCCCAGCCGGAGAGCATGGTCGGCTCGATGGTGATGGTGCGCCTGCCGGACGGCTACGGCGACGGTTTCGAGACGGCGCGGGACCTGCGGCTGCGGCTTCTGCAGGAGGACGGCATCCAGACCCGGATCAACCCGCTCGCCGGCGGGCTCTATGTCCGGGTGTCCAGCCAGATCTACAACCACGTCGCCGAGTTCGATGTGCTTGCCGACGCGGTTCTGGCGAAGCGGCCCAACCGGTAACGCGGCCGCCGCCGCTCCGCCGCGCCCGTGATCCGGATGCTCTGGACCGGTTGTCGTTAGTTCAGCTTGTGCCGGAACTTGCGTTCGAGCTGGCGCAGGATCTCCTCGCGGCGCTTGCCGCCGTTCTCGAGCGCCGCCTTGAACAGGCGAGACGCCTCGTTTTCCGGTTCGGGCGGCTGCTGCCCGATCTGGGCGAAAGCCGCCCGCTGGGCCCGGGCAAGCACGTCCGGGTCGATGCGCTGGCGCACCGTCCGCAGGATCTTGAGGGCTTTGTCTCGCTCGCTCATGGGCGAAGTATGTCCGAATCGTCTCCCGGCGACAATGGCGCCCGTCCGGCCGCCCGCCGGGCGTCGACGAGACAGGGCGGGAGCCGCGATCAGAAGAACTTCGTCAGGAAGGCCGCCGCCAGCGCGTTATCGACGATCTTCGTCACCACCGCTTCGGCGCGCCCGTTGACTTCCTTGTGGTCGTAGGACGCCTTGATCTCGAAGCGAAAGCGTTGACCGGACACGACAATGTCCTTGTCGTAGGGATCGATGATGAAGCCCTTGTCGTTGATCTCACGGATGTTGAAGACGAACTTGTCGATCTTCACCGTGCCTTTGGACGCGGCCTTGTTCGGATTGCCCATCGGCTTCTTCGGCCGAACCGGCACCTTTTTGTCTTTGCTGACCTTCAGAAAGTCAAACATCGCCGAACCCCCACGCGTCCCTGCGATCAACGAAACCGCAATATACGATGGGTATTGAATTCTGAAAAGCTTGTTGGAAATCAGCTAGATGGAATTCGAGACGAATACCATGAAACTCAACCCTTGGGGCGACCGACGCCGCTACCGACGCGCCTTCGGCTTGCTCTGATGCGGCCTGAAAACCGCCAATGAATTCACAGGAAAAATGGTGAGCGCGACAGGGGTCGAACCTGTGACCGTCTGATTAAAAGTCAGATGCTCTACCAACTGAGCTACGCGCCCGCCAAGGGTGGCCGGAAGCTAGGCAGCCGCTCTCGCCGGGTCAAGCAAAAGCCGCCCAGCGCGCGTCAACTTTGTTTCGGACGAGCCCGGACATCCGATCATCGGATCGTACCCTGCCCGCCGCGCCCGGCGTCATGCCGCCATCGGCTTGAAGTCGAAGCCCCGCTCGATCACCGCGCGGCATGCCGCCACAACTTCGGCGTCGTAACGGGTGCCGCTCCCGGCGGCGAGTTCATCGAGCGCGATCTCCATGCCCAGGCCCGCCCGGTAGGGTCGATGACTGCACATCGCCTCGACCACGTCGGCGACACCGATGATCCTGGCCTCCTGGCAGATGGCGTCGCCTTTCAGGCCCTGAGGATAGCCGCTGCCGTCCAGCCGTTCATGGTGCTGGTGGACGATATCGGCCACCGGCCAGGGGAAATCGATCGACTGAACGATGTCGTAACCGTGCTCAGCGTGGCTCTTGACCACTTCGTACTCGCTTGCGCTGAGTTTTCCCGGTCGCGTCAGAATATCGGTCGGTACGCCGAGCTTCCCAACATCGTGGAGGAGAGCGCCGTACTCGAGCCCCTCTCGGGCGTCCTCGGACAGCCCCATTTCCTTCGCGATCTCCAGGCCAAGAACGGCGACACGTTTTTCGTGTCCGGCCGTATAGGGATCGCGCTTCTCGACCGCCATGGCGATGGCATCGACCGTCTGCTTGAGAATGTGCCTCGTGCCCTTGAGGGCGCAGCGCAACCGCTGCTGCGTATCCTTCAGATCGGTCATGTCCACACCGACCACGGCGATGGCCGATACGCGCCCGTCTTCGTCAAAGAAGGGCGCCCCGTGCCAACGATAGGACAGAACACGGCCGGTGGCGGTGACAAGTCGGACATCGGCCGTCACCGGCCGGCCCGTTACCCGCACTTCGGCAATGGCATCGCGCGCGACGGCATGGTCGTCGGCATGCGTAAGGTCGGAGACGTGGTGGGCCGACAGTTCCGACGCCGAATACCCGAGCACGGTCTCGTTCGCGGCGTTCCACTCGACGAGGTGACCGTCCGGATCGAGGATGACAAGCGGGTTCGGCAGCGCATTGCTGAGGTCGCCCAGGCGTTTTCGCGTCTCCTTGTAGCGCCGGTGCTCTCGCGACTCACGGCGCTCGAGAGCTTTCCACGATACAAACAGCACCGCCGAGGTGACCAGAACGAACACGAACCCCTTGGCCGTCTGGACGCCGGAAAGCGCGTCGGGATCCGTCCAGATGGCGGCGACGAACCGGTCGGAGAGAGCGATGTAGAGTGTTGCGACCGCCATGTAGACGGCCGTCACCACCAGGGCGTGAGACCATCTCGATGGGTACGAGATACGGTCCGGCGGTTCCACAGGAAGCCTCATCTCCGGCACTCTTCGTCAATCGCGGGGTGTTGACGAGGATCTTAGAGGCGCTTGGTAAAAATTGTGTTTACCGACCCGGGCGACCGAAAAATAAATTAAAGCGCGAGGGGGGGCCTGGTTTCGTCCAGAAATCGTTTCTCGACCGGAGCTAACGCGACGGAGAACCGTCAGCCGGTGAACGGCCCGGTCTGTTTCGCCTGGCTCTCCTTGGACGGATCTCCATCGAACCGGTGGATCACCCGCTCCGCCACCCGCGAGGAGACGAATTCCCGGATCTCGCCGCCGAGCCGGCCGATCTCCTTGACGAAGCGTGAAGAGATGAACTGATGCCGGTCGGAGGCCATCAGGAACAGGGTCTCGATCTTCGGATTCAGCCGGGCGTTCATACCCGCCATCTGGAACTCGTACTCGAAATCCGATACCGCCCGCAGGCCGCGAATGATCACGCTGGCGCCCTGGGATTCCGCGAAATGCATCAGCAACGAGCCGAACGGCTTCACCTCGATGGTGCCGACGAACCCGTCTTCGCGGTTCTTCGCCATGATCTCTTCGATCTCGTCCCGAACCATCTCGACCCGCTCGTCCAGACTGAACAGCGGACCCTTGCCGGCGTTGCGGGCGACGGCGACCACCAGATGGTCGACCGTCTTGCTGGCTCGGCGGATGATGTCGATATGCCCTTTGGTGATCGGATCGAACGTACCGGGATAGACCCCGACCCGCGTCATCTCGTCGGTCATTGCGGCGGCTCTCCCCCTTCGTCCGCATCATCCGAAGAAGCCTCCGGCGGCGTCCCGCCCGACTCCTCCGCCCCGTTCTCGCCGGTACCGGTCTCCCCAAGGCCGGCATCGTCGGCACCCTCCTCGTCCGCGCCGGGCTCCTCCTCTTCCGCGGTCTCGCCGACCAACGAGACGGAGACGACGTTCTCCTCGTCGCTGACCCGGAAGATGTAGACGCCCTGTGCCTGTCGCGCGGTCTCCCGCACGTCGCCGATCGGGCAGCGGATCACCTGACCCTTGTCGGTCACCGCCATGATCTGGTCGGACTCGGCGACCGAAAACGACCCGGCGACCAGGCCGTTCTTGTCGGTCAGGTCGACATTCGCGATGCCCTGCCCGCCGCGGTTGGTCAGGCGGTAGTTGTCGATCAGCGTCCGCTTGCCGAAACCCTTCGTCGTGACGGTCAGGATATGCTGGCGGCGGATCTCGTCGCTCGCATCCGCTTCCCCGCCGGCGGCCCCCTCAATATCGAAGCGACGCAGGATCGACATGGACACCACCGTGTCGCCATCGAGCAGCCGGATCCCACGCACCCCGAGAGAATCGCGCCCCTGGAAAACGCGGACGTCGGTGACCTTGAAGCGGATCGCCTTACCGTTCCGCGTGGCCAGGAATACATCGTCGGCGTCGGTGCAGGGCATGACCCCGATCAAACGGTCGTCCCCGTCCAGGCGCATCGCCCGCTTGCCGGCCTTGTTGATGTTGGTGAAATCGCTCAACGCGTTGCGCCGGACCGTCCCCGCCTCGGTGGCGAACATGACGTGGAGTTGCTTCCAGCTCTCCTCGTCCGCCGGCATCGGCATGACGGTCTGGATCCACTCGCCCTCTTCCAGCGGCAGAAGGTTGACCATCGGCCGGCCGCGCGACTGCGGCGTACCTTCGGGCAGGCGATAGGTCTTGAGTTGGTAGACTTGGCCGCGGGAGGTGAAGAACAGGATCGGCGCGTGGCTGTTGGCGATGAACAGACGGCTGACGACGTCCTCCTCGCGGGTCGCCATGCCGGCCCGCCCCTTGCCGCCGCGCTTCTGCGCCCGGTAGGTGGCGAGCGGCACCCGCTTGATGTAGCCGCCATGACTGACGGTGACGACCATGTCCTCGCGGGGGATCAGGTCCTCGATGTCGTGCTCGAACTCGTTCTCCTCGATCTCGGTCCGGCGCTCGTTCGCCCAGAGTTCCTTGGACTGCTGGAGCTCGCCGCGCATGACATCGAGCAGGCGCGGCCGGGAGGTGAGAATCTCGAGGAAGTCCTTGATCTTGGCGGCGATCTCCTCCGCCTCCTCGATCAGCTTGCCCCGCTCCATGCCGGTCAGGCGCTGGAGACGCAGCTCCAGGATGGCGCGGGCCTGGATCTCGGACAGCATGTAGGTGCCGTCCTCGCGGACCTCATGGCCCGGATCGTCGATCAGGGCGATGAACGGCGCGACGTCGCCGGCCGGCCAGGCGCGTTCGCACAGGCGGCGGCGCGCTTCGCCGGCGTCCGAGGAGGAGCGGATCAGCTCGATCACCGGATCCAGGTTGGTGATCGCGACCATGAGGCCGGCCAGCACATGCGCCCGCTCCCGCGCCTTGCGCAGCAGGAACCGGGTCCGGCGGGTGATCACCTCCTCGCGGAACTGCACGAACGCGTAGATCACGTCGCGCAGGTTCATCTGCTCCGGTCGGCCGCCGTTCAGCGCCAGCATGTTCACGCCGAAACTGGTCTGCAGCGGGGTGAACCGGTAGAGCTGGTTCAGGACCACCTCCGGCACTGCGTCGCGCTTCAGTTCGACAACGACGCGCACACCGTCCCGGTCGCTCTCGTCGCGCAGGTCGGCGATCCCCTCGACCACCTTCTCGCGGACGATCTCGCCGATCCGCTCGATCATGCGGGCCTTGTTGACCTGATAGGGGATCTCGGAGACGACGATCGCCATCCGATCCTTCCGGATCTCCTCGATGACGGCCCTGCCCCGCATCACCACCGACCCGCGGCCGGTGCGATAGGCCTCCCGGATGCCGGCGCGGCCGAGGATCAGGCCGCCGGTCGGAAAGTCCGGCCCCGGCACGAACGCCATGAGCTCGTCGACCGTGATGCCCGGGTTGTCCACCATCGCCAAACAGGCGTCGATCACCTCGCCCAGGTTGTGCGGCGGGATGTTGGTCGCCATGCCCACGGCGATACCGCCGGCACCGTTGACCAAAAGGTTCGGGAACTCCGCCGGCAGGACCGCCGGCTCCTCCGTCGTCTCGTCGTAGTTCGGGACGAAGTTGACGGTCTCCTTGTCGATGTCACGGAGCAGTCCCTCCGCCGCCTTGGCGAGGCGCGCCTCGGTATAGCGCATGGCCGCCGCCGGATCGCCGTCCATGGAGCCGAAATTGCCCTGGCCGTCGACCAGGGGCAGACGCATGGAGAATTCCTGCGCCATGCGGACCATGGCGTCGTAGATCGCGCTGTCGCCGTGCGGGTGGTACTGACCCATCACCGCGCCGACGATGTTCGCCGACTTGCGGTAGGGCTTGCTCCAGTCGTAGCCGCCCTCCTTCATGGCGTAGAGGATACGGCGGTGCACGGGCTTCAGGCCGTCGCGGACGTCGGGCAGCGCCCGGGCCACGATCACGCTCATGGCGTAATCGAGGTACGAGCGTCGCATTTCGTCTTCGATGGAGACCGGCGCGATGTCGTGCGGATCGGGTGTGGAGTCAGACAACCGAAGGGTTCCGATCGTAGGTTTCTACAGGGATCAGGCAGGCGACGGATGGGACGTGACCTGATTACCGCCTGATTCGCGAAACATTAGCAAAATCGCCGATTTCCGGCAATGTTGCGCCGCCGAAATATCATCGACCGGCGTGGCGGGATCGAGGGCCGGCTCGAACATCCGGCCGAGGCTTGCCTGGGAGCCGGAAATCGGTGCGGTTCCCTGACGCGTCCGCCGTCCCGCGACCCGTGATTCGCCGCGATCGACGCGGGTCAGGCGGCCACGTCCGACGCGTCCCCTAAAGCCGTCGGGTCGGCACCGTCCCGGTCGGGAAGAAACACGGAGACGGTCGTTCCGGTCCCGAGTCGCGACTCCAGCCGAACCGTGCCGCCATGGAGGTTGACGAGCCGCTTGACGATGCTGAGGCCAAGTCCGCTGCCCTCGGCGCCGGCCATCCCGAGGGTCTCGCCGCCGCGGGTGAAAAGCTCGAATGCCCGCGCCACGTCCTCATCGGACATGCCCCTGCCGGTATCCCGGATGACGATCGAGGTCCCTTGGTGAATGCGCTGCGCCTCGATAGCGATGGTGCCGCCAACGTCGGTGTACTTCGCCGCATTTCCCACGAGGTTCAGCAGTATCTGTTCCAGGGCTCCCTGGTCTCCGGTGAGCGACAGCCCGGTCGATGGCGCGTGCACGGTGATCGATTTCGATTCGAGCATTCTGCCCAGCAGCGACAGGCAGGTTGCGATCTCCGCGTCCAGTGAAAGCGTTTCGGGGCGGAGCTCGTAGCGCCCCGCATCCAGCCGCGCGACATCCAAAATACTGTCGATCAACGTGCGCAGGTGATCCCCACCCCTATGGATCTGGCGCGCATAGTCCCGATACCGATCGGCCGCGGCCGCATCAGACCCAAAGGTCTGCAGCGCGATGACCTCGGAGAAACCCAGGATCGCGTTGAGCGGCGTTCGAAGATCGTGGCTCATCTGAGCGAGGAACTCGGTTTTCGCGCGGTTTGCCCGGTCCGCCTCATCGCGCGCGATCCGCAGCGCCTCATGGGCGGTGAGGATCTGGCCGACCGTCGCCCGGATGCGGCCGATGATCCAGGCGAGCGACGCACCGGCGATCAGCACGATCACGACCATCGGTACGGAGAGACTCCGGAGAAACTCGGTCCCCGGGGTCGGGTTCTGCCACACCAGATGGGCCACGGTTTGGGCATCGAGACCGCGCAGCGCGAGACCGCCGACCGACTCCGCACCGGGTCCGGCCAGGGCCAAGTCGCGGACCATGTAATCGCGCGCGAACACCGCGAGCCGCTCGTCGTTGATCTCGCGCAGATAGACCAGGACCACCGGCCCGCCCCTGCGGGTTGGAAGCGCGGCTTCCTCCTCCCATTTGGCGACCGCCGCGGCGGCGATGAAGATACGGTCATGGAGGCGGATGAAGGTTTCCTGGGGTGGCGGCCGCTGATCGACCGGCCCCGCCTCCCGCCGGGCTGCCAGGACCAGAGCTACCATCGCGGCCGGAAGCTCGAGGAGCGGTTCGGCGAGGCTCAAATCCTCGGAGACGGACACGACGTATGGTTCATTCGAACCGTTGACCACGAGCGTGATGTCGACGTCGAGATTCTCGTGCGCGTAGACCCCGATGTTTCCCTGGATCCAGGTCGGATCCGGCGCGAGCACCACATTTTCGATGAAAGAATCCCAATAGGCGTAGTCCGAGACCCAGCCGCCGAGTTCGTTGCGGTTGGCCTCGACGACGCTTCGGACGGTATGGCGCATGGCGTCCATGGCCTGCCGGTCCTGGGCCTGCGCGGCGAACCAGGCCACCGCGAACACGGCGAGGACCAGGCCGCTGATCAGCCCGACCACCGGTATCGTCAACCCTATGCGGCGCGCGTCGGACATTTCGCTCTTGCCGATCCGTTACGGAAACTGGACCTGCGGACGCCCGCCTCTCGACACCTGCCGACCGCAGCCACCCAATCGCAAGCATAACGTTTTGTGAGTATTCGAGTCGAATTCCTTACAAAACGTTAATGTCTCCCGTTGCGATGTCGGCGAGCCGCGCCAAGGCGGGTATCAGGCGTCCCGGCGGGCGAGGAACGACAGACTCAAAGGCAGGAGCGGATCCGTACCCTCGGGCCACCCGTAGAGATCGTCACCGTGGGACACCAGATCGGGCAGCAGGGCCCAGGTGATCCATGGGTGTTCGCGCAGGAACTCGAACCGGAGCCCAGCCGCCGAGATCGCGGTGACGATCTCGCCCACCGGATGGGCCCATTCGTAGGTCCGCGTTTGTTCGGTTCTATGGGCGCTGGCGTAGTCGCTGGCGTCGTCCAGCGCGATCGGTTCCGGATCGTGGAAATACGGGTACCGGCTCCGGAGCCGGCCTCGCACAGGATCGCAGGCACCGGCCGCGTCGTCCCAGACATAGGCCATCGGGTGGCAGTCGGCGAAGTAGACCCGGCCGCCCGGTTTCAGGAACCCGGCCGCGATCCGGGCCCAGGCTGGCAAATCCGGAAGCCAGCAGATCGTCCCCCAGCTCGTGAAGACCAGGTCGAACGGACCGTCGATCAGGTCCGGGGCGGCGTAGAGGTCACCTTCCACGAAGGTGGCGTTCAGACCGGTCTCCGCCGCCAGGGACCGGGCCGCCTCGATCGCGGGCTTGGAGAAGTCCAGCCCGGTGACCGTCGCGCCCTGCTGCGCCAGGGTCAGCGTATCGAGACCGAAATGGCACTGCAGGTGAAGGATCGAGAGCCCGGCGACGCTGCCAAGCTCCCGCTCCACGATCGGATCGAGCCTCCGGGTGCCGTCGCGCAGCGCGTCGATGGAATAGAAGCCGGAGGTCAGGTGCGGCTGGACCAGTTCGTCCCATTTCGCCCGGTTGGCGACCCGAAATGCGTCCATCCGCTCCCCCGCCTTAGAACGGGATCTCGTCGTCGAGATCGCTCGGCCCGCCCATCGGCGGCTGGCCGCCACCGGACCGGCCCCCGCCGGAAGACCCGCCACCGGAGGTGCCGCCGCCGGACGATCCACCGCCATAGCCGCCCCCGGAGCCACCGCCGCCGTAATCGTCGCCGCGGCTATAGTCGCCACCGCCGCCGCCGCCCTCGCCGCGGCCGCCGAGCAGTGTCAACTCACCCCGGTAGCGCTGCAGAACCACTTCGGTCGTGTACTTTTCCTGGCCGCTCTGGTCGGTCCATTTGCGGGTCTGGAGCTGGCCCTCGATATAGACCGAGCTGCCCTTGCGCAGGTACTGCTCGGCGATCCGGGCGAGGTTCTCGTTGAAGATGACAACCCGGTGCCATTCTGTCCGCTCGCGCTGTTCACCGGAATTCCGGTCGCGCCAGCGCTCGGAAGTCGCCAGGGCCAGATTGACGATTTTCATGCCGTCCTGGGTCGACCGCACCTCCGGGTCGCGTCCCAGATTGCCGATCAGGATCACCTTGTTGACGCTGCCCGCCATCTCTCTCGCTCTTTCTGTTCCGCATCCGCTCCAGCGGCAACCGGGCGACCCGGATACATTTATGGAACGGTTTGGGCGACAATCCCACAGCGAGGCGCGCGGCGCAAAGGCTGCGGCGCACAATCACGCAATAGGCGGTCTCCGGCCCGAAACTAGATTTGCGGTTTCGTATTTCACCGTGCTCGGTATTTCGATACGAAAGCAAAACAGTCCGAGTCGCTGCCCTGCCCGACCGCATCCCGAAGGTCCCGGGCGGTCTTGTCCGATGATTCCGGGGCCATACTTAGGGTCGTATGCCGTATCGGTGGCCGGACCGTCCACCGTTGTACTATATTTGTTCTTCCGACCCGTTTCCCGAGGACCCGATGGCTCCCGACTCCTCCCCGTCCAAACCCGCGGCCGAAGAGCTGCGGGCCATCCGCGTCCGCGGCGCCCGCGAGCACAATCTGCGCGACGTCGATGTGGACCTGCCCCGCGACAGCCTGGTGGTGCTGACGGGACTCAGCGGCTCGGGCAAGTCGTCGCTCGCCTTCGATACGATCTACGCGGAAGGGCAACGCCGCTACGTCGAAAGCCTCTCGGCCTACGCCCGGCAGTTCCTCGAGCTGATGCAGAAGCCCGATGTCGACCTGATCGAGGGCCTGTCGCCGGCGATCTCGATCGAGCAGAAGACCACGTCGCGGAATCCGCGCTCGACCGTCGGCACGGTCACCGAGATCTACGACTATCTCCGCCTGCTCTACGCCCGCATCGGCGTGCCCTACTCACCGGCGACCGGCCTTCCCATCGAGAGCCAGACGGTCAGCCAGATGGTCGACCGGATCTGCGCGCTGCCGGAGGGGACCCGTCTCTACCTGCTCGCTCCCGTCGTGCGCGGCCGCAAGGGCGAGTACCGCAAGGAACTGGCCGACTTCCGCAAGCGCGGGTTTCAGCGCGTTCGGGTCGACGGCGAGCTCTATGAGATCGAGGATGTCCCGGCCCTCGACAAGAAGCGCAAGCACGACATCGAGGTGGTCGTGGACCGCCTCGTGGTGCGCGAGGGGATTCAGACCCGGCTTGCCGACTCGATCGAGACCGCGCTCGACCTCTCCGACGGGCTGCTCTTCGCCGACGACGCCGACAGCGGCGAGCGGCACACCTTCTCCGCCAAGTTCGCGTGCCCGGTCAGCGGATTCACCATCGACGAGATCGAGCCGCGGCTGTTCTCCTTCAACAATCCGTTCGGCGCCTGCCCGAGCTGCGACGGGCTCGGCAGCCAAATGTATTTCGACGAGCAGCTCGTCGTGCCGAACCCGAAGCTGAGCCTGAAGGCCGGCGCCATCGCTCCATGGGCCGGATCCTCCTCGAAATACTACGCCCAGTCGCTCAAGAGCCTGGCGAAGCATTTCGACATCACGCAGGACACTCCCTTCGAGGACCTGCCCGAGGAGGCCCGCAACGGCATTCTGTACGGAACCGGAACGACCCCGGTAACCATGACCTTCGACGACGGTCTGCGCAGCTACAAGACGAACAAGCCGTTCGAGGGCGTGATCCCCAACATGGACCGGCGCTGGAAGGAGACCGACAGTTCCTGGGTCCGCGAGGAACTCGGCCGCTACCAGTCGGTCGCGCCCTGCGAGGCCTGCGGCGGCCAGCGGCTCAAGCCGGAGGCTCTGGCGGTCAAGATCGCCGGACTCAACATCTCGGAGGTCACCGAGTTCTCCATCGGCACCGCGGTCCAGTGGTTCACGGACCTGTCGGGAGACCTGACCCAGAAGCAGGGCGAGATCGCCGAGCGCATCCTCAAGGAGATCAACGAGCGGCTTGGTTTCCTCAACAATGTCGGGCTCGAGTACCTGACCCTGTCGAGGTCGTCGGGCACCCTGTCCGGCGGCGAGAGCCAGCGTATCCGCCTCGCCTCGCAAATCGGATCCGGCCTGACCGGCGTTCTCTACGTGCTGGACGAGCCGTCCATCGGCCTGCACCAGCGGGACAACGACCGGCTGCTGACCACGCTGAAACGGCTGCGCGACCTCGGAAACACCGTGATCGTCGTCGAGCATGACGAGGACGCGATCCGCGAAGCGGACTACGTGGTCGATATGGGACCGGGCGCCGGCGTGCATGGCGGACGGGTGGTCGCCGCCGGGACCCCGGCCGAGATCATGGCGAACCCGGCCAGCCTGACGGGCAAGTATCTATCCGGGTTCGAGCAGATCGAGATCCCGGCGAAACGCCGTAAGGCGAAGCGCGGCAAACAGATCGCGCTGACCGGCGCGACCGGCAACAACCTGAAGAACGTCTCGCTGAAGATCCCGCTCGGCACGTTCACCTGCGTGACCGGCGTGTCGGGCGGCGGCAAATCCACCCTGGTGATCGAGACCCTGTGGAAGGCGCTGGCCCGCCGGCTGCACAATGCCCGCGAGCACGCGGCGCCGTTCGAGCATTTGGCCGGGCTAGAGAATGTCGACAAGGTGGTCGATATCGACCAGTCGCCGATCGGCCGGACGCCGCGGTCCAACCCCGCCACCTATTCCGGCGCCTTCACCCCGATCCGCGACTGGTTCGCCGGCCTGCCGGAGGCGAAGGCACGGGGCTACGCGCCCGGGCGGTTCTCGTTCAACGTCAAGGGCGGGCGCTGCGAGGCGTGCCAGGGCGACGGCGTCATCAAGATCGAGATGCACTTCCTGCCGGACGTCTACGTGACCTGCGACGTCTGCAAGGGCAAGCGCTACAACCGTGAGACCCTGGAAATAACGTTCCGGGACAAATCGATATCGGACGTTCTTGAGATGACCGTCGAAGAAGGAGCCGTGTTCTTCAAGGCGGTTCCGTCGATCCGGGACAAGCTGGAGACCCTCGAGCGGGTCGGCCTCGGCTATATCAAGATCGGCCAGCAGGCGACCACGCTCTCCGGCGGCGAGGCCCAGCGGGTTAAGCTGGCGAAGGAGCTGTCCCGCCGGGCGACCGGCCGCACGATCTACATTCTCGACGAGCCGACCACGGGCCTGCATTTCGACGATGTGCGCAAGCTGCTCGAGGTTCTGCAGGCGCTTGTCGATCAGGGCAACACGGTCGTGGTGATCGAGCACAATCTCGAGGTCATCAAGACGGCCGACCACATCGTCGATCTCGGCCCGGAAGGCGGCGACGGCGGCGGGCGCATCGTCGCCCAGGGGACGCCGGAAGACGTGGCGGGCACGGCGGAGAGCTATACCGGCCAGTACCTCAAGCGATATCTGCGGCCGCCGGAAGCGAAGAAGACAGCGTGAACAGTTGCCGGTCGCGGTGCAGGCGTCCGGCGCAGGCAAGACTGCTCTTCACCCATCCCTATTCTCATACTCCCCGGCCTCGTGCCGGGGCCGACATTTATGCGCTTAGAGCGCGATCGGTTCAGATCGAATCGATCTTAACCGTGAATCGCCCTCTAACTCATTAACGATAGAGCAAATTCACACGACCAGATGTTTCCATCTGATCGTGATTTGCTCTAGGGACGGAACCACTTCACATCGGGCGGTCGTGCCTCCCTACCCGCGGGCCCCGGCACGAGGCCGGGGAGTGAAGTGCAGAGAGCGCTTGGGGGTTGGCGGGAGAACAGTCGAGCTCGGACGATTCCGAGCGTCCCCTCGGCCCTTGGGTCAGATGTTGAAGACCTTGCCGTGGATCGGCATCGACGGGGCGACGCCCAGCCCCTGGACGTAGTCGAACCGGGCGCGGCGGGCCGCCGTGGCGGCATCGAAGGTCTGGGCGCCGTAGAAGTAGCGGCGCATCTTCCCGGCCTTATTGGCGTCGCTGAACGCCTTCATTTCCTTGATCACGTCCAGGGTCGGCGTGCCGATCCCGCTGGCGTCCACGGCGACGGCCACCATGCCCACGCCGCCCAGCTTCTCGGCCCGCCGGAAGGACAGGCTGAAATCGCCGACGAACCCGGCGAAATACGGCGCGAGATAGGTGAAGATGGTGTGCAACCGGCCCTGGGGAACATCGTCCGGCAGGTTGCGGACCATCAGCATCATCCGTTGCTCGGCGATCCGCGGCAGCAGCTTGCACACGTCCAGATAGGCAGACCGGAAGCCCTTGACCGCCAAGGTCTCGAAATGGACGGGCACGATCATCAGGGCGCGCAGCTTCCGGCCGGCGGCATCTGTCAGCGACCGTCCGGCGTGTTCGAGCACCAGACGGTCCAGCGCCGCCTCGACGGCGCCGGTGCCGGAGGCGCCGTCCTCGCCCTGTCCGAGGTCGAGATCCTCCGGGACATGCAGGTCGGCGTGATAGCAGGACACCAACCGCTTGCGCACGTTCGCGACCGGCCAGAAGCGCATGACCATCCGGTCCTTGGCCGCCTCGACCCGCGCCTCGTCGGCTCGCTCCGCGTCGCGCTGCGCCTCCTCGACGGATTTCTCCAGGGCCGCCGGGCTTTTCAGGGGCGCCGTGTCGTCTCGCGGGACCTCGAAAACCACCGGGCGCACCGTGACGGCGTCCATTCCCGCTCCGGCGCCGCTCAGCTTGGCGTTGACCTCCTGGGCGATCTTCCGCGCCGTCGCGTCGGCTTCCGGCCGCGTCGCCTTGCCGAACAGCACGACGAACTTCTCGTCGTTCATCAGGAGAAAGACGTCGGAGGCCGAGATGTGCTTCTTGATGATGCCCTCGGTCAGCAGGTGGACCTTGTCCTTGATCCCCTCCCAGCTGTCGCCGAACCGCTCCTTGAGCGCCTCGAAACCGAGCATCTGGACGTTCCCGGCGATCAGCGCATCGGCGGCGACCCGGTTCTCGCGGACAAAGGACAGCACCTTCGACGTGAAATCGGCCGCGTCGCTGGGATCGAGTTTCTGCCGGTCGAAGGACTGCAGGAAGCCGGTTTTCCGCGTCTCCCTGGGAATCCCTTTATCGTAGGTCTCTGCCATACACACTCCGGCCGGGTGCCCGTCGACCAAAGGCCCGACGCCGGCCACGGTGCACACTAACGGAAAACTCGCCTCTATTTTAGGCGAAACCGAGATATCGCGTCCGCGGTCCGCCCTTGCGTCTCCCTCGACCGGGAGCTATCTCCGACAAAGACTGCGAGGAAATCATGTCTATTCCGTTAACTTCCGCTCCCGTTCACATCGTCGGCGGCGGGTTGGCCGGCAGCGAAGCCGCCTGGCAGCTCGCTCGGGCCGGTGTGCCCGTCGTCCTGCACGAGATGCGCCCGGTCCGCGAGACTGCGGCACATCAGACCGACCATCTGGCAGAGCTGGTCTGCTCCAACTCGTTCCGCTCCGACGACCATACCGCCAACGCCGTGGGCGTGCTCCACGAGGAGATGCGGCGCTGCGGATCGGTGATCATGGCCGCAGCCGACGCCCATCAGGTTCCCGCCGGATCGGCGCTGGCGGTCGACCGGGTGGGTTTCTCCGCCGCCGTCCAAGAGCGGTTGGAGGCGGAACCGCTGATCACCATCGAGCGGGGCGAAGTGGCGGGCCTGCCACCGGCGGACTGGGACAGTGTGATCGTGGCCACGGGGCCCCTTACCTCCGATCTGCTGGCCGAAGGCATCCGCGCGCTCACCGGCGCCGACAGCCTGGCCTTCTTCGACGCCATCGCGCCGATCGTCCATGCGGACAGCATCGATTTCGACGTGGCCTGGTTCCAGTCGCGCTACGATAAGCCGGGTCCCGGCGGGTCCGGCGCCGATTACGTGAACTGCCCGCTGGACGAGGCGCAGTACACCGCCTTCATCCAGGCGCTGCTCGACGGCGACAAGATGGACTTCAAGGAGTGGGAGGAGAATACCCCCTATTTCGAAGGCTGCATGCCGATCGAGATCATGGCTTCGCGCGGCCCGGAAACCCTTCGGTTCGGACCGATGAAGCCGGTCGGGCTGACCGATCCGCGCACCGGGCGCCGTCCCCATGCCGTCGTCCAGCTCCGCCAGGACAACGCGCTCGGCACCCTGTTCAACATCGTCGGCTTCCAGACCAAGCTGCGCTACGGCGAACAGACCCGGATCTTCCGGATGATACCCGGCCTGGAGAACGCGGAGTTCGCGCGGCTCGGAGGCCTGCACCGCAACACGTTCATCCACTCCCCGAGCCTACTGGACGGCACCCTGCGGATGAAGGCGGACCCGCGCCTGCGGTTCGCCGGCCAGATCACCGGTGTCGAGGGCTATGTCGAGAGCTCGGCCATCGGTCTCCTGGCCGGCCGATTCGCCGCCGCCGAACGGCTGGGCGGCGAGCCGGACATCCCGCCCGCGACCACGGCGCTCGGCGCGCTTCTCGGCCACATTACCGGCGGCGCCAACGCCGAGACCTTCCAGCCGATGAACGTGAATTTCGGTCTCTTCCCCCCGCCGGAGGAGCAGATCACGGCCAACGGCAAGCGCCGCAAGCTGAAAGGCACCGACCGGCGCAAGGCGCTGGCCGCCAGGGCGCTGCAAGATCTGGACGGGTGGCTCGGCCGCCCCGCCGAAGCCGCCGAATAGCGGAGGTTTCCCGGCGAAAGACCGGGCCGTTCACCAGAGGCTGTAGCGGACGGCGCGAAAGGCGTGCCGCCAGGGGAGCCCGGCGGGTATGTCCGGTACCCCCGCCGCTCGCGGATCGCAGTCGGCGCGGCGCAGGGTGCCGGCCAAATCGCGCGCCCGCGCGGCCAGAAGGCGCAACGGCTTGCCCGACCGCCCCTTGAACGCGGCTGGAGCCAACGCGTCCAACCGACCGCACGCCTCATCGATGATCGGCGCGCAGACCGGACCGAGCCGAACTGACTCCGGAAGATCCTTTATCCGAGAGAGTGTTAAGCCGTTTTCTTGAAGTAATTCCTCAGGTAGGGGTGCCCGCCCGGCGGACAGCAGCGCCGGCAATGCCCGCACCAGACCGATCAGGGCCCAGGCCGTCCCGAGCGCGTGCGCCGCGACCGTATCGGCCCCGAGAATCCGCGCCATCGCGGCGGTGAGTTCTCCGCCGGTCTCCGCCGCGTAGTCGGTAAGCGCTTTGAGGTCCGGCGGGGGTTCCCCGGACAGGTCGGCCTCCCGGGCGTCGACCACTTGGCGGAGATGTCCGAGAATGTCCGGATTCCGATCCACGGCGGCGGCGAGCGGCAGGACCACTTCGTGAACCCGCGGGGCGCCCGCCTCGATGCCGTCGAACGCCTCCCGCCACCACTGCAGCCGGATCTGGCCGATCATGGGCTCGCTGACGACTTCGGCGGTCTTGGCGATCTCGTGATTGGCGGCGAGCAGAGCGAAGAGCCCCTCCCGCGCCGAGGGATCGGCGAAGAGGGCGACGAGATAGCGCTCCCGGTCGTGGCGGCGGACGATCTCCGCACAGGCCGCGAGATGGGTCTGCAATCGGTCGGTCATGGGCCCAAGATGCCGGTCGGCACCGGCGTTTCAAGAGCCCGCCCCATTCTCGGCGATGAAGTGCTTGGCCAGCGCGATGCCCTGCCCCTGGTAGTTCGACTTGATGGCCTCGCCGTAAACCATGTCGGTCTGCCCGTTGGCGATCCGCCGGTAGTCGAGCCAGCCGACGACCTGCCCATGCTCAAGGGTGAAGGGCACGCCATAGGACCGCACCTCCAGCACCGCACGGCTGCCCTGGGCCTTACCCTCGACCCAGCCGAAGCCGGGGTCGAAGAAACCGGCATAGTGCACCCGGAACTCCCCGGACTGGCTGTCGAAGGGCAGCATCTCGGCGGCGAGGTCCGGCGGGACCGCCACCTCCTCGCGGGTGGCGAGGATGTAGAACTCGTCCTTCTCCAGGATCAGCCGTCCATGGTCCCAGTACAGCGGTTCCCAGAACTCGGCCACCGGATAGGCACGCGGCCGGTCGACATCGATCTTGCGGGCGTTCTTGCGGGCCTTGTAGCCGACGACGGCGCCCTTGCCGCCTCCCTGGAGGTCGATGGAGAACGGCACCAGGGTGTCGCGCGGCGGGATCAGGGTGTCGCCGTCGCGCACCGTGGCGAAATGACCGAGGGCGTGGCGCTCGCGCACTTCCTTGGCCGAGAGCGCGCTGGCACCGCGCTGGAAGCGGAGCTGGTTCAGGCGCGAGCCCTGGCTGACAACGACGCTGAACGAGAGCGGCACCACTTCGAGGAACAGCCGCCCCTTGTATCCCCTCTCCACCCGGTCGAAGGCAGTCCCGCCATCGGTGATCAGGCGGGTCAGGATATCGAGGCGGCCGGTCGAGCTCTTCGGGTTTGCCAAAGCCTCCACGTCATGGGGGAGGCTGAGGCTCTCCAGCAGCTCGATCACGTAGACGCATCCGCGCTCCAGGGCGGCGCCGTGGGTCAGATCGAGTTCCGGGCGGCCGTCGAGCTGGTCGATCTTCTCCATGACCGTCCCGTCCTGGCCCGGCAGGAAGCTGGCGCGGACGCGGTAGGCCTTGGGGCCGAGGCGGAGATCGAGGCTCGCCGGCTGGATCTGCGACTCCTCGACCGGGAGCGCCCCCACGATCTGTCGGTCGGCGATCATCCGCTCGATGTCCTGATACGGGAGAACGCCAGTTGCCGGCTTGGCCCATTGGCCGCGCCCGGCCTCGCCCGGCTGGCTCAGATCGCTGCGTGTGTCGACATTCATCGCCGGTTATCCTCGTCTTCCGCCCCGCCGGCGGTCGGCCATGCTAGTCCGGTGCCGGTCGTCGCGGGAAAGGGAAAGAACTCAGATCTCACCCACCGGGCCGTCCCCGCGTCCGGCCAACGGAACCCTTTGAACCGTTGGCGTCTACGCCGTTATCCCCACGATACACAGACTGTTCCGGAGTGCGCCGTGTGGATCCCGATCCCGCGAACCTGCGCTCAGTCGACCGGCAGCAGCGCCGCCGCCACCCGGCGTCCCTCGGCCAGAAGCAGGTTGAAGGTGCGGCAGGCGGCCCCTGTGTCCATCACCTCGGCCACCGGCCCCTTCTCCCGGATCTCCGCCCGCCGAGCCGGTGGCAGGAAGACCTGACGTGCGCCGGAGCCGATGAGCAGGATGTCATAGGTCTCGGCCGCCTCGAGGATCGGTGCCAGGGTGTCGAGGTCGATCTCGGCGATTTGCACGCCGGCCTCGACGGGCCAGGCGACGGTCGCTTCGGGACGGACCAGTACCGGGCCGGTGTGGCTCACCTCGCCGATCCGGAACCTGCCGTCCCCGTAGCCGTGGATGACCTGCACGCCCTGGGGAATCATCGGCGTGATGTCGACCATGGCTAGGCTCCCTTGCCGCCGGTGCGCTCGTATTCCGGCACCAGGCTCTCGTCGACGCCTTCGTCGTCGTCGCCCCGGCGCAGCCCCGTGTAGAGCAACAGCGGCACGGCGATGAAGATCGACGAGTAGGTACCGATCACGATGCCCCAGATCATCGCCAGGGCGAAGTCGGCCAGGACCGCTCCGCCGAAGAAGTAGATGGCGAACAGGGCGAGCAGTGTGGTCACGGACGTCATCGTCGTCCGCGAGAGCGTCTCGTTGATCGACTTGGTGAACAGCTCCGTCAGCGGCATGGTCTTGTACCGCCGCAGGTTCTCCCGCACCCGGTCGTAGACCACGACGGTATCGTTGATCGAATAACCGGCGATGGTCAGAACGGCGGCGACTGTCGCCAGGTTGAACTCGTGCTGGATCAGCGCGAACAGGCCCAGGGTCGAGATGATGTCGTGGCTTAGCGCGACCAGGGCGCCGACGCCGAACTGCCACTCGAAGCGGAACCAGATGTAGACCAGGATCGACAGCAGCGCGAGACCGACCGCAAGAGCGCCGGCCTCGATCAACTCCTGGCCGACCGTCGGGCCGACGAACTCGGTCCGCCGGAACTCCACGTCAGACGGCAGCGCCTCGCGGACGATCTCGATCGCCTTGATCTGCTCCGCCTCCTCGCCTTCCTGGCGCTGAATGCGGATCAGAACGTCCCGCTCGGACCCGAACTCCTGGAGGCTGATGTCGCCCAGGCCGAGCGCGTTCAGGGTAGAGCGCATCCGGGCGATATCGGCCGGCCCCTCGGTCTGCACCTCGATCAGGGTGCCGCCTTTGAAATCGATGCCGAAGTTGAGGCCGATGCCGAGCACCGCGCCGATCGAGCCGAGCATCAGCAGGGCCGACAGGGCGAAGGCGATCAGCCGGTACCGGATGAACTGGACGCTGGTGTTCCGGGGGATGAGGCGGAGGGGTTTCATCGCGTCTCTCCTCCTCAGATCGGCAGGCTGGCTGGCCGGCGGCGCCGCGCCCAGAGCGCGACGAACAGCCGGGTGACCATGATTGCGGTGAACATCGAGGTCATGATCCCGATGCCGAGCGTGACCGCGAAGCCCTTCACCGGCCCGGAGCCGAGGGCGAACAGGAAGATCGCGGCGAACAGCGTGGTCAGGTTGCTGTCCACGATGGTCGTGAGCGCCCGGCTGTAGCCGGCGTCGAGCGCATTGATCGGCGACCGTCCGGCGTCGATCTCCTCGCGCACCCGCTCGAAGATCAGCACGTTGGCGTCCACCGCCATGCCGATGGTCAGGACGATCCCGGCGATCCCCGGCAGGGTCAGCGTCGCCTGGAGCGCGGACAGCGCCCCGAGGATCAGGGCGATGTTGAAGAACAGGGCGATGTTCGCGAACAGACCGAACAGCCCGTAGCAAACGATCATGAAGCCGACGACCAGGACCAGGCCGATCACCGCGGCGATCTCACCGGCGGCGATGGAATCGGCGCCGAGGCCCGGTCCGACCGATCGCTCCTCGAGAACGGTCAGCGGGGCCGGCAGCGCGCCCGCCCTCAGCAGGAGCGCCAGATCCTGGGCCTCCTGGACGGAGAAGCGGCCGCTGATCTGCGCCGAGCCCCCGAGGATCGGCTCGCGGATGACCGGGGCCGAGATCACCTGTCCGTCGAGCACGATGGCGAAGGGCTTGCCCACGTTGTCGGCGGTGGCTCGTCCGAACCGCTGGCCGCCGGCGCTGTCGAACCGGATGGTGACCACCGGCTGGTTGCTCTGATCGAAGGACGGCTGGGCGTCGACTAGGTTCTCGCCGCTGACCATAACCCGCCGCTCGATGACGACTTCCCCGCCGTCGACCTGCGGCAGGGTGCGGGACCCCGGCGGCGGCCGGTTGGCGTCGGCGCCCACCGCGACGAGGTGGAAAGTCAGCTTCGCGGTCTGACCGATCAGTTCCTTGATCCGCTGCGGGTCGTCGATGCCGGGCAGCTGGATCAGGATACGTTCGTCGCCCTGACGCTGGATCAGCGGCTCGCGCGTGCCGGTCTCGTCGACGCGGCGGCGCACGATCTCGATCGACTGCTGGACCGCGTTGATCTTGATCTGGCGGATCGCCTCCTCGCCCATGGACAGGGAGACGCGGGTTCCATCCACCGTGACCGTCGCATCGCTGTCGAGCTCGGCCGCGATCTCGCGCGCCCGCTCGACCTCGGATGCCTCGCGAACGGTGAAGCCGGCCGTACCGTCCTCGACCCCGAGGTCGACATAGCCGATCCGCGCCTCGCGCAGGCTGCGCCGCGCGCCGTCGACGATCGCCTCGAGCCGCTCCTGAACGACGACCTCGGCCTCCACCTCAAGCAGCAGGTATGAGCCGCCCTGAAGGTCGAGACCGAGATTGATCTGCTTGCCGGGAACGCCCGTCGGCACGTCGTCGCCGATCCCCTTCTCGAAGAGGTTCGGCGCGGCGTAGGCGATGCCCGCCAGGCAGACGAACGCGACGAGGATCGTCTTCCAGGTTTCGAATTGCATCATCGGCGGGCACTCCGCGGAAGTCTGGGCAAGTCAGGGATGTCCGGAAAGGACACCGGACGGGTCAGGATTTCTCCGTCTTCTCGCCATCGGTCGAAGCCGGTTCGGAGTCGCCGTCGTCCTTGGCGGTCTCTTCCTTGGCGGACTCGTCGGCCTTGCCGGCCTTCTTCTTCGGCGGCTTGCTGACCGGCTCGCCCTTGCCTCGGACCTCGGCAAGCATGGAGCGGAGCATCTGGACCCGGATGCCGTCGGCGATCTCGACGGTCAGCGTGTCGTCGTCGTCGTTCACCTTGGTCACGGTGCCCATCAGGCCGCCGTTGCCGACGATCCGGTCGCCGCGGCGCACGTTCGCCAGCATTTCCTTGTGCGCCTTCATCCGCTTCTGCTGCGGGCGGATGAGGAGGAAGTAGAAGACGACGAAAATAAGCACCAGCGGCAGGAGCTGGATGAGGAAGTCGCCGCCCGCGGCGCCTCCGGTCTGCGCGTAGGCAGTCGAAATGAGCATGCGAAGGTCTCCCGCGGATCCGGTCCGCTTTCGGTTATCCCGCCGTATATGGGGGCGCGAAGTGGCGGGACTATACCGACGGAGGCATGAATTGCAACGCTGCGCCCATGCGCCGCAACGGCCCGGCAAGAGGCGAATTGACCCGGAGTTTGCACGTCGGTAACGTCCCGCACCGCCGCACGCGAGACAGTGCCACCTGGAAGGCTTGTTGAGCCCCCTCGTCCGGCGCCGCGGCGGCCCGTCGGGCGCCCCGCCCGCTGCCTCCCCGCATGCCACAACCCGGACAGCGACCGATGAGCCTTGATGCAGAGACCCGCGCCCTTCTGACCCGTATCGCAGACGCGCTGGACCGGCTCGCCCCGCCGGCGCCCGCGGCCAGCGACATCCACGCCGCCGACGGTTTCATCTGGAACGCCGACCAGAGCCGGCTCGATCCGGTCAAGAAGATCAACCGCGTGGACATGCACCTGCTGAAGGGCGTCGAACTCCAGCGCAAGACGCTGCTGGAGAACACCAAGCGCTTCGCCGAGGGCTTTCCCGCCAACAACGCGCTGCTCTGGGGCGCGCGCGGCATGGGCAAGTCCTCCCTGGTCAAGGCGATCCACGCCGAGATCAACGCCGCGGCCCCCGGCTCCCTCGCCCTGGTCGAGATGCACCGGGAGGACATGGAGAGCCTGCCGCAGCTCCTGAACGTGCTGCGCGAGAGCGACCGGCGGTCCATCGTCTTCTGCGACGACCTCTCCTTCGACCACCAGGACAACGCCTACAAGTCGCTGAAGGCGGTCCTGGACGGGGGAATCGAGGGCCGGCCCGACAACGTGCTGTTCTATGCCACGTCCAACCGCCGCCACCTGATGGCGCGGGACATGATCGAGAACGAACGGTCGACCGCGATCAACCCCTCCGAGGCGGTGGAGGAGAAGGTTTCCCTGTCCGACCGTTTCGGCCTCTGGCTCGGCTTCCACGCCTGCGATCAGGACACCTACTTCGCCATGATCGAGGGCTATGTGGCGGCCTACGACATCCCGCTGGAGGGCGACGAGCTGATCGCCCGGGCCCGCGAATGGTCCGTCACCCGCGGCTCGCGGTCCGGCCGGGTGGCCTGGCAGTTCATCCAGGACCTGGCGGGCGAGTTCGGCAAGAAAGTGGCCTGATCAGCGCGTCAGCGGACCCCACGCGATCTCAATTGTTTGTTCCTGGCGTTCCGCTAGGAATTTGGTCATTACTGCGTGGGGCTCCCTGAATTTTGCGGATTGGGTTAGCGTCGGCTCGTCGGCCATAGCCATCTCGACAACCCGGATGGCGGTCAGTCTGCGAACCGGCTTAACGAGCATCGCCTTGCGGATATACCCGGCAACCGATCCGGGGGATCGATCCTTCGCAAGCTCCGCTATCGCCAGGAACATCCGGGCCTTGGTATCCTTAGAGATTAGGATACCGCTGCGTTCTAGTGATTGGTTTTGAGCGACAATGGCCTTTGCGCTGTCGAAGTCCCCCAAGACGATCGCGATATCGAAATCGACCAGATGGCTCTGCAGGTTGTCACCATCGCGCTCCGCCAGAAAATCAGCCTCCCACAATAGCTTCAGCGCCTTCTCGCGATCCCCCGTAGCCGCGTAGGCTGCGGCGGTTTTGCGTAGGGCCTCCCCCCTCAATGTCCATGGACGCATCACCAACCATTTCGGACCAAACACCAACTCTCCTTCAGGCTTGAGTTTAGGAAGAAACAAAAGCGCCTGTTCATAGGCGCCGACAGCACCCTTAAAGTCGTCCAGGTCCATGGCCACATCGCCCAGAACGATGTGGGGCAGCGCGATCGTCGGACCGAAGGTTTGAAATGCGCCGAAGTTGACGCCGGCGCCTTTTGAGAATTTCGCAAAAGCCGCTTCCCTACGCCGTTCTTCGGGCAGAAAGCTCTCCGCCACGGCCACAGCGCGTCGAGCGACGGCTCTAGCCAACCGTGCATAGTCGTCTAACAGTATGGCCTCGGCAAACCAGGACAGAACAGCCACACGCGCATACGTCCCGTCGGACGCATCAAGGGCGGCGGCTCCCTCTGCCCAGGTCCGATCTCTCGCCTCGCCCCCCTCCAAGTGCTGGGCTACGTCGACCTTAAGGACCCAGAAGTTGATCCTCGTCTTGGCGCCAACCCCATCTTCTTTACTTACAGTGGGCTCGGCCTCCGTAAGATAGTCATTCGCCTCATCGTACCGCTTTCGCCGAATCGCGTCGGAGGCCATCAAGACGGCGCCCCTCACGATGTAGTCCTGGCGCTGTTGTTCGAACTCAATCTCGTCGATCGCCTCCTGAACCAGCGACCGCCGCCCTGCCGGGCTCAAGGTCTTCGACTGTTCGGCCAGATAGAGCCGGGCCTCGGCCCGCATCTCATGGTTGCTGGTCTGATCGAAAGCCGCGATAGCCTGCCGCATAAGAGCATCGACGTCGCTGACGCGATGTTGGCTGAGCGCCAGTTCGGCGAGCATCATGTAGGCTAGCCCAACATCTGCCGGCCGCGCTTGGGTTTCGGCGGCGACAACCGTTTCCTCCAGGGACCGTTTCGCCATATTCGGGCGGCCGGCGACCTTGAAAATCGTGGCGAGCTCAAAGCGTAACCTCATCTCCAGGTTCGCATTCTCGTCGGCATTGGCCCGGTTGATCGCCGCTTGCATCAAGGCGTAGGCACCCATCGTGTCGCCGCGCTCAAGGGCCGCCCTTGCCGGCTTCGTCTGCTCCTTTGCCGTCATATAGGCACCAATGGGTGTCATGTTTCGCTGCGACGTCTTGCAGCCCGAAAGCGAAACCGCAATGAGACAGGCCAGAAGGATCGACAACCGCATTACGCTCTCCACGGTAAGAAACTTAGATACGTCTATCAGCACATGCATGGCGCGTCCTTCCGAGACGCCGACGTGCCGTGGGCCGGTCGCGTTTCTTGGCCGGCCGGAGATCACACGCGAAGGTTTCCGAGCGAATCGCCTGCGGGGATCGTACTGGGCAGTCGCCGTCGCGCGTGCTCGACTGACGGTACGCACGACCCGGAAGCTCGACAATAACGGAGTCCGCATGCTCGAAAGCCTTACCCTTCTCCTGGTCTGCCAGCTCGTCGGCGAGGTCGTAGTCGCCTATTTCGCCATCCCTGTTCCCGGGCCCGTGGTGGGGATGGTCCTGCTGTTCCTCGGCCTGTGCATCCGCCGGGGGGTACCGGCCCCGCTTCAGCAGACTGCGAGCGGGCTGCTCTCCCATCTGTCACTGCTGTTCGTGCCCGCCGGTACCGGCGTGCTCCTGCACGTCGCGCTGATCCGGGAGACGCTCCTGCCGATCGGCGTCTCGCTTGTCGTCAGCACGCTGGTCGCCGTCGCCGTCACAGCTCTCGCCATGGTCGGGTTCGAGCGGCTGTCCGGCCGCAAGGGAAGCGACGCGCCGTGACCGATCTCGGCGACATCTGGGTCTATCTCTCGTCCAGCCCCCTGCTCCACCTGACGACGACACTGGTGGCGTATCTGATCGGTGCCCGGCTCTACCGTCGTTTCAACCTCCACCCGCTGCTCAACCCGGTGCTGATCGCGGTCGTGATCCTGGTGACCGTGCTGCTGGTCACGGAGACCGACTACGCGACCTATTTCGAGGGCGCCCAGTTCGTCCACTTCCTTCTCGGACCGGCGACCGTCGCCCTCGCGGTGCCGCTCTACAACCAGATCGACCGGGTGCGCCGCTCGGCAATCTCGCTGCTAAGCGCGCTGATCCTGGGATCCCTCGCAGCGGCGGCCAGCGCCGCGGCGATCGCCTGGACCCTCGGCGCCGCGCCGGAGGTCGTAGCCTCCATCGCGCCGAAATCGGTCACCACCCCGATCGCCATGGGCATTTCGGAGAAGCTTGGCGGGCTGCCCTCGCTCACCGCCGTCCTCGTCATCCTGACCGGCGTCCTCGGCGCGACCCTGGGCCCGCTGCTGCTTAACCTGCTGCGGATCCGTGACTGGCGCGCCCGTGGTCTCGCCATAGGCGTCGCCGGCCACGGCATCGGCACCGCGCGGGCGATGCAGGTCAACGAGGTCGCCGGTGCCTTCGCCGGCCTCGCCATGGGGCTCAACGCCCTGGCGACGGCCATCCTGCTGCCCCTCCTCTGGGCCTGGGTGTTCTGATCCCCATATCCGGTTGACGGAGTTCGGGGATTGCCGCGTTCGCGGAATAACCAGATCCGTGATCGAAGGGAGTGGGAAGAATGGATACCGGGCGAGGCGCAGCCGTCAAAGCGACACGCCTAAGCGGTTCAATCCGGTTTGCCGGCGTGCTTACCCTCCTGCTCGTTCTGAGCGGCTGCGCTGGCGGGCAGTTGGCCGCGCCGGCGGATCTCTCCTTCGCTGCGAGCGATCCGCGGGCGGTCATTCTGGTCGGAATCAGCCCGGGCCAGCGCGACGGGACGCTCACTTTCACCCGTCTGGCCGATGGCAGCAACCGACTAATGTCGCCGTCCGAGGGCGACGCTCCGGTTCAATTCTCGATCTCCAACGACGATGCGGCCACCGTCTTCGTTGTCTCACCGGGCCGCTATCTGGTCAGCGAAGCCTCCATCGTCACCGGCCGCGGCAATGAATACCGCCCGTCCTACGGTGGCGGCTTCGGCTACCACGACTACCGCTACAGTCCGCATCCCTACTGGTTCCACCACGGCTGGCATGGCGGCTGGCGCACCGCGCGGGTTACCGTGACCGAGGGCGAACGCTTTCAGGTGAAGAACGGACCACGCGGCGTCGAGAACCAAGCTTGGATCATCACCGTGCCGGCCGGGCAGGTCACCGCGCTGGGGCATTTCGCCTTCGACTGGACCCGGTCGAGCAACGTGCTGAACGTGAGGCAGACGCCCTACAAGCCGGAGATCGTCGACCGGGCGCTGGCCGCCTATGGCGGTGTGACGGCGCCGGTGGCGGAAGCCGATTGGACCCTCTACGGCCCCAATCTGCCGCCGCCGCCGATGATGCACTGGTCGCGGGCGAACTAAGGGCTGACTTTGCCCCGTGAGGGGAGCAGGTTTTCGTGCCTGTTAACGCCTGTCCCGTGAGACAGTCGCCATGGTAGGCATTAGGAATCGTAGCGTGTCATCGCATGGATTGCCCAATGTCAGTCCTGAGTCCGGTCGGGCCCGACAATCTGGCAATCACGAGGCCCCACCTCGGCCCCTCCTGGTTACTCGAAACCAGTAGGCTCGCTTTGATGATCCTCCTGGCAATTTTGCTCACGGGTTGTTTGACGTCCCATCCCGTCGCTGAGCAAGACGTCAGCTTCACTCCGGCGAGCGACATGGCGATGGTGGCGATCGGGGCCGGTGGACGGCAACGCGGTCCCACGGCCATCCGGTTCAATCGGCTTTCCGATACTGGTGACCGGCTCGACGGGGCGGGTCTGCCGGGAACCGGAACACCGGCAACGCAGTTTGACATCACCGGCGCCGATCATTCGGCGCCCTTTCTGGTCAAACCCGGCCGCTACGTGATCACCCGCGTACAGGTCGTCACTGGAGCCCGAACGCGTCTGACTGTCCTGAAGATCAATGGCGTCCCTGAAGTAAATTGGAGAGCGTTCGAGACCGGAAGCGGTTTCACTCTCTCAAGTAACGAGGATGGCTTTACCACGAGTACGTGGGTGTTGGATTTACGACCCGGACGGGTCACGGCGGTCGGCAATGTGCTGATCGGCTGGGACGTCATGACCAAAGTTATGAGCGTTGAAACCGACCCGCCCGATCTGGACGAGCTGAAACGCGCTTTGGCGATTTATAAGAACGTAAACGCGCCCATCGTCTTCGAAACTGTCAGCGTATACAGGCCCGACCGCCCGCCTCCGACGTACAAGGGCTTCTAACCCAGGCGATCTAAACTGCCGCCAGCTCCCGGATCACCGCCCAGGCTTCTTCCACGTGGCGCTGCTCGGTCGTGGTCTGGCCGATCGACATGCGGATAACGTAGCGGCCGCTCACCCGGTTCTGCGTCAGGTAGATCCGGCCATCGTCGTTGATCCGGTGCAGCAGCGCCTCGTTCAGCCGGTCGAGCTCCGCCGGATCGTCGACGCCGCGCGGGTGGAAGCGGAAGTTGATCAGCGACAGGACCGGCGGCGCCACGATCTCGAAATCCGGATCCGCTTCGACCCATTCCGCGAACAGCCCGCCCAGGCGCACATGCTCGCGGATAATCGCCCGAATCCCCTCGACGCCGTAGCTGCGGATCACGAACCAGAGCTTCAGCGCCCGGAAACGCCGGCCCAGAGGCACGCCCCAGTCCCGATAGTCGATGACGGCATCCGCCTCCCGGCTCTTCAGGAACTCGGGCAGGATCGAGAAGGTTCGGATCAGCGCGTCCGGGTCCTTCACGAAATGGGCCGAGCAGTCGAAGTTGGTGAGCATCCACTTGTGCGGGTTGAACACCACACTGTCGGCCAGCTCGATCCCGTCGAACATCCAGCGATGCTCCGGGCAGATCAGCGCGGTGCCCGCCCAGGCGGCATCGACATGCAGAAAGATGCCGTGGCGCCGGCACAGCTCGCCGATCTCCCGCAACGGATCGACCGCTCCAACGCCGGTGCCGCCGATCGAGGCGACCACGCAGGCCGGTCGGATACCGGCGGCGAGATCCGCCTCGATCGCCGCCGCGAGCGCGTCCACCCGCAGGCGGAACGCGTCGTCCACCGGGATCTTCCGGAATCCGGCGAGGCCGAGGCCGGCGATCTTCACGTTCTTTTCCGTGGCCGAATGGGTCTGCTCGGAGGTGTAGACCGCCAGCGGCGGCTGCGCCCGCAGCCCCTCGGCGTTCGCGCCCCAGCCGGTCGCCCGCTCCCGTGCCGTCAGGACGGCCGCCAGAATTGCGCTGGAGGCGCTGTCCTGGATGACGCCGGTGAACCCCTCGGGCATGCCGACCATCTGCCGCAGCCAGTCGAGGACCTTGGTCTCCATCTCGGTCGCCGCCGGGCTGGTCTGCCACAGCATGCACTGGGCGCCGAGCGTGGCGGTCAGCATCTCCGCAAGAACGGACGGCGGGCTCGAATTCGCCGGGAAATAGGCGAAGAAGCGCGGATGCTGCCAATGGGTGACGCCTGGCAGAACGTCACGTTCGAAATCGGCGAAGATCGTCTCCATCGCCTCGCCGCACTCCGGCGGTCCCTCCGGCAGCCGCGCGGCGATCTCGCCCGGCGCGGTCTGGGCCCGGACCGGATACCGCTCCACGCCGTCGAGGAAATCGGCCATCCAGTCGACCATGGCGTGGGCGTGGCGGCGGAACTCGTCTGGCGTCATTGGCTACCCTGTCCGAGCGTCAGGAACTGTTCGACCGACATCGGTTGCCGTTTGCCGTCGCTGATAAGAAGGATCTCGAGAACGCGATGCTCGGATAAACGCGCATAGAATGCGCTCTGATGGCGCAGGTAAGCTGGAAGCCTATTGAGATCCACCATTCGAAACTCAATGGAGTGACGGTCCAGCGTAGCCGTCTCCAAATGCTGAGTACGATGCAGAATCATCTGGTCGAACACCGCAGCGGAGCCCGCCGGTGCGACGATCGATCTGGAAGACCATTTGTCCTCTCCCAGAAACGCGTTTATTTCCGCGGTGCTGAATGCCTTTGCGGCCCCAGTCGTTGATCTTCGATCGAGTTCCCGCAACAGCAGATCGAGATCGAGCGTTGCATCTCTGGGGACGCAGACGTCGAGTGCTGCCCTCGCTTCTCCGACATCCTCGACTGCGGTCCATGCAATCAGAAAAGGATTGAAATCACCCGCAAAATTGAGATCGAGATGCCAACCGACCAGTTGCTTCGTATCGTCGTGCTTTTGGCGTCGTACCGATGTGATCGACAGACACACCGCAGGGGCCACGCCATGCTGCGCTCGAAATATCTCAGGCACCGGTCCCTTAAGGAAATCGTCGAGAACCTCAAGCAGCAGACGCCGTTCCTCGGAAAGAACGGCCCTGGAGTCGAAGCTGAACTTTCCCTCCGTCCGATCCGCGATTGCGCCTATGGCGGACCGGGCTGTCTCCACAGCGCTCGGCGAAACCGCATTCCGAAGCATTTTGAACAACGGCATCTCCGCTCAACCACCGTTTGGATGGAGGCTGTTGGCCGGCAGTGCCGAGACCTGCGCCGGCGGCAGCTCCTTGCGCGGATCGACCGGGCGCGGGCCCTTGCGGATCTCGAAATGCAACTGCGGTTCGGAGACGTTGCCGGTCTGCCCGACCGTCGCAATCACCTGACCGCGCCGGACCTGGTCGCCGCGGTTTACCAGCAGCCTCTCGGCATGGGCGTAGGCGGTGGTATAGCCGCCCTCGTGCTTGACCAGCAGGAGGTTGCCGAAGCCGCGCAGTTCGTTTCCTGCATAGACCACGATGCCGTTCTCCGCCGCCCGGACCTCGGAGCCGGCCGGGGCCAGGATATTGATGCCGTCGTTGTGCAGTCCGCCTTCCCGCGGGCCGAAACCCGAGACCACCCGTCCCTTGACCGGCCAGGTGAACCCCCGTCCCGCGCGCGACGGCGGCGTCAGCGAGACCGCACGCGCCGGGGTGACCGTGGCCGGTCTGGTCGCGACCCTCGGCCGCTCCACACGCGCCGCGGGGGCCTGGACGATCTCCTGAGGTCGCGCCTGAGGCAGCGGTGCGCCGGCTGCGGAGGTTGCGGGGTCGGATTGGGAGGCGCTTCGGGTCACCGGAAAATGAAGCTGTCCGCCGCCGCTCCACGGCTTGCCGGAGGCGGCACCGGTCGATCCGCGGGTCCGGACGCCGCCGGCTCCGGAAACCGCTTCCGACGTGGTACGGGCGGTGCCAGACGGCTCGGGGACGGTTTTCGGTGACCGAGCGGCGACCTGGGTTCCCGACCTGACGGGCTCGGCGACGGCGCCGGGCAGCCGCAGCCTCTCGCCGACCCGAATCAGGTAGGGCGGGCGCAGATCGTTGGCGACGACCAGGGAGCGCATGGAAACGCCGTACTGCTCGGCGATCTCCGACACGGTATCGCCGGACCGCACCACGTGAACGGGGCTTCCCGGAATCCGCAGGCGATCGCCGGGGCGCAACAGATAGGGAGGACGCAGGCCGTTGGCGTCGATGATCCCCCGCGGGCTGACGCCGTAGCGCTGGGACAGCTTGTAGACGTTGTCGCCCGGGCGGACGATCACGATACCGCCGGCCGGTACGGCCGCGGCGCCCTGCCCGCCGACAGAGCGCGGCGGCGAACTCACGGCGCATCCCGCCATCAGCAGACCGACAAGGGCGATGAGAACTGCCCGCTTCACGTCACCCCCTCCGAGGTCAGGGCCGGTACGGTATCCCGTCACAGCGTCCTTATCGCCCGAATGACCGATTCGTTCAATGAATTCCGCACGCTCCCGGATCTGTTTAACGCTGGGTGTGATCAACGGTTCCGGGCGTTCTTTCCTTATCCTGCCAAGACCTACTGCGATGCGGCGGGCTTCACGTCGCCCGGCACGAGCGGCACGAAGCGGACGTCGAGAAGCGGCTCCTCGACGATCCCGTCGGCGGTCCGCCGGTAGCGCACCAGCTTCTGCACGTCCGAGGACCGCCCCACCGGAATGACGAGACGCCCGCCTTCGCCGAGCTGTTCGAGCAGGGCCGGCGGGACTTCCGATGCCGCCGCGGTGACGATGATGGCCTGGAACGGCGCCTGTTCCGGCCAGCCTTTCCAGCCGTCGCCGACGCGGGTGTGGATGTTGGTCAGCTTCATGCGGGCGAACCGCTCCTCGGCGGTCGCCATGAGTTCCCGGTGCCGCTCGACCGTGTAGACCCGCCGCGCCACCTTCGCCAGAACGGCGGCCTGATACCCGGACCCGGTGCCAATCTCGAGCACCTTCGTGCGATCGGTCAATTCCAAGGCCTGGGTCATGAAGGCGACGATGAAGGGTTGGCTGATGGTCTGGCCCTGGGCGATGGGCAACGCCCGATCCTCCCACGCCTGGTCGAGAAAGGCAGGATCCACGAACAGTTCCCGCGGAACCCGCTCCAGCGCCCCGAGAACCCGCGAGTCCGTGATACCCGCACGCCGCAGGCCCATGATGAGCCGGATCTTGCGGGCCTCGTCGTGGCTCACCCAAAGGCTCCCTTGAGGTCCTCCAGCGCCCGGCGGTCCGTGGCGTCGAGGCCGACGGGCGTCACCGAGATCGCGTTCTCCGCCACCGCAGCGATGTCGCTGCCCGGCTCCGCATCCCCGTTCTTGCGCATGGCGCCGACCCAGAAATAGGCCCGCCCGCGCGGGTCGGTGCCGCGCACGATCTCGTCCCCGGTCTTCTGCCGGCCCTGCGCCGTGGCCCGCACGCCGGTAACGGCATCCGGGCCGCAGGCCGGGAAGTTGACGCTGATGACCGTGTCCGCCGGCCAACCGCCGCTGCACAGCCTGCGGATCAGGTCCGGCGCGTGGGTCTCGGCGGTGTCCCACGGCGCCTTGCCGTCGGGCGGCACGAACTGGCTGAGGGCGATCGACGGGATACCGAGCATCATGCCCTCCATCGCCGCCGAGATCGTGCCCGAGTAGCGCACGTCCTCGGCCAGGTTGTAGCCCTGGTTCACCCCCGAGAGCACGAGCGCGGGACGGCGGTCCTTCATCACTTCGTTGACGGCCAGCAGCACGCAGTCGGTCGGCGTGCCGTCGACCGCGTAGCGCCGCTCCTCGATCTGCCGCAGCCGCAGCGGGCGCTGCAGGGTCAGGGAGTGCCCCGTCCCGCTCTGGTTGGTCTCGGGCGCGACGACCCAGACGTCGTCGGAGAAGGTCCGGGCGATCCGGGTGAGCACGGCAATGCCGGCGGCCGAATAGCCGTCGTCGTTGGTGACGAGGATCCGGGCGTCTTCCAGGGCGACGGGTCTGTTGCTCATGCCGACGGCTCGATCCGGTCGCGGCCGAAATACGGCTTCAGGGCATCGGGAATGGCGATCGAGCCGTCCGCCTCCTGATAGGTCTCGAGCAGGGCGATCATGGTCCGGCCGATGGCAAGGCCGGAGCCGTTCAGGGTATGGACGAACTCGGTCCGCCGCTCGCCCTTGGGCCGGAACCGGCCCTTCATCCGCCGCGCCTGGAACGGGCCGCAGGTCGAGCAGGACGAGATCTCCCGATACTGCCCCTTGCCGTCGTCCTGGCCCGGCAGCCAGACCTCCAGGTCGTAGGTGCGCCGCGCCGTGAAGCCCATATCGCCGGTCGACAGCTTCATGACCCGATAGGCCAATCCGAGGCGCTGCAGGACCGTCTCGGCACAGGTCGTCATCCGCTCAAGCTCCTCGTCCGACCTGTCCGGATGGACGATGGAGACAAGCTCGACCTTGGTAAACTGGTGCTGGCGGATCATGCCCCGGGTGTCGCGCCCCGCCGCTCCGGCCTCCGAGCGGAAGCACGGCGTGTAGGCGGTGAACCGCAGCGGCAGCTCTTCCTCATCGACGATGGCATCGGCGACAAGATTCGTCAGCGGCACCTCGGCCGTCGGGATCAGCCAGTGCCCGTCCGTCGTCTGGAACAGGTCCTCCGAGAACTTCGGGAGCTGACCCGTGCCGAACGCGGCAGCGTCGCGCACCATGAAGGGCGGAATGACCTCGGTGTAGCCGA
This sequence comes from Thalassobaculaceae bacterium, assembly GCA_040223655.1. Classification (GTDB taxonomy): domain Bacteria; phylum Pseudomonadota; class Alphaproteobacteria; order Thalassobaculales; family Thalassobaculaceae; genus Thalassobaculum. The sequence goes on along the minus strand of JAVKFT010000001.1, from coordinate 226,026 downwards.
ACTCGCCCGTATGGATGTCGAGCATGAAGGACGCGATCGCCCGCTCGAGCCGGGCGAGGTCGCTCTTCAGCACCACGAACCGCGAGCCGGCCAACTTCGCTCCAAGCTCGAAGTCCATCATGCCGAGGCCTTCGCCGAGCGCGACGTGATCCTTGGCTGGGAAGTCGAAGGTCTTCGGCGTCCCGACCTCCCGCACCAGCGCGTTGGCGCTCTCGTCGGCGCCTTCCGGCACGTCGTCCGCCGGGGTGTTCGGCAGGGTTGCCAGCATCTCCTCGACGGCGGCGGCAAGGGCGCGTTCGGCCTCCTCGAGCTCGCCCATCCGGTCCTTCAGTTCGGCGACCTCGGCCATCAGCGCGCCGGCATCCTCACCGTTGCGCTTGGCGATACCGATTTGCTTGGAGGCTTCGTTGCGGCGCTGCTGCGCGGCCTGCAGCTCGCCCGTCACGGAGCGCCACTCCGCATCCTTGGCCAGAATGGCGGCGGCGGACGGCGCCACGCCCCGGCGGGCGAGGCCTCTGTCGAAGGCGGCGGCGTCGTCGCGGATGCTGCGGATGTCGTGCATGACCGACTCTGCGGGCTGGTTTCGGGTGCGGCGGTTATATCGACGCCACCCGAAACGGTCCAGTGAGCCTTGCGCCCGCCGAGGCGGCGATCAGGAGTCCTCGGCCGCCGCCTCTTCCTCGCGCTTCTTCTCGATGAACTGCGCGATGAGGATCGAGATCTCGTAGAGGGCGATGATCGGCAGGGCCAGCAGCACCTGGCTGATCACATCGGGCGGCGTGAGAATCGCCGCTGCGACGAAGGCGACCACAATCGCATATTTCCGCTTCGAGCGCAGGCCATCGGCACCGACGATGCCGACCTTCGCAAGCAGGACCAGCAGCACCGGGAGCTCGAACGCGACGCCGAAGGCGAAGATCAGGCGCATCACCAGAGACAGGTACTGGTCGACCTTCGGCTCCAGCGTCATGGCGAGATTGCCGCCGGCGCCGGACGTCTCGAAGCTCGCGAAGAACTCCCAGGCCAGCGGGATGACGATGTAGTAGACCATCGCCGCGCCGAGCAGGAACATGATCGGGGTCGCCACCAGGAACGGCAGCAGCGCCTTGCGCTCGTTCTTGTAGAGGCCCGGGGCGATGAACAGCCAGACCTGTGCCGACACGATCGGGAACGAAATGCAGGCGGCGAAGAAGAAGCCGACCTTGATGTAGGTGAAAAACGCCTCGTGCAGCGCGGTGTAGATCAACCGCCGCCCTTCCTCGCCCGCCCACATCTGACGCAGCGGCTCGACCAGAAAATCGAAAATGTGTTCGGCCAACCCGTAGCCGATGAAGAAGCAGACGATGAACGCCGCAACCGCGTAGACCAGACGGGTACGCAGCTCGACCAGATGGTCCAGCAGCGGCATCTTGCCGCCCTCGAGCTCGGAGTCGGGATCTTTCGTGCTGTCGGCCATGGTTCAGCCCTGCCCCGAGTTCGCGTGCCCTGTCGCGGCGCCAGCGGCCGGCCGCGTGTCCTCGGGATCCGCCGGCGCGGTCGTCCCCGCAGCGGTTTCGGTCTTTGTGTCGGTGTCCGTGCTGGAGGCTTGCTCGGTCGTTCCGCCCACGGACTTGGCGGCGTAGTCGTCTGCGGTCTCCACCGGCGGAGCGGAGGGCGCGCGCGAGGCGACGTCCCGCGTATCCTTCTCGAGGCTCTTCATCTCCGCCTCGATCTCCTCCGCATTGGCGGCCTTGCGGGCGCCTTCGACGCTCTCGCGCATGGAGCCGTCCGGATCGATCTGTTTTTCGATGCTCTTGCCGATGCCATCCTTCGACATCGACTGAACCTCACGGCGCACGTCGTCGAGTTCCGCTTCCCTCGCCACCTCTTCCAGACTGCTCTGGAATTCGCGCGCCATGGATCGCGCCTTGCGCACGAACTGGCTGACCGAACGGACGACGCGCGGCAGGTCCTTCGGGCCCACCACGATCACGGTGATGATGGCGACCAGGAGAAACTCCTGCCATCCAAGGTCGAACATGGCGGCCCTCGCTGCGCCCGCTTATGCCCGAAGCCCGCCCCGTGGGGCGGTGCTCCGAAGGGGGATCAGCTCTTCGCGGTCTGATTGGTCGTCTTGTCGACGTCCTGCTTCTCGCCGCTCTCGTCGGCGACCGACTTGTTGGCGGTCTCCGCCTCCTCGTCCTCGGACTTCATGCCCTGCTTGAAGTTCTTCAGGCCCTTGCCGAAGTCCCCCATCAGGCTGGAGATCTTGCCTTTTCCGCCGAACAGCAGAAGCACGACGGCCAGAACAACGAGCCAGTGCCAGATGCTGAAGCTACCCATGAAACACTCCAAACATTCGAGTCAGCGATGATTCTCCGACCGTACCGGGCGATTGCGGCCAGATCATGCCCATGATTTCGGGCGGACCATACACGACCAACCCCAGCGGCGGCAACGCACTCGCGCCGCCCCTTTCATTTGGGGTCGGGGGCCGCAAAGACAAAGGTTTGAGCGGCATCGACCGAAACCCGGACCTCAGCTCCCGGCCGCGGCAGATAGACGCCGGGCATCCGCGCATGCAGATGCAGCGTCTCGCCGAGCCGGTCTCCCTGCCACCGCAGCGTCAGATGGACAAGGCTGGTTCGGCCCAAAAGCCGGGACTGCTCGACTTCGCCGGACGGACGTCCCGCCGCACCGTCCGTCAGCGCCTCCAGATGCACCGCCTCCGGACGCACCACGACACATACGCTCTCCCCGTCCTGGAATCCTTCGGCCGGCACCGGGCCGAGCGGCGTGTCGACATGGCCGCCGAGAACCCGGCCGTCGATCTGGTTCACGTCGCCGAAGAAGGCGGCGACGAACGCGTCGGACGGCGCGCAGTAGAGATCCGCCGGGCTGCCCTGCTGGACGATCCGGCCATCGCGCATGACCGCGATACGGTCGGCCATGAACATGGCCTCCTCCGAATCGTGGGTTACCATGAGGCAGGCCGACCCGCTGGACTTCAGGATGTGCAGCACCTCGTCCCGCACCCGATCCCGCAGCCGCGCATCCAGCCCCGAATAGGGCTCGTCGAGCAGGACCACCCGCGGTTTCGGGGCCAGGGCGCGGGCCAGGGCCACCCGCTGCTGCTGACCGCCCGACAGCTCATGCGGATACGAAGCGGCCAGGTCGTCGAGGCCGACAAGGGCGAGGACCTCCCGGCCCCGGCGCACGCGATCCGCCGCCGGCCAGGCCGTAAGGCCGAAGGTGACGTTTCCCATGACGTCCAGATGGGGAAACAGGGCGTAGTCCTGGAAGACCAGACCGACGCCGCGCTGCTCGGGCGGCAGGTTGACGCCGTGCCCGGCGACAGGCGTTCCATCGAGAGAAACCTCGCCCTCCTGAAGCTCCTCAAGGCCGGCGGCGAGGCGGAGCACCGTGGTCTTGCCGCACCCCGACGGCCCCAGGAGACAGACCACCTCGCCGGCCGCCACGGACACGTCAACGCCGTCCACCGCCACGATGTTCCCGTAGGCGTGGCGGATTCCGGTCATCGCGAGCGCCGGCGGGACAGATGCCGCAGCGGGACGCGGACTGATGTCGGTCATTGTCATGGCTGTGAGATACACACCGTCTGCGGCGGCTACAAGGCGGCGCAGGCGCCGGGGCGACAGCGGGACGCAGGCAAAACGATCTGGCGGCGCCTCAGGGCTGGTCGCCGGCGTCCGGGTCGTTGGTGTCCGGGAGGAAGTCGAGCTGGATCTCGTCGTCCTCGTCCTCCTCCTCGTCAAGGTCCTCCTGCTGCATGGCGATGCTGGTCGCTCCGCTCCGCCGGTCGAGAAGACCCGCCGCCCGCAGTTCCTCCACGCCCGGCAGTTCCTTCAGCGAGTCCAGGCCGAAATGATCGAGGAAGCCGTTCGTCGTTCCCCACTGCAGCGGCCGTCCCGGGGTTTCGCGCCGACCGCGTGGCGTGATCCAGCCCGCCTCCAGCAAGGTGTCGATCGTTCCTTTCGACAGCGCGACCCCGCGGATCTCCTCGATCTCCGCCCGGGTGGTCGGCTGGTGATAGGCGATGATGGCCAGGGTCTCAATCGCCGCGCGCGACAGCTTGCGGCGCTGAGGGCGTTCGTGTCGGAGCATCGGGCCGAGGTCGACCGCGGTCCGGAACGCCCACCGGCTGCCGGAGCGGTTCAGCACCACCCCACGCTCGGCATAATGCTCGGCCAGTTCCGCCAGCAGGCCGCCGACATCGATATCCTCCGGCACCCGCCGGCGCAGGTCGGACTCGTCGACGGGATCGGCGCTGGCGAACAGCAGCGCCTCGACGAAACGCAGCCAGCGGGTGCGCTCCGCCGGGTCGACCAGAAGGTCAGGCAGCTCCGCCTCGGTTTTCTCGCCGGTCATGCCGCTCATCCGTCCGCCTCCTTCCGCGCATCCGCCGACCGCAGCCAGATCGGCCCGAAGGTCTCGTCCTGACGCAGCTCGGCGGCGCCATCCTTGGCAAGCTGAAGCCCGGCGACCAGGTGGGACGCCATCGCCGAACGGATCAGCAGCGACCCGCGCAGCCCCTCCGGCAGGAAGGTGAACAGCATCCGCCATTTCGGGACACGGCCGATGAAGCCCTGGAGCCGGTCGACCGCGTCCTCCACCGCGTAGAGGTCGGTGGCGGCGATGCGCAGGGTCTGATGCTGCTTGCGCGCATGCTGATCGCCGTAGCCGCGCAGCAGGTCGTACAGCGTCACGTCGTAGACCGAGCGGAATCGGGCGGACACGTTCTCCGGCGCACCGCGCGGGAACACATCGACGCCGAGCTGCGCCCGCCCCATCAGCCGTCGCCCCGCGTCCTGCATCGCCTCAAGGCGCTGGAGCTGGAAGCGCAGCGCCTCGGCCAGCGCGGCCGGGTCCATCTCCTCCTCGTCGCTCTCGTCCGGCGGCAGCAGCAGACGCGACTTGAGATAGGCGAGCCAGGCCGCCATCACGAGGTAGTCGGCTGCCAGCTCCAGGTTCAGGGTCTGGGCCTGCTGGACGAACTGCAGATACTGCTCGGCAAGGGCCAGGATCGAGATCTGGTGCAGGTCGACCTTCTGGTCGCGCGCCAGGGTGAGCAGCACGTCGATCGGCCCCTCGAACCCGTCGAGATTGAGGAACAGCGAGAGCTGCACCGGCTCGGGACGGCGGTATTCCGGCTCCGGACTCTCGAAAGGCTCGGTCGTCGCCAAGGGGACGCGTTCCCTCCTCCGTGGGGGGGTCAGTGACCGGTCAGCGTCGCGATCACCGACATCAGGAAGTCGACCGGTGCCCAGATCAGAACGCCGGCGACGTTGAGACTATACCCCAGTTGCGCCGCCAGGTAGGGCAGCAGGAACAGCACGCCGATGACGATGAACAGCCCCGCCCGCTCGAGACGGGCCACTTTCCAGGCCGCCCAGTCCGGCAGGATCGCCACCAGGATCCGCCCGCCATCCAGCGGCGGCATCGGCAGCATGTTGAACACCGCCAGGATCAGGTTCAGCAGGACCAGCCGCTGCAGCATCTCCGCGCCCCACTCCGTCACCACGTCCGGCAGGACGGGGATGAGGTGAAACGCCAGCGCCCCGATGACGGCGAGCAGGATGTTGGAGGCCGGCCCCGCGAGCGCCACCAGGGCCATGTCCCGGCGCGGGTTTCGCAGCCGTGAGAAGTTGACCGGCACCGGCTTGGCGTAGCCGAACAAGAACGGCGCGTTCATCAGCAGCAGCGCCAGCGGAATGATGACCGTGCCGACGAGGTCGACATGGGCGAACGGGTTCAGCGTGACCCGTCCCATGAGGCGGGCCGTCGGATCGCCCAGCTTCGCCGCGGCCCAGCCATGCGCGGCCTCGTGCAGGGTGATCGCCAGAAGCACCGGCAGCGCCCAGATCGAGGCGTTAAGGAAGAAACTGTTGATGTCGAGGTCGGACATCATGGACGCAGGTCCTTCATAAGAGACGCGAGCCGCCGCTCCTTGTCGGCCTCCTCGGCGGCGCCCAGTCCCGCGCCGGCCGTAGCCGCGAGGGACGACCGGTACGCGTCCGCCGCCGCCGCCCGCCGCGCGGCATCCGGGGTCATGTCTCCGACCGCGTCCGCCACGGCGCGCATCTCCGTCATGTCGCCGTTGCAGTGCAGGAGCACGTCGCATCCGGCCTCGATCGACCGGCGGGACCGGTCGCCGATCGGGCCGCCGCCCCTGGCGTCGGAAAGCGCGCCCATGGAGATGTCGTCGGTGAACAGCAGGCCGTCGAACCCGATCGCGCCGCGGATGACGTCCTGCACCACCCGGGGTGACAGGGTCGAGGGCCGGTCTGGGTCGATCCGGGTGAACAGCAGGTGTCCGGTCATCCCGTAAGGCACCCGGTCGGCAAAATGCCGGAACGGCGCATAGTCCACCGCCCCCAGCTCCTCCGGCGCGGCGTCGATCCGCGGCAGGTCGGCGTGGCTGTCCACCAGCGAGCGGCCGTGGCCCGGCAGGTGCTTGATGACGCCGCAGACCCCTGCCCGCTCGACCGCGGCCAGCAGGGTCTCGCCCAGCCGGATCACGGTGGCGGCATCGTCGCCCAGCGCCCGGTCGCCGATCACCTGGGCGTCCGAGTCCGGCTGCTTGACGTCCAGCATCGGAACGCAGTCCACGTCGATGCCGAGCCGGAACAGGTCTGCGGCCATCAGCTCGGCGGACAGGGAGAAGGCCTCCAGTGCCTGCTCCGGCCGGTCCGCATAAGCGGCCGCGAAGAGCCCCGGGGCCGCGTAGTCGCGCCACTGCGGCGGCCGCATCCGCCGCACCCGTCCGCCTTCCTGATCGATCAGGACCGGCGCGTGCGGGTGGCTGACGCAGCCGCGCAGGTCGTCAACCAGCGCGCGCACCTGGTCGCGGGTCTCGATGTTGCGGGCGAACAGGATGAAGCCGTAGGGATCGACGGCGCGGAAGAACGCCCGCTCCTCGTCGCCCAGCACCGGCCCGGCACAGCCGAAAACGATCGCGCGGCTCATCCTACGGGCGGACCAGGAGGCAGGCCTGATTGCGGGACTTGAGTGTGGCGCAGGCCTGCTCGGCCGCCGCCTCGCTCAGCATACCGCCTTGGATCCGATGAAAGACCCCCTTGCCGGCGCCGAGATCGACCTGCTGGATGCGCAGGGTCAGCCCCGACAGCACATCAGGATAGCGGCGGCTCAGACGGTCCCATTCGCGCCGTGCCGCGGCCTCGTCCCGGAACGCGCCAAGCTGCACGCGGAACCGTCCTGATGGCGGTGTTGCCGCCGGCTGCGGCGAGGATTGCGCGGAGGGTTGCGCCGCCGGCTCGGGCTGCACGGCAGGTTCAGGCCTCGGCGCAGGCTGGGGGGTGGGTTGCGGTATGGGCTGCGGCTCAGGGGCCGGCGGTGGCGCGGCGGCGACCTGCGGTTCCGGCTCCGGCGACCGGGCCGGTTCGGGCGCTCTGGCCGGCGGAATATCGTTTTCCTGAGCCTGCGGGGCGGGCGGCGGTGGCGGCGGCGGTGCCGTCGCCTCGGCCCGATCCGTGGTCGGGGCGGGATCGGCTTCCGGCGCCGTCGCCGGGCCGGCGCCCGGCACGGGCTGCGGGGTGCGGGCCGGGATCGGGACCGTCGCGGTGCCGTCGGCGGCGGGCGCGCCACGATCCTCGGTCTCCGCTGAAGGCTGTGAAGCCGGTTCCTGCGCTACCGGCTCCTGCGATATGGGCGGGGGCGCGGGCTGCGGTGGCTCGACCGGCGTTTCCGGCGGCGGCAGCAGCCGCTCGACGGTCTCTCCGCCGTTCTGGTCCGGGCGGAGCGCGCCGTAGACCATCTTGTCCTGGTTCGGCACGTCGAGCCCACCTGGCTGTTCCGGGCGCACCTTGATCGGTGACGGGTCGGACTGGATCAGCGGCGCGGTCGCCTCGCTGCCGGCCTGGAGCCCACGGTCATAGGCGTACCAGACCACGCCGGCGAACGCCGCCAGCGCGAAGGTTGCCAGGAAGGCTCCCAGCGCCCGGGAGCGGCGCGGCGGATCGCGCAGTTCCGGCGGGGGACCGGGACGATCGATCGCGTCCGCCTGCAGGCCGTCGCCGTCTTGGCTCATTCCCTCAGCTCCTCCACCGGCGTGACGCCCATCACCCCGAGACCCGACGCGATCACCGTTGCGGTCGCCCGCACCAGGGCCATGCGGGCCAGGGTCGTCTCGCGGTCGTCGTCCAGGATGAAGCGCAGCCGGGCGTCTTCCCTGCCCTTGTTCCACAGACCGTGGAACGCGGCCGCCACGTCTCCGAGATAGAACGCGACGCGATGCGGCTCATGCGCCTCCGCCGCACTTTCCACGACACGCGGCCAGCCCGCGAGCAGTTTGATCAGACCAATCTCATCATGATCGGTCAAGGAAGCCACGGAAGCCTTGGACAGCGCGGCATCCGAGAGCTCGTTCTCGCCGATCGTCTCGGTGGCGTTGCGAATCACCGAGCACGCGCGGGCGTGGGCGTACTGAACGTAGAACACGGGATTGTCGCGACTTTGCTCGCTGACCTTCTGGTAATCGAACTCCAGCGTCTGGTCGTTCCGCCGGGTCAGCATGATGAACCGGAGCACGTCCGGGCCGACCGCATCGAGCACGTCGGAGAGCGTCACGAAGGTGCCCGCCCGCTTCGACATGCGCACCGGTTTGCCGCCGTCGAACAGGTGCACGAGCTGGCAGAGCTTGACGTCCAGATCGCCCTTCCCGCCGGTGATCGCCGTCACCGCCGCCTTCATGCGCTTCACATAGCCGCCGTGGTCGGCGCCCCAGACGTCGATCATCTCTGGGAAGCCGCGCTCGAGCTTGTCCAGATGGTAGGCGATATCGTTCGAGAAGTAGGTCCAGGACCCGTCCGACTTCTTGAGCGGCCGGTCCACGTCATCACCGAACGCCGTCGCCTTGAACAAAAGCTGCGGCCGCGGCTCCCAGTCCTCCGGTGTCTTGCCCTTGGGCGGCTCCAGCACGCCGGTATAGACCAGACCGTCGGCTTCCAGCTTCGCCAGGACCCGATCGACAGCCCGATCCTCGACTAGGGCACGCTCCGAGGAGAACCGATCCATGCGGATGCCGAGGGCGATCAGATCCTTCTCGATATCGGCCATCATGAGGTCGATGGCGAAGCTGCGCACCGGCTCGAGCCAGGCCTCCTCGGGCTGGCTCAGCCATTTGTCGCCGTCCCGCTCCGCAAGCGCCTTGCCCACGTCCTTCAGGTACTCGCCGGGGTAGTGCCCCTCCGGGATCGTCACGGTCTCGCCCAGCGCCTCGCGGTAGCGCAGGTGAGCCGAACGGGCCAAGGTATCGACCTGGGCGCCGGCGTCGTTGATGTAGTACTCGCGCCCGACCTCGAACCCCGCCTTCTCCAGCAGCGCCGCCAGCGCGTCGCCGAACACCGCCCCGCGGGCATGCGCCGCGTGAAGCGGCCCGGTGGGATTGGCCGACACGTACTCGACATTCACCCGGCGGCCCGCGCCCATGCCCGACGCGCCGTATCCCGCACCGGCCTCGAGGATCGCCCCGACCTGCGCCAGCCAGATGTCGGCGGACAGGCGGATGTTGATGAAGCCGGGGCCGGCGACCTCCACGCTCTCGACCGCGTCCAGTTCAAGAAGGGCCGCGGCAAGCGGGTCGGCGATGGCGCGCGGCTTCGTTCCCACCGGCTTGGCCAGGACCATCGCAGCGTTTGTCGCAATGTCTCCGTGGGACGGATCGCGCGGCGGCTCGGCGGTGACGCGGTCGAAGGGCAGGCCGTCCGGCCACCCGCCGGCACCGGACATAGCCTCCAGCTTCGCCTTAATTTCGTCTTTCATCCAATTGAAAACGTTCATTCTATTCGCGTCGCCTGGCGCCGGTGATCGGAAAGAGGTCGGGATGGCCGTGCCGGATTGCGGCGGCAGTGGCCGAGTGACTGACGTTGTAGTGCCGATGCCCGCGGCGGAACGCAACGGATTTCGCGGTCCGTCACGGCGACCGCACGACAAGGGAGCTCGCGCATCGCGACCGCCCAACGCTACTGTATCGAGTACCAACCAATGCGTCCCCGGCTGGGAACCGATCGGCCTCGAAACCGCCCGGGCCCGGAAACGCGGACCGACAAGGAGGAGACCATGGCTGTGACGTCCGAGACCGCCCGCGCTTCGACCCCGCTCGCCCAGGCGTTCGCCCGCGACGGATACGCCTTCCCGATCCGTGTCCTATCCGACGCGCGCGCCGCCGGCCTCCGCGGGGTCCTGGAGGCGGCCGAGGCCGGGGCACCGGACGACCGGGCGAAATCGATGGCCACCGGCCTGCCGCACCTGATGCTGCCCGAGTTCTTCGACGCCGTGCGCGATCCGGCGATCACGGGACCGGTCTCGGAGATCCTGGGCGAGGACCTGCTGGTCTGGGGCTGTTCGTTCTTCACGAAGGAGCCGCGGACGAAGAGCTTCGTCTCCTGGCATCAGGATCTGACCTATTGGGGTCTCGACGAGGCGGACAAGGTCACCGCGTGGGTGGCGCTGTCGCCGGCGACGGTGGAGAGCGGCTGCATGCGGTTCGTGCCCGGCAGCCACACCCAGCAAATCGTCCCGCACAAGGACACGTTCGACCCGGACAACCTGCTGACCCGCGGGCAGGAGATCGCCGTCGATGTCCGCGACGAGGACGCGATAGACGTGGCTCTCCAGCCGGGCGAGATGTCCCTGCATCACGGCCGGATTTTCCACGCCTCTCACCCAAACGCCTCGGACGATCGCCGGATAGGGCTCGCGATCCGCTACATCAAGCCGAGCATGCGCCAGACCTCGGGGGTCAAAACCCTGACCGTGCTGGCGCGCGGCGAGGACCGGTTCGGCCATTTCGAGCTCTGCGACCGGCCGGAAGGCGGGTTCTCGGCAGCCGATATGGCGCGCGGTGCCGACGCTTTCCGGCGGCGCGAGGGCATCCTCTACGACGGCGCCGACGACACGGGCCGGCGCAAGCTGGCCTGACACGCCTTTTCGTCGGAGAGCACGCACTCCAGACGGCCGAATACGAGCCGGTTCCGGCGACGCCGAGCGCCGGCCAGGGGAGCCTGTCGCGCATCTCCAGGATCTGGATCGCCGACTCGCCTATTCGGCAGGTAAGGATTAGTTAACTTTTTCGTATTTAGATTACAGAATGAAAGGTGATAATATAGAATTGCCTTTAATTCATCGGAATCGACTCGCCCTTCGGCGACCGAATCGGGGCTGTGTTGGCATGTATCGGGTTTTTCTGTTCGCGGGGTTTCTGGCGCTGGCACTGATCGCCGCCGACGGGGTCCGATCGGTCGCGTCGGCCGATGAGAGCAGCGCCCGTGATCTCCTCGCCCTGGCCCGAGAGGCCGAGGATAGGGGCGACAACCGCGCAGCCGTCGACTTCTACAAGCGGGCGCACGAAGCGGCTCCGGTCGAGAGCGCTCCGTTGATCCGCTGGGGGCGTCTGGCGGCGCGGCTCGGGGCCGTCGATCAGGCCGCAACGCTCCTGGGTGCTGCGCTCGACGCCGAACCCGGGAACGCCGCTGCTTCCGAGGCCCTCGCCGATGTGATGGTCGAGCTCGACCTGCCAGCTGAAGCCCTCGCCCTGTACGACGCGGTTCTCGAGGCCGACCCATCGAACCTGGCGGCCAAGGATGGGCGGCTCTTCGCCCTGGCGCTGCTTGCCGACCCGACCCAGGCGGCCCTCCCGGCTACCGTCGCCGAGGTCCACCCCGAACCGACGCGAGCCACCCTCGACGCCCTCGCCCGGTCTCCGATCACACCGGTCGCGCTCACGGAGGCCCTGGCCATCGAGGGAACGGCGCGGCCCGCCACGGCTTCCCGCTAAGAAGGCTCAGTTCCGACTCCACTTGCCGGTTCAGCTCTCGCGATCGAGATCCCCTCGCCGTTCGTCCGGCTCCTGCCGCGTGGTCTCGTCGACGCGCGCCCCGACAAGCGGGCGATCCAACAGGCGGGCGTCCCGTAGATCGGCGCCGCGCAGATCAGCCCCCTCCAGAACAGCGTGAGAGAGATCGGCCCGCCTCAGGTCCGCACCTCGCAGATCGACACCCCGCAGATCCGCGAAGCGGAGATCGGCGCCGCTCAGGCGCGTCGGGATGGCGCGCCCCGCCTCGGTCACGAGGGATCGCAGAGTGGCTCCCGCCAGTCGGGCGTTCTGGAGCCGAGCCCCAGTGAGATCGGCGCCGCGCAGGTCGCAGCCCTCGAGCGCCGAGAAGCGCAGATCGGCTCCCGCCAACCGCCCGGCCGCCATGCGCACCCCCGTCAGGTCCATCGCACAGAATATCGCCCGTTCCGCCACCAGCGCGGTCAGATCATAGGTCGCCAGCGCCTCAATCCCCCGCGCATCCATCGCCGAGAGATCGAGCTGCGCCCCCTGCACGCTTCCGGAGGCGACCCACGTCTCGTGCCGGTCCAGCAGCGTGTCGATCGGTGTCTCCAGGGCCTCCACCGTGCGACCGGCCGGCCGATCGGTCAGGGCGCCGGTCAGATCCGCGCCGCCGAGTTCGGTCATATTGGTCGTGATGCGGGTGAAGACCGCGTTGCGCAGCGTTGCCTTTTCGAGGACGGCCCAGCTCAGATCCGCCCCGTCGAGGTTGGCGCCGGTGAGATTGGCGCCCGTGAGGTTGCAGCGCACGAAGCTGGTGTCCCGCAGGATGGCATCGGAGAAGTTCGCATTGACGCACACCGCGCCGGAGATCTTCGCTCCGCTGAGATCCGCCCCCGCCAGGTCCGCCTGATGAAGCTCCGCAACCGCCGGCTCGATGTCGATCCAGTGCAATTCGCGGTCGGCCTCGCCGCTCTCCGCCAGCCGGCTTTCGCGCAGGTCGGCGTCGATCAGCGTGGCCCCGACGAGCCGTGCACCGCGCAGACAGGCGCCGCGCAGGTCGGTCTTGACCAGGCTCGCCCCGTCCAGACCGGCCCCCCGCATATCGACGGCGAACAGGGAGGCATAATCCAGGGTGACGCCGTCGAGCGACGCACGCGACAGGCAGGCGCCGGTCAGATCGGCATCCGTCAGGTCGGCACCACGAAAATCCAGCCAGGAGAGATCGAAGAACGAGAGCACCGCCCGCGCGCCCCCGAGGCGCCCGTTGCGAAAGCGCGCGTGCCGCTTGATGAGGCCGTCCAGGTCCTCCTGGGAGAGCCGCTCCAGTGTTCCGCTCTGTCTGTCCGCTTCCATCGGGACGGCTCCATGCTTTCTGCGCAAGCCCGGCCGCTACAACGGCCATCGGTGCCGAGGGCAAAGGTCGAATGCCGCGACGGCTCATATCTAAAACTATTTTAGGGAAATCGCTTGCGGTTCAAAAATCAAAATGTAGATCTGTCGATAATTCTGAATCTATTGACCGCTTGAACATTACATGTCGGAGCTTACGCTGGCGTCGCTCTACGACACGGTACACAGCCTGGAGCGGGTCCTCGAGGCTTTCCCTATGCTGATCATCGCCACCGACACCGCCGGCCGGATCGTCATGACCAGCCAGCGGCCCCGGGATGCGCTCGGCCTGTCGGAGGTGGACCTGCTCGACCGCCCGGTGGCGGCCGTTGTTCCGGGGCTTGCACCGACGGTGACCCTGCCGCGCGGCGATGGCGACCCACGGGTGGAGATCGGCGCGCCGCTGGATCCAGGCGACATCGAGGTCCCGGACGGATCCGAGCCCGGCACGCGTGGGGCCGCGCGGCCGACCCGCGCTCCCATCCTTCCCGAGGCCGATGCCGGCCGGTCCTGATCGCCCGTCTGGCCGTCTCAGGCGTTCATCGCCACGACACTCCCGGCTACACTGCGCGCCGCATTGCACAGGAGTGATCATGGCGGCCGACGGGACCGGTTCAGACGGGTATATCGACAGCTACTACAGCCGGACCCGCGACGACGGAGATCCATTCCCTCCCCTGGATGGGGATCTGGATGTGGAGGTCTGCGTGGTCGGCGGCGGCATGGCCGGTGTGTCGACGGCGCTCGGCCTGGCCGAGCGGGGCCGCTCCGTTGCCCTGGTCGAGTCTCGGCGGATCGGCTGGGGCGCGTCGGGCCGCAACGGTGGCTTCGTCGGCGCCGGGTTCTCCCGCGGCCTCTCCGATCTGATCGCGCGGGTCGGCAAGGAGCACGCCCTGCGGCTCTACCGGCTGAGCGAGGACGCGGTCGCCCTGGTGCGCCGGCGGGCGGACACCATCGCCGGAGGCGTGGCGCCGATCGTGGACGGCCGGGTCACCTGCTCGTGGTTCGACGACGCCGACGGGGTCCGGCGCGAGGCGGACTGGCTGAACGACCTGACCGACGCCGGCATCGAGGTCTGGGACCGCGAGAAGGTCCGCTCGATCTGGCGCACGCGGCGCTACTACGAGGCGATGTGGAAGCCGAAGGGCTTCACCTTTCATTCGCTCAACTTCACCCGCGGCAACGCCAGACTGGCCGCCAGGGCGGGCGCCAGGATCTTCGAGGCGACGCCGGCGCGCCATATCGAGCTCGGACGGGATCCGAAGCTGGTGCACACCGACACCGGCACCATCCGGGCGGACCATGTGGTAATTTGCTGCTCGGGCTATATCGAGGGGCTGGTCCCGCGGCTCTCGGCGGCGACCCTGCCGATCGGCACCTATGTGGTCCTCACGGAACCGGTGGGCGACCGGCTGCAGGAGGTCATGGGCCTGCCGAACGGTGTCGGCGACACCCGCTTCGCCAGCGACTACTACCGCCCCCTGCCCGATACGCGGATTCTCTGGGGCGGCCGGATCAGCCGCTGGACCAATCCGGCGCATCTCGCCGACGTCATGATGGCCGACCTGAAAAAGGTGTACCCCCAGCTCTCCGACCTAAAAGCCGAGGTGGCCTGGCCCGGCACCATGGGCTATGCAGCGCACAAGATGCCGCAGATTGGACGCCTGCGTCCCGGCGTCTGGTACAGCCAGGGCTATGGCGGGCACGGGATGGCGACGAGCACCATGGGCGGCGAGCTGATCGCCTCCGCCATCGCCGACGGGGACGACCGCTGGACCCTGTTCAAACCGTTCGGGCTCACCCCGGTGGGGGGACCGATCGGCGCCTGGTACGCGCAGATGGTCTACTGGGCCTACCAGGCCCGCGACGCGTGGCGAGAGAGCTTGGGATAGGGGAGCCCGGATCATGAACACGACGATGCCCCTCGGGATCATCGGCCTCGGCACCATGGGTCGAAACCTCGCCCTCAACCTGGCCGACCACGGCGTGCCCCTGGTCGCCTGGGAGCGCGACGGGTCCCTCGCCGCCCGCGCCCGCGACGAACTCCCCGCGACCACCGACTGGGCGAGCGATGCGGCCGACCTGGCGGCGAGGCTCGACGCCCCAAGGACCGTCCTCCTCATGGTGACGGCCGGGAGCGCGGTTGATGCGGTGATCGCCGCCCTGCGCCCCCACCTCACGTCGGGCGATACCATCGTGGACGGCGGCAACACCGACGCCGCCGACACCGCCCGGCGCCAGGCTGATCTCGCCGCCGACGGCATCCACCTGATCGGTCTTGGGGTGTCCGGCGGCGAAGAGGGTGCGCGGCGCGGGCCGGCATTGATGGCCGGCGGCGACCCGGATGCCTGGACGCGCATCGCCCCCACCCTCGAGGCGATCGCCGCCCGGGCGGCCGACGGGACACCGTGCTGCGACCGTCTCGGCGGCGGCGCGGCGGGGCACTTCGTAAAGACCGTCCACAACGGCATCGAATATGCCGTGATGCAGGCTCTGGTCGAGACCTACGACCTGATGCGGCACGGCCTGAACCTGGACGTGGACGCCATCGGCGCGGCCTTCGCCGCATGGAACCGAGGTCCGGGCGGCGGCTATCTGGTCGAGATCGCCAGCGATGTCGCCCGCACCCGGGACGCCGACGGCGCACCGCTGCTGGACAAGGTCGTGGACAGGGCCGGGCAGAAGGGGACCGGGCGCTGGGCGTCGCTCGCCGCGTTGGAACTCGGCGTCGCCGCCCCCTCCATCGCCGAGGCGGTCTTCGCCCGGGCGGTCTCCGCCGCGCGAGACGAGCGCCACACCCTGGCCGGCGATCCGCCAGGCGCCGTCGACATCGCCGTCGACGACCTTGAAGCCGCGATGCGGGCCGCCACCCTGCTCTCCTTCCTTCAGGGCTTCG
This sequence comes from Thalassobaculaceae bacterium, assembly GCA_040223655.1. Lineage (GTDB taxonomy): Bacteria > Pseudomonadota > Alphaproteobacteria > Thalassobaculales > Thalassobaculaceae > Thalassobaculum. The sequence continues at coordinate 209,947 of JAVKFT010000001.1, read as the reverse complement.
TGCTGATCGCAGCCGCCGACGCCCGCGACGGCTGGACGGTCGATCCGATCGCCGTCGCCCGGGTCTGGCGGGCCGGATGCATTCTCCGCTCGCCCCTGCTCGACCGGCTGGCGGCCGCCTTCGCCACGGTGAGCCCCGGCGCGCATCCGCTTTCCGCTCCGGCACTGCGTCAGGAGCTGGCGGAGACCCTGCCGGGCCTCCGGCGGACTGCGGCGGCGGCGATCGGCGCCGGATACGCGGTTCCGGCCCTCACCTCGGCGCTCGCCTGGCACGACGGCATGGTCCGGGCCCGCGTCCCCGCCGACTTCCTGCAGGGACTGCGCGACCGGTTCGGCGCCCATACGTTCGAACGCATCGACAGGCCGGGCAGCCACCACGCCGCGTGGGGCGGATCGTGAGTCCGGACAAGCCCGAAACGGCGCCCGTCGTCATCGTGATGATGGGCGTGTCCGGCGTCGGCAAGACGACCATCGGCACCCTGCTCGCCGAGCGTCTTGGCTGGGGATACGCCGAGGGCGACAGCTACCATCCGCCGGAGAACGTGGCCAAGATGCGGGCCGGTACGCCGCTGGACGACACCGACCGGGGTCCCTGGCTGGCCGCTATCGCAGCCGATATCGACCGCTGGCGGGCCTCCGGTCAGGGCATGGTCGTCGCCTGTTCGGCGCTCAAGCGCAGCTACCGGGACATCCTGATCGGCGACCGGCCGGATGTTCGCCTGGTCCGCCTGGCCGGCGACGAGGCGGTGATCCGCGCCCGCATGGAGACCCGGACCGACCACTACATGCCACCGAGCCTGCTGACCTCGCAGATCGCCACGCTCCAGCCGCCGGCGCAGGACGAGGAGGCGATCACCGTGGACGTCGCCTGTTCGCCGGAGGCGTGCGTCGGCCGGATCCTTGAGGCGCTGGGCGTCGGGCCGCGCGCGTAGAGAAGAGGACTCAGCCTTGGCAGACGCCGCAGACACCGGCCTGAAGGTCTCGAAGGTTTTCTTCGAACCCAAGGAGATCCTGTTCAGCCCGGGGGATGCGCCCGCCGGCCTGTTCTTCATCGAGGACGGCACCGTCGAGGTGTTCCGCGAGGCCGGGCATCGCACCGTCACGCTGGCGCGGCTCGGCCGCGGCGACGTGGTCGGAGAACTCGCGATGGTCGAGGGGATCCCACATACCCGCGGCGTCCGAGCGGTGACGGGTGTCGCGGCCCTGCGGATCTCCCCGGATCAGCTGGACGCCGCCCTCAAACAGAGCCCGCCGTTGGTGCAGATGGTCCTGAAGCGCGTGGTGCGGAAGCTGCACCGGACCAACGAACTCGCCTTCGGCCCGTCCCGGCCCTCCGCCTGATCCAGAAATTGCGCCGCCGTCAGAGGGTGCCGGCGAGGCCGTCGGCCAGATCCTCCGCCGTCAGCGACCGTCCGCCAAGCCGTCGCGCCGCCTCCCGATGGTGCCAGACCCCCGCGCAGGCCGCCTCGAACGCCGGCAGACCGTGCCCCAGAAGCGAGGCGATCGCGCCGGCCAGCACGTCGCCGGTCCCGCCCGTCGCCAGTGTCGGCGGCGCGCCGTCGAGAATCGCGCATTGGCCGTCCGGGGCCGCAACCGTCGTGTCCGGCCCCTTCAGCAACACCGTGTGACCGCTCGCTTCCGCGGCGCGCACCACCCCCTCGACCCGGCCCAACTCGCCGACATCGATGCCCTGGAAGAACCGGGCGAACTCGCCGCCATGGGGCGTCAGGACCGCCGGCGCCCGCGTGGAGAGACCACGCTCCGCGAACAGCGCGAACATATCGGCATCGAGGACAAGCGGCACGTCGCAGGCCAGCGCCGCCTCGCCAAGCCGCAGAGCGTTGGGACCGCGGCCGAGCCCAGGTCCGACCACCAGCGCCGCCGCCTTGCGCTCGGCCGCGAAGGCGGGAAGGTCGTCCGGGGTCTCGCGCACGATCAGCCCTGGGGCGTCACCGGCGATCAGGTCAACCCGGTCCGGGGGCGCGCAGACCGTAACCAGTCCCGCCGCCATGCGCCGCGCAGCGCGGGCGGCCAGCCGCGCGGCACCCGGCATCTCGCCGGCCAGCACCAGGACATGACCGCGGCTGTACTTGTGGTCCTGGGGACCCGCCGGCTGCAGGCGGTCGGCCCACAGCGTCGGGCTGATCACCCGCGCGGTGGGATCGACGGCGGCCATCGCCGTCGGATCGATGCCGATATCGATCACCCGCACGCCGCCGCAAAGGTCCCGGCCGGGATAGAGAACATGGCCCGGCTTGCGCCGGTGGAAGGTCAGGCTCAGGTCGGCCGGACAGGCGATCCCAAGCACCGCCCCGGTATCGCCATGCACCCCGCTCGGCACGTCGATGGCGGCGACCCGGAGCCGTCCGCTTGCCGCCCGGCCCGCCGCGCGGGCAAGGAAGGCCGCCGTCTCACCCTCGACCGGCCGCGCGAGACCGGCGCCGAACACCGCATCGACCAGAATGTCGACGCCGTCCAGCAGCTCGACCGCAAGCGGCTCAACGGGACCGTCCCACAGAGCCAGCGCCCGCGCGGCGTCTCCCGTCAGCCTGTCGGGCCCGCCGAGCAACCCGACCCGCACGTCCCATCCATGCCGGCGCAGATCGTCGGCGATCACGAACCCGTCGCCGCCGTTGTTGCCGGGTCCGCAGGCCACCAGTGTGCTGGCCGGCCGGAACGCGCGGCGGATATGCCGCGCCGCGCCCTGCCCCGCCCGCAGCATCAGGGTGAAGCCGGGCGTGCCGCGCTCGATCGTGAGCCGGTCGCAGGCGCCCATGGCGTCGCAGGACAGAAGAGTATCGGAGGGGTGGAAATCGGCGGTGACGGTCATGGCGTCAGTATAGGCCGAACGGGACCGGTTCCCGCGAGGGGAATGGGGCGAGTGATGGGAATCGAACCCACGACCTCCAGAGCCACAATCTGGCGCTCTAACCGACTGAGCTACACCCGCCACCGGGCGCCGGGCCTGACCGGCTCGGCGGACGCCGTTGCTATCCCAGCCCCGGCGTTGCGTCAACCTAAATGCCGAGCCCGACCTCTTTTAGATAGGTGTCGAGCTTCTCGACCGCGCCGTCCAGAACCGCGTCCTGCTTGGCGAAACAGAAGCGGATGTAATTGCGCGGCGCGCTCTGCGGATCGAGATAGAAGGCGGAGACCGGCACCGCGGCGACGCCGGCATCGGTCACAAGACGGCGGCAGAACCCCTCGTCGGTCTCCGCGTCGTAGAGATGGGCCGCCACGTCGACGAACAGGAAATACGTCCCCTGGCAGGTCACCGGCGCCAGACCGATCCCGGTCAGCCCGTCGGTCAGCCGGTCGCGCCGCCGCGCCATATCGTCCCTGAGCCCGTCGAAATAGGCGTCGTCCTGCTCCAGGCCGAAGGCGACGGCGCGCTGCAGGTTCGGCGCGGTGGTGAAGACGAGGAACTGGTGCGCCTTGGAGATCGGGCCGAGCAGGTGTTCCGGCGCCGTCAGATACCCCACCTTCCAGCCGGTCAGGGAGAAGGTCTTGCCGGCCGAGCCGATGCGCACGCACCGCTCGCGCATGCCGTCGAGGGTCATCATCGGGATGTGCGGCCGGCCGTCGAAGGCGAGATGCTCGTAGGCCTCGTCGCACAGCGCGTAGGCATCGTATTTCTGGCAGAGATCGGCGATCGCGGTCAGTTCCTCCCGGCTGTAGACCTTCGACGCCGGATTCTGCGGATCGTTGACGACGATCATCTTCGTACGGTCGCTGAACGCGGCCTCCAGAGCGTCGAGATCCAGAGCCCAGTTCGGCGGCGTCAGGCGCACCGGACGCGGGATGCCGCCGGCGCGGCGGATCATCGGCAGGTAGCAGTCGTAGAGCGGCTCGATCACCGCCACCTCGTCCCCCGGCTCGATCAGACCGAGGAAGCAGGCCGCCAGCCCCTCGGTGGCGCCGGTAGAGACCATGACCTCCTTCTGCCAGTCCACGTCGAGCCCGTAGAACCGCTTGTTATGGGCGGCGACGGCCTGGCGCAGCTCGGGCACGCCCATCATCGGCGGATACTGGTTCGGGGGGTCGTAGAGCGCCTTCGACGCCTGTTCGAGGACCGGATCGGGTCCGCGGTCGTCAGGGAAACCCTGGCCGAGATTGATCGCCTTGTGCTCGATGGCGAGCCGCGACATCACCTCGAACACCGTAGTGCCATAGGAGGACAGGAGCGAGTTGGCGGCCTTCATGGGGCGCTCCCCTTATATCTCGAACAGGGACGCGGGATTTAGCACCGGCGACGGCGAGCGGCAACGGTGACCGACGAAGGTCACCGGAGACGGCGCCTACCGCGCCGCCGCCTCCAGATATTCCACCATCCGGGCCTCCGCATCGCTGAACGCGTGGCCCTTGCGCCAGACCAGGCCGATCTCCATCGGCGGCGGAGCGTCCGTGATTGGAATCCATTCCAGCCGGCCGCCGTCGAGCGACCAGGGGCGGAACAGCATGCGCGACAGGATCGTGACCCCCTGCCCGGTGGCCACCATGCTGCGCAGTGCCTCCAGCGACGTGGTCTCGAACAGCACCTTCGGCTCCAGGCCGGAGGCCGCCAGATACTCACGGGACGACCGGTCGGCCTCGTCGATCTGGTACAGGATGTAGGGGAACTCAATCACGTCGGCCCGGCTGACGGTATCCCGACTTGCCAGCGGATGGTTGGTCGCCACCCAGGCGCCGCGCGGGCTCTGGAACAGGCCCCGGTGCTCCAAATCCGGCGCGTTCGACAGGTTGGAGGTCAGCAGCAGGGCGATGTCGACGGTGCCGGCCAGCACCTGGCCTTCGAGCTCGACGCGCTCGCGCTCCAGAAGCTGCACCGACACATTCGGGAACGCGCGCTGAAAGCGGGCGAGCGGCGGTACGAGGAAGTAGCCCGCCCCCGCATTGGTGACGCCGAGCTTCACCGTGCCCTCCACATCGGTGCGGTCGGGATGCATGTCGGCCACAGCGTCGGCAACGGCGGCCTCGATGTTGCGGGCGTGCCCGATGAAGTTCTGACCCTCGCGGGTCAGGGCGACGCCGCCGACCCGGCGCTCGAACAGGGTGACGCCGAGCTGGTTCTCCAGCTCCTTGATCGACAGGGTGATCGCCGATTGGGAGATGCCGAGATTGGTGGCGGCGGCGGAGACCTTCTCGGTCTCGGCCACGGCAAGGAAGTATCGGACCTGGCGCAGGGTGATCATCGGTTACCTCTTTCGGCGGGTGTTCCCCGCCTTGAGCTATATGAGTTTTTTAAAATTTGTACCTTTGAATTACGAATTTGTAATGGTGCGCCGCGAAGATCATCTTGTGCCTCACAGACGGGCGGCGACACAGAAGCGGTCGGCCGCCGCACACAGGAGATACGCCATGAGCAACCAGATCGAGATGCGCATCGTCACCGATGAAGAGATTTCGCGCGGTATCGCTGCGGGCCGCCGCCTGCGCGCCCTCGCGGTCAAGTCCGCCTTCAAGAGCGCTTTCTCCGCGGTTTCCAAGCCGGTCGGGTCGCTCTTCACCGGCACCAAGTCCGCCGGTACCGGCGGTGCCCACCCGGCAGCCGTTTGATCCCTGCTTAACGGCTGCCGTACGAGCGGCGTCGCCCCCGCCCCGGGGCGGCGCCGCACTCATTTCAAGCCCGATCTTTTTTCTGTCGCAACGCAACATAAGATTAATCAATAGTCCGGCGATAAAGCGCGATCAGGCGCTCCCAGTGACGCTCGGCCGCCGGTTTGTCGAAGCACCATCGACTCGGAAACGCGAAGCCGTGATGGGTGCCCGGATGCACCTCGAGCTCTCCCCGCGCGCCTGACGCGTCGAACAGCCGCTTCAGCTCCGCCACCATGTCCGGCGGCGCCAGATCGTCGGTCTCCGCACAGCTTATGTAGAGTTCGCCCCGGGCCTGCCCGAGGGTCGCATGCGGGCTCTCCTCGGCGTCGCTGACGATCCAGGTCCCGTAGAAGGAGGCCGCGGCCGCCACCCGTTCCGGATAGCGCGCCGCCGCCGCCAGCGCGTAGGGACCGCTCATGCAGTAGCCGTGGACCCCGACCGCACCCTTCCGCGCGATGCCGGTGCGGTCGATATGCGCCAGCATCGCCGCCACGTCCCGCATCACCGGCGGGATCGTCATCTTGGTGCGGATCGCCCGCATCGCGGTGTGGTCGGCGCTGCCCGCCGTCAGCACGTCGGACCCGTATTTCGTGTCCCGGCCCGCCCGGTAATACAGATTCGGCAGCAGGACCGAGAATCCCACCGTCGCCAGCCGCCGGGCCATGTCGTACAGCTCCTCGCGGATGCCGGGCGCATCCATGAGCATCAGCACGCCGGGATACGGCCCGCCCCGCTCCGGTCGCACGAAAAAGGTCTCCATCGTCCCGTCCGGCGTGGCGATGTCCTCGATGGCTTCGATCATGGCAGGCGGGTCCTTCGACAATCCGAACTCTTCGGGCCGCGGAGCGATCATGCCCCGGTGGCGCATTTCGTGCCGGCAGCGTATCACTGCCGCTTCGAGCGTCGCCAGAACGCACCGTCCCGTGAACGATATCGAGGAACCGCCCGATGACCGCCGTGCTCGCCGACCGAATGTCCGTCCTCGGCACCGAGACCGCCTTCGAGGTGCTCGCCCGTGCCAACGCCCTCGCCGCCTCCGGCAAGGACATCATCAATCTCGGAATTGGCCAGCCCGACTTCAAAACGCCGGAGCACATCGTCGAAGCCGGCATCAAGGCGCTCCGCGACGGCCATCACGGCTACACGCCCGCCGCCGGCATTCCGCAGCTTCGCCAGGCCGTGGCCCGCGACCTGAACACCCGCCACGGCGTCACCGTCGATCCCGACACGGTCATGATCATGCCCGGCGGCAAGCCGACCATGTTCTTCGCCTGCCTGATCTTCGGCCAGGCCGGCACCGAGATCCTCTACCCCAACCCCGGTTTCCCGATCTACGAAAGCTCGGTGAAGTTCTCCGGCGCCACGCCGGTGCCCTACCGCCTGTCCGAGGACACCGGCTTCGCCTTCTCCGCCGACGAGATGCTGTCGAAGGTCACCGAACGGACGCGGCTCATCATCCTGAACTCGCCGGCCAATCCGACCGGCGGCGCGGTGCCGAAGGAGGAGATCGACAAGCTGGTCGCCGGCCTGCAGGACTGGCCGAACGTCTATCTCCTGTCGGACGAGATCTACAGCCAGATGCTGTATGACGGCCGGGAGCATGTCAGCCTGCTGACCTACCCCGAGATCGCCGACCGGGTAATCCTGCTGGACGGCTGGTCGAAGACCTACGCGATGACCGGATGGCGCCTCGGCTTCTCGGTCTGGCCGAAGGAGATCTTCGGGCATGCGGAGAAGCTGGCGGTCAACTGCCATAGCTGCGTCAACGCGCCGACCCAGTTCGCAGGTCTGGCCGCGCTGGACGGTCCGCAGGATGCGGTGACCGACATGCTGAAGGCGTTCGACGAGCGCCGGCGGGTCATCGTCGGGGAGCTGAACCAGATCCCCGGCTTCCGCTGCGTCGAGCCGGGCGGCGCGTTCTACGCGTTCCCGAATATCGAGGGGACCGGCATGTCGGCCAAGGCCCTGCAGACGAAACTCCTGGAGGATGCCGGCGTTGCCGTCATTGCGGGGACCAGTTTCGGCGCCTATGGCGAGGGTTATCTGCGATTCTCCTACGCCAACTCGACCGAGAACATCCGCGAGGCGATCCGGCGCATCAAGGACATGCTGTCGGCCTGACCCGGCTGACCGCCCACAGAACAGGCGTTTTCTGATTAACTTTTGGGCGAATGGCGAATTTCAGGGCATCATGCGTGGTGCACCGATAGCGATTTCCGGGATAAACGCTTGGGAATCAGAGATCTAACCCGAGTGCGAGGGTTGGCACACGCCGTGCTAACGTCCATGAAGCATCGCCGCTCGGCGATGCACTCGCACGCAACTCCGAAGGCACGGACCCATGAAGAAGGTCGAGGCGATCATCAAGCCGTTCAAACTCGACGAGGTGAAGGAAGCGCTCCACGAGATCGGTATCCAGGGGATAACGGTCACGGAGGCCAAAGGATTCGGTCGGCAGAAGGGACACACGGAACTGTACCGCGGCGCGGAGTACGTGGTCGATTTCCTGCCGAAAGTGAAGGTGGAGATCGTGATGGAGGACGGCCAGGTCGCACGTGCGGTCGAGGCGATCCAGAGCGCGGCCCACACGGGACGGATAGGCGACGGAAAGATCTTCGTCTCCACCGTCGACGAGATTGTTCGCATCCGCACCGGCGAGACCGGGACGGACGCGATCTGACGGACTCGCGAGGTCCGAAACGCCGGCTCGGGAACAGGTCGGCATTGCGAGAGGGAGTGTAGCGCCCACGGCTAGGACCGGGGCGCTACGGCAACGATAGGAAGGAAACCATGTCTGACGACGTGAAGAACGTTTTGAAGATGATCGAGGAGCACGACGTCAAGTACGTCGATCTCCGCTTCACGGACCCGCGCGGCGCGGTCCAGCACGTCACCCAGCACGTGCGCACGATCGACGAGGAGAGCCTGGCGGAAGGCTTCATGTTCGACGGCTCCTCCATCGCCGGCTGGAAGGCCATCAACGAGTCCGACATGGGCCTGAAGCCGGACCTCTCCACCGCGGTCATGGATCCGTTCTTCGCCCAGCCGACGCTCGCCATCACCTGCGACATCGTCGAGCCGTCGACCGGCCAGCCCTACGAGCGCGACCCGCGGTCGACCGCCAAGGCCGCCGTTAAGTACATGGACAGCCTGGGCATCGGCGACACCGCCTTCTTCGGCCCGGAAGCCGAGTTCTTCCTGTTCGACGACGTGAAGATCGAAGTCGGCATGAACAAGGGCTACTACGAGGTCGACAACGAGGAAGGCCCGTACAACTCGGCGCGCGACTACGAGGAGGGCAACTTGGCCCACCGTCCGGGCGTCAAGGGCGGCTACTTCCCGGTCCCGCCGGTCGACAGCGGCCAGGACATCCGCTCCGAGATGCTTTCGGTGATGGAGGAGATGGGCGTCAAGGTCGAGAAGCACCACCATGAGGTGGCGCCCTCGCAGCATGAGCTCGGCATGGAGTTCGGCACCCTGATCACCACCGCCGACCACCTGCAGATCTACAAGTACGTGGTCAAGCAGGTCGCGTCCGCCTACGGCAAGACGGCGACGTTCATGCCGAAGCCGATCGCGGGCGACAACGGGTCGGGCATGCACGTCCACCAGTCCATCTGGAAGGACGGCAAGCCGATGTTCGCGGGCTCCGGCTATGCCGATCTGTCCGACAACGCGCTGTACTATATCGGCGGCATCATCAAGCACGCCCGGGCGATCAACGCCTTCACCAACTCGACGACCAATAGCTACAAGCGCCTGATCCCGGGCTTCGAGGCTCCGGTGCTGCTGGCTTACTCGTCGCGTAACCGCTCGGCTTCCTGCCGTATCCCGCACGTGAACAGCCCGAAGGGCAAGCGTGTGGAGGTCCGCTTCCCGGATCCGGCCGGCAACCCGTACCTGTCCTTCGCCGCCATGCTGATGGCCGGCCTGGACGGCATCCAGAACAAGATCCATCCGGGCGACCCGATGGACAAGAACCTCTACGACCTGCCGCCGGAAGAGCTGTCGGACATCCCGACCGTCTGCGGCTCGCTGCGCGAGGCTCTGGAAAATCTGGACAAGGATCGCGGCTTCCTGACCCAGGGCGGCGTGTTCACCGACGACCAGATCGACGGCTACATCGAGCTGAAGATGGAAGAGGTGTACGCGTTCGAGCACACCCCGCATCCCATCGAGTTCGACATGTACTACTCGAACTGATCAGGCTTTCCGGTCTTCGGGCCGGATCCTTTTCACGGCGGGCCGCCCCTCGGGGCGGCCCGTTCCCGTTTCAATACCTATTTATTCGCCCGTCATTTCCCGTTATACGAGATTATGCCCAAGACACCGGCCGACGCGGCGGCTGCCGCCCCTGTGACCCCGTTCCAGGAATTCCTGCGCGAGCACGATCCGGCCATGGAGATGCGAATCCCCCTGCCCGGCCCGGTCGACCCGATTCTGCGCGATCTCGCGCGTGCCGTCCGTGAAACCCCGCAATCGGAGCGCGGCCACGCCTGCCACGACGGAACCTGGTCGTCGATCTGCCTCGCGGTTGGGAGCGGTTGGGGGGCGAGTCGGCCGGCCCCGCGGCTGGCCTCCATGCCCGCGGTCTCGGCCCTGCTCGACCGGTTCGGCGGCTGCGCGGGGTTCTGCACCCTGGCCCGGATCGCCCCGGGCGACCTGCTGGACTGGCATGTGGATCCGCTGTCCGCCGATGGCGGCATCGCCCGTCTTCACCTGCCGGTCGTCACCAACCCGGGCGCCGTCACCGATCTCTGCCATCGGCGCGTCCACTGGCCCGTCGGCACCCTGCATTACGGCGACTACGGCTTTCCTCACCGGGTGTTCAACACCGGGGCGACCGAACGCATCCATCTCTATTTCGACGTGTCGTCCGAGGCGATCGCCCAGTTGCTGGATCCGGAGCTGTGCCAGCCGCGCCACGACCTGAGGGCCCGCTCGACCGGCCTGATGCACCGTTACCGCGGCAGGGACACGCGGATCTCCTCGCCGCCGTAACCGTGCACGCTGTCATGGGCGCGCAGCGTGACGGCGTCGATCCCGTCGGCGATGGCGATGCCGCGGAGGCTCCGGGTGAACGGCTGTTCCGAGACATGGGGGTGATAGAGCGTGCGGGTGGCGAGCACGGTGCCGTCCGGAGCGACCACATCCCATCGGTCGGCGTAGTGATCCCATCCCGTGTCGGCATGGCGGACGGTGACGTCGAAAGTCCATCCCCCGCCGTCGCGCCGCACCTCGACCCCGACGATGTCCGCCTCGCCGCCGACGGCGGGTACGGCCAGGGTCAGCAGGCAGAACAGGGCTGGAGCGATCGCGCGTTTCATTCTGGCCTCCTCGCCGTAGGTAGGACGCCAAAGCTGCGCCCTGGACCGCCCTACCGTCCAGAAACACCTGCGTGAGCCGACCGGGCGGTCCGATTACTCGCCCTCCTCCTCCCCGTCGCCGCCGCGCTCGTCCTGCGCGGTGCCCGGCCGCGGCGCGGGGCGCTGGCGCGACGCGGAGCCCCGGTCGTCCACTGGCGGCGTGAAGGGCTCCGGCCGGCCTTCGTCATCGCCGCCGTCTCCATCCTTCCGGGATGCGTCCGCCTCGATATAGAGGGAGCGGCTCGGGAACGCGAAACCGGCGCCCGCACCCTCGACCGTCTCCTTGATGTGGTAGGCGAAGCGCTCGCGGATCTCGAGCCACTCGCCCCAGTCGGTGGTGCGGGTAAAGCAATAGACGAGGATCTCGATGGCGCTGTCGGCGAAGTCGTTGACCCGCACGAACAGATTCCCCTGATCCGGCTGCACGAACTCGTCGTTGTCGATCAGGAACGCCTCGATACCGTCTCGGATCTCCCGAAGCTGATCGACCGTCGTCCGGTACTCGACGGCGATGCTCCAGTAGATGCGCCGCTGGGGCATCCGCGAGAAGTTGGTCAGCGCGTTGTCGGAGAGCTTGGCGTTGGGCACGTAGACCGGCGACAGGTCGAAGCGTCGGATCGAGGTCGAGCGGAAGCCGATCTGCACGACCGTGCCCTCGATAACGCCGTCGACCTCGATCCAGTCGCCGTTCTCGAACCGGCGCTCGGCCAGGATCAGAATGCCGGAGATCAGGTTTTTGAACAGGTCCTGCGCGCCGAGCGCCACCGCAACGCCGACCAGCCCGAGGCCGGCGAGCAGCCCGGCCACGTTTACGCCCCAGACCTCCAGAACGGCGGTGACACCGAGGAAGACGGTAACGACCTTCGCGGTCTTGGCCAGCCAGTCCACCAGCGGCCCGCTGATCTGCCGGCGCCAGCGCTCGGACACCCTGGCGAGCGGATCCACCGCTCGGTAGACGGTCCAGAACAGCATGATGACGATCAGCGACCGGACAATGTTCGCGGCGGCCCAACGCAGGTCGCCACCCTGTTCGAGATACCCGGTAGCGGCCATCCCACCGATGACCAGAGGAAGCAGCCGCATCGGCGCCCGGATCGCATCGACAAGCTGACCGTAGCTCACGTCGCGGTCCTGACCGTCGGCAACGGAAACGACGGTCTTCGAGATCAGCCGGCTGAGGAGGCTCGGGAGCAAGAGGCAGAGAACCACGGCGGCGAGACCGGCGAGCGCGAAGCCGGTGTTGATGCCGAAGATCTCCCCTTTCCAGAACTGAGCGGTGCCCTCCCACAGGCTGTGCAGGGCGGTCTCGATATCGGCAAGGGTCATTGAGCTTCTGAACACTGCGGTTGCGCACCGGGCGATGCCGGTCGGCCCGTACGGCGGGCGGACGGCATTCTGTCAACGCCTCGCCCGCGGACCGGTTCCCGGTTCCGCCCCCAGTAGGGCGGCCGGGCACGCCCGCGCTCAACCGATCGCGCGTTTCTTTCCGGTGTCGTCGATCGCCACGTAGGTGAAGCGTCCCTCGGTCACCAGAAGCCGTTCCTCGCGCTGCTGGAAGGCGCGGATCTTCCAGACCTCGATCCCGACGGTGATCGAGGTGGTGCCGACCCGCTCGATCTCGCCGTAGCAGCAGATCACGTCGCCCACGCTCACCGGCCGGATGAAAGTCATCGCCTCGATCCCGACCGTGGCCACCCGACCCGCCGCGCGATGCGCCGCGGCAAGGCCGCCCGCGATGTCCATCTGGCTGAGGACCCAGCCGCCGAAGATATCCCCGTTCGGATTTGTATCCGCCGGCATGGCGATGGTACGGATCTGCATCACGCCGCGCGGCTGGCGGCCCGTCTCGGTTTCCATGCGGCGCCTCCGTTAACTATGTCCACTATATCTTGCGCTCGCTCCGAGCGCGGCTACAGGATAGACTACCGTCATCCCGCCACCCTCGCACAGTCAGACATCATGGCAGACCTGTTCGCAAGCAACGCCGCCGCCGACACGACCGGCTACTCCGCCAAGGACATCGAGGTCCTCGAGGGCCTGGAACCGGTGCGTCGCCGGCCGGGCATGTATATCGGCGGCACTGACGAGCGTGCGCTGCACCATCTGGTCGCCGAGGTCCTGGACAACTCGATGGACGAGGCGGTCGCCGGCTTCGCCTCGCGGATCGAGATCGAGCTCTCTGCCGACCAGAGCGTGACGGTGCGGGACAACGGCCGCGGGATCCCGGTGGACCCCCACCCCCGCTTCCCCGACAAGTCGGCGCTGGAGGTGATCCTCACGACTCTGCATGCGGGCGGCAAGTTCTCCGACAAGGTCTACGCCACCGCCGGTGGCCTGCACGGCGTCGGCATCTCGGTCGTCAACGCGCTCTCGGACCGTCTCGATGTCGAGATCGCCCGCGACAAGCGGCTCTACGCCCAGCAGTTCTCGCGCGGCATCCCCCAGGGCAAGCTGGAGACCGTCGGCGCCGCCCCCAACCGGCGCGGAACCACCGTGCGCTTCCACCCGGACGAGGAGATCTTCGGCCCGAACCTTAAGTTCCGCCCGGCCACCCTGTTCAAGATGGCCCGCTCCAAGGCCTATCTGTTCAAGGGTGTCGAGATCCGCTGGAAATGCGACCCGGAGATGCTGCGCGACGGCGACGACACGCCGGCCGACGCCGTGCTGCACTACCCGGGCGGCCTCGCCGACTTCCTGGCAAGCGCGATCGAGGGCCGTCGGACCGTCGCGACCCGCCCGTTCACCGGCGATGTCGATGCGTCCGGCGACCAGGGCCGCGTCGAGTGGGCGGTGACCTGGCCGGACGATCAGGACGACGGCTTTCTGCACGCCTACTGCAACACCATCCCCACCCCTCAGGGCGGCACCCACGAGGCCGGCCTGCGCGCCGCCCTCGCCCGCGGCGTCAAGGCCTATGGCGAGCTGGTCGGCAACAAGAAGGTGGCCCAGGTCACCGCCGAGGACGTGATGGCCGGCGCCTGCGTCATGCTCAGCGTCTTCATCCGCGAGCCCGCCTTCCAGGGCCAGACCAAGGACAAGCTGGCCAGCCCGCACGCCACCAAGCTCGTCGATCAGGCGGTGAAGGATCATTTCGACCACTGGCTCTCCGGCGATCCGGAAACCGCCAATCTCCTGTTGGAGCGCCTGATCGAACGGGCCGAGGACCGGCTGCGCCGACGCCAGCAGAAGGAGGTCAGCCGCAAGACCGCCACCCGCAAGCTGCGCCTGCCCGGCAAGCTCGCCGACTGCTCACGCTCGGATAACGAGGGCACCGAGATCTTCCTGGTCGAGGGCGACAGCGCCGGCGGGTCCGCCAAGCAGGCGCGCAACCGGGCGACCCAGGCGGTCCTGCCCCTGCGCGGCAAGATCCTGAACGTCGCCAGCGCCTCGGTGGAGAAGCTCCGCGCCAACCAGGAGCTCAGCGACCTGATGCTGGCGCTCGGCTGCGGCACGGGGGCTTCCTACAAGGAGGACGCGCTGCGCTACGAGAAGGTCATCATCATGACCGACGCCGACGTGGACGGCGCCCATATCGCCTCGTTGCTGATGACCTTCTTCTACCGCGAGATGCCGCGCCTGATCGCCGACGGCCACCTGTACCTCGCCATGCCGCCGCTTTACCGGCTGGTCCAGGGCGGAAAGACGGTCTACGCCCGCGACGACGCCCACCGGGAAGAGTTGATGAAAACCGACTTCAACGCCCGCGGCAAGGTCGAGATCAGCCGGTTCAAGGGCCTCGGCGAGATGCCGCCGAAGCAGCTCAAGGAAACCACGATGGATCCGACCACCCGCCAGCTCCTGCGGGTGAAGATCCCGCCGAGCGGCGGCCCGGAACTGATGGTCGAGCCGGAGCTTGAAAGCGAGACCCGCCGCACCCGCGAGATCGTCGAGACCCTGATGGGCAAGAAGGCGGAGAAACGCTTCGACTACATCCAGTCGAACGCCCGCTTCGTGGAAGAGGTGGACGTCTAGCGCTCCGGCTGCGATCGACTACAGGCGGCCTGATCCTGACTGCCGTCAGGATGACCGAAAGGGTGGCGGCGGTTTCCGCCCCTACTTGCCCCCCGCCGGCTTCGGCTGCAGCGGCGGTTTGACGTCTGCCGGGATCGGGCAGATGTAGGGCTGTTTCGCCAGGCGCTCCTGGTGATCTTTCCGCGCCCGGGCCAGCAACACCTCGTCGGTGAACAGCTTGCGGGCCAGCGTGCCCATGGCCGCACCGGCATAGGTCATGCCCTTATGCGCCGCCGGAGCCTTGCCCTGGGCGGTGATCTGCCAGGAGTGGCCCGGCGTGCCGATGGCATGGGTGGCGACACGGGCCTGCACCGTCGGTACCGCCCAGGAGACGTCGGCCACGTCGGTCGAGCCCATCATGCCGTCGCCGCGGATATCGCGCGGCACCACGTAGTCGCAGAGCGGCTCGCCCTCCCGCGGCTCCAATCCGAAGCGGCGGTAGCTGGCGGCGATGTCTCCCTCGCTGAGCGTTGCCTGGATTTCGGCGGCATAGGCACGGTCGGCCGCGTCGAATGCGACCCCGCCGAGCCCGTCCATGACGTCCTGCAGGGCTTCCTCCAGAGGCGTGTTGCCGAGCAGGTTGGAGACGGCAGAGATCACCTGAACCTCGACCGACGTCTCGGTCATCAGCGCCGCGCCCTCGGCCACCTTCTTCACCCGATCGACCAGGGAGAGCATGGCCGGCAGATCGGCGGCGCGCACGGCGTAGCGCGCCTTCGCCCGGCCCTGGACAACGTTCGGCGCGGTGCCGCCGGCATCGAGATAGGCGTAGTGGATGCGCGCCGAGCTCGGCATGTGCTCGCGCATGTAGTTGACGCCGACATTCATCAGCTCGACCGCGTCGAGGGCGCTGCGACCGAGATGCGGTGCTGCGGCCGCGTGGCTGGAGCGGCCGTTGAAGGTGAAGTCGAGCCGGGTGTTCGCCAGGCTCTGCGCGTCGTCCACCTTGGTGTGGGTCGCCGGGTGCTAGGTGATCGCCGCGTCCACATCGGCGAAGGCGCCGTCGCGCACCATGAAGGCCTTTGCGGCCCCGCCCTCCTCGGCCGGACAGCCGTAGTAGCGCACGCGCCCCGGCGTGCCGGTCTCGGCCAGCCAGTCCTTCAGCGCGCATGCCGCCAGCAACGCCGCCGACCCCAGCAGGTTGTGGCCGCAGCCGTGTCCGGCGCCGCCTGCGACCAGGGGCTTCGGCTCGGCGATGTTGGCGACCTGGCTCAGGCCCGGCAGGGCGTCGTACTCGCCGAGGATGGCGATCACCGGGCCGCCCTCGCCCGCCTCGCCCATGACCGCGGTCGGGATTCCGGCGACCTGCTCCGTCACCGCAAACCCCTTGGCCTTCAGGACCGCGGTGTGCTGAGCGCAGGACTCGTACTCGGCGTACAGGGTCTCCGGCATGCCCCAGACGGTGTCCGACAGCTCGACAAGGTCCGGCCTGTGGGTGTCGATATGGGACAGGATCGGCTCGACATTCTTCATCGTTCATCCGTTCGGTTGGACCGGGCTCCCGCATCTCTAGGGCACGGGTCGCCGGTAGCGACCGCGGACGGACAGTGAACGGGTCGGTCGGGCGGCCTGAAGGAAGGTGTGGATCAGCGTATCCGCGGCGGACCGGCGACGGAATGCCCCAAATGCGGCGGCACGCCAGCTAGGCCTCGAGCCAGGCCCGCATCCGGGCGCCGCATTCCTCCGGCCGCTCGAGGGCCGGCAGGTGTCCGCATTCCTCGACAACATGAAGGATCGCACCCGGGATCGCCGCCGCCATCTCCTCGCTCAATCCGACCGGCGTCAGCTGATCGTCGCGGCCGCACATGACCAGGGTCGGGACCGCAATTCCCGGCAGCAGGTCCCGGCTGTCGTCCCGGCTCAGGATCGCCTTCTGCTGGCGGATGAAGCCGTCCTTGCCGATGCGCCCGGCCATATCGAAAATCGGCCGGGTGACCGTCTCGTCCTCCAGCCGGCTCCAATGGACGAGCATCGGCAGCAGGCGCGGGGTCACCCCCTTGAACCGCCCCTTGTCGGCGAGTTCGATCAGGCCGGTGCGGCGGCGGCGCTGATCCTCGGAATCCTTCCGGGCCGACGTGTCGATCAGCGCCAGCCGCTCGACCCGCTCCGGCGCCTGGCGCAGAATCTCGAGCGCCACATACCCGCCCATGGAGAGCCCGGCGACCGCCAGCGGCCCGTCGGTCTCGGTAAGCACCTGCGCGGCGGTCTCCCGGATGTCCTCGTGCGCCGTGGTGTCCGGAATGGCGATGCGATCGACCAGATCGTCCAGCATCGGGACCTGCCGGCTCCAGAGTTCGGCGTCGTTCAAGAGACCGGGGATGAGGACGAGGGTGTCGGCGGCCACGGAAGCTCCAGGGTCGGGGTTGTCGCGGGAGGCCGCGAGGGCCGATGATCCCGGATCGAAGGCGTGCCCAAACGCTTACAAGACATGACCGCAGGGGGAAACCGTCCATGGCCATCGACCGCGTAAGGACCGATCACTACCGCATTCCGCTGCCGGTGGTCCTCTCGGACTCGACCCACAAGGAGATGACCCATTTCGAGCTGATCACGACCCGCATCGCCACGACCGATGGCGTCGAGGGTCTGGGATACACTTATACCGTCGGGCGCGGCGGCGGATCGGTCCGCTCCCTCATCGCCGACGATCTGCCGGAGATCTTACTCGGCGCGGACGAGACGCGGATCGAGGCGCTGTGGAAAGAGATGTGGTGGGCGCTGCACTGGGTCGGGCGCGGCGGGTCGGCCGCGTTCGCCATGGCGGCGGTCGACGTGGCGTTGTGGGATATCATGGGCAAGCGGTCGACCCTGCCGCTCTGGCGCCTGCTGGGCGGCGCCGATCCGACCGTTCCGGTCTATGCCGGCGGGATCGATTTGTTCTTCACCCTGGACGCGCTGCTCGAACAGACGAGCAACAATCTCGATGCCGGGTTCGAGGCGATCAAGATGAAGGTCGGCCGCCAGAACCTGC
The DNA here is from genome assembly GCA_040223655.1 of Thalassobaculaceae bacterium. GTDB lineage: Bacteria > Pseudomonadota > Alphaproteobacteria > Thalassobaculales > Thalassobaculaceae > Thalassobaculum. Next base: position 192,002 of record JAVKFT010000001.1, on the reverse strand, counting down.
GCGAGGACGTGGAGCGGGTCGCCGCCATGCGGGAGTATCTCGGCGACGGGTTCGCCCTGATGGCGGACGCTAATATGGGGTGGGACAGGCCGCACGCGATCGCCGCCGCCCGTGCGCTCGCGCCCTTCGATCTGGTCTGGCTGGAGGAGCCGATGGAGCCCGAGGACGTCGCCGGCTACGCCGAGGTCGCTCGGCTCGGCACGCGGATCGCGGCGGGTGAGAACTTCCACAACCTGCAGGAGTTCGAGCGGCTGATCGCCGCCGGCGGCGTCCACTACGTCGAGCCGGATCTCGCCTGTATGGGCGGGATCACCGCGTGGATGAAAGCCGCGCGGATGGCCGAAGCGGCGCACCTGCCGGTCACCTCCCACGGCGTCCACGACCTGCATGTCCATCTCATGGCCGCGGTGCCGAACGCCTCCTATCTGGAGCGGCACGGCTTCGGTCTGGAGCGGTTCATGGAGGATCCGCTTGTCATCGAGAACGGACGCGCGGTCGCGCCGGAACGACCCGGCCATGGCGTCGTCCTGAATTTCGAGGCGCTGGAGGAATACAGGGTGGCCTGACGGCAGGTCGCGCCTACCAGACCGGCGCCTCGTCCTGGGTCGAGACATGGGCGGCGACGACCTTCCAGCCAACGTCCGGGAACCTCACAAAGGTCTGGCTCTGCCGGCCGAACCGGCCGTTCGGCATGCGGAACTCGAGATTGGTGGTCGCGAAGTCGGTGCCGATCGTCGTGATGACCAGCTTCAGCCGCTCCTCCTTCAGGCTCTTCCCGGCCGGGCGCCGGACCCGGTGAGCGTGGATCTCGTCGAAGCCGTAACCATTCTCGTGCATGGCGTAGCGGATCGTATGGGGCGAGTCCCAGAAGGTCGCGTCCAGCACGTCGACGTCTTTCGCCGCCAGCGCCGTCTCGTAGCGTTCGAAGATCTCGGTGACCTCGGCCAGCACCTCGGGGATGTTGACGCGGCGGTCGGGCGAAGCGACTTCGGTCATCGGTGGGCCTCCAGGGCATTGGCGACGGCGATCAGGGCGGCATCGGTCCCGCGGGCACCGACGATGGACAGACCGACAGGCAGGCCGTCCACCGTGGCCCCTGGGATCGAAACCTGCGGGTGACCGGCGAGCCCGCCGAGGGCGCAGAGGCAGGTGATCTGCTCGCGCAGCGGCGTTTGTTCGGAGACGGAGAGGCCGGTCGGCGGCGCCGGGAACGGCGTGGTCGGCAGGCACAGGATCGTACCCCGCGGCAGCAGGGACTTCAGGCGCCCGCGCGCCTCCCGGCGCATCTGATTCGCCCAGCCGAGTTCAGCTTCCGTCACCGCCGCCCCCTGGATCAGTCCGCGCGCGACGGTGAAAGCCATGCGCGGGTTCGTGTCGAGCCAGTCCTTGAAGGTCTCGAAAGCCTCGCGGGGTTGAATCGTTCGCTGCGCCCGCGCCCAGACCGACAGGCCCTGGGGCGCGAGCAGGACGTCCTCCCGGCCGCCGATCAGGTCGGCCAGTCGCGCCAGCACGGGCGCAAGCGCCTCGGCCACGCCGTCATCGGTGAAGGCGAACGTGTCCGTGGCGATCAGCAGCCGGGTCGGCAGCGCGGTCGGGATCGCCTCGTCCAGCATATGGGCGGAGACCTTGGAGAAGGTCGCTGCGTCGCGGGCGAACCAGCCGGTCGTGTCAGAGGTCGGCGCCTGGGGAATCATGCCGTGGAGCGGCAGGCGCCCGTGAGTCGGCCGGATCCCGTAAAGACCGCAGAAGCTCGACGGTACGCGCACCGATCCGCCGGTATCCGTCCCGAGTGCCGTATCGCAGAGGCCGGCGGCGACCGCGGCGGCCGAGCCGGAGGACGAGCCGCCTGGCACCCGTCCCGGCGCGTTCACATTGACCGGCGTGCCGTCGAAGGCGCTGTCGCCGAGAATGCCGAGGGAGACCTCGTCGGTGATGGTCTTGCCGACCAGATCCGCCCCGCCGTCCAACAGCCGCTGAACGGCCCAGGCGTGCCGGGTCGGGACCGGACGGCCGGTCGGCCAGTCATGGTTCCCGCCGCCGGTCGGATGGCCGGCCACGTCGAACAGATCCTTTGCCGCGAAGGTCAGCCCCTTGAGCGGGCCGCTCTCGCTCCCCGCGACGCGAACCGCCAAGCCGGGCACGAAGGCCCCGATGTTGTCCGTCATTCCGGTCGATCTCCCTGGCCAACCCGCGCGCCTTACGCTCTCACCGGCGGTGCACGGCGGCAACCCGATAAACGCGGGCGGGGGCCCGTCGACGGAGCCCCCCGCCCGGTCGCCTTAGCTGTGGGTGCCCGGGAACATCGAGCGGAAGCTTTCGTCGTCCATCTCGGTCTTGAACGCGTGCCGCTCCTTGATCGCCTCGGCGCGCTTGGCCGCGTCGGTGGCGCTGATCCGCGCGACCAGGTCGATCACGTTCGGGTACTTGGCGGCACCCTCCTCGCCGAGCACGAAGGACGCCATACGTCCCCAGCCCCAGAGCGCCATGTCGACAATGGTGTAGGTGTCGCCGACCATCCACTCCCGGCCCTCGAGGCGGTCGTTCAGGATGCCGTAGTGCCGGTTCGCCTCGAAGTCGTAGCGCTTGATCGCGTAGTCGAGCTTCTCCGGCGCGTGCATCGCGAAATGCACCTTCTGGCCCGAGTACGGGCCGACGCCGGTGGCGACGAACATCAGCCAGGAGATCAGCTCGGCCCGGTTCCTGTCCCCCGCCGGCGGCAGAAACTGGCCGGTCTTTTCTGCCAGATAGAGCAGGATGCCGTTGCTGTCGAACACGGTGGCATCGCCGTCGACGATGACGGGCACCTTCGCATTCGGGTTCAGCGCTTTGAACTCGGGCAGATGCTGCTGGCCTTTGCGGGTGTCGACCGGGATCGCCTCGTACTCGACGCCAGAGGCCTCCAGGAACAGGGCGACCTTCATCGGGTTCGGGGCGAGGCTGTAGTAGAACTTGAGCATGTCTTGAATCCTTTGGGCGGAGGAAGCGCATCCGACGGGCGCGGATGTCGTTGAGTATCGATGCCGACGGGGTCCGCCGATGTTGCGCACCCTAGCGCACGCAACGGGCGCGACCACGCATTAAAGACCCATCGGAACGAATGCGGCCGGAAACACACGGGATCGTGAGAGATTCGTCGGCTTGCTGTCTCGCCGATACAGCATGGCGGCGGGCGGTTCCTTGGGTCACCATCGCAGTCCGACATTGAGGGAGGATCGAATGGCACTCTACGAACTGCGCACCTACAAGATCGTCGTCGGCAAGCTGCAGGAGGTCCTCGGGCTCTACGAGGCCGAAGGCTGGCCGGCGCTCGACCCGCATAAGGACAAACTGGTCGGCTATTTCGTCGGCGATGTCGGCGGCATGAACGAACTGGTCCATCTCTGGAAATACGAGGACGATGCCGACCGGCGGGCCCATTGGGCGTCGGTCTACGCGAACGAGCGGTTCATGGCCTTCGCCGCCAAGCTCCGCCCGAACCTCGTCAGCCAAGAGAACAAGCTGATGATGGCGGCACCGTGGGGCCCGCGACCCTGACCCCGGCTCCGGCGGGGATCAGCGCGTCGGCCTCGGCCGCACGGACGGCGCGCTCGCCCGTCACGCTGGTGAGCAGCCAGTCGATATCCTGATCCCTTGCGCCACGATCGGGCGAAAGGCGCACCGGCGGGATGGGGCGCAGCGTGTCGCCGTCCCGTTCCGCCACCTCGAACTGGAAGACGTAGTTCGGGGTAACTCCCATCCGGAGGTCGGCGAAGTGCAGCCGCCCGTCGACGTCCCAGAGCTTGAAGAACCCCTTCGAGAACGCCGCGAGTTCGGTCGCCTTCGCGATGGTCTCGGCGCAGGCCAGCAGGTCTCCACCCCGGGGGTGAGCGTAGGCGGTGACCGCCTCCTCGCCGCCGAGCAGCGGGACATAGACGTTCACATATCGGTCCCGCTCGACCGCGATCACGCGCCAGAACGCCGTATTGAACGGCATCGGCGTGGCGATGGTCCGCTCCGCCTCGACGCCGAGACCGGCCAGGGCCGCCTGACCGCGCGCCAGAGCGATCTGCTGACCGACCATGCTCCAGCCGAGATAGGTCGTCGAGAGGACCAGGGCGACCGACACGCCCCGGCCGAAGGACCGGCTCCAGCCCTTCAGGCACAGCGCCCAGACCAGCAGGACGAGCAGCGGCAGGGTGTAGAGCGGATCGATGATGAAGAGCGACCCGAGGCCGACCGGGTCGGGCATGACCGGCCAGAAGATCCGCGTCCCGTATATGGTCACGGCGTCGAGCAGGGCATGGGTCGCGAAGCAGAGATAGACCGCGAGATAGGTCACCAGCCGCCGGTCGCGCAGTCCCTCGAACAGCCGCACCAGGGCCTCGGCGAAGACCGGCGTCACCAGGGCCTGGATAATCAGGGAATGGCTCGGCCCCCGATGCAGCACGAAGTCGGAAACCGGATCGCCGAGCGGCACGAACACGTCGAGATCCGGCACGGTTCCGAGGACGGCGCCGGTCAGCGCCGCCTTGCGCGGGCCGATGCGCGGACCGAGCACGGCGACGGCGATGCCGGCGCCGAGCGCGAGTTGGGTAACGGAATCCATGGGTGCGGTGCCGGACGGTTGGTGATCGACCGCCTCGATATGGGGCGCCGTCCGCCGATGACCAGCGCAAACGGGCGCCGGTCCGGTCAGGCCGCCGCGCGCAGCCCTTCCGCAGCCGCGGCGATGGCGTCGATGGTCAGCGCCACATCGGCATCGGTGTGGCAGAGGCCGATATAGTACTTGCTGTCGGGCTTCAGAATCCCCCGCTCCCGCAGCAGGCCGTTGAAGCGCCGCGCCATGGCGGCGTCGCCGGCGATCATGCCGCGATAGTCGTGCACGTCGCGATCAGTGAACACAACATCGAACAGCGGCGGCTCTCCGACCACCCGCGCCGCCACCCCGGACCGCGTCAGGTGCTCGTCCAGGGCCGCCATGATCGTCCGGCCGGTGGCGAACATGCGGGTATAGGCATCGTCGCGCTTGAGGATCTCCATGGTTTTCAGCCCGGCGACCGACGCCACCGGATTGCCGCTCAGCGTCCCGATCTGGAAGGTGAACCCCTCCTCGCCGACCTGCGACTTGTCGAAATGGGCCATGATCTCGTCGCTGCCCGCGATTGCCGCCAGCGGGTAGCCGCCGCCGATCACCTTGCCGAGGGTGCAGAGGTCCGGCGTGACGCCGTAATACTCCTGCGCACCGCCATAGGCGAAGCGGAAGCCCGTCACCACTTCGTCGAAGATCAGAGGAACATCGAGCTTTGCTGTCGCCTCGCGCAACGCCTCCAGGAAACCGGGTCTCGGCGGCAGCAGGCGCTGGAACGGCTCGACGATGACCCCACCGAGGTCGCGCGCGTGCTCGGCGATCATCCGCACGGCAAGGTCGGTGTCGTTGTAGGGCGCCACGATGACGTCGTCGCTCACGCCCTTCGGGATGCCGGCGCTGTCCGGTACGGCCTGCGGGAAGTTCACCAGACGCTTCGGCGCCAGGCTCATGAGGCCGAAATCGCTCATGCCGTGGTAGCCGCCCTCGAACTTGAGGATCTTGTCGCGCCCGGAATGGGCGCGGGCCAAACGCATGGCGTACATGTCGGCCTCCGATCCGGAACTGACGAAGCGGACCTTGTCGGCGCAGGGCACGGCGCGGCAGATCTCCTCGGCCAGCGCGATGCCCGGCTCGCTGTCGGCGAAGAAGGTGCTGCCCCGCGGCAGCTGCGCCTGGACCGCCTCGTTCACGTCGGGATGGGCATGGCCGACGATCATGGGACCGGAGCCGAGCAGATAGTCGACATACTCGTTGCCGCTGACGTCCCAGACGCGCGAGCCCCGGCCGCGGTCGATGACGATATCCGGCGTGAAGTTGCCGAAGCCGCCCGCCGGCAGCACCGCCCGGGCGCGCTCCATGAGGTCCTTCTCCGCCTGCGTCTTGGTCACGCCGCTCATCGCCGCCTCCATGCGTGGAAATGACTGGGTTGCCGGTATCATTCTCCCAACCGGCCCTGCCTGCAAACCCGCAAACCGATTTTGCTGCGCACGACCGGCCATGGACACCGGCGCGACCGCGCGCCCATGCTGCGGCGGAGACGGCGAGAGACCGTCGGGGGAAGCGGGGCGACCATGGAACTCTGGATACCGATCACGATCTTCGCCGCCTTCATGCAGAACGCGCGGTCGGCGCTGCAGAAGCACCTCAAAGGCCGGCTGACGACGCTCGGGGCGTCCTATGTGCGGTTCCTCTACGCCATGCCGTTCGCCCTGCTCTACGCCGGCGGCGTCCACGAGATCGGCGGGTACGCCTGGCCGGAAGCCAATACGGCCTTCCTGATCTACTGCCTGCTCGGCGGCATTTCCCAGATCCTCTTCACCGCCGTCCTGCTCTGGCTGTTCCAGTTCCGGAACTTCGCGGTCGGCACCACCTACTCGAAGACCGAGACCGTGCAGGTCGCCCTGCTCGGCTGGCTGATCATCGGCGACGGGCTCGGGACTGTCCCCCTGATCGCTATCCTGATCTCGGCCATCGGCGTGATGGCGCTCTCGGTCGGTCAGACCAAGGTCTCGGTCGGACGGCTGTTCACGGGCCTGGTCGAGAAACCGACGCTGATCGGGCTGCTCTGCGGCGCACTGCTCGGGGCGTCGGTGGTGTTCTTCCGCAAGGCCGCCCTCACCCTCGACTATGACGGATTCGTCATGGCGGCCGCCTTCACCCTCGCGGTGTCGGTGGTGATGCAGACCGTCATCATGGGCGCCTATCTCGCTATCTACGAGCGGCGGACGCTGATCGATGTCCTGGTCCACTGGAAGTGGTCCCTGGCGGTCGGCGTCTGCGGCGTGCTCGGATCGATCGGCTGGTTCACCGCCTTCACGCTGGAGAACGCGGCCTTCGTGCGGGCGCTCGGCCAGATCGAGCTCGTCTTCACCTTCATCGCGTCGGTGTTCATCTTCCGCGAGACCACGAGCCGGGCGGAGGTCGTCGGTATCCTGCTGGTCGTCGCGGGCATCCTGCTGCTCGTTCTCGGGCGCTGACCGTAAACAGCTTGTTCAGGTTTACGCTCCATTAACGGGAACCGTGGTCTGGTCCGCACAGTTTATCTCGAACGGACGAGATCATCAGGTGCCAGAGGACGGAGTGCGGATGCGCAGGGTCGCGGAAGACGGCGGAGACGGGCGCGGGGGAAGGCCTCCGGCACGTCAGACGGCCGTTGAGGAGAAGCTCTCCCGGGCGCTGGAGACCATCGAGGCGCAGCGGCGGCAGCTGTCGACGGTGTTCAATGCCGTCACCGACGCCATCGTAGTCGTCGACGACCGCGGCATCATCGAGACGGTGAACGATGCCGCCTGCAAAATGTTCGGCCGTCCGAGCTTCGAGCTGGTCCATCATTCCGTAAACAAGCTCATGCCCGACTCCGTGGCGATGAACCACGACCGCTACCTGCGGAGCGCTAAACCGCACGGTGCGCCGATCTTCGGGCAACCCCGCTCCCTCACGGCGGTCGACGGCCGCGGCCGGCAGTTCCCGGTCTCGATCTCGCTCTCCGAAATGCCGCGCTCGGTCGACGACCGCCGGCGGTTCGTCGCGACCATCCGCGACATGACCAACGAGCGCGCCCGCGAGGACCGCATCCGCTTCCTGGCGTTCCACGACGAGGCCACCAAGCTGCCGAACCGGCATGGCGTCGTCAGCTACCTCGAATCCTATTTCGCCGCCCCCGAACCGCAGCCCGTGCTCTTCGTGCACCTGTCCCTGAACAACACCAGCCAGCTCATGGCCTGTTTCGGGATCGAGGAGTTCGAGCGGCTGATCGTCGCCTTCTCCCAGCGACTGAAGCGCGTGTTCGGCACCGCACTGCTGATCGCCCGCGGTTTCGGCAACACGTTTCATGTGATCCTGCCGAAAGAGGATGCGAGCGACCTCGAGGCCAACCTGCTGTCGGTCGTCGCCGAGCCCGTCGAAATCCAGGATCTCGCCGTCGTGATCGATGTCTGCGCCGGAACCGTTGTTCTACCGAGAGAGGCGAGCGACCCGCGCGAGACAATGCACCGGGCGTCGGCCACTCTGATGGAGGCAAAGAGCACCTTGCCGCAGGCGGGCATGCCGCGGCTGCATGCCTACAAACCGAGCATCATCGAGGGTATGAGCCGGCGCACGCGCCTGATCCACAACATCAACCAGGCCATCGAGGGCCGCGAGTTCTCCGTTTACCTCCAGCCGAAGGTGGATATCACCGACGGGGCCTGGGTTGGCGCCGAGGCCCTGGCCCGCTGGACCCAGCCGGACGGTTCGATGATCTCACCCGGCGAATTCATCCCGCTGGCGGAACAGTCCGGTCTCGTCACCGCCCTGAACCGCTACATCCTGACGGAAACCCTGCGCGGGCTGTCGGAGAGCGACTGGTCGCGCCAATCGCCGATCGCGGTGAACATCTCCGCCCAGGATCTCAACACGCCATTCTTCGCCAGCGACATCGCCCGGCTCCTCGACGAGTACGACATCCCGCCCCATGCGCTGGAACTCGAGCTGACCGAGCGCGACATGGCGCGAGGCAGCGACGTGATCCAGACCGCGATCGACGAGCTGCGGGAGTTAGGGGTGATCGTCTCGATGGACGATTTCGGAACCGGCTACTCGTCGCTCGGCGCCATTGCCGACCTGCCCGTCGATATCCTGAAGATCGACCGGCAGTTCCTGCGCCGAATCGAGGACCGGGAGACCGACCGCAAGCTTCTCAAGACCCTCGTCACCCTGGCCCATGACCTGGGTCGGATGATCGTGGTCGAGGGCGTGGAGACCGAGGGACAGGCAGAAATCCTGCGGGAGGCCGGTGTCCGCTGGGCCCAGGGCTTTCTGTTCGCGCGGCCGGCGCCCGCGATCGCCGTCCTTAACGACCCGCGGCGGCCGACCGACGCGGCCTGAACCGGTCGCCCCGCCGGCCACTCCGGTATTTCGCCTTTCGGTTACTCGGGCGCGGGCCGGAACCCGTGCCCCGTCCTCGAACACCAGTTGGACAGAAGCGACGCCACCGTGCGGATCGGGTTGCCGGGCTCGTTGTCCTCGCTTCGGATCACCGCCGACCACGATGAGACGACCCCCTCGCGACCGACCATGGCCCCTCGGATCCGGCCGGCCCGGACCGCCGTTTCGACCGCCCAACCGGCCAGCACGCTGGTCCCCTGTCCGGCGGCAACGAGTTCCACGATGACTTCCGGCAGTTCGACCGTGACGGACCGGCCCTTGCCGTTGTCCCCGTTCCTCAGGATCTGTCCGATTTCACCATCCGCGCCCGGGGTCTTGCTGTAGGTGATCAAATCCTCGACGGCGAGATCCGACAGCTCCACGAAGTCCCGCCCGGCAAGCCGGTGTCCGGGAGCCATGATGAAGAGCTGCTCGTCATCGAACAGCGGGACGGCCGTCGCACCGGGCCGGGCGATCTCTCCGCTCATAATGGCGAGGTCGATATGCCGGTTCGACAGACTCTGAAGCGGCTCCCGGCTGGCGCCCGCCATGACCTGGATGTCCACGTCCGGCGCCGCGTTCTGCAGGAAGCTGAGGAAACCCGGCAGCCAGTGATAGGAGCTGTAGGCCTCGATCGCGAGCCGCACCACGTGAACCACGCCGCGGCTGGCCCGCCAGACATCCTCCTCCGCCCGCTCCATATCGGCGAGGACACGTCCCGCAACGTGTGCCAGGTGTTCCGCCGCCGGCGTCATGCGCAGACGCTTGTGCAGCCGGGTGTACAGAGTGACGTCGAGGCGCCGCTCGGCCTCGCGGATGCGGTGCGAGAGCGCGGACGGCGTTAGACCGAGCATTTCCGCCGCCTCGGTAACCCGGCCGGTCTCGGCAATCGCCTGAATCATCTGCAGATGACGAACTTCAAGTCTGGGTGCCATGGCGGGATATTATGCTGAACCAGTTTCATTGAAAATTTCGAATTTACCGCCACGATTTCATCTAAGCGCCCCCGCTGCCGCGACGGTCAACTTATGGGAGAAACCCTTTCAACAAACCTGAAAGCCCGGAAGGTAGCATCTCTTCAAGGGCGCACCCCGGAAAGCAGCCAATCGCGAACCCGGACGGCGTTCTGACTTATCGGACGGTCGCTCGGCCAGACGACGTGAAAGCCCATTCCTGTCTTATGGATATGATCGCTGACCGGGACAAGCAGACTTTGTTCAACCATAGGATCAGTCAGATGCGTCCAGCCGAGAGCGATGCCCTGGCCGCCAAGCACGGCCTGCACCACCAGCACGTAGTCGTTGATCAGCAACCCCGCCGCCCGTGACGGCGGCGCCACGCCGACGCCTCTGAACCAGTCCTCCCAGTCGAGGGTCGGGCGGAACGGCTCCTCCAGATGAATCAGCCGGTGGCGGGCGGCGATCTCGGCCGCATCCGCCGGCATTCCGTTGGCCTTGATGTAGCTCGGGGCGGCGATGGCGGTGACCTGCTCGGCGACCAGCAGCGCGTCGTCGCATCCGGGCCAGTCGCTCGGCCGCCCGGTCCGGATTCCGAGCGGCAGCCCTTCCCGCCGCAGGTCGACATTGCGGTCGGAGGTCTGAATGCGCAGGTCGATTCCCGGCAGGTCCTCGCGCAGCCGCGCCAGGCGCGGCAGCATCCAATAGCTGGCGAAGGCGGTGGAGGCGGACAGAGTCACGTGCCGGTCGCTGCCCTGAGCCTTCAGTTCCTCCGCCGACTTGCGGATATGGGTCAGACCCAGGGAGACGTCCGCGTGGAACCGCTCGCCCGCCTCGGTAAGCGCGATCGAACGATGGCGCCGGGTAAACAACGGCACCCCGAGATCGCGCTCCAGGTTACGGATCGCGAAGCTCACCGCCGCCTGTGTCATCGCCAGTTCCTCCGCCGCCCGGGTGAAGCTGCCCAAACGGCCGGCCGCCTCGAAGACGATCAGCGCGCCCGGTGACGGCAGAAGAGACCGGAGATTCTGCATAAGCTGAGATTATCAGAAAGCCAATTTATTTGAAGTACCACGGGCGTTTTCGGCAATGTCAGACTGGTGATGCTAATGCAGGATCCGGTCGTCGGCCGGCCCGAGGGAGGCACCGTCATGCCCGTCGCCATCACCGAAGACCTAACCCCATCCGGCCCCCGGTCCGCCGGCCGGGCCCGCGACCGCCGCCGCCAGCGCCGCGCGGAGTCGGCAACCGCCCAGGGCGCCCCCTACATCACCCGCCGCATCCCCACCTACGACATCCTCGACGAGGAGAGCCTGGTGCGGATCGAAGCGACCGCCGACCGCATCCTGGCGGATATCGGCATCGATTTCCGCGGCGGCGACGACCGCAGCCTAGCCGTCTGGCGCGAGGCGGGCGCGGAGGTGAGCGGCGAGAACGTGCGCTTCCCGCCGGGCCTGCTGGCCGAGGTCCTGAAGAGCGCGCCCGCGGCCTTCACCCAGATCGCGCGCAATCCGGCGCGCTCGGTCGAGATCGGCGGCGCCAACGTGGTGTTCTCGCCGGCCTACGGCTCGCCATTCGTCATGGATCTGGATCGGGGCCGACGCTACGCGACGCTGGAGGATTTCCACAACTTCGTGAAGCTGGCCTACGCCTCCCCGCATCTGCACCACTCCGGCGGCACGGTCGTGGAACCGACCGACGTGCCGGTAAACAAGCGCCATCTGGACATGGTCTACGCCCATATCCGCTATTCCGACCGCCCTTTCATGGGCTCGGTGACCGCCGAGGAGCGGGCCGAGGATTCGATCGAGATGAGCCGAATCCTGTTCGGCGCCGACACACTGGAGCGTTCCTGCACGATCATCGCCAATTTCAACGTGAACTCGCCGCTGATCTGGGATGCCACCATGACCCGGGGCATCCGCGCCTATGCCCGGGCCAACCAGGGCACGGTGATCGTCCCGTTCATCCTGGGCGGCGCCATGGGCCCGGTGACCAGCGCCGGCGCCATCGCCCAGGCCCATGCGGAAACCCTGGTCGGCTGCGCCCTCGCCCAGCTCGAGCGGCCCGGCGCCCCGGTGGTCTACGGCAACTTCCTGTCCTCCATGTCCCTGCGGTCGGGCTCGCCGACCTTCGGCACGCCGGAGCCCGCCGTCGGTTCGCTGGTGGTCGGCCAGCTCGCCCGCCGCGCCGGCCTGCCGCTGCGCTGCTCCGGCGCTTTCACCACCTCGAAGCTGCCCGACGCCCAGTCGATGATGGAGAGCGCCACCTCCATGCAGGCGGCCGTGCTCTGCGGCGCCAACTTCATCCTGCACGCCGCGGGATTCCTCGACGGTCTGCTCTCCATGTCCTACGAGAAGTTCGTCCTCGACGCCGACTACTGCGGCGCGCTGGCCCGCTACTGCGAGGGGGTGACGGTGACCGACAACGACCTGGCGCTGGACGCGTTCCGCGAGGTCGGACCGGGCAATCACTTCTTCGGCTGCAGCCATACGATGGCGAACTACGAGACGGCCTTTTTCGACGCGGCTCTTTCGGACAACAATACGTTCGAGCAATGGAGCGAGTCCGGCGGTGAGGACAGCGCCACACGGGCAAACCGGGCGTGGAAGCGGTCGCTGGAGGATTACGAGGCGCCGCCCCTGGACCCGGCGACGGACGAGGCCCTGCTCGACTTCGTCGCCCGGCGCAAGCGCTCCATGCCGGACGCCTGGTACTGAGCGACGCATTCGATTGGGTGACCGATGCCGACCGACCCGCTGCTGCAGCCCTACACGCTCAGGCACCTGACTCTGCGAAACCGGCTGATGTCGACCGCGCACGAGCCGGCCTATTCAGAGGACGGCATGCCGACCGAGCGGTACCGGCTGTATCACGCCGAAAAGGCCAAGGGCGGGATCGCCCTGACGATGACGGCGGGATCGGCGGTCGTCAGCGCCGACAGCCCCGCCGCCTTCGGCAACCTCTACGCCTATAGGGACGAGATCGTACCCTGGCTGCGGGAGCTGACCGACGCCTGCCACGAGCACGGCTCCGCGGTCATGATGCAGATCACCCATCTCGGTCGGCGGACGAACTGGAACCATTCCGACTGGCTGCCGGTCCTGGCCCCCTCCCCGGTCCGGGAGCCGGCGCACCGGGCCTTCCCAAAGGAGGCCGAGGACTGGGACCTGGATCGCATCGTGGCCGACTACGCCGACGCCGCTGAGCGCATGCGGGCGGGCGGTATGGACGGCGTCGAGATCGAAGCCTACGGCCACTTCCTCGACGGCTTCTGGTCACCGGCCACCAATCTGCGTACCGACGACTACAACGGATCGCTCGACAATCGGCTGCGGTTCACCTGGCGGGTGCTCGACGCCATGCGCGAGCGGGTCGGTCCCGACTTCCTGATCGGCCTACGCATGGTCGCCGACGAGGACTGGGACAAGGGTCTGAGCCGCGAGGACGGGGTGGAGATCGCCAGGCGCCTCGCCGGCAGCGGCAAGGTCGACTTCCTCAACCTGATCCGCGGCCATATCGACAGCGACGCCGCCCTGTCCGACGTCATCCCCATCCAGGGTGCGCCCTCCGCCCCGCATCTGGACTTCTGCGGCGAGGTACGGGCGGAGACGGCGTTCCCGATCTTCCATGCCGCCCGGATCTCCGATGTCGCCACCGCGCGCCACGCCATCGCCGAAGGCAAACTCGACATGGTCGGCATGACCCGGCCGCATATCGCCGATCCGTATATCGCCAACAAGGTGGCGACGGGGCGCGAGGCCGACATCCGGCCCTGCGTCGGCGCGACCTACTGCCTGGACCGCATCTATGAGGGGCACGAGGCGCTCTGCATCCACAACCCGGCCACGGGCCGGGAGCGGACGATCCCCCACGTCATCGCCCGCAGCGGCGGACCGTCGAAGCGGATCGTCGTCGTCGGTGCCGGTCCGGCCGGGCTGGAAGCGGCGCGGGTCGCCGGCGAGCGGGGGCACGACGTCGTCCTGTTCGAGGCCGCCGACGCGCCCGGCGGCCAGGTCCGTCTCGCCGCCCGCGTCCCCCGGCGCCGGGAACTGATCGGAATCGTGGACTGGCGGGCCGAGCAATGCGCGAAGCTTGGCGTCGACATGCGCTTCAATACCTATGCCGAGGCCGAGGACGTGCTGGCCGAGAGCCCGGACATCGTGCTGATCGCGACCGGCGGCCTGCCGAACACGGACATCCTCAACGGTGCGGAGCTTGTGGTGAGCACCTGGGACATCCTGTCCGGCGATGTGAAGCCGGGCGAGCGGGTCCTGATCTACGACGACAACGCCGCGCATCAGGGCCTGTCGGCCGGCGAGATCGTCGCCGATGCGGGCGCTGCACTTGAGATCGTGACGCCGGAGCGCTTCTTCGCCGCCGATATCGGCGGCTTGAACCACGTCGCTTATGCGCGGGCCTTCGACCGGGCGGGCGCGCTGATCACGATAAACAAGCGGGTGTTGGCGGTTCGCCGCTCAGGCAACGGGCTGATCGCCCGGATCGGGTCGGACTACTCCGACCGTATCGAGGAACGCGAGGTGGATCAGGTCGTCGTCGAGCACGGGACGCTGCCGCTCGACGAGGTCTACTTCGATCTCAAGCCGCGCAGTCGAAACGGCGGCGAAGTGGATTACGGCGCCCTGATCGACGGCCGCCCGCAGAATGTGTCCCGCAACCCGGACGGAGACTTCCAGCTTTTCCGGATCGGCGACGCGGTCGCCTCGCGCAACATCCATGCCGCCATCTACGACGCGATCCGTCTGGTGAAGGACTTCTAGCCGCCCTGCCCCATCGACACGCCGCGATTGGCCAACGGCGGGCCAATTGTGTACCTTGTTGCAGTGCGGCAAGGATGCAGCGCCCGTCATGGCGCCATGGACATCGGCGCCGCCGACCCTAAGTGGTGTCGAGCACTTGATCATGGAGTCACGTATGACCGCGACCGCTCCCGGAACGGCTCCGGCGGCCGGACAAACTGATACCGAAGTGGACGTCTTCGTCATCGGCGGCGGCATCAACGGCTGCGGCATTGCCCGTGACGCTGTCGGGCGCGGCTTCTCGGTGGCGCTGGCCGAAATGAACGATCTGGCGTCGGGCACGTCGTCCTGGTCGACCAAGCTCATCCACGGCGGGCTGCGCTATCTGGAGCATTACGAGTTCCGTCTGGTGCGCGAGGCGCTGATCGAGCGCGAGGTGCTCTGGGCGAACGCCCCGCACATCATCTGGCCCCTCCGCTTCGTCCTGCCACACCATACCGGGCTGCGCCCGGCCTGGCTTCTGCGGCTGGGGCTGTTCCTCTACGACAATCTGGGCGGCCGGAAGCACCTGCCCCCCACGCGGACCGTCGACCTGGCGACCGACCCGGTCGGTCAGCCCCTCAAATCGACTTTCACCAAGGGTTTCGAGTATTCCGACTGCGCCGTCGACGACGCGCGGCTGGTGGTGCTCAACGCCCGCGATGCCGCCGACCGGGGCGTCGACGTGCGCACCCGCACCGAAGTGGCCGCCCTCGAGCGGAACGGAGACCGCTGGACGGTGTCCCTACGCGACACGGTCACCGGGGAGCGCTCGAGCGTGATGGCCCGGATCGTCGTCAACGCCGCGGGCCCCTGGGTCGACGCGGTCCTGAACCGGGCGGCGGGCAAGAACGACGCCCGCAATGTCCGGCTCGTCCAGGGCAGCCACATCGTCGTGCCGAAGCTCTACGATCA
The DNA here is from genome assembly GCA_040223655.1 of Thalassobaculaceae bacterium. Taxonomy (GTDB): domain Bacteria; phylum Pseudomonadota; class Alphaproteobacteria; order Thalassobaculales; family Thalassobaculaceae; genus Thalassobaculum. Next base: position 176,361 of record JAVKFT010000001.1, on the reverse strand, counting down.
CGACCGCTGCTACATCTTCCAGAACGCGGACAACCGGATCTTCTTCGCGATCCCCTACCAGCGCGACTACACGCTGATCGGGACCACCGACCGCGACTGGAAGGCGGACCCGGGCGAGGTGAAGATCTCCGACGAGGAGATCGCCTATCTCTGCCGCGGGGCCGGCGAGTATTTCGAGCAGGACATCTCGCCGGACGACATCGTCTGGACGTTTTCCGGCGTGCGCCCGCTCTACGACGACGGCGCGTCGGCGGCCCAGGTCGCGACCCGCGACTACGTGCTGCGCACCGAAGGCAAGAGCAAGGACGGGCTCCTGATCAACATCTTCGGCGGCAAGATCACCACCTACCGCAAACTCGCCGAAGCCGTGGTCGAGAAGATCGAGGACGCGCTCGGCAAGCGCGGAAAGCCGTGGACCCACGGCGCCGCCCTTCCCGGCGGCGATTTCCCGATCGGCGGGTTTTCCGATCTCGTGGCCGATCTGCAGCGGGACTACCCATTCCTGACGGAGCGGCATGCCTTCCGGCTGGTCCGGCAGTACGGCACCCGCGCCCGCGCGATCCTGGGAGACGCCAGGACCATCGAGGATCTCGGCCGGCATTTCGGCGACACACTGCACGAGGCCGAGGTTGCCTACCTCGTCGACAACGAGTGGGTCCGCAGTGCCGAGGACGTCCTCTGGCGCCGCTCGAAGCTGGGGCTAAAGATCGACGAGGACGGAATCAAGGCGCTCGACGCCTGGATTAGCACTCGCACCCGTCGGGCGGAGGCGGCAGAGTAGGCAGCCTGAGTAGACAGCGGGGGCTCCGCCGAAACCACCCGGCCGACCGTGCCGGGGCTTAGAAGAACAGCATCCCAGGGAGGCCGTATGTCCGGCTACGTTCTCGCCATCGACCAGGGGACGACATCGTCCCGCGCCATCGTCTTCGACGGACAGTTCAGCATCAAAGGCGTCGGCCAGCAGGAGTTCGACCAGCACTTTCCGCGGTCGGGCTGGGTCGAGCACGAGGCCCGCGACCTCTGGCGCACTACGGAAGCCACCGTCCGCATCGCGCTCGCCGATGCCGGTCTCTCCGCCCGCGACATCGCCGCCATCGGCATCACCAACCAGCGCGAGACGGTCGTGGTCTGGGACCGCGAGACCGGCGAGCCGATCCACCGGGCCATCGTCTGGCAGGACCGGCGGACGGCCGACCTCTGCGCGCGCCTGAAGGCCGAGGGCCACGAGGCCATGGTGACCCAGAAGACCGGCCTGCTTCTCGACCCGTACTTCTCCGGCACGAAGCTCGCCTGGCTCCTCGACACCGTGGACGGCGCCCGGGAGAAGGCGGAGGCCGGCAAGCTCGCGTTCGGTACCGTGGACAGCTTCCTGATCTGGCACCTGACCGGCGGCAAACGGCACGTCACCGATGCGACGAACGCCGCGCGCACACTGCTCTACAACATCCGCGAGGGCCGGTGGGACCGGGACATCCTCGATCTTCTCGGGATTCCGGACGCGTTGCTGCCCGAGGTTCTGGACAGCGCCGCCGACTTCGGCACCACGGAAGCGTCCCTGTTCGGGGCCGAGATCCCGATCCTCGGCGTCGCCGGCGACCAGCAGGCGGCGACCGTCGGCCAGGCCTGCTTCGAGCCGGGGATGGTGAAATCGACCTACGGCACCGGCTGTTTCGCGCTGCTCAACACCGGAGACACGCCGGTCCTGTCGAAGAACCGCCTGCTGACGACCATCGCCTACCAGCTCGACGGCAAGGTCACCTACGCGCTGGAGGGCTCCATCTTCGTGGCTGGCGCGGCGATCCAGTGGCTGCGCGACGGCCTGGGCGTCATCGACCGCGCGGACCAGTCCGCCCGGATGGCCGACGAGGCCGACCCGGAGCAGGCCGTCTATCTCGTGCCCGCCTTCACCGGTCTGGGCGCCCCGCATTGGGATCCGGAGGCCCGGGGTACGATGTTCGGGCTGACCCGCGGCACGGGCCCCAAGGAATTCGCGCGCGCGGCGCTGGACAGCGTGTGCTTCCAGACCGCCGACCTGATCGACGCCATGCATGCCGACTGGTCCGGCGACGCCGACGTTGTCCTGCGGGTGGACGGCGGGATGGTCGCGAACGACTGGATGATGCAGCGACTCACGGACATCCTCGCCGCCCAGGTTGACCGGCCCATGGTTCTTGAGACGACCGCGCTCGGCGCCGCCTGGCTCGCCGGTCATAAGGCCGGCGTCTGGCCGGACATGGAAGGCTTCGCCCGGCAATGGAAGCGGGACCGGCGGTTTGAGCCGGCCATGGGAGAGAACGTGCGCCAGCGCCTGCTCGACGGCTGGCGCGACGCGGTCCGGCGGACCCTCACCGCATGAGCGGGGTTCTGGCCGATATCCGAGGGATCCTGGGCGATCTCATCTCCTTCCCGACCGTCTCGGCCGAGAGCAACCTCAATCTGATCGAGCACTGCGCCGGCCGCCTCGAAAGTCTCGGGGCCAGGGTCGTCACGACCACCGACGACAGCGGCCTGAAAGCCAACCTGTTCGCGACCATCGGACCGGAGACCGACGGGGGCATCGTGCTGTCGGGCCATACCGACGTCGTGCCCGTCGAGGGTCAGGCGTGGACGTCGGACCCGTTCCGTGTGGACGAGCGCGACGATCTGCTGTTCGGCCGCGGCGCCTGCGACATGAAGGGTTTCATCGCGACCGCCATGGCCCTCGCACCGCGTTTCGCCGCCGCCAACCTCGCCCGCCCCCTGCATCTCGCCTTCACCTACGACGAGGAGATCGGCTGCTTCGGCGCGCCGCGTCTGATCGAGGGCATAGCCGAGAGCGGCCTGCGGCCCAGGGTCTGCATCGTCGGCGAACCGACGGAAATGCGGATCATCGAAGGGCACAAGGGCTGCTACGAATACACGACGGAGTTCACCGGGCTCGAAGGCCACGCCTCAAACCCCGACGCCGGAATCAACGCGGTCGAGTTCGCGGCCCGGTTCATCACCAAAATTCTTGAGACGGCAGAGGTGATGCGACACCGCGCGCCGGAGGGCAGCCGCTTCGACCCGCCCCATACCACGCTTCAGAGCGGGGTGATCCAGGGCGGCATCGCGCGCAACGTCATCCCACGCCACTGCCATCTGGAATGGGAGATGCGGCCGGTGAGCCGCTCGGACGCCGATCTGGCCAAGGAAATCCTCCGCGACTACATCGACCGGGAACTGCTGCCCCGGATGCACGCGATCGACCCGGCCGCGACCATCGTCACCCACACGATCGGCGAGGTCGAAGGGCTGGAGCCCATGCTCGACAGCGAGGCGGTCGCCCTGGTCTCCGAGCTCACCGGCGCGAACGCGGCCGAGGTGGTCGCCTTCGGCACCGAGGCGGGCCTGTTCCAGGCGGCCGGCATCCACACCGTCGTCTGCGGCCCCGGCAGTATCGAGCAGGCCCACAAGCCCGACGAATACGTCAGCCTCGACCAGCTTCAGCAATGCGCGGTGATGATCGAGAGGCTGCTGCCGAAGCTGGCGGCCTAGGGACCCGCTCCGAGAAGACCCGTCACGCCAATCCGTAGACCCCGGCACAAGGCCGGGGAATGCGTGAAGAGAGCGATCGTGGATCAGACCGTCCATGCACCCTCGTATCGTGTTCTCTTTTTTATTTCCCGGCCTTGTGCCGGGACCCACGTGTCCGCCCTCACGGGCGTCGCGCCCTATGCCGCCTTCGCCAGCCCGGGGACCGAGAACAGCCGCCCGCCCTCCGGGACTGCGTCCTCCAGCCCGGCCAGGCGCATCATATGCCAGGCGAGCACCTGGTTGCTGGCCAGCACCGGCACGCCGACGCGCCGCTCCGCCTCGGCGAGAACCGGTGCCATCCTCAGGTTGGTGCAGGACATGAAGACCCCGTCGATCCGCTGCCCGGCCACGGTCTCCTCGATCGCCGCCAGGAGCGAGTGCGGCGTCATCCGCGCGACAACGCTCTCTCGCCCCTCTTCGAAGCTGGCGAAGGCGGCGATCTCGGTACCGGAGGCCTGGAACGCCTCCCGCAGGGCGCGGGAGACCGGTTCGATGTAGGGCGACAGCAGCGCGAGCCGTCGGATCCCCAGCGCGGCGAACGCCGCCCGGCTCGCCGACAGCGGCTCGGTGACCGCCGCGGTCGGGAAGTGCCGGTGAATGCAATCCGCGACGCCGTCCGGGCCGATCACCGTCGCCCCCGAGGTGCAGCCGTAGCCGATGACGTCGAACGGCGCGGTCTCCGGCAGCATCCCGGCGGCGCGGGGGATATCCTCGCGCATCCGGCCCAGGGTCTCCGCGGTCACGTCGGCCGCCATCTCGACCCGGCTGTGATACAGGGCCACGCCCTCGGCCGGCACGAAGGTCCGGAATTCGTTCTCGATGGTCTCGTCGGTCTTCAGCACGATCAGGCCGAGTGTAGCGCGGCTGCCGATTCCGGTATCCGTCTCGAACGACAGGGGCATGGCGTGGCTCCTTCCGGCTTACTTTGGCCTTCGGCTAACCGGGCCGTCGGGTCTGCGGAGCATGCCAGCCTTCGCCCCGAAGCTCCAGCCCGGGGGCTTCCTACGAAGCGACCTCCAGCACCGGAATCTCCTTCGGCGCGCGGCGGGTCAGCAGACGGGCACCGTCTTCGGTGATCGCGACGTTCTCCTCGTGCACCATCATCCGGCCGGGCGCCGTCGCCAGTCCGGGCTCCAACGTCAGGACCATGCCGGACTCAAGCACCGTCTCGTCCCAGGACGCGATCGACGGAAACTCGGTCAGAACCATGCCGAGGCCGTGACCGTAGCGGCCGACCTCCCCCGCCGCCGTTGGATCGGCGTGCGGGCCGAGAACCGCGTCCATGACACGGAAGAGCTCGGCGCAGGCGGTACCCGGTACCGCCGCCGCAAGGCCGGCCTCGGTAGCCTGCCAGACGAGCTCGTAGCTGCGCCGCACAGCCTCCGACGGCGGGCCGACCGAGAAGTTCCGGTCGAAATCGCAGTAGTACCCGTCGACCACAAGCCCCACGTCGAGGATCAGCACGTCCCCGCCCTGGAGCGGACGCTCGGATGGCGGCGAGATGATGTCGCCGTATCCGCCCGGTCCGGCACCTCCCACCAGATAGTCGACATCGTCGGCCCCGGCCTGCAGGCAGGCTATTTTGAAGGCCCGGAAGACCTCGATCTCGGACATGCCGCCATGGGCGATCTCCGGCATCCGGTCGAACGCGTCGCAGGCGACCCGGCAGGCCTCGCCGATCTTGGCGATCTCGGCCGCGGACTTCACCTGCCGCAGCGCCCGCATCACCCCGGTCGCGTCACACCATCGGCACCCGGGCAGAGCCGCGCGGACGCGCTCGAGGTCGGCCAGCGGCATCCGGACATGGGTCTCCGGCCCGGTCGGCAGACCTATCGCGCCACCCGCGCCCGCCTTGTCCTGCAACGCTTCGGTGAGCAACGAGAGTCCGTCATCGGCCGGGCGCGGCGACGGCCAGACGCGGATGTCGTCGATCCAAGTGCGGGACATGGCATCGAGCCCGATGCTGGGAATCACCGCCACCGGCTTGCCGGTCGCCGGGACCACGAGAAACCACGGGCGGGTCGGGCTGAGCCAGAACTGGGTGAGAAAGCCGGTGAACCAGCGGATATCGGGTTCCGTGGTCAGCAGCAGCGCGTCCAGACCCTGCGCTGCCATCAGGCGCTGGGCGCGGTCGAGACGCGCCTCGAACTCGGCCGGCGGGAAGCCGCGGGTCGGCGGTTGCTGAGACATGACCACCTCGCGGGAGATAGGGCGCCGCGCTCCGGACGCCCGCCGCTCCGGACGGCGTCAGGAGCCCGACCCGGCGCAGGGCGCCGGATCGGGCGTGTGATGGATGGGTCAGTTCAGCGCCGCATCGGTGATCGCATGGGTCCAGGCGCCTTCCGGCGCCTTGGTGATCACCGGATCCGATCCACCCGCCAGGAGCGTGTCGACGGTCCGCTGGTAGTCGCCCTCGTCGAGAGCGCCGTTGGATCCTGCCGTCAGCTTGGCGATCTCGCCCATCATCCGCTTCTGGTGCTTCTCGGTCTGGGCGCCGGTCGCGTCGTTGTCGAGCACGATCTCAGCCGCCTCGTCCGGGTTCTCCTCGGCCCACTTCCAGCCCTTCATGGAGGCGCGCACGAAGCGGACCATCTTGTCGACGAAGGCCGGGTCGTCGAGGTTGTCCTCGAGCACGTAGAGTCCGTCCTCGAGGGTGGCGACGCCCTGGTCCTGGTACTTGAAGACCACCAGATCGTCCGGCGTCAGGCCAGCGTCGATCACCTGCCAGTATTCGTTATAGGTCATGGTCGACACGCAGTCGGCCTGCTTCTGCAGCAGCGGATCGACGTTGAAGCCCTGCTTGAGGACAGTCACGCCGCCATCGGAACCGTCGGTCGGGATCCCGAGTTGCGACATCCAGGACAGGAAGGGGTACTCGTTGCCGAAGAACCAAACGCCGAGGGTCTTGCCCTTGAAGTCGGCCGGCTTGGTGATGCCGGTCTCCTTGCGGCAGGTCAGCATCATGCCCGAGGTCTTGAACGGCTGGGCGATGTTGACCAGAGACACGCCCTTCTCGCGGCTGGCAAGCGCCGAGGGCATCCAGTCGATGATGACGTCGGCGCCGCCGCCAGCGATCACCTGGGGCGGAGCAATGTCCGGGCCGCCCGGCTTGATCGTGACGTCGAGGTTCTCCTCTTCGTAGAACCCCTGGTCCTGGGCCACGTAGTAGCCGGCGAACTGCGCCTGCGTCACCCATTTGAGCTGCAGCGTCACCTCGTCCGCCGCCATGGCCTGGGAGGCGGTCAGACCCATCACCCCCAAGACGGCCCCTGCTATCAGTCTGCGCATGTCTGTGCTCCCTGTTCTCGTTGATGCCCCCGCCTGCCCTACCCGGTTCTTCAGGTTCGGTTCGACGGGTGCCAGAAGGTGACCGCCCGCTCGATGAGCGCGACGACACCGAAGAACGCGGACCCGGCCATGGCCGCGACCGCGATCTCAGCCCACACCATGTCGACATTCATCCGGCCGACCTCGGTGGAAATGCGGAACCCCATACCGACGATGGGCGTCCCGAAGAATTCGGCCACGATGGCGCCGATCAGCGCCAGTGTGGAGTTGATCTTCAGCGCGTTGAAGATGAAGGGTGCTGCCGCCGGCAGCCTTAGCTTCACCAGCGTCTGCCAGTAACCGGCCGCGTAGGTCCGCATCAGGTCACGCTCCAGCCGGCCGGCCTCGGCAAGACCGGCGACCGTGTTCACCAGCATCGGGAAGAAAGTCATCACCACGACCACCGCCGCCTTGGACGGCCAGTCGAAGCCGAACCACATCACCATGATCGGCGCGATACCGATGATCGGCAGCGCCGAGATCAGGTTGCCGACCGGCAGAAGCCCGCGCTGAAGGAACGGCGACCGGTCGATGGCGATGGCGGCCAGGAACGCCGAGCCGCAGCCGAGCGCGTAGCCGATCAGCACGGATTTCAGGAAGGTCTGCTGGAAATCGGCCCAGAGGATCGGCAGGGAGGAGGCGAAACGCGCGCCGATGGCCGAAGGCGGCGGTAAAAGCACCTGGGGCACGTTCAACCCCCGGGTGATCACCTCCCAGAGCACGAGCAGCGTCACGCCGAACAGGATCGGAACGGCGATCGCCGCCCAGCGCCCGCCTCGCCCCGACGCCGTCAGGCGCTCGACGAACAGCCAGGCGGCGAGCCAGCCGGCGGCGGCGAGACACCAGAACCCGAGCGCTCCCCTGTCGATCACGGCGAGCGACATCAGCAGCGCGATACCGGCGGCGAGGGTGAGACAGCCGTCGACGAAGACCGGCAGCGGGCGGTGGAACCGCAGCAGGCTCAGCGCCGCCAGCAGCGCGAAGGCCGTCAGGAAGGGCGTGTCCAGCAATCCGGTTTCAGCCGAGATCGGGAGCACCAGGCCGAGCAGGCCGAGCCCGCCGACCGCCGCCGCCAGCCCGGTCTGAAGCCGGGTCACGTCCGGGCTCCCATGCGCCGCAGCACATAGGTGTTCGCCGCACCGACCAGCGAGACCAGCACGGCCGCCAGAACCGCGGCGGTGATCAGCGCCGACCAGATCTGGATCGTCTGGCCGTAGTAGGAACCGGCCAGGAGCCGAGCCCCGAGGCCGGCGACCGCGCCGGTCGGCAACTCGCCGACGATGGCGCCGACCAGACTGATCGCGACGGCGACCTTCATGGACGCGAAAAGATAGGGCATCGAGCTCGGCCAGCGGAGCTTCCAGAACACCTGGCCGGTGCCGGCGCTGTAGGTCCGCATCAGGTCGAGCTGAATCGCCTCCGGCGCGCGCAGGCCCTTCACCATGCCGACGACGACCGGGAAAAAGCTGAGATAGGTCGAGATCAGCGCCTTCGGCAGCAGGCCGGACAGCCCCACGGCGTTCAGCACGACGATGATCATCGGCGCGATCGCCAGGATGGGGATGGTCTGGCTGGCGATGACCCAGGGCATCACCGACCGGTCCGTCGCCCGGTTGTGGACGATGGCGACGGCGAGGACGATGCCGAGGACCGTCCCGATGGCGAAGCCGAGCAGGGTCGCGGAGAGCGTGATCCAGGCGTGATAGACGAGGCTGCGCTTGGAGGTGACCTTCTTCTCGACGGTCGTCTCCCAGATCTCGACCGCGACCTGATGCGGCGCCGGCAGGACCGGCCGTTCCTGGGCCATGGTGTCGGCGATCAGCTCCGGGGTGTTCCAGCTCCGCCCCTCGCGATCGTAGACCCCGAGCTGCCAGGGCGTGTTGAGCCAGACCGTGGCGGCGTACCAGATCGCCATGATCGCCGCGACCACGACGAGAACCGGAACGGTTCGGCCGCCGCCCATGGTCAGACGTCCTCGTAGGAATGGCCGGCGCGCAGACCCTCGCGCACCCGGTGGGCGATCTCCAGGAACTCCGGCGTCTCGCGGATGTCGAGGGGGCGCTCGCGCGGCAGCGTGCTCTCGATCACGTCGGTCACCCGGCCCGGCCGCGGCGACATGACGACGATCTTCGTCGACAGGTAGACCGCCTCGGGGATCGAGTGGGTGACGAAGGCGATGGTCTTGGTCGTGCGCGCCCAGAGCTGCAGGAGCTGTTCGTTCAGATGGTCGCGGACAATCTCGTCCAGGGCGCCGAACGGCTCGTCCATCAGCAGGATATCGGCGTCGAAGGCGAGCGCGCGGGCGATCGACGCGCGCTGCTGCATGCCGCCCGAGAGCTGCCAGGGGAACTTGTTCTCGAAGCCGGTCAGGTTGACCAGGTCGAGGGTGCGCGCCACCCGTTCCCGCTGCTCCGCCTTCGAATACCCCATGATCTCGAGCGGCAGCGCCACGTTGCGGGCGATATTCCGCCAAGGATACAGACCGGCCGCCTGGAAGACGTAGCCATAGGCACGATCCCGCCGCGCCTGCTCCGGCGAGACGCCATTGACGGTGATGCTGCCGCCGGTCGGCTGTTCCAAATCGGCGATCACCCGCAGCAACGTGGTCTTGCCGCAGCCAGACGGGCCGATGAACGAGACGAAATCGCCCTTCGCGATGTCGAGGGACACGTTGCTCAACGCCCGCACCGGGCCGTCGCCGGTCTGGAACGTCAGGTCCAGGTTGCTGGCGCGGATGACGGGATGGGCGCCCGGTGTGGCTCCAGTCGGCACGGCAGTCTGCAAGCGGGCGCCCTCCTCGGCGTTCTCGGCTTTCTATTTCGGGTCGTCCGATCGCGCGGTGGGTTCAGACGCCCGCCGGCATCTTTGCGGGGTCGCGGATCACCTTGCGCGGCGCGGTGATCTCCTTCCAGGTCGAAAGCGCGCGGTTCGGCGCCGGGTTCGGCGGCCGCTTCACGAACTCGCCATGGCCGGGCCGCGCCTTCATATCGCCCTCGACCACCGCGACCTCGCCGCGGGTCAGGGTGAAGCGCGGCAGGCCGGTGACCTCGATCCCCTCGAAGACGTTGTAGTCGATGGAGGACTGCTGCTTGTCCGCCGTGATGGTCTTCGAGCGCTTCGGGTCCCACACCACGATATCGGCGTCCGCGCCCTCGCGGATCGCGCCCTTGCGCGGGTACATGTTCAGGATCTTGGCGCTGTTGGTCGAGGTGACCGCAACGAACTCGTTCATGGTCAGGCGGCCGGTGTTCACGCCGCGCGTCCACAGCACCGGCATCCGGTCCTCGAGACCGCCCGTGCCGTTCGGAATCTTCGTGAAGTCCCCGACACCGTAGCGCTTCTGCTCCGTGGTGAAGGCGCAGTGGTCGGTCGCCACCACCTGCAGGCTGCCGGCGGCCAGACCCGCCCAGAGACCGTCCTGGTGCTCCTTGTTGCGGAACGGCGGCGACATCACCCGGCGCGCGGCGTGATCCCAGTCGGCGTTCTGATACTCGCCCTCGTCCAGCACCAGGTGCTGGATCAGCGGCTCGCCGTAGACCCGCATGCCCTTCTGCCGGGCCCGGCGGATCGCCTCGTGGGCCTGCTCGCAGGAGACATGGACGATGTAGAGCGGAACCCCCGCCTGATCGGCGATCATGATCGCCCGGTTCGCCGCCTCGCCCTCGACCTCGGGCGGGCGGGAATAGGCATGGGCTTCCGGACCGGTATTGCCCTCGGCCATGAGCTTGGCCTGGAGCTGGGCGACCACGTCGCCGTTCTCCGCATGGACCAGCGGCATCGCCCCGAGATCGGCGCAGCGCTGGAACGACGAGAACATCTCGTCGTCCTCGATCATCAGCGCGCCCTTGTAGGCCATGAAGTGCTTGAAGGTGGTGATGCCCCGGTCGACGACCGTCTCCATCTCCTTCCAGACCTGCTCCCCCCACCAGGTGATGGCCATGTGGAAGGAGTAGTCGGCGCAGGCCTTCGAGGACTTGTTGTCCCAGGCCTGCATCGCCTCCAGCAGGGACTGGCCCGGCGCCGGCAGGCAGAAATCCACCACCATGGTCGTGCCGCCGGACAGGCCGGCCCGCGTCCCGCTCTCGAAGTCATCGGCGGAATAGGTGCCCATGAAGGGCATTTCCATGTGGGTGTGCGGATCGATGCCGCCCGGCATCACGTAGCAGCCGGACGCGTCCAGCACCTCGTCGCCGGTCAGATCCGGGCCAACCGCCGTGATCCTGCCGCCTTCCACCAGGACATCCGCCTCGAAGGTCAGGTCGGCGGTGACGACGCTCCCCCCCTTGATCACCTTGCTCGCCATTCTTTCCTCCTCTGTCCGTCCCGGTTCAGCGGGTGTTGGGTCAGGTCACGATTTCGGCCGCCTCGACCACGGCCTGGAACAGCACCTCCGTCCCGGCCCGGGCCCAATCGGGGGAGATCTCCTCCGCCTCGTTGTGGCTCAACCCGTCGACGCAGGGGCACATGACCATGGCCGTCGGCGCCACCCGGTTGATCCAGCACGCGTCATGGCCGGCTCCCGACACCAGATTGCGGTGGCTGTAGCCCAGACGTTCCGCCGCGTCGCGGATCATGGTCACGCAGCCCGCGTCGAATTCGACCGGGTCGAAGCCGCCGACCTTCTCAACCTCGAGCGTGAGGCCGATCTCGTCGCAGATCTTCTGCGCCCCTTCTTTCAGCCGGCTCTCCATGTCCGCGATCACCGCCTTGTCGGGCGACCGGAAATCGACCGTGAAGACGGCGCGACCGGGGATGATGTTGCGGGAGTTCGGATAGACCTCGCAGTGGCCGATGGCGCCGACCGCATGCGGCGCGTGGCTCCAAGCGATCTCGTCGACGAGCTGGGTGATCCGCGCCATGCCGAGCCCGGCATTGACCCGCATCGGCATCGGCGTCGAGCCGGTGTGGCTTTCCTTGCCGGTGACGGTGAACTGCAGCCAGCTCAGGCCCTGCCCGTGGGTGACGACGCCGATATCCTTGCCCTCGGCCTCCAGGATCGGCCCCTGCTCGATATGCAGCTCGAAAAACGCCTTCATCTTGCGGGCGCCGACCTCTTCATCGCCGACCCAGCCGATGCGCTCGAGCTCGTCGCCGAAGGTCTTGCCGTCCCGGTCGGTCCGCCCATAGGCCCAGTCGAGGGTGTGGATCCCGGCGAACACGCCGGACGCCATCATCGCCGGGGCGAAACGGGTGCCCTCCTCATTGGTCCAGTTGACCACGACGATCGGATGCTTCGTCTTGACCCCCGCCTCGTTCAGGGTCCGCACGATCTCGAGCGCGCCGAGCACGCCAAGCACGCCGTCGTACTTACCGCCGGTCGGTTGGGTGTCGAGATGGCTGCCGACATAGACCGGCAGAGCGTCGGGATCGGTTCCCTCGCGGCGGAAGAACATGTTGCCGGCCTTGTCGACGCCCATGGTGCAGCCCTCAGCCTCGCACCACTTTTGAAAGAGCGCCCGGCCCTCGGCGTCCTCGTCGGTCAGGGTCTGGCGGTTGTTGCCGCCGGCGATGCCGGGGCCGATCTTCGCCATTTCCATCAGGCTGTCCCACAGCCGGTCGCCGTTGATTCGCAGGTTGCTGGCCGACGCCATGTCCGACTCCCTCTCGTCCCCGGGAGTCCGCCCGCCCGCTCAAGGCCCTCCCGGATGGGGGTTGCGGGCCGCGCGACTTCCGCCTGTAATCGAAGTGACCTTGACCAATTGGTCAAAAACTAGGCTATCAGGACAGGGGGGCCGGTCAAGGACATAGTTTGGGCTACAGCTGCCCGATTTTTGTGCAATATCATCATCCTACCGATTCAGGAGCCGAAACGGACACGCATGGCCCGCGCCGCTGAAACCCGACGCCGCACCCGCAGCCAGGAAGAGAAAGAAAGCCGCATCCTGGCGTCAGCCCTGGACGTGTTCGCCCGCAACGGCTTCGCCGGCACCACCCTCGACGAGATCGCCGCCGGCGCCGGCATGTCAAAGCCCAACCTGATCTACTATTTCGCCAGCAAGGAGGAGATCTACCGGGCGGTTCTCGGCCGCACCCTGGAGACCTGGCTGGAACCGCTGATCGCGCTCGATCCGGCGGGCGAACCGCTGGCGGAGATCCGCGCCTATATCCACCGCAAGCTGGAGATGTCGCGCGACCGGCCGCAGGAGTCTCGCCTTTTCGCCGGCGAGATCCTGGCGGGCGCGCCGCTGATCCGCGACGCCCTGGAAGGCGATCTGAAGGCGCTGGTGGACCAGAAGGTGGCGGTGATCCGGCAATGGATCGCCAGCGGCAGACTGGCGCCGCACGACCCCTACCACCTGATCTTCGCCCTCTGGGCCACGACGCAGCACTACGCCGATTTCGATACCCAGGTGCGGGCGGTGCTCGGCGGCGAGACCGACGAGGCGACCCGATACGCGGGGGCGGAGCGGTTCATGGAAGAGGTGATCCTGCGCGGGCTGCGGCCCGATCAGTAGAGGAACGCTCTCCCTCTCGTCACTCCCCGGATTCATTCCGGGGCCTACCCATCATCCCGCCAATCCTTGCCCGTTGAGGCGTGGACCCCGGAATGAATCAGGGGAGTGCGTAGTGGATTGTCTGCGCGCCTACCGCGCCGCATCCCGGTTCAGAACCAACATCAGCAGCGCCAGCACCGTCGCCGCCACGCCGAGCAGGACCGGCGGCTCGACCCAGCCGTGGCCGCTCAGCCCCTCCAGGACGATCACCACGGTCGGGATGATGTAACCGTAGGCCATCACCTTCGCCGCCGGCAGCCGCAACGCCCCGTAGCGCATCAGGAAGAAGGTCAGCGCCGAAGCGAAGACCGAGATGTACACCGCCGTCACCCAGACGATCGGCGGCAGCGCCGTCCAGTCCGTACGCAGGACCTCCGGGAACGCGTAGAGACCGACGACGACGAACCCGCCGAGCACCGTCCAGAGCGTGAACAGCTTCCCGCTCTCGCCCCGGTTCAGGATCGTGATCATCGGGATGTAGAGCGCGTGGCAGACGCAGGCGGCGAGGAAGATCAGCTCGCCGGTCCCCAGGTCGAACGCCAGCATCGCGTCGACGTCGCCGCGAAAGACCACCCAGACCGCACCGCTCGCCGCCAGCAGCAGACTGCCGCCGACCAGCAGCCCGATGCCCTGGCGCAGCAGCACGAGGCCGAACAGCGCGGTCATCAGCGGCGTCATGGTGAATACCGCGGCCAGGCTCACCGGATCGGTGAGGCGCAGCGCCTCGAACATCAGGACGAAATAGGATCCGAGCAGCACGCCGAGCACCAGAAACCGCCAGGGTGCGCGCACGGTGAGCTGCCGGTCGCCCTTGCGCCCAGCCAGGATCGCACCCGCCATCACCGCCGCCGCCAGGGCGAACCGCAGGGTTGTCAGCGCCCCCGGATCGATATGCGGGGCCGTAAGGTGACCTAGCGTGAAGGAACCGCTGATCAGCGTGGCGAACAGCAGCATCGCCGCATGGCCCTTGAGCGCCTCGACCCGCGCCCTCGCCGCGTCAGCCACGGCCGATCGCCTCGATCACGCCGGGTTCCGCGGGCGCCCAGCCGAGCGCCGCGCGGGTACGGGGCGCCTCCATGGTCTGGTCCAGGGCATAGCCCGCCGCCCAGGCGCCCATCTCGGCGACCGCGTCCCCGACCGGCCGCACGACCGGGGCCGGTGTCCCGAACCGGAGGGCCACCGCCCGCGCGATGTCGCCCACGCGAACGCCGCTCTCGGATACCCCGTGATAATCCATTCCGCCGTCGCCCCGCTCGAAAGCCAGCCGATAGACCCGCGCCAGATCGCGGCGATGGACCAGCGGCCACCGCGTGTCGAGCCCGCCGATGACGACTGGCGGATCGCCTTTGCCAGCGTCCTCGCAGAAACCGCCGATCACGCCAGCCCCATCATCCCACACCATGGCTGGATGGACGATACGGGTCGACAGCCGGGGGTCGGCGATCAGGCGACGGCGGCCATCGACCATGTAGGCGAAGGCCGGCAGCGGATCGAAGGGCGCGCCCTCCACGGCCGTGCGGTCGCCGACCGCGCCGTAGAGCCAGCATCCGCCGGTATAGACCAGCGGCAGGGCGGTTCCGCGGGTTCCGGACCAGCCCTCGGCCCACCCGGCCAGGGCGCCCAGAAACGCCGCCTCGACATCGGCCATGTCCGGTCCGAACGTCGCCGCCGTATGGATGACCGCGTCGACCCGGTCGGGCGCCGGAAGCCAGTCGGCCGCGTCGGCGAGCTCGCCCCGCACGGCATGGCAGCCGATCGCCGCCACATTGTCCGCCGAGGACTTGCTGCGGGCCAGGGCGAGAACCTCGTGCCCGGCGCCCAGCAAATCCCGGGCGACCGCCGAGCCGATGAAGCCCGTGCCGCCCGTCAGAAGGATACGCATACGTCACCTGACCTTTTGCCGTGGCGCCCAGGGGGCGTCGGACGGGAGGGATAACGCCACGGCCAAGTTAAAACAAGCATATGCTTGTTATTTTTTGCGTGCCCTCCCGGCGATCCCAACGTTGCATTCCAGCGCGGACCGCCCCCAACCTCTCCGTCATCCTGATGCAAATCAGGATCCAGCCTCAGCGCTGCGATTCCACGATCCCGGTGACAATCACGACCAGTGCTGGCTCACACGTCGGAGCGCCGGTCCTGACTTGCGTCAGGACGGCGGGAAGGTTGATGGCGGCATTCTGGCTCGTGTCAGGACGACGGCAGCGTCTTCGCGAGGTGTCTGTGCCGCCCCTACTCGGCCGCGACCGAGGACGGGTTGTTCGGGTGCTGGGTCCAGTTGCCGTACTCGTCCTGCACGGTCCGCCCGGTGCGCGGATCGACCGTGCCGGCGGGCAGCTTCTCCATCGTGATGCAGCCCTCGACGGGACACACGTTGACGCAGAGATTGCAGGCGACGCACTCGGCGTCGATCACCTCGAAATGGCGCACCCCATCCTTCATCGCCGTGATCGCCTGGTGCGAGGTGTCCTCGCAGACGATGTGACAGCGCCCGCACTTTATGCAGAGATCCTGGTCGATGCGCGCCTTGGCAACGTAGTTGAGGTTCAGGTACTGCCAGTCGGTCACGTTCGGCGTCGCCAGACCGGTGAAGTCGCCGGTCCGCGCGTAGCCCTTGCCGTCCATCCAGCGGGACAGGCCGTCGATCATCTCGGTCACGATGCGGAACCCATAGGTCATGGCGGCGGTGCAGACCTGCACGTTGCCGGCACCCAACGCCATGAACTCGGCGGCGTCGCGCCAGGTCGTCACCCCGCCGATGCCGGAGATCGGCAGCCCCGCCGTCTCCGCGTCGCGGGCGATCTCGGCGACCATGTTGAGGGCGATCGGCTTCACCGCCGGCCCGCAATAGCCGCCGTGACTGCCCTTGCCGTCGATGGTCGGCTCGGGCGCCATCAGGTCGAGATCGACCGAGGTGATGGAACTCACCGTGTTGATCAGCGACACCGCGTCGGCCCCGCCCGCCTTCGCCGCGCGCGCCGGATAGCGGATGTCCGTGATGTTCGGCGTCAGCTTCACGATCACCGGCATGCGGGTGTTCTGCTTGCACCAGCGGGTGACCATCTCGATGTATTCCGGCACCTGGCCGACGGCGGAGCCCATGCCCCGCTCGGACATCCCGTGCGGGCAGCCGAAGTTCAGCTCGATGCCGTCGGCGCCGGTATCCTCGACCTGCTTGAGGATCTCGACCCAGCAGACCTCCTCGCAGGGCACCATCAGCGACACCACCACCGCCCGGTCCGGCCAGGCGCGCTTCACCGCTTTGATCTCGTCCAGGTTGGTCTGCAGCGGCCGGTCGGTGATCAGCTCGATATTGTTGAGGCCGAGCAGCCGGCGATCCGCACCCCACACGGCGCCGTAGCGCGGCCCGTTGACGTTGACGATATGCGGGTCCAGCCCGAGGGTCTTCCAGACCACCCCGCCCCAGCCGGCCTCGAAGGCGCGGACCACGTTGTATTCCTTGTCGGTCGGCGGCGCCGAAGCGAGCCAGAACGGGTTCGGGGATTTGATGCCGACGAAGTCGCTGCGCAGGTCTGCCATGCTCTGATCCTCCGTCTCACGCCGTCAGGGCGCGGTGGATGCTTTCGGCCGCGTCGCGGCCCTGGGCGACGGCGGTGACGGTCAGATCGTCCCCCGCCGCCACGCAATCGCCCCCGGCCCATACGCCGTCGATACTGGTGCGGAACCCCGCGTCGACGACGAGGCGCCCGCGCTCCGTGGCGGGCCCGTCCGGCGCCTCGAGGGTCTGACCGATCGCCTTCAGAACGACGTCGGCGGGAAGGAAGAAGGTCTCGCCAGTCCCCTCTAGTCCGGTCGCGCCGGCCCGGGTGTATTCGAACTCGACGCCGCGTCGGTCGCCGTCGGCGACGACGCTGACCGGCCGGGCCCAGTGCCGGATCCGCACCCCCTTGGTCTGCGCGAGGTCCTGTTCATAGCGGCTGGCGTTCATCGCCTCCTGACCGCGGCGGTACACGATGGTGACATCCTCGGCGCCAAGCAGCTTCGACTGCACGGCGGCGTCCACCGCCGTCATGCCGCCGCCGATCACCACGACACGGCGGCCGACCGGAAGGCTCGACGGATCGTCCGATCCGCGCAGCTCGGCGATGAACTCGACCGCGTCTCCGACGCCCGCCAGGTCCTCGCCCGGCGTGCCCAGGGCATTCACCCCGGCGAGGCCGATCCCGAGAAACACCGCGTCGTAGTCCGCCTTCAGCCCGTCGATCGACATGTCGCGGCCGAGAACCTTGCCGGTCTCCAGGGTCACGTTGCCGATATCGAGGACGAAATCCACTTCCGCCTGGGCGAAGCCGCCGGGGGTCTTGTAGGCGGCGATGCCGTACTCGTTCAGCCCGCCGGGTTTCGGCTTGGCGTCGAACAGCGTGACACTGTGCCCGTGAAGCGCCAGCCGGTGGGCGCAGGCGAGCCCCGCCGGGCCGGCGCCGACGACGGCCACCCGCCGGCCGGTATCGGCGGCGCGCTGGTACGGATGGACACCCTCGACCATCAGATGGTCGGTCGCGTGACGCTGTAGCCGGCCGATTTCAACCGGCTTGCCTTCGGCGGCTTCGCGGACGCAGGCCTCCTCGCACAGGGTCTCGGTCGGACAGACACGGGCGCACATGCCACCCAGGATGTTCTGGTCGAAGATCGTCTTGGCGGCGCCGTTCGGATTGCCGGCGGCGATCTGCCGGATGAACATCGGAATGTCGATGCCCGTCGGACAGGCGGTGACGCAGGGCGCGTCGTAACAGAAATAGCAGCGGTCGGCGGCGACCGCGGCCTCGTGATCCGTCAGGGGCGGGTGGAGATCGGCGAAGTTCGCGGCGACCTCCTCGGCCGTCACCCTGCCGGCCTTAACGTCGGCTCCCTCGAAACCATGCGTCATGGCACTCTCCCATCGCCGAACCAGGAGAAAAGCGTGCCTGCGGTCAAAAGTTTTATCAAGTGGTCAAAGTTATGGAGGATCGCCGATGGGTTTCTTTGACGGGATGACGCTGGAGATGGTGGAGACCGCACGCGGTCCCCTGCGTCTGCGCCGGGGCGGCGACGGGCCGCCGCTGCTGATGGTTCACGGCAACCCGCAGACCCACGCCATGTGGCATGGCGTGGCCCCACGCCTCGCCGAGCGGTACACGGTGGTGTGTCCGGACCTCCCCGGTTACGGCGGCAGCCATAAGCCGCCGGCGGCACCCGATCATGCGCCCTACGCCAAGCGCGCCATGGCGCAGGACCTCGTGGATCTGATGGCGGCGCTCGGCCACGACCGGTTCCGCGTGGTGGCCCACGACCGGGGCGCACGGGTCTCGCACCGGTTGGCCATCGACCATCCCGAGCGGGTTGAGCGGCTCGCGGTGCTCGACATCGTGCCGACGATCGAGCATTTCGAGCGCGCGGATATGGCCTTCGCCATGGGCTATTATCACTGGTTCTGGTTCGCCCAGCCGCATCCGTTTCCCGAGAACGTGATCTCCGCCGCCCCGGAGACCTGGTTCCGCGCCCATACGAACCGCGAGCCGAAGGATGACGGATTCTTTCATCCCGAGGCCCTGGCCGACTACCTCGCCGCCGCCCGGGTTCCGGAGATGATCCGCGGCATGTGCGAGGACTATCGCGCGGCGGCGACCATCGACCTGGTGCACGACCGGGAGAGCCGTGAGGCCGGGCGCCGCATCCGCTGCCCGCTGCTGGCGATGTGGGGCAGCAAGGGCAAAATCGGACAGTGGTACGACCCGGTCGCGATCTGGCGCCGCTACTGCGACGGGCCGGTCACCGGGCTGTCGGTCGATACCGGCCACTATCTGGCCGAGGAGGACCCAGACGCGGTTCTGGCGGCGGTCGAGCCGTTCCTTGCCGAGACGTGACCGCTGAGGGGGCGTGCGTGCCCTTCCCGCTTGTGCCGGCGACGCGGAGCGGGTCTCATACCGGGGTGGCGGCGCTATGACGTGCCGCCCCTGAGACGGGTGCGATGTACCGATACCTGCTGATCGTCCGCTTCATGCTGATCAACGTGGTCGCCGCCGCCCTGCTGGCAGGCGTCTATTTCCAGGGCTGGTTGGACGCGGTTGTCGGGGGCGATCTGATCGAGCTGTCGGCGATCATCGCCGCCGTGTTCGCCTACGGCTTCGTCTATTGCGGCTTCCGGGTCACGCAGACCAGCGGTGAGCTGGACGCGGTGCGCAGCGGCGCTCCCGGTTCGGCCTCCCCGGCCGGCGCCTATCTTGACCGGCTGAGCCCGGCGCGCGACCGGGACAGCCTGCGGTCGGTGCTGCGGATGCGGCTCGGCCGGCGGATCGCCACCGTCCGCCATATCGCCAACTCCCTGGTCTTTCTCGGCCTCATTGGCACGGTCATCGGCTTCATCATCGCGCTGTCGGGCGTCGACCCCAACCGGGCGGCCGACGCCGACAACGTGGCCGACATGGTGGCCACCCTGATTTCCGGTATGTCCGTCGCCCTGAACACCACGCTTGTGGGCGCGGTCCTCTATGTCTGGCTGATCGTGAACTACCGGCTCCTGGCGAGCGGCACCGTCGACCTGCTGACGGCGACGATCGACCGCGGCGACGGCTGAGGCCCGCACCATGGAGGACCCGTTCGAGGAATTCGAGGAGAACGGGATCGATACCGTCTTCCGCGATGTGATCATGCTGGCCCTGATCGGCTTCGTCGCCATGGTCATCATGCTCCTTCCGCATATCAGCAAAGAGAAGCGGGAGACCCAGGACACCAACGCGCCGGGCAACGTCATCGTCGAGATGCACTGGCCGTCGGACCTGGAGAACGACGTTGATCTCTGGGTGAAGGCCCCCGGTGAGAGCCCGGTCGGGTTCTGGAACCAGGGCGGCGAGGTCTTCAACCTCCTGCGCGACGACCTCGGCGCGATCGGCGACGCCACCAAGGAGAACTACGAGGTCAGCTACAGCCGCGGGATTCCGTCGGGTGAATACGTCGTC
Source organism: Thalassobaculaceae bacterium (assembly GCA_040223655.1). Taxonomy (GTDB): domain Bacteria; phylum Pseudomonadota; class Alphaproteobacteria; order Thalassobaculales; family Thalassobaculaceae; genus Thalassobaculum. Next base: position 156,032 of record JAVKFT010000001.1, on the reverse strand, counting down.
AACGTGCACATGTACGGCGCCCCGCCGAAGGACCGCGCGATCCCGGTAACGGTGGTCGTCAGCGTGAAGAAGCCGCTCGAGGAGACGCGCCAGCTGCTGGAGACGACCGTCGAGCTGCGCCGCTACAATCAGGAGGAGACGGCGTTCCGGTTCCGCCTGTCGGCGGACGGCGACCTGGTCGAGGGCAGCGTGAGCACGCTCAGATACCCGCTGGTCACCCGGCCCTAACCCGACACGCGGGCCGGAAACCGTCAGGAGAACGGCATGGACAACCTGATCTGGGTCTTCGCGGTCAGTACGGCGCTCGCCGCGGCGCTGGCCAGTCTGGCAATCTGGGCCCCCCGGCTGCCCTGGGCCAGGATCTCCGCGGTCATCGCCGCCGCCGCGCTCATTCCCATCAGCTACGTTCAATTCGTCGAGTTCCTCAGCCGCCCGAAACCGCAGTCGATGGAATGGCTGCAGCGCGATGTCGGCGCCGCCGAGGTGCTGGCCGTCAGCCTGGAGGAAGGCGAGGCGATCTATATGTGGCTGAGGCTCGACGGAGAGATCGCGCCCCGATACTACAAGTTTCCCTGGGATCTCCGGCTGGCCGAGCAGCTCGAGGAGGACATCGACACGGCCATGCAGAAGCAGGGCAAGCTGGTCCTGCGCAACCCCTTCGAGAACCGGCGCCAGGGCGAGCTCGGCGACCTCAATGTCGATATCGTCCCGCCGCCCCTGCCGCCGAGCAAGGGGCCGCCCCCGAAGCCTCGGTTCTTCAACCCCCGGGACCGCAGCATCTGAGGGTGCGAATCTGAGGGCTCAGACCGGCGCTGAACGGCACCGCCCGATAAGCCGGGAAATATAAAAACCTCGAATTTTCAACGCATCTTCGTTACGATTTATCAACCCGATTCGCCTACAAGCGACCCGGTGCGGCCGGGCTCCTCGGCGGGGAGCAGGCCCGGCCGCCTCGGCTATGGAGAGCACGATGGGGCAGCGCACCCGCGAAGACTATCGCAGCATCACCGGACCGGAGAAGGCGGCCATCCTTCTGATGTCGCTCGGCGAGCAGCAGGCCGCTGCCCTGTTCGGCCAGATGGACGACGAGGAAATCAAGGAGATCTCCCAGGTGATGGCCGGCCTCGGCATGGTTTCCTCGAACATCGTCGAACGGCTCTTCGTCGAATTTGCCGAGCAGGTCTCCTCAACCGGCTCTCTGGTCGGCTCGATGGATTCCACCCAACGCCTCCTGGCCAAGGTGCTGGGCGAGGACCGGGTCGAGGACATCATGGAGGAGATCCGCGGTCCCGCGGGTCGCACCATGTGGGACAAGCTGGCCAATGTCAGCGAACAGGTCCTGGCCAACTACCTGAAGAACGAATACCCGCAGACGGTCGCCGTCATCCTCGGCAAGATCCAGCAGGGTCACGCCGCCAAGGTGCTCGCCACCCTGCCCGAGAACTTCGCCATGGAAGTCGTCATGCGCATGCTGCGCATGGAGGCGGTCAACAAGGAGATCGAGAAGGACGTCGAGCGGGTGCTGCGCACCGAGTTCATGTCGAACCTGGCGCGCACCAACCGGCGCGACAGCCACGAGATGATGGCCGAGATCTTCAACAGCCTGGACCGGGCGACGGAGAGCCGCTTCCTGTCGGCGCTTGAGGAGCGCAACAAGGACAGCGCCGAGAAGATCCGCTCGCTGATGTTCACCTTCGAGGATCTCAACCGCCTGGATCCGGCCGGTGTCCAGACCCTGCTGCGGGCCGTCGACAAGGACAAGCTGACCATCGCCCTCAAGGGCGCGTCGGAGGAGCTGCGCGATCTGTTCTTCTCCAACATGTCAGAGCGCGCCGCCAAGCTGATGCGCGAGGACATGCAGGCCCTCGGTCCGATCCGCCTCAAGGACGTGGAAGACAGCCAGACCGCCATGGTGCAGTCGGCCAAAGACCTGGCCGACCGGGGCGAGATCGTGCTCGGCGGCTCCAGCGGCGACGACCAGCTCGTCTACTGATCCGGCAGATCCGGAGCGGCGGCGGCGTCCAGTAGAGCGCCGATCGGCGGGGGCAGCTTCCCGGCCCGGAAATCGGCCGCAAGCTCCTCGACCGTGCGGGCCACCGTCGCCACGCCGCGCTCGAAACCCAGCATGCGCTCCACCTGCGCCGGCATCCGCGCGCCGACGGCACGGCGGAACGCCTCATCGTCGATCAGCCGGGCCAGCCGGTCGAAATACGCATCCAGATCCGCCGACAGATCCTCCGGTTCCAGAAGCGTAGCCGCATCGCCGGCGGTGAGACTGACGACGGGGCATCCGACGGCCATCGCCATGGCGATGGCGGTGCCGCCGCCCTGGCGCTCCGGGTTGAGCACGACATCGCAGCCGCAGAACAGCCCCGCCAGATCCCTCGAATAGGCGAGCGTGGTCACGCGCTCCTGGACCGGGAGCAATTCCGAGCCGAGCAGGGCCGCGCGGCGCTCGCCTCCGATCAGAAGCAGATGGAGCGACGGACGGGCCGCCAGAAATGCCGCAAGGCGCTCCGCGAACGTTCCACGCAGTTCCTCCTGCAGGCGCGTGCCGGCGATCGCCAGGATGGCCGAGGCATGGGAGTTGATCTCTTCCCGGGTCTTCGGCGTGACCGGCCCCGGGACCCGCACGCCGGTGGCCCCGTAGACCGCCCGCTCCGCCAGGTCGGAGGGCCATCTCCCCTCCCCGACCCGCAGCCGCAGCGCCGCCTCGCTCCATTCGCTGGCAAACCGGTCGAGGGCGCCGACCGGCGGCCCGCTGCCCGTCGGGATCAGCAGGATCGGCACACGCCCCGCCAGCACGCCCTGCACCGGCGACGCGTCGCCGTAGACGATCACCGCGTCCGGACCGAACTCCAGGATCTCCGACGCTGTTGTCGGCGCCTTGCGGACCTGTCCGTCGTCGAGCAGGGAGCCGGACACCCCGACCTCCACCCCGTCGAAGGGGACGCTGGGCACGAGCAGCTTGTCCGCCTGTACGTTGTAGATCGTGACCATCGCCACCGGCGCGGTCGGACGGAAGAAGGTCGGGCCGCCCGCGAAGATCCGAACCTCATACCCGTGGTCGCGGATCAGCGTGGCCGCCAGCTCCAGCACCCTCATGGTCGGCGCGTGCTGAGCGCTGATCAGCGGCGAGGCGAGGATCGCGATTCGTCCGGTCCGCTGCGCCGGCGGGCGGCACGCCTCCAACCGGCTGCGCTCCGCCGGTCCCATCGCGGTCCCGATCCGGCCGAGCCACCGCGCGTGCAGTGCGGTGAGCAAGTCGTAGCGCGCGTCGAAGACAGCCATATCGCCGGCGCCGACGGCCCGGTTGACGGCGAATTGCAGGGCCGCGAAGGACCCGGCGTCTATCGCATCCCGCTCCGCCAGGTCGAAGAGCCGGGCGAGCGTGTCCTGCGGGCAGTTGCCGAACATCAGCAGGAGGGTCGCCCAGAACAGCTGAGCGTCGTGCGACCAGGTTCGGCTGCGCGCCTCGAGGGCCGCGAAGATGTTCGCCCGGGCCGTGGCGTCGATCTGCTCGGCGTTGAACAGAAGGTCGGCGATCCGCACCCGGTAGGCGTTGGAGATTCCGGTATCGGTGACGATCCGCTCGATCAGGGGGATCAGGCCGCCACTGCTGCCGGCGAGCCAGCGCTGCACGCGGCCGACAATCAGCCGCCCCGCTCTTTCCGTGAGCGCCTGTATCCGCTCCCGGCGTTCCACCGAGCCGGCGATCTGGTGGATCCTGATCGCCCATTCGAGTCCGTCGGGATCGTCCGGCCATTCGGCGCAGACCGCATCGATCGCCGCGGTCGCGCCGTCCAGGTCGCCGGAGGAGAACAGCAGCGCCGCGTGGACGAGGCGAAACGGCGCCGTCCCCCGCTCCGTCGCGGAGGCGGCCTGGAACCGGGTCCGGGCAGTTTCCAGATCGCCGATGTTCAGAGCGTCCCACACCGACCGCAGACTGTCGGGCTGCAGAAACGGCATCGTGGAACCGGCCTCAGTCACGGCCTGCACCCTTCGGGCCGGTCGCGGCACGTCCCGACCCGAAGGCGGGCGGCGGATCATCGCAGCCGGACGAGAGTCGCATCGGAAAAAACCGCCGGGAAGACCAGAGATGACCGAACCATAGAAGTCCGACGCCCGGAAATCCACACGCCGCGCCGGGCTCGGTGCCCCGAAGGACCGCGAAGCCGTAGGCGGTCGGGCGACCGGCTCGCCATGGCGTGTCCGTTCTGGCATAGTCTGCGGCCCGTTCCCCCCGACGGAAGCTCCCATGGCCGCCGCCAACGCCACCGCCAAACGCCTCGACACCCAGGTCGACGGCGACTACAGCATCGACGTCTCCAAGGTCGACGCCTCCGTGCTGACCCGGATCACCGCCATGGCGTTCCGGCACCGCTGGCGCATGGCCGTGGCCGTGGTCACGACCGTTCTCGGCGGTCTGTTTCAGCTCATGGTCCCGCAATATCTCGGACAGGCCGTCGACCAGGCGCAGGGTTTGCTGCGCGATGCCGCCGCCGGGGTGTCGGGCCAGGACGCGGCCGAGTCCGCGCTGCTGACCACCGCCCTGCTGCTGCTCGGCGCGGCGGTCCTGCGCGGCGTCTTCACCATGCTGCACAACTACCAGGGCGAGGCGGTGGGCCAGCTCATCGGCTACCGGCTGCGGCTCGACTACTACCGACAGCTCCAGCGCCTGAGCCTCTCCTGGCACGACCGGGTTCACACCGGCGACCTGATGACCCGCGGCATCCTCGACATCGAGGGCGTGCGGCTCTGGGTGGATACCGGCATCCTGAGAAGCATTCTGCTGACGGTGCTGATCGGCGGCGGCGCCATCGTGCTCTTTCGCAACGACCCGCTGCTGGCCTGCGTCGCGCTCAGTTTCGTGCCGATCGTCGGCATCCGCGCCGCGATCGCCCGGCTGCGGCTGCGCGACACCTGGATCGCGCTGCAGGACAAGATGTCCGAGCTGACCAACGTCATGGAGGAGAACCTCGGCGGCATCCGCGTCGTGCGCGCCTTCGCCGCCCAGGCCTTCGAGCTGACGCGCTACGACAAGATCTCGTCCGAAGGTCTCGCCATCGCCAGCCGGCGGGTGAGGCTCTTCGTCCTGTCCACGACGCAGATGACCTTCGTCTACTTCCTGGCGATGGGGCTCACACTATGGGTAGGCGGGGCGAAGGTGGCTGCCGGCGACATCACCCTCGGCCAGCTCACCGAGGCGCTGGCCTTCATGCTGATCCTGCAGATGCCGGTACGTCAGATCGGCTGGATGATCAACTCCATCGCCCGGGCCTCGACCTGCGGCGGCCGCCTGTTCAACGTCATCGATCTTGAGCCGTCGATCGCCGCCCGGCCGGAAGCGAAGGATCTCGAGCTCACCGAAGGCGTGGTCCGGTTCGAGACCGTCGACTTCAGCTATCCGACCTGGGCCAAGGACGACCGCACCCTCGCCGGCATCGAGCTTGAGGCGCGGCCCGGCAAGATGATCGGCATCGTCGGCCCGCCCGGCTCCGGCAAGACGACGATCGCCCAGCTTCTCGGCCGCTACTACGACCTGACCGGCGGTCGGATCACCATCGACGGCCAGGACATCCGCGACGTGACGTTGCGGTCGCTGCGCTCGGCCGTGGCCATCGTCCAGCAGGAACCGTTCCTGTTCACCGCCAGCATCGACCACAACGTTGCCTACGGCGATCCCTGGGCGGGGCGGTCCAGCATCGAGCGCTCGGCGCAGACGGCCCAGCTCCACAATTACATCAAGGCGCTGCCGAACGACTACGGCACCCTGGTCGGGGAGCGCGGTGTCTCGCTCTCCGGCGGCCAGCGCCAGCGCCTGTCGATCGCCCGCGCCATCCTGCCGGACGCGCGGGTGCTGGTGCTCGACGACAGCACCGCCGCCATCGACGCGGCCACCGAACGGCGCATCCGGGAGTCGTTGAAGGAATACACCAAGGAACGCGCGGTGATCGTCATCGCCCACCGTCTGTCGTCCCTCATGCACGCCGATGAAATCGTCTTCCTGGAGGCCGGCCGCATCGTCGAGCGCGGCAGCCACGACGACCTGATGAAACTCGGCGGGCGCTACGCCAAGCTTTACGAGCTTCAGGCCAGCTCCGGGGCCGAGCCGGCGGAAGCCCCATCCGGCGCGGAGGGCACGTCATGACAACGAGCCAGAACCAGCAGGATGCCGCCCGGGGCCGGAAGGCCGGGAACGACCGCCCGCCGCTGGCCGTCGTCGGCTCGCAGATCAGCCAGGACGAGGAGCTGTTCGGCCGCGCTTTCGACCCGTGGGTGATCAAGCGGTTCATGGCGTATCTGGCGCCCTACCGCCGCCAGCTTCTGATCGGCCTCGGCTGCGTGCTCGCCTTCACCCTGACCCAGCTCACCCTGCCGCTGCTGGTGCGGGCGACGATCGACCATGCGCTGGCCGACGGCGCCAGCGACCTGTCGCTGCTGCAGATCTTCGTCGGCGCCTTCCTCGGCGTGGTCGTCCTCAACTATGCCGCAAACCACTTCATGGAGACGCTGATCGGCCGCACGGCCCAGCGGCTGCTGTTCGACCTGCGCCGGGCCATGTACGCCCATCTCCAGGTGGTCTCGCTCTCCTTCATGGACCGCACCGAGGTCGGCCGTCTGATGTCGCGCCTGCAGGGCGACGTCTACGCGCTTCAGGAGTTCCTGGAATCCTCGATCTTTGCGATCGGCGACCTGGTGCTGCTCGTCGGCATCGTGATCGTGCTGCTCAGCCTCGATCCGGTGCTCGGGGGCTTGACCCTGTCGGTCCTGCCGCTCCTGTTCCTGGTCCGCATCGTCTGGCTGCCACTGGCGCGCAAGGCCTTCATGCGGGCGCGCGAGGCCAGTTCGACGACCAACGCGGCCCTGGCCGAGAACGTCCACGGCATCCGTGCCATCCAGGAGCTGCGCCGGGAGGGCGTCAACTTCGGGCTGTTCGAGGAGAAGGCGCGCGAAAACCTGAACGCGCACCTCGCCGCGTCGCGCTACACGAACGTCATGGTGCCGATCGTCGACACCCTCACCGGCTCGGCGATGGCCATCGTCATCATCATCGGTGGCTCGATGGTGCTCGACAACGCGCTCGACGTCGGCGTGATGGTCGCGTTCCTGTTCTACGTGCAGCGCTTCTTCGACCCGATCCGCTCGCTCACCCTGCAGTACAGCATCATGCAGCGGGCGATGGCGGCGGGGCAGCGGATCTTCGAGGTGATGGACGTGGAGGTCGAGGTCCAGGACGCGCCCGACGCGGCGGATCCGGCGGAGATCGACGGTGCCATCGAGTTCCGGGACGTCACTTTCGGCTACCAGGCCGGCAATCCGATCCTGCGCAACATCACCTTCAAGGTGAACCCGGGCGAAACCGTCGCCCTGGTCGGGCCGACCGGGTCCGGGAAGACCAGCACCACCGCCCTGGTGCATCGCTTCTACGACGTGTGGGAAGGCGAGGTTCTGGTCGGCGGGCGCGACGTGCGCGCGGTCACCCAGGACAGTCTCGGGCGCCACATCGCCATGGTGCTGCAGGAGCCGTTCCTGTTCTCCGCCACCATCGAGGAGAACATCCGCTACGCCAAGACCGACGCGACCCGCGCCCAGGTCGAGGAAGCGGCGACCGCCGTCGGCGCGCACGAGTTCATCATGCGCCTGGAAGACGGCTACGACACCATGCTGGACCAGCGGGGCTCGAACCTGTCCCTCGGCCAGCGCCAGCTCGTCAGCTTCGCTCGCGCCCTGCTGGCGAATTCCAAGATCCTGGTCCTCGACGAGGCGACGGCGAGTATCGACAGCTACACCGAGCTTGAGATCCAGCGGGCGCTGGCCCGGCTGCTGAAGGGGCGCACCGCCATGGTGATCGCCCACCGGCTGGCGACGATCCGCGGCGCCGATCGCATCATCGTCCTGGAGGGCGGCGAGATCGTCGAGCAGGGCAGCCATGACGAGCTGATGGCGTCCGGCGGGCTCTACGCCCGACTCTACCGGATGAACTATGCCTCCTTCGACGACATCCCGGCCGACGAGGTTGCCAAGGCGATCACCGGCGGCGAACGCGAGACCTGAACGGCCCTGGTCCCCCGTCTCCCCCGCGGCTAGTCTCCTGGTCAAACAAGACCATGGGGCGGAGACGGACATGAAGTGGAACGAGCGGCGCGAACGGTTCCGGGCGGTGTTGGACGGCGGGGCCTGTGTCTATCCGGGATCCGTGTTCGACCCGATATCGGCGCGGATCGCCGACGAGGTCGGCTTCGAGATCGGCATGTTCGCCGGCTCGGTCGCCTCGATGACCGTGCTGGGCGCGCCCGATCTGATCGTGCTGACCCTGAGCGAGTTCGCCGACCAGGCCGGCCGCATCTGCCGCGCCTCCTCCCTCCCCCTGATGGTCGACGCGGATCACGGCTACGGCAACGCGCTGAACGTGCAGCGCACCGTCGAGGAGCTGGAGATCGCCGGCATCTCCGGAATGAGCATCGAGGACACGGTGCTGCCTTACGTTCACGGCTCCGGCGGGAAGACGTCCCTGCTCTCCGTCGAGGAAGGGGTGGGGAAGATGAAGGCGGCGCTCTCAGGCCGGGTCGACCCCTCCCTGTCGATCTTCGGTCGGACCAGCGCGCTTGCGGTCAGCGGCCTGGACGACTGCATCCGGCGGGTGAAGGCCTACGACGCCGCCGGGGTCGACGCGATCTTTCTTGTGGGCGGCACCGAGAAGTCCGATCTGGAAGCCGTCGCGGCGGAGACCGACCTGCCGATCATGCTGGGTGGCCTGCCGGAGAGCCTGCGGGACGCCGACTGGCTGGCGTCGCTGGGCGTGCGGATCTGCCTGACCGGCCACCAGCCGTTTGCCGCCGCGGTCCAGGCGACCTATGTCACGCTCAAGGCGCTGCGCGACGGGACAGCGCCGAAGGATCTTCAGGGCGTGGCCTCGGGCGACCTGATGAAACGGCTCACCCGCGACGCCGACTACGCGACATGGACAAAGGACTTCCTGGAGACGTGATCGCATGGCGTCCGGCAGATCGACGACATTCGCCGTTCTCAGCGTCCTCGTCGCAGCCCTGCTGGCGGGGCTCTACATGACGCTGCCGCATTTCCAGGCGTTCTTCGTCCTGCCGATGATCAACGATATCTCGACGGACCTCGACGACCCGCCACAGTTCGTCCACCTGGACGTGCCCCCCTATCCGGGCGCCAACGCACCGGTTCAACGTGACGGCTACCCGGATCTCGCCGGTATCGTCCTGCCCGCACAGCCCGCCGAGGCCTTCGAGCGGGCCCGCGACGCCGCGATCGATCTCGACTGGCGTATCGGGAGCGCAGACGCGCCAGGCGAGGACGGCAACGCCCGCCTGGAGGCGGTCGCCACCACCCCGCTCTTCCGGTTTCGTGACGATGTGGTCGTCCGCCTCAGGCCCGAGGGGGACGGCACCCGGATCGATCTCCGGTCGCGCTCGCGGATCGGCCGCCACGACCTCGGGACCAACGCCAAGCGCATCCGTGACTTCCTGGACCGGGTACAGCGATAGGAGAGCGCCATGGCCGAGAGCGATTTCGATATTTTGAACGACCGCTTCCGGCTTCTGGTGAAGACGTCGGCAAGCGTGGAGCGGATCTGGACCGGCGGACGCTGGACCGAAGGGCCGGTCTATTTCCCGGCGATGCGGTCGCTGCTGTGGAGCGATATCCCGAACGACCGGATCATGCGCTGGGACGAATGCACCGGCGAGACCGGCGTGTTCCGGGGCGATTACGGACACTACACGAACGGGCATACGGTCGACCGCCAGGGCCGACTGGTGAGTTGCGAGCACGGCACGCGGCGGGTTACCCGCACCGAGCATGACGGCAGCCTCACGGTCCTTGCCGACAGCTACGACGGCAGGCGGCTAAACAGCCCGAACGATGTTGTTGTGCGGTCCGACGGCTCGATCTGGTTCACCGACCCGGCCTACGGGATCGACAGCGACTACGAGGGCTTCGCCGCCCCGCAGGAACAGGACGGCGACTACGTCTTCCGGCTCGACCCGAAAAGCGGCGCGCTGACGGTGGTCGCCGACGACTTCCAGCGCCCCAACGGGCTCGCCTTCTCGCCCGACGAGCGGGTCCTGTACGTCGCCGACAGTGGCTTCACCCGCTTTCTCGACGGCAACCGGCATATCCGCCGGTTCGAGGTGCAGGCCGACGGCACCCTGTCCGGCGGCGCGGTCCTGATGACCTGCGGGAGCGGGATCTACGACGGCTTCCGCCTGGACACCGAAGGGCGGATCTGGACCAGCGCCGGCAGCACCGTCGAGTGCTACACGGCCGACGGCGCCCTGCTCGGCCGGATCAGAATCCCGGAACGGGTCGCGAATCTCGTCTTCGGGGGGCCGAAGCGGAACCGCATGTTCATCGCCGCCACCAGCTCGATCTATTCGGTGATGCTACCGGTCACGGGCGCCCGAACCTTCTGAGCCCGCGTCGGCAAGCGCCGCGGCGCTCTGCGGGTTTTCCGGTGCCTCCTGCGCCGCCTCCGAGATCGACCCGCCGGGCACCGTGGGGACGCCGGTGACCTTGCGCTCCCGATGCCAGACATACAGCCCGGCCCCGATCAGCAGGCAGGTCCCGGCGGTGGTGGCCGCGTCCGGATAGGACCCGAAGACGAACAGGCCGATCAGGGTCGCCCAGACGATGGTGCTGTAGGAGAACGGCGCCAGCAGCGACGCCGAGGCCATCATGAAGGCCCGGATCGTCAGGTACTGGCCGGCCGCGTGGCAGACCGCGATCGTCGCCAGCATAGCCCACTGGGTCGGCGTCGGCGCCTCCCAGCCCACCAGCCCCAGGGGCGCGATCACCACGATGCCGCTGCCGGTCGACCAGATCAGGATGGTGAGCGGCCCTTCGCGGCCTCGCATCGCGCGGGTGATGATCAGCCCGCAAGCCCAGCAGAACGACGACACGAGCGGGATCAGCATCTCCGGCACGAAGGCGGCCGTTCCCGGTCGCAGGATCACCAGAATGCCTACGAAGCCGACGCCGACGGCGGCCCAGCGCCGCATCCCCACCTTCTCGCCGAGGAACAGGATCGACAGCGCGGTCACGTAGAGCGGCGAGGCGAAGCCGATCGCCGTGGCGGTCTCCAGCGGCAGCGCGCGCATGGCGTAGACGAACAGGGTCGCCGAGGCGATCAGCAGCACGCCCCGCAGGATGTGCAGGATCGGCCGGGTCGTCCGCATCGGCCTGTGCTCCCACCGCGCGACGACGACCGGTGCGAGGATCAGCGACACCAGGAGGAAGCGCAGCAGGATGATCCGCTCGGGCGGCATCCCCTGCCCGGCCAGCCCCTTGGCGATACCGTCCATGGCCGTGAACAGGAACATGGCGAACAGGAGCATCCCGATCGCCAGGGTCGGCCGGTCGGCGGGCATCTCGTCGGGCGCTGGGTGGCCGGCTGCCGGCCCCGTCGGCACGGGCGACTTGTCTTCTGTCATCGATGGCGTTCCGGGACCGCGGTCGGTTCGCGGCCGGTGGCGGGAGTCGGATGATAGTCACGGCTTTCCGCCCGGCGCAAAGTCTCATGACCGGAAGGCACTTCACGCGACCGAGGGCCATTGGCTAGATTATCGTTGCCAAGACAACGATAAGGCCGAAAACCCGGCCGCCGGAGGAAACATCCCATGAGCACCGAAGCCACTCTGATCATCCGCGGCGGCACGATCGTCGACGGCACCGGAGCCGCCGCCTACGAGGGCGACGTGGCGCTGGCCGGCGACAGGATCCTGGCGGTGGGCGACATCGGCACCGCCCGAGCGGCCGAGGAGATCGACGCCCGGGGCAAGGTCGTCACGCCCGGCTTCGTCGATATCCACACTCACTACGACGGCCAGGCGGTCTGGGACCGGCACATGGCGCCCTCGGCCTGGCACGGTGTGACCACGGCGGTGATGGGCAACTGCGGCGTCGGCTTCGCCCCGTGCAAGCCGGCCGACCGAGAAAAGCTCGTCGAGCTGATGGAAGGCGTCGAGGACATCCCCGGGCCGGTAATGCACGAGGGCCTGAACTGGCAGTGGGAAAGCTTCGGCGAGTATCTCGACGTGCTCGACCGTCAGCCCCGCGACATCGACCTCTGCACCCTGCTGCCCCACGCCGCTCTGCGGGTCTATGTCATGGGCGAGCGGGCGATCCAGCATGAACAGGCCAATCAGGAAGATATTGCGCGGATGCGCGACCTGACCCGCGAGGCCATGGAGGCCGGCGCCTTCGGCTTCTCGACCTCGCGGACCATCAGCCACAAGACCCTCGCCGGCGACCTGACGCCGACCTTGCGCGCCCATGAGGACGAGCTGACCGGTATCGCCATGGGCATGAAGGAGGCCGGCTCCGGTTTCCTTGAGATCGTCTCCGACTGGAACGAACCGAGCCCCGAGGGCGAGTTCGCGGTGCTGCGCCGCGTCGTCGAGAAGAGCGGACGCACGGCCGTATTCTCCCTCACCCAGCGCCACGACCGCCCGGATTTCTGGCGCGACCTGATGCGCATGTCGAACGAGGCCAAGGCCGACGGCCTGTCGATCCGCCCGGTGGCGGCGCCGCGGCCCATCGGCATCCTGCTCGGCCTGGAAGGAAGCCAGAACCCGTTCTCCGGCACCCGGACCTACCGCTCCATCGCCGATCTGCCGCTCGACAAGCGGGTCGAGGCGATGCGCGATCCGGAGGTGCGGGCGAAGATCCTGGCCGACGATCCCATAAAGGAAAGCACCTTCCCGCTGATCCACCGGATCTCGTTCTCCAAGATGTTCCGTCTCGGCTCGCCGGCGAACTACGAGCCGAAGCGCGACGAGTCCATCGCGGCACTCGCCGAGCGCGAGGGTCGCACGCCCCAGGAGGTCGCCTACGACATCCTGCTGGAGCGTGACGGCAAGGCGTTCATCTACACGCCGCTGGTGAACTTCGTGAACTACGACATGTCGACGCCCGAAGCGATGCTGGCGGACCCGAACGTGATCATGGGCCTCGGCGACGGGGGCGCCCATGTCGGTTTCATTCTGGACGCGGGCTTTCCGACCTGGCTGATGAGTTATTGGGGACGCGACCGGGCCCGCTTCACCATGGAAGACGTGATCCGGCGGCTGACCTCGGACACCGCGGGCGCGGCGGGACTGTCGGACCGCGGCGTGCTGAAGCCCGGCAAGAAGGCGGATGTGAACGTGATCGACTGGGACGCCGTCGGGTTCTCCGACCCTTATGTCACCTTCGACCTGCCAGCCGGCGGCAAGCGCCTGCTGCAGAAGTCCGAGGGATACGTCGCGACGATCGCTGCCGGGGAGGTCACGTACCGCGATGGTGCGGCGACCGGCGCCCTGCCCGGCAGGGTGGTCCGCGGCCAGCGCTGAGCCGGCCCAAACCGAAGACGAGTAGCCTCCAACTGCACTCCCCGGCCGCCAACGGCCGGGGAGGTTTTTCTTGGACGACAGAAGCGGCGCCAGTACCAGACGGCCCCGAGCCGCCAGCGCCCAATCTGCCCTAGTTCAGCAATTGATCGACACAGGCCGCGGCCACGCGGCGGTCGCCATCTTCCGTCCCGGGCATGGTGGTCCAGCCGGTGTCCATCATGGCCTCGTTGCGCTGGTATGACGGCTTGGCCCGGATACCCTCGATCTTCGAGCCGCGCTGGTTGTCGCGGCTGGCGAGCTCCACGCAGATCGGCAGGAGTGCAGCGCTGACTTCGGCGGTCGCCTGTTCGTTGGCCACGACCTGAGCCTTGCTGGTCGTCATCCAGAAGCCGGTCGTAAAACCGGCGATCGTCGCGATCACCGCACCGATCGCGGCGCCGAACAATAGCGGTTTAGTCCAAAGAGGAAGCGTCATCTGAAATTCCTTATCTGGAAGAGAAAAATTATTTTTTCTCACTCTCTTTTATTTTGACATTTTACTGCAGAATGTCAATTTTTGATTTGGTTTTTCAAAATATTGATAGAATTTACCCACACAAAATCAAAGAAAAACCCAGTGTTTTGAGGAGCGTATTATTACAAATATATTTTAGAGGGCCGAGACGTGATCAACTCGGCATTGCCCGGCGCCAGGCGCGAGGCCTTGTTGTCCCGGAGCCCTGCGCCACCGCATGGAGCGAAACCCGCTACAGAAGGCGGCTTGGGAACAAGCGGGCACACGGCGTATCCTTTGACGATGGAAAACAAACCTCCCCTGCGCCTCGGCCTGATCGGGGCGGGCGCCATCGGCGCCCATGTCATCGAGTTCGTCTCCCGGGAGCTGACCGACCGGGTCGACATTCCCGCCGTCCTGGTCCGAACGCCGCGCCCGGCCGCCGCCAACGGGCCCGATTTCCTGACCGATCCGGTCGACTTCCACGCCGGTGACTACGACGTGGTGCTGGAGGGGGCCGGCCATCAGGCCGTGCACGACCACGTGGCACCGCTGCTCCAGCGCGGCGTCCCGGTCATCGTCACCTCGATCGGCGCCTTTACGGACGACACCCTGTACGAACGCTGCCGTGCCGCTGCGGAGGAAGGCGGGACGTCGCTCACGCTGGCATCCGCGGGGATCGGGGCACTGGATATCCTCTCCGGCGCGGCGGTCGGCGGGCTCGACTCCGTTGAAATGACCGTAAGGAAGGATCCCAGCGCCTGGTACGGCACGGCCGCCGAGCAAGCGTTCGACCTTGCCTCCATGACCGACCCGACCGTCATCTTCGACGGCACGGCCCGCGAGGGTGCCGCGCTCTATCCGCAGAACGTGAACATATCGGCCGCCGTAGCGCTCGCCGGCATCGGCCTCGATCGGACAAGGCTGACCATCGTCGCGGACCCGACGATCGAGACCCATATCATCACCGTCGAGGCGCGCGGCGCGTTCGGATCCTTCACCTTCACCGAGGATGTCGCCGTCGCCGAGGAGAACAGGAAGACCGGCAAGATCGTCGCCATGGCGGTCACGAAGACCGTCCGTCAGCTCGCCAGCGCCGTCCGCATCGGCGGATGAGGAGGCCATCGGCCACCCCAACTTCCTGTCTTTACCCCCGCAGAAGGTCCTCGACGGCAAGCCCGATTCCGACCAGCTTCGCGTCCTCGTAGAAGCCGCCGACCAGTTGCAGGCCCACCGGCGCACCCTCGGTCGGCAGGGGGAGACTGAGCGCCGGGGTCCCAGCGAAATTCGCGATCCCCGTCAGATCCGCCTGGTTCACCGGCACCGGAGCGGTCGCAGCGAACGCGGTCTGCGGCACGGTCGGCAGGACGAGCGCATCGACCTCCTCCAGCCCCGCATTGATCCGCTCCCCCGCCTCCTCGATGCGCCGGAAGGCCTTCACGTATTTCGACGCCGGCGCATCGCGGCCGTAGGCAAGCATGCCCGACAAGGCCTCTGAGAACGCCTCCGGATGGCTCCGCCAGAGGGATTCGAGCGCGACCGATCCCTCCGCCTCTATGACCAGCAGAGCCGCCCGGCGCAGCAACGAGAGATCGCCGAGGCCGAGTTTGACCTGACGGACCGTCACACCGCCGGCGCGGAGCAGATCCAGGGCCGCGTCGATCACCCCCTGGACCGCCGGCTCGATCTCGCAGGCATCCACCTCCGCCGGCCAGCCCAGGACCAGGCCGCCGAGATCCGTCTCCTCGGGCGCCACGTTGGCGAGCACCGGCAGGCACAGGGCCAGATCGATCACCGACCGCGCGATCGGTCCCACATGATCGAGGGTCCAGGCAAGCGGTGTCACCCCCGCCGTCGGCAGAAGATCGAAGCTCGGCTTGAAACCGGCGACCCCGCAATAGGCCGCCGGGATCCGGACGGAGCCCAGCGTGTCGGTCCCGAGTGCCAGCGGGACCAGCCCCGCGGCGACGGCCGCCGCCGAACCGCCGGAGGAACCGCCGGGCGTGTGTCCGGGCAGCGCGGGGTTGTCGACCCGACCGTGGTGGGGATTGTCGCTGGTCGCACCGAGTGCGGCCTCGTGCATTGCCAGCTTGGCCAGCGGAATGGCGCCCGTATCCCTCAGGCGGGCCGTCACCGCCGCATCGTGCGCCGGCGTCCAGCGCATCGCCAGACCGGCGGTGGAGGGCCGGCCGGCCACGTCGATATTGTCCTTCAAGCCGACAGGCACCCCGTCGAGTTCTGACAGGGCGTCGCCACCACCACGGCGCGCATCGCTGTCCTGGGCGGCCGCGAGCGCGCCCTCCCTGTCGACGTCCCAGACCGCGTTGAGCGCCGGGTCCGCGGCCTCGATCGCCGCCAGATGAGCGGCCACCAGATCGACCGAGGAGATCGCTCCGTCCTCGAGCCCGCCCACCATTTCCGCGAGCGAGAGTTCCGCCAATCCAGTCATCGCAGTCCAGCCGTCCGTCTCGAATTGGTGCCGGGTGTCGTTGCCCGGGCCGAAGCCGCTCGGGGTGATCCCGTCGGGAGCCCCGTCCTGCGCCGACGAGGCGCGCGCGTCAAGCCGACACCATCGGGTCGAGCAGGGTCCGCACGTCCTCGACCCGTTCCAGCCCGTCGACCAGTGCGATCAGCCGATCTGCGGCGTCGGCCGGCAGATCGCCGCGCGCGTGAGCCACGTTGCGCCGGAACTTCTCCAGATGCGCCTCCCGGGTCATCGGCTTGGCCGGGCTGCCATAGACGGTGTCGACGGTCCGCTCCAGCCGGCGTCCGTCCTTCAGGATGACGGCGACGGCGACCGGCGCGAAGGCGTTGGGATCGGGATTGGCGTCGGCGGTCACCGTGATCCGCGCCCCGAGATCGAGGGTCGCCGGGTCGGTCAGGGCGGCGTCGGAGAAGTCGTCGAGACCGAGCGTGCCCGTCAGCAGGACGCGGGCCGCGGTGTAGGGGCCGGACAGGCGGGCGTAGTTCACTTTCATCCCCGCCATGACCGGCCGGCCGATCAGCCTGTGGGTCAGCGGCGGGACAGATGCGTCCACCCGCTCTATCGCGTCCGCGGAGAAACCGTGCTCCGCCTTGAGATCGGCGAAGCCGTCGACCAGCCCATGGGTCGCCCGGCCGCTCGGGAACGGCTTGTGCGCCACCTCGGTGATCCGCCAGACCCGGCCGAGGCCGCCCAGCAGCGCATCGCGGTCATACGCTTCCTCCATGAGACGCAGGAAGCCGAATGGTCCCTCGAGTGTGCCGCGGGTGCCGGCAATCCCCTGTTCGGCCATGTGTAACGCGACCACCGCGTTGCGCGAGCAGAACCCGGCCTGCATGGCAAGCAGCGCCAGACCCTCCGTATGCGCCTGCATGGTGCCCCCCGCCTGGGCGTAGTAGAGGCCGAAAGCGTCGAGGAGCCGCGCCCGGTCGAGCTCTGCGGCGACCCCCAACGCGGCGACGGCTCCGAAGCCGCCGGCGGTCGCGGGCCGGAAGAACGTCAGCCCGGTGGTGACCGCATTGCCGATGGAGGTGGAGACGTCGACCCCGAGGATCAGGGCGCGCAGCAGGGCCCGGCCGGAGACCGGTGCCCCCGTCTCCGCCCGGGCCTCGGCGCCCGCCATGACCGCCGGCAGCAGGGTCGCCATCGGGTGCAGGACGGCCCCCTCGTGGACGCAGTCGTATTCGGAGTTGTGGATCAGGTAGCCATTCACCGCCGCCGCCGCGGGCGTCGGCAGGCTGCCGCCGATGCCCCAGATCCGCGCGCCGGGCCCTGCCGCCGCCGCCCGGTGGCCGGCGATCCATTCGTCGACATAGGGCGCGCGGGTGCCGGCGAGCCCGACGCCGAGGCTGTCGAGCAGGAACACCTTGGCGGCGGCGACCGCCTCCTCCGGCAGTGCCTCGAACGGTGTCGAGACGACGTGGTCGGCAAAGGCCTCGATCGCATCGGGAGTGTCGGTCATCGCCCCTCGTCCCTCGGGTGTCGGTCCGACCAACCGTAGCCGCACAGACCCGCGACCGGAACCGATCGAATGACGCCGCCCGCCGACGCTATCGGCCGGCCTCGACCTGTGCCCCCGGGCCGGACGCGTCCGCGCCGGAGGTGTCCCTGGCCTGGCGCAGCTCACCGATGGACTGGGTCAGGATCTGATAGGCCGAGCGCAGGAACAGACCGGACATCAGCAGGGCCACGATCACGTCGGGCCAGCCGGTCCCGGTCATCCAGACCAGACCGGCCGCGCCGACGACGGCGACGTTGCCGATCGCATCGTTGCGCGAGCACAGCCATACCGACCGCACATTGGCGTCACCGTCCCGCCATTTATAGAGGATCATCACGCTGGCGACGTTGGCGGCCAACGCCAGGAGACCGATCCCGCTCATGACCGCCGCGTTGGGGACACCCAGAACGAACACCTGGTAGACGGTCATGGCGAAGACGCCGAGCCCCATCGCCGCCAACGACAGCCCCTTGGCGAGAGCGGCCGATGCCCGCCACGACGCCGCCTTGCCGATCACCCAGAGACTGACGCCGTAGGTGAGACTGTCGGCGAGGAAATCCAGGCTGTCGGCGGTCAGCGCCATCGAGCCGGCAAAAGCGCCGGCGGCGAGCTCGACCAGGAACATACCGGCGTTGATCGCGACAACGGCGATCAACGCCCGCTTGTAGCCCGCCGACATCCCATCGAAAACGAGCCCTTCGTCGTGTCCGCAACATCCGGACATGGGTCACCTCCAGAGTTGCCTCGACGATGGCCGCTCGGGAGCGAAAGAACAACGGAAGGGGTTAGGCTATAACGGTGCGCCCGCGCTGATCGACCGCCCGGCCAAAGCTCATTTGAACAGCCGCGCGCCGGTCTTTGAGGACAGGTCGATCCGCGAGAGACAGTCGCCCAGCCGCTCGTCGCCCCGCTCGCAGTCGAGGAAGCTGTTGACCAGCACCTCGCCGATCCGGTCGCACTGGATGCCGTTGAGAGAGACGATCAGGACGCTGGTCTTGTTCGGGCGGATGGGCGCCAGGTCCATGGCCAGCCGGTTCTGGATCACGCCGTCGGTATCGAACACGAGCACCTCCATGTTGAAGGCGGTGAAGGTCTGATCGGCCGGGTTCCGGACGACGATGTAGGACCGGCACGCGGTCTCCACGGGTTCCAGTTTATTCAGTTCGATGCCGATTCGCGCCTCGTCGGCACGCGCGGACGGTGCCGCGGCCAGACCCATCAGCACGGCGGCGACGGCGAAAATACGGGCGCTCATCGTCATGGTGTCCTCCCATTGCAGGTGCGGAAGCGATAGCCGGAAATCGTGTCTTTCTCAAGGCGTTCCGGACCGTTCGCGTTGCCGACGCCGGTCCGGGATTCGCGTTCAAAAACAGGTGCTAGGACGGTTTTTCGCAAATGTAGCTTAAATTTCATCCTTGCAAGGGTCGCCGAGCGATTGAGACTCTTCACCCGTTCTTCATCCCACCTCATTGGTGCTGTCCCATGTCTCTCATCACCGGAACCGTTTCTTCTGACACGATCACCGGCACGACCGACGGCGACACGATCTCCGGCGATTCAGGCAACGACTTCATTCAGGGTCTGATCGCCTCCGACCTGCTGTACGGAAACGGCGACAACGATTCGATCCAGGGCAATGCGGGCGAGGATACGATCTTCGGCGGGGACGGCGACGATTACCTGACCGGAAGCCAGGGCGTCGATCTGGTCTACGGCAACAACGGCAACGACTTCCTCTACGGCGGCGACGGCATCGATACGCTCTACGGCGGCCAGGACAACGACGTGCTCAGCGGCGGCGTCGGCGACGACGTGATCTACGGCAACCACGGCAACGACACCCTGGTCGGGAACGAGCAGGACGACATCCTGGTCGGCGGCATCGGTATCGACCGGATGAGCGGCGGCACCGGCAACGACACCATCAAGGGCAACGACGACACCGACTATGTCTTCGGCGAGGCCGGCAACGACGTGGTCTACGGCAACAAGGGCGCGGACGTGCTGTCCGGCGGTGCCGGCGCCGACACGATCTACGGCGGCCAGGACGCCGACCAGGTCTATGCCGACGCGTCGTCCAGCACCGACACGTCCGACGATCTGCTCTACGGCAACATGGGCGACGACACGCTGATCGGATCCTACGGGGCCAACACGATCTTCGGCGGCCAGGACAACGACAGCATCTTCGGCTCCCGCGGCAACGACGTGCTTTACGGCAATCTCGGCGACGACAGCCTGAACGGCGCGGTCGCCGGATCAGACGAGTCGGTCAATGACGCGGATACCCTGTATGGCGGCGCCGGCCTGGACACCTTCATCATCGACGGCGACCAGCAGAACTATGCCGAGGTCGACGTCATCGCCGATTTCGAGATCAGCGAGTTCATCGACGTCTCCGGCGCCTTCGCGTCCGGAGTCTCCGGCTCGACCAACTACATGCGTCTGGTCGATGTCGGCGACGATCTGATGCTCCAGATCGATCCCGACGCCTCCGGTGCAACCTACGACTACAGCGACACCGTGCGCCTCGTCGGGGTGCAGGACATCGGGCTGACGGACATCAATTTCATCTTTTGACGCCTCGAATGACGGCCCACACCCCCGATTGAACCGGGAGCCGCGTTGAAATTCCTGCGATTTCGGTGCTACCAGTAATAGGTGGGGACTTTCGGGTGATTCGGCGGCCATGCCGTCGGCACCCTGAAACGGTGGGACGGGTATGCCCGAGGAAGAGCGGCTGAGCGATCTCGATCGCCGCAGCCTGAGGATTCTGGCGCGGTCCAGCAAAACCGCCCCGTCGGGCGATCGTCTCTCCGAGCGCCTGGAGCGGGCCGCGAAGACCGGCGACCGGCTCGATTACGAAAAGGCCGAACGGACATTCGACAGCCTCCCACCCGAGGAACGATCGCGGATCGGCCACACGGCGGAGAGACAGGCGGAGACCGAGCGCAACCTGCTGCTGAGCCGCCGACGGGTCGGCCAGGCTGGAAACGAGGCCGCGCCGACCTCCGATGCCGCACCGGTCCGCTCCCTCCCGCGCGGACAAGAAGACCGGGACGCTCCTCTCGACTGGATGCCGATCTTCGCCACGCCCGAACCAACTGCCGCCAAACCGACCGGCGACTCTCCCTCCCCACCCGCCCGCGTATCGGTCCCGGCGAAGGCGCACGACAGTGGCCGGCCGGGCACTGGTCGCGCCCCCACTGTCGACCCGCAACCGGCCGACCTGCTCCCGATAATCGTCGAGGACGAGGCGGACGCGGCGACGGACACGGCCGACGACGGGAACGCGACCTGGAACTGGCGCGATATCCCCGGCGACCCGGCCCTGAACGGTGGCCGCGGCAAGAGCGCCGGCCCGGTCGATCCGATCGCCGAACTGCGGCGCGAGATGCTCGGTCTCGACGCGAAGTACGGTAAGGGCTGACCGGCTGGGGCTGATCGGCCGGGGCTGATCGACGGAGGCTGCTGGTGCCGGTCAGTAGCTGCGCGGCAGGCCAAGCACCCGTTCGGCGATGAAGCACTTGATGAGTTCCGGCGAGACCGGCGCGATCCGCGTGATCAGCACTTCGCGGAAATATCGCTCGACGTCGTATTCGGCCGCGTAGCCCATGCCGCCGAGGGTCATGACCGCCCGTTCGCAAGCCCGGAACGCCGCCTCGCCGGCGAGGTACTTCGCCGAATTCGCCTCGGCACCGCAGGGCTTTCCCGCGTCGTACAGCGCGGCCGCCTTCAGCACCATGAGCCAGGCGGCCTCCAGCCCCATCCAGCACTCGGCGAGCGGGTGCTGGATCGCCTGGTTCTGGCCGATCGGCCGGCCGAACACCTCGCGTTCGCGTGCATAGTCGGTGGCGGCGGCCAAAGCCTGGCGACCGACCCCGACGGCTTCGGCGGCGATCAGAATACGCTCCGGGTTGAGACCGTGCAGCAGGCAGCGGAATCCCTCCCCCTCCTCGCCGATCCGATCCCCGACCGGCACTTCAAGGCCGTCGATGAACAGCATGTTCGAGTCGACCGCGTGCCGGCCCATCTTGTCGATCGCCCGGACCTCCACCTTGCTGCGGTCGAGCGGTGCGTAGAACAGGGTCAGGCCGTCGGTCGGCTTCCGACCCGCCTCGACCGGGCTGGTGCGGGCGATGATCAGGACCCGGTCCGCTTCCTGGGCGGTCGACGTCCAGATCTTGCGGCCACTGATCCGGTAGATGTCGCCGTCGCGCTCGGCCCGGGTCTTCAGCCGGCCGGTATCGAGGCCGGAATCCGGTTCCGTGACGCCGAAGCAGCCCCGCTCCTTTCCGGCGATGAGCGGCGGCAGGAAGCGGCGGCGCTGCTCCGGCGTGCCAAAGACCACGACCGGATGCAGCCCGAAGATGTTGATGTGGATCGACGAGGCGGCCGCCATGGCGCCCGGGGACCGGGCCACCCGCTCCATCATCAGCGCCGCCTCCATGACACCGAGCCCGGCGCCGCCGACCTCCTCCGGCATCGCGATCCCGAGCCAGCCGCCCTCCGCCATCGCCGCGGCGAACTCCCGGGGAAACGCGGCCGTGGCATCCTTGTCCCGCCAGTAGGGGGCGTCGAACCGGTCGACGACGCGCCCGACGGCCTCCACCAGCTCCAGGCGGTCCTGGGAAAGCTCGAAGGTCACAGCGCCGGCCTCCGATGGAACCAGGGGCGGGCGCGCTCCAGTTGCCCGGCGAGCCGGAACAGCACGTCCTCGCGCCCGAACCCGGCGCCCATATGGATCCCGATGGGCAGGCCCGCCGGCGACCAGTGGAGCGGCACCGACATAGCCGGGCATCCGGTGATGTTGAAGAATTGGGTCACGGGCATCCTGTCCCACACGGCCTGGAGAAAGTCATCGGCACTGCCGATGTCGGTGCGGATCTCGCCGATCCGCGCCGGCGGCTGCCCCAGTACGGTCGATACCAGGACATCGTAGCGCTCGAAGAACGCGCCGAAATCGCGGCCGAGACGGTGAAAGACCTGCAGCGCATCGGCATAGTCCGCGATGCTGACCCGGGCGCCGTGGTCCGCGAAGGACCGGGTGACCTCCTCCACGTCGCCCTCCCTCGGCTCCCGGCCGAGCTGAGCGTAGCGGCTGTCGAGCGCGAGTTTCTGGTTGGCGCCGACGACGGTCGTCATCGCCGGCGCAAGCCGGTCCAGGTCGACCGCCGGGTGCGCCTCCTCAACCTCGTGTCCGAGTGCCTGAAGCAGGTCGACGGCATCCTCGACCGCTGCCCGGTTCACGGGGTCCAGCGGGGTCCCGCCGAGGCCGGTCAGGTGGAAGGCCACCCGCAACCGGCCGGGTGGCGCGCCGACCTCGCTCAGGAACGGGCGGGCCGGCGGCGGACAGGTATAGGGCTCGCCCGTCTCCGGGCCCTGGGTGGCATCGAGCATCGCCGCGCTGTCCCGCACGCTGCGCGACAGAACATGCTGGGTGGCGAGCCCGCCCCAGCCCTCGCCGACATAGGGACCGAAGGGATTGCGGCCGCGGGTCGGCTTGAGACCGAAGAGGCCGCAATTGGCGGCGGGGATGCGGATCGAGCCGCCGCCGTCGCTGGCGTTTCCCATGGGCACGATCCCCGCGGCGACCGCCGCCGCGGTGCCGCCGGAGGACCCGCCGGGCGACCGGGCCAGATCCCAGGGGTTGCGGGTCGGACCGAGGGCCGCGCTCTCGGTCGCGATGCTGATCCCGTATTCGGACGAGGCGGTCCGGGCCACCGCGATGGCGCCGCTCGCCGCGACCCGCCTCACCTGCGTGAAATCGGCCGGCGCCACGAAACCCTGCCAAAGCTTGGACCCGGCCTCCGCCGGCCATCCCTCCTGCCAGCAGAACAGGTCCTTGAAGACGAACGGAACGCCGGCGAACGCGCCCTCGCGGGGCGGCATGGCCGCCTGGCCCCGAGTAAGATCGTCCCGACGCGCGACGATGGCGTTGATCGAAGGGTCGATCGCGTCTGCCCGGGCCAGGGCGGCGTCGACCACCTCGGCCGCCGTCACCTCTCCCTCGCGGATCAGCGCCGCAAGGCCGAGGGCGTCGTTGCGGACATAGTCGTCGAAGGACAGCACGGCCTCAGATCTCCGGGCGCCGGTCGGCCC
Organism: Thalassobaculaceae bacterium; assembly: GCA_040223655.1. Lineage (GTDB taxonomy): Bacteria > Pseudomonadota > Alphaproteobacteria > Thalassobaculales > Thalassobaculaceae > Thalassobaculum. Next base: position 132,093 of record JAVKFT010000001.1, on the reverse strand, counting down.
AAGGCTTCGCCTGCTCGACCTGGGCGGCCAGTCGGAACAGCAGATCCTCGCGCCCGTAGGCGGCGCCCACATGGATGCCGATAGGCAGCCCGTCAGCACTCCAGGCCAGCGGCAGCGACATGGCCGGCGTCCCGCTCATGTTGGCGAGCGGGGTCACCGGCATCTCGTCGACCAGCGCCGCGATGAAATCGTCCACGCCGCGTTCGTCCTGGCCGAGGAAACCGAGGGGGCGCGGCGGATTGCGCATCACCGTCGACAGCATGACGTCGTAGCGGTCGTAGAAAGCGGCGAGCTGGCGCCCGGCCTGGTGGATCACGCCGACGGCGGCGGCGTAGTCGGACGCCGGCCGGGCGGTGCCGCGCCGCGCCCATTCCCAGGTCACCTTCTCCAGCCCCTCGCCATCCGGCTCCCGGTCGAGCTGGCGGTAGCGCGCGGCGATGGCGACCCAGAGATTGCCGGCGATGATGACCTCGAAGGCGTCGCGCAGCGCCTCGGTGTCCACCTCCGGCATCGCCTCCTCGACTTCGTGGCCGAGGCTTGCGAACAGCTCGGCCGCATCCGTGGCGGCCTTGGTGTTCTCGGCGTGCAGCGGAACCCCGTCCAGCCCGGTGAGGTGCAGCGCCACCCGCAGCCGGCCCGGCGCCTTGCCGACCTCGTCCAGATAGGCGCCCGCCGGCACCGGCGCGGCGTAGGGATCGCCCGGCGCGGGTCCGTGGGTGCCGTCCAGCAGGGCGGCACTGTCGCGCACGCTGCGGCTGACCACATGGCCGGTCGCGAGCCCGGACCAGCCCTCGCCGACAAGGGGTCCCGCCGGATTGCGCGCCCGGGTCGGCTTCAGGCCGAACAGGCCGCAATGGGCTGCCGGGATGCGGATCGAGCCGCCGCCGTCGGTCGCATGGGCGACCGGGACGATGCCCGCCGCGACGGCGGCGGCAGCCCCGCCCGACGAGCCGCCCGGCGAATGATCCAGACTCCAGGGGTTGCGGGTCGCGCCGTTGGCGACGGGTTCGGTGGTCCAGGAGATGCCCATTTCCGGCGTGTTCGTTCGGCCGAAGACGACCAGGCCGGCCGCCTCCGCCCGCTCGGTGTAGGTGGCGTCGAGCGGCGCGACGAAGCCCTCCCAGAGGCGTGAGCCGTTGCCCATGGTGACGCCCTGCTGCAGGGCCCCGAGATCCTTCAGCAGAAACGGAACACCGGCGAGCGGGCCGTCGGGCAGGCCGGCGGCGACCCGGCCCCGGGCGGCGCCGTCATTGCGGGTGACGATGGCGTTGATCGTCGGATTGACCGCGTCGGCCCTCTCGATCGCCGCTTCCAGCACCTCGGCCGCCGACACCTCGCCCTTGCGGATCAGCGCCGCCAGAGAGACGGCGTCGTGGGTCATGTAGTCGGAAAACGTGGCCATGGAGGTCTCCCGGGGAGCCGGCGGCACGGGCGGGCCGACCGGATGGAATGTTGCAAAGGCGGAACGCGGTGGGTATCGCTTCGGCCATGTTCACCGTTGTCGTCCCCCACTTCAACCATGCCCGGCACCTGCCCCGCGCCCTCGCCGCGACGGCGGAGGCGGCGGAGTGCATCGTGGTGGACGACGGCTCCGAACCGGCCGCGGCCGCCGAGGCGCGCAAGGCGGCGGTGGAAGCCGGCGCGCGGTTCCTCGCCCTCGACGGCAACCGCGGCCCGGCGGCGGCCCGCAATCTCGGTGCCGACCGCGCGAGCCAACCCTACCTCGTTTTTCTCGACGCCGACGACGCCCTGGTACCGGGCTTCGGTGAGGCGGTGCGGGCGTTCCTCGCACAGAACCCGAACGTGGACGGCCTGCACCCCGCCGTGCGCTACGAGGGGCTGCCGGCGGACCTGGCGGACGCCTTCGACGAGGCGCGGCGGCGCAATTCGGACATGGTCACCGCGAGCGGTCTCGTGGTCCGCCGCGACGTCTTCTCCGCCATGGGCGGGTTTCCGGAGGATCCGGTGTTTCTCGGCCGCGCCGGCGGCGAGGACGTGGCCTTCGTGAACGCCCTCAGCCGCCTCGCCGACTACCGGTACTGGGGCCGGACACTGGTGGTGGCGCAGGCAGGCGGTCACCTGATTGACTATCTCCGGCGGACCCGGGTCGAGGACGGCAAGGTGGTATTCACGGAGAACACGCCGGAGGAGCAGAGCGGCGCCCTCTCCCAGGCCATCCAGGCCTATCTGGACCGGGCGGCGGCGGGGTTGGCGGCCGCCAGAGACCGCCATCCCTCCGCGCTCGCCTCGAGCCGGGCAGCTCAGCACCCGAGCGGCGCTCACTCCATCGTGCCGCGGATCGGGTAACCCTCTTTCGCCTTGGACAGGCCGCGCACGACCAGGTCGAGGTCCGGCCGGACGAACGGGGCGTTAGCGATCTCCACGATCTGCACCTTGCCTTCGGGCGTGGTGACGAACAGGGCCGGTTCCGGGAACGGCCGGTCGGTCTCCGTCTCGCTACGGGGCGTGGAAATATAGAGCCCGAGTCGGCGCATCTGCTCCACGCTGAGGTCGTAGCCGACCGGCATCGAGAGGCCGACCTCCTCAGCGAAAGACTCCGCCTTCTCCTTCGGGTCGCCCGATACCGCGACGACGTCGGCTCCGAGCTCCGCGAGCTCGCCGAGCTTCGCCTCCAGCTTGCCGAGATAGGTCTTGCAGATCGGACAATGCAGGCCGCGATAGACGAACACCGCCTGCCACCGCTCCCGCGCTCCGCCGAGCGTCACCTCGCCGCCGCCGGCCGTCGGCAACGTCATCTCCGGCAGGTCCGCACCGGCCGCGATCTTCGTGCTCATGTTGGCTCTCCTCCTTCGGCCGGCAAAAGCGCCGATACCGCTGAAAGGCAGTCAAGCGGGAGGGGGAACCTCCGACAACAAACGTTCTCGTTAAGACACCATCAATCAGTCCGAGATACTATGGCCGATGTATTAAGGGTTGCGTCCCAGGCGGTTTGGCTGTCTGCTTCCGACCCTTTCGCAGTTGCGAAAACCGAACCTTAATCGAGGGAACCGCTTGCTCTACTCGATGTACGAAGCGCAACGCGCGTTCATGGCGCCGATGCGATACCTGACCCAGGCGTCCAAGGCGCTGAACGGTCATCCGCTCACTCCCTACTCCTATACCGCCTTCGGCAAGGCCCTCGAGGCCGGCATGGAGGTCCTGGACGGCGTGATCAAGGATCGCGGCAAACCGGATTGGGAGATCGACGAGGCCAAGACGCCGGACGGCCCGGTGCCGGTCAGCTTCGACCCCGTGCTCGAGACACCGTTCTGCGATCTCGTCCACGTCGCCCGGGAGACCGACCGCAAGGACCCCAAGGTCCTGCTCGTCGCCCCTCTGTCCGGCCACTACGCCACGCTGCTGCGTGGGACCGTCCGCGGTCTCATCCAGGAGCATGACGTCTACGTGACCGACTGGAAGGACGCCCGCACGGTACCGCTGAGCCAGGGTGCCTTTCACCTGGACGACTACATCGACATGCTGATGACGTTCATGCGGCATCTCGGCCCGGACCTGCACGTGATCGCCGTCTGCCAGCCGGCGCCGATCACGCTCGCGACCGTCGCCGTGATGGCCGATATGGACGACCCGGCCCAGCCGGCCTCCATGACGCTCATGGGCGGCCCGATCGATCCGCACGCCGCCCCGACCGTGGTGACGCAGCTTGCGGACGCCCGGCCGATGAGCTGGTTCGAGACCCGCTGCATCACCCGCGTGCCGGTCTACTATCCGGCCGCATTCCGCCGGGTCTATCCGGGCTTCATGCAGGTCGGCGCCTTCATCGCCATGAACCCGGACCGGCACTTCTCCGCCCATCTCGCCATGTTCCGCCACCTGGTGGAAGGCGATGGCGAGGAGGCCGAGGCGAAGCAGCGGTTCTACGACGAGTACCTGTCGGTGATGGACGTTCCGGCGGAGTACTACCTCGAGACCGTGGACCGGGTGTTCAAGGAGCGGCAGCTTCCGCGCGGGATCATGAAGTGGCGGGGCCAGCCGATCCGACCGGCGGCGATCCGCAAGACCGCCATGCTGACGGTCGAGGGCGAGAAGGACGACATCTCGGCGCCGGGGCAGACTCTCGCGGCCCATGATCTGGCGGTGAACATCCCCGAGAACCGCCGCCGCAACCACCTTCAGATGGGCGTCGGCCATTACGGGATCTTCAACGGCCGGAAATGGCGCGAGAACATCCTGCCGGAGATCGCCAAGTTTATCCGGGAAGTCTCCTGACCTACGCCCTGGCCGAAATCGGCGGCGGACCCTGGCCGGACCGGCTAGCGATCGCCCCCCTGCCCCGAGCGCGGCAGGACTTCGACGCGATTCGGTCGTGGGGAGCGGACCTCGTGATTTCACTGGTTGGTGATGACGAGTGCGCCCGTGCCGGCATGCCGGACCTGTCGAGTGCGTTCGGGCGCATCGGCGTTGACTGCATCCGCGCGCCGATCGCCGACTACGGCAGTCCAGATGCGGAGTTCGAACTCGGTTGGCCCGCCCACCGCAAACGCGCCCTGGACGTTCTGAAGAGCGGCGGAAAGGTGCTGGTGCATTGCCGCGGCGGCCAAGGGCGTAGTGGCACGATCGCCGCCGCGTTGCTGATTGCCGGCGGTCTCTCTCCAGCCGACGCGATGGCCGACGTCCGACGCAGCCGCCCTGCGGCCATCGAGACGGAGGGGCAGGAAGTCTGGCTCTATACGCGGAGCATCGACCGGCCGGAATAACTCCCGGCCGGACTGATGCCTAGAGCGCGATCGGTTCAGATCGAATCGATCTGAGCCGTGAATCGCCCTCTAACTCATTAACGATAGAGCAAATTCACACGACCAGATGTTTCCATCTGATCGTGATTTGCTCTAGGCGATTGCGGCCCGCGCAAGAGGAGACCGGCGGTCCCGACATGCGTCCTGATCCAGGAGCGAGCTCCGGGACACCGCCCCGAATCCGCCTCCCAAATCCGATATCAACTGAGCTTACTGGCGGTTCTGGCGGATCAGTCGACAGCCGCGATGACGCCGATCTCGACGGTGAAGACAGGCCGGGCCAGACGCGGCGACTCCACGCAGGCACGCGCCGGCGCCGCACCCTCGGGCACCCAGGCGTCCCAAACCGCGTTCATCTCGTCGAAATCGTCCATCGTGTTCAGCCAGATCGTGGCGGAGAGCAGCTTGCTCTTGTCGGTTCCCGCTTCGGAGAGGAGGGCGTCGATCCGATCCAGAATGTTCTTCGTCTGGTCGCCGGCGCTCGCGCCTTGCTTGTCCTGGGCGACCTGCCCGGCGAGATAGGCGGTGCCGTTGTGCACCACGACCTGACTCATGCGCTTGGCGGTCTGGAAACGCTTAATGCTCATCCCGTCGATCCTTCTTTTCGGTTAATAGCTCTGCAGCGCTTGGGCGACCTAGCCGCTGGCGTGCGAGGCCGGTAAAGTTGGCCCGCCATCCTAGACACGGACCCACCTGCGGAGCGAGCCCCCGATGGACCCGTCTGCCGATTTCTCCACGCCGTCAGCTCGGCACCGCGCGGCGCCGGCCGGGGGCACGCGGAAATGACACCGGATCAGCTCGATCGCCTCGCCGGATGGACCGCCGAGCATCTGGGCGCCCGCCGCGTCACATTCGCCGACCCGTCGAAGATGTCCGGCGGTGCCATCCAGGAAAACTGGAAGCTGGACGCCGAGGTCGAGGGTGGCCCGCACAGCGGCAGCCTCGCCCTCGTGCTGCGGACCGACGCGCCCTCCGGCGTCTCGGTCAGCCACCCGCGCGCCCACGAGTTCACGCTCCTGCGGGCCGCCTTCGGCGCGGGCGTGACGGTCCCGGAGCCGCTGGCCCTCGACGAGACCGGCGCTGTTCTCGGCAAACCCTTCTATCTGATGCGGCGCGCGGGCGGGACGGCGAACCCACGAACCCTCGCCCGCGACGCCACCCTCGATCCCGATCGCCCGGCCCTGACCGAGGCGATCGGCCGTGAGCTCGCCCGCATCCACACGATCACCCCGCCACGGGCCGACCTCCCCTTCCTGCCCGGCGACACGCGCACGCCGGTGGCCCGCCGGCTCGACGAGTTCCGCGCCCAGCTCGACGCCCTGCCCCGGGCCTATCCGACGCTGGAATGGGCGATCCGCTGGATCGAGCTGAACGCGCCCGCCAACAGCGCCTCCGTTCTGGGCCATGGCGACTTTCGCTGCGGCAACATCATGGCCGACGGCCCGGCGGTGACCGCCGTGCTCGACTGGGAGTTCGCGACCTGGTCCGATCCGATGGAGGATGTGGGCTGGATCTGCGCGCGGTGCTGGCGGTTCGGTGCGGACAGCCGGCGGGTCGGCGGCATCGGCGATCTCGCGGACCTGCGACGCGGCTACGAAGCCGTATCCGGGCACCCCCTCGACTGGGAGACCCTCGGGTTCTGGGAGGTGCTGGCGACCGTGCGCTGGGCCATCATCGCCCTGCATCAGGGACAACGCCACCTGTCGGGAGAGGAGCGGTCGCTGGAACTCGCCCTGACCGGCCGCAAGGCGCCGGAAATGGAACTCGACCTCCTGTGCCAGATCCGCGCGCTGGAGGAGACCGGCAGAGACGAGCCCCGCTTTGAGGAGAACGGCGATGGCCGCTGACCATCCCAACCGCAGCGACCTGCTCGCCGCCGCCGAGGAGGCGCTGCGGACCGAGGTGCTGCCGCATCTGGACGGCGAGGCGAAATACACTGGGCTGCTCGTGGCCGCCGCCCTCGCCACCGCGCGCCGGGAAATCGACACGGGCGACGTCGGAGCGCGCCGGACGCTGGACGCCTATGCGCTGCTGTACGGCGAAGACAATGTGGCGCGCAGCGGCGTCGACGCGGAGCAGCGCACGGACGCCCTGTCCCGCGACCTCGCCGCGCAGATCCGCGGCGGCGCCTATGACGGCGACCTGATGGGATCGGTTTACGCCGTCCTGGAGATCCAGGTCGTCGAGCGGCTCCGTCTGTCTAATCCGAAATTCCTGACGGCCAGCGGCTACCCGTCGGACACCGACGGGTAGGCCCCTGGCCGGCGTCTGGAGGGATCAGGGCGTGGCTTCGACCGGTGTCGGTCCTGGCGCCACGGATCCGTTGCCGGTCTTGGCGACGGCGGGCTTGACCGGCTCCAGCTTCGGCAGCGCCTTCTTCTCCGTCTCGTTCGGGAAGTGGCGGCAGTTGCCCTCGAAGAACGCGCCGGGCTCGATCGACAAGCGCTCCTGGATGACGTCGGCGATCACCCGCGCGGTCTTCGCCAGGGTGACGTGGCGCGCCTTGATCTGACCGGTCACATGACCGGCGATGACAACCGTCTCGCACTCGATCGCCCCGCGGACCGTCGCGGTGGACGAGACGGTCAGCTTGGTCGAGGTGATGTCGCCCTCGACGGTTCCGTCGACCTGGACGTCGCCTTCGCTGGTCAGGTTGCCGTTGATCGTCAGATCAGAGCTGATGATCGACGGGGCCGCCGGCGCCTTCGGGGCGGCGCCGTTATCGGACTTAGTCGGCGACTTCTGCTTGTTGCTGAACATGGGTGCCCGCTTTCATGAATTTGGACGGGTTGATCGGCTTATCGTTGTACCGCACCTCATAGTGGACGTGAGGCCCCGTGCTGCGGCCGCTGGATCCGAGAAGCGCGATGGTCGTGCCGAGCTCAACCCTCTCGCCCACCTTGACGTTGATCTTAGCGAGGTGCGCGTAGCGCGTCACCAACCCATGTCCGTGGTCGATGTCCACCACGCGGCCATAGGCGGTGCGCCGGCCGGCGAACGTAACCACGCCCGGAGCCGTCGCGGTGACCTTCTGCTTGTAGGGACCGGCGAGATCGATCCCGTAATGCATCGAGTACCGCCCGTTGATCGGATCCTTCCGACGGCCGAAATAGCTGGTGATGTAGTATTCTTCCAGCGGGATCGCGAGCGGCAGCGACACGTAGAAATTCATCACCTGGTTCCAGCGCTGGACGCGGCGCTCCAGTTCGATCCGCAGGGCGTCTTCCTCATCGCTGAGGTTCATGTCCGGGGCCAGCGCCTCGAAGGGCCCGCCCTTGCCGGTCGCGTCCTCGGGCTGCAGCGGGACGACCCTGTCCAGCTTCAAGCCGGTGCGGCGAATCACGTCCTCGACCTGTGCGATCTGGCCGTGGGTCCGCTCCGAGATCGCCAGCAGCTCGCGCCGGTGGGAGTCCCGCTCGCTGTCCAGGATGCTCTCGAGATCCGCGACCTGGGCGCGCAGGGTGTCGTTGTCGACGGCGACGGCGCTCCGTTCGAGGATCACGGTGCGCAGGTCGGTCTTCAGCGCCCGGACATTGCTCTCCAGCAGCGTCACCTTGGCATTCGACGCCTCGAGCTCGTTATGCAGCGACCACAGCCGGTCGTCGAGGGCCGCCCGCTCGGCCGCGATCTCGGCCTTCTCGGCCTCCACCACGGCCAGATGCTGGCGCAGCGTGCCGATATGGGCTTCCAGCGCATTGTTCTTGCCGGTGATCTGGCGCAGCTCGGAGCTGAACAGTTCGAGCTGATCGTTGAGCTGCTTGCGGGCCGATGCGATCCGGTTGCGCTCCGCCTCCGAGGTCCGCAGCGCGACTTCGGTGGAGCTCAGGTCCTGTTTCAGCTCTTCGTTCTGGCTGAACAGGCCCCGCAGATGAGCCTCCGTCTCCTTCAGGTCCCGGGTGATCCCCACGATCGAAAGCTGGTAGTCGGAAACCTGATCCAGGAGCTTGCGGTATGCCTGACGCGACCGGGAGATCGCGTCCGCCTTCTCGGCGATCATCTCCTGCTGATTCTGAAAGCCCACCGTGGTGAACCCGATCCAGCCGGCGACGGCCACCCACACCGCGATGGCGCCGGCCTGCACGGCCGTACTCAACCGCAGATAGCTGGTCTCACCCTCGGTACGGATGATGATCTGGCGCTCGGGCAAGAGCCGCCGGATCCGTCGCACCGCGCGGTCCGTCCAACCAACGGACTCATCGGTCATCAAAAGTCCCCCGCAACGTTTTGAACAGCCGGCGACCCCCGGCCTGCCAATTCCCTTCGACGCGCACCTCTCCCGAGCGGTCGCCGAAAGGTACATTTCGGGAGTAGGATTTAGCAAGGCGGTTAGCGCTCTTTCTGCCCGACCGCGTGATCCGGAGACCCCGTTGGACGGAGCCGTACCCCAGGACGACCAGATCCGCGGCATGGCGATGGCCCTGCGCCACTGGTTCGAAATCCGCGACGTCGAGACCGAACAGCGCCGCCTCGGGCTGCTGCCGCCGAAGGATGGCGGCCGGGCGGCGAAATCGGCCTACGACAAGGCGATGCGCCCCCTGGCCATGACCGCGCTTCCGCCCCAACTCGTGCGGCTTAAGGCGGACTCGCCGATGGTGACGCTGCACTACATGCAGGATGTCTACGACGACGGGGTTCTGCGCGGCGATCCCTGGCGCTGGTGGTTCGCCTGGATCGCGGTCGAGCTGATCGCCCGGTCGGGTCCCGATCCACAAGGCGGACGGGCCCGCCGTTTCCTGCTCGAGGACCCGTCCCTGGAGCCCGTGCGCCACCAGGCGCCGCGTTGGCTTGCCGCCTCGCCTGCGCGACTCGGCATCGTTCAGGACCGGCTGCTCGCCCTCGTGGACCACATGGCCGAGACCGCCGACTCCCCGGGCCGCACGATCGCCGAACGGGTCCGCGGCAGTGTCGATCACCTTGAACGCACCCTGGTCGAGGCCATGGCGGACGAAGCGGGCCGCATCTCGGCCTCCATCACCGCCCGGATGACCGAGCGGATCCGCCGCGCCTGAGACGACCTGTAATGAGACGACACAGGCGTAGTCGCGCCTGCAGTAGTCGCCCCTTTTGGGCCTCGGCATTCCGGCGCTCGCAAAAACTCATCGGGCTCTGTTCAGTCAATCGGCCAAATACAACCGTCATTCGGCTTGCCGCACCAAAGCGAATGCATATACTGACATTAATCGCTTTGTTTTGCGTTAAATATCCATAATATCCGTGGGTAGATCGATCCAATGCTGAACCGGCCTCTTCTGACCGTCCACGATGCGGCGACCATGCTCCAGGTGCAGGAAGCGACAGTCCGGTCCTGGATCCGGGACAAGCGGATCCGAGCGATTAAACTCGGCAAGGAATGGCGCATCGCGCACGAAGACCTGGAAGCCTTCCTGAACCAGAACACCAACCAGACGGACTGACGGCCAACGCCTCGTCCTGTCGCCTCGTCCTGTCGCCTCGTCCTGCGCCTTATCCTGTCGCCCCGCTACTCGGCGGGTCCGGCGGCCAGTCCGCCCGGTCGGCGCGTATCGGAGACGCCCCTGAAGCCGCCCGGTGCCGCGACCGCCGCCTGAACCGCACCGAACGCGCGCCGCCGCTCGACGGAATGCCCCATCCGCCGCAGCAGGTCGAGCGTATCCTCCGACACGCCCTCCTCCGCCCAGATCCGGTCCGGCAGCCATTGATGGTGGACCCGCGGCGCCGTCGTGGCCTCGGCCAGGTTCATGCCGTGGTCGACGAGGTTGAGGATCACCTGGAGCACCGCCGTGATGATCCGGCTCCCGTCCGGGCTGCCGATCGCGCCGACCGCCCGTCCGTCGGCGAGCAGCAGCGTCGGGGTCATGGAGGACAGCGGCCGCTTGCCCGGTGCTACGGCGTTGGCCTCGCCCCCGATCAGGCCGTAGGCGTTCGGGACCCCGGGCTTGGCGGAGAAGTCGTCCATCTCGTTGTTGAGGAAGATTCCGGTTCCCTCGGCGACGATCCCGCTGCCGAAGCCGAAGTTGAGCGTGGTGGTCATCGACACCGCGTTGCCGTCGCGGTCCATCACCGAGAGATGGGTCGTGTTCGCGCCTTCGAGCTTCGGCGTGCCGGCGGATACCTGATCGGAGGGTGTGGCGCGGTCCGGCCGGATCGCGGCCCGGATGTCGGCGGCATACGCCTTGGAGGTCAGCCAATCCAGCGGGACGTCCCAGAATTCGGGATCGCCGAGATGGGTCGCCCGGTCGGCATAGGCCCGGCGCATGGTCTCGGCCAGATGGTGCAGGCCGGCCGCCGTGTTGTGGCCGAAAGACGCGAGGTCCCAGCCCTCCAGAACGTTCAGCATCTGGACCAGATGCGCGCCGCCGGAACTGGGCGGCGGCATCGAGGCGATGTCGACACCGCGATAGGTGCCGGGGACCGGATCGCGCCATGCGGTTCCGTAGGCGGCCAGATCGGCGGCGGTGATGGGGCCGCCGTGGCGCGCCATCTCGGCGACGATCAGCTCGGCGATGGCGCCGGAATAGAACGCGGCCGCCCCCTCCTCTGCTATCCGGCGCAGGCTGACGGCCAGATCCGGCTGGCGCATCAGGTCTCCCGGCCGCAGGGCGTCGCCGCCGGGGCGGGCGATGACCGCCCGTGTCGCCGGCCAGCGGCCGAGGCGCTCCATGCGGGACGCGATGTTCCGGTGCAGGACGGGCGTGACCCGAACGCCGTCCTCCGCCAGCCGGATCGCCGGCGCCATCACCCGCTCGCGCGGCCAGGTTCCGAACCGCTCCAGCAGGTCGAGATAACCGGCCACCGATCCCGGGACGCCCACCGCGTGGTGGGAGTACCGCGCCCGCTCGCGGTCGACCGTACCGTCCGGGCTCAGGAATATGTCGCGATGGGCGGCAGCCGGCGCCTTCTCTCGGAAATCCAACGCGTGGGTCGAGCGATCGGCGGCCCGATGCACCAGCGCGAACCCGCCGCCACCGAGATTGCCGGCCTGGGGCAGCGTGACCGCCAGGGCAAACGCGACGGCCGCCGCGGCGTCGACCGCATTGCCGCCGGCCGCCAGCACGTCGACCCCGATCCGCGTCGCCATGGCCTCGCGGCTGGCGACCATGCCGCCGGTCGCCTCGACCGGCGTGTGCCGGTCGGCGGAACTGAGCGCGGCCGGACTGAAGGCCCGCGCCGGAGACGGCGTCAATGACTTGGTCCCGATCGCCCCGGCGACGAGGCCACCCGTGAAGTGCCGTCGTGTGATCAACCGTGTGATCATCCTTGTGATCATCGCCACTGCCTCCGAAACCGTGTGCCGGCGCGGCCGCCGTCTCCCCGGAAGCATAGGTCCGGCACCGGGGTCGAAGACATGCCGTCGAGGATCGTCATTGGTGCCGAAAAAGGCATTAATGCCGCGGAATTTGACACCCATCTTGTGCTGAACGGAAAGAGACTGATCCGATCACCACGGGTCGATCATAACGGAAAGAGCACGCCATGAACCGGATGAGCCCTCTCAAGACAGCCCCCGCGCCCGACCGCACGATCACCGCCCCGCTCGGGTTCACCGTGCCGCAGGACGCGAAGCCGGTCTTCCACAGCTCGGCGCTGACCGGCGGCGCCCCGAAGATCTTCTTCGAGGTCGAGCAGATCCCGGTCGAGATCCAGGATATGCGCCCGGTCGCCGACGCATTGGATCTCGACCGCGAGGGCTTCGAACTGCGGGTCGAGCCGACCGCGGTCGACGACCTCTATGACGACGCGGCGGTCACCGGCGCCTATTACGACGAGATCGTCGAGATGGTGAAACGGGCCACCGGCGCCAACCGAGTGGCGATCTTCGACCACACCCGGCGCTCCGACGGCGGCACCGGCGCCGCCAACCGGGACGGGAATCGCGGACCGGCGTCCCGGGTGCATGTGGATTACACCGCCACGTCCGGGCCGAAGCGCGCGAACGACGCACTCGGCGAAGGAGCGGTCGACGAGATCCTCTCCAGGGACGGCCGCATCGTCCAGGTCAACGTCTGGCGACCGATCGCCGGTCCGGTCCAGCGCGCGCCCCTGGCCCTGGCCGACGCCGCCTCCGTCCCGCCCTCCTCGCTGCTGGCGACGGATCAGGTCTTTCCCGACCGGGTCGGCGAGATCTATCAACTCGCCCATGAGGCAGGGCAGCGCTGGTACTGGGCACCGGAGATGGCGCGCGACGAAGTCCTGCTGATCAAGGGCTGGGACACGGCCGACGGTGTCGCCAAATACACGCCGCACGGCGCGTTCCAGATCCCCGATCAGGATCCCGACGCCCCGGCCCGCGAAAGCATCGAGGTCCGCACCTTCGCGGTGATCGACGGGTAACCGCCCCAACGATAGGCACCTCGGTTGCGAAACCGATGCATGACGCCCCGAATAATCAGCGCATCCGGAACGCGGGTGCGCCGGACCGTGCCGCACTCCCTTTGACACCGCCCGTGCGCGCGCTTATCAACGCGCCAACCGCAACCGGGCACACGGGTTTGGGATGAATCATCTCGACGCACTCGAGGCGCAGTCCGTCTACATCCTGCGCGAGGCGTACAACAAGTTCGACCGCATGGGCATCCTCTGGTCGCTCGGCAAGGACAGCAACGTCATGCTGTGGCTCGCCCGCAAGGCGTTCTTCGGCCATGTCCCCTTCCCCACGCTGTTCTGCGACACCGGAAAGAAGTTTCCGGAGATGTACGCCTTCCAGAAACGCTACAAGGATGAGTGGGGCATCAACCTCATCGTGCGCGACTGCCCGCCGATCGAGGAGATCGACCCGACCCTGCCGCCGGCCGCCCGCTCCGCCGCGCGCAAGACCGAAGGTCTGAAGCGCCTGATCGCCGAGCTCGACATGCAGGCCGTCGTCGCCGGCATCCGGCGCGACGAGCAGGCGACCCGGGCGAAGGAGCGGGTCTTCTCGCCGCGCGGCGAGAACGCCGAGTGGGATTTCCGCGACCAGCCACCCGAGTTCTGGGACCAGTTCAAGACCGACTTCGCGCCGGGCACCCATATCCGGGTGCATCCGCTGCTGCATTGGACGGAGCTCGACATCTGGCTCTACATCCAGCGCGAGCGCATCCCGGTGGTCGACCTCTACTTCGCCAAGGACGGCAAGCGCTACCGCTCGCTCGGCGACGTCGACATCACCTTCCCCGTCGACAGCGACGCCGACACCGTCGAGAAGATCATCGCCGAGCTGCGCGAGACCAAGGTCGCCGAGCGCAGCGGCCGCGCCATGGACCACGAGGCCGAGGACGCGTTCGAGCGCCTGCGCTCGGCGGGATACATGTGAGAGAGCCTGCCCAGATGACAGCCACGCCCATCACCGATCTCGCGCCGATGAAGCTCGTCATCGTCGGCCACGTGGATCACGGGAAGTCGACCCTGATCGGCCGCATGCTGCACGACACCGGCTCCCTGCCCGAGGGTAAGGCCGAGGCGGTCAAGGCCATGTCCGAGCGCCGCGGCATGCCGATGGAATGGGCGTTCGTGCTCGACGCGCTGCAGGCCGAGCGCGACCAGGGCATCACCATCGACACCACCCAGATCTTCTTCAAGACTCCGGTCCGGCCCTACGTAATCATCGACGCGCCGGGACATAAAGAGTTCCTGAAGAACATGGTCTCGGGCGCCGCCTCGGCGGACGCCGCGATCCTGGTGGTGGACGCCAAGGAAGGCGTACAGGAGCAGACCCGGCGGCACGGCTACATCCTCCACCTGCTCGGCCTCGACCAGGTCGTGGTGGCGGTGAACAAGATGGACCTGGTCGACCACGATCAGGCGCGCTTCAAGCAGGTCGCCGGCGAAGTGCGCGACTACCTCGCCGGAATGGGCATCACGCCCTCGGCCATCCTGCCGGTCTCGGCCCGGCACGGCGACGGTCTGGCCTCGAAATCGGCCAACATGCCGTGGTTCGACGGTCCGACCATGATCGAGGCGCTCGACGCCCAGGACCAGAAGCCTCTCCCGGTGGAGCTGCCGCTGCGCTTTCCGATCCAGGACGTCTACAAGTTCGACGAGCGCCGCATCCTCGCCGGGCGGATTGAGAGCGGGAAGCTGAATGTCGGCGACACCCTGCTGTTCAGCCCGAGCAACGCCACCGCTCAGGTCCAGAGCATCGAGGCCTGGAGCGTCGACGGCCCGGTCCTGTCCGCCTCCGCCGGCCAGTCCATCGGCATCACCCTGAACGATCAGCTCTTCGTCGAGCGCGGCTTCGTGGCCAGCCATCGGGTCGACCCGCCGATCCAGACCAACGTGTTCAGGGCGCGCATCTTCTGGCTCGGCCGGGCGCCGCTCGAGGTCGGCCGGCGCTACAAGCTCAAGCTCTCGACCCTGGAGCACCCGGTCGAGGTGCAGGCGATCGAGAGGGTGATCGACGTCGCCGATCTGTCGGAGCGGCCGGCCGACCGGATCGAACGGAACGAGGTGGGCGAGGTCGTCCTGCGCGCCCGGGCGCAGCTCTCCCTGGACGAGTTCACCGCCAACCCGCGCCTCGGCCGCTTCGTCCTGATCGACGGCTACGACATGGCGGGCGGCGGCCTGATCTCGATGGAGGGCTTCCACGACCTGCGGCGCTCGAACACGCCGACGTCGCAGAACATCACCGCGGTCGAGACCCGGGTCACCACGGACGCCCGCTGGGCGGCCAACGGCCACCGGTCCGGCGTGCTCTGGCTCACCGGCCTGTCCGGCGCCGGCAAGTCGACCCTGGCCCTGGAGCTGGAGCAGGCGCTGTTCCGCAAGGGCTGGCAGGTCTACGTGCTCGACGGCGACAACATCCGCTTCGGCCTGTCCGCCGATCTGGGCTTCGCCCCGGAGGACCGGGAGGAGAACATCCGCCGGGTCGGCGAGGTGGCGGCGCTGTTCGCGCGCGCCGGCGTGCTGGTGATCACAGCCTTCATCTCCCCCTACCGCTCGGACCGCGACCGCGCCCGCGCCGTCGCCCCCGATCTGTTCCACGAGGTCTACGTCAACGCCGGCCTCGAGGTCTGTGAGGAGCGGGATCCGAAGGGGCTGTACAAGAAGGCGCGCAAGGGAGAGATCCTGGAGTTCACCGGTATCTCCGCCCCGTATGAAGCGCCGGAAACACCGGAAGTCGAGGTCGACACCGGCACCCTGACCCTGTCCCAGTCGGTCGAACAGCTCCTCGGCTATGTCGAGGCGAACTTCGCCAAGCCCGCCGGCTGATCGACCGTGTCCGGTTCCGCGGGAGACGGCGGCGGGCGGCCGGTGGTCGATGTGTCCCTGGTGGAAGGCGTTCCGGCGGAAGGTGCCGGCGATCCGCTGGACAGCCTGCGCCAGCAGGCAGCTGGCTGGCTCGGGGACCATGCCGCCCCGCATGGCGTCGTCTGGAACCCGAGCGACTTCGCCCTGCGCGCCACGCGAGACGGCGCGCTGACCGGCACGCTGATCGGCAGCATCAACATCCGCTGGCTGCATATCGGCATGCTGGCGATCCGGCCGACGGAGCGGCGGAGCGGCGTCGGCGGCGCCCTCCTCGCCAAGGCCGAGGAGCTTGCGCGGGAGCGCGACTGCGTCGGCATCTGGCTGGACACCTTCGACTTCCAGGCGCCCGACTACTATCCGCGCTTCGGCTATGTCGAATACGGCCGGATCGCGGACATGCCGCCGGGCCATACGCGGCTGTTCTTCGCCAAGCGTCTGTAGACCAGGCATGTGGAGACCGGGCGTCTGTGGACCGCCGGCGGGCCCCGCGACTGCGCGCTTGTGACCGATTGATGCCAGCGACCTCCGACCACATTTTCTGCGCCGGACCGTGAAGTTGAAGTCAGGCTCCCGTGTTCGAAACGGTCGGTCGACCGGGAACACGGGCGGTCTGTCCCACGAGGAGACGACCATGGACTACGAGGGTTACTTTCGCGACCAGCTCGACGCGCTGCGCGGCGAAGGGCGCTATCGGGTGTTCACCGATATCGAGCGCCATCGGGGCGCCTTCCCGCGCGCGACCCGTTATCGCGACGGCGCGGACCCTGCCGGCGAGGTCACGGTCTGGTGCTCGAACGACTATCTCGGCATGGGGCAGTATCCGGACGTCCTCGCCGCCATGCACGATGCGCTCGACCGGAGCGGCGCCGGCGCCGGCGGCACCCGCAACATCTCCGGCACGACCCACGACCACGTCCTGCTGGAGGCCGAGCTCGCCGACCTTCACGGCAAGGAGGCCGGGCTGCTCTTCACCTCGGGCTACGTGTCCAATTGGGCGGCGCTGGGCACCCTTGCCTCGAAAATGCCGGGTTGCGTGGTGCTGTCCGATGCGTCCAACCACGCCTCGATGATCGAGGGTATCCGCCACAGCCGGGCGGAGAAGGTGATCTGGCAGCACAACGACCCGGAGGACCTGAACCGCAAGCTCGCCGCGCTGGACCCGGCCCGCCCCAAGCTGGTCGCGTTCGAGAGCGTCTACTCCATGGACGGCGACATCGCGCCGATCGCAGAGATCTGCGACGTCGCCGAGGCCCATGGCGCCATGACGTACCTGGACGAGGTGCACGCGGTCGGGCTCTACGGTCCGCGCGGCGGCGGGATCTCCGAACGCGACGGCCTCACCGACCGGCTGACCGTGATCGAGGGGACGCTGGGGAAAGCCTTCGGGGTCATGGGCGGCTATATCGCTGCCTCGGAAGCGCTCTGCGATTTCGTGCGCAGCTTCGCGTCGGGCTTCATCTTCACCACCGCCCTGCCCCCCGCCGTCGCCGCCGGCGCGCGGGCCAGCATCCGTCACCTGAAGACGAGCGACGTCGAACGCGAGACCCAACGCGACCGCGTCGCCAGGGTCCGCGCCGGGCTCGACGCCGCCGGCATCCCCCATCTCGCCAACCCGAGCCACATCGTTCCGGTGATGGTCGGCGACGCGATCCAGGCCAAGCGGATCAGCGACGAGCTGCTGGACGAATTCGGCATCTACGTGCAGCCGATCAACTACCCGACAGTCCCGCGCGGCACCGAGCGCCTGCGCCTCACCCCGTCGCCGTCCCATTCCGACGCCGACATCGACCATCTGGTGACGTCGTTGGGGACCATCTGGGCGCGTTCGGGGCTCAAGCGGGCGGCGTAGGGAAATCCTCAAAGCCGAAACCCGGTCAACTCCTCGACATCGCGGATGCGGTACACCGCGGTCCCCGCTGCCTCTGCGGCCTGGATCTGGGACCGG
The DNA here is from genome assembly GCA_040223655.1 of Thalassobaculaceae bacterium. Taxonomy (GTDB): domain Bacteria; phylum Pseudomonadota; class Alphaproteobacteria; order Thalassobaculales; family Thalassobaculaceae; genus Thalassobaculum. The sequence continues at coordinate 114,189 of JAVKFT010000001.1, read as the reverse complement.
ATGGCCGGCATCAGGTCGCGGTCGATCATCCACATGAACTCGAAGAGCCGGCGGGTGTCCGGCCGGTCGCCGCGACCGCCCGGCGGCGCCTCGGCGGTACCGGCCGCCCATGCCGCCTGACGCTCGGCGGCAAGCCAGTAATGCTGCCACAGGGGCAGGTCGACCAGGATTACCGCCGTCGATCGGACGAACCGCGCCTCCAGCGACACCGGCAACCCCATCCCGTCGAGCACCCATGTATCCCGGTCCAGAACCTCGCGGTGGCGGGCCTCGTACTCGGCCTCCGGCACCAACTCCCAATCCGGCGTCCACAGGAAGCTGTCGACCTCGACATAGGGCAGTGCGTGCTCGCTCGCCAACCGCCGGGCCAGGGTCGACTTCCCGCCGCCGGCATTGCCGAGGATCGCGATGCGCATCCCGGCCCTCCCGCTATGCCGCCTTCTCCAGGCCGAAGACCCGCTTGGCGAAGGACGGGTAGATCTCCGCGATCTCCCCGGCGATGCGGCCGCGCATCAGCGCCAGCGTCTCGGCATCGGGCAAGGGGGTCGTCGGCACCGCGTCCGGCACGTCGTAGTCGAAACCCGTATTCTCGGCGATGCTCTCCACGGTCTCGCCCGGGTGCACGCTCTTGAGCACAAAGCGCCGGCGCTCCTTGTCCACGTCGAACAGGCAGCGGTCGGTGATCATCGCGAACGGCCCGCCTGGGCGGTAGACGTTCGGCTCGGAGAAGCCGGGGGCGGAAATGAAATCCACCTGCTCGACCAGGGTGCGTTTCGTGTGTTCGAGCCGGAACAGGATCACCCGCGGCACCACGTAGTAGAGGTAGCCCGATCCGAACGAGCCCGGAAACCGGGCCTTCGGCCGATCCGGATCGCCGATCGACACGAGGTTGATGTTGGCGTTGCCGTCGATCTGGGCGCCGGACAGGAAGAACGCGTCGATCCGCCCCTGCCCCGCGCAATCGAACAGCTCCTTGCCGCCGTCGGTGAAGAAGTTGTGATCCTCCGAGCCGAGCACGGACACCCGCGTCCTCTCGCCCGACCGCGCGCGGGCCAGCAGGGCCGCCGCCCCCGGCACCGGCGACGACGCGCCGACGGCTACATGGCGCAGCCCGTCCAGCATGCCGGCGATCGTGTGGATCAGGATCTCTTCAAGCTGAACGTCGCTTTGTGAGGAAGGCGAAGCGCTCATTCCGCCGCCTCCCGGCCGGTAACGACTTCCGCGAGGTAGGCGGCGAAGCCCTCCTCCGTCTTCGCCATCTGGGCGTAGCGCGCCAGATGGGCGTGGTCGGGGACCAAGTCGGTGGCCGGCAGCCCCTGGGGCCAGCTTCCCTCTCTCGCCTCGGCCATCGCTGTGACGTAGAGACCGGGGATGGTCCCCGCCTTGGTCGCGGGATCGGCCATCAGGTCGCCGTCGACAATCTCCTCGACCGTCACCAGCGTGTCACGAGCTGCATGGGCCATGACCATCAGTTCGCGGCGCACGCCGATCCACACGTTGCCGTGCCGGTCGGCTTTGGCCGCGTGGAAGACCGCGAGGTCCGGGGTCAGCGCCGGAATGGCGACCACCGGGTCGTTCTCGGCGAACGGGTTGTCGATCACCTTCCAGTCGTCCCGCCGGGCGAGGATGTCGGAGCCGATCAGCCCGCGCATCACCGAGAACGGCGCCCCCCGCTCGGCCGCCTGCAACCCGGCATGGATGGCGGGACAGGTGGCGTCCTTCACGGTGATGCTGCCGGCCTTCACGGCGGCGGTGAAGCGCGGCGCCAGCCCGTGCTCGCCCAGGGTCACGGCCGAGGTCTCGGCCACGTTGACGCAGCCCGCTCCGATCAGCAGATCGCCGTGGTACCCGAAGACCGGAACGCCGACGAGATGCAGGTCCCGCACGCCGCGCCGGATCACCGCGCGCCACAGGGCGTTCGCGCACCCCGAATAGTCCGGCGGCAGCGCGATCTTTGCGCCGTCCGTCACCTTCGCGGCGAGCGCGTCCAGGCCGGTCACCAACTCGGTCATCCTATCCTCCGACGTTTCCGCCAAGTCTGCGCCGCCCCGCCGCGACGATCAATGCGGGGCCGCTCCAGCAGGCTACTGCCCGAACCCCTCGATCGGCGCGACATAGCTGCTGTAGGTCGTATTGGCCGCCCACCCCGCGTCCACCGGCAGGGTCACGCCGGTGATCGCCGCCGCCGCATCGGAGAGCAGAAACGCGATCGGCTCGGCGATATGGCGCGGGCGGACCAGCATCTTGAGCGCGCCGGCATCCTTGATCGCCTCCGGATCCCTGTGGCCGCTGTCGATACGGGCCTGGATGGCCGGCGTGATCGTGTAGGTCGGGCCGACGGCGTTCACGCGGATGCCGTGGACGCCGTACTCGACCGCCAGGATCTCGGTCAGGCCTTTCACTGCGATCTTGGAGATGTTGTAGCTCGGGATCGGCAGGGCAGCGAAGCTGTTGATCGAGGCCAGATTGACGATGGCGCCGGCCTGCCGGGCCTTCATCCGGCGGCAGGCGGCGACGTTCACCGACCAGGTGCCGCGGTAGTTCACGTCCATGATCCGGTCCGCCTCGGCCCGGTCCATACGCTCGGTTGTCATGGCGTTCTGCAGGATGCCGGCGGAGTGGACCACGGCGCCCACCGGGCCGACCTCGCTCTCGACGGCGTCGAAGAAATCCTCCACCGCGCCGTCATCCGCCACGTCGAGCACCTTGGCATAGGCCCGGGTCCCGAGCGCCGTCAGTTCCTCCGCCGCCTTGGTCGCGGCGTCGGCGTTGATGTCGGCGACGACGATCGTATCGCCCTGCTCCGCCAGCACGTCCGCCGTCGCCCGGCCGATGCCGCTGGCGCCGCCGGTGATGACACTGATGCGGCTCATTCCTTCCTCCCCCGGGTCTGCGCCCTGTGGTGTTCTGTCGGACGGATCATCGCAAGGGCGTAGGCGGCCAGGCAATGGCAAGATCGAAACGGCCGGCCAAGAGGCGGCCGGACAAGTGCCGGGCGGACATCGGGGCCGGACTGTGGTAGCCGGGACGGCAGACAGGTGCGTTTACTCCGGAACCCTTCCATGGCCCTCCCCGACCGCGTTCTCGACCACGCCCGCATTCCCGAGCTCAGCAACCCGTATTTCGGCAAGGTCCGCGACTGCTACGACCTGCCCGACGGCCGGCGTATCCTGATCGCCTCGGATCGGATCTCCGCCTTCGACCGCATCCTCGCGTCTATCCCGTTCAAGGGTCAGGTCCTCACCCAGACCGCGCGGTTCTGGTTCGAGCGCACCGGCAACATCTGCCCGAACCACGTTCTCGAGTACCCGGATCCGAACGTCGTGGTGGCCCGCAGGCTCGAGATCCTGCCGGTGGAGATCGTCGTGCGCGGGTATCTGGCCGGCACCACCAGCACATCGATCCTGACCCGCTACAAGAAGGGCGAGCGGGAAATGTACGGGCACAGCTTCCCCGACGGCATGCGGGACAACGAAATACTGTCGACCCCCATCATCACGCCGACCACGAAGGCGTTCGACGGTGGGCACGACGCGCCGCTGACGGCGGAGGAGATCCTTGCTCAGGGCCTACTGACCGAGGCGCAGTGGGAAAGCGTGTCGGCCATCGCGCTCGCCCTGTTCGCCCGCGGCCAGCAGATGGCGGCGGAGCGGGGCCTGATCCTCGCGGACACCAAGTACGAGTTCGGGACGGACGCGGACGGCGCGATCGTTCTGGCGGACGAGATCCACACGCCGGACAGCTCGCGCTTCTGGCTGGCCGACGGATACGAGACGGCCCTGAAGGACGGCACCCGCCCGCCCTCCTTCGACAAGGACGTGATCCGGGCCTGGGTCGACGCCCGCTGCGATCCGTACCGGGACGACATTCCCGAAATCCCGAAGGACCTGATCGCCCGCACCGCGGACGTCTATGTGGAGGCGTTCGAGGCGATCACCGGACAGCGTTTCGAGCCGGACGTCTCCGGCGCGACCCCGCTTGACCGCGTGCGGGCCAATCTCTCGCGGTTCTTCCCAGCGACCTGACGGCGGCTACTCGCGGAAAGTGACAAACTCCTCGAGCGGCATCCGCTCGGTGATCAGGGTGTTCTCCGCCTTGTCCCAGTCGGCATAGCCGAGCGACATGCCGCAGACCACCGCTTCGACATCGTCCAGGCCGATCTCCGCCCGGATGACCTTGTGGAACGGCGCGAACGCGGCCTGGGGACAGGTCTCCAGGCCGTGCGAGCGCGCCACCACCATCACGTTCTGCAGAAACATGCCGTAGTCGAGCCAGGAGCCGATTTCGAGATCCCGGTCGATGGTGAAGATCAGGCCGACCGGCGCGTCGAAGAACAGGTGATTGCGGCCGTGCTGGGCGTGCATGCGCTCGGTGTCGCCCTTCTCGATCCCGAGCAGGCCGTACAGATCCCAGCCGACCTTGCGCCGACGCGCCAGATAGGGATCGCGGAACTTCTTCGGGTAATAGGCCCACTCGCCCGCATGCTCCTCGTCGCCGTCGAAGGCCTTCAGGATGGCAGCCGACAGCCGGTCCTTCGCCACCCCGGTCAGGACATGGACCTTCCAGGGCTGCATGTTCGTGCCCGAGGGCGCGCGGGCGGCGACCTGCAGGATGCGCTCGATCGTGGCGCGCGGCACCGGCTCCGGCGTGAACGCGCGCACGGAACGGCGCTGGCCGACCGCCTCCTCGACGGGGTTGAGGTCGGAGACGGGAAGCGGGATGCGGGGGGCGATCTCTGTCATGGGGCGACGCTAACGGCTTCCCGCGCGATCATCCAGATCCCCAGAAGCAATAATGCCGTGAACAGGGCGCGACGAAAGGTTGTCTCCGACAAACGGCCGCGAAGCCGGCGTCCCACGGTCATGCCGAGGAAGGCAGGGACGACCCCCGCCAGCGTGCCCAGAGCCGCGCCGCCGCCGATCAACCCCTGCCCGCCCAATCCCAGTGCCAACGCAAGCGTCGCCACGGTGAAGGTCGCTCCCATTATCTGCACGAGCCGGTCGCGGCCGAGTCCGAGCGCCTGGAGATAGGGGACCGCGGGGATGACAAAGGAGCCCGTCATCCCGGTCAGCAAGCCGGTGGCCCCGCCGCAGATCGGCCCGAGCCACCGCTCATGGCGCCCGGGTTGCGGCCAGGGCGGTGCGAGCAGGCCGAGGGCCGCGTAGAGGGCGATCGACCCGCCGAGCAGCAGCACCAGAAGATCGGTCTCCACCCAGGCCACCGCACCCGACGCCGCCAGGGTGCCCAGCGCCACGGGAACCAGGAACGGCCAGAACCGGCGCAGCATGGCCGCCACGTCGCCGCCGGTGAGCGCCTGCTGCAGGTTGGTGAGGAAGGACGGGAGAAGCATCGCTGCCATCGCGGCGGGAAGTCCGAGCAGAGGCGTGAGCAGCGCCAGACTGACCGTAGGCAGGCCGAGCCCGACCACCCCTTTCACGAGCCCGGCGAGAAACAGCACGCCGACGATCACCGCTATGTCCGCAAGATCGATCATCGAATCAGCCTACGGGAAATGTCGGGCGCCCGCCGCTCGAGCCTATCGCTCACCCGCCGCGCAGCATCTCATAGTGCGGGATGCCGTCCTCGTCGTAGGGGCCCCTGACGGCGGTGTAGCCGAGGCTCTCGTAGAATTGCAGCAGATAGCCCTGCCCGTTCAGCCGGACGGCGGCGGTGCCATATCGGGCCTCGGAGAACCGGTGGCACTCCGCCATCAGCAGCCTGCCGAGCCCCCGGCCCCGCGCCGCCGGCGTCGTCAGGACGCGACCGACCGCCGGCTCGTCGTAGTAGTCGCCCGGCGCGAACAGCCTGGCATAGGCGAGCAGCACGCCTCCGGACGGATGACCGTCATAGCCGAGAAGATGCCAGGCCTGGGGGTCCTTGCCGTCGATCTCCGGATAGGGGCATTCCTGCTCGACCACGAAGATGTCCACCCGGGCCTTCAGGATCGCGTAGACCTGATCGCGGTCGAGCTGGTCCCAGCGGTGCCAGCGCCAAGTGGCCGGGGACAGCGGCGCCGCGCTCACGGCCGGCTCGCCTGCTGGGTGGCAACGCCCTGGCGGACCTGGAGCACCGCCGTGAGCGGCACCAGGGCGAACCCGGCCTCCAGGGCCTTCGGGATCCAGGCCTCGAGAACGTTCAGCGTCGCATCGCGCGGATGACCGATGGCGATCGCCGTGCCGGTCTTGCGCGCGATCCGTTCCGTCTGCTCCAGCCGCATCTCGACCTCGGCGGCGGTGTCCGTGTTGTCGAGGAAGACGTCCCGCACCGTCGTCGGCACGCCGTAGGACGCGACGGTCGCAGCCGCCACGCTCTTCGGAGAGGTCAGACTGTCGAGAAACATCAACTCCCGGTCCCGCAGTCCCTCGGCGACGAGGCGCATGCCCTCCTCACTCTCCGTGAACAGGCTGCCCATGTGGTTGTTGATGCCGACATAACCCTCGAACCGCTCGAGGCCCCATTCGAGCCGGCTCAGCACCTCGATGGCGCCGAGCCGCATGTCCAGCGCGTTCGGCCCCGGATCGGCATCGGCACCGTGCGGCTGCATCGGGACATGCAGCAGCAACTCGTGACCGGCCCGACGGGCGGCCCGTGTCTGATCCGCCAGCCCCTCGGCATAGGGCAGATAAGCCAGCGTGAGGGGCACCGGCAACGCCACGGCGCGGCGGGACCGTCTGACGTCGATGCCGAGATCGTCCAGCACGATGGCGATCTTCGGCTTGGCCGAGATGGTGTCGGCCGCGACGGCGAAGCGGCGCCAGGCCGGCAGCGCAAGTTCGCCGGTGCTCTCCCTTCGCGGCTGCGCGTCCGGCGCCGTCGACGCCGGCGGACCCGAGACGTCCTCCGCCGGCGCTTGGAGCGCCGCAGTCATTTTCGGCAGGGGAATGCCGGGCGGAGTCTTCGCGTTGTTCGCGTCGGTCGACGCTTCCGCCGGCACAGGCTGTGTCTGAGCGGTCGCGGTTGCCGTGGATGGTGACGGCACCGTATGCCGACCCTCCGTCTCGGCCCGCCGGTCCGCCGGCCCCTCGCCCGCGATCCAAGCCCCAAGCCCCACGCCGCCGCCGAACAGGAGCCCTGCCCCGACGACCACAAGGGCGGTGCGCATGAGGAGCCGCCCAGCGGGTGCCGCGGGTCTCTTCGACCTTGGGTCGGTCTTCTTGCGCTTCGCCGCCATGCTAGCCGCTTCTCTGCCGGGGCCGGGGTTGATAAGGTAGCATGGAACAGCTACCCCGCTACATAAACAACGATCTCCAAGCGTTTGAAATGTTTCTGCTGATCGATAACTACGACAGCTTCACCTACAACCTCTACCACTTCCTCGGGGAATTGGGCGCGCGGTTCGAGGTGCGGCGGAACGACAAGATCACCGTGGACGAGATCGTCGATCTCAATCCGGAAGGGATCGTCTTGTCGCCCGGCCCCTGCGATCCGGACCGGGCGGGCATCTGTCTGGAGCTGGTGGAGCGCTGCGCGGCGACGATCCCGATGCTCGGCGTCTGCCTCGGCCACCAGACCATGGGCCAGGTCTTCGGCGGCAGGGTGACCCGGGCGCCGGTGCCGATGCACGGCAAGGTCTCGGCGGTGCAGCATGACGGGACCGGCGTGTTCGAGGGGCTGCCCTCGCCCTTCGAGGTCACGCGATACCACTCGCTGATCGTCACGGACGAGGGATGGCCGGAGGTGCTGGAGAAGACCGCCTGGACCGATGACGGCATCGTCATGGGCCTGAAGCACCGCGACTACCCGTGCTACGGCGTCCAGTTCCACCCGGAGAGCATCGCCTCCCGGTTCGGGCACCGCATGCTGGCGAACTTCCTGCGTCTGGCGGGGTTCAACGGCGCGCCGATCCAGCCGATCGAAGAGATCGAGGCCCGGCTGCTGAGAACCGGCACATGAGCGGCGATCTCGGCGACATGAAGGCGCTGCTCGCGCTTGTCGCGGACGGCACATCGCTCAGCGAGGCGCAGGCCGAAGCGGCCTTCGACATCATCATGTCGGGCAACGCCACGCCGGCCCAGGTCGGCGGTTTCCTAATGGCGCTGCGGGTGCGCGGCGAGACCGTGGCGGAGATCACCGGTGCGGCCCGAACCATGCGCGCCAAGGCGTTGAAGATCGAGGTTCCGGCCGACGCCATGGACAATGTCGGCACCGGCGGCGACGGTGCGAAGACCTACAACGTGTCGACCGCCGCGTCCTTCGTGATCGCCGGCGCCGGCGTGCCGGTGGCCAAGCACGGCAACCGCGCGCTGTCGTCGCGCACCGGTGCCGCCGACGTGCTGAGCCATCTCGGGGTCAACACCGACTGCGACATGGCGCTGGTGAAGAAGGCGATCGACGAGGTCGGGATCTGTTTCTTCATGGCGCCGCGTCACCACACCGCCATGCGGCACGTCGCCGGCCCCCGTGTCGAGCTCGGTACCCGCACCCTGTTCAACATCCTGGGGCCGCTGTCCAATCCGGGCATGGTGAAGACCCAGCTCGTCGGCACCTTCTCGAAGGACTGGGTCGTCCCCATGGCCGAGACCCTGGGCAAGCTCGGCTCGACCCGCGCCTGGGTGGTCCATGGCGATGGGCTGGACGAGCTGACCCTGGCCGGCACGACGACGGTGGCCAGGCTCGAGAACGGCAAGGTCGAGACCTTCGAGATCACTCCGGAGGATGCCGGGCTGCAGCGCGCGCCCCTGGAGGCCGTGCGCGGCGGCGATCCGGAAGAGAATGCCGCGGCCCTGCGCGCCGTTCTGGGCGGCGCACCTGGCGCCTATCGCGACATCGTCCTGCTGAACGCCGGTGCCGCCCTGGTCGTCGCCGGAAAGGCGGCCGATGTGAAGGCCGGCGCCGAGCTGGCCGCCGAGACTATCGACAGCGGCCGGGCCATGGCCAAGCTCGACGCGCTGGTCGAAATGACCAACCGGGAGACCGCGTGATGCGCGACGTTCTGGCAGAGATCTGCGATCACAAGCGTGGCGAGATCGCCGCCCGTAAACGGACCCGCCCGCTGGCCGAATTGGAGGAGCTGGCGAAGGCCGCCTCCGCGCCCCGCGGGTTCGCGACGTCGCTTCAGGCCGCCGCACGTAGCGGCTACGGCCTGATCGCGGAGATCAAGAAGGCGTCGCCGTCCAAGGGCCTAATCCGGGCGGATTTCGATCCGCCGGCCCTTGCCCGCGCCTACGCCGACGGCGGCGCGAGCTGCCTGTCGGTGCTGACCGACGAGAAATACTTCCAGGGGGCGGATGCTTATCTGGAGGCGGCGCGCGCCGCGGTCGATCTGCCGTGCCTACGCAAGGATTTCATGCTCGACCCCTATCAGGTGGTCGAGGCCCGGGCGCTCGGCGCAGACTGCATCCTGCTGATCATGGCCGCCCTCGACGACGCGCTGGCAGCCGAACTCGAGAGCGCGGCCGTCGCGCTCGGCATGGACGTCCTGATCGAGGTCCATGACGCCGAGGAGATGACGCGCGCGCTGAAGCTCGCCTCGCCGCTGGTCGGGGTCAACAACCGCAACCTGAAGACCATGACGACCGACCTGACGACCGCGGAGGCCCTGGCGGCCATGGTGCCGCCGGAGCGGACGCTGATCGCCGAGAGCGGCCTGTTCACGCCGGACGACCTCGCCCGGATGGCGCGGGCCGGCGCCCGCTGCTTCCTGATCGGCGAGTCGCTGATGCGCCAGGACGACGTGTCCGCCGCGACCCGGAAACTCCTGGCCGATCCCCTACCCGCCGTCGCCTGACCGCAAGAGCCTGACAGATGAGCGACTTCACCCATTTCGATGCCTCGGGCAAGGCCCACATGGTCGATGTCGGCGGCAAGGACGAGACCGACAGGATCGCGACCGCCCGCGGATCGGTCTACGCGGCACCGGAGACCATCGCCCTGATCCGCGACGGCGGGGTGAAGAAGGGCGACGTGCTGTCGGTCGCCCGGCTGGCCGGCATCATGGGGGCGAAACGGACGCCAGACCTGATCCCGCTGTGCCATCCCCTGGCCCTGACCTCGGTCAAGGTCGCGCTGACCATCGACGAAGCGCGGGACGCCGTCGATATCGAGGCGACCTGCAAGCTCAAGGGCCGCACGGGCGTGGAGATGGAGGCGCTGACCGCCGTGTCGGTGGCGGCCCTGACGGTCTACGACATGGCCAAGGCCGTGGATAAGGCGATGCGCATCGGCGATATCCGGCTGGTCGCCAAGTCCGGTGGCAAGTCCGGCGACTACCGCTCGGGAGAAGACGCGGGTGAGTGACGCGCTGCTGCCGGTCGCCGACGCCCTGGCCCGCATCCTCTCGGCCATGGCAACCATGCCCGCCGAGACCGTCGCCCTGACCGACGCGCTCGGCCGGGTGACGGCGGAGCCGATCACCGCGCGCCGTACCCAGCCGCCGGTCGCCGTCTCCGCCATGGACGGCTACGCCGTTCGCTCCGAAGACGTGGCGACCGTGCCCGCCACCCTGAAACGGATCGGCTCCGCCCCGGCTGGCGGGATGTTCGCGGGCACCGTCGGCCCCGGCGAGTGTGTGCGCATCTTCACCGGCGGCCCGCTTCCCGACGGCGCCGACGCGATCGTCATCCAGGAAGACGTCGACGCCGAGAGCGAGGACGACGGCGCGGCAGTTGTCGTGCGAGAGGGTGCTGCCGCCGGCACCTATGTACGCCCCGCCGGCCTGGACTTCAGCGCCGGCGACCTCGGCATCCCCGCCGGCCGGCGCCTCTCGGCGCGCGATGTCGGCCTTGCGGCCGCCATGAACGTCCCGTGGATTCCGGTCCGCCGGAAACCCCGCATCGCGATCCTGTCCACCGGCGACGAGATCGTGCGGCCGGGCGAACTCACCGACCCGATGCGGATCGTCTCTTCGAACGCCTATGCGTTGGCGGCGGTCGTTCGAGCCGTGGGGGGCGAGCCGGTCGATCTCGGCATCGCGCCCGACGACGAGGGAGCGCTCCGGCGCATCGCCAGCGGCGCGCGCGGCGTCGATATGCTCGTGACCACCGGCGGCGCATCGGTCGGCCGCCACGATCTGGTGCAGAAGGCCCTCGGAGATGGCGAGTTCGGCGCGGACGCGCTGGAGGTCGGTTTCTGGAAGATCGCCATGCGTCCGGGCAAGCCGCTGATCTTCGGCCGTTTCGCCGGGGTCCCGATGCTCGGCCTGCCCGGGAATCCGGTATCGACGGTGGTCTGCGCCACGGTGTTCCTGCGGCCCGCGATCGAGACCATGCTCGGCCTGCACTCGGTCGGCGCCCGCGAGGAGGAGGCGGTCCTTGCCGTCGATCTGCCGGCGAACGACCGGCGCCAGGATTATGTCCGGGCGACTTGGGAACACGGCACCGACGGCCGCCGACGGGTCAAGCCCTTCGCCCGCCAGGACAGCTCGATGATGTCCCGCCTGGCCGCCGCCGACTGCCTGATCGTGCGCCCCGCCCACGACCCGAGTCGGAGCGCCGGCGACAGCGTGCGGATCCTCTGCCTGGATAGCGATTTCCTATCGGTCTAGCCGAGTCGCGAGCGATATTGTCCCCCGACTTATCCACAAACCTTGACGACTCCCGGGATCAAAAGTAGAACATCGGTGTTTGTACCGTATTTGTTCGCGCACCGTTGACAGGCAACCGTCATGGGGCCGGACGCCAGGCCGAGGGATTGCCGATGCTCACCCGCAAGCAGCATGAACTGCTGACATTCATCCACACGCGGCTGGAAGAGGGCGGGGTCTCCCCTTCGTTCGATGAAATGAAGGAAGCGCTCAACCTGAAGTCCAAGTCGGGCATCCACCGCCTGATCACAGCACTGGAAGAGCGCGGCTTCATCCGGCGCCTGCCCCACCGGGCCCGGGCGCTGGAAGTCCTGCGCCTGCCCGACGGCAGTGTTCCGGCCACGGGTGCGGCCGATACCGACGCTGCCCCAACCGCCCCCCAGGACGCTCCGGCGCCCGAAATCCGGGGGTTCGCGCCGAATGTCATTCCCGGCAACTTCCCGATGCGCAGCGGCGTCCGCGAGCAGCCTGCCGATGGCGACGGCGGGTTCGAACTGCCCCTGTACGGCCGGATCGCCGCCGGTACGGCGATCGAGGCGATCAGCGATCCGACCAGCACGGTCTCGGTCCCGGTCTCGATGGTCGCCGGCGGCGAACACTACGCGCTGGAGATCGCCGGCGACTCGATGATCGAGGACGGGATCTTCGACGGCGACACGGTGATCATCCGCCGCTGCGACACGGCGGAGAACGGGTCCGTCGTCGTGGCCCTGATCGACGAGCGGGAAGCGACGCTGAAGCGATTGCGCCGAAAGGGCGATTCGGTTGCGCTCGAGCCGGCCAATGCGGCCTATAAAACTCAGATCTTCGGCCCCGACCGGGTGCGCATCCAGGGCCGGCTGGTCGGACTGATCCGAAACTACTGATCCCAGAATCAGAAACCGCAGCCCTCGAGGCTGCGGTCGGTGTCGAGACCGCTGTGCGCGCGGTAGCGCTTCAGGTGCGCGTGCTGGCGAACAGGTTGCCCCAGTCCACGCTCTGCGGCTGGGAGATCCGCTTGTCCTCGGCCCGGCGCTTGTCCCGCTCCACATAGGCCTTGTCCATGGCGTTGGAGCGGATCTGCTTGCGGTTGGTGAGCGAGATCTGGCCGAACAGGTTGGAGGCCCATCGTTCCCGGGCGGGATTGTCGGTCGCGGCAGCCTGCTTGATCGCGACATAGGCGAGGTTTTTCTTGCCGACGACTTCCGCCACGGAGTCGGCGAGGATCGCGAACGAGGATTCCCGGATCGGCATGCGCATTGCGGTCCCCTCAACCTAGCCCACTCAATACACTGGATTTAATCCAATTAGCGTCGTCTAGACAGTGAAAAGTTTTACAAGTCCGCCATCGCGCCGCTAATCCGAGCACGGCGGGCGGCCCTATCGCGGGTGGACCCGGACAACCCAGGGCCGGTTGCCGCGCCGTCCGAGAACGGTGTCGACCCGGACGCCGCCAATACCGCCCCTCTGCCCGAGCCAGAAAGCGTGGGCCCCGGCCCGCTGAAGGTCGGGGCGATGAACCGCCACGGCGGGCCTTCCGCAGTCCGTCCGGATGCGCACGAGGGCGATCAGGACATCGACCGTCCCGCAATCCTCCAATGCCGCCTCGTGGGACGTGACGAGCGCCAGAAGCATGCCGTCGCGCCGAAGCGTACAGCCGAGATCGTCGCAGGCGAGCGGGCGGGCGGCCCCTCCTCCCCCGGAATCGGTACCGGAACCCTGGCCGCCGTCGTCCCTGCGATCCCACGCCATCAGGGTCACATCGTCGGTCACGCCCCAGCGACGCGACCAGACGGACCGCAGAAAACCGTGCCCCCTGCGCGTCGATACGGCCCAGTTTCCGTCGCTGTCGGCAGCGACCGCCGCGAAGCCGCCATCGGCGGAGACGAGAACGTCGGGTGGGTCGACGGCGATCCACAGGCCCGCTCCCGCCAGCATCGGCACAAGGCCGAGCCAACGCAGCGCCGAGCGCCAGATCGCGATCCAGCAGCCGCCGAGCGCGACGGCGGCCAGGCCCGACACCGGTAGCGGGTACACGGACGCGGCGGGGCCGGTGAGCGCCACAACCCGATCCGCGACGGCCAGGGTTGCGTCGATCCCGGCCCCCATCGCCGGCAGCACCCACGCCTCAAGCCCGAACGGCATGACGAGGAGCCCCGCGATCCCGGCCGGCATCGTCACGAACGCGGTCAGAGGAACCGCCAGCAGGTTCGCCGCCAGCCCTCCGAGCGCGATCGCCTGGAAGTGATAGGTCACGAAGGGCGCCGTCGCCACGGTGGCGACCAGGGAGGTCACCGCCACGCCCAGGCCGTAGCGCAGAACCCGCACCGCCCAGAGCGCCGGGCCATCGTGGCCGGCACCGATGCGGTGGCCCCGCCATCCCTCATGCGCCGCGACCAGCGCAATCACCGCGGCGAAAGAGAGCTGGAAGCTCGGACCGACCAGCATATCGGGCCGCAGGACCAGCAGCAGCAAGGCCGCCAACGCCACAAGACGCAGGGTCACCGCCTCGCGGTCGACGATGACCGCGATCAGGACCACCCCGGTCATCAGGAAGGCCCGCTGGGTCGGCACCGGCGCCCCGGCGAGCAGCAGATAGGCGGCACTCCCGGCAAGGGCCGTCAGGGCGGCGATCTTCTTGACCGGCCGGCGCAAGGCGACGGTCGGAATCAGACACAGGGCAAGGCGCGTCGCGGCGAAGAGCGTGCCGGCCACAAGCCCCATATGCAGACCCGATATCGCCAGCAGATGCGCCAGCCCGGAGTCCCGGAACGCCGCGACGGTCGCGTCGTCGAGCCCGGCCCGGTCGCCGACGATCAGTGCCGTCGCCACCGCACCGGTCGGCCCCGGCAGCGCCTCGGCGAGGCGCCCGGCCACGCTCGCCCGCAGGGACGCGACCGCGAGGACGACGCCGCCCCTCGGACGGGCCGAGAGGATCTCCGGCTGGCCGATCGAAAAGCCGACCGCCTCCAGCCGGTCGAAAAAGGCGATGCGCTGGAAATCGAATCCGCCGGGCACGGACGGCGGCGGCGGCGGGGACAGGCGGGCGCGCAGCCTTATCCGGTCACCGATGGCGGGCTCATTCGCCCAGGAGCGGGCGACGACCCGCACGCGGCGCGGCGCCGAATCTAGCGGCCGGCCGGCATCGACCCGCGCCGTACCGAGGGTCACGCGGATGTCGTTCGGCCGCCGCTCCAGCCGTTCTACCGTTCCCTCAACCGCCGCCCAGAGCGGGCGGTCCAACAGGACGGTATCCACCATTCCCGTCCGCGCCGCGGCCACCGCCAGACCAAGGGCCATGAACATCACAAGGAGGACCGGCCAAAGCGCGGCATCGTTCAGCCGAACCCGCCAGGCGATCAGCGCCAGGATTGCGGGCGGGCCCCAGACCGCGACAGGCGCCGGCTCCGACGGGAGCGCAAAATAGATCCCGATCCCCCCAGCGAAGGCGACCGGCAGCCACAAGGGCCAACGCGCACGATCCCGAACGACCGCGGCGGCAATCAGACCGGCCGGACGCGCGAGCAGTGCGACAGCCGTCCGGCGATCCGCGGACCCGGCAAGGGGCATGCGCTCCGCCGCCGAGGCCGCCGCTGCCCGCGGGGTGACAGACCGGCCACTAACCCCCGGTCTTTCGTCCGATGATCCGCTCGCCTTGAGCTCACCGTGTACCGGGCGGCCCTGTCGCGCCCCGCGCAAGCCTGTGCTAGACACCGGGCGCGCGCTCCCCCGCCGGCTCGGCGGGCGGGGCTGCCGAGACTCCGAGTTCAACCGAACGTGCATGTGAAAGGCTGTCCATGTCCGTCGTCACCCGCTTCGCTCCCTCGCCCACCGGGTTCCTGCATATCGGCGGGGCGCGCACGGCCCTGTTCAACTGGCTGTTCGCGCGCCACCACGGCGGTCGCTACCTCCTTCGTATCGAAGACACAGACCGCAAACGCTCCACGCCGGAGGCCGTCGCGGCGATTCTGGACGGGCTTTCCTGGCTCGGTCTCGACGGTGACGAGGACCCGGTGTTCCAGCTCTCGCGGATCGAGCGCCACACGGACGTCGCCCGCCAGCTCCTGGAAAAGGGTCAGGCCTATCGCTGCTACTGTTCGCCGGAAGAACTCGAGCAGATGCGCGAGAAGGCCCGAGCGGAGGGGCGTCAGCCGCGCTACGACGGTACCTGGCGCGACCGGGACCCGTCGGACGCTCCCGCCGGCGTCGATCCGGTGATCCGCATCAAGGCGCCCCAGGAAGGCGAGACGACCATCGTCGATGCCGTCCAGGGCTCGGTCACCGTCCCGAACGCGCAGCTCGACGACATGATCATCCTGCGGGCCGACGGCACGCCCACCTACATGCACTCCGTGGTGGTCGACGACCACGACATGGGCATCACCCACGTGATCCGCGGCGACGACCACCTGAACAACGCCTTCCGACAGGCCGTGATCTACCGCGCCATGGGATGGGACGTGCCGGTCTTCGCCCATATCCCGCTCATCCACGGGCCGGACGGCGCGAAACTGTCCAAGCGCCACGGCGCGCTCGGCGTCGACGCCTATCGCGACATGGGCTATCTGCCCGAGGCGCTGAACAACTACCTCCTACGCCTCGGCTGGGCCCATGGCGACGAGGAGATCGTCTCGCGGGACAAGGCGATCGAACTGTTCGATCTGGACGGGGTCGGCCGGTCCGCCGCGCGCTTCGACTTCGCCAAGCTCGAGAACCTGAACGGCCACTACATCCGCGAGGCCGACAACGACCGGCTAACCGACCTGGTGCTGAGCCGGCTGGAGACGGATCAGGCCGGGCTCTCGCTCGACGAGACGGCTCGTTTGCGCATTCGTTCGGGAATGGAAGGGCTGAAAGCCAGGGCCCGGACCCTCGTCGAACTGGCCGGCAACGCCCGCTTCTACGCCGCGACCGTACCGCTGTCCTTCGACGAGAAGGCCCGCAAACTGCTCGACGCCGATGCGGTGAGTATATTGTCGGGGCTTGCGGAAACCTTCCGTGGGCTGGATTCTTTCGATGAGGGAGACGTGGAAGCAGCCGTCCGCTCCTTTGCCGAAGCGCAGGACCTGAAGCTCGGCAAAGCGGCGCAACCGCTGCGCGCCGCCCTTACCGGATCGACAACCTCGCCGGGCATTTTCGAGGTTCTGGCGGTCCTGGGAAAAGATGAGTCATTGAAGCGCATCGACGCCGTTTGCGGCACTGCACACTAGCGGATAGTATCCGCCCGCCGCCGCGCGCGAACCTTGGCCAACCGGGGGCGCGGCTTCGAAACAGGGGACTAAAAAATGAGCCAGAGCAATACCGGCACGTTCACCCTCACCGACAATGCATCCGGCGAAAGCTACGAGCTTCCGGTGATTCCAGGCTCGATGGGACCGAGCGTGATCGACGTGCGCAAGCTGTATGCGCAGACCGGGCACTTCACATATGACCCGGGCTTCACCTCGACCGGCTCCTGCGAGTCCGCCCTCACCTACATCGATGGCGATGTAGGCATGTTGCTGCACCGCGGCTATTCGATCGAGGATCTCGCCGAGCATTCGGACTTCATGGACGTCGCCCATCTTCTGCTGAACGGCGAACTGCCGACCGCGAAGCAGAAGGAGAAGTTCGTCCACGACGTCACGTACCACACGATGCTGCACGAGCAGCTCGCCAACTTCTACCGCGGCTTCCGGCGGGACGCCCACCCGATGGCCATCATGTGCGGCGTCGTCGGCGGCCTGTCGGCGTTCTACCACGACAGCACCGACATCCATGACGAACGTCAGCGGATGATCGCGTCCTTCCGCCTGCTGGCGAAGATGCCGACGATCGCGGCGATGGCCTACAAGTACTCCGTCGGCCAGCCGTTCAACTACCCGCGGAACGACCTCTCCTACGCCGAGAACTTCCTCTACATGACGTTCGCGGTCCCGGCCGAGGAGTACGTGATCAGCCCGACCGTGGCCCGCGCCATGGACCGGATCTTCATCCTGCACGCCGACCACGAACAGAACGCGTCGACCTCGACCGTGCGCTTGGCAGGCTCCTCCGGCGCCAATCCGTTCGCCTGCATCGCCGCCGGCGTCGCCTCGCTCTGGGGACCGGCCCATGGCGGTGCCAACGAGGCGGTCCTCAAGATGCTCGAGGAGATCGGCCACAAGGACAACATCCCCGAGTTCATTGAGCGCGCGAAGGACAAGGACGATCCGTTCCGGCTCATGGGCTTCGGCCACCGGGTCTACAAGAACTACGACCCGCGCGCGAAGGTGATGCAGAAGTCCTGCCACGAGGTGCTGCAGGAATTGAACCTGGACGACCCGCTGCTCGAGCTGGCCATGGAGCTGGAGAGGATCGCTCTCGAGGATCCGTATTTCGTCGAGAAGAAGCTGTTTCCGAACGTCGACTTCTACTCGGGCATCGTGCTGAAGGCCCTCGGCTTCCCGACCTCCATGTTCACCGTCCTGTTCGCCGTCGCCCGGACCGTCGGCTGGGTCGCCCAGTGGAAGGAGATGATCGAGGAGCCGGGTCAGCGGATCGGCCGCCCGCGTCAGCTCTACACCGGCCCGACCCAGCGCGACTACGTGCCCCTGGAGAAGCGCGGCTGATCCGTCGGGCCACGCACGGCACAATCGCAGAGGGCGGCCTTCAGGCCGCCCTTTATGGTTTTCCCAATGCACTCCCCGGTCCTGTGCCGGGGATGGATGCGGTTGGATGAAACGGAGCGCGCCCCGACATCCCCGGACGACGGGGAGACTTAGTTCGCGGCCACGTTCGCCGCGTCCCCGCGGACGACCTGGAGAACCGCCTTGGCCGCGCGAACGGAGGGATCCTCGCCATCCACGGTAAGCATGGCTCGGATCGCCTCGCTGGCGGCCCCCTGCTCGGCCCTGGCGCGGGGATCGTCGAACAGCCGCTCGATCGCCACGGTCAGCCGGTCGGCGGTGCAGTCCTCCTGCAGGAACTGCGGGATCACGCGCCGGCCCATCAGCTTGTTGGTCAGCACGACCGCCTCGGGGTCGACCAGACGGCGGGCGACGGCGGCGGACAGGGCGTTCACCTTGTAGGCGACCACGGTCGGGACACCGGCGAGGCTGAGTTCCAGCGTCACCGTGCCGGACGCGGCGAGCGCGACCGTGCAGGCGGCGAACGCATTGGCCTTGTGGCGGTGGTCGGTCACCACGCTGACCGGTGCCCGCCAGTCGGCGGTGCCCGCCCGCACCATCTCCTCCACGACCCCCACGGTGGGCAGCACCACCCGCAGGCCCTGATAGCGCGCGGCCAGCCTGTCGACCACGTCGCCGAAGACCGGCAGGAGGCGCTTGACCTCTCCCGGCCGGCTGCCCGGAAATACGCCGAGCACCGGTGCCCCCTGGGGCAGGCCGTAGCGTCCCCGGAAGTCCTTGCCGCTGCCGGAGGCGGCGACGGCGGCCGGATGCCCGACAAAGGTGGTCGGCAGACCGTGCGCCTCGAAATACGGCGGCTCGAACGGGTAGAGCGCCAGCAGATGATCGAGATAGCCGGCGATCACCTTGGCCCGGCCGGGTCGCCAGGCCCAGACCGTCGGCGGCACCCAGTGAACGAGCCGCGGCCCCTCGCCGGTTCGGCGCCGCAGGGCATGCAGACGCTTGTTCACCCGCATGGTGAACGCCTTGCTGTCGATCGTCACGACGGCGACCGGCCGGCGCGCCCGGATATCGGCAACGGTCTCGGCGATCCGGCCGAGGAGCTTCGGCGCCTTGGGCAGGATCTCGAAGATGCCCATGACGGCCATCTCGCTGATCGGGAACAGGCTCTGCAGCCCTTCCGCCGCCATCCGGTCGCCACCGACGCCGGCGACCTCGACCCGGCCGCCGGTCTCGGCCCGCAGCGCGCGGATCAGCCCGGCGCCGAGCGCGTCGCCAGACGCCTCGCCGGCGATGATGTAGACGAGCGGTGCCGTGGTATCGGTGCCCGGCGCGGGGTCCGAGTCTGGGCTCACGTTTCAGCTCCCTCGAAGGGCATGGCATGCAGGAAGAGGCCTGCGGCATCGGCCGCGGCAACCGTCGCGGGGCGATCGACGATGAGCGTCTGCCCCGCCTCGATGACGATCCCGGCGAGCCCGGCAGCACCGGCGGCGGCGACGGTCGCGGGCCCGACCGTCGGCCGGTCCACCCGGTCGTTCTGGCCGAGCTTACGGCCCTTGATCAGCACCGGCGCGGCGGCCTCGCGCCTGAGCGACCCTGCCCGGGCGATCATGGCGTCCGTGCCCTCCACCGCCTCGACGGCCAGCACCAGCCCCTCCTGAACGACCACGGCCTGACCGATATCGGCCCGGGCGAGGATCGAGAGGGTCGCGATCCCACGGCGGGCGTCGGCAAGCGCGCGGTCGTCGGGCGCGATGGCCGTCAGGGTCCCGGAAGGCGCTAGGTAGCCACCCAGCACGTCCTCGATGCCGATCACCGTGAAACCGTCCCGCTCCATCTCCTCGACGATCAGCGACAGCAGGCCGTCATCGCCGAAAACGCGGGCGCCGGCCCGGGCGATCGCGGCGGTGGAGCGCAGGTCGAGGCCGAGCGAGGAGAGTGCCGGGCGTTTCATCGGCCCAGCCATCACCACCTCGCCGCAGCCGGCGGCATGGAGGGCCTGCAGGGTTTTGGTGGTGGCGCCGAGGCGCATCCAGGCATGGGGCAGGCCGTCTACCGTCGCCGGGTCGGTCTGGCCGTCGAAGGCGATCACGAAGACCGGCCGGCCGGCGTCGCGTGCCGTCTCGGCGATCCGCCGCGGCAGGCTTCCGCCACCGGCCAGAATTCCGAGTCCACCCTTGGGATGACCGGTCATCGGACCCTCAGAGATCGTTTGCGTCTTCCGGCTGGCAGATCTTCCGCGAGGAGTCCGAGCGGATGAAATCCACGATCTCCATCACCGGGGCCGACGCGGTGAACTCCGCCGCGACCTCCTCCAGGCGCTCCTGGAAGGTGCCTTCGCTGGCGAAGAGCAGTCGGTAGGCCTTGCGCACCTCGTGGATCTCGTCGCGGGACAGGCCCCGGCGCTTCATCCCGACGATATTGACGCCGGAGAGCCGCGCCCGGTCGCCCATGACCGAACCGAACGGGATCACGTCGCGCTCGACGCCGGTCACCCCGCCCACCATGGCGAAGCGGCCGATACGGGCGAACTGATGGACCGCGGACAGGCCGCCGAGCACGGCGAAATCCATCACTGTCACGTGGCCGGCGAGGGTGGCGTTGTTCGCCATGATGACCTGATTGCCGACGGTACAGTCATGGCCGACATGGACGCCGACCATCAGCAGACAGCCGTTGCCGATCCGCGTCACCATACCGCCGCCGTCGGTGCCGGGATTGATGGTCACATGCTCGCGGATGACGTTGTCGGCGCCGATCTCCAGGGTGGAGGGCTCCCCTCGGTACTTCAGGTCCTGGGGGCGCAGGCCGATGCTGGCGAAGGGGAAGATCTCGGTCCGGGGCCCGATGGTCGTCCGGCCGCCGACCACCACGTGGCCATGGAGGACGCACCCGTCCCCGAGCGACACGTCCGGTCCCACCAGGGTATAGGGGCCGATCTGCACCCCGTCGCCGAGGCGCGCTCCGGGCTCGACCACCGCCGTCGGGTGGATCTGCGTGGTGGCCACGGGAAACTCCCTCAGTTATCCAGGATCATGGCCGAATAGGTCGCCTCGGCCACGAGCGTGCCGTCGACCTTGGCCTGTCCCTCGAACTTCCAGACATTGCCCCGGTTGCGCAGTTTCTTCACGTGAACCTCCAGGCGGTCGCCGGGCACAACGGGACGCCGGAACCGGGCGTTGTCGACCGTCATGAAGTAAACGAGCTTACCCTCGGACTCCGGCCCGAGCGTCGCCACGACGAGGCATCCCGCGGTCTGGGCCATGGATTCGACGATCAGGACGCCGGGCATGACGGGACGCTGGGGAAAGTGTCCGGCGAAAAACGGTTCGTTGATCGACACGTTCTTGATGCCGATGCAGCCGACATTCGGCTCGATGCTGACGACCTTGTCGACCAGCAGAAACGGATAGCGGTGCGGGATCAGATCCATGACCCGCATGACATCGATATCCGGATAGCCGCCGACCGGCTCGCTCACCGCTTCATTCATGGTTCTTCCCGCCTCACCCTTCGTTCCGCGAGCCGGGATCGGATTTGCCCTGGCCCAGCCTCTTGACCGCCGCGATCTGCCGCCGCCACTCGCGCACCGGAATGGCCGGTGCGCCGCCATACGCGCCTCCGCCGGGGAGGCTGCGGTTCACCCCGGACATGGCCGCGATCTGCACGTCGCTGCCGATCTCCAAATGTCCCGCGACGCCGACCTGTCCCGCCAGCACCACCCGATCGCCCAACCGGGTACTGCCCGAAATTCCGACCTGGGAGACGATGATGCAGCCGCGTCCGAGCACGACGTTGTGACCGATTTGCACAAGATTATCAATCATCGACCCCCGGCCGATCACCGTGTCGGCATTACTGCCACGGTCGACGGTGGTGTTCGCGCCGATCTCGACATCGTCCTCGACCACGACCCGGCCGAGCTGGGGAACCAGGAACGGCCCGCCGTCGTCCATTTCGAAGCCGAAACCGGGCTGGCCGATGCGCGCGCCCGGATAGATGTAGCAGCGCGCCCCGATCAGCGCGTGGGAGACCGTGGCCCCCGCCCCGATCCGCGTTCCCTCGCCGATGCCGACGGCTGGGCCGATCACCGCATTGGCGTCGATCCGCGCCCCGGCCCCGATCTCGGCACCGGCCTCGATCACCGCGCCGGCCGCGACCGAAACGCCGTCCCCAAGACGGGCCGTGGGATCGACCGACGCTGCGGGATGCACACCCGGCGCGGCCTGCTCCTCCGGATGAAACAGCCGCGCCAGACGGGCGTAGTTGCGCCGGGGCCGCGCCGTGACGAGCAGGGCCATGCCCGACGGCGCCTGATCGGCGAAGGCGGGCGCGACCAGACAGGCCCCCGCCTTGGAGGCGCGGAAACCGTCCACGTAGCGCCGGTTCTCAAGAAACGCGACATCCTCCGGCCCGCCGCCCTCCAGCGTTCCCACATCGGCGAAGCGTAGCGCCGGATCGGCGTCGCCCCGGAGCTCCGCCCCGGTCATCTCCGCGATCTCGCCGAGGGTGAACGGGCCCGCGGCGGCGTGGAACCTGCTGTCGACCATGGTTCGTCGTCCTTCCTTGCACCCACCCCTAGTCGAGAGGCGGCAGTTCGACCGGCACCGAGGGCAGACGCTCGTTCAGCCGGCGCAGAGCCTCGTCGCTGATGTCGAGCGACTTCTCGGCGATCACGATGTGCTCCTTGAACAGGACAACCTGCGCGCCCCGCTCGTTCGCGATCTCGGCGATCACCGCGACCAGCTCGTCCCGAACCTGATTCATCGCCATCGTGAACGCCTGGTCCAACGCCCGACGGCGCTCCTGAACCGACTTCTGGACGCCTGTGACCCGGTTTCGGAACGCGCGGAGCCGCTGCTGATAGTCCTCAGGTGCCAGGGTTGCGCGCTGCTGCTGAAGGTCCTGCTCGCTGGTCCGCAGGGCCTTCTCCTCCTCCGTGACCTGACGCTGGTAGGCCTGGCGGCGCTCGTTGATCCTGGACTGGATCTCGCGGGCCGCGTCCGAGTTCCGCAGCGTTCCCTGCACATCGACCACGGCGATCAGGGTCGCCGCGTCGGCGCCGCCGTCCGACGTTTCCGCCGTTGCAGACGGCGCCTGAGCGGCCGCCGGCGCCGCGGCGACCGACAGGAGAAGCGGTACCGCGACAGCGATCGCCCAGGCGGAGACGGCCGTCCGGAAGACCGGCAGCGACCTGATCAGGGGGGCCGCCGCGTCCATGAGCGAGCGGAGCATCACGGTATCCTTTCCGCTATTCACCGGACCATTCTCACGTCCACCGAAGCCGCGCCCCGACACCGGGGCGACCGCGGTCAGAACCGCGTCCCGAAGCTCAAACGGAAGATCTCGGGTGCATCGAAGTCCTCCTTGACCACCGCCTCCGCAGCATCGACGCGGATCGTGCCGAAGGCCGTGGAGAAGGAGAGGCCGACGCCGAGCGACGCGCGGATGGAGTTCTCGTCGGCGACCTCGGGACCGCTCTCGTCGACACCCCAGACGCTGCCGAAATCGGTGAACAAGAACGTCCGAACCCCGAGATCGTCCGGCAGGCCCGACGGGAAGGCCAGCTCGACCGAGCCGACATAGTAGCTGTTGCCGCCCAGGGCATCGTCGGTGCTGGTATCCCGCGGCCCGACGCCGGCGCGTTCAAAGCCTCGGAAGGAGCTCGCGCCGATGAAGAACCGTTCGGCGATCGACACATCCTCGCCGATGCCGACGATGAAGCCGCCCTGCGCCAGGAACGCCAGTCCCCAGACATCGTCGATCGGATAGTAGTAGCCGGCCCGCACCCGAGTCCGGAAGAACCGCTCGTCGCCCCCGGCGCCGGCCACTTCCGTGGTCAGCTGGGTGATATAACCTTCGCGGGGGTCGAGCCGGTTGTCACGCTTGTCGTAGGTCAGCGTCTGCCCCACCTGCGAGACGACACGCGTCCCCTCCTGATCCTTGATGAACCGGGAGGCGTCCTCGTCCACGTCCTTAATCTCGGTCTGCTCGATCCGGTAGTTGATCGACTGGGTGAGATCCGGCTGCAGCGTGTAAGACGCCCGCAAGACGCCGCCGAAGCGAAGCTCGTCGAAGGAGCTCTCATCCAGCGACCGCTCGACGCGGAACAGATCGAAACCGGCCGCCACGTCGCGGTCGAGGAAATACGGTTCCGTGAAGGCGACGTCGAACTCGGTGGACCGGCCGGACGCGGTGACGCCGAAGCGCAGATCCTGGCCCCGGCCGAGGAGGTTGCGCTCACGGATACCGATATCGCCGATGATGGATTCAGCGGTCGAGAAGCCGATGCCGAAGGAGATCTCGCCGGTGGACTGCTCCTCCACCTCGACTTCGACGACGGTACGGTCCGGCGCCGAGCCTTCCGCATTCTGCACCTCGACCGTCCTGAAGAAGCCGAGATTGCGGATGCGCCGCTCGGATCGCCGCAGCTTGGCGGTGTTGAAGGCATCGCCCTCCACCAGGCTCATCTCGCGCCGGATCACCCGGTCCAGGGTCCGCACGTTACCGTTGATGTTGATCCGCTCAACGAACACCTTGCTCGCCTCGCCGATCTCGTAGGTCAACGAGATCGTCCTGTTGTCCGGGTCGCGGTTCGCCCGCGGGCGCACATCGACGAACGCGTAACCCAGGGTGCCCAGGTGGTCGGTGATGGCGTCCACCGTCTCGTCGACCAGGGTGGAATCGTACTCCTCGCCCTCCTCGGTCGCCACGAACTGGCTCAGCGTCTCCGGATCGACCCGCGGCAGCGACACGTCGAAGGCGTTCTCACCGAAGGTGTAGACCGGCCCCTCCTCCACGGTGAAGGTCACAACGAACGACTCGCGGTCCGGCGCCAGTTCCGCCACCGCCGACAGGACCCGGAAATCGGCGTAGCCGTTCTCCAGGTAATACCGGCGCAGGAGCTCGCGGTCGAAGCTGAGGCGGTCCGGGTCGTAGGTGTCGTCGGAACTGAGGATCCGATAGAACGCGTATTCCTTGGTGCCGATCACCCCGCGCAGGGTGGAATCGCTGAACGCGCGGTTGCCGAGGAACGTGATGGTCCGCACCGGGGTCAGCGAGCCCTCGTCGATCTCGAAGACCAGGTCGACCCGGTTCTGGTCCTGGCGGATCACCTTCGGCTCGACGGTCACACCGTAGCGGCCGGAGCGCTGGTAGATCTCGATGATGCGCTGCAGATCCTGCTGCACGCGGGTCCGCGTGTAGACGAGGCGCGGGCGAAGCTGGATCTCCCGGTCCAGCTCCTCGTCCTCGATGCGCCGGTTACCCTCGAAGGCGATCCGGTTGATGATCGGGTTCTCGACGACGCGGACAATCAGGGCGTCGCCCTCGCGCCGCATGGTCACATCGGCGAAGAGGCCGGTCGCGAACAGCGCCTTCAGGGAGCGGTCGAGACGGTCGGGATCGAACGTGTCGCCGGGCTGAACCAGAAGATAGGAGCGGACGGTCGCCGGATCGATGCGCTCGGTCCCCTCGACGACGATGTCGGTCACCGTCCTCTGAAGCTGGGTCGACTGGAACTGGGCGGGCGCGTCGGGCGTCGCCGCGACCGTCACGGCCGCCGCGACCGCGACCCCCTGAAGAAACCGGATCAGTGGTTTGGGCAAAGTCGGTCCCCAGTGGTCAAGTCAGCACCCCGCCGGCCGACGCCGGCTCTCGATCGCGTCCCCGGAAACTCAGCCCGGGCGGGCGACTATAGCGTCGCGCCACTGCCGGGCAAACCGCTGAATCCGCGCGCTGATTCCGCAACCGTTCCGGGACCGGCCTTCAGCCGATGAGCGAGCCGAGATACCCGACGATGTCGAAGCGCATCAGGTCGTTCCAGGTCACGAAGAGCATCAGCATGACGACCATGCTGAGCCCGGCGATGGCCGCCACTTCCTGGGCGCGTTCGCCGAGGGGGCGGCCGCGGATGGCCTCAAGCGCGTAGAACATCAGGTGGCCGCCGTCGAGAACCGGGACCGGGAACAGGTTGATCAGACCGAGGTTGATCGACAGCACCGCGGTGAACCACAGGGTCATCACCAGGCCGCTCTGGGCGACCGTGCCCGACATCTCGGCGATCCGGAGCGGACCGCCCAGCTCCTCGGTGCCGCGCACGCCGATGATCATCTCGCCGACCGCGTCCAGGGTCTGACGGATGATCGACCCGGTCTCGACCGTCGCGGTAAGCACCGCGTTGACCGGATCGAGCTTCTCGACCGTCGTCTGGTTCGACTGGATTCCGAGCCGACCGAACGAGATCTCGTTGCCGAACCGGTCCGTCTCGGTCACCAGATCCGGCGTGACCGTCAGATCGAGGACCGCGCCGGCGCGCTCAACTTCCAGGCGGATCGGCTCGCCCGGCCGGTCGAACACGATGCGGCTGAGATCGGAGAAGCGGGTGATCTCCGCCCCGTCGGCCGAAACGATCCGGTCCTGCACCTGCAGACCCGCCCGGTCCGCCGCGGACTCCTCGATAACCGCATCGATGATCGCCGGGGCGTAGGGCCGGCCCTCGATCGCGTAGAGCCCCGCCAGGACCAGGATTGCGAAGATGAAATTCGCCATCGGTCCGGCCGCGACGATGGCGGCCCGGGCACCGAGGCTCTTGTGGTGGAACGACTCGCGACGCTCGGCTTCGGTGAAGCCGCTGTCGTCGGCGGCCCCGGCGCTGGCCGGATCGGCATCGCCGAACATCTTCACATAGCCGCCGAGCGGGATCGCGCAGATCTTCCAGCGGGTGCCGGTCTTCGCGTTCCAGCCGAACAGCTCCGGGCCGAAGCCGATGGCGAACGCCTCCACGCGGACGCCGTTCCGGCGCGCGACGAAGTAGTGTCCCCATTCGTGGACGAAGACCAGAACGGTCAGAATGACCAGAAACGGCAGTGCGTAGTCGGCGATGATATCGATCATCCGAAACCTGTGTCCCTTACTCGTCCCGCCCGCCTGCTGTCGCGAACTTAGTTCGCCGCCCCCGCATGCGCAATGGAAACGCCCGCGGCCGGCCGTCCGGCGATCACCTCTTCGGCGACCCGGCGGCCTTTCGCATCGGCGGCGTAGACGGCATCGAGATCGCCGACGCGCTCGGTCGGGCAGCGATTCAAGGTCTCGGCCACCACAGCCGCGATCTCGGTGAAGCCGATGCGGCCGGCGACGAACGCCTCGACCGCAATTTCGTTGGCGCCGTTCAACACAGGCGCCGCATCACCGCCGGTCCTCAGGGCCTCCCGCGCGAGTTCCAGGCACGGGAAGCGCGCGCCGTCGGGCGCCGCGAAGTCGAGGCGAGCCACCGCGGCCAGGTCCAGACGCTCGACCGGAGTCGGCATACGCCGTGGCCAGGCAAGGCAGTAGGCGATCGGCGTGCGCATATCGGGCGATCCGAGCTGGGCCAGTACCGAGCCGTCGACATAGGAGACCATGCTGTGCACCACCGACTGCGGGTGGACCAGCACGTCGATCCGCTCTTCCGGCAGGTCGAACAGGTGACGGGCCTCGATCAGCTCCAGCCCCTTGTTCATCATTGTGGCGCTGTCGATGGAGATCTTCACGCCCATGGACCAGTTCGGATGGGCGACCGCCTCCGCCGGGGTCTTGGCGGCCATCTCCTCGAGCGACAGGGTGCGGAACGGCCCGCCGGACGCCGTCAGGATAATCTTGTCGATGCCGTCGCGCCGGTCGTCCTCGAACACCTGGTAGATGGCGTTGTGCTCGCTGTCGACCGGAAGGATCCGGCAGCCCGCCCACTCCGCCTCTTCGGTGAAGAGATGGCCGGCACAGACCAGCGCCTCCTTGTTGGCGAGCGCCACGATGCCGCCGCGCCGCACCGCCTCCAGCGTCGGGGCGAGACCGGCGGCACCGACGATCGCACTCATGGTCCAGTCCGCCGGCCGCCGCGCCGCCTCAAGCACCGCCTCCCGGCCGGCCGCGGCTTCGATACCCGTCCCGGCGAGCGCGTCGCGCAGCGCGGGCCAAGCGCTCTCATCGTCGATGGCGACGAAAGCGGCGCCCAGATCCCTGGCCTGGCGGGCCAAAAGTTCGGCGTTGGATCCGCCGACAAGGGCCTCCACGGCGAACCGGTCGGGCTCGCGCGCGATCAGGTCGAGGGTGTTGGTCCCGACGGAGCCGGTGGCCCCGAGGACGGTAACGCGGCGCGCATCCGCCTGCGCCGGCGTGGTCGGTGCGCCGCCTACCATTGCAGCACGCTCCGGCCGCTCACCCACATGGCGAGGGCCAGGACCGGCAGGACGGTCATCTGGCCGTCGACCCGGTCCAGAATTCCGCCATGGCCGGGTATCAGGCTCCCGGAGTCCTTTACCTTGAAATGGCGCTTCACGGCGGACTCCAGCAGATCTCCCGCCTGGGCGATGACGGCGATCGCCATCGCCAGCGGCACGAGAGCCACGCCCCGCGCGTCCTCGTGGATCACGGTGAACACCCCAGCCACGAGCATGGCGGCACCGATCCCTCCGCACAGCCCGGCCCAGGTCTTCGACGGGCTCACCTTCGGCATGAGCTTGGGGCCGCCGATCGTCCGGCCCGCCGCATAGGCGCCGATATCCGTCGCGACGACGCTGGCAATGACATAGACGACCGTGAGCAGGCCGAAGTCGGTATGGGAGCGCATCCAGACCAGCGCCAGCGCCGGAAACACCGTTCCGGCGACCGCCACGCCGACCCAGAGCGGGCCGACGACCCGGAGCTGCCGGGCGATCAGGACCGAAATCGGCGCCACGACCGCGCCACAGGCAACGCCGGCCGGCACATCGACGGCGATGGCGACGGCGAACGAGACGAGCAGGCCACAGAGCAGCACCGCCCGTGTCCGGTGCCGGTCGGACGGCGCCGAGACAAGCGCGCCCCACTCCCAGGCCATCACGGCGGCAATGGCCAGAATGCCGATGTCGAAGGCGACGCCGCCGATGGCGATCAGGATGCCGGCCGCCGGCACCAGCACCAGGGACGACAGGATGCGTTTGCGCAGGTTGCTGGCTGGCGGCGCAGCCGCGGGCGCTGCCTCGCGTCCGTCATTGTTACCTGCCGACACGCCGCCGCCCTTCTAACCGGTGGCCCGGCCGTAGCGCCGATCGCGGCGGGAGTACTCCTCCATCGCGGCGACCAGGTTCGCCCGGTCGAAATCGGGCCACAGGACGTCGGTGAAAACCAGTTCGGCATAGGCGATCTGCCAGAGCAGGAAGTTCGAGATCCGCTGCTCGCCGCTGGTCCGAATCAGCAGGTCCGGATCGGGCAGGCCGTCCGTCTCCAGATTAGACTGGACCGTGTCCTCATCGATCTCCGCGGGCGACATGCGGCCCGCGGCAACCGCTTCGGCGATCCGGCGGACGGCATTCGTGATCTCGTCCCGGGCCCCGTAGCTGAGCGCGATGCTGAGCTTAAGGCCGGTATTGTCGGCGGTGAGCTGCTCGGCATTGTCGATCAGCGCGACGATATCCGCGGACAGCCGTGCCCGATCCCCCAGCATCCGGATCCGCACGTTGTTGCGATGGAGCTCCGCCACCTCGCGCCGCAGATAGAAGCGCAGGATGTTCATGAGCTCCGACACCTCCTCCTGCGGACGGGTCCAGTTCTCCGAGGAAAAGCCGAAAAGCGTGAGATGGGTGACGCCGAGCTCCGGTGCGCAGTCCACGACGCGGCGAACCGCCTTCACCCCCTCGCGGTGGCCGAAGGTCCGCGGCATGCCGCGGGCACGGGCCCAGCGACCGTTGCCGTCCATAATGATGGCGACGTGGAAGTCTGCGGCCGCCTCTCCGGCGCCGGTGGAGGGAGCGGCGTCCACCATCTCAGACCTGCATGATATCCTGTTCCTTGGCCTCCAGAGCCTCGTCGATCGCCTTCACATGGGCATCCGTGAGCTCCTGGATCTCCTCTTCGTACAGGTGACGGTCGTCCTGGCTGAGCTCGCCGTCCTTCTCGAGCTTCTTCAGCAGATCCATGCCGTCGCGCCGGACGTTCCGGACGGCGACCCGCGCGCTCTCGGCGTATTTGGAGGCCACGCGGGCGAGTTCCTTGCGTCGGTCCTCGGACAGGTCGGGCAGCGGGATCCGGATGAGCTGGCCGTCGGATTGCGGGTTCAGGCCGAGATCGCTCTCGCGAATCGCCTTTTCCACCGCCTTGGCCATCGACCGGTCCCAGACCTGGACCGACAGCATCCGCGGTTCCGGCACGCTGACGGTGCCGAGCTGGTTGATCGGCATCTTGGCGCCGTAGGCGTCGACGTTGATGGGGTCGAGGAGGTTGACGGAGGCTCGGCCGGTCCGCAGGCCGCCGAACTCGGTCTTCAGCGCGGCGACGGCGCCGTCCATGCGGCGCTGGATGTCGTCGAGGTCAGGCTCCGCCATTGTCTCTCTACTCCGTGATGATCGTATACCGGCCCTTGGCGTGGACCACGTCGGCGAACGCCCCGTTATTGTGAATGGAAAACACCAGGATCGGAATCTCGTTCTCGCGGGCGAGCGAGATCGCCGAGGCATCCATCACCTTCAGGTCGCGCGTAAGCACGTCCATGTAGCTGAGGCGCTCGTAGCGTTTCGCCGTCGGGACCTTCATCGGATCGGCGTCGTAGACACCGTCCACCTTGGTCGCCTTCAGCAGCGCGTCGCAGCCCATCTCCGACGCGCGGAGGGCGGCGGCGGTATCGGTGGTGAAGAACGGGTTGCCCGTGCCGGCGGCGAAGATGACGACCCGCCCCTTCTCCATGTGCCGCATGGCCCGTCGGCGGATATAGGGCTCGCAGACCGCCGCGATGGGCAGCGCCGACAGCACCCGGGTCTGGATCTCGCGGCGTTCGAGGGCGCTCTGCATGGCCAGCGAGTTCATCACCGTGGCCAGCATGCCCATGTAGTCGCCGGTCGCCCGCTCCATGCCGGCGGCCGCCGCGGAGATGCCGCGGAAGATGTTGCCGCCGCCGATGACGAGACAGACCTCGGTGCCGGCCTTGGACACCGACTCGATCTCTCCGGCCACCCGGTCGACCATCTCGGGGTCGATACCGTAGGAGAGGCCCCCCATGAGGGCCTCCCCCGAGATTTTCAGCAGGACGCGTTTGTAGACGGGACCCTCGCCGCCGGTCTCGCCGCCGGCATTGTCCCCGCTTCCGTCCTCCGCCATGCGTATCTCCCTGCCGCTATGGCGTCGCGATCAGCTGGCGAGCGTGGCCGCGACCTCGGCGGCGAAGTCGCTCTCTTCGCGCTCGATGCCCTCGCCTAGCTGCAACCGGGCGAAGCCCGCGAGCTTGACCGGCGCACCGGCTTCCTTGGCGGCGTTCTCGACCACCTTGGCGACCCGGGTCTCGCCGTCGACCACGAAGGTCTGCTCCAGCAGGACGACCTCCTGGTAGAACTTGCGCAGACGGCCCTCGACCATTTTCTCGATGATCTCCTCCGGCTTGCCGCTGTCGCGGGCCTGCTCGACCAGCACAGAGCGCTCGCGCTCGATGGCGGCCGGGTCCAGGTCGTCGGTGGACAGGCTCTGCGGCGCGGCGGCGGCCACGTGCATCGCGATCTGCTTGCCGAGCTCGGTCAGCTTGTCCTTGTCGCCGGTCGACTCGATCGCGACCAGCACGCCGATCTTGCCGAGGCCCGGCTTCACCGCGTTGTGGACATACGGCACGACGACGCCGTCACCGACCGACAGCACCCGCGCACGGCGCAGCGACATGTTCTCGCCGATGGTGGCGATGTTGTGGGTCAGCTGCTCCTCGACCGTGCGACCGGTCTCCGGATAGGCGACGCCCTTCAGCGCCTCGACGTCCTCGCCGTTCTCCAGGGCCAGGGCGGTGACCGCCTCGACGAAGTCCTGGAAGGTCTCGTTACGGGCGACGAAGTCGGTCTCGGAGTTGACCTCCATCACCGCGCCCTTGGTGCCGCCGACGGCGGTCCCGACGAGGCCCTCGGCCGCGACGCGGCCCGACTTCTTGGCGGCCGCCGCCAGACCCTTGGTCCGGAGCCAGTCCACCGCCGCGTCCAGGTCGCCGTCGGTTTCGGTCAGGGCCTTCTTGCAGTCCATCATCCCTGCGCCGGACTTCTCGCGCAGTTCCTTCACCAGAGCAGCCGTGACAGCCATGGTTCGATCCTCGTCGCTGGTATGGTTCTCTGGCAGCGACCGCGCGGCCGCCACCTCGACTATGCCGTTACGTCTCCGGTCCCGATCCGATGACCGGGACCGTCTTTCGGTCCGTTCGGGCTCAGGCGCTCGCCTGCTCTTCGGCAGGGGCAGCCTCGGCCGGGGCAGCGTCGGCCTCGGCGGCCGCCGCCAGGCCCGGCTCGGCCGGCGCCTCGACGTTCTCGCCGACATCGCCGCCGGACGCCATCGCCTCGGCCTGGATGCCGCCGATCACGGCGTCGCCCAGCAGCTCGGTGTAGAGCGCGATGGCGCGCATGGCGTCATCGTTGCCCGGGATCGGGTAGGTCACGCCGTCCGGATCGCAGTTGCTGTCCAGGATGGCGACGACCGGAATGCCGAGCGTGTTGGCTTCCTGGATCGCCAGGGATTCCTTGTTCGTGTCGATCACGACCATGATGTCCGGCAGGCCGCCCATCTCCTTGATGCCGCCCAGCGCGCGCTCCAGCTTGTCGCGCTCGCGGGTCAGGCCCAGGGTCTCCTTCTTGGTCAGGCCGCCCATGCCGCCCTCGAGACGCTCCTCGAGATCGCGCAGGCGCTTGATCGAGTTGGAGATGGTCTTCCAGTTCGTCAGCATGCCGCCGAGCCAGCGGTGGTTGACGTAGTACTGGCCCGACTTCTTCGCCGCCTCGGCAATCATGTCGGCCGCCTGGCGCTTGGTGCCGACGAACAGCACCCGGCCGTTGTTTGCGACCACGTCGCGCACGGCCTCAAGGGCGCGGTGCAGCAGCGGCACGGTCTGGCGCAGGTCCAGGATGTGGACGTTGTTGCGCACGCCGAAGATGTACGGCTCCATCTTCGGGTTCCAGCGGCGGGTGTGGTGGCCGAAATGGACACCGGCCTCGAGCAGCTGGCGCATGGTGAAAGTGGGAACGGTCATGTCTTTCCTCGGATTTTCCGGTTCAACCTCCACGAGCGATAGCCGAGACACGGTCTCGACACCGGAGCGGCCCCGTCTGTCCGGCGGAAACCGGGGTCGGGGGAACGCGTGCTCGTGTGCGGATTTAAGCGGGCGCCTATCTACAGGCTGCCGCCGGATATTGCAAGGCCGCAGAGCCGCGGGGGCCGCGCTTTTGGCGTCCGCCCTGACCATCGGCACGGCGACCGCGACGGTCCGCGCCGACCCGCAAGCCGATCGGATCGGCGATCGGGTGGCCGAGCACCTCTGCTACCCGCCGAGCGCGGAGCGGCTGGCGATCGGTGCGGAGGAGCGCGACCGGCTGCTGTCGGCGCCGCCCGTCTCCGGATTCTACCGGGACATACAGGGCAGCCAGGCCCGCGCCTGGTTCGAGGTCCTGCCCGACGGAAGCGCCCGCTGCCGCGTGCCGGCGACCTCGGCGATGACCCTGTTCTTCTGCGGCACCGTGACCCTGGTCGACGGCGGTCTCGTCAGGGACGAAATGCGGCTCTGCGCCAGACCGTAGACCCGTCTTGCCCGAAGTCAGGCGGGCGGCGTCCAGGTCGTCTCCGGGTCGAGCGGGTAGACCGGTCGGGGCAGGCCTTTCCAGTCGAAGTTCGCCAGGTTCGGAGAGGTCAGTCCCGGCACGTCGACCTCGATGATCCGCTCCGGCGGGAACAGGTGCTGGAACCCGGCGCGGAAATGGCCGCGGGATTTCACCACAATGGAGCGGGCGCCGACCACGTCGAGACCGAGTTCGGAGATGAAGTCGGTCGACAGGCACTGCTGGCGCTTGGTGATGACGATCAGGGTGATGCCGTCCAGCGCCAGGATGGCGGTGTCGCCCAGGCTCACGCTCTTGTTCTCGACCATGCCGTGGTGACCGACGAACTCCCCATCATGCAGCCGGACAACCCGCGCGTCCCGCTCAAGGGGGTCGGAATAGCGGGCGGTCTCCTCGGTGTTGAGGCGGGCGCGGAAGGTGCCGCCCTCGCCCGCCGCCTGGGCCTGTTTCACCAGGGCGGGATCGTAGAACACGGCAAAAACCGCTCCGCGAACACCCGCTTCGAGGAAGGCCCGGAGGACGTAGGTGGTGTTGCCACGCCCGCCGCCGCCGGGATTGTCGGCCGGGTCGGCGAACAGGAGCGACGGCTGGACTTCGTCCGCGCCAACCGCCCTGGCCCGCGCCACCGCATCCGCCAGCGGCATCATGTTGGTGCGGTAGCGCTCGTGCTCGGCCCAGCCGGCCTTCGCCAGATCGACCGCCAGGGCCTTGGCATGCTCGGGGTCGTTCCGGGTCGTCACGATCACGGTCATGCCGTTCTTCGGCGTATCCGCGAAGGCGAAGCCCGACACGATCGAGATGTTCATCACCTTGTCGTCCAGCTTGCTCTGGCCGAGCCGGATCAGGTCGCCATAGGGGTGACCCGGCGCCGTGAGCTGGGTGACCGAGGGGGCGACCAGCGGCAGGCGGACCCGATAGGCGGTCGGCGTCACATCGGTGGTAAACATCTCGTCCATCAGGGTCGCCGCTTCCGCCCCGCGGTCGAAGATGTCCACATGGGGGTTCTCGCGGTAGCCGATCAGAATGTCCGCACTCTCCATCATCACGTCGGAGATGTTGCAGTGCAGATCCAGGGTCGCCACCACGGCCACGTCAGGACCGACGCAGCGGCGGACCAGGGCAAAGACCTCGCCGTCCGGATCGTGGGTATGGGTCGCCGTCGCCCCGCCATGCTCCGCGATGTAGACGCCATCGAGCTTTCCGGCCGCCTTGAGCCCGTCCTCGAACTCGCCCAGGAGCTCGTTGAAGAACGCCTCCTCCACCGGCCCGGCAGGCTGCGAGGCGGCATGGGTGATCGGCACCGGCTCCCAGCCGTCGCGGCCGTACTTTTCGTCCATCACCGCGTAGAAGCCGCGGATACCGTTGTAGAGCGGTGACGGATCTTTGCGCGCCAGCTCGGTGATCTCCGCCCCCCGATAGTAGCCACGCTGCTCGAAGTCCCAGCGGCTGCAGGGCGGCGCGAAGGCGTTGCTCTCGAGCGAGAATCCGAGAATGGCGATGCGTTTCATGGGATTTCCTCTGGCTTGGCTCGGCAGCGTAGAGAGTCGACCCGGCTCGGCGGTCCGAGTCCGCGAGCGACGGCAACGCTCCCGTCGGCCGATGGGCGAGCGGCTATACCCCATCATTCACCGTTATGCGCCGGGGGCAATCCTCCGAAAACCGATAGCTACCGTCCGCGTGTGCACAGAGGCCCAGCCCTGTGCCTCAGAGATCCCGAACGTGATCGATCCCTGGCAACGCCTTCACCGCGCCACGCAGGCGGCTGGATACCTGATAGGCCTCGGGCAGCTTGATCCGCACGTCGCCCTTGGCCGTGGGTACGACCACCTGGATACGACCCCGGCCCCGACCCTCGTTTTGGATCAGGCTCTTCAGGGTTTCGAGGGGACTCACGTCGTGCAGAAAGATCTCCAGCCCGGCGGCGGTCCGCTCCACCGCCTTATCCAGCGGTTCCAGGGATGACGCCAGAAGGCGCAGATTGTCGTCCTCGATCCGGGCGTCGGCACGCACGAGCAGCGGCTCTCCCGAGTCCAACAGGTCGCGCGACGCGGCCAGCACCTCGGAGAACAGCGTCACCTCGAACACGCCCGTGCGGTCGGTAAGCTGGACGAACGCGAAGCGGTTGCCCGACTTGGAGGTCCGGATCTGCCGGCCGACCACGATGCCCGCCAGCACCAGCCGCGTCTGCCCGCCCTTGCGCGCCGCCGCCGCCTGGGCCTCGGTCGACGACACCACCTCGAGACGCGACAGGCTCTCGGCATAGGCGTCGAGCGGGTGGGCCGACAGGTAGAAGCCGAGCGCGTCGAACTCCTCCTTCAGGCGGTCCATCTGCGGCCATTCCGGGCGATGCTTGAGGCGGATATCCGGCTCCTGCGAGGCGCCGCCCTCGATCGCGAAGAGACTGACCTGATTGGACTCCCTCTCGCTCGCCGCCGCACTCACATGGCGGATGACGATTTCAAGGCTTTCAAATAGTTCCGCACGATTCTTATGAATTTGATCGAAGGCGCCGGCCCGCACGAGGTTCTCCAGCAGGCGCTTGTTCACCTGGGTCGGATCGGCCCGCTCCGTGAAATCGGACAGGCTCTTGAACGGGCCACCCTCCTCGCGGGTCTCGACCAGGGCATCCATCGCCGAGCCGCCCACGTTCTTGATCGCCGCTAGGGCGTAGCGGATGCCGTAGGTGCCGTCCTCCTTGCGCTCGACCGCGAAGTCCCGGCGCGACCGGTTGATGTCCGGCGGCAGCAGGTCGATGCCAAGCTTCTGCAGTTCCTGACGGAAGACGTTGAGCTTGTCCGTGTTGCCCATGTCGTAGGTCATGGACGCGGCAAGGAACTCGACCGGGTGGTTCGCCTTCAGATAGGCGGTGTGGTAGCTCACGAGAGCGTAGGCGGCGGCGTGCGACTTGTTGAAGCCGTAGCCGGCGAAGGCCGCGATCTGATCGAAGATGCCGCTGGCCTGGGCCTTGTCGACCCCCTGTTCGACGGCGCCGTTCACGAACTTCTCGCGCTGGGCGTCCATCTCCGCCTTGATCTTCTTACCCATGGCCCGGCGCAGCAGGTCGGCGCCGCCGAGGGTGTAGCCCGACAGCCGCTGCGCCGCCTGCTGCACCTGCTCCTGGTAGATCATGATGCCGAAGGTCTCCTTCAGCACCGGCTCCAGAACCGGGTGCATGTAGTCCGGCTGCTCCTCGCCGTGCTTGCAGGCGATGTATTTCGGGATGTTCGCCATCGGGCCCGGCCGGTACAGGGCGACCAGGGCGATGATGTCCTCGAAACGGTCGGGGCGCAGGCGGCGCAGGACGTCGCGCATGCCCGAACTTTCAAGCTGGAACACCCCGGTGCTCTCGCCCTTGGCCAGCATCGCGTAGGTCGGTCCGTCGTCCAGCGGCACCTGGGACAGGTCGATCTCGACGCCCCGCTCCTTCAGGTGGTCGACGGCGCGCTGCAGCACCGTGAGCGTCTTGAGGCCGAGGAAGTCGAACTTCACCAGCCCGGCCTGCTCCACCCATTTCATGTTGAACTGGGTGACCGGCATGTCGGAGCGCGGATCCCGGTACAGCGGCACCAAATGGTCCAGCGGCCGGTCGCCGATCACCACACCGGCGGCGTGGGTCGAGGAGTTGCGGTACAGCCCCTCCAGCTTGAGGGCCGTCTTGATCAGGTTGGCCACGTTCTCGTCGGCGTCGCGCTGGGCCCGCAGGTCCTCCTCGGTCTCAAGCGCCTGTTCGAGCGTGACCGGGTTGGCCGGGTTGTTCGGCACCAGCTTGCAGATCCGGTCGACCTGGCCGTAGGGCATCTCCAGGACGCGGCCGACGTCGCGGAGCGCCGCTCTGGCCTGCAGCTTGCCGAAGGTGATGATCTGGGCCACCCGGTCGCGCCCGTATTTCTCCTGGACGTAGCGGATCACCTCGTCTCGGCGGTCCTGGCAGAAGTCGATGTCGAAGTCCGGCATCGAGACGCGTTCCGGGTTCAGGAAGCGCTCGAACAGCAGCCCCCAGCGCAGCGGATCGAGATCGGTGATCAGCAGCGAATAGGCGACCAGCGACCCCGCGCCGGATCCACGGCCCGGCCCGACCGGGATTTCGTGGGCCTTGGCCCATTTGATGAAGTCCGAGACGATCAGGAAGTAACCGGGAAAGCCCATCTGCTCAATGATGCCGAGCTCCATCGCCAGGCGTTCGCGGTACGGACGCGCGGCCTCCTCGCGGCCGGCGTCGTCCAGATCGGCGGTGTAGACGTGGGCGGCGAGCCGCCCTTCGAGCCCCTCCTCCGCCTGCGCCCGGAGCTCCTCGGCCTCGGTGCGGCCGCCCTCGGTGTCGAAGCGCGGCAGGATCGGCGCGAGCTTTTCGGGCATCACGGCGCAGCGGCGGGCGATGACCAGGGTGTTGTCCAGCGCCTCCGGAATGTCGGAGAACAGGTCGCGCATCTCCTCGGCGGTCTTGAACCGATGATGCGGCGTGACCCGCCAGCGCTTCGGGTTGCCGATGGTCGTGCTCTGGGCGATGCAGAGCAGGACGTCGTGCGGCTCGTGCATGCCGGGATCGGCGAAGAACACGTCGTTGGTGGCGACCAGCGGCAGGTCCCGGCCGTAGGCGAGCTCCAGCAGGGTCGGCTCGATCCGGTTCTCCTCGTCGAGGAAGTGCCGCTGCAGCTCGATGTAGAGGCGCCCCGGGAAAAGCTTCCCAAGAGTGGCCAGCATCGCTTCCGCATCGTCGCGACGCCCCTCCAGGAGCAGGCGCCCTACCGCGCCCTTGATCCCGCCGGTCAGCGCGATCAGCCCGTCGGTCCGGCCCTCCATGTCCTCCAGCGAGATCTGCGGTGCCTCCTCGCCGGTACCGTCCAGGAAAGACTGACT
This sequence comes from Thalassobaculaceae bacterium, assembly GCA_040223655.1. Lineage (GTDB taxonomy): Bacteria > Pseudomonadota > Alphaproteobacteria > Thalassobaculales > Thalassobaculaceae > Thalassobaculum. The sequence goes on along the minus strand of JAVKFT010000001.1, from coordinate 75,643 downwards.
CACCAGGCTCATGAGGTTGCGGTAACCCGCCTCGTTCTGGGCGATCAGCGGAAGCTGATCCGGCATCACATCCCGGCCGCCGACCACACGCAGGCCCCTGCGCTCCGTCTCCACCGGCCGTCGGATGTTGAGCTGGACGCCGACGATCGGCTGGACGCCCTCTCCCGCCGCCGTGACCGCGAACTCCAGGGCGCCGAACATGTTCCCGCTGTCCGTCATGGCGACGGCCGGCATGTTGTTCTGCTTGGCGAGCTTCACGAGCTGCTTGGCATGAATCGCCCCCTCCGCCAGCGAGTAGGCGGAATGCACGCGGAGATGGACGAAATCGGCATGGGTCATTGGGCGCCTCCGGATCGAGCCGCGATCCTGTCACAGCCCGTCGCCAGGGTCATCCCGCCCGACGTGGCGCGGCGCCCTCTCTTACCAGCTACGGCGTCAGCAGCGACGGTCCACCTGCATTCCAGGCCGACTCGCAAGGCTGGTGGAGGGCTGCCCACAGGATCGAACAAAATTAAAGACAATTTGCTATAAATTATTGTGACGCCACCAAAAGATTCTTCGACCGGTCTCGATTTTAAGACTGTCTTAAGACCGATCCTCCATTCTCGGTGCCTGGAGGTATTCGCACATCATGTCAGCCAAGCAAGCCGCCGAAACCGACCGTCTGCCGAGCGAAATCGCGGCGGCGTTCAAAGCCCACACCGCTTTTCTGCGCGGGGAAGTCGGAGGCCGCCGGTGCATGCTCAAGTCATCAAAGCTCGACGGCCTGAATCTGGACGGTTTGGAACTGCCCCAGGCCACGCTGTCCGGATCGACCCTGACGCGTGCCTCGCTGTCCCACGCGGACCTCAGCCAGGCGGACCTGTTCGGTTGTGACTTCTCCGACGCGAACCTGAAGAACGCCGTCCTGGAGAAGGCCGACCTGCGCGGCGCCAACTTCACCCTGGCAAACCTGTCAGGTGCGAAGCTCCAGGGGGCCGACCTGCGGCCCGGCCACATCATGCAGTGGGGCGAGGAGGTCAAGCGCTCCGCCGACCTGTCCGATGCGAATCTGGACGGCGCCGACTTCTCGTACGCGAACATGACCGAGGCCAACATGTCGGTCTCCAGCGCCAAGGGTGCGGTGTTCAGGGATGTCGTCCTGCACGCGGTAAACCTCGCCGGCGCGGACCTGACGGGCGCCGACCTGCGCGGCTGCAACCTGAAGAACGCCAACCTGACGGGCACAAATCTCGACGGCGCCGATCTCAGCGGCGCTAATCTGGTCGACGCCAATCTCCGCAATGTCGATCTCTCCAAGGCCAATGTCGAGACCGCCAACATGATGGGGGCGATCCACCGCGACAGCCAGAAACCGCTGCCGCCGGAGATCGAGGAGATGCTGCGCGAGCACAGCCGGTGGATCGCGAGCAATGGCAGCATGGGCTACCGCGCCAACCTCAAGGACGCTGAACTCGAGGGGTTGGATTTCTCCAGCTGCGACGTGCGCGGCGTGTGTTTCGACGGCGCCAACCTCAAGGGCGCGGCCTTCGTGCGCGCCGAGCTGTTCCTCACATCGTTCCAGGGAGCGAACCTGGAGGAGACCGACTTCTCCTTCGCCCGCGCCTCCGGCACCAACTTCGCCGGCGCTATCCTTCAGAACTCGGTGTTCATCAGCACCAGGGTGGAGGACGCGGAGATCATCGGTCCGGACGGCCGCAAGACCGGCCGCGCACTCAACGCACGCTTCCGCGGCGCCGATCTCAAGGGGATCAACTTCGCCGGCACGATCTTCGACGGCGCCGATCTGTCGGATACCGATCTGTCGGACGTCAAACTGAACTTCGCCAAGATCAAGCGGGCGATCGGGGTCGAGTGATCCGCCGCCGCCCCGGCGCCACCCCTCGCTAGAGCGCGATCGGTTCAGATCGAATCGATCTGAACCGTGAATCGCCCTCTAACTCATTAACGACAGAGCAAATTCAAACGACCGGATGGAGACATCCGGTCGTGATTTGCTCTAGAGCTGCCGTTCCACGAGAACGCCGTTGCTGAGTTCGACGACCCGGTCCATCTGGGCCGCGAGGTCGAGGTTGTGGGTGGCGATCAGCGCAGACAGCCCGGTCCCCCGCACGATCCGGGTCAGCTGGGCGAAAACGTCGGCCGCGGTCTGCGGATCGAGGTTGCCGGTCGGCTCGTCTGCCAGCAGGACGCGCGGCACGTTGGCGATTCCCCGGACGATAGCGACCCGCTGCTGTTCGCCGCCGGACAGCCGGGCCGGCCGGTGCGACGCGCGTTCGCTCAGCCCGACCATAGTGAGCAGTTGATCGGCCCGCTCCCCAGCTTCCCGGCGCGAGAGACCGGCGATCATCTGCGGGATCATGACGTTCTCGCGGGCCGAGAATTCCGGCAGCAGATGGTGGAACTGGTAGACGAAGCCGATCGTCGATTGCCGGAACCGCGTCCGCTCGGCATCGCCGAGCTCGGCGCAGTCGCGGCCGCCGACCAGCACCTTGCCGGCGGTCGGCTGCTCCAGAAGACCGGCGATGTGCAGCAACGTCGATTTGCCCGCGCCCGACGGCCCGACCAGGGCGACGATCTGCCCCTCCTCCAGGGTCAGGTCGATGCCACGCAGAACCCGGAGCGACTGCTCGCCCATCCCGAAGACGCGGGTCACCTTCTCCAGCACGAGCGCCTTGCCGTCGGCCGCGGCCCGGCTCCGCGAGGGTTTGGATGTCGACTGGGAGGCCGACTGGGAGGCCGACTGGGAGACCGACGCGTCACTCATAGCGCAGCGCCTCCACCGGATCGACGCGGGCGGCCCGCCAGGCCGGATAGATCGTCGCGGCAAAGCTGAGCGCGAGAGCCATTGCGATGACGACGGTCACCTCGCCCGCATCCATCTTCGCCGGCACGTTCGTCAGGAAGTAGATCTCCGGCGGGAAGACCGAGGTCCCGAACACCGCCTCGACCCAGGCCTGGATCGCCTCGATGTTGAGGACGAAGAGCAGGCCCAGCACCGCGCCGACCACGGTGCCGAGGACGCCGACGCTGGCGCCGGTCATGAAGAAGATCCGGGTGATCATCCCACGTGACGCTCCCATCGTGCGCAACACGGCGATGTCGCGCCCCTTGTCCTTCACCAGCATGATCAGCGAGCTGATGATGTTGAAGGCGGCGACCAGGATGATAAGGGTCAGGATCAGGAACATCACGTTGCGCTCAACCTGAAGCGCGTTGAAGAAGCTTCGGTTCTGCTGCTGCCAATCGCGGAAGTACACCTCCGCCGGCAGCGCCTGCATCATGTTGAGGCGGACCTCCGAGAGGGAATCGGGGTCGACGGTGAAGATCTCCAGGGCGTTCACGGATTCGCCCTTCTGGAAGAAGATCTGCGCGGCTCGGAGCGGCATGTACACGAAGCTGTTGTCGTATTCGAACATGCCCACCTCGAACAGCGCGACCACCTCATAGGCCTTCATGCGCGGCATGCTGCCGATGACGGTCACCGAGGAGGTGGGCGAGATCATCGTCACCTTGTCGCCGACCCGCAGACCCAGGCGATTGGCGAGTCGGGAGCCGAGAACCACCGCGTCCCTGCCCTCGAATCCGTCGAGCGTCCCCTCCTTGATGCTGTCGGCGATCAAGGCCTTGCCGAGCAGGTCGCTCGGCCGCATGCCCCGGACCACCCCGCCGGACGCGACGCCGTTGGCGCTCAGCATCGCCTGGCCTTCGACCTGGGGCGTGACGCTGAAGACACCGGGAACGGACGCGGCCTCGACCACGAGCTGATCGTAGTTCTCGATGGAGCCGTCGACCGCATAGACGGCGGCGTGGCCGTTCAGGCCCAAAATCCGGCCGATCAGTTCGGCCCGGAAGCCATTCATCACGCTCATCACGATGATCAGCGTGGCGACGCCAAGGCCGATGCCGAGCAGGGAGAACCCGGCGATGACCGAGATGAATCCTTCCTGGCGGCGCGACCTGAGATAGCGCATCGCCACCATGCGCTCGAATGCTCCGAAGATCATGCCGGCTCCCTCAGTGAAGGACGGGCTCTAGCGGTGGTATGCGGCGAGATCGTGGCGCGCTCCGGCATGGCCGACGTTCCCGCCGGGGTCAGCCGGCGAACCGCTTGAGCGCCGCTTCCGGAGTCATTTCCTCGCGTTCGCCGGTCTTGCGATTCTTGACCTCGACCACTCCGTTGGCGAGTCCCCGCGGGCCGATGATGATCTGCCAGGGCAGCCCGATCAGGTCCATGGTGGCGAGCTTCGCGCCCGGCCGGTCGGCGGTATCGTCCATGAGCACGTCGACCCCGGCCCGGCCGAGCTTCGCGTACATGTCCTCGGTCGCGGTGTCGCACGCGGCGTCGCCGACCTTCAGATTGACCAGACCGATGTGGAACGGCGCGACCTGCTCAGGCCAGACGATGCCGTTCTCGTCGTGGGACGCCTCAATGATGCCGCCGACAAGCCGCGACACGCCGACGCCGTAGGAGCCCATGTGGACCTCGGTCTCCTTCCCGTCCGGGCCAGCGACCTTGGCCCCCATCGGGGCGGTGTACTTGGTGCCGAAATAGAAGATGTGGCCGACCTCGATACCGCGCGTGTGCACGAGATCCGCCTCCGCCACCGGGCAGGTCGCCGGATCGTGCTTCTCGTCGGTCGCGGCGTAGCGGGCCAGGCAGGAATCGACGACCGGCTGCAGGTCGCTCTCGTAGTCGATATCGGCCGGCACCGGGTCGGTGGTCAGCCAGTCCTTATGGCAGAACACCTCGCTCTCGCCGGTCTCGGCCAGGATGATGAACTCATGGCTCATGTCGCCGCCGATGGGACCGCTGTCGGCCGCCATCGGGATGGCCTTCAGACCGAGCCGGTCGAAGGTCCGGAGATAGGCGACGAACTGGCGATTATAGGCGAGCCGAGCCGCGTCCTTGTCGATATCGAAGGAATACGCGTCCTTCATCAGGAACTCGCGCCCGCGCATCACGCCGAAGCGGGGACGCACCTCGTCCCGGAACTTCCACTGGATGTGATACAGCCGGCCCGGAAGCTCCCGGTAGCTGCGCACATGGGCGCGGAAGATGTCGGTGATCTGCTCCTCGTTGGTCGGGCCGTAGAGCATATCGCGCTCGTGCCGGTCGGTGATGCGGAGCATCTCCTTGCCATAGGCGTCGTAGCGACCGCTCTCGCGCCAGAGGTCAGCCGGCTGGATCGTCGGCATCAGAACCTCGTTCCAACCGGCGGCGTTCTGCTCCTCGCGGACGATCCGCTCGATGCGCTTCAGCACGTTGAAACCGAGCGGCAGCCAAGAATAGATCCCCGCGCTCGACTGCTGCATCATTCCGGCCCGCAGCATCAGACGGTGCGACACGATCTCCGCCTCGCGGGGCGTGTCCTTCATGGTCGGCAGGAAATAGCGGGACAGGCGCATCGGTATCCTCGGAAAGAACGGCACGCGCGCCGGCCGGCGCACGGATCTGGCCCGCGCGGCGACGCGATGCCCCCGGCGCGGTGCGGCGCACTCTAGAAAAGGGACGTGTTGGTGTCCAAGGGATTCAGGCGCGCCCCGCGCAGGGGCGGCAGTCGCCGGTCAGACGCCGCGCAGGCCGAAGTTCAGCAGGGAAATCCAGAACCGCTCCAGATCCCGGTACGACGTACTGGCCTGCTGCAGATTGCCCGCCTCGACAGGCACGCTCGGCAGCGACTTGGCGTGGCGCTCGAACATGGCGTCGATCTCCTTGCAGAGCGCCAGTCCCTTGTCGGAAAGCCGCACGCGGATCGACCGACGGTCATGGGTCGAGCGCTCCTGCACCAGGTAGCCATTCTCCACCATCTTGCGAACGTTATAGGAAACGTTCGAGCCCAGGTAGTAGCCCCGATTAGTCAGTTCGCCGACAGTCAGTTCCTCATCGCTGATGTTGAACAGGATGAGGGCCTGAATGTTGTTGATGTCCTCAACGCCGATCCGATCCAGCTCGGTTTTCACCACTTCCAGGAACTGGCGGTGAAGACGCTCGATCAGCTTGATCGCGTCGAGATACTCGCGGCGCAGGTCCGTCACATCATCCGTCATTGCCATTACACTTCCCGCCGCCTGCAAATCGCCTCTGTAACCGATACCATCGGAGACGCGCGCCCTTCAACGGGTCTAGACCAACACGTCTGGGCACGCAACTCGTTTCGATGAATTGAAAATCACCCTTCGCCCCGGATCATGTTGATGATCCCGGAGAAATCGATCTCGCCGTTGCCGCGGTCGACATAGTCGCGGAACAATTGCAGAGCCTCGGCGCCGAGCGGCGTCTGCGCGTGAACCTGCTCCGCCGCGTCCTGGGACAGGCCGAGATCCTTGAGCATCATCGCGGCGGTGAAACCGGGCTTGAAGTCGCGGTTGGAGGCCGCCGTCTCGGTCAGTCCCGGAACCGGGCAGTAGGTCGTCATCGCCCAGCTTTGGCCGGAGGAGTTCGCACTGATGGCGAACAGCTTGGCCGTATCCAGCCCGAGCTTCTCGGCCATGGAGAACGCCTCGCACTGCCCGATCATGTTGATCGCGAGCATCATGTTGTTGCAGATCTTAGCCGCCTGCCCGTTGCCGCTGCCGCCGGCATGGACGATGGTCTTTCCCATCTGCTCCAGATACGGCTTGGCCCGGTCGAACGCCGCATCCGAGCCGCCCACCATGAAGGTCAGCGTGCCCGCCTCCGCGCCGGTCGTTCCGCCCGACACGGGCGCGTCGACCATGTCGAATCCGCCCTCGCCCGCTTTCTCGGCCACATCGCGGGCGGTGGCGACATCGATGGTCGAACAGTCGATCAGGAGCGTGCCCTCGGCGATGTTCGGGAGGATGGCCTCACCGTAGACCTTGCCGACCTGCGGGCCGGCCGGGAGCATCGTGACGACCACGTCGACGGAGCCGACGCAGGCCGCTGTACTGTCCGCCGCAGCGCCGCCCGCCTCCTTGAAGGCCGCGACCTGGCCGGCCGACAGGTCAAAGCCGCGGACCGAATGCCCCGCCTTCACCAGGTTGATCGCCATGGGCAGGCCCATGTTGCCGAGGCCGATGAATCCGATCGTCGCCATGATGTCCCTCCCAGGACGGTCTTGTTTTCGCCGCCCTCCCGTTATCGGGGCCAGGGCGTTTGGGCGATGCTCGCCACTGGCAGTGCGCCGGTCAAGACGCCGGAGCGGGAATCACGCCAGCGACCAGTCCCCGTGCTCCGGCGCGCCGAAGTGCCGGGCCACGATGTCGTCGCCGACCTCGGCCAGGGTCGCGGGCTGCCACTTCGGGGCGTGGTCCTTGTCGACCAGAACCGCCCGGATGCCCTCGTAGTAGTCGTGTCCGGCCATGCAGGCCTGGGACAGCCGATACTCGATCAGCAGCACGTCGGCGAGATTGGAGGCCTGACGGCCGCGGCGCATCAGCTCCAGGCTGATCTTCATGCTGGTGGGCGACTTGCCGAGCAGCGCCTCTCGGGTCTCCAGCGCGAATTCGGAGCCGTCGGCGGACAGCGCCTCGATGATCCCCTCCACGGTGCTCGCCGCGAAGCAGGAATCGATCACCCCGCGCCTGTCGGCGAGCGGGTCGGGTCCCGCGGTCTCGGCCATACCTTCCAGCACGTCGTTCACCGCCGCCCGCGGCTGACTGCCGCCGGCGATGGCGGACGCCACCCTCCCCTCGAAGCCCTCAAGCCGGCCGGAGGGGACGTAGTGCGTGGCGATGCCGAGCGCGCAGGCACCGGCCGCGTCCAGGCGGGCGCCGGTCAGCGCCAGATAGGTGCCGGTCTCGCCCGGCAGCCGCGGCAGGAACCAGCCGCCGCCCACGTCCGGGAATAGCCCGATCGCCGTCTCGGGCATGGCGAACATCAGCCGCTCGGTCGCGATCCGGTGCGAGCCGTGAATCGACACGCCGACGCCGCCGCCCATGGTCACCCCGTCGATCAGCGCGACGAACGGCTTGGAGAACGCGTGGATCTGGTGGTTCAGGCGGTACTCGTCGAAGAAGAAGCGCTTCGACAGTTCGGACGGTTTGCCGCCGTTCTCCTGCACCACCGACTTCCAGACCGCGCGGACGTCGCCGCCGGCACAGAACGCCTTCTCGCCCTCACCCTTGATCACGACGGCGCCGATGGCGTCGTCATGCTCCCACTCGTCCAGCTTTGCCGCCATCTCGCGGACCATGCCGTGGGTCAGGGCATTCAACGCCTTGGGCCGGGTCAGTTCGACCGTCGCCAGACCGCCATCGGTCGTAAATCTGATCTCGTCGCTCACATCCGTCTCCGGGTCGGTCAGTTGGCCAGCAGTTTGCGGGCGATAATGACCCGCATGATCTCGTTCGTTCCTTCGAGGATCCGATGCACGCGCAGATCCCTCAGGAGGCGCTCGATCGGATAGTCCTTGAGGTACCCGTAACCGCCATGAAGCTGCAATGCCTCGTCGACCACCCGGTAGCCGATATCGGTGGCGAAACGCTTGGCCATGGCGGCGTGCTGGGTCGCCTCGGGCGATTTGGCATCCAGGCTTGCGGCCGCCCTGTGGACCATCAGCCGGGCGGCATCCAGTTCGGTCGCCATGTCGGCGAGGCGGAACTGGGTGGCCTGGAAATCGGAGATGGCCCGCCCGAAGGCCTTCCGGTCCTTAACGTAGTCGAGAGACGCCTCCAGCGCGGCCCGGGCACCGCCGAGGGAGCAGGCGGCGATGTTGATTCGGCCGCCGTCCAGCCCGGCCATGGCGATCTTGAACCCCTCACCCTCGGCTCCGACCAGATTCTCCGCCGGCACCTTGCAGTCGTCGAAATTCACCATGGCGGTGGGCTGGCTGTTCCAGCCGAGCTTCTTCTCGTTCTCGCCGAAGGACAGGCCCGGCGTGTCCTTCTCCACCAGAATGCAGGAGATGCCGCGCGCGCCCTCCTCCCCGGTCCGGCACATCACGGCGTAGACGTCGCTGCTGCCGGCGCCGGAGATGAAGGCCTTGCCGCCGTTGAGAACGTAGTGCGAGTTGCCGACCTTCTCCGCTCGGGTCTTCAGGGCGGCCGCGTCCGAGCCGGCGCCCGGCTCGGTCAGGCAGTAGCTGGCGACCAGATCCATGGTGGCCAGCTTCGGCAGAAAGCGATGGCGCAGGTCATCGGTGCCGTACCGGTCGATCATCCAGGCGACCATGTTGTGGATCGACAGGAACGCGGAAGTCGACACGCAGCCGGCCGACAGCTCCTCGAACGCCACCGCCGCGTCCAGCCGACCGAGGCCGGACCCACCGACATCGTCGCCCACATAGATCGACGCGAGGCCGAGCTCCGCCAGGTCCTTTAGGACGTCGACCGGGAAATGCCCCGTCTGGTCCCACTCGGCGGCGTTCGGCGCCAGTCGCTCCGCGGCGAAGGACCGTGCCATGTTCTGGATCGCACGCTGCTCTTCGCTGAGCTGGAAATCCATCCTGTCCCTCCTGCGCTTGTTCCGGAGAGCATACTCCGGCACCGAAGACGGCGCGGGATAGTGTGAATGCCCCACGGCCAAGTCAACGGTGCCCCGAGGTCAACCGGTCTTCGCGCCGTTGCATCGGTCTCCGGGTCGCTTAAACTCGGTGGCAACAACAAGACGAACGAGGACGCCATGCCCTTCAACGGCCGCCCGAAGACCCTGATCGCGCCGTCCACCGGCTATCCGACCACCCGGCTGCGCCGGCCGCGTCAGGCCGACTGGTCGCGCCGGCTGGTCGCCGAGAACACCCTGACCGTCAACGACCTGATCTGGCCCGTCTTCGTCCATGGCGGCGACGAGCCCAGGATCCCGGTCGACAGCATGCCCGGCGTGATACGCTTCTCGGTCTCCGAGCTGGCCGAGGTGGCCCGGGAGGCGGCGGACCTCGGAATCCCTGTCATCGGCGTCTTCCCCTATGTCGAGTCCGACCTGAAGGACGCCCACGGAAGCTACGCGATCACCGACAACAACGTGGTCTGCCAGGCGGTCGAGGCGGTCAAGAACGCCGTGCCCACCCTCGGCGTGATGTGCGACGCGGCACTCGACCCTTTCACCAGCCACGGCCATGACGGCCTGCTGGAGGACGGCTCGATCCTGAACGACGAGACCGTGGAAGTCCTGGTGCGCCAGTCCGTGCTGCAGGCGAGCGCCGGCTGCGACATCATCTCGCCCTCGGACATGATGGACGGCCGGGTCGGCGCCATCCGCAAGGGGCTGGACGAGGCCGGCTTCGAGGGCGTGCAGATCATGTCCTACGCCGCCAAGTACGCCTCCGGATTCTACGCGCCCTTCCGCGCCGCCGTCGGTTCGGCCTCGACCCTTGGCTCGGCGTCGAAATCGACCTACCAGATGGACCCCGCGAACTCCGACGAGGCCCTGCGCGAGGTCGCCCTGGACATCGCCGAGGGCGCCGACATGGTGATGGTGAAACCCGGCATGCCCTATCTCGACATCGTCCGCCGGGTGAAGGACACATTCGGGGTACCGACCTACGCCTACCAGGTGTCCGGCGAGTACTCGATGATCATGGCCGCCACGGAGCGCGGCTGGATCGACGGCGAACGGGCGATGATGGAGAGCCTGCTCGGCTTCAAGCGGGCCGGTGCCGACGGAATCCTGACCTACTTCGCCATTGAGGCGGCAAAGCGCCTGAAATAAGGGCCCGCGCGTCGCCCCGGGACCGAAGAGCGCCTCGGTTCCCGTCAGAGCTGGGAAAGGAAGCGGACCGCCTCGGCGTCGGACCAGACGCCGTCCGGTCCGTGGAACCCGACATGCCCGCCGTGGCGTGTGACGGTCGCGCGGATCGCCGGACAGGCGTCCCAGTCCACCGCGAGATAGGCGTCGCGCGGGATCCACGGATCATCCAGCGCGTGGAGGATCCGGGTCGGGACCCGTATCCGGGACAGGAACCGGTCGGCGGAGTTCCGCGCGTAATAGTCCGCCGAGCCTCGGAAGCCGTTGCGCGGCGCGGTAAAGACATCGTCGAAGGCGATGACGGAGCGGGCCGCCGCGAGCCGGTCACGCTCCGCTTCGGAGAGACCGCCAGGCACGCCCGCCACCTCCGCACGCATCGCCGCCAGCAGATGGCGGTGATAGATCGCGTTTCGGGGCGCGGTGAAGGCCTGGGCCGTGGCCATCAGGTCGATCGGTGCGGAGATCGCGACCGCCGCGCGGACCCCCTTCTCGGCCCCGAACTCCGACATACCCTTCAGCAGCATGTTGGCGCCAAGCGACCAGCCGACCACAGCAAGCCCGTCGGGCGCGTCGCCGCCAGGGGCCTGGAGCCGGTCGATAATCGCCGCCAGATCGCCGCTGCGCCCGGAATGATACTGCTCGCGGCACAGCGGCCGACTCGCACCGGCCCCGCGGAGGTTCAGGCGAAGGGTCCGAAAGCCCGCATCCAGGAACCGTCGCGCCGCGCGGCGCATATAGACGCTTTCGGCACTCCCGGTGAGGCCATGGACCAGGACCACGAGCGGCAGCCCCGCCACCGGCTCCACCGGTCGGTCGAGAATACCGATCAGCGTGTCGCCGGTCCCGTCGGGCATCTCGAAGGCTCGCGTTTCGCTCGCGGCGGCAGCCAACGCCTCGACCGGACGCATGATGAAGTCGCGCACCGTCTGAAGGTCGCCGCCGATCCACGGCAGGCGCTGGCGGAAGGCGCGAACGCCGATCTCAGCCGGCATCGGCGGCAGTATCGTCCTCGTCCTCCTCGTCGAAGGACCGAAGCCAGTCGTGAACGATCTTGATCTGGTCCTCCGTCATCAGCGAGGGCGCGTGACCGACATCCGAAAACTCGACCAGCGTCGCCTTCGGCCCGGAGCGGGTCATGCGCTCGGCCGTCTCACGGGTCAGGACGTCGGAATTCTCACCCCGCAGGACCAGGGTCGGACAGCGCACGTCGTCCCAGACGTCCCAGAGCTTCACGTCGTCCATCTCCTCGGTGAAGACGTCGCCGATCGCCGGGTCGTAGTGCAGCGCGTAGGTGCCGTTCTCCTGGCGAATGGCGGAGTGCAGCGTCAGGTCCGACCACGCCAGGTCGTCCGGTATGCCGAAATCGGCGTAGACCTCCTTGAAGTATTCGGCGGCCTCCTGGAGGTTCTTGAACCGCGGGTCTTCGCCGACATGGGCGCCGATCCGGCTGAGTGCCGCGCCGGGAATCACCGGGCCGACGTCGTTCAGGATCAGCCGACGGATCGGTGAGTCTTCCTGCGCCGCCAGCATCATGCCGATCAGGCCACCCATGGAGGTCCCGACGAAGTCGCATTCCTGAATGCCGCGATAGGCGAAGAACGCGTCCATGTGCTTGAGGTAGGTCTGGTAGGTGTATTCAGCCTTGTCTGCGAGCCAGCCGGACCGGCCGCGGCCCACCACGTCGACCTCGATGACCCGATAGTCCTTCGCCATGGCGATCGCCAGGCGGTCGAAATCCCGTCCGTTACGGGTCAGACCGTGGACGCAGACCACGACCCGCTCGCGCGACCGCTCTCCGAAATCCTGGAAAGCAAGCCAGACGGTGCCGTTGTGATCGGTGAAGGGGAAACTTCCTGCGCTAGGACGCATGTCCGGGAATCCGGTTTACTTTTAAGCCGCTAGGCAGTGTCGGGCGGTTCGTCGCCGAGTTCAACCTGCGCATCCGCGAAGAACCCGTTGAACCGTGTCGCAAGTGCCGCTCCATACGCGCCTATCTGTCCGACCTCAACCCAGTCGCCCTCGCGCACGTCGCCGGGCAGACGGAATGGGGTCGGCAGAACGTCGTTGCCGTCGCAGGTCGGCCCGAAGATGGTGAAGTCCTGCATCGGCGCCGGCTGCGTCCCGCCGGCCGTGGCGTCCGGCCGGATCAACCTGGCCGGCAGGCGAACCTGCGACCAGTACGGCTCCGACAGGTTCCCGTAGACGCCGTCGTTCAGGTAGAGCCGGTCGCCCTTCCGCAGGTGCACCTGGCACAGCATCGAACACCCGTCTGCGACCAGCGCCCGCCCAGGCTCGCAGAGCAGCGCCACGTCCTCGTCGATGCCCGCCTCCCGCCGGCCCTCCACGATCTCCGTCACGAAGTCCTCGAGCGGCGGCACCGGCTGGCCCGCATAGGCGACCGGAAACCCGCCGCCCACGTCGATCTCCCGCACCTCCGCCTTGGTCCCGCGCCACACTTCGGCGATCACGGCGAAGGCGGTCCGAAAGGCCCGCGGGTTCAGGCACTGCGAACCTATATGGAAGGCGATCCCCGCCTCTAGCCCTTCCGCCGCCACCCGGTCGAGGATCTCGATCGCCTCGGCCTGGCTGGCGCCGAACTTGATCGAGAGTTCGAAGGCGGCCCCGCCGCCCGGCGTGGCGACCCGAACGAAGATCTTCAGGTCGCGCCGTTTCGCGACCTCCAGAACCTTCTCGAGCTCGGCCAGCGAATCCACGCAGTAGGTCGAGACATCATAGACCCGGTCGGCGGCGAGGATGGCCGCCCTACTCTTCACGGGGTGCATGAACAGGGCGTCGGCATCGGGCAGACGCTCACGGACGGCGGCGATCTCGGTCAGGGACGCGGTGTCGAAGGCGGTGACCCCCGCCTCCGAGAGCCAGCCGAGCATGCGCGGCTCGATGTTGCACTTCACCGCGTAGACCACCCGGCCGGGAAAGGTCTCGACGAAATGGCGCGCGACCGACCGCACCTTGTGGGGGCGGAAGCAATAGACCGGATAGCTCGGCCTTAGCGCGGCGGCCAGCGCCGTTGCATCGGCGAATCTCCGCCGGCTTCGGGTTTCCGTGCCGGGCGTGTCGGGCATCGTGATCTGCTCCTGCCAAGGTACCGGGGACGACGGGCCGATCAGAAATGCCGGACCCTGAAATCAACGGACGATGAAACCGACGGGCTCCTCGCTCGTTTCCACATAAGCATTCACGCACCAAGGAGCATAGACGATGGCCCAAGGTACCCAATCGGGCAAGAATTCCGAAGCGTCGGTCGAGGAGCAACTGAGCATTCTGCGCGAGGATCTGCGCGGCCTCGCGGACTCCGTCACGGCGCTGGCCGCCGACCGGACGAACGCGGTGAAGGACGAGGTCCGATCCCGGGCCACCGATACCGCCAACCGCGCGCGGGACGCCGCCGGCCAGGCCCGCGACCACGCCAACGAGGCGCACCAGCGGGTGAATGGCGTGATCGAAGCCAATCCGACGACCTCCGTCCTGGCGGCGTTCGGCGTCGGCATGCTGCTCGGCATGTGGTCGCGCCGCTGACGGCGGGCAATCCGATGTTCTCCGGGCTCATTACCATCGCCCGCGCCGAGATCTCGCTGATCTTCCGGCGCGGGCTCATCGCTTTTGCCGGGACCATGCTGATGCTGGGCTCCGCCGGGCTCGGCATTTCGGCTGGTGTGGTCGAGACGGCCAACCATGTCGGCCTGGCCGCGGCGCTCGGCATCTGGGGCGGAATCACGTTCCTCGTGTCGGCCGGCATTCTCATGCTGGCGTCGGGTCGGCGCCGCCATGTGCACCCGGCGGCGACCCGCGCCGCAATATCGACCCCCGCACCCGCTGGCGCCGGTCCGGTACCCACGTCCGGGTCTTCCGCCGCCGTGCAGGACGCCTACAGGCTCGGCGAGCAGATCGGCGGGTCGGTTTCGCCGCTCGCTCTGATCGGCGGCCTAGTGGCGATCGGCATCCTTACCGGACGCAAGCGCGGCTGACGCCGGTCTCCACCACCAACGTTGAAGCCCCGATCGGACATCACCCGATCGGGGCTTTTTCTTTGCGACCATCAGACATGTGGGAACGAGCGTACGGGGTCGAGAGACGCGGTTCCGATTGCGGCAATCCCGGGCCCGCTGGCCGGGGCCGGGACAGTGCGGGGCCGCCCCACCGACCGCGGTCAGTCGTCCAGGTCGTCCCCGACAGTCTCGTCCTCGATGCCCGCCATCTCCCGCCAGCGGCGCAGGGCGGAAAGGACGATCACCGCCGTCGGAACGGCCAGAACGCCGCCGATGGTGCCCCACATCCAGGCACCGAACAGCACCGCAAGGATGATGACAACCGGGCTCGTGTAGAACCGGGTGCTCATCACCATCGGAATGACGACGTTCTCCTCGACCGCGTTGACGGCGAAGACGATCGCCGGCGGCACGAGGCACATCTGGAGTGTCTCGTAGGTAGCGAGGCCGCCGACGAAGGACAGGACCGCGATCAGGAACGGGCCGATGAACGGGACGAAGTTCGCCACCGCAATCGCCCCGCCCCAGGTGGCCGGCGCCGGCATACCGATGAGATAGAAGCCGACCGCCGTCACCACCCCGACGCCGGCCGAGATCGCGATCTGGATCAGGAAGTAGCTGCCGACCCCCCGGCGGATTTCGCGGGCGATCTGGGCGATGCGGTAGCGTTCGCGGTAGGTCGCGAAGAAGCCGATGCCGCTGCGCAGCAGCCATCGCCGTTCGCGCAGAAAGAAGAAGGAAACGATCGCGGTGGTCAGCACCTGGATCACGACGAAGGGTGCGCTGCCAAGCAGGTCGCTCAGGAACCCACCCTTCTCCTCGACCGTGACCGTGGGCTGATCGGAATTGGAAAGATTGGCGGCGTCACCGACCTTCTCCGTCGCCTTCTTCACCTCGTCGATCGTCGAGCTGATGGGCCAGAGCTTGCGCTCGGCATTCTCGGCGAGTTCCGTCAGCCGTCCCTGCCACCCTTCCGTCGCCGGGATCAGGATCCAGAGGGCGGCCGCGACGATACCGGCCGCGAAGGCCATGGACAGCAGGGCCGAGAACCCGCGCCCGAGCCCCGCGCGGGTCTCGAGGAAGCGGGTGATCGGACTGAGGGCGATCGCGATCACTGCGCTCGCCAGAACCGGCGCCATGAAAGGCTGGGCCGCGCGGAAGAAGAACACCAGCGCCACGGCCGCGAGGAGCCAGAGCGGCACGAGCATCCGCCGGTCGCCGATCACGGAGCTGACCACTTCTCCGACACGATTCCCCCGCATGCCGAAGGCGCCGGCCTGGCCGGCGGCGCCGTCGGGACTGCTGTGCCCCTGCCTGTCGTTTTGCGGGCGATGGTCGAATTCCGGATCCGTTACACTAGATACCGGTATCGCGTCTTGCGGGTGCGCCATGGTGTTCCCGTTCCCGAATGATCGAACCGGGCGAAGGCAGCCATTGGGTTGAGCCGGTGGTTTCGCCCCCGAGGAGACAACGCACGATGACGATGACGGTTCTACTCGCCCTGCACATTGTCGCGGCGACCATCTGGGTCGGCGGAATGTTCTTCGCCTACGTCGTTCTCCGACCCGCCGTTGCCGGGATCGAACCGCCGCCGGAGCGGGTGAAGCTCTGGCGCCGGGTGTTCGACCGCTTCTTCACCTATGTCTCCCTGTCCGTGCTGGCACTGCTCGCCAGCGGATACGGGATGCTGTTCATAGGATTTGGCGGGTTCGCGGGCGCGGGGGCCTACATCCACATCATGCACCTGACCGGCCTGGTGATGTTCCTGGCCTACGGTCATTTGCGCTTCGCCGCCTGGCCGAAGTTTCGCAAAGCCGTGGACGCGGACGACTTCGAGCAGGCGGGTCGCCGCCTCGGCCTGATCCGCAAGATCGTCGCGGTGAACCTGGCCCTCGGATGGATCACCGTGATCGTCGGATCAACCGGCCGCTACTGGCCGTAGCAGACGTTTCGGACCGGCGATCCGGCGAGCAGAGGAAAAACGCCGGATCCGTCCTATATCCGGACCATGGATCGGTTGAACTACCACCACCTGCGCTATTTCCGGGAAGTCGCCACGGTCGGGAACCTGACCCAGGCGGCGACCCGGCTCAACGTGTCCCAATCGGCGCTCTCGACGCAGATCCGCAAGCTTGAGCAACGGCTCGGCCATCCGCTGTTCGATCGCGTCGGCCGCCGCCTCGTCCTGACCGAAGCCGGCGGCATCGCCCTCGACCACGCTGAGCGGATCTTCGACGCGGGCGAGGAACTGGTGGCGGCACTCGGGCAGCGCGACGGCGCCGTCCGTCCGCTGCGCATCGGTGCGCAGTCCACCCTATCGCGGAACTTCCAGCTTCGGTTCCTCAAGCCGGTCCTGTCCGACGGCAGCGTCGACCTGATCCTGTCGTCCGGCAGCAACGCGGTCATGCTGGAGGGGCTTCAGGCCCTGGCACTGGATATCGTCCTGGCGACGGAAGCGCCGTCCCGGGAGACGTTCTCCAATCTCGTCGCCCACCGCATCGCAGGGCAACCGGTCGGGCTCTACGGCGTGGCTGACCGGCTGCGCCACCCCTCCCTTGAGGATCTTCTGGCAGAAGAGCCGGTGATTCTTCCGACCGAGAGCTCCATCCGGACCGGGTTCGACAGCCTGATCGCGCGCCTCGGCGTCACGCCCCGGATCGCGGCGGAAGTCGACGACATGGCGATGGTCCGACTGCTCGCCCGCGAGGGCGTCGGTGTCGCCGCCTCTCCCGCCGTCGTCCTCGCCGACGAGATCGAGCAGGGCATCCTGCACCCCGCTCCCTTCACCCTCGACATCACGGAGAGTTTCTACGCGATCGTCGCCAAGCGCAGCTTTCCCCATCCCTGGCTCGACACCCTCCTCGCCTCTGTCGAGCAGGCGCCGGCAGAACACGCGATGCAGACCCTCGGGGCCGACGAGGCTGCCCGCTGACAGCCCGCCCTCTGGCAGACGCCGGGCTCAAATGCTATGTCGCTGCGACAGGCGACACGCGACCGTCGGCCTTCAACCGCCCCTTCTCTCCACTCTCGATGGACACGTCCGATGGCCCTTGAGCAGCCGAAATCCGTTGATGCCACCCTGGAGCTTCTCGGCGCCGGGCGCTATGTGGCCGACCGCTCCCTCGCAACGGCCCTCCATCTGGCGCTGAGCCTTGGCCGACCGCTGTTCCTCGAGGGTGAGGCCGGTGTCGGCAAGACCGAGATCGCCAAGGTCCTGAGCGAGACCCTGGGGCGCAAGCTGATCCGCCTTCAGTGCTACGAGGGGCTGGATGTCTCCTCGGCCGTCTACGAATGGAACTATGCCCGCCAGATGGTGGAGATCCGGCTGGCCGAAGCGGCGGGCGGTGCCGACCGCGAGGCCCTCGCCAAGGATATCTTCGACGAGCGTTTCCTGATCAAACGGCCGATCCTGCAGGCGCTGGAAAGCGACGCGGCCGGCGCGCCCGTCCTGCTGATTGATGAGTTGGACCGGACCGACGAGCCGTTCGAGGCTTTCCTGCTGGAGGTGCTGTCCGACTTTCAGGTGACCATTCCGGAGCTTGGGCCCCAGGTCGCCGCGACGCCGCCGATCGTCATCATCACCTCGAACCGCACCCGCGAGATCCACGACGCCCTGAAGCGCCGCTGCTTCTACTACTGGGTCGACTACCCGTCCGCGGCGCGCGAGCTCGAGATCCTGAAGGTCAAGGCGCCCGGCGCCCCGGAGGACCTGTCGTGCCAGGTGGTCGCCTTCGTTCACGAGCTGCGGAAGCTCGATCTGTTCAAGGTCCCCGGCGTGGCCGAGACCATCGACTGGGTGCACGCCCTCGTTCAGCTCGACCACCTGGCGTTAAGCCCGGAGGCGATCGAGAATTCGCTCGGCGTGCTGCTCAAGTATCAGGACGATATCGCCAAGATCCAGGGCCACGAGGCCACGCGGATCCTGAACCAGATCAAGGCCGAACTGGCAGGCGCCGCGGCGGTCGTCTGAGCCGGCGGAGCCGATCATGAGCGCCTCCTCCACACCGCCCGACCTTTCCCTGCCCGACGCCGACGCCGAGGGCGGCGGCAAGCTCGTCGAAAATCTGATGCATTTCGGCCGCACCCTGCGGGCGGCCGGCTTGCCCGTGGGTCCGGGGAAGGTGCTCGACGCGGTCGAGGCGGTGCGCGTCGCCGGGATCGTCAACCGGCGCGACTTCTACTGGACGCTGCACGCGGTGTTCGTGAACCGTCGCGACCAGCGCGAGATCTTCGACCAGGCGTTCCACGTCTTCTGGCGAAATCCGCGGCTGCTCGAGCGGATGATGCAGATGATCGTCCCCGAGTTCCGCGGGGATCCGGACGAGGATCGCGAGAAGGGCGAGGAGATGAACCGCCGGCTCGCCGAGGCGCTGAAATCGGAGTCGCCAGCCGATGGCGAGGCCCGGGAGCCCGAGGAGCAGGAGATCGAGCTCGACGCGGCGATGACCTGGTCGGACCGCGAACTTCTCAGGGAAATGGACTTCGAGAAGATGTCCGCGGAGGAGATCCTGCGGGCCAAGCAGATCATCCGCGACATGCGCCTGCCGATCGCCGAGATCAAAACCCGGCGCTTCCGACCGGCGCCGCACGGGCGCCGTCTCGACCTCAGACGTACAATGTCCGCGACGATGCGGTCCGGCGGCGACGAGATCGACCTGCAGCGTCGCAAACGGCGCACACGCCGGCCGCCGCTCGTCGTGCTCTGCGACATCTCGGGGTCGATGAGCCGGTATTCGCGAATGCTGCTGCATTTCATGCACGCGATCACCAACGACCGGGACCGGGTGCACACCTTCCTGTTCGGCACGCGCCTGACCAACGTCACCCGCTATCTGCGGCACACGGATGTCGACGAGGCGCTGGTCCAGGTCGGGGACGTGGTGAACGACTGGTCCGGCGGCACACGGATCGGCCACTGCCTGCACGAGTTCAACCGGTATTGGGGTCGCCGTGTCCTGACCCAGGGCGCGATCGTCGTGCTCATCACCGACGGTCTGGACCGCGAGGTCGGAGCCGGCCTGAACAAGGAGATGGAGAGGCTGCACAAATCCTGCCGGCGGCTGATCTGGCTCAATCCCTTGTTGCGCTACGACGGCTTCGCCCCCAAATCTCAGGGGGTTCGGGCCATCCTTCCCCATGTCGACGACTTCCGGCCGGTGCATTCGCTCGATAGCCTTGAACAGTTGGCGGACGCAATCGGCCGACCGGCCTACCGCCGTCGCGAGAGCATGGACGACTGGCTCTCAGCACTGCGGCGGGTTGAGGATGAAGCCCGGCAGGAGCAGAACTGACCGCATAGACTTTGACCGTGGAGGGCGCAGGCATGACCGATCCGACACCGTTCGCCAGCATGGACGACGTCCTTGGCACCGCAGAGACGTGGCTCGGTGAGGGCCGCAAGGTGGCGCTCGCCACCGTGGTCAAGACCTGGGGTAGTTCCCCCCGCCCGGTCGGATCGCGCCTCGTGATCGACGGCGACGGGGCGATGGTGGGCTCCGTCTCCGGCGGCTGCATCGAGGGCGCGGTGATCAAGGAGGCTTTCGAGATCATGGACGGCGGCGATGCCCGCCTCATGGAGTTCGGTGTCAGCGACGAACAGGCCTGGGATGTGGGCCTCGCCTGCGGCGGCAACGTTCAGGTCTGGGTCGAACGGATGGAGGCGTGATCCATGCGCGGTGACATCTTCTCGAACCTGCAGACTGCGCGGCGGTCGAAAACGCCGGTCACGCTGGTGGACGGCCTCGACGGCCGGACCCAGGCGCTGGTGTTTCAGGACAGCGTCGATGGCGATCTGCCGGAGGCGGTCGTCCAGGAAGCCCGGGAGCGTCTGCGCGACAACAGAAGTGGCGTGGCCGAGCTGTCCGACGCCCGCTGGTTCTTCGACTGCCACAACCCGCCGCTGCGGCTCATCATCGTCGGGGCCGTTCACATCAGCCAGACGCTGGTGCCCATGGCGGCGATCGCCGGCTACGAGGTGGTGGTCATCGACCCCCGGGCCAGCTTCGCCACGGCCGAGCGGTTTCCGAATGTCGCGCTGATGGACGATTGGCCGGACGAGGCGATGGAAGCCCTTAAGCCGGACAACCGCACCGCCATCGTCACCCTGACCCACGATCCCAAGCTGGACGATCCGGCTTTGGAGATCGCGCTGAAGTCTGACGCGTTTTACATCACCTGCCTCGGCTCGCGCCGGACCCATGCCAAGCGGGTCGAGCGGCTGAAGGAGATGGGGTTCGACGACGCGGCGATCGGGCGGATCCACGCGCCGGCCGGCCTCGATATCGGCGCCGTCTCTCCCGCCGAGATCGCGATTTCGGTGCTGGCCGAGCTGACCGCCGTCCTGCACGCGAAGCCAATCGTCGCGGCCGCCGCCTGACCTGGGCGACTGCCCCTGTTGGAGACCCTGGACCGTGATCTTCGGTGATACCCCGCTGGAACAGGCCGAGGGGGCCGTTCTGGCCCACTCCCTCCGGCTCGAGACGCGCAGCCTGAAGAAGGGCCGCGTCCTCGACGGCGACGACGTGGTCCTGCTGCGCGACGCCGGCTATGCGAGCGTCATCGCCGCCCGGCTGGAGGACGGCGACGTGGCCGAGGACGCCGCCGCCGATAGGCTCGCCGCCGCGATCGCGGGGGACGGCACCACGGTCAGCGCCGCCTTCACCGGCCGCGCAAACCTCTACGCCGAGACCGCCGGGGTCGTCGTCTACGACCCCGTCAGGCTGGATGCGTTCAATCTGGTGGACGAGGCGATCACCCTCGCCCTAGTCCCGCCCTTCCAGGCCGTGGAAGAGGGACAGATGGTGGGCACGCTGAAGATCATCTCCTTCGCCGTGCCCGGCGACCGCGTGCTGCTGACCGAGGAGATCGGCCGCCGCGACCAGCCGATGGTTCGGATCCAGCCCTACGGGGCGACGCGCGTCGGTCTGGTCCAGTCGCGCCTGCCCGGCACCAAGGACAGCGTGCTCGACAGCACCCTCGAGGTCACCCGCTCCCGGCTGCACCCCATGGGCAGCGAGATCTGCCACGAGGTCCGGTGCGACCATGCGACAGAGACCCTGGCCCGAGCGATCGACGAGACGATGAACAAGGGGGCGCGTCTGGTGCTCGTCTCCGGGGCGTCGGCGGTCGTGGACCGGCGCGACGTCGTTCCGGCGGCCATCGAGAAGGCCGGCGGGGTGGTCGAGCATTTCGGCATGCCGGTGGATCCGGGCAACCTGATGCTGATCGGCCGGATCGGCGACGTGCCGGTCGTGGGTCTGCCGGGCTGTGCCCGCTCGCCCAAGCTCAACGGCTTCGACTGGGTGTTGCAACGCCTCGTCGCGGGCGTGCCCGTCGGGCGACCGGAAATCAGCCGAATGGGCCCAGGCGGCCTGCTCAAGGACATTCCCACACGCCCGATGCCGCGCTCCCGGCGCCGGTCCGGTGCTGCCAACACAGCCTCCGCCCGGGCGCCGAGGATTGCCGCGCTGCTCCTCGCCGCCGGCCAGTCTCGCCGCATGGGCAAGGAGAACAAGCTGCTGGCCGAAATCGACGGCAAGCCGATGGTCCGCCACATGGCGGAAGCCGTCGGCGCCTCGAAAGCCTCGTCTCTGACGGTGGTGCTCGGCCACGAGGCCGACGCGGTCCGTGCGGCGCTAGCCGATCTCAATCCGGCCTATGCCTACAACCCCGACTACGCCGAGGGGCTGTCGACCTCCCTGAAAACGGGTCTGGCGGCGGTCGGCGACGAGGTCGATGGGGTCGTCGTCTGTCTCGGCGACATGCCCCGGGTCTCCACCGGGATCATCGACCGCATGATCGCCGCCTTCGATCCGGTCGAAGGGCGATCGATCGTCGTTCCGACCCGGCGCGGCAAGCGCGGCAATCCGGTGCTCTTCGCCAAACGCTTCTTCGAGGAGATGGGCGGAGTGTCCGGCGATGTCGGCGCCCGGCACCTGATCGGCAATCACGAGGATCTGGTGGTCGAGCTCGAGGTCGAGGACGAGTCTGTGCTCACCGACGTGGACACGCCGGACGCGCTGGCGACGATCAGGGGACGGAGCGAATGACCGACACGCTGTATCAGGACGAGATTCTGACCCTGGCACGGCAGGGCCGCGCCCTGCCCCGGCTGGAGCATGCGACCGTCTCCGCACGGGTCGACAATCCGGTCTGCGGCGACCGCATCACGATCGATCTGACCTTGGACGGCGAGTCCGTCACCGCCGTCGGTTCCAAAGTGCAGGGCTGCGCTCTTTGCCAGGCGGCGGTCGCCGTCATCGCCGACGAGGCGGTCGGCAAACCCGCAGCCGAGCTGCCGGCCGTCGCCGAGGCGGTCGAAGACTATCTCGCGGGAAACGCCGAAAAATCGCCGTGGGCGGCGCTCGACGTCTTCGCACCGGTCCGCGCAGCCAAATCGAGATGGGAATGCGTAATGCTGCCGTTCAGGGCCGTCCTGAAAGCCCTGAGTTCCAGGGACTGACCGTCAGCTCACAATATCGAGGGTCGACTCGAACAGCTCATCGGCGGTCCGGATAGTGGCCAGATTGGCCTCAAGCTGTCGCTGTGCGGCGATCTGATCCACCGCCTCTCGCTCCAGGGCGACGTTCGGCCGGTTCACCAGCCCGTCCCCATCCGCGTCCGGAGCATCCGGATCGTACCGCTGCACCGAGACCGGGTCGGCAAGCTGCTGCGTGGAGCGCACGCCGCCGACAGCGGTCGTGGTGTCCACGGTCCGCTGGGTGCGGAACAACGCGTTGCCGTCCGCGTCGGTCGCCGCCGTCGAACCGTTCGGCGCCGCGACGCTCTCCAGGTTGGCGACGTTGCCGGCCGAGGTATCGAAACGCCGCGTCGCCGCGTTGACGCCGCTGAGAGCGGTGTAGATGCTGTTCGAGATCGCCATGCGGTAAACCTATCAGTTCGTCGCAGCGTAATCTACTGTACGACCGATTTAGATCGGGTTAACGGGATGGCCAGCGTGGTCATCGGCAGACGGCAGCGTTAGTCTGAAGATCCGAGCCTGGCGCTGCGCCATAGGCTGCCGGACCTGACGATACCGGCACGTGGAGCGACCGTCCCATGCCTCTTGCAAGAACGTTCCTCCTCCTTCTTTCGCTCGTTCCGGCGCTCTGCCTGATCGTGCCGGCGGACGCCCGCGCGCAGCGTATCCAGTGGTACGTGGAGGTCCTGACCGACCCGATCAGCGGCCGGCCGATCCTGGAGGCGCGGATCCTGACTCGGGACGGGTATCGGTTCCGGCTCATGCGCAACAAGGACAACTCGATCTGGGGACACTTCTCCCTGCCGCGCTCCTCCCAGGCAATGCTGACCGCGGACCGGCTGCCGACCTACTGGATCGACGAAAACGATCCCGTCGATCTCGAGGAGCTGAAGGCGCTCGAGGTATCCAGCGAGCCAACGCTTTACCGCGTCGTGGGCCGCGATGTGCAGTTCATCATCTGGGGCGATGCGCGGGAGGGGTTCATCCCGCCGCAACTGCGCCAGATGATGCTCGGGGAGACGATCCATGTCCGGTACTTCACGCTGCTCGGTGAGCAGCAGAAGGCCGAGATCACGCTGAACCGCGCCAACCAGGCGATCGCCCAGTTCTTGCGTGTGCGCCCGCTCAATCCGGAGAGCGATTCCATCGAGGATCAGACCATGAGCTTCGCCCTGGTGGCGCGCCGGTTCATGGAGCTCTGCGACGATCTGCGGTTCAGCGGATCGGAAAGCGACTACACCACCTGCCGGAACACCTTCTACACCTGCTCCGAAGCGCCGGAGCAGACCGCCGAGAGTTTCAAGGCCTGTCTCGGCTTCGACCCGGACATGCTCGCCGCCCGCAATGAGCCGCCGCCGGCCGACGAGGACGCTGCCACGGGACGCCAGTGAGCGGAGTGGAACGATCGGCAGACCGAGCCCGGCCTTGCGCCGCTCAGACGGTGATGGAGAAGACCTGCGGCGGCGGAGTACGGCCGCCGAACCCGGTCGATGCGCGTGGCGCCGATCCGGCGAGATCGAACGGCGAAGAGCCTGAGGAGGCAAAGGCCGGCGCTCCCTGGCGCGTCTCAAGGGATGGCCCCTCCGTCGATCCCTGTGTCGACCCCTCCGTCGATCCCGCGGACAATCCTTCGAGAGCCCCCTGGGAGCCCGCACCCGGACCAGCCGCCTCACCGCCGGTCCCGGAGAGACCGCCATCCGCCTCACCCCTCAGCTCTGACCGCTGTTCGGCCGAGATCTCAGCCTGAGCCTGACGCTCCAAGGCAGCGGCGGCGGCGGCCACGGACCGGTCCTGGCTCGACGGTTCGGCGGGGGCCAGCGCCGCGGCGCGGATTTGACGGGCCTTCTGAAGCGTCGCCTCGGGGTCGCCTTTCACAGGCGAGGTATCGATGGAAACCGACCCGCCGACGGCATACTGACGGCCGTCGGGCCCCCGCTGATAGGTGTATGTCGGCGCGCCGGCGTATTGCCCTCCTGCGGCCGCATGGGCGGCCTCGTGGCGGCGCACCTCCTGATCGCGCTGCTGCAGCTCGCGCACGACCTTCTGTTCTTCTTCGGTCAGTTGGTTCGGCCCGGTGCCGCCTTCGCGTCCGGCGGCCTGGGTCGCGGCAACGTCAGCCGCCTGCGCCGGGGTGTCGGCGCTGCCGGCGCTCGTCGGCTGCCGTGACTGGTCGGCCTGCAGGCCAAAGGCGACTGCCAGCGTGAACGGGCCGCCGCCGATCAGCGGACGTCCGGGTCGCAGCGGCGCCGCATCGGGTTGGGTCTGGCCCGGCGCCTGGGGTCCTGCCGGCTCCCGGCCTGGCAGCGTGCGCTCCTGCTCCCGCGTCGATCCCTGACCGACACCCGATACCCGATCCGCGGATGGTCGCTGGACGCCGGGCGGGGGACCGAGCGAGGGCAGACTTCCGGTGCCTGGGGGAAGGATCGGGGCCGACGAGGTCATTCTGACCGCACACTCCTGGACTCTAGGCTGGATTTTCAGCCCTAAGAAATTGCACGTGTCCCAATTCTCCCATGCTTCGCATAGCATGAATCAGGCGGACATGCGAGAACACAGCTTCGCGATCGGCCTCTGGCCGTTCCGGCTCCTCTCGCCCGTCAGGCTCGCGCCGCCCCCATGCCGATCCTTCCCTATCTCGCCCCGCCGGTCTTCGTGCTGCTCTGGAGCTCGGCCTTCGTGGGCGCGAAGTTCGGCCTGCCCCACGCCGAGCCGCTGACCTTCCTGGCGATCCGGTTTGCGCTGGTAACCGTTCTGTTCGTGACGATCGCCCGCGCCCTCTCGGCTCCCTGGCCCACCGACTGGCGACAGACCGGCCACATCGCGGTGGTCGGCGCCCTCGTCCAGGGCCTCTATCTCGGTGGCGTCTTCGTGGCGATCGACCGGGGGGTGCCCGCCGGCCTGGCCGCCCTCATCGTCGGCCTTCAGCCGATCCTGACCGCGCTTCTCGCCGGCAGGCTGCTGGGCGAGCGGACCAGCGCCCGCCAATGGCTCGGGCTCGTCCTCGGCCTGACCGGGGTCGCGTTGGTCCTCGGGGAACGCATGGAGGCGACAGCCGTGGACCGGATCGGGCTCGCCACCTGCGTCACCGCGCTGATCGCGATGAGCCTCGGCACCCTGCACCAGAAGCGCTTCGCCAGCACGATGAACGTCGCCACCGGCAGCGCGGTGCAGAACATGACCGCCGCCGCCCTCACCGGCCTCGGCGCGCTCATGCTCGAGGATTTCGAGGTCGAATGGGTTCCGGCCTTCACCCTGTCCCTGGCCTGGCTGACTGTGGTCGTCTCCATCGGCGCCTTCTCGCTCCTGATGGTCATGATCCGGCTCGGCGAGGCGGTCCGGGTGGTCAGCCTGTTCTACCTGGTGCCGCCGACCACAGCCCTGCTGGCCTGGATCGCCTTCGACGAACGGATCGGTCCGCTCGGCGCCGGTGGCATCGCCGTCACCGCGCTCGGCGTGGCGCTCGTGGTACGGCGCGCGAAGGGGGCTGGCGGTCCGTGATTCCAGCGTTAAGTTAGCGCCTCAACCCAAGCCCCAAGGCTCCATGCAGCAGAAGCCCCTCCCCCCGCCGATCTGGATCCTGATCGTGGCGACAGCCACCGGTCCGCTGGCGCTGAACATGTTCGTCCCCTCCCTGCCGGGGCTGGTGGGCGTTTTCCAGACCGACTACGCCACAGTCCAGCTTGCCCTGACCCTGTATCTGGTGGCGGTCGGCGTGGCGCAGCTCGGCTACGGGCCGATCTCGGACCGCTTCGGCCGGCGGCCCGCGCTGATCGGCGGGCTGGTGATCTATTTCGTGGCCAATGTCGCCTGCATGTTCGCCTGGTCGATCGAGAGCCTGATCGTGGCGCGCGTGCTTCAGGCGATCGGCGGCTGCGCCGGTATGGTTCTCGGCCGGGCCATCGTCCGCGACGTCTACGACCGCGACCGCGCCGCCAGCGCCATCGCCATCATCACCATGGCGATGGCCGTCGCACCCGCCATGGGACCGGCGATCGGCGGGCTGATCGATGCCCGCTTCGGCTGGCAGGCGACGTTCCTCGTGCCCATGGCGGTCGGGCTGGTCGTCCTGGTCGGGGCGGCGATGCGCCTCAACGAGACCAACGTGAACCCGATCCCCAGCATCGATGTCACCGCCATGTTGCGGAACTACGCGAGCCTGCTGCGCTCGCGCGCCTATATCGGCTACGCCGCCAATACCGCCATGTCGGTCGGTGCCTTCTTCTCCTTCATCGCCGGCGCCCCCTACGTGATGATCGAGGTGCTGCGGCAGGGACCGGAGGTCTACGGCTTCTATTTCGTGCTGATCTCGGTCGGCTACATGACGGGAAATTTCCTGGCGAGCCGCCTGTCGAGCAAGCTCGGCGTCGACCGGATGATCCCACTCGGCGTCGGCGTGTCGCTCTGCGGCGCCGTGCCGGGGTTCGCGCTGGCGGTGTCGGGGGTCGTGACCCCGCTCTCCGTCTTCGCGCCCATGTGTCTCGTCGCCGTCGGCAACGGCCTGAGTCAGCCCAACGGCATCTCCGGCGCGGTCAGCGTGAACCCGACCATCGCCGGGGCGGCCTCGGGCCTGATGGGCTTCGGGCAGATGGTCATCGGCGCCTGCTTCACGGTCATCGTCGGCTATTTCCAGAACGATACGGACCACCTGGCCATGGCAACCATGATCCTGCTGGCGACCGTCAGCTCGGCCCTGTTCTTCCTGCTCGCCCGCACGGCCCCGCGCCCGTCATGACGGCCCCGCCCTGCGACGATCTGGAGGCGCTTGCGGCGCATGTGGGCGACCGGCTCGCGACGGCCGTCGACACCCGCGAAGGTCCATGGCGCACACCGGTGCTCGCCACGCTGGGCGCCGACGGACCGAGCGCCCGCGTTGTCGTGGCCCGGTCGATCGATCTGCGCCCCCGAAGACTGGAGATCTTCACCGACCGCCGGTCGGCCAAGGTCGGGGAGATCGAAGCGGCGCCGCGGGTCTCTCTCGCATTCTGGGATCCGGCGGCGCAGCAGCAGCTCCGCATGGCCGCCGTCGCCCGGTCGTCGGAGGATCAGGAGCTCGTCGGCGCACGCTGGGACGCGATCGGGCCAGCCGGCCACGCCCTGTATGACGGCGACCGCGACCGGTTCGTCGTCATTGAGGCCGTCTGGACCGAGTGGGACTGGCTCTGGATCGGCGGCACACCTCATCGGCGCGCCCGCTTCTCCTGGCTGCGCGGCATCCCCGAAGGCAGCTGGATAGCGCCGTAGGGACGCTCCCGCGGCATCAGCCGTCGGCCGCCTTGTCGCTCAACCGGGCAAGCCGGAATGCCCGCTGGCCTTTCACCGCCCGGTGGTTCGGCATGACGAGAATGCAGTCGTCATAGGGCGTGCGGATCTCCTCGCCGCCATCGACCGCAACCACTGTTCCGGCGGCCGGGAACCGCTCCAGTCCCTTGAAGTCCTGGGCGAAAAAGAAGTCGTCCGTCCGGATCGCGTAGCCATGGGTCACGTCGGCCATGGTCTGCTGGGCCACCGGCGGGGTCCGCCGGTGCTCGCTCAGAGTCGCGTCGTCGATCATGTCCAGGCTGCGCAGGTAGTGCAGCGCCGTGTCGATGGCCACGTCGCCGCTGCTCTTTGCCCAATGCTGCCCGCATTCGACCAGGCAGGCGATGCGGTCGGAGGCCGGATCGTTGAACGGCGCGTACTCGATCAGCCGCAGCCCCTCCACATGGCCGGAGCCGCAAGCGATCATCGCCGGATAGCCCATCGCCCGGGTGAACTGCCGCTCCTTCTCCAGCCCGTGGATCAGCATGATCGGGTCCGAATACGTCCCCATGGAGTGGATATCGAGCAACCGCTCGACGCGGTCGTAGAGCGGCCGCAGCTCCCGCGCCCGGCGGAGTTCCACCGTGTCGTCGGGGCCGTCGAGACGCTCGGGCGTCCACACCCGGTTCATGTCCTCGTCCACGAAGCGGGTCTTCGTGGGGGCCGCCGGATCGAACCGCAGATAGGCTTCGGGATTGACGAAGGCAACGGTCAGCCTGCCCCGGGCCGGGCGGATGCAGCTCCGCATCAGATAGTCGAGCGCGATGGCGCCGCACAGCTCGTTGCCGTGGATTACCGCGTTGATCATCGCATCGGGTCCGGGCCGTCCCGAGTCGAAGGTGTGCACATAATCGATGCCGACATTGCCGGCCTTGTACGTAGAGATATCGGGCGCTTCCAGTTCCACCGGATACGCGGTGTCCGCAGCCATTGTCGCCTCCTGGGATCGGGCGGTCAGTCTGCGGCGGGAGACCTCTGCCGTAAACACGCAAACGCGGCGCTATACCGACGCCGGCGGCGTCAATACATCCGGCGTCAGACCATACGAGGTCAGAAGACGAAGATGTCGGCGGTATTGAGCTGGCTGAGGGAATAGTTCGACAGGGTCACGCTGTTTCCCGACCCGAGATCGAACACGACGCTGGTCCCCACCTGGCTGGCCCGGGCGATCACGTCCGCGTCGGTCGCGATACCGGTGCCGTTGATGTTCGCCTGGATCGCCAGATAGTCCACGAAATACTCGAAGTCGGTGATCGTGTCGTTTCCGCCGTTCGAGGTGGTGTAGTACCAGTCGTAGCCGGACCCGCCGGTGATTTGGTCGTTGCCGAGATTGCCGTAGAACCGGTCGCCCCCGGCCCCGCCGATCATCGTGTCGTCGTCCTGGCCGCCGAACAGGGTGTCGGCGCCGTCACCGGCGTCGATCAGGTCGGCGCCGTGGTTGCCGTAGAGCAGATCGCTTCCCGAGCCACCGGAGATCGTGTCGGACCCCTCGCGGAACGCGAGCGTCCCGCCGGACCCGTAGGTCATGGTCTCGCCGCCGTTCTGGCCGCCGAAGATGGAGTCCGACCCTTCCCCGCCGATCATGAAATCGGTGCCGATATTGCCGTACATGAGGTCGTTGCCGGCGCCGCCGGACACGGTGTCGGCGCCGTACCCGGCCATGACGCCGTCATCCCCCGCGCCGAGCAGGAACACGTCGTCGCCGCCATTGCCGATGAAGTAGTTGACCCCGGCCGAGCCGGTGAAGGTCTCCGCCGTATCCGCCCCCCAGGTGACGTTGCCCATCGTCGCGGCGGAACTCACACCGTACAGGTACTGAGCGGCCTGCACGTCGAGCCAGCCCAGGGTGGAGGCGTAGCTGACCGAGCCGTCATTGTAGGACATGACGGTCGTGTCCGTATTGTCGATGCCGCTCGGCAGGAACGGCCCCTCCGCGCCCGAACTGTAGTTCCCCGGATGCTTCAGGCCGATGGCGTGGCCGATCTCGTGCAGCAGGGTGAGGTACCCGTAGCCACCGATCTCCGGGTTCAGATTGTAGGAGAAGTTGTTGGCGATCATAACGTCGCCGCCGATATCGCTGCTCGACGGGTAGTAGGCGTAGCCGGCCGAGCCGGACTGGTAGTTGGCCCCGAACCGGATCTGCCCGCCGTCGCCGGCGTCCGACACCTCGACGAAATTGATATTCG
This sequence comes from Thalassobaculaceae bacterium, assembly GCA_040223655.1. GTDB lineage: Bacteria > Pseudomonadota > Alphaproteobacteria > Thalassobaculales > Thalassobaculaceae > Thalassobaculum. Next base: position 45,028 of record JAVKFT010000001.1, on the reverse strand, counting down.
CCGCCGCGGCCCAGGTATCCAGCGCACTCCGCGCCGCCGTCTCCATGGCATCATTGAACACGGTGAAGGTGGAGTCCGCCGCGTGATAGCTCGGCAGGTTGTCCATGAAGGAATAGGTGACGGTGGTCGCCACCCCCATCATCCCCACGCCCCACTTGCTCCCGACACCGACGACGACTGCGTCGATGCTGCCGTCGCCGGAACTCTCCGCGGTCGTCAGGGCCAACCGTCCCTCGGACGTACCGCTGGTGTGGCCGAAACACCCGCAGGTGCCACAGGCACACCGGGCTGGGACGGCAGCGGGAGCGTAAGCGTTCATCGTCTAGCCTTTCTCGTCGTCGGTCGCGGCCGGGCGGACGGACGGCGTCGCCAGGCGCCAAGGCCCGATAACGGTCTCGGACAGCAAGGCACCGAGGCTGTCGGCAACTTCCGAAGATTCGGTTAACGGAGCGTCGGCCCGGACAACGACCGGGGCGGCGCCGAACAGCCGCCCGTCGACATGGTCCCGCCGCAGCATCCGGACCTCGATCACCATCAACCGTCCGTGCGGCCCGTCGACCTCGTAGCCGTTGACGATAACGGTGATGGCCGCCGGGTCGGAGAGTGCGGCGGTGCCGACGATCACATCGGTGCCCGACAGGTCCTCCAGCAGCGCCTCGGCCAACCGGCAGAGGGCGGCCCAGCGCGGCGCCGCATCCGGGCGTCCGCAGAACACCGCCAGACGCTCGACCCCGCGGAAGAACGGAACGGGCGACAGCGCCTGCGCGGGGGCCGATACAAGCGCGACCGCGCTCACCAAGATCGCCGCCGCCGCTACCATCGCCGTCCGCCGCATCCCCGTGCCCACGTCCATACCGGTAAGCCCCCGTCCCTCAACGGTGTCCCTCAACGGATACTTCATACTCACGGACACATTTTACGGGACGCATAACGGAATGCACAGGTATCGCGGGTGTGAGTCGCAGCACAGCACAAAAAAGCCCGAACGGCGGTATCGCCGGGGCGCGAGATACGGAGAAAGAATTGCCGAAGGAAAGCTTGGCGACCCCTACGGGATTCGAACCCGTGTTGCCGCCGTGAGAGGGCGGTGTCCTAGGCCTCTAGACGAAGGGGTCGCAGAGGAGAGCGGGTAGATATCAACCTACCGCCCGCTTTGCAAGTGCGATCGACGCGGCCCGTCGGAATAATCACCCGTCAGATGCGCCGGAAGCGGTGGCGACCCCTACGGGATTCGAACCCGTGTTGCCGCCGTGAAAGGGCGGTGTCCTAGGCCTCTAGACGAAGGGGTCATCCGAGGACCGTCCATGTACAAGCCGCCGTCCGCGAAATCAAGCCCGAAGCGCATCTTTCGACACGTTGCGACCGGGTCCGCACCGGCCCCGGTCGCGCCCGAAGCGGACGCGGGGCCGACGCGGGTCCCGGCGTGTGGTTCAGGTAACGGCGATGGGCGATCCCGCCGACCCGGTGGCGCCTTTGATCGGTGTCGGCGCGAAGATGTAGACGAACCGGTATTTGCCGTCGGCGATCAGCTCGTCGAAGAACAGGTTCTCGTGGTTGAAGATGCCGTTCTTGGTGATGAGCTCGGCATGGACCGGGAACGCCAGGGTGGGATCGGGGTTGGGGACGACCTCCGTCGGCCAGGTATCCGCGCCGGTGATCGAGATCTCCTTGTCGATCAGCCAGCCCGCCACTTCCATGCCGATGCCGGGGCAGCCGGAATTGAAGCGGTCGTTGTTCTTCATCCAGAGCGAGCCCCAGCCTGTGTTGAAGAACACCGCGTCACCCGACCTGATGTCGTCCTCCGACATGCCCTGCTTCGACAGCGCGCCGCGCACGTCCGCCAGGGTGATCTCGTAACCGGCATCCTTCATCTCGCCGAGCGATCCGTGGACGTCGATCAGATGCGCCGGCGTGAAGAACGGCTTCACATGCTCGACGCCGAGCTTCGAAAGGCCGTAGGCACCGCTGACCTCGCTTCCGTCGAACCCGTTGTAGTACTTATGGTCCTTCATGTTGGCGACATCGCCGCTGAGGACGCCGATATGGCCGAGACCGTCGAACTGGGTCCCGACCTGCCCGATCTCGGTCGCCAGGAACTCGTCGTTGTAGATCAGGTTGTTCTCGCCGAACGGCCCGCCGGTCGGGGCGCCGGGAATGCGGACACCGAACACCCGGGCGCCGAACAGCGGCATCCCGGCCTCGTAGACCCGGCCGATCTTGTAGACCCTGCCTTCTCGGATCTGGGTCGCCGCCTCCAGGGTCTTCTGCGGCGTCATCCAGTTGGACGCGCCGGCCTCGTCCCCGTCGCCCCAGCGCGACGGCCACCAGGTTTCCCCGGACGCGGTCTGGGCCTGGGCCACCTGATCGCCGCCGCTGCCGCCGACGAGCGCCGCACCGCCCGCCGCCGCGCCGATCGCAGCGGTCTTGATAAAGTCGCGCCGGCTGGGTGCGACCGGATCCGTGCCGTCGCCGGCCTCAAACTTGCTCTTGCGCATGACCCTGTCCTCCCGAGATTGTTTTGCTTATCGACGCTCGAAAACGCCTGGCGGCCTCTGCCCCCAATGGTCGAATGGTGACGACGCCTGCGACAGAGTGTCAAGCTCGGGGGCGCGCGCCGGGCCGACGGGCGCCACGCAGACCAGGAGGACCCCGCCCCATGAGCCTGTTCGAAGCCGACAAGTCCGCCGACCGGATTCCGGTCTCCGTGCTCACGGGATTCCTCGGCAGCGGCAAGACCACCCTCCTGAACGCCCTGCTCCGCGATCCCGCGCTGGCCGACACGGCGGTGATCGTGAACGAGTTCGGCGAGATCGGGCTGGACCATCTGCTGATGGAAGCCGTCGACGGCGAGATGACGGTGATGGCGTCGGGCTGCATCTGCTGCACCATCCGGTCGGACCTGGAGAGCACCCTGCGCGACCTTCTGGCCAAGGCCCGCGCCGGCACCATCCCCGACTTCCGGCGGGTGGTCGTGGAGACCACCGGCCTCGCCGACCCGGCGCCGATCGTCCAGATGCTCCTCAACAACCCGCTGGTCTCCGGCTTCTTCCGTCTGGATGCGGTGATCGCGACGGTGGACGCGGTTAACGGCGCCGGTCAGCTCGACGCCCAGGAGGAAGCGGTGAAGCAGGCCGCAATGGCCGACCGCCTGATCCTGACGAAGACCGACCTGGCGGAAGATAACGCCGCCGACGCGCTCGACCGGCGCCTCGCAACACTCAACCCGACCGCGGAGCGGATCCGCGCGGTCAAGGGCGCGGTCGCCGCATCCCGCCTGTTCGGTGCCGGCTGGTACGATCCCGAGAGCAAGACGCCGGACGTCCGAAGGTGGCTGCGCGACGAAGCGCTGGCGGCGCAGGACGGCCATCACCATGAAGACCACCACCACGACGTGAACCGGCACGACGGCGGCATCGTTGCCTTCGCCCTGACCTACGACGAACCTCTGGACTGGGATCTGGTGAACACCTGGCTCGCCGGGTTGCGCGAGCTCCACGGCGAGAAGCTGCTCCGCGTGAAGGGCATCCTCGATCTCGCGGGCGAGTCCGAGCCGGTGGTGGTCCACGGTGTGCAGCACGTATTCCACTCACCCGCCCGGCTTCCCGCCTGGCCGGACGACGACCGGCGGTCGCGCATCGTATTCATAACGCGGGACCTGGACGAGGCGACGGTGCGGGCGTTCTGGGAGCGGGCGGAGGCTGCGGCCTGAAGCGGGCTCGAACGGCGGGCTCAGACCGCAGGTGCGGCGTCGTCGATGACGAGCTGCACGTTGTCCCCGCCACGGAAATCGTCGAGCCGGAGATGGCCCGCCACATGGATCGGGAGCTGTCCCGCCTGCAGAAGCCCCGGGCCGAGCGGGCCTGCCATCGCCCGGAAGGCGATGGCATTCACCCGGCCGCCGTCGCCCCCGGACAAGGTGCAGCGGACGTGGTTCTCGCCGACGACCCCGCTTGAGACGACGCGCGCGCCCGACAGCACGAAGCGCGGCTCCGAATTGCCCGTCCCGAACGGTCCCACCCGGGAGACCGCGCGGACGAGATCGGCATTGGCGCCCCGCGGAGAGACCGCGGCGTCGACGGACAACTCGGCGACCAGCGGCGTATTTGCCAGAGCCGCCGACACCCGCTCCGCCAGGAACTCCCGGAACGCGTCGATCCGCCCCGCCTCGACGGTGAAGCCGGCCGCCATGGCATGCCCGCCGCCCTTCTCGAGTACTCCGGCCTGATGCGCGGCGATGACGGCCGCGCCGAGGTCCACACCGGGCACGGAGCGTCCCGAGCCTTTGCCGACACCGTTCTCCACACCGACGACGCAGGCCGGTCTGTGGAACCGGTCCTTGAGCCGACTGGCGACGATACCGACGACGCCGGGATGCCAGCCCTTGCCCGAGACCACGAGCACCGGGCAGTCGCCGGCCGCCTCGCCTTGGGCGATCGCGTCTTCCAGGACCTCCGCCTCGATGGCCCGGCGGTCATCATTGTAGCGGTCGAGTTCGCCGGCGATCTGCCGCGCCTCCGCCGGGTCGTCCGTGGAGAGCAGTCGGGCACCGAGATCAGCCCTGCCGACGCGGCCGCCGGCGTTGATCCGCGGGCCGAGCACGAAGCCCAGGTGATAGGGGTCCGGCTTGCGGTCGAGCCCGGCGACGTCGGCCAGCGCGGCCAGTCCGGGCGTGGCGCGGCCGGCCATGACCTTCAGCCCCTGCGCGATGAAGGCGCGGTTGAGGCCCGTGAGCGGAACGACGTCGCAGACGGTGCCGAGGGCCGTCAGATCGAGAATCGCCCGGAGGTCGGGCTCGCTCCGGGTTTGGAACCAGCCGCGGGCCCGCAGCGCGCGGTTGACCGCGACCAGGGTGACGAAGGTCACGCCGCAGGCGGCAAGGTGTCCGAAGCCCGGCTCCTCGTCGAGACGGTTGGGGTTGACCACGGCGACGGCCGCCGGAAGCTCCGGCTCGGCGATGTGATGGTCCACCACGACCACGTCGATCCCGGCCGCCCGGGCCTGACCCAGCGTGTCGACCGCCAGGATGCCGCAGTCGAGGCACACGACCACGCCCGCCCCCTTGTCCGCGAGCCCCTTCAGAGCCGGCAGGTTGGGGCCGTATCCCTCGTCGATGCGGTCCGGGATATGCAGCAGCGTGCGGGCGCCGACGGCGCGGAAATACCGGGCCATGCTGGCGGCCGAGGTCGCACCGTCGACGTCGTAGTCTGCGAAGAGGCCGATCGTCTGCCCCGCGACCACGGCGTCGGCCAGCCGGTCGGCGGCCGCGTCCATGTCGCGGAACCGGCTCGGGTCCGGCAGTTCGTTGCGCAGGGTCGGGTCGAGAAACCGCTCCACCGCCTCCAGCACGATCCCGCGCTGGGCCATGATGCGGCCGACGATCTCCGGCAGGTCGAAGCGCTGGGCGATCGCCAGGGCCAGCCGGTCGACCTCGACGCCGGAGCCACCGCGCAGCGCCCAGCGCCGCGCGGTCAGCGATCGTTCGACACCGAGGAACGCGTCTCCCTCCGGCACGCGCCCTCTCCTTATCTCCGGTGATTGTCCGTTCCGGCGGTGCGGCGGTCAGTCGACCGCCGGCTTGCGGGTGAAATCGTGGGTGGCCTCGACCGTCCGGACCGTGCCGGTCTTCGAGCGCATGATGATCGAGTGGGTCGTCGCCCCGCCGGCATAGCGCCGAACGCCCTGCAGCATCGCACCGTTGGTCACGCCGGTGGCCGCGAACATCACGTCGCCGCCGGCCAGCCCCATCAGGTCGTACTTCTTGTCGAGGTCCGTGATGCCCCAGCGCTTGGCCCGGGCCTTCTCGTCGTCGTTGCGGAACAGCAGGCGGCCCTGGATCTGACCACCGATGCAGCGCAGCGCCGCGGCGGCCAGCACGCCCTCCGGCGCACCGCCCGAGCCCATGTAGATGTCGACGCCGCTGCTCGGCTGCGAGGTGGCGATGACGCCGGACACATCGCCGTCGGAGATCAGCATGATCCGCGCGCCGGAGTCGCGCACCTGGGCGATCAGGTCGGCGTGGCGCGGACGGTCGAGGATGCAGGCGACGATGTCGGAGACGGCGACGCCCTTGGCCTCGGCCAGGTTCTTCATGTTCTGCTCGACCGTGTTGTCGAGGTCGACCACGCCGTCGGGCAGGCCGCCGCCGACGGCGATCTTGTCCATGTAGACGTCCGGAGCGTTCAGGAAGCCGCCCTCGGAGGCGAGCGCGACCACCGCCAACGCGTTCTGTCCGCCCTTGGCGGTGATGGTCGTGCCCTCCAGCGGGTCGAGAGCGATGTCGATCTTCGGGCCGCCGCGACCGACCTTCTCGCCGATATACAGCATCGGCGCCTCGTCCCGCTCGCCCTCGCCGATCACGACCGTGCCGTCCATCTCGAGGTTGTTCAGCGCGGTGCGCATGGCGTCGACCGCCGCCTGGTCCGCCGCCTTCTCGTCGCCCCGTCCCATGAGCCGGGACGCCGCGAGCGCGGCCGCCTCGGTGACCCGCACGGCCTCCAGGGCGAGGTTACGGTCCATGGTGAAGACTTCGGCGGTGTCGGACATTCTTTTCTCCCGGTCTTTCCTGGGGCCGGCTCCTTGAAGGCGGCCGCAATTTCCGTTGGCCGGGTTCTTAACCGATCCCGACCGCCTTCGCGACTCCCTATTGGCCCGCCGGCCGGACGGTCAGAGGTCGACGATGCGGATCATCGCCGGCGGTTCCTGCACGGCGTCGAGCCGGCCGATCTCCGCCAGGGCCTTGCGCATCGACGCCTCGTCCACCTCGTGGGTGGTCAGCGCGACCGGCACTTTCTCATGAGGATCGCGGCCGCGCTGGACCATCGACTCCATCGACACGTTCTGGTCGCGCATGATGGCGGTCACGTCGGCCAGCACGCCCGGACGGTCGATCACCATCAGGCGGACGTAATAGCCGCCGCGCATGGTCTCCCAGGGGGCTTGGCGGTTGGCGACCAGGGCATTGGCCGGACGGCCGAAGACCGGCGCCCCGCGGCCGGAGGCGATATCGACCACGTCGCCGATGACCGCCGAGGCGGTCGGGCCGGCGCCGGCGCCGCGTCCGTAGTGCAGGGTCGTGCCGACTGCGTCGCCCTCGGCCATGACCGCGTTGAAGACGCCCTCGACCTGGGCGATCGGCGCATGCTTGGCCACCATGCAGGGGTGCACGCGCTGGCGCACGCCCTCCCCGGTGCGCTCGGCGATGCCGAGCAGCTTGATGCGATAGCCGAACTCCTCGGCATAGGCGATATCGAGGGCCGAGACCGACCGGATGCCCTCGGTATGGACCGCGCCGAAATCGACCGCGTGGCCGAAGGCGAGCGCCGATAGCAGCGCCAGTTTGTGGGCCGCGTCGATCCCGTCGACGTCGAAGGTCGGGTCGGCTTCGGCGTAACCCAGCTCCTGCGCCTCGGCGAGCACGTCGTCGAACGCCCGCCCGCCCTCGCGCATGGCCGTCAGGATGTAATTGCAGGTGCCGTTGAGGATGCCGTAGACGCGGCTTACCTCGTTGATCACGAGGCCTTCGCGCAGTGCCCGGATGATCGGGATGCCGCCGGCGACCGCCGCCTCGTAGGCCAGGGTCACACCGCCCGCCTCTGCCCGCCGGGCGAGGTCGGAGCCGTGATGCGCCAACAGTGCCTTATTGGCGGTGACGACCGACTTGCCCGCCCCCATGGCGGCCTCGACAAGGTCCTTCGCCACGCCCTCGGAGCCGCCGATCAGCTCGCACACCACATCCACATCGTCACGGGTGGCGAGGTCCATCGGATCGTCGGCCCAGTCGACTCCCGACAGGTCGATGCCGCGGTCCTTGCTCCGGTCGCGGGCCGACACCGCAACGACATCGACCGGCCGGCCAGCATGGGACGCGATCGCGTCGCGCCGCTCCGCCAGAAGCCGCACCGTCTCCGCGCCGACCGTACCCAACCCTGCGACGGCAACCCTCAGCGCCTCGCTCATACTCTCACCTGCTGCATTAGCTGTTTAGCGTAACGATATACAATCTTTCGATAATGACTCAGTACTGGAACAGAATCTCGGCCCTGCGGTTACCGGCCTCGCCCGACGGCATGCTCTCGAAATAGAGCGGCTGGCTGGCGCTCATCGCCTCGACCAGAACCCGCTCCGCCGGCACGCCGGCCTGAGTCAGCGCCCGCGCGACAGCCTCGGCCCGGGCAAGCGACTGCTCGAAATTCACCAGCTCATGGCGCGGCAGATCCATCTCCGCCGTCCGCGCTGACGCATGGCCGATCACCCGGATATAGGCATCGGTCTCCCGCGCCGCCGACGCAATGGACCGGACCATGTCGAGATCGTCGGCGCTCAGTCCGGAAGAGCCGTGCCTGAAATTGACCGTCCCGACCAGATAGGCCGGGCCGGAGAAACCGAGCTGATACTGGTCGAGGCTCGGCCCATCGACGATGACGGAGGCGGACTCATCGGAAGCGCCCGCGCCTGCGGCGCCCGCATCCGCCGAGCCCGCCCCTGCAGAAGCCGTCTGCGCGGGACGGGTCATGGTGTCGGGTACCGCCGCGACCGTCTCGGGCTGCGGCGCGGTCGTCTCGGTCCGGACGGTCCCGTCGGTCATGCGCTGGGTCCGAGTCTCGGAAATCAGCCTGCGCGAGATCTCCGGGCCGCTGCTCTGGGCCGCGGGCGCCGATCCGGCGGGCTCCGTGCGCGGCGATGTCCGCACCCCGTCCGTGCCGGCCGAGTCCAGCCGGGTTTCGGCGTTCCGCGTGTCGGCGCGGGTCAGCGTCTCCGCCAGGGGACGGCGGCCGCCGGAGGTCTGCGTATCCGGCGCCCGTACCACCCGGGACTCGGCGTCGGGCACCCGTCCGCTGGTCATCGGCGAGCGGCTCTCCGGCTCGGGCGCGGGACGCCGCGGCCAGAGGGTGGATCCATCGCCGGTCGCGGGAGCGGCAGCCGGGGCCTGGCGTTCCGGCACAGGCGGCGGCACGGCGGCGGTCTGCTCGGGCCGTGTCGCGCTCGGCGCGGGTGCGCTGGGCTGCGGGGCCGGGATGCTGGCATCGGCCGCGGCCGTGCGCGCCGCCGACTCCGCAGCGGCCGCCGGCGCGCCGATCGCGGCTGTGGAGCTGGTGGCCGTGGAGCGGGGTGCCGCGGGCTGCGCTGTCGAAGCCCGGCGCGGCGGGTCGGCCGGAGCGGACGCGTCGGCGCTGTCGGTATAGCGGGCGTTGTTGCGGTCGGCGATCAGGCCCTGCTGGATCTGCGCGCGCTCCTCCGCCGTGGTCGACGGCGTCGGACGCTGCGGCACGCTGGCGAGGTTGGGGAAGTCGCCGGAGCCGGTGGCGGAGCCGGTGGCGGTGCCGCCATCGGCGGTTGCAGGCTCGTCGTCGGAGAACCAGCCGCCGACCGTGTCGGTCGTCCCCTCGTACCATTCGACCGGGTTCAGCGCGTCCGGCACCGAGGAGCATCCCGCCAGCAGCAGAAGGGCCGCGATGCTGGTCATCGGTCCTGTCCGCAGAGGCCGGCGCGGACGCCGGCTCAGAGGTTGGCGCACCGCGCCATGATCCCGGGTCACCGTCTCGCTCATCACCTTCTCCCGCGTCGATTCCGAGGACATCCACCCTCGGCGGACGGAGTTTACGTGTCCTGACACCTCAACACCAGCACTGCAAGCGATTAGAACCACTGAGCTTTCGTCGGAGCGAGCCGCACGCCTCTCTCCCGGCGCCCTTCCCTCCGGCTGGCCGATCGACGGATATCGCACAGCGAAGACGCGGCATGCCGCACGAATCTTTTCAAGGTTGTTCAATAGGATATTTTTTACACCTAAAGAACGCATTTCAATCCGGAGCAAAAGATGATCGATCTGACACAGTTTCTCGGCAGCACGTCGACCTTGCTTGCGCCGCTGCAATACTCGTTCAACGGCACCGTGCAGCCGGACTCATCAGCGATTTTTCTGGTTCGGGAACCGCAAATCCTCATTCTGTACGGGACATTCGTTCTGCCCGTGGGCGGCGGAATCCCGATCTCGGGAAGCCTCACCCTCAGTTCCGCGTCCAGCGGCACAACCGGCACGATCGTCTACACACCGACATCCGGTGGCGGATCGATGTCGCAAAAGGTCAGCCTGACGGTGAACGGCAGCGCCCTGAAACTGACCCCGACGGACAGCAGCTACCACGGCAGTCCGAGCAAGGAACTGGAGACGTTTTTCAGGGAAACGCTCGACGCGGTGACGTATTTCACGCTTAAGCCGGTGGACGGGGCGGCCGGCGCAACCAACACGCAACTGTTCGCGGACATCGCCGGGCTTGAGGCGACAACCGTCCTCGTCCCCGCGAGCTGACGGATCGGGCGGGCCGCCTGGTCTGCCCGTGACCTCCTTCGGCAAAGGGCGATGAGGTCGATCAGCGGCGGCGGATACGCATCGTCGCCGCGTCCGGCTTCCTGTCCGGCTTCCTGTTAGCCAAGCGCTCTCTCTTTCTGCTAGAAAGCGAGGTGACCACGCAGCTTGCCATCGTCAGGAATGAAGGCAGACCTCATGGCCGACAGCAATGAGAAGAAGGTCACCGCGCCGGATCCGGTTCAGATGTCCCAGGCGATGACCCAGATTGCCGAGCGCAGCCAGCGCCTCGTGACCGACTTCCTCAAGCACCAGGACCCCAACGCGCTCGGCCTGTCCGACCCGCTGAATATCGGGACCGCCTTCCTCGACATGACGTCGAAGATGATGGCCGACCCGACGAAGCTGATGAAAGCGCAGATGGACCTGTGGCAGTCGTACATGACGCTGTGGCAGACCACAGCCTCGCGCATGATGGGCGCCACGGCCCAACCCGTTGTCGCCACGGACCGGCAGGACCGGCGGTTCAGGGACGAGGCCTGGAACGAGAACGTGGTCTTCGACTACATCAAGCAGAGCTACCTGCTGACGGCCGAATGGATGCAGCGCACGGTCCACGACGTCGAGGGACTGGACGACAAGACCCGGCGAAAGGTGGACTTCTACACCAAGCAGTTCGCCGATGCGGTCGCCCCCACCAATTTCCTGATGACCAACCCGGAAGTGCTCCGGACGACCGTCGAGAGCGGCGGCGAGAACCTGGTCAAGGGTCTGGAGCACCTGCTCGACGACCTGGAGCGGGGCAAGGGCAAACTGTCGATCAAGATGGTCGACGAGAGCGCCTTCAAGATCGGCACGAACGTCGCCACCACCCCCGGCAAGGTGGTGTTTCAGAACGATCTGATGCAGCTCATCCAGTACGCGCCGACGACGGAAACGGTCCACCGGCGGCCGCTGCTGATCGTGCCGCCCTGGATCAACAAGTTCTATATCCTCGACCTGCGGGCCAAGAACTCGTTCATCAAATGGGCGGTCGACCAGGGAATCAGCGTCTTCGTCGTCTCCTGGGTGAACCCGGACGCCGAGCTCGCCGGCAAGACGTTCGAGGACTACATGCGCGAGGGCCCGCTGGCGGCGCTCGACGCGATCGAGCAGGCGACCGGCGAGCGCGAGGTCAACGCCATCGGCTATTGCATCGGCGGTACCCTGATGGCCAGCTCCCTCGCCTACATGACGGCCAAGGGCGACGACCGGATCAAGTCGATCACCTTCTTCACCACGATGATCGACTTCTCCGAGGCGGGAGAGCTATCTGTCTTCATCGACGAGGAGCAGCTCGACGCGCTCGAGCAGCGCATGAACAAGGACGGCTATCTCGACGGCCGGGCCATGGCGACGACCTTCAACATGCTGCGCGCCAACGACCTCATCTGGTCCTTCGTCGTGAACAACTACCTCATGGGCAAGGAGCCGTTCCCGTTCGATCTGCTGTACTGGAACTCGGACAGCACCCGGATGCCGGCGGCGATGCACAGCTTCTACCTGCGCAACATGTACCAGCGGAACAAGCTGATCGAGCCGGGCGGGATCACCCTGGACGGGGTGCCGGTCGACCTTACTCAAGTCAAGCTGCCGACCTTCGTCCTGTCGACCCGCGAGGACCACATCGCGCCGTGGAAATCGACCTATGCGGCGACCCAGGTCTACAAGGGGCCGGTGAAGTTCGTTCTCGCCATGTCGGGTCACATCGCCGGCGTGGTCAATCCGCCGTCGGATCCGCCGAAATACGGCTACTGGACGAAGCCCGGCCGCGCGCCGAAAGACCCGGAGAAGTGGCTGGCCGGCGCGACCCCCCATGAGGGGTCCTGGTGGCCGGAATGGAAGACCTGGCTGGACAAGCAGGGCGGCGGCCAGGTGCCGGCGCGCGTGCCGGGGGACGGCAAACTGAAACCGATCGAAGACGCGCCCGGCAGCTACGTCGCGGTGAAAGCGGGAGACTGACCCCTGTCCTCCGACACCGACAGCGCCGATCGGCCGGGGCCGCAGACGCATGCCCGCCAAGCGTATGCCCCGCTGGCCGAACCGGTCGCGCTGCCCAAGCGTGACCGCCAGTCGAGCGGCGATCTCTACGAGACGTTCCTCGACTGGGACTTCAGGGAACGCGGTCGCAAGATTCAGAAGTGGCATCACTACTTCGACGTTTACGAGCGGCACCTCGCCCGGTACCGCGGAACGCCGTGCCGACTGATGGAGTTCGGCGTTATGGATGGCGGCTCGCTTCTGATGTGGAGCGAATATCTCGGCCCGGACGCGGAAATCATCGGGGTGGATATCGACCCGCGCACCAAGGCGTTCGACGGCTTGCGGCCGAATATCCGGGTTCTCACGGCGGACCAGAGCGATGGCGATACGCTGCGCGGTCTCAGCCGCGATTTCGGGCCCATCGATATCCTGATCGACGATGGCGGCCACACCGCGCGTCAGCAGATCAACACCTTCAATTCGATGTATGCGTCGGTCAAAGAGGACGGCGTCTACATCTGCGAGGACACCCATACCAGCTACTGGCCCGACTACCAGGACGCCGGAGACCACACGATCATCAAACACGCGAAGGCGCTGATCGACGAGATGCACTCGATCTACAAGCCGTCGGTCGCGCCCGGCAGCCGCTACAGCAAGCCGCTGTCCGAACGAAACGGGGACCTGCGGGTGTCGCGCTTCGCTGCGAGCACGTTCAGCATCCAGTTCTACGACTCGATGATCGTCTTCGAGAAACGCCCTCGCTCTGAGCCCCTGTCGGAATTCCGTTGACCGCCCCCTCCCGCCGGCCCCGATGCATGCGATGAAGCCCAGAAAGCAACTCAACGATCCCGTCACCCTCCTGAAGTCGGTCCGGCAGTCGAGCGGTCCGCTCTACGAGCTGTTCCTGCGGGGGCATGACAAGCGGATCCATCGCTGGCACCACTATTTCGACGCCTACGAGCGCCACCTCTCCCGCTACCGCGGCACGCCCGTGAGAATGCTGGAGATCGGCGTCCAGCATGGCGGGTCGATCGGCATGTGGGCCGAGTATCTCGGCGACCGGGCGACGCTGGTCGGCGTGGATATCGACCCGGAGGTCGCCCGCTTCGACCGGTCGCGGCCGAACGTGAACATCCGCGTCGGCGATCAGCGGGACACCGACTTTCTTCGGTCCCTGGAGGACGAGTTCGGCCCGTTCGACGTCATCATCGACGACGGCGGCCACACGGCACTGCAGCAGATCGAGACGTTCAACTTCCTGTATCCGGGAATGGCGGAAGACGGTGTGTATGTCTGCGAGGACACCCACACGAGCTATTGGGACAGCTACAAGGACGGCGATAAGAACGTTACTTTTCTGAATTATGTCAAAAAGATGATCGACGTTCTTCATGCACCGTATCATCGCGAGGCGCTGTTCCTGAATCGCTACAAGGAGCCGCCGGCGGATCGCGACGGCAACTTGCAGACCTACCGCTTCGCGGCCGAGACCCACGCCATCCTGATCTACGACTCGATGGTCTTTTTCGAGCGGCGGCGCCGCGCGGAACCCTATGCCGAGCGGCGCTGACCCGTCGGTGCCGCCGGGCTCGGGCGCGGTCTTCGCCCGGCGCGCGCGGCTCCCGCAGGGATGGGTGCACGATGCTTGCGTTCGCTACGCGGCCGAACGGATCGTCGCCGTGCGGACGGAGGCCCCGGCGCCGCCGGACGCCGTCCGCGTCGACACGCTGCTGCCGGCCCTCGGCAACCTGCACAGCCACGCGTTCCAGCGCGCCATGGCCGGCATGACCGAGCACCGACGGGCGGGGCAGGACAGCTTCTGGACCTGGCGCACCCTGATGTACGCCTTTGTGGAGCGACTGAGTCCCGAGCAGGTCGAAGCCGTCGCGGCTCAGGTCTTCCTGGAGATGCTGGAGGCGGGCTACGCGGCGGTCGGCGAGTTCCACTACCTGCATCATCAGCCGGACGGCACGCCCTATGCCGACATCGCCGAGACCGCCGGGCGGATCGCTGCCGCCGCGGCGGAAACCGGCATCGGCCTGACCCTGCTGCCGGTGCTATACAGCCATGGCGGCGCGGCGCGAGAACCCGTCTCCGGCGGCCAGCGCCGCTTCTTCAACACCCCCGACCGCTTCGCCAAACTTGTCGAGGCGTCCAAGGCGATGCTGTCCGACCTGCCGGACGACACGGTGGTCGGCATCGCCCCGCATTCGCTGCGCGCCACCGACCCGGAGGACCTGACCGAGACGGTCGCGGCCCATCCGCACGGTCCCATCCATATCCACATCGCCGAGCAGACCCGCGAGGTCGAGCAGATCGAGGCCTGGCTTGGCGCGCGGCCGGTGACGTGGCTGCTAGCCAACCAGCCGATCGACAGCCGCTGGTGCCTGGTCCACGCCACCCACATGACGCCTGAGGAGACGGAGGCGGCCGCCCGCTCGGGCGCGGTGGCCGGTCTCTGCCCGATCACCGAGGCCAACCTGGGCGACGGCATCTTCGACGGCCCGCGCTATCTGGCCGCGGGCGGCGCCTTCGGCATCGGCTCCGACAGCAACGTGCGCATCGCGCTGGGAGAGGAGCTTCGGATGCTGGAATACTCCCAGCGCCTGCGCGACCGGGCCCGGAACGTGCTCGTGCCGCAGGACGGATCCGTCGGCGAGACCCTGTACCTGGGGGCGGCGGCCGGCAGCGCCCGGGCGCTGGGCCGCGATGCCGGCGCCATCGCCGAGGGCTGCCTCGCCGATCTGGTCGCCCTCGACGGCAGCGACCCCGCCCTCGTGGCCCTGACCGACGGCCAGGTGCTAGACGGCCTTTGCTTCGCGGCCGGCGACCGGATCGTGACCGACGTCTGGTCGGCCGGCCGGCACGTGATCTCGGACGGTCGCCACCCCAAGCGGGACGCGATCCGCGCCCGCTACGGCCGCGCGGTCGCCGAGTTGATCAGCGGGTGACGGAGACCGGCTGCAGGTCCTCGTCCAGCGGGAAGATCGGCCGGCGCACGGTTTCGAACTTCAGCATCGAATAGTCCGAGGTGCACACCCCGACCCCGGCGCATTCCACCGTCTCGGCGGCGATATCCCGGAAGCCGGCGCGCCAGTGGATGCGGCTCTTCAGCATCAGGTAGCGCTTGGCCCGCGGATCGATCCCCAGCGAGGTAAAGGCGGCGGTGTCGTTCGGTTCCTGCTGGGTGGAGGTGACGACGATCTCGACCTTCCCGGTGTCCAGCACCACGGTCGGTCCCATCGCGTTCATCACGCCCTTGCTCATCGGCCCGACGTTGCGGAACCGGCCGTCGGATATCAGCGTCACCCGGCCGCTCACCTCCAGCGGCTCGCCGGTGCGGCCGATGGATGGCATGTCGGTCTTGCCGCCCAGCGACACGGTGACCTCGTTGCCGATCCCGGCCGCGATCATGGCCTCCACCGCCGCCGGATCGCAGATCGCGAAGACAGCGACGTCCTCCAGGCCCGCCTCGAGAATGCCCTTAAGGACGGCCATGGTGTCCATCGACCCGCCGGACGCCGCGTTGTCGTAGTGGTCGAGCAGGACGATCGGCCCGTCCGCCGTCATCGCCGCGGCCCGCTCGAGGGACCGGTCGAGCGGCTCGATCTCGTAGACGAAGGCGCGGCGCTCCCGCCAGGCGAGGTCGAGGAGCTCGTCGACCATGCGCTGCGCGCCTTCCGGATCGTTATCCGTCACCACCACCGCGCTGGAGCCCGCCAGCCGGATATCGGCATGGGGAAAGCCGGTGAAGAAGCTGGCGCAGAGCGCGCCGTCGGCCTCCATCTTCCGGGCCAGTTCCTGGATCTGTCTGTTCGGAGAATCGTCGGTGCCCTGGCGCATCACATGGGGCAGCATCGGCCGGTTGCCCCAGGCCATGGTCGGTTTCGCGGCCCCGCGCAGCATCGCCAGGATCGGCAGCGCCGTGCGCCGGCCAGTCTCGTAGACGTCCACATGCGGATAGGTCTGGTAGCCGGCGACCACGTCGGCATTCTCGACGATGGCCGGGTACATGTTCGTGTGCATGTCGAGCGTCACGCCGATCGGCGTGTCCGGCGCCAACTCCCGAACCCGGGCGACGAGCGGCCCCTCCCCGTCCTCCAGGCTCTTGGTGACCATGGCGCCGTGCAGGTGCAGCAGGATCGCGTCCGGCTTCTCGGCGACGACCGCGTCGCAGATCCTGTCGGTCATGTAGTCGTAGGCAGCATCCTCGACCGGGCCGCTCGGCCAGGCCATGGCCGCGAGGGGCAGCACGTAGTCCAGGCCCTCGGCCTCGCAGATCTCGATATAGGCGCCAAGCGCCGAGCCGGTTCCCTTGAAGGCCCGGATCGCCGCCTCGCCCTCCCAGGGCACGCCGGCCGGGTTGCCGCGCGCGAACCGGGCGAGCGGCGTCGGCACCGTGGAGAAGGTATTGGTCTCATGCTGCATCATCGCCATCAGGATCTTCACGACCGCCCCTCCTCGCTCCAGTTGATCGGCAACGGTAGATCGCTGGGGGTCGAAAAAGAATGCCCCGATTGCATAGCGGATGCTGAAACCAACCCTCCGGACTTAATTGCTAGAGCGGCCAGAACAGCGCCAGCGCTCCAACGACCAGCAGGGCGGCCCGCAGCGGCAGGCGCCAGGGCGCGATGACGGCGAAGGAGACCGCCGTCAGGCCGAGCGCCACTTTCGCCGCCGCGAGGATCGCCGCCTGCGGCGCCGCCGCAAGCGCGATCAGGTCGGGATTGGCGATCATCGCCAAGGGGATGAGGTACAGGCCGAGACCGAGCGCCATCGCCCGCACCGCAACCTTGAGCCAGTTCTCGTCGACCATGCCGGCGGCGATGAACACCGCACCGCAGACCGGCGGCGTGATGGTGCTCAGCAGCGCGAACCAGAACACGAAGAGATGCGCCTGGAGCGGCTCCAGCCCAAGCTCGATGAGGGCCGGTCCGGCGACGGAGACGCAGATCACATAGGCCGCGGTAGTCGGCACCTCCATGCCGAGCACCAGACAGGCGAGCGCGGTCAGCAGCAGCGCCGGCCACAGCGCGCCGCCGGATCCGGACAGGATCAGGGATGTGATTTTCACGCCGAGCCCGGTGATGCCGAGCACGCCGATGATGATCGACGCGCAGAGGATGATCGAGGCGATGGTGGCGATCTGCTTACCCGCCGCCAGGCAGGCCGCTTCCACCCGATCGACGGTCCGCCGCCAATCGAAGGACAGGCGGCCGTCGACCAGCAGCAGGAGTGCTGCCGCCAGGATCGCCAGGCAGGCGGCGTATTGCGGCGTGTAGCCGGCCCCGAACATGCCCCAGAGCAGCACGGCGAACGGGACCAGGAAGAAGGCGGAGGTCACAAGGACATCGCGGAGGGAGGGCCGGCTCCCCGCGTCCAGACCCCGCAGGTCGTGACGCAGCGAGAACCCGTCGATGCCGATCCACACGGCGATGAAGTAGAGGATCGCCGGCAGCAGGGCGGCGGCCATGATGCCGGTATAGGGCGTGCCGGTGAGCTCGACCATGACGAAGGCGCCGGCCCCCATCAGCGGCGGCATGATCTGCCCGCCGGAAGACGCGACCGCCTCGACCGCGGCGGCGAGCGATCGGGGATAGCCGAGCTTCAGCATCGTCGGCAGGGTGATGGCGCCGGTCGAGGCGACGTTCGCCGAGGCGGAGCCGGAGATCGATCCGAACAGGGCCGAGGAGATCACCGAGACCTTGGCGGCGCCCGCGCGCAGACGCCCGGCGGCGGCGGTCGCCACGTTCATGAACCCCTGCCCGGCTTCCCCAGCGTTCAGCACGGCGCCGAAGATCACGAAGATCGCGACGATGTTGACCGAGACGGCGGTGAGGCTTCCCCACAACCCGCCCTCGGCGATGGTCAGCGTGCCGAGGAAGCTCGACAGAGGCGTGCCCGGATGGCCGAACTCGCCCGGAATGTGCTCGCCGAACAGGCCGTAGCAGAGCGCCAGGAACGCGACCACCGGCAGCGGCCAGCCGATCGACCGCCGCGCCATCTCAAGGACCACCACCAACAGCGTCGCGGCAACCGCCACCTGGAAGTCGCCATCGAGAAAACCGTACTGGTCGGACAGCGCATCGGCATTGAAGACGAGCCAGAGGCAGGCGGCCAGCCCGGCCGCTCCCAGCACGGCGCCGCTGATCAGTTCGCCCCGGCCGCGGGCGACGAAAAGCATCGCCCAGGGCAACGCCAGCGCCATGTGCAGCGGGCGGCTGACCAGGTTCGGCACCAGGCCCGAGAAGATCAGCCAGAGGTGAAATCCGATCGAAACCGCGCCGAGGGCGCTCCAGATCAGGCGGGCGGAGGGAGTCATGCGCGTCCTCGAAACGGAACCGGCCCGGGCGGATCGACCCGGGCCGGCAGACTCACGGGAAGGAGCTTACTGCTGCGAGTCGGTCAGCGCGAAGCCCTTCTCCTTGTAGAACCGCACCGCACCCGGATGCAGTCTGCCGCTGATATTGGCCATCAGGCCTTCGTTCACGCCGTTCCACCAGGCCGCGTCCTGACCCATCTTCGCCTTCTGATCCCAGAAGGTCTTGGTGAGCTGGTAGGCGGTCTCGTCGTCCATGTCGGTCGTGGTGTAGGCGACCACGGGCAGCGAGGTGGTGACGATGTCCTGCTCCTGACCGGCATAGGTGCCAGCCGGGATGACGAGGCGGGCCCGCTTGGTCTCGGCGATCTGCTCGTCGCTGAGGGACAGGACGGTGACGCCGGTGCCGGCGGCGGCCTCGATGACGTTGGGGGCGGGATAGGAGCCGGCGGTCACAAACCCGTCGATCTGGCCATTCTTCAGCGCCGGCACGGCGTTGGACAGCTCCACGTCGGCAAGCTCGACCTTGCCCTCGAGACCGAACAGCTTCAGGTACTTCTCGCCCTCGCGGGCGCCGAAGGAGCCCTTGCCCAGCAGGATGGTCTTGCCTTCCAGATCGGCGAAGCTGGTCACGCCGGCGTCGGAGCGCACGACGAAATGCATGGTCAGCGACGGGATCGGAAACAGGGCGCGGATCTCGTCGAAGCGCGGGTTGCCCTTGCCGTCGAACATGGCCTTGCCGCCCTGGGCGAGCCTGACCAGCACCGGCGGGGTGGTGAACACGTAGTTGCCGCGGCGGGCCACCGTCTCCATCACGTTCTGGACGGAGCCCTGGCTCTCCTCGACGGTGACGATGATGTCGCCGCCGGAGCCGGCCTTCATGGCCTCGGCGATCTGGACCGCCATCTGGTAATAGGAAGACGAGGACTTGGCGGACTTGTAGGTCACGCGGGTCTCGGCCGAGGCGGCGGTGGCCGACAGGGCGAGCGCGAGGCCGGCGACGGCCAGCGACTTCACGAACTTCATGGCGTTCTCCCGAACTGACGAGACGGCCGGCATTGCGCGCCGGCCGATTGATGCCGGAAGTCCTACACGAGCCGTCGGACGCGGAAAAGCGCCGATACGCGCCGGAAACGCACCCCGGACGCACCCTGCGAGCGGCGGAAACGCAAACCGCCCGGTCGGGGGACCGGGCGGTTCCGCTATCCGGGATGTGGGGGCCTTCGCCCTCAGGCGGCCTTCGCCATGTCGCGGATGTTGGAAACGACGGAGTCTACGGTCTGCCGCAGCGTTGCGGACAGACGGTCGAGTTCGACGCCCAGCGACGACACCTCCTCGGTGGCCTCGGCCCCGCGGCGCGCGCCGTCGGCCACCTCGTGCAGCTTGCGACCCACCTCGTCCGAGGCGCCTGCGACCTGCTGAACATTGCCGGCGATCTCGCCGAGTGCGGCGTTCTGCTCTTCGACGGCGCTGGCGATCGAGGTCGAGGTGTCGCGGACCCGGGCGATGATCTCGTTGATGCGCGAAATGGCCTGCACCGTCTCGCGGATCATCGTCTGATTGTTCGTGATCTGCGCCGAGATCTCTTCCGTCGCCTTGGCCGTCTGGGTGGCTAGGCTCTTGACCTCCGACGCGACCACCGCGAAGCCCTTGCCGGCATCGCCCGCCCGCGCGGCCTCGATCGTCGCGTTCAGGGCGAGCAGGTTGGTCTGCTCGGCGATGTCGGTGATCAGGCCGACCACCTCGCCGATCTTGTCCGCAGATTCAGACAGACGCGCCACCTGATCGGCCGCCGCGGACGCGGTGTCGCCCGCCTCGCCGACGACCTCGGTGGACAGGGTGACCTGCCGGCTGATCTCGGCCGCAGTCGAGCTCATCTCGTCCGACGCCGCCGCCACCGACTGCATGTTCGCGGTGGTCTGCTCGGTGGTCGCGGCGACGTCCTGGCTCATGGCCCGGGCGCCGTCGGTCACGCCGCGCAGCGTACCGATCCGGTCGGTCATGCCCTGCACGCCCTCGCCGAGGTCGCGGACGATGGCCGAAACCTTGGCGTCGAGGCCGTCGGCCAGCTCGCTCAGCAGCGCCGCCCGCTTCGCCTCGGCCTCACGCTCGAGGTCGATCTGGCGGGCTTCCGCCGCCGCCTTCTGGATGGCGTTCTCGCGGAACACTTCGACGGTACGGGCCATGGCGCCGATCTCGTCCCGGCGGTCGGTACCGGGCACCTGCACCTCAAGATTGCCGTCCGCAAGGTCAATCATCGCCCCGCGCAGGCCGCCGATGCCGCGGCGCAGATCGACGACCGTCAGCCCGGCCAGCGACAGGGCCGCCGCGAGGATCACCGCGCTGATAATCCCCAGTTGGGTCGCGTTCTCGACGAAGGCCGCGTTGAGGTCGTCGACATAGATTCCCGATCCGAAGAACATGTCGCGCTGCGGGAAGCCGACCGCGTAGCTGAGCTTCAACACCTCGCCGTCCACGCCCGGCTTCTGCCAGTAGTACTCGACCACCGCATCACCGTCGGCTTCGATGCCGTCGACCATCTCCTGGACGATATGGGTGCCGTTCTTGTCGGTAACGCCGAGCAGGGACTTGCCTTCCAGGCTGGCGTTGATCGGATGAATCATGCCGACACCGTCCATGGAATAGGCGAAGAGATAGTCTCCACCGTTGAAGCGCACGCCGTTGATGAAGCCGCGCAGGAGCGCGAACGCCTCATCTTCGGTGATCTCACCGGAATCGGCGCGGGCGTAGACGCTATCGGCGTAGGAGCGGGTCGAGTCGACCACCGCCTTGACCATCTCGAGACGGTCGGCACGCAGTTGGTGGTAGCCGTTGTAGAGGGACATCGCCGACAAGCCGATCACGGCGAAAGCCGTCACAGTCGCCAGCGCGGTCAGCTTTGCAGCCACGGAAAGACGCGAGAGAATACGGGTCATTGAAGAGCTCCTAGAGCGAGAATTTGCGCAGCTTCTAGGGGCGGATCGGTTTACGAATGGTAAATACTCAGTCGCTCATGTAATTGGATGTTCCATGCTGTAAATTCCCTACATAGCGCTCATAAAATCGAAATGATCAGATCAAATTGTAATTTTATTTCCCGATAAAATTTGTAAGATATTTGAGTTTAACTAGGACTGACACGGCGTGTCAGGCGCGGCGGTTCGCGAGACCGGCCCGGCGCGGTTACGGAGCCCCCAATCCCGGGCGTCGAGCTGCCGGTAGCGGAGCAGCGATGCCTCCGCCAGCCGGCCGATCATCTGAGCCCTAGCCCTTCCCCTCGCCCAGCGACACCAGGCGCCATAAAAGGGAGTCCCGCGTCACCATCCCTGTCGGCCGGTCCCCGTCGAGGACCACAACCGGTTTCGGGTCGCGCAGGATACGCTCCATGACGCTGTCGATCTCGGTGTCCAGGCCGACCGTGACGTCGGAAACATCCCCTTGGATCGGCACCATCACGTCGCCCGCCGTCAGCACGCCAAGCGGGTTCATGTTGTGGACGAATTCCGCTACGTAATCATTTGCCGGATATGAATAAATCTCGCGGGGCGTTCCACACTGTACGATGCGCCCGCCCTCCATGATGGCGATCCGGTCGCCGAGCTTGAATGCCTCGTCCAGGTCGTGGCTGACGAAGATGATGGTCCGTTTCAAGCTCTTCTGCAGGTCGAGCAGCTCGTTCTGCAGATGAGTGCGGATCAGCGGGTCGAGCGCGGAAAACGGCTCATCCATCAGCAGGATCGGCGCCTTGGTGGCAAAGGCGCGGGCCAGCCCCACGCGCTGCTGCATGCCGCCGGAGAGCTCGGCCACCTTGCGGTCGGCCCAATCGGAGAGGCCCACCAGCGCGAGCTGCTCGACCACCTGCTCGGCGCGCTCCTTGGGGGCCATGCCGGCCAGTTCCAGACCCAAGCCGACATTCTCCTGGACGCTGCGCCAGGGAAGCAGACCGAACTGCTGAAACACCATGGCGACCCGCTGCTGGCGCAGGCGCCTCAGCGTAGCCGGATCGGCCTCGGAGATGTTCACCATGTCGGCGCCGTCGTTGACCATGACGCACCCCCGCGTCACGGGGTTCAGCGCATTCACCGCCCGCAGCAGGGTCGACTTGCCGGAGCCGGACAGGCCCATGAGCACCAGGATCTCGCCCTCGCCCACGGTCAGCGAGCAGTCGTGAACGCCCAGCACCTGGCCGGTTGCCGACTGGATCTCGGTGCGCGACTGACCGGCGTCCATCAGCGGCAGGGCGGTCTGCGGCGTTTCGCCAAAGACGATCGAGACGTTGCGGAAGTCGACGGCGGCCGTCATGCCGCCGCTCATCCCTTCGTCACCCGCAACATGCGGTCGAGCATGATGGCGACCACGACGATGATGAATCCGGACTCGAAACCCAGCGCGGTGTTGACCTGATTCAGCGCGCGGACCACCGGGACCCCGAGACCGTCGGCGCCCACCAGGGCGGCGATGACGACCATGGACAGCGACAGCATGATGGTCTGGTTCAGCCCGGCCATGATCTGCGGGAAAGCATAGGGTAACTCGACCTTCCAGAGTTTCTGGGCCGGCGTGGCGCCGAACGCCTCGGCCGCCTCCAGCAGATGGGTCGGGGTCGACACAACGCCCAAGTGCGTCAGTCGGATCGGCGCCGGCACGACGAAGATCACGGTGGCGATCAGGCCGGGAACCATGCCGATTCCGAAGAACACGATCGCCGGAATGAGGTAGACGAAGGTCGGCAGGGTCTGCATCAGGTCGAGAACCGGCCGCATGACCCGGTACAGCTTCGGGCGGTGGGCGACGGCGATCCCTATCGGCACGCCCACGCCCATGCACACCACGCAGGCGGAGAGCACGAGGGTCAGGGACTCCGTCGTTTCCTCCCAATACCCCTGGTTCAGAATGAACAGGAAGCCGACCACGATCAGGGCGGTGGTCTTCAAACTCCGCTGCAAGGCATAGGTGATGGCCGCGAAGACCGCGATGATCACCAAGGGATGGGGCCACTGCAGCACCAGCAGAATGGCGTCGATCATCCACTCCAGGGCGTCCGACACTCCCCAGAAAAACCAGCCGCCATGGGTCTGCAGCCAGTCGAAAATCGATCCGGCCGTGCGCCCCACCGGGATCTTCGTCTCGGTCAGCCACTCCATGGGATCACCCCGCCGCTAAGTGGAAAAGCGGACGGGAGGGACGACCGCCCCTCCCGTCCATAGGTTCTGTTCCTGCGTTGGCTTAGAGCCCGAGCGCGGCCTTGAGCGCCGCCTGGGCGTCGCCGCCGTCCCGCGTGGTCACGCCGTCGAGCCAGCCCATCACCACCTCCGGATTCTTCTTCATCCAGGCGGTGGCGGCGACATCCGGGTCGGCGCCGTCATTCAGGATCGCGCCCATGATCTCGTTCTCCATGGCGAGGGAGAACTTCAGGTTCTTCAGCAACATGCCGACATTCTTGCACTCGTCCACATAGCCGGCGCGGGTGTTGGTGTAGACCGTGGCCCCGCCCAAGTTCGGACCGAAATAGTCGTCGCCGCCGGTGAGGTAGGTGAGCTCGAAATTGGCGTTCATCGGATGCGGTTCCCAGCCGAGGAAGACGACGGGCTCGCCACGCTGATCGGCCCGGGCGACCTGCGCCAGCATGCCCTGCTCGGAGCTCTCCTTGACCTCGAAGCCCTTGAGACCGAAGGCGTCCTTCTCGATCATGTCGATGATCAGGCGGTTGCCGTCGTTGCCCGGCTCGATGCCGTAGATCGTCTCGTCCAGCGCCTCGGCGTGCTTGGCGATGTCGGCGAAGCTCTTGATCCCGAGCTTGGCGCCGGCCGCGTTTGTGGCAAGCGTGTACTTCGCCCCCTCGAGGTTCTCGCGCACGGTATCGACCGTTCCCTTCTCGCGGTAGGGCGCGATGTCCGCTTCCATGGTCGGCATCCAGTTGCCGAGGAAGACGTCAATGTCCCCTTGGGCCATGGAGGTGTAGGTCACCGGCACCGACAGCACCTTGATATCGGTCTCGTAGCCGAGCGCCTGCAACACTTCGGTCGTCGCCGCGGTGGTGGCGGTGATGTCGGTCCAGCCCACATCGGAGAAGGTGACAGTGTCGCAGCTCGCGTACGCGGTGCCGGCGGACAGGCTCAGCGCCAGGGCAAGCGCGGCGGTCTTGGTTCTCATCGCGAAAGGCTCTCCCGTTTCGAATAGCGTGTCGTAACCATCCGCAGGTTGCGGACGATCCTGTTCCTATCACAACACAGATCGGAACGAGGTCAACCGACGCGCCCGGCCCGCACTCGACGGGACCGCGCCGACAGCCCTCCGGCTCCTCAATCCCCACTCAATCCCGGGCGTCTAGCTGCCGGTAGCGGAGCAGCGCCGCCTGCGCCAGACGGCCGAGGGCGCTGACGAAAGGCATCGGGCGGATCTCCAGCTTCGGCAGCCCCAGCCTGTCGGCCGGCTTGCCCTGTGCCCAATCCGCGAGTTCCTTGCCCATGGCAACGCCGATGGCCATGCCCCGGCCGTTATAGGCGATGGGGGAAACCGCGCCTGGGCCGATCTCGTGCAGACGCGGCAGCCGGTTGGGCGTCATGGCGATGCGCCCGTTCCAGACATACTCCAGCCTCCGGTCCTCGATCTGAGGGAAGGCGTTGCCGATCCGCTCGGCGATCCACGGCCGGATGCGGGCGTCCATGTTGAGCGGCAGGGCCAGGGTCGCCCCGGTCACCAGACGGCCCGCCCTGTCCTTTCGAAACGGGTACAGGTCGGCGCGGGTATCCGAGGAGGAGATGTCGCTCGGAATCACCCCGGCCGCGACCTCCGCCGGCATCGGAAAGGTCGAGACCTGATAGTTGATGATCCGCACCAGGCTTCGGGCGAGCTGCGGAATCAGGGCGCCGGTATAGGCGTTGGTCGCCACCACCAGCCGGTCCGCCGTCACCTCTCCCGATGGCGTCGTGACCCGCCAGCTACCGTCCGCGCGCTCGACGGTCAGCGCCGGCGAACCGGTGTAGACCCGGGCCCCCTGCTCCATCGCCGCCCTCGCCAGCCCCTGGGCCAGCGCCAGCGGGTTGACGTGGCCACCGGTCGGCATGAACAGGGCGCCGTGATAGACGTCGGTGCCCAGCTTGGCGGCGATCTCGCCGGCATCCAGCAGCTCGACCCGGGTCTGGCGCCGGGTCCACTCCCCGTAGCGCCGCTCCAGCAGAGGCATGCGCGAGGGCCGATGCGCCGGCTGCGCCCAGCCGTTCTGCACCGCGTCGCAATCGATCCCGTGTCGGTGGATCAGATCGAAGGTGAGCGCGGCGCTATCGCGCAGGAACGCCACCAGACGCTCGCCGGCATCCACGCCGAGCCGGGCGACCAGCGCGTCCGGATCGCCGGCCCCCAGGGTCGGAATGATATGTCCGCTGTTGCGGCCGGACCCGCCGAACCCGGTGCGCGCCGCCTCCAGCACGACGGCTGAGATCTCCCGCTCGGCCATGTGGAGCGCCGTGGACAGGCCGGTCACGCCGCCACCGACGATCACCACGTCGGCCCGGACGCTCTCGGTCAGCGCGCCCGTCTCGGGCGGCGGCGGTGCCGTGGCGGCCCAGAGCGACGGCGCGTGGTCCGGCAGACCGGTCGATGGCGCGGCGGCCACTATTCCCCCGGCTGCGGTCTTGGCTGGCCGGTCGGCCCGGAGCCGCCGGACCGCCGCTCGAAGATCAGCATGAGCCGGCCGACGACACCGCGCGGCATGTAGATGATGAACAGGACCAGCATCGCACCGTAGATCATGACGTCGAGACCGTGCACATCATGGCCCACGGTCTGCCGCAGCGTCTCGGTCAGGAGCAGCGTGATGACCGCGCCGACCGTCGGGCCGAGCTGCACGAACATCCCGCCGGCGATCGCGGCGAAGACGATCTGCAGGGAGATGGCGATGCCGGAGGTCGTCTCCGGATTGATGTAGAGCTGGTACTGGCCGTAGATCGCCCCGCCGACGGCGGTCATCGCCGCCGAGATCATCGTCACGATGAGCTTGGTGCGGGTGACGTGGACGCCGAGCGAGGCCGCCGCATCCTCCTCCTGGCTGACAGCCTCCATGGCGTAGCGGATCATCGAGCGGTCGACGGTGCGCCACACCAGAAGCCCGAGCACCCAGACGGCGACGACGATGTAGAACCAGCTCACCTTGTCGGAAAACTGCATCGCCAGGATCGAGGACGGGTTGTCCGCCGAGATCACGCTGACCGGCGTTACCCCGAGCGAACCGCCGGTGTAGTCGCGCAGCGCCACGATCAGCAGCCGAACCACCTCGGACAGCGCCAGGGTGACCAGGGCGAAGTAGTGTCCGGTGATGCGGAAGCGGAAACAGGGAAAGCCGATCATGAACCCGACCGCCATGGACACCACGACGGCGACGGGAATGCCGATCCAGGGGGTGATGCCGGCGTGGTTCCACAGCATGGTCACCACATAGGCGCCGATGCCCATGAAGGCGCCGTGGCCCAGCGACACCAGACCGAACCGGCCCATGACCGACCAGCCCGTGTAGATGAAGCCCCAGAGCAGGATCGAGATGGCGATGTGCAGCACGTAGTCGCTGAATCCCAGCGCTGGGAAGGCGAGGATGGCAAGCAGGCCGACCGCCTTGATGACCGTTGCGACGTTCATGTCCGCCCCCTCAGTTCTTGCTGCCGAGAATGCCCTGCGGGCGGATGAACATCATCACGATGAAGAACGCGAAGGCGATCACGTAGCCCCATTCGATCTCGGCGTAGAACCCGCCGAGCGCGATGAACTCGGCGAAGATGAAGGCGGCGATGAACCCGCCGATCATGTTGCCCAGCCCGCCCATCACGCAGACCATGAAGGTGATCGGCCCGAAGGTCAGACCGATGGCCGGATGGATGTCGTAGAGCAGCACCAGCAGGCAGGCGCCAAGGCCGGCGAGCCCGCCGCCGAGCGCGGAGGTCACGAGATAGATCTTGCGCGGGCTCACCCCCATCAACGGCATCACGTCCCGGTCCTGGCTGATGGCGCGGATCGCGGTGCCGAGATAGGTCCGCTTCAGGAAGAGCCAGAGACCGACCACGGCCACCAGGCTGACGACGAAGGCCAGCAGCCGCGAGATCGGGATGTACATGTCGCCGGCCTCGAGGCTGCCGAACGAGACGCCGAGATTGCGGAACTCGACCGAGAAGGCCAGGGTCGCGAAGCCCTGCAGGAAGAACAGCACGCCGCCGGTCACGAGAAGCTGGTTGATCGGCTCGGTATGCAGGATCGGGCGGATGATGAAATGGTGCAGCGCCGCCCCCAGGATCGCGACGACGAGAACCCCGGCGAGCATCGCCAGCGGCAGCGGCACCCCGTACACGCTGTAGAGGAAGTAGATCGCGTACATGCCGATCATGATCAGCTCGGCGTAGCAGATCCACACGACGTCGATGACGCCGAAGATGAGGTTCAGTCCGAGGGAGAGCAGAGCCAGGACACCGCCGAACATCAGCCCCTGAATGACGGTCTCCCAGAAGAACGGGTCGGTGAGCGGAAAATCCACGGCGCTTCTCCTTCAGAGACCGATATACGCGCGGCGGACTTCGTCGTTCTCCAGCAACTCCTGGGACGATCCGCTCATCTTGATCTGACCGACTTCGAGCAGGTAGGCGCGGTCCACCACCTTGAGCACCTGCTGGATGTTCTGCTCGACGATCAGCACGGTGTAGCCCTCCTGGCGGATCCGCCGGACCAGGTCGAACACCTGCTGGACGATCACCGGCGCCAGCCCGGCGGACGGCTCGTCCAGGAGCAGCAGCTTCGGCCCGGACATCAGGCCACGGCCGATGGCGCACATCTGCTGCTCGCCGCCGGACATGGTGCCGGCGAGTTGATGACGGCGCTCCTTCATCCGCGGGAACAGCTCGTAGACATAGGCCAGCCGTTCCTCGAAATGGGCGCGGGCATCGGAGACGAAGCCGCCCATCTTCAGGTTCTCCTCGACCGTCAGCCGCGGAAACAGCCTGCGGTGCTCCGGCACATGGGCGATGCCGAGCTCGATGATCCTGTGGGCCGGCACCTCGTTCAGCGCCATCCCCTCCATCGAGATCTGCCCGCCATTGAGGTCGATGACCTTGGAGATCACCCGCAGCAGCGACGTCTTGCCTGCCCCGTTCGGGCCGATCACCGCCACCGCTTCGCCGGCGCGGACCTCCAGGCTGACATCGAACAGCGCCTGGAAGGTGCCGTAGCCGGCGGAGACGTTCTTGAGTTCCAGCATACCGCCCCCCGTCACACGCCGGCCCTCTCGACCTGGCCGCCAACCTGGTTCTGAACCGACTCCGCATCGGAGCCGAGATAGACCTCGACCACCTTCGGGTCGTGGGCCACCTCCTGGGGCAGACCGGAGGCTATGATTTCGCCGTGGTCGAGCACGATGCAGCGATCGACGACGCGCATCAGCACCCCCATGATGTGCTCGACCCAGATGATGGTGATGCCGCGCTTCTCGCGGATATGGCTCAGCATGTCCGCCGCCTGATCCATCTCCTTCTCGTCGAGGCCGCCGAGGCTCTCGTCGGCGAGGAGCAGGCGCGGCTGCGTGGCGAGCGCGCGGGCGAGTTCGAGCTTCTTCAATCCGGCGGCGCCCAGGCCGTCGACCCGGCCCTCCGCATCGACCGGAAGCTGGGTCAGGTCGAGGGCATCCTCCGCCCGTCGCCAGGCCTCCTCCCGCGAGATCGACCCGTCGGCGCCGAAATAGGCCGCCAGCGCCACGTTCTCGAGGATCGTCAGTTTCCGGAACGGCCGCGGTATCTGATAGGTGCGGGCGATCCCCTTGTGACAGACCTGGGTGGGGGCGAGACCGGTAATGTCCCGCCCCTCCAGAGTGATGGAACCGGCCGTCGGCGTCAGCGCCCCGGCGATCAGGTTGAAGGTGGTGCTCTTGCCCGACCCGTTCGGTCCGATCAGGCCGAGGATCTCCCCCTCGCCCAGATCGAACGCGACCTCGTTGACGGCGGTGAAGCCGCCGAACTTCTTGGTCAGGCCGCGCACCTGCAACATCTCTCCCATCGCCGAATCCCCTGTGCCGACGTGAATTGACCGATGTGACCGGTTTCTGAACGCCGCGTGGCGGCGTCAGCGCGCGTAGGTGTGTCCGTCGGGCAGCGGCAGCACCGGATCCATGGTCTGGATCGCGGTCGGCCAGACGATCTTGGTCTCACCGTCCACGTACTGCATGACCACCGGCGATGAGCGCTCGTTCTGGCCGGCCATCTGGTGGCCCGGCGGGTTGAACTTCACGCCGTACCCCTGGACCGTGCCACCCACCGGAATGTCGGTGTCCAGCGAGGCCTTGCGCAGGGATTCGGAGTCGTAACCGCCGTAGTCCTTGATCGCGCGCGGCAGGACGTCGGTGAAGAAGATCCAGGCCTGGTTGAAGCCCATGGAGGTGTGCGGCGGCACTTCCGTGGCCCCGGTCTTCTCCTTGTAGCGCTTCACCATCTCGGCGGTCAGGTCGCCGAGACCGGGGGCCAGGGTCGCCGGATCCAGAAGCTGAGCGGCGACGGGATCGGTGTTGTAGATGAAGTTCGCGTCCGCGCCGAACGCCTCGGTGAGCTTGTCGATCTGGCCGTAGCCGGCGCCATGGCCGATCAGCGCCTTCCATTTCAGGCCCTGCTCCTTGGCCTGGCGCAGGAACAGCGTGATATCCGGGTTGTAGCCGGTGTGCAGGATGACATCGGCCCGTGCCCGGCGCAGCTTAGTCACCAGACTGGAAAGGTCGGGCGCGGTGGCGGAGTAACCCTCCTTCAGCACCACGTCCATGCCGTACTCGTTACAGGTCGCCTCGTTGCCGGAGGCCACGCCCGATCCGTAGGGGCCGTCCTCGTAGATGATCGCGACCTTCATGTCGGACGCCTTCATGCCGAGCTTGGCTTCCGCGTACTCGTTCAGGAACGTGCAGGACGCCCAGCCGAACTGGTCGGAATGGACCTGGCCGCGGAACACGTACTTGAGGTTCTTGTCCTTGAACACCGCCGACGAGACGCAGACGTTCGCCCACATGAACTTCTGCTGCGCGTCGACCTTCTGCGCCATCGGCACGCAGTGGGCTGAGGAGAACACGCCCATGATCAGGTCCACATTCTCCTGATCGAGCAGGCGCGTCGCCTCATTGATCGCGACCTCGGCCTTCGACTGGGCATCGGCCACGATGGTCTCGATCATGTGGCCTTCGACGCCGCCCTGCTCGTTGATGAGCTCGACCGCGATCTCGTTGCCGACGGCCGCGGCCGTCGACCCGCCGGCCGCGAACGGGCCGGTGAAGTCATAGATGACACCGATCCGGATCGGATCGGCCGCTTGAGCCAGCCCCGGAAGCAGCGTGGCGATTGGCAGGGCGACCGCCGCCGCGCCGAGGACCGACAACGCCGCCCGGCGTGCGTATTTGGTGGATTTCATGACGTTTCCTCCAGCTCTTCAGAGCATTCACGTCCGGTGATCCCGGATCGTTTATTAGAGGTGAAGTGTCGAAACCCAGGCTCTCAAGAGTCAAGATGGTAAACGCGCATTAATCCATCGTAATGCTGGCGCGTCGTCCCCCTGGACGCATGCGTGCGGCGAAGACGCTCTCTCCGGTCGACGATTTCCAACACGGCTCTCCCCAACACGGCTCTCCATGGTCTAGGAAGGGGCATCGACAAACTGGGAGGAAACCCATGACCGACATTCCGGCAACCATGACGGCGATCGAGATCGAGGGCGCCGGAGGGCCGCCCGAGGTGCTGAAACCGACCACCCGCGACGTCCCCGCTCCGGCCGCCGGAGAGGTGCTGGTCAAGGTCGCCTATGCCGGCGTCAACCGCCCCGACTGCATCCAGCGGTCGGGCGGCTATCCGCCGCCGCCGGGCGCGTCCGACATCCCGGGCCTGGAGATCGCCGGCGAGGTCGTCGCGGTCGCCCCGGACGTCACCAGCTGGAAAGTCGGCGATCACGTCACCGCGCTGGTTCCGGGCGGCGGTTACGCCGAGTACTGCACCGCCGCCTCCGACACCTGCTCGCCGGTGCCGAAGGGCTATTCGCTCGAGGAAGCGGCCGCCATTCCCGAGAACTACTACACCGTCTGGACCAACGTGTTCGAGCGGGGCCGCCTGCAGAAGGGCGAGACGATCCTGATCCACGGTGGCTCGTCGGGCATCGGCACGACGGCGATCCAGCTCGCCCACTATTTCGGCGCGACCGTCTACGCGACCGCCGGGTCGGCGGAGAAGTGCAAGGTCTGCACCGATCTCGGCGCGGACCGGGCGATCAACTACCGCGAGGAGGACTTCCAGGCGGTGATGAAGGAGGCCGGCGGCGCCGACGTCATCCTCGACATGGTCGGCGGTCCCTACATCCAGAAGAACGTCGACTGCCTGAAGCTCGAGGGCCGGCTGGTGCAGATCGCCTTCCTGCAGCCGCCCCAGGTCGAGAACTTCAACTTCCAGAAGGTCATGGTCAACCGGCTGACGATCACCGGCTCGACCCTGCGGCCCCGCACGGTGGCCCAGAAGGCCGCGATCGCCCGCCAGCTCGAGGAGAAGGTCTGGCCGCTCCTGGAGGCTCGGACCGTACGGCCGATCATGTTCAAGACCTTCCCGCTGACCCAGGCAGCGGAGGCCCACGCCCTGATGGAGTCGAGCACCCATATCGGCAAGATCATGCTGAAAACCTGACGAAGGAGGCCCCCATGTCGGAGGACGCCCCGCGCGGCGACGTCGAGACGGTGACGCTCGAGCAGCTCAGGGCGGCGGTCAATATGCGCGCCGCCGCCTACGGCCACATGTTCGACGTGCTGAGCGAGCGGTTCGGCGCCGAGGCGGCCGTCGAACTCCTCGGCGAGGCCACCCGGCGGCTCGGCAACGACATGGGGGCTCATTTCACCGCGCATGGGCCGGCCGATACCGCCGGCCTGTGCGACGCCTTCCTCGGCGGTATCCCCGGCCGCGACGCGCTGTTCGCCCCGGAGGTGATCGAACGCAGCGATGCCCGCATGGAGATCCAGTTCCACCG
Source organism: Thalassobaculaceae bacterium (assembly GCA_040223655.1). Taxonomy (GTDB): domain Bacteria; phylum Pseudomonadota; class Alphaproteobacteria; order Thalassobaculales; family Thalassobaculaceae; genus Thalassobaculum. Next base: position 12,374 of record JAVKFT010000001.1, on the reverse strand, counting down.
GTGCCCGCTCAAGGATTTCTGGGTCGCCGACGGCCGGTCGGACGAGGAGGTCGAGCAGTTGTGCCGGGCCGCCGGACGGATCGACGGCGGCCTGTTCGAGCGGGCGGGCTTCGTCTTCAAGGGCCGGACCTGGAAACCCGGACAGACCGGGTGCTGCCGGCTCATCGTAGAACCCGGCCCGGGCTAGAGGATTACTCCCCGCTTCCGGAGGCGTCGGCCTCTCCCACCCTGTCGGGGTCCGGCTCGCGGCCGCCTGGGACCAGATCGAAAAGCGTATCGGCACCGAGATCGTAGCGGCTGGCGGAGAACCGGCGGACCTCGTCCATGGTCTCTACCGGGTCGAGAACGAACCCCTCGCGGCCCGAGCCGAGAATGGTCGGCGCCACCAGGAGATGCAGCCGGTCGAGACACCCCGCCGCCAGGAAGTGCGACACAGTCTTCGCTCCGCCCTCCACCAGCACGACGTCGAGACCGAAGGCCGACAGGCTCTCCAAGACCCCGCGCGGGTCCACATGACCGTCGTCGTCCGGTTCGCAGGGAAGATCGACACCGGTGACCAGGGTCGGCGCCGCGTCGTCGGTGAACAGCTTGCGGTCCCTCGGAACCCTGCCGGTCCCCGCCAGCACCACCCGGGTCGGATTGTCGCCGGCGCAGCGCCGCACCGTCAGCGACGGATCGTCGGCCCGCAGCGTCCCCGATCCGACGACGACCGCATCGACCAGGGCGCGCAGCCGATGCAGGTGGTCGAGCGCCTCCGGCCCGTTGACGTAGTGGGAATGCCCGCGCGCCGTCGCGATCCTGCCGTCCAGGGTCTGACCGCTCTGGGCAATGGCGACCGGCCCGCGCGTCGCCGCCTCGATCAGGTCGAGCATTGCGCCGAAACCGGGAATGTCCGATCCCTCCGCCCGCAACGCGCCGAGATCGGCGATCAGCGGCCTTGCGTCGCCCTGAAGACGGCGCACCTCCCGGGCTTGCAGCATCGCCTCCCGAAGCGTCTCCCAGGTCACGCTCACGCCAGCCCCCCGAACCTCGCCAGATCGTCGATGACGGCCGTCAGCCGGTCGGCCATGGCCGCGATGATGCGCTCGCCCAACTCCGCTGTCGCCGCAGCCGCATTGCCGGTCACCCCGGCCGGGTTCAGGTCTTCCGCCATCCAGCCCAGACCGGTCGCGCCTTCCGCCTCAAGCGCGCCGAACCCTTTCTCCCAGGCCTCGGCGGCGCTCGCGAAATCGGCCAGCGCGTCCCGGCGCACCAGACCAGGGACCGCAGCCATCATCATCGACGTCTCCAGCAGCCCGCCGTGCAGGCCGTAGCGCGCCTCCCGGGCGCCGAGATCGACCGCGTCGCCGAGCAGCCGGAAAGTGGTCGCCCGAACGACCGTCATGCCATGGGCCGCCCGTAGGCGGGTCGCGACCACGTCGACCAGGCCCGTCTGACCGCCATGGCCGTTCAGGATCACCAGTTTTCTTACCCCGGCCCGGGCCGCCGACGCGCCGAGGGCGGTCCAGGCGTCGATCACGGTCTCGGCGTCCAGCGACAGGGTTCCGGGAAAGGCCGCGTGTTCCGGGCTCAGGCCGGCGCGCTGGGTCGGCATCCGAAGCAGCGTGGCGGCGGATACGCCCCGGTCCCGCGCCGCGGCCACGACAGCGTCCGTGAGGATGGCGTCGGTGCCGAGCGGAAGGTGCGGCCCGTGCTGTTCGACCGCGGCGACCGGCAGGAGCGCGACCGCCCGGGCGGGCAGGCCGGCCGAAAAATCGGCGGTCGTCAGCTCTTCCCAGTCGGCCCAGCGCGGCGGATCGAGTGTCGTGACAGATGTCATAGGGGCGGATGTCATACGCCGAACCAACGCGACCTGACCGCCCGCGTCAACTCCAGGCCGACTCCAAGCTCCGCCGCCCGGTCAGCGTTCGAGCTTCAGCGGAACGGGAACGCGGTTGGCAAGCATCGGAGCGACCGGGCCACCGGCCGCCAGAACGCCGACGATATCCTCGCGATCCTGCGGCGCCTGAACCGCGGCGATCTCCGGCGGGACCTCGAACTCCTCCGGTATCGCGCAGAGGCGATGCCGCTGAAGGAGCCGGCCGAGACGCGGCGACGCGGAGAGCACGGCGAACGGGACCGCCAGAAGCCAGGCCATCACGATCGGCGCGGCCCAGGGCAGCACCGACGGGGCGAGGACCGCCAGGGTTCCGGCAAAGGCCAGGCCGACGAGGGTCTGCGGCCACAGGGTCGCCAGCGCCTGGTGCCAGCGGACGTCGCGGGGATCCCGCATCTGCGCGTTCCAGGTGATGCGCCGGCCGAACAGAAGCGCCACGATGAAGATGCTCTGGGCCACCGCGACCACCGGGGCGACGAACATGCCGAATACGAGCTCGAGCAGCGCCCCGGCCGTCATCCGCAGGCCGCCGCCGTAGCGCCGGCGCTTCGCTGCCGACAGCATGATATCGACCACGCCCATGATCTTCGGCGCGAAGGTGATCGCCATCATCGTCGCGAACAGGGCCACGCCCTCGTTCCATTCGATCCCGGACCAGAGCGCCTCGGAGAAGGCCACCCCGCTCTCTGGGGCGAGACCGCCGGCGAACAGCCGGGTCATGCCGAGCGCGATGAACCCGAGCCACATCGGCGCGGACAGGTACATCAGGATCGCGAGCGCGAGCTGCACCCGGCCGAGCGGCCGCCAGAGCGGCCAGCCGACGAGCTTGAAATACTGCAGATTCCCTTGGCACCAGCGCAGGTCGCGCTTGATGAAATCGAGCAGGCTCGGCGGGTTCTCCTCGTAGGAGCCGCCTTCGATCGGCAGAACCCGGACCTCGTATCCGGCGGCGCGCATCATCGCCGCCTCGACCTGATCGTGGCTCAGGATCTCGCCGCCGAGCGGCGCCTTGCCGGGCAGGCGCGGCAACCTGCAATGGGCGCGGAACGCCGCCATGCGCAGGATCGCGTTGTGGCCCCAGTACGGACCGCTGTCGCCCTGCCACCAGGCGCTGCCGGTCGTGTAGGCGCGCATGCCGTGGCGCATGCCGAACTGGAAGATGCGGGCGAAGGCGCTGGAGGACGGCATCCCGACCGCCAGAGTCTGGAGGATGCCGAGCCGCGGGTTGCGCTGCATCAGACGGACAAGGCGTACGATGGCGTCGCCCGACATCAGGCTGTCCGCGTCGAGCACGATCATATGCTCGAACCGGTCACCGTGGGTGTCGCAGAACTCCTCGATGTTCCCGACCTTCTGGCGGGTGTTGTCGCGGCGGCGGCGGTAGTGGATCCGGTCGGAGGCCGGCGACACCGCCTGCCACGCGGCGAAGCGGCGCTCCTCCTCGGCGGCGATGTCCGGATCGGTGCTGTCCGACAGAAGGAAGATCTCGAAGGCGGTGGCCTGACCGGTCGAGATCAGGGAGCTCTCGACGACCCTGAGGTGGCGGAAGACCCGTGCGGGATCCTCGTTGTAGACGGGCATGACGATCGCGGTCTTCGCGGTAACCGCAGATGTTTGGTCCTCCAGGCCGTCGATCGGCACGACCGACGCCAGCCAGTCCTTCCTGAGGTGCAGCAGACCGACGCCGATCACCGCGTTCCAGAGCCCGATGATGACCCAGGGCAGCGTGCCACCGAAAAGAGCGAGCATGGCGATGTCCAGCGCGTCGAGCCCGTCCCCGCCCAGCAGGCGCGTCATCCACGCGAGCAGGCCGAGGCTGGTTGCAGTGACGAGGCCGAAGAACATCCAGCGGCGGCGGCCGATCGTGCGGGAATGCCGTTCCGCCGGGCGCATAGAGGCCGCCTCACCCAAATCGCTGACAGTCATGAAGCCCTTCCAAACGGAAAACGGATCCTGTGGATCGGCGCGGACGACCGACCGGTCGGCCGACGGTCCCACGCCTGGACGCGCCTCTATATGTGTCGGGCGTATCCGCCTTCCAGTGGGATCGCAGGCGTATGACCTAAACGTGAGAACGGGCAGCCTCCGGCGTTCACGAACCCGTGCTCAGCGCTTTACGGGGACTTGATTGGCTTTGCGTCGGTCGATGCCATATCTGTGGGCTGAAGACAGGCGGAAAGTCCGTGGGTCGACCCCGACCTCGCCGTCTCCGCCATCGAGGAAGCGGACATGAGCGCTCCCGGCCGCGCACCGCGCGACCCCCGTCTGGATTTCTTCCGCGGCATCGCGATGCTGATCATCTTCATCGCGCATGTGCCCGGGAACGTCTGGGCCAACTACATTCCGGCGCGCTTCGGCTGGTCCGATGCGACCGAGATGTTCGTCTTCTGCTCCGGCTTCGCCGCCGCCCTCGCCTTCGGCTCGACCTTCACCAAGGCGAACTTCGCCTACGGCGCGGCGCGGATCGGCTTTCGTGTCTGGCAGATCTACGTGGCCCATATCGCGATGTTCGTATTCATCGCCGCCCTGGTCGTCGCCGCCACCGGGCTCTTCCCAAGCGGGACAAACTATGTCGACCAGCTCAATCTGGGCTGGTTCTTCGAGAACCCGGGACAGGGGCTGATCGGCCTGTTCACCCTGACCTACGTGCCGAACTACTTCGACATCCTGCCGATGTATATCGGCGCGCTGATCCTCGTGCCGGCGGTCATGGCGCTGGCCCGCATCCATCCGACCGCCGCGATGGTTTTCGTCGCCCTCGTCTATGCCAGCGTCCACGCTTTCGACCTGATGCTGCCGGCCCACCCGGAGCAGGAGAGCATCCGCTGGTATTTCAACCCGCTGGCCTGGCAGCTTCTGTTCTTCACCGGCTTCGCCTTCGCCCTCGGCTGGATCCCGGCGCCCAGGATCACCCGTCCGAGGGTGATCGCCGCCGCGGTCTTCGTGATCGCCTGCATCCCGGCCGCCAATTGGGGGATCGCCCAGGACGTCCCGGTGCTGCGCTGGGTCCGCGAGGTGGTCTGGGGCCTGCAGGACAAGACGGATTTCGGCCTCCTCCGCTATATCCACTTCCTGGCGTTGGCCTATCTGGCGCTCGCCATCGTCAATCCGCGGCTGAATGCGCTACGCTCGAACTGGGCCAAGCCGATCGTCACCGTCGGCCAGAACTCCCTGGCCGTCTTCCTGCTGGGCATGGGCCTGTCGCGGGTCGCCGGTATCGTGCTGGACGAGATCGGCCGCTCGACGGTCACGGTCGCCCTGGTGAATCTCGCCGGGCTGGCGATCATCATCGGGTTCGCCTACTGGTGCACGCTGCTCAAGAAGCAGCCGTGGCGGAAGCTCGCCGCCGAACACGACGCCCGTCGGGATGCCGCGGCACCGGCTGACCGGCAGGCCCCGTCCCGCACCGGCAACGGTCCCCCCACCAGCTACCCCGCCCCGGCCGAGTGATCCGTCTTTTCCTTATGCTCTGCCTGGTTTTGGCGGTCCGAACGGCCGAAGCCGGGACGGTCGAGAGCCGCTCGATCGACAGCGCCGCCTTGGGCGCTCCTATCGATGTCCGGGTGTATGTCCCGTCGACCGGGGCCACGATTGGGCCCCTGCCCGTCGTCTATCTGCTGCACGGCTTCGGCGGTGGCGCCGGGGACTGGCTCGGTGGCGGTGGCGCGAAAGCGACGGCGGACCGGGTGTTCGCGATGCCGGACGCCGTCCCGATGCTCCTGGTGATGCCGGGGGTCGGGAATTCCTGGTACGTCGACTCCGAGAAGCACGGCGCCTGGGAGCGCGCGCTGATCGACGACCTGATCCCCGCTATCGAGCGCATCTACCCGGTCCGGCGTGAGCGCGGACAGCGTTTCGTCGCGGGCCTGTCGATGGGCGGCTATGGGGCGCTCAGGCTGGCGGTGCATCATCCGAGGGTCTTCGGCGCCGCTGCGGCCTTCAGCCCGGCGGTGTTCGAGGATGTCCGCTCAGCGGCAGAGTTTCCGGACTTCCAACTCCGCTTCTTCGCCGGGGCTTTCGGCGAGCCGCTCGACCCGGCGCTGTTCAATGCCGCCAACATCTTCGCGCCGCTGGATACGATCCCGCCGACGCTTGAGACCGGCTTCTACGTGATGACCGGCGACCATGACGGGCTCGGACTCTGGGACGGCGCGCTGCGGTTCTTCCGCGCGGCCCGCGCCGCCGGCCATCCGGTCGAGCTCCGGGTCCATGACGGCGACCACGAATGGCGGCTGTGGCGCGAGGAACTCGAACCCGCACTCCGCTGGTTCGCCACCCGGTCCCGTGGGGCGGACGGCGGATGTCAGTGGGCCAGGCCGAGATCCAGCTCCTCGGTGTCCGCCAGCGACCAGTCGTCGCCGATCGCGTCGATGACGTCGTCCAGGTCGGCCGAGAGAATGGCGGCCTCGGCCGCGTCCATCGGCATGATGCCGTAATCGTCGGAAAACTTCGGAACATGTCGCATCGATATATCCTCCGTTGAGAGAGGGCGTCGCCTCTCCCACTCACCAAAGCAAAGTGCGTGCCAGCCGCCCGATCAGAAGGCCTTCCCTATGACGTCCGGGCGTCGGGATCCGGTCCTCGCTCCACCATGCGCAGGTCTCCGTGCTATGTCGGACCCTGGGGTAGGACGAAGGGTCGGCGGCGACCGGAAAGGGCATCATGCGATCGACCACCATGATCCGGATCGTCGGCTGCCACGCGGAGGGAGAGGTCGGCGACGTCATCGTCGGCGGGGTCGCTCCTCCGCCCGGCGAGACGCTCTGGCAGCAGTCCCGTTTCATCGCGACCGACGAGACGCTCAGAAACCTGGTGCTGAACGAGCCGCGCGGCGGCGTCTTCCGCCACGTCAACCTGCTAGTCCCGCCGAAACACCCGGACGCCGACATGGGCTTCATCATCATGGAGCCGGCGGACACCCCTCCGATGTCGGGATCCAACAGCATCTGCGTCGCCACCGTCCTGCTCGAGACCGGCATTCTGCCCATGACGGAGCCGCAGACGACGATCGTTCTGGAGGCGCCGGGCGGCCTGGTCCGAGCGACCGCCACCTGTCGCGACGGCAGGGTCGAGCGGGTGCGGACACGGAACCTGCCGTCCTTCGCGGACCGGCTGGATGCGTCCCTGGAAGTCGCCGGGCTCGGAACACTCACGGTCGACACCGCCTTCGGCGGCGACAGTTTCGTCATCGCCTCCGCCGAGGCGCTCGGGTTCGCCCTGACGCCGGACGAGGCGCGCGACATCGCCACCATCGGCACCCGGATAACGGCGGCGGCGACCGAGCAGCTCGGGTTCGCCCATCCGGACCTGCCGGACTGGCGACACATCTCGTTCTGCCAGATCGCCGGGGCCGTTCAGCCTGACCGCGACGGTCTGATCGGCCGCAACGCGGTGGCGATCCGCCCGGGCAAGATCGACCGCTCGCCGTGCGGGACGGGCTGCTCGGCGCGGATGGCGGTCCTGCATGCCAGGGGGGCGCTTGCCATCGGAAGACGGTTCACCGGGATCTCGCTGATCGACAGCCGGTTCGATTGCCGGATCGATTCCACGGAGCGGCGGGACGGCAAGGACTGGATCGTCCCGTCCCTGGAGGGACGCGCCTGGCTGACCGATAGCCGGCAGATCCTCCTCGACCCGAGGGACCCGTGGCCCGGCGGCTACCGGCTCAGCGACACCTGGCCGGGCGGTTGAACTTGACGATGGCCGCCGGATCACCGATGTCCTACCGATGCATTTCGATGGCTTCCGCTTTTGATTGTGTGTGATTGCCTGCATTTCGCCGCCTCCAACCATTGCTGAGACCCGGACGGACATGACCAAATCGACTGACGGCGCCTCTCCGTTCGAGACGGTCATGGTGCAGGACGAGACCTGTGCGACCACGGCGCGGGCCGAGCGCGCGTCGCTGATGGTCGACGGCGAGGAGTATTTCGCCGCCCTGCGCAGCGCGATGATGCAGGCCGAACGCGCCATCGTTCTGATCGGCTGGGACCTGGACAGCCAGGTCGACCTGGCGCCTCAGATGCATGACGGCTCGGGCGTCGACGCCGACGGCGTACCGACGCGGCTGAAGCCGTTGCTGGAGCATCTGATCGAGCGCAAGCCGGACCTGGAGGTCTGGCTGCTGCTCTGGGACTTCACCCCGCTGTTCGTGCGCGACCGCGAGGCCCTGCCGACCGTGAACCTGATGCTGACCACCTCGTCCCGGGTGCACATGCGGCTCGACGACGCGCTGCCCTTCGGCGCGTGTCATCACCAGAAACTCGCGCTGATCGACGACGCCATCGGCTTCTGCGGCGGCCTGGACGTCACCCGGGAGCGCTGGGACACGACAGGGCACATCCCCGAGGATCCGCGCCGGGTTTCCCCCAAGGGCGGGATCTACACGCCGTTCCACGACACTCATATGGCCGTCACCGGCCCCGCGGCCCGCATGCTCGGCGATCTGGTCCGCCGGCGCTGGCGGGCGGTCGATCCCGACGACATTCCCGAGATCGACGCGCCCGGCGACATCTGGCCCGAAGGTCTGACCGCCCAGTTCACCGATATCGAGGTCGGCCTGTCCCTGACCGAGCCGTCGCTCAACGACAATCCGGCGGTCTGGCAGATCGAGCGGGTGTACAAGGAGGCGATCCGCCACGCCGAGCGGCTGGTGTTCATCGAGAACCAGTTCATCACGGCACCGGGTATCGCCCGGGCCCTGACCCAGCGTCTGGAGGAGCGCCCCGAGCTCGAGGTCGTGATCATCACGCCCGCCGTCCAGAACACCTGGCTCGAGACCAAGTCCATGGGCGGCGGACGCCGCATGTTCCGCGCCCAGCTCGAGGAGGCCGGCGTGCTCGACAGGGTTACGCTGGTGGCTCCGGTGACGCGCGCCGCGGACGGAACCACCGCCTCGGTCATGGTCCATTCCAAGCTCATGATCGTGGACGACCGGTTCCTGACCGTCGGCTCGGCGAATCTCAACCGCCGCTCGATGCGGTTCGACACCGAAGCCAATCTGGTGCTGATCGGCGACACGCGGGAGCGTCGCGACGCCATCGCCGACATCCGCCATCGCCTGCTCGGCGAGCATCTCGGCCTTTCCCCGGACGAGTTCGCCCGCCGTGTTGAGGCCCATGCCAGCCTCGGCGGTCTGATCCGCGACCTGGCCGAGACCTATCGCTCGGGCAAGGGAGAGGGTCGCTGCCTGCTGCCGATCGAGGAGCCGGCGGCGTTCGAACTGGACCCGGCGACCAGCGTCCTGCTCGATCTCGCCGACCCCGACCGTCAGCTCAAGGACGGGGCCCTCGGGTTCCTGTCCATGGAGTCGGTCCCGAGCTTCCGGCCCCGGCTGCAGAAGATCGTGCTCGGGGTGACGATCCTCTGCCTGATCGCCCTCGCCGCCGTCTGGACCACGACCCCGCTGGCGGATTTCGCCAATGTCGAGCGCCTGGGGCCGCTGTTCGACCGGCTGACCGGCACGGTCTGGACGCCGCTGCTGGTCGCCGCGGTCTACGCCGTGGCGAGCCTCACCATGTTCCCGATCACCGTGCTCCTGGTCCTCACCGCGATGACCTTCGAGCCGGTGGTCGCCATGCTCTACGCCGTCTTCGGCACGACGCTCGGCGCGATCCTCACCTACGGGATCGGCCGCTGGGGCGGGCGCCGGCTCGTCCATAGGCTGATGGGGCACAAGCTGAAGAGCCTGTCCGGCAAGATCGGACGGCAGGGGATCGTCGCCGTGCTCACCCTGCGCATGACGCCCATCGCCCCGTTCACCCTAATCAACATTCTGGCCGGAGCCACCCATATCCGTCCCTGGGACTTCGTGATCGGAACGGCCCTCGGCTTGCTTCCCAGCGTCGTCGCGCTGACCGCGGTGGGCGAGAGCCTCTGGCAGCTCATCGCCGAGCCGACGATCACCCGCGTGGCGATCCTGGTCGGTGTCCTCGTCGCCTGGTTCGGGCTCAGCATCCTGCTTCAGCGGGTGGTCAACACGATCACCCCGGATACCGACGACGGGTCCGACGACGACTAGCCCGATGCCTCTGACCGTCGCGACCTTCAACACCCATGATGCGGTCGGTGCCGACGGCGTGCGCGACGTCTCGCGCATCGCCCGGACGATCGAGGAGACCGGAGCGGAGATCGTCGCCCTGCAGGAAGTCTCCGGCCCGGGCGACATACCGGGTACGCGCCCGGACCACTTCGCGGCCCTGGCCGACGCGTTCGGCGGCCATGCCGTCGAAGGGCCGGCGATCCAGGACGAGCGACGCCGCTACGGCAACCTTCTGTTGTCGCGCTGGCCCCTGACGGATTGGCGCATCGCCGACCTCGCCCATCCCTGGCGCGAACCGCGCAACGCCATCGCCGCCACCGTTGCCGCGCCGGACGGCCCGATCCGGGTCGTCGCCAGCCATTTCGGCCTCGGCCACGGCGAACGCCGGGCCCAGGCGCGTCTTATCGGCGACCTGGCCTCGGAGACCGCGGACATGCCGACGGTGATCCTCGGCGACTTCAACGACTGGCTGCCGCTCTCCCCGGTGGTCCGCCTCTTGAGCCGCGCGCTCGGCCAGCATATTGGCGCAGTGCGCCGTCTGCCCACCTTCCCGAGCCGCCTACCCGTCTTGGCGCTCGACCGGATCCTGATGAACGACAGGATGCATCTGCGCGACGTCCGGGTACCGGCGAGCGCCTTGGCCCGCACCGCGTCCGATCACCGGCCCCTGGTGGCGGAGGTGGAGATCGTCGCCGACGCCTCAGGGTAGTCCCGGCACCTCGACAAGCGCCGCGCAAGCCCACAAGATCCCTGTGGTGTCGAAGCGATCCGCTACCCAAGCAGCCCGGAGCCGTCCCATGCGCCTGCTCGTTGCCATGATGAAGCACGAGACCAACACCTTCTCGCCCGTGGTCACCGATCTGGACCGGTTCATGGCCTGGGGCGGGTATGTCGGCGAGGCGGCCTACAAAGCCTACAAGGGCACCGGCATGCCGTTCGGCGCCTATCTGGACATCGCCGAGGCTGCCGGCCACGAGGTCGTCACGCCGGTCGCCGCCGAGGCCATGCCGTCGGGACCGGTGAGGGCCGAGGCCTACGAGTTCCTGACCGGCAAGATCCTGGACGCGGTGCGCGAGGGCGTGGACGCCTGCCTGCTCGACCTGCACGGCGCCATGGTCGCCGAGACCACAGACGACGGCGAAGGCACGCTGCTGGAGAGGATCCGCGAGATCGCTCCCGGCATCCCGATCGCGGTGACCTATGACCTCCACACCAACCTGACCCAGAAGATGGTCGATAACTGCACCTGCCTGATCGGCTACAAGACCTACCCCCATATCGACATGGTCGAGGTCGGCAGCCAGATCGCCCACGTGCTGATGCGGACCATCGCCGGCGAGGTGAATCCGGTCATGGCCTGGGGCCAGCCCGCCCTTCTCGCGCAGACCCTGCGCATGGGCCATGACGACGAGCCGATGAAGACGCTCCTGGCGCTCGCCCGCGAGGCCGAAGAGGACCCCAAGGTGCTCGCTGCGACCGTGTTCGGCGGATTCCCGCTGGCCGACTTTCACGACGCGGGGTCGAGCGTCGTCGTCGTGACCGACGGCGACCAGGCGCTCGCCGACCGCTGGCGCGACCGGCTGGTCGAGGAGATGTGGAAGCGCCGCGAGGAGTTCGTCTATCAGCACGAGCCGCTGGAGCAGGCGGTGGCCCGGGCGAAGGAGATCGACACCCTGACGACGGATGGCGGGCCGACCCTTCTGCTCGACCATGCGGACAACACCGGCTCCGGCGGCACCCAGGACGTCATGACGGTAATAGAGGAGGTCATCGCCCAGGGCCTCGAGGATGTCGCCGTCGCCGCGGTCTACGACCCGGAGGCCGTGAAGCAGATGCAGAAGGCCGGGATCGGCGCGACGCTCACCCTGAAACTCGGCGGCAAGACCGACATGCCGTCAATCGACATGAAGGGCCGCCCGCTGGAGATCACCGGCACGGTGAAGACCCTGACCGACGGGCGCTGGATCGTGCGCGGGCCGATGTACACCGGCGTTCAGGTCTCGATGGGTCACAGCGCCGTACTCGACACCGGCAAGGTCGAGATTGTCATCACCTCGAACCATCACGAGCCCTGGGATGTCGGCGTCTTCACCTCGGTCGGCATCCAGCCGCAGCACAAACGCTACCTCCTGCTGAAGTCCCGCATCCACTACCGGGCCGGCTTCGGGGATCTGGGCAAGGAGACGATCACGCTCGACGGCGACGGGGTCACCACGTCGGACAACTCGATCCTCGATTTCAAGAAGGTGCGCCGGCCGATCTACCCGCTGGACCGGGTGAACGAGCCGTAAGTTCCGCGTGGAGGGCCGCCCGGGGCGGCTAGGGTTCGTACTCAATAGGGATTCCGTCTGAGAGGGATCCGTGATTCAAGCTTCCCAACGTTAGGAGGCTTGTATGAAGGGTCTGTACTGGCTGAGCGATGCGGAGTGGGGCCGGATCGAGCCGTTGTTGCCGCGA